>NZ_JBNZFX010000021.1:0-151494 GCF_050709955.1 Massilia eburnea
GGACCCGAAAGACGCGTTGAACAAGGCGATTGCCGCCAAACCTGCCAACCCGCGCGCCGCCCAGCGCCAGGCCAACCAGGTGCGCGGCGCGATCCGTACCGACGATGGCTTGCAGGCGGATGAGCGTTCCCTGTCGGCGGAACTGGATGCCGAGAAGGCCGCCAAGAATGCCAAAGACGTACTGCTGAACGAGGCAGTGCATATCCTGGCCGACGAAGTGAGCGTGCTGCGCACCGACACCCGTCTCGCCAGCCGTGTGCTGCCTTACGTGAACGACAAGTGATATTGCGGTTGGTTATATCTAGTATTACTACAATAAAGTAGACAGATATACCGCGCCGCAGCATACTTGCACCTGTCTCCTCTATTCTCCTCCAAGGAAATAGACTTCAGCCCGCTCCCAGAGCGGGCTTTTTTTTGACTTTTCGCCAATGTCCGGCGGCAAGTGCCTACCGGGGCTTGGCCATGCCGGACATCAGGCCCATGACGAGCCGGGTTTCCTGCTGCTCGGCGCCGGTCCCCTCGCCGGCATTGGCGACCACCAGCACGCCGCTCTGGGTGTCCGGTGCCAAAGCCACCAGGGCATTCCAGTAACCGTTGGAGCCGGCGTGCATCAGCAGGCGCATCGGTGCGTGAGCCGGCCAGTTGCTTTTCACGCCCCAGCCAAGGGCCGCGCCGGACTCCCCCTGGGGCGCATGGAGGAATCGATAGCCCTGCTGCGAAAGCAGTTTGCCTGCACCCCGTTCGCCCGCCATCTGGTCGAGCACGAACTTCGACCAATCTGCCAAACTCATTTTCATGGTCGCGCCGGCAGGGGCAAAGAAGGGCGGGATATCGGCGGCCAATCCAGTCAGCGGCTTGCCGCCCTTGTGACCGAGCGCCTGGCCATGGCGTGAGGGCCCGGTGTCGACCTGCATGCCGAGCGGAGCGAACACCTGTTCCTGCATGAGGCTTTCAAAGCTCTGGCCGGTGGCGCGCTCTGCAACCACGGCGGCGATGATATAGCCGCTGTTGGAGTATTGCGAGTCTGCGCGAACCGGGCCCACCGGCGCTTCATTGAGTGCGCGCTGAACGTATTCCATGCGCAGCACCGGCAGCGCGCGCCGGTCCTTGCGCGTGGCTTCGATGCGCTTCTCGTCACTGTTCGGCGGCAGGCCGGCGCGGTGCGAGAGCAGGTCGGCCAGCGTGACGGACTGGTATTCGGTCCGCATCGCGGTGTCCGGGAGCATGTCCTTGAGTGGCGCCTCCCAGGACAGTTTTCCCGCCTCGACCAGGCGCGCGATCAGCGTTGCGGTCATCGCCTTGGCGTCTGAGCCGATATGCCAATGGTCGGACAATTGCGCGCGGGCGGGACTGCCGGCGGCACGCACGCCGCGCACCGCCTGATCTTCAACTTTGCCGTCGCGAATGACCAGCACGGCCATTGCCGGGATGCTGCGATCTTTCAGGGCCGCGGCAAGTTGGGCGTCCAGGTCGCCCGCTTGGGCGCTGCAAGTGATCAACGCCATGGCCGCAGCGGAATAGGCACAGCAGATGGTGGTCCGCATCGATAAGTCTCCAGGTAAGGTTGTGAGGTGTCTCAAATGTAGAGCATCGTGTTTCTATTGAATCCGACTATGTGACAGGCAGCGATTTTTCTGGCCTGGAATGCAATAAAAAGGGTTCTCGCCCGCAGCCGCGGCTGTTGGACGGTAGAATCCTGCCTGTGCATACCTCTATCAAACTGACTTTTATTGGGGCTGCGGTGCTGGCGATTGCCGGTGCGGGTGGCTATTTCTACTATCCGTCGCCGGCGACCAAGGTCGTGGCCCGCTTGCCGGAGCTGATCAAGCGCGGACCGGCGCCGACCGAACGGGCCTGGGCGGCGCGCTTGGAAACCGTGCTGGACGCAGGGCTGGCCGATCCCTACGGCGTTGCGGTCGACAAGCAGGGCAATGTCTATTTCTCCGATGGCGGCGAGACGAATACCGTGTCGGTGCTGGCGCCGGATGGCCACGTACGCGTGCTGGCGGGAGGGCTCGAGGGGAATCGTGAAGGTATCGGTGCCGCCGCTGCCTTCAACACGCCTTCCGGCATCGCTCTCGATAAGCAGGGTAATGTCTATGTCGCCGATACGGGCAACCACGCGATCCGCAAGATCGCCACGGACGGAACGGTGTCGACACTGGCCGGCAGCGGCGTGGCCGGTTTTGCGGACGGGCAGGGCGCGCAGGCGCAGTTCAACGGACCGGTCGGCGTGGCGGTCGATGAGGAAGGCGTGGTGTACGTTGCCGATACCTACAACGACCGCATCCGCAAGATTGCTCCCGACGGCAGCGTGACCACCCTGGCCGGCAGCGGGCTTCCTGGTTTCGTGGACGGCATCGGCGAGGCGGCGCAATTCGACACTCCCTGCGGCATCGCGGTCGGCAAAGACGGCATCTACATCGCCGACACCAGCAACGATGCGGTGCGCCGCATCAATCCGGATGGCTCGGTACTGACCATTGCGGTGGCGCCGGAATTGGAAAAAGAGCCGCTGCTGCGCCGCCCGATGGCGCTGGCAGTGACCCATGATGGCTTTGTCTATATCGCTGCCTCGTCGCGCGGCCGCCTGTTGCAACTTGCGCCGGATGGCAGCCTGGCCGGAATGCCCGACGCGGTGCGGCCGGCTGATCCTGCCACTGGCCTCGACGGCAGTATCCAGGTCTATGGCCCGCGCAGCCTGGCTCTGGCCCCGAATGGAACCCTGCTGCTCACCGATGGACCGGCACAACGCCTGCACCGCGTCGTGCCTGCCGGTGCAAGCCAGGCCCCAGCCATGGCCAGGCCAGCGGCACCTGCCGCCCCGGCAGCCCAAGCCACCTCGCACCTGATCGCCACTGCGCATGCCGGGGAGCAGGTGCCGGAACCGGCTCCCGCGCCAGAGGCGGCGGCCAGCGACATCATGACCCAGCGCACCCAGGGACCGATGCCCTGGCCCGTCCTGCCGCAAAACCAGCCGCATGAAGTGGTAGGCTTGATGGGCGAGGTGAGGGGCAGCTACGACGGCGACAGCCGCCACCACTTCCACGCAGGCCTCGACGTGCAGGCCGATGTCGGAAGCTCGGTGCACGTGGTCGAAAAGGCCAAGGTCAGCGACCCGCTCCCCAACTGGGCATTTGCCTCGCTCGGCGAAGGCATCAACCTCGGCACAACGAGCTACATCCACATGAAGGTTGGCCGCGACAAGAGAACCGCGCGCTGGACGACCGATTCCAGCTCCTGCTGAACGATAAAGGCAAACCGGAACGCGTGCGCGTGCGCCGCGGCACGCGCTTCTATGTCGGCGAACAACTGGGCGTGGTGAACCAGATGGCCCACGTCCACCTTAACCTGTACGACCGCGGCCGCGTGGTCAACCCGCTGGCGCTGCCGTTCCCCGGCCTGCGCGATACCATTGCGCCGGTGATCCAGGGCATCGCCCTGTACGACGCCAACGATAAGCGCCTGCCGGGCAAGAAGGGCAAGCGCCTGGAAGTGTCGCGCGAGTTGGGAGAAGTGAATGTGGTGGTCGACGCTTTTGACAAAATGGACGGCAACCTGGCACGGCGCCGCCTTGGCCTGTACGAACTGGGCTACCAGTTGCTGCAGGCTGACGGCACCCCGGTGGCGGGCTACGAACAGCCGCGCATCATGCAGACTTACGACCAGCTTCCGAAACAGCGCGAGGCAGTGAAGGTCGTGTACTCCGCCGACAGCGGCATCACCGTCTACGGCAGCAAGTCCACGCGCTTCACCTATTCGCTGCTAAGCCACCTGTCGCAGGGCGAGGTCACGCCCGGCCGCTGGAAGGTCAGCGAACTCGCCCCGGGCGACTACACGCTGCGGATTTACGCGGCGGACTACGCCGGCAATACCGCCGCAGCCGGCCGCGACCTCGCGCTGACGATCAACTGATGGCCTGCTGACGCTCAGGACTTGATGAAGGCCAGCAGGTCGGCGTTCACCTTGTCCTTGTGCGTATCAGTCAAGCCGTGCGGGGCGCCCGGATAGACCAGCAGCTTCGCGTGCTTGACGATGCGCGCCGAGGCCCGGCCGGCCGCATCGATCGGAACGATCTGGTCGTCGTCGCCATGGATGACCAGTGTCGGCTTGTCGAACTTTGCCAGGTCGGCACGGAAATCCGTTTCAGAAAACGCCTTGATCGAATCGTAGGTATTCTTGTGGCCGCCCATCATGCCCTGCATCCACCATGCATTGATGATGCCCTGCGATGGCTTGGCACCCGGCCGGTTGTAGCCGTAGAACGGGCCTGAAGCGATATCGAGGTAGAGCTGCGAGCGGTCCTTGATCGAGCCGGCGCGAATGCCGTCGAAGACTTCCAGCGGCAAGCCGCCCGGATTGTCGGCGGTCTTCAGCATCAATGGCGGTACTGCCGATACCAGTGCCAGCTTGGCCACGCGCTTGGTGCCGTGGCGGCCCACGTAACGCGCCACCTCGCCGCCACCGGTGGAGAAACCGATCAGCACCGCGTTCTTCAGGTCCAGCGCCTCGATTACCTGGGCCAGGTCGTCGGCATAGTGGTCCATATCGTTGCCTTCCCATGGCTGGCTGGAACGGCCATGCCCACGGCGGTCATGCGCGATCACACGGAAACCTTGGCCAGCCAGGTAGAACATCTGCGATTCCCAGCTATCCGAACTCAGTGGCCAACCATGGCTGAACACGATCGGCTGGCCGTTGCGCGGACCCCAATCCTTGTAATAGATGTCCACGCCGTCGCGGGTGGTGATAAAGGCCGCGGTCTTTTTCATGCTGCCACCCGGAGCGGCATTGGCACTGGCGGCGGGCAGTGCGGCAGCAACGGCGACAGCGGCAAGGCTTGCGCTGCCAACCAGGGCGGAACGGCGTGATGAATCGAAGTTGTTCATGGCTGTAGTCCTTTCAGGGTATGTTACATTGCAAGTTGCTGTGTAAAGAAAGCGTCGGTGCGGCCATTGGCCAGTGCAGCGTCGCCGGCATGGAAATGGTTGCCGCCAGGGCGCGCGAATGCATGGTTGCGACCGGGATAGTTGAATACCTGGACGTTCGGATTGGCGGACAACGCCGCGTTGATTTTGGCTTGCGCTGCCTTGTCGATGTATTCGTCCTCGTTGGCCTGGTGATAGATCATCGGACGCTTGATGTTCGCTGCCTCGTCGACATACTGGTCGGTACCGCCGCCGTAATACGCTACAAAGGCATCGGCGTCGCTACGGGCCGCGGCAAGAAAGGTCAGCAGGCCGCCGAGGCAATAGCCGGTCACGCCGACTTTTCCGTTCGTGCCCGGCATGGTGCGGGCGGCGGCAACGGTAGCGGCGATATCCTGCACTCCCTTATCCCGGTCATATGCGCTGTAGAGGGCGAAGCCCTTGGCCCAATCGCCTTCCTTGGCTTCCGACATATCCAGGCCAGGTTCGGCGCGCCAGAACAGGTCCGGGCAAACTGCGATGAAGCCTTTGGCTGCGTAGTCGCTGGCAATGCTGCGAATGCCGGCATTGACGCCGAAGATTTCCTGCAGCACGACGACGACCGGGTGCGGGCCCGGCGTGGTTGGGCGAGCGACATGGCAGTTAAAGTTTCCGTCAGCGACCTGGATGGAGAGTGTCATGGCATATCCTTTTCGTGAGAGTGGCAGGTGATGAAAGCCATGGTAGACAGCCCTGGCGCATAAGGGAACGGACAAGCCTGCAAAGCCGTTTTGCAGTTCTGCATGGATAGGAACAATGTGAACTCCTTCGACTGGAATGACATACCCTTGATCCTGGCCCTGGCTCGTTGCGGCAGCATGAGTGCTGCTGCGCGCGAGCTTGGGGTGGACGCCTCGACCATCAGCCGGCGTGTCGCCGCGGCCGAAAAGGAACTGGACCTGCGGCTATTCCTGCGCGATACCACTGGCTACCAGTTGACGGCAGCCGGCCGGACATTCGTCGAATACGGTCACACGGTCTCGGGCAATGTGCAGGCGATGCTGCTGGCCTCATCGCGCGAATCACAGGCAGCGGCAGGCGTAGTGCGCATCAGTGCCATCGACTTTCTGTTCGATTTCTGGCTGGCCGGGCATGTGACGGCCCTGCGCGCGCAGCATCCGGGGCTCGAACTGCATCTGCTCGCCGATAACAGCAATGTCTCTTTTGCGCGCGGCGAGACCGACTTCGCGCTACGCCTTGCACGGCCGGTGGAAGACGCAGCGCTGATCATGCGGCGTCTTGGAGAATTGCCGATGGCAGTTTTCGGCGCGCCGCAATACGCTGGCCTGGATAGCGCTAACTGGAGCGCGCAGCCATGGATTGGCTACGACGCCACACTGGCCCGCCTGCCTGAGACGCGTTGGCTGGACCGCGTGGTGCCGCGCAGCCAGGTGACACTGCGGGTGAACGGCCTGGGCAGCATGGTGCAAGTCTGCCGCGCCGGAGTTGGCCTGGCGCTGCTGCCTTGCATGATGGAGAGCATGCCCGGCCTGGTACGGCTGGGTGGAGTAGAGGTCACGCGCGAAGTATGGCTGCTCAGCCATCGCGACGCCATCGGCATCGGCCGCATCAAGGCCGTAGCAGAATGGCTGGCCGCCAGTTTCGCCATGTTCAGTGCATGTTGAAAGTCGGGGTCAGCTCCGGCAATCGGACATAAATTTCGCTTTGCGAAATTTATGTCCGATTGCCGGAGCTGACCCCGACTTTTATTATTGAATCGACGTGTTGCGGCCGTACAGGCTGCGCTGGGATGGGTTGCCGGTGACGGCGATGCGGCCGAGCCGTTGGCGCGGGCTTCGACTTTGTGCTGCACCCAGGCTTGTACGCCGCCGGAGCCGTTGCTGGTGATATTGGCTTCGTCGGCGCGCAGGTCGTTCAACTGTGCGCTGCCCGAGCCTTGCACCTGCACGTCGAGCGTGTGCACGATGCCTCGCGCGTAGAAGCTGCCGGAACCCGAGGACGATACGCGCAGCGATTCGCCGCGCACCGAGCCGATGTTCACGCGTCCTGAGCCGACCATGTCGACTACAGCAGATTTGCTATCGAGAGCATCGGCGTATAGCTGGCCTGATCCGGTGTGATGCATATCCAGCCGGTCAACCTGTCCACGCAGTTCGAGGTAGCCCGATCCGGTGTGGGAAACGCGCAGCGGACCTCCTGCCAGGCCTTGCACTTCGGTGCGCACAGATCCGCTCGATTCAAGGTTATCCAGCCGCGGCACGGTGTAGCGCACGTGAATCGGCTTGTTGCTGTCCATGCGCTCTTCGGTCCACACGCGCAGGGTATCGCCGCGCACTTCGGTATGCACCAACGGCACCAGGTTGTTGTCGCCCTCGATCACCAGCGACGGTGCGCCGCCAACCCTCACTTCGACGTCCATGGAAACCCGATGCCGGTTCTCTACGCGCAAAGCGCTAGCATTGGTGATGCTGCGGGTTTCCGTGACTGTGGTCCCGTTTCCTTTGACGTAGTCGCTGCTGTCATTCAGCACGACGACGCAGCCGGCAAGGCTGAGGGAGAGCAGGGCTGCGAGGGGAAGCTTGGTGCGCATGGTTATGTCCTTGTTGTGCATGCAAAATGGGATGGGAGCATCCTATCGGCCATCGCCCAGGCATATGGCTGGAATGCGACGAAATGCAGAAATTGAGTAATGAGTTGTAGAAATTGATAATATGAAAGTGTCGGCACACTGCCGGCCCGGCAGCTTTGCTGCTGAGAAAAATCTAGTTATATACCCCTTATTTACGCCGCGGATAGGCCATCTGCGGCGTTTCTTTTGTATGGCCTAGCGAGTGACTGTATTTCGGAAAGGTAATGGACGCCGTCGAGGCCGCTAAGCCGCTACAGTGAAGCGGCAGTCTTAACTTCACAATAAGGGGAATCGGAATGGAACCAATTGCAAAGAAGTTTGCATTGGCCGCCAGCAGCATGCTCCTGGCGGCAAGCGCCTTTGGCGCTACAACCATCGGTAATACCTCTGCAGACGACGCCACGCTCGATGCTCAAAGCGCCGACGCCTTCGTCTTCACCTCCGGCTGGAATCCGCAGGCGGGCATGGCCGGCAACACTAGTGGCTTCGGTACTGCCTTCGATAGTTATGGCAGCGGTGCCTGGACCTTGCTGGGCAAGCAGGAAGGCGGATCTGGTGCGGGCTTCGGCCAGAACAGCGCCTTGGATTTCAGTTTCGATGTGGCTGACGGTAAGACCGGCACCTGGACCATCACCAATACCAGCGCAACCCAGAACATATCGCTGGACCTGGTCCTTTCGCTCAAGGCCGCCAACGGTGCCAGCGGATTCCTGTTCGATAACCAGACCATCAACGCCGGCCAGACTCTGAGCGGCACCTGGAATATCGACTGGTTCACCGGCAATAACAAGTCCAATCCGGGCTTCTCGAACCTGACCATTTTCGGGCGCGAGATGGCCGCGGTGGCCGCGGTGCCGGAACCGGGAGAGTACGCCATGTTGCTGGCTGGCCTGGGCCTGCTTGGCTTTGTGGCACGGAGACGCAAAGCGCTGTAGACTCCTTGAAACGGTCGTGCTATTTTCTGCTGGCGCGACCACTTCATGGAGACAGCATGGACTTGAATTACTCTGCCAGGGATCAGGCCTTCCGCGCCGAAGTGCGCGCTTTCCTGGCAGCGAACCTGCCGGCCGACCTTCAAACCAAAGTTCGCAAGCATCTTCGCCTGAAGCGCGAGGACTATGTGCGCTGGCATAAGATCGTCGCCAAACAAGGCTGGGTGGCGCCAGCCTGGCCGACAGAATTCGGTGGCCCCGGCTGGGATGCGACCCAGCGCCACATTTGGGAAGAAGAGTGCGCCATTGCCGGCACCCCGCCCATCCTGCCGTTCGGCGTCAATATGGTGGCGCCGGTCATCATGGCCTTCGGCAGCCCTGAACAACAAGCCTATTACCTGCCGCGCATCCTCGATTGCAGCGACTGGTGGTGCCAGGGCTATTCCGAGCCTGGGGCCGGCTCCGACCTGGCATCCTTGAAAACCACGACGGTGCGCGAGGGCGACCATTACGTCGTCAACGGGCAAAAGACCTGGACCACTCTGGGCCAGCACGCCGACATGATCTTCTGCCTGGTGCGCACCGACCAGAACGTGCGCAAGCAGGAGGGCATTTCCTTCCTGCTGATCGACATGAAGACGCCCGGCATCATCGTGCGCCCGATCATCATGCTCGATGAAGACCATGAAGTGAATGAAGTCTTCTTCGATAATGTGCGCGTGCCGGTGGCGAACCTGGTCGGCAAGGAGAACAAGGGCTGGACCTATGCCAAATACCTGCTCGGGCACGAGCGCACCGGCATTGCCGCGGTGGGCCGCTCCAAGCGCGAACTGCGGTTCCTGAAGAAGATCGCAAACCAGCAGCAAAAGAACGGCAAGCCCTTGCTGCAAGATCCCTTGTTCGCAGTGCGTGTGGCGAATCTGGAAATTGAACTGATGGCGCTGGAGGTGACCGTCCTGCGTACCATTGAACAGGAGGCGCACGGGCCCGGGCCGCAGGCTTCGGTGCTGAAGGTGCGCGGCTCTGAAATCCAGCAGATGCTGGCTGAATTGATGGTGGAAGCCCTTGGCCCGCAGGCTTTGCCGTTCGATCCGGCTTACCTGGAAGGCGAGCACGAACATGCCTTGGCTGGAGATGACGAAGCTGCGCCGCTGGCGGGCTATTACTTCAACCTCCGCAAGACCTCGATCTACGGCGGTTCGAACGAGATCCAGAAAAACATCATCACCCAGATGATCCTGGGCCTGTAAGGGAGGCGGCATGGACTTCACATTCAAGGATGAGCAACAACAATTTGCCGATGCGCTGCGCCGCTGGGTCGACAAGGATTACAGTTTTGAGGCGCGCAAGAAGATCATTCATTCGGAGTCAGGCGTCTCGGACCGAGCGTGGGCCACTCTGGTAGAGCTGGGGATGCTGGCGCTGCCGGTGCCTGAGGAGCAGGGCGGTTTCAACGGCAGTGCGGTCGACATGATGGTCGTGATGCAGGAACTGGGACGGGGCTTGGTGGTCGAGCCGTACTTCGCCACCGTGCTCGGTGCGCAGTTCCTCAAACTGGCAGGGGGCCAGGAAGGCTTGCTGGAGCGTGTTGCCGCCGGCGAACTGAAACTGGCGTGCGCGCTGGGAGAGCAGCAGTCGCGCCACGCGTTGAACGACGTGCTGGCCACGGATAGCTCCGGCGCCGGCCGCATTTCCGGCCGCAAGACGGTGGTCCTGCATGGCGGCCAGGCCGGCGCCTTCATCGTATCGGTACGCAGCACTGGCGCCCAGCGCGATACGGACGGCATTTCGCTGTACGTGGTGCCGTGCGACGCGGCTGGCGTGCAGGTTGCCGACTACCGGACGATCGACGGCCAGCGTGCCGCGACAGTGGAGTTCAGGGACGCTCCAGGCAAGCTGCTCGGCGAGCAGGGCAAAGGCTGGCCGCTGCTCGAGGCAACCACCGACTATGGCGCCGCGCTGCTCTGCGCCGAGGCGGTCGGCGCCATGGATGCGATCTTCGCCGCAACCCTTGAATACCTGAAGACCCGCCAGCAGTTCGGCGCGCCGATCGGCAAGTTCCAGGCGCTGCAGCACCGCATGGCCGACATGTTCATCCACCTGGAACAAGCCCGGTCGATGGCGATGCTGGCTGCGGTCAAGCTTGATTCGGGCGACGATGAGGAGCGCCGCCGCGTGGTTTCCGCCGCCAAAGCGCGGGTCGGCCAGGCCGCGCGCTTCGTTGGCCAGCAAGCGGTACAGCTGCATGGCGGCATGGGCGTGACCGACGAACTGCCGGCCGCCCACTATTTCAAGCGACTGACGATGATCGAGATCACGCTGGGCGATGCGGATCATCACCTGGAGCGCTTTATCGCGCAGCCGGGATTCAAGGAGGCTGCCTGATGGCGCGTTTGGTACGTAATGTAGCTGAGCTGGAAGCCTTGATCGGGCAGGAAGTCGGCGTTTCCGGCTGGGTCGACATCACGCAGGAGCGCGTCAATACTTTCGGCGCCTCGACCAACGACGAACAGTGGATCCACACCGACCCGGTGCGCGCGGCCGCCGAATCACCCTATGGCGGCACGGTGGCCCACGGCTTCCTGACCTTGGCCCTGTTGCCAGGCCTGCTGCAGGACGCGGTGTTGATGGAAGACATGCGCATGGGCGTAAACTATGGCCTGGACAAGGTACGTTTCCCGGCACCGGTGCCGGTCGGCAGCCGCGTACGTGGCCATGTGCTCCTGCGCAGCATCACTCCGGTTGCTGGCGGCCACCAATTGGCTTGGGAAGTGACAGTCAAATGCGAGGGCAGCGAAAAGCCTGCCTGCGTGGCGGAGTTCCTGATGCGCCGCTATCCTTGACCGCAATCCTCGACGCGAAAACGGTTGCGGCCATCCTTCTTGGCCCGGTAAAGGGCATTGTCGGCGCAGCGCACCAGCGCTTCGTGATCGGCGCCCTGGTCCGGCATGAGGGTGGCCACCCCTAGGCTGACGGTCACCGTGTCGCCGGCCGATGACATGCGGTGCGGGATGGCAAGGGCGCGCACGCTTGCCAGGATGCGCTCGGCCACCGTTGCCGCGCCCGCTGCATCAACCTGGGGTAACAGGATGACGAACTCCTCCCCGCCGTAGCGCGCCAGCAGGTCCGGCGAGCGGCCGGCGCACTGCAGCATGGTGTCGGCAACCTGCTGCAGGCAGGCGTCGCCAGCCTGGTGGCCGTAAGCATCGTTATACAGCTTGAAGTGGTCGATGTCGATCATGATGACCGATAGCGGGGTGCTGGAACGGGCGCAGCGCCGCCACTCGTTCTCGATCGCTTCGTTGAAGCTGCGCCGGTTGGCAATCCCGGTCAGGGCGTCGGTCAGCGTCATTTCGCGCATGGCATCGGACTGGCGCTTCAGCGTAAGGTGCGTGCGCACCCGTGCGCGCACCACGGCGACATTGAATGGCTTGGTGATGAAATCGACCGCACCTGCTTCCAGAGCCCGCGTTTCGTCCTCTGGGGTAGTCAATGCGGTGACGAAGATGATCGGAATATCGCGCACGTCCGATGAGGCCCGCAGCGCGGCGCAGACCTCATAGCCGTCCATGCCCGGCATCACAGCGTCCAGCAGCATCAGGTCGGGATGGTGCTGGTGCGCCAGCTCCAGCGCCTTCTCGCCATTCATGGCAAACAATACTTCATGCTCCTCGCCCAGCACGTGGTTGAGGATCTGGATATTCTCCATGGCGTCATCGACGATCAGCAGGCGCCCATTGCGCGCCTGGTCGGTCCATGTCATGCGGTTTCCTCTCGTTTCATGATTTCCTGCAGCCGTTGTTCGGCGTTGCTGAAGTCCAGCGTTTCAATGGCATTTGCGAGCCCGGGCAGCAAGTCGGGGCAGCGCTGCTCGAGAACAGGGCTGAGGGCCTTGAAGGCTGCCAGCGCTCGCATATTGCTGTTCCTGAGCAGCGTCTGCAGGTCGCCCAGGGCCAGGGGAAGGTTGGACACCCTGGCGTTGCTGCCAGCTGCCGGCACCGGGACCGGCAAGTCGCGCGCGGCCTTGATCACCACCCCCAGCGCCTGTTCCAGCGACAGCAGAAGGGCGGCGGCTGAGCTGTCCTGGCCCTCTGCGACGGCGGCTTCCGCCTGCGCGCTGAGGCGTGCCACGTCGGTTGCGCCGAGGTTGGCTGCCACGCCTTTCAGGCGGTGCAGCACGCGCGTGGCGGCATAGCGCTTGTCCTGCGCCAGGCAGTCGCGCACTTCCCGCACGGCGTCGCCCTGCGAATTTTCGAAGCGCTTGAGTAGGCCGGCGAAGGCGCCGTAGTTGCCTGCCACGCGGCGCAGCGCGGCTTCCAGGTCGATGCCGGGCACCATGGCAGGGCGCCCGTCGCTGCGCTGCTCGCCGCGTGCGAGGCCGGCCTGGCCGGTGGTGGCCTGCTCGGGATGCAGCGGCGCGAGACGGGTCAGGGTAGCGATCATTTCGTCGACGTCGATCGGCTTGGCGATATGCGCGTCGACGCCAGCCTCAATGGCGCGTAGACGGTCTTCCGGCATGACATTGGCGGTCATGGCGATGATGGGCAAGCTGCGCAGGCCCATGGAACGGATCGATTCGGTGGCGCGATAGCCGTCCATCACAGGCATCTGCAGGTCCATCAGCACGACATCGAAGCGCTGCGGGTCGTCGCGCAGCATGTCCAGCGCAATCTCGCCGTTGGACGCCACTTCCACCAGCGCGCCGCAGTGGAGCAGGATGTAGCGAGCCATCTCCTGGTTGATCTCATTGTCTTCCACCAGCAGCACGTGCATGCCGGCCAAGCTGCCGGAAAGGGCGGAGTGGTTGCTGCGCTGCTCCGGCTGGTTGGCGCCGGTGAGTGCAGCCAAGGCCGCGTCGCGCAGGCGGGACGGGGTAAATGGCTTGGCCAGCACGGCATCGATCTGCAGGCTGTCGGCCAGTTGCTGCAGATCGTCGCTGGAGCGTTCCGACGCCATCATCACGACTTTTGGGACCGCCAGCTTTTCGTCGCGCGCTTGCACCAGCATGGCGATGCCGTCGGTGGCGGGCATTGCACTGTCCAGCAGCAGCAGGTCGAAGCGGCGCTCGCGCAGGGCCTGCAAGCCTTCCAGCGCATTGGAGACCGCGCTAGTGGTCCATTGCAAAGACTTGCCGCAGCGCTGCAGCACCTGGCGCACGGTGGCATTGTCGTCGACCGCCAGCACGGCCAGCCCGCGCAGGCTGGCCGGAATCTCCTGCGGCGCGCTGCCGGCAATGCGCTGCAGCGGGCAGGTGAAGCGGAAAGTCGAGCCCCGGCCGAGCGTGCTGTCAACGGTGATGACGCCGCCCATCAGGTCCGACAGGCGGCGTGCGATGGCCAGGCCAAGTCCGGTGCCGCCATAGCGGCGGCTGGTACTGCTGTCGCCTTGCGAAAATGCGTCGAACATATGGTGCTGCTGTTCGGCCGGGATGCCGATGCCGGTGTCGCGCACGGTGAATTCCAGCGTCAGGGAATTTGCGCTGCCCGCCATCTCGCCCACCGTCAGCACGACTTCGCCCCGTTCGGTGAATTTGATCGCA
This sequence comes from Massilia eburnea, assembly GCF_050709955.1. Classification (GTDB taxonomy): domain Bacteria; phylum Pseudomonadota; class Gammaproteobacteria; order Burkholderiales; family Burkholderiaceae_D; genus Rugamonas; species Rugamonas eburnea_A. The sequence continues at coordinate 14,032 of NZ_JBNZFX010000021.1, forward strand.
TTGCTCAGGAGGTTGAGCAGCACCTGCTGCAGGCGCATGGCATCGCCCAGCATGTCAGGTGGCAGGGTGGGCGAGATGTCGAACACCGGTTCGACGCCTTTTTCCCAGGCGCCATTGGCGATCAGTACGGCTGTCCCGGCCAGCATCTGTTCGAGGTTGAAGCGCGTCTGCTCGAGCTGGAGCTGGCCGGCCTCGATCTTGGAGAAGTCCAGCACGTCGTTGACCACGCCAAGCAGGCTTTGCGTAGCGAGCTGGATCTTGCTGACATAGCTACGCTCGCGCCGCTCCAGCGGCGCTTCTTCCAGCAGCCGTGCCAATCCGGTGATGGCATTCATCGGGGTGCGGATTTCGTGGCTCATGTTTGCCACGAATTCGCTCTTGGCCCGGCTGGCGGCTTCCGCGCGGTCGCGCGCCCGCATCAGTTGTTCATTCAGCTCCTGCAATTTCAATTCGCCGCGCTTAAGTTCAGTAACATCCGAGCCTAGGGCATAAAAGCCGCGCACGGCGCCCGATTCGCCCCGGTCGGGAATGAAGTTGATCCACGTATAGCGCGGCTCGCCCGACGGCAGTTCCAGCTCACGCAGGAAGTGCTGCGGGCTGCCGTTCAGCACGGCGTTGATGTGCGGCCGGATCTGCTCCAGCAAGGCTGGCGGCAGCACGCGGTCGATCGGTTCTCCCATCGCCTGTTCCAGCGTTTTGCCGAACCAGGCCAGGAAGTACTTATTGGCGAAATGGCAGCGTAGTTCCGCGTCCCAGTAGGCCACCAGCCCAGGCAGGTTTTCCGTCACGGTGTGCAGGAAGCTGGTGCTGCGGGCCAGGCTCAGGGAGGTTTGCTGCAATGCTTCGTCGGCGCGTTTGCGGTCCGTGATGTCGAGCGAAATCCCCAGCAAGTGGGTCGCGATGCCCTGTTCGTCGCGCAGGGCCACCTTGCGGGTGGTCAGGTAGCGCATTTCCCCGGCCGCGATGCGCAGCGCTTCCTCGGGAATCTCCATGACCTGCTCGGATGCCAGCACCTTGCGGTCGGATGCCTGGAAGGTTGCGGCCTGCTCCGGTGGGAAGAAGTCGCGGTCGCTCTTTCCGAGCAGGTCCTCGCGCGGGCGGCCGAGCAGCAGTTCGCCCTGGCGGTTCAGCAGTTCGAAGCGCAGGTGCTGGGCATCCTTGACGAACACCATGGCCGGCATGTTCTCCAGCACCGACTTGAACAGGGCCTTGGACTGGCGCAGTGCGGCTTCCGTCTCCTTCTGCTGGGTGATGTCCATCAGCACGGTGGTAATTCCGACCATGGCGCCGTCGGCGCCGAATACCGGGTAGTACCCGGTGATGAAATGGCTATTGCGGCCGGGCCGGGAAACGGTGGTGCCGGTGATTTCGGCATTGGGCACGGCCTCGCCGGTGGCCAGTACCCGGCGGTAGGCCTGGTTCACCTGCGCCACCAGGTCGCGGTCGCCGATCACTTCATCGAAGCGGCGGCCGATATGGTCGTTGACCGCCATGCCGTTCATTGAGGCCAGGTAGTCGTTGATCATCAGGATACGCAAGCGGGTATCGACAAAACTCAGGCCGACCGGCGCTGTGGCGTAGATGGTTTCCAGCAGGGCGTTGGAATTTTCCAGTTGCTGCGTGCGCTCCTCGACCACGCGTTCCAGGTCCTGCCGGTGGCGGGTCAGGTCGCGGTCGAGCCGCAGCAGGGTGTCGCCGATCTGCTGTGCCTCCAGGAACGACACGCGCGGTGCTTCGATCGGTGCGCCGCTTGCCAGCGCCTGGGCTGGCGCGTGCAGGGCATCGATCGAGTTGGCGATGCGGCGTGCAGCCACTGCCGCCGCGGCAAAGCCGGCCAGCACCAGAGCCGCCAGCATGGCCGACAGTCCGAAAAACAAGCCATCGAAGGCAACCAGCGCGCCTGGCGCCGGCGCGGCGACCGACACGCTCCATGGACTGTCAGCGCTACGCAGGTAGCCGACCTGTAGCGGCAGGCCATGCAAGGCATCGGCCGCCGGCTGGCCGCTTGCCCGTCCATCGTCATGGCTGCGTGCCACCACATTCCCGTTGGGCGCCAGCACGGCGATGACCGCGCCGGACGGCAGCTGCATCTCCTCGGCTACCTTGTCCAGCGCATCGGCGGGCAGCAGCACACTGAGGGCGGCGGGCGGCTTGCCCGGGCGCTGGATCGGCACGTCGACGGCCAGGTGGGCCGGCTCCTTGCCGTTGGCGCGCAGCAGGCTGACGGCGGATCGTGCATTCGGTGCGAACTTGATGCGGGCCGCGTTGGCGGCGCGGTCGATGGGCAGCGCATTGCCGGCGATGAGCTGCGATGCGCCGTTTTCGGTGAAAACGACGTGTGAGTGGTAGGGCAAGGCCGGCGGCAGGGCGCCGGCTGCCTGGCTGCGCAGGGCAACCAGGTCGCCGCTGCGGGCGCTGGCGCCGCTGGCCAGCGTAATGGCCGCCGCTTCCGCTGCCAGCAATTGGCGGTCGACGATGGCGGCCGTCGCGCGACCAATGCGCTGGACTTGCAATTCCGCGCGCCCCAGGTCGCGCTGCTGGAAGTACACCAGCAGCAGGGCCACCGCCAGTAGCGCTGGCGCGGCGCAGGCCGCAGCCAGCAACGTGATCTGCGACCGCAACGGTGGCAAGGGCTTGCTGGAATTGTCCTGCACGGCACATCCTTCCGGAAGAGTGACTGCAGGATGATGATAGCTTAGCTTGTCGTAGACGAGAAGCGCGCAATTTCCAGTTTGGCAATGGCGTTGCGGTGCACTTCATCCGGGCCGTCGGCCAGGCGCAGGGTGCGGTTGCCGGCCCATTGATAGGCCAGCGGGAAATCGTCCGAGACGCCGGCCGCGCCGTGGGCCTGGATAGCCCAATCCAGCACCTGTTGCGCCACGTTGGGCGCCAAAACCTTGATCATGGCGATTTCGGACTGGGCCACCTTGTTGCCGACCGTGTCCATCATATAGGCCGCCTTCAGCGTGAGCAGGCGCGCCGTATCGATCTTGATGCGCGATTCGGCGATGCGTTCGCGCCACACGCCTTGGTCGGATAGACGCTTGCCAAATGCAACCCTGGACGTCAGCCGCTGCACCATCAGCTCCAGCGCGCGCTCGGCCACGCCGATGGCGCGCATGCAGTGGTGGATGCGGCCCGGCCCCAGGCGGCCCTGGGCAATTTCGAAGCCGCGGCCTTCGCCCAGCAGGATGTTCGAGGCCGGTACCCGCACGTTCTCGAACACCATTTCGCAGTGGCCGTGCGGCGCATCGTCGTAGCCGAATACCGGCAAGGGGCGCAGCACGGTCAGGCCCGGCGCGTCTGCCGGCACCAGGATCATCGATTGCTGCGCATGGCGCGGCGCGTCGAAATCGGTCTTGCCCATCGCGATGTAGACCTGGCAGCGCGGATCGCCGGCGCCGGAAATCCACCATTTGCGGCCATTGATCACATAGTGCTCGCCAGCGCGCTCGATGCGGGTTTCGATATTGGTCGCATCGGACGATGCCACCGCCGGTTCGGTCATCGCAAAGGCGGAGCGGATCTCGCCGCGCAGCAGCGGCTCCAGCCAGCGTTGCTTGTGTTCTTCCGTGCCGTAGCGCTCCAGCGTTTCCATATTGCCGGTGTCGGGCGCGGAGCAGTTGAACACCTCCGCCGCCCAGGGCACACGCCCCATGATTTCGCACAGCGGCGCGTAATCGAGGTTGGACAGGCCTTCCGGTGCGCGGCTGGAGCGGGGCAGGAACAGGTTCCACAGTCCCTCGTCGCGCGCCAATGGCTTGAGGCGTTCAATCAGCCCGGTCGGAATCCAGCGGTTTCCTTTCTCGCGGCCGTTGCGCTCCACCTCTTCGTGGAAAGCCTTTTCGTTCGGGTAGACATGCTGGTCCATGAAGGCCAGCAGGCGCGCCTGCAATTCCTTGGTGCGCGGGGAGTAGTCGAAGTCCATGCCGGTTCCTTAGTCGATTGCCTTGCCCTGGGCGTAAGCCCAACCCATGCTCGCCATCGGGCGCGCCAGTTTGCCGGACTCCAGCGCCTGCGCGCTGGCGGCCGTGCCGTCCACGTAGCGCTTCATGATGCCCTGCATGATGCTGGCCAGGCGGAACATATTGAAGGCCAGGTAAAAGTTGAAGTCTTCCAAGCGGATGGCCTTGCCGGTGCGTTCGGCGTAGCGCGCAATGTAGTCGCGCTGCGATGGAATACCGAGCGCCTTCAGGTCCAGGCCGGCGATGCCGCGGAATTTGCCCGGCTCGATGTGCCAGCTCATGCAATGGTAGCTGAAATCCGCAAACGGATGGCCCAGCGTGGATAGCTCCCAATCGAGTACCGCCAGGATGCGCGGCTCGGTCGGATGAAAGATCATGTTGTCGAGACGGTAGTCGCCATGCACGATGGAGGTGTCCTCGCCCGGCGGGATATTGGCCGGCAGCCAGGCGATCAACTGGTCCATCGCGTCGATGGTTTCAGTCTCCGATGCCTTGTACTGCTTGCTCCAGCGCTCGATCTGGCGCTGGAAGTAGTTGCCGGGCTTGCCGTAATCGCCCAGTCCGATGGCGCTGTAGTCGATGGTGTGCAACTGCGCGATGACGCGATTCAGTTCGTCGTAGATCGCTGCGCGTTCGGATGGCGTCATGCCGGGCAGGGCCTGGTCCCACAGAACGCGGCCTTCGACGAATTGCATCACGTAGAAGGCACGGCCGATCACTTCTTCGTCCATGCACAGGCAGTACTGGCGCGCGGCCGGAAAGCCGGCCTTGTGCAGGGCATCCATCACGCGGAATTCGCGTTCGATCGCATGGGCCGAGGGCAGCAGCTTGGCCGCCGGCGCAGGCTTGGTGCGCAGCACGTAGTGCTGGCCGCCGATCGACAGCTTGAAGGTGGGATTCGACTGGCCGCCCTTGAACTGCTCGACTTTCAATTCGCCTTGCGGATAGCCTTCCACGTGCCGGCGCAGGTATGTGTCCAGTACGGCGGTATCGAAACGGTGGCGCTCCGACACTTCCTTGGTGCCCATGAATTCTTCGAACATAATGCCTCCTTCCGAACGATCGTACTATTTTTGTGGGCGGGAAAGCAAGCGCGATTTGGAATATTCGTTGAACAGCTGTTCCATCGTGGTGCTGCGGGTCGCGCTTTGCAGGGGCGCCGGCGGGGCGTAGTTCGAGAAGCGCACGATCCAGTCGTGCCGCGCCTGGCCAACGTCCAGCGCATTGATGCAGCCGGCAGCCTGCGACAGGTTGCCGAGGAACAGGCGCTGGCCGCCGGTCAGGGCATAGGACAGGATGGCGCGATTGACGCCGCCGTGCAGGACCAGCAGCGCGGTGTCCCAGCTTGCGTCGGCCAGCAGTCTGGCGATGGCGGGGTGGATGCGGTCCATCAGTTCGCCCACCGATTCGCCGCCCAGGAAACGGCGCTGTTCCGGCACCACGCCTTCGAAGGCGCCGGTGAAGGCTTCGCGCAGCTTGTCGTCGGGGATGCCGGACAGCTTGCCGCCGCGGATTTCCGCCAGTTCGGGCCAGGTTTCAAGCTGGATCTGCTGGCCGGTTTCCGCCAGCACGCGCATTGCGGTTTCGACGGTGCGTGGCAGGCCGGAGACGATGACCCGGTCGAACTCGATGCCGTCGGCGGCGAAGGCCCGCCCGGCGGCAGCGGCCTGGGCACGGCCTGCTTCATTCAGGGGCACGGTCTCCGGGAGATGGGGTTTGCCGGCCTGGTCGAAGTATGTGACGCTGCCATGGCGCATCAGGAAGAGGCGGCGCCGTTCAGGGTTTGCTGTCATAGGCTTTCAGAAGAAGATTGCGAGGCGCGTAATGATGGTTCCGTTATTAGTATAAGGCCCAGTCGCGCGCACGTTGCCGGAATCCGGTTTGCCGTCATCCAGCTTGGCGTCAATCTGCTCCGCAAAGGTGTCCGGCAGGTTGTCGAAGCGGATGCCGTTGCCGCCCCGTCCGCCGACCACGTCGTTGTAAATGTAGACCGCGCCGCCCTGGGCACTGGTCATGAAGTCGGTGGTGCCGTTGTAGGAACCTGTAATCAGGCCCGCCATGGCCAGGTGCTGGGGTGCCAATTGGTACTCCGTGATCTGGCCGTCGCCGTTGCCGTTTCCGGCTGCACCGGGAACGTGGGTAGTGGCGAGGATATCGTCGCCCGGCAGGGCGCGGAAGCGGTCCTGGTAGCCGTTGACGGCCGCCTGCAGGGCTGTGGCCTGCTGAATGATGCTTTTGACCTTGGCGCTGTCGATCAGGGCCTGTCCTTTCAACACCCCCCCAAGCAGCAGGCCGATGATGACCAGCACAATGGCGATTTCTACGAGGGTAAAGCCGCGGTGTCGCATGGCGCTCTCCTTGGTTTGCATGTCATGGCAGCCGTTGGGCTGCCAGCATTCGGTTGAACAGGATGTTGGGCGACAGCCAGACCACGATATCGTCGTAGGCGCCGCCCGCGGCGGCCGGATTGTCGGCACGGTCGCGCGCGATGAACATGCGGCCGTCGGCCTGGACGTTGGCCTTTTCGTCGAGATTGCCCTGGCCCATGTCGGCGGCCTGCACGCCAACATCGCTGAAAGCGCCGAAGCCGTTGCGGCCTTGTGACAGCACCACGGCGGGGATGTCGTTCTGGGCGCTGGCCGGAACCAGTGCACCGCTCGCGTCGCGGCTGGCGATGGTGATGTCGCGTGGCGTATTGAGGCGAAATAGTGCGCCGCTGTCGCTGTAGGCCGGGGTGACGCTGTATAGGTAGAGGTGCTGCCAGGCGTCGAGCTTGGGCAAGCCCAGTGTTGCCCATGGCAGGAAGCCGAGGCGCCGCTCATTGCCGCAGCGGGTGCCGCTGCGGTCCTCCAGGCCGTTCGAGGCGGAGATGGCGGGGCAGGGCAGGTAGCCGTTGCGGGCGGCGAATCCTGCCAGCGCGTCGCGCACCTCTTCCAGCGCCTTGGCCGTGTCGGCCGCGCGGCGCTGGTCCATCTGCGCCGACAGCGGTGCCAGCATGCCGCCCAGCAGCAGGCCGACGATGACCAGCACGATGGCCATTTCAACCAGGGTGAAGGCTGTTTGCTTTTTCATGGCAGGGTTTTGGCGGCCGCCATCCTTTCGTAGAGGGTGTGCAGCGGTACGACGACGAGCAGGTCGTCGAAGGCGCCGCCCGGGGCGTTCGATTCCGTGCTGCGCGGACGTTGCATGAAGTTGGCCTCGGCCAGCAGGTTGCCGGTTTCGTCCTGGCTACCTGGCGCGTCGCTGCGGCCGCGCGAGAGGACGATGGCTGGTACGCATTGCGCGGCCAGCGAGCAGGCTTCCTGTCCGGCGACGAAGAACAGCGCGCCGTTCGCGTCGCGCGACAGCACCCGTTTGCCGGCGACCAGCGCCGTCCGTGCCAGCGGTGCCACGGTAAACGCAGGCGTTACGCTGTATCGCAATTGATGGCCCCAGTTGTCTTGTGCCGGCAGGCCCAGGTCCAGCCAGGGCAGGAGGCCGGTGCAGTCGGCCTCGCTGGCGCAGGGCGCGCTTCGCTCGCGCCCGGATACTGCGGTGACTGTCGTCGGACGTGGCAGGCGCCCGTGGGTGGCCGCAAAGCCGACCAGCGCTTCGCTGGCCTGTGCCAGCAAGGTATAGGTGCGCTGTTCGCGCGCCCGCTCCACGCCGCTGCCGCCGAATGCGGAGAGCAGGACCGCCGCCATTGCCACCGTGGCGATCAGCAGCAGCGCCAGCAGCGCGGCGCCGCGCTGTTTAGCGAGCGTCTTCATGCACTGCTCCAGTGGCCGGATCGTAGCGCTGTCCTGGCTTGAGGACCACGGAGCGTCCGTCGGCCTGCAAGGTGACCGCGCCGCGCATCACGGCGCCGGGCGGCGCCGCTTGCGCCTCGCCATTCAAGATGATCATCGTCGGCCCATCACTGCGGCGGATTACGCCTCCCAGCCGAAGCCCGGCCGCCTCCGCCTCGCTATCGCCTTGCGTCCCCGCCGTTGTACCAGCCGTTAACCCGGCCGGCGGACATCCCGGCGCCGCAGCAGGACAGCCCGCCGCCGCGTCCATTGCCGGCGCCAGGGCAGTGCCGCTCATGCCGGCCGTTCCTGGCGCCTGGTTGCGCTGTGCATCGAGCCGTGCACGCTCGTCCGGCGTGGTGAACAACCTCCCCATGCTGACAAAGCCCTGCGCCCACGCCTGGGACGCCAGCAACAGAAGCAGCACTGGCACGCCCGCCCTCACGGCGCCCCCCGCATCGACCCGGCCGGCGCGGCAACGGGCGTCAAGGTCAGCCAGTTCAAGGTGCAGTCGGCATTCAGGGCGGGCGCCAGCACGCCAGCCACCGGAGCGGCGCCGGCAGTACGCCGGATCACGCAATCCTGCACCGCAAAGGTTCCCGTCAGCCGCAGGTCGGCAAGGAAGTTCAACAAATCCAGTTCATGCAGCAGGTCCATATGCAAGGCCATCCGGCTGCCAAGCAAGGCGTAATCGCCCGTCGGCAGCGCAGTCTCCAGCCGGTATGGCTGCTGGACCTCGATCTCATACGTCAAAGGCAGCAAGCGCCGCTGTTCCTGTATCTGCCGGATCGCCTCCACCCAGTCCAGGCGCCGCTCCGGCCCCACCATGCCACGGCGGCGCAACTCCACGAACTGCGGCTGGTACTGCCGGATCTCTTCCTTTTCCGTCTCGGCGTGGGCCAGCCGCAAGCGCGCACCATCGCGCTCGAGCAAGGCTGCAGCCTCCTCAACATGCGCACGCTTCAATTGCCACGAGCTCGCAAATACGGCCGCCAGCGCAACCGCCAGGGTGGCGAGAAACACCAGCACTGCATTGCGCAGGAGCGAAAACTCACGGAACAGGATCACGGCGTCCACCTCAGATTCAACGTGAATTTCGATCGTTCGCCCAAGCCGGCAGGCGAACCTGCCTTGCCACTGAGCTTGACGTTGGGCCTTATATCGAAAGGCAGTTGTTCAATTTCCACCACCATGCCGGGTGTACGCGCCAGTTCCTGCGCAAAGCGGTTCATGCTAAGCAGCACGCTGCGATAGTCGTCCTGCTCCACCAGAACTTCCGCCTGCAGCCGCATCTGCTGCTGCGGCGCCTTGGGAATCCCGATCAGCATGGACGACTGCGGCGTGACAAGGGCCGGTGTCGGCGCGGCGCCGGGAAAGGCAGTGCTGGCTGTCACCGGCACCGCTCCCGGTGCGTTGGCCCGCCAATCGAGCTGGGTGAGGCGGATCTGCGGCGAGCGTTCCAGTGCCTCGCTCAAAATGGACATCACGGCCTGCGGCCACGGCCCCTGGCGCGCCACCATCTGCGCGATCTGCACGGCGGCCCTCATGTTGGCAGTCTTGTCGACGGCTGGCGGCATGCTCGACATGCTGCTCTTGTATGCAGTCGAAAAGCCATGCGTTTCCTGGTGCAATTCCTGGGTATGGCTGCGCGCCAGCGAGAGGCCGACAATATTCGCGCCAGTCCACAGCAGGCAGCAGGCCGCCAGGACCGCGCTCGAAGCATACAGCGACCTGCGCGCGCGCCAAAGGCCGTAATAGCGCTGGCGCGGCCCGAGCGGATAGTGGCTGGTGGGCGCAGTTCGCGCAGCCAGGCCTAGAAACAACTGATCCGGATCGTCGGAAGCGGCCAGCCTTTGCCTGGCCGCTGCTTCCTCCAATGGCATGACGCGCCAGTCGAGCAGCGGTGCAATATTGGCCGTCGCCGGCGGCGAGGCAAGTCGTGCCAACGGCAGCAATGCCAGCACCTGCAAAGGCAGGTCGCGCTTCAGCAGGTGCGCGCCGACCAGGAACTGGCGGGTGCGCTCTGCCTCCTGTTCGGCGCCTGCCGCTGCCTGTGCCAGCCGTGAGAAGCGCACCTTACCGTGCTGGAGATAGGTCTGGCGGATGCCGCTGGCGTGTTGCGTCACCAGTAGAAGATGCGGCTCCCGCCGCGCCTCGTCCGGCAGCAAGGCGCCGCTTAAAAGCGCCGGCGTATACAGCGCCGCGAGCGGAATGCGCTGGCTTTCCAGAATATCCAGCCAGGGCGTCAGCATGGCCGGATTGGTCAGGGCGGAAAAGAGCACGATGTCGTCGCGTCGCCCCTCGTCCTCGCGGCCCTGCTGGTGTGCGCTGCGAAACGCCGTGTCGCGCCACGTTTGCGTCAGGCGCCGGTCGCGCATGGTCATGCCGGCGCGCCCAGCAACATGGGGCAGCAGTTGACGCTGGAAGTCCTCTTCCACCAGGTCGGCCAGCATCAGGGCCGGTGTGTCGCCGCGGCCTTCCAGCCAGCCCGCAAATTGCGCCAGGCCGTCCGGCGTGTGGCCGAAGCATGGCCCGGCTGCCAGGTAGCCGCGCTCCCAAAGCCAGCAGCAAAGCCGTTCGCCGGTGAGGTGCAGGAGTAGTTTGCGGGTCATGGCTCAGATCCTGATTGAACTGATGGTGTCGTAGATCGGCCCGAGCACCGACAGCATGATCCATCCCAGTACGATTCCCAGGATCACGGTCATCGCCGGTTCGATCATGGATTGCATGCGCTCGATCCTTTCGCGCACTTCACGGTTGTAGAAGTAAGCCACGTTGCGCAGCGTCGCATCGAGCGCGCCGGTCGATTCGCCCACCCGCAGCATGCGCACGACCAGCGGTGGAAACAGCCCGACCTGTTTGAAGGCCGCGGCAACAGTATGTCCCTCCGAAATCAGTTCACGTGCGCGGCGCATGGCGGCGGCCACCACACGGTTGCCGGCAATTCCTTCCGACAGGCGGATGCACTCGAGCACCGGAATTCCGGCGGCATACATCAGCGCGAAATAAGTCGCAAAGCGGGCCATGATCAGTTTGTGCAGTACCGGCACGGCGCGCAGCATCAGGCGGTCGAAGGCGAAAGCGCTGCGTTCATCGCGCCGCAACTGCCAGCGCAGCAGCTGCCATGCCGCCACGGGCGCTGCCAGCAGCAGGTACCAGTAGTGGATGAAGAAATCGGAAAGCGCAATCAGCACGCGCGTATGCAGCGGCAACTGCTGGCCCATATTCTTGATGAAGGCGGTGAGCTGCGGAACCAGGTAGATCATCAGGAAGAACATCACACCGCCCACGATCACCAGCACGAAGGCGGGGTAGGTGATGGCCTTGCGCGCCTGTGCCGCCAGTTCGTCCTGCCATTTGAGGTTTTCGGCCAGGTCGCGGAAAACCTCATTGACCTTGCCGCTCTGCTCACCTGCGCGAACCAGGCTGGTAAAGCTTTGGTCGAAGACTTCCGGATAGGCGGCCAGCGCGCTGGAAAGCTGCAGGCCGCCTTCGATTTTTTCCACCAGGTCGGTGATGATCTCGCGCAGCCGCAGGTTGTCGGCCCCATCGCGCAGGTCGCGCAAGCCGTCCAGCATCGGTACGCCGGCGCTGCTCATCTGCTCCAGGTGGAAACAGAAGTTGATCAGGTCGCGCCGCGTGATGCGCTGGCCGCCGATGCGCAGCTTGCGCCGGCGTGTTTCGCGGTAGTCGATCAGGTCCAGCGCCATGCGCTGCAGGCGCAATTCGAGGTCGGGCACGTTATGCGCGTCCATATTGCCCGGCACGATGCTGCCGTTGGCATCCATGGCGCGGTAGATGAACTGTGGCATATCAGCTCAACCTGTCAGTGAGGTCGACCACGCGCGATACCTCGTCGAGCGTGGTCAATCCTTCCAGCACGCGGCGCATGCCGTCGTCGACCAGCGAGCGCAAGCCAGCGGCGTGGGCGGCATTGCGCAACTCCCTGGCTGGCGCGCGGCGCGACACCATTTCGTCGAACTCGCCGGTCATGCGCAGCAGTTCCATGATGGCCATGCGCCCCTTGTAGCCCTGATGCGCGCAGCGGTCGCAGGCACCGGCGCGGTAGATGGTCGCGGGCGGGTGGTCGGCAGGCAGTCCGAGCAGGCGCCGTTCCAGCTCGTCGGCTGCGACCGGTTGCCGGCAGTGGGGGCATAGCTTGCGCACCAGCCGCTGGGCGATGATGCCGATGATGTTCCCGGCCAGGACGTCGGCCACGACGCCCAGGTCCAGCAGGCGCGGGATGGCGCCGACCGCTGAGTTGGTGTGCAGCGTGGAGTAGACCTGGTGGCCGGTCATGGCCGCCGCCAGCGCCATGTCGGCGGTTTCCTTGTCGCGGATCTCGCCGACCAGGATCACGTCCGGATCCTGCCGCATCATGGAACGGATGCCGTCCGCGAATCCCAGCTTGGCCGATTCGTTGACGGAAGTCTGGCGGATCTGGTGCATCGGGTATTCGACCGGGTCTTCCATCGTCATGATGTTCACGGACTCGGTATTGATGTGGTTCAGGATCGAATACAGGGTCGTGGTCTTGCCGCTGCCGGTCGGGCCGGTGACCAGGATCAGTCCATCCGGACGCGCGATCATCAGCTTCAGTACGTCGAGTTCATGCTCGGCCAGGCCAAGTTTATCCAGCGGGACGATGCCTTTCTGGCGGTCCAGCACGCGCAGTACGATGTTCTCGCCGTGGGTGGTGGGCTGGCTGCTGGCGCGGAAGTCGATCTGGCGGCCGGAGAACTGGATCGAGATACGGCCATCCTGCGGGGCGCGGGTCTCGGCGATGTTCATCTGGCTGATCACCTTGAGCCGCACTGCCATGGCGGGCCAGTAAGAGCGGTGCAGGCTGCGGATCTGGCGCAGGATGCCATCAATGCGGTAGCGCACGCGCAAGAAGCTGTGCTCCGGCTCGAAGTGGATGTCGGATGCGCTGTTCTGCACTGCATCGGCCAACAGGGCGTCGATCAGGCGCACCATGGGCTGGCTGTATTCGTCGGAGGAGGCGTCCAGCGTCACCTCGCCGGTTTCGATCTCGTGCAGGATGCCGTCGATCGACAACTCGAAGCCGTAGTAATGGTCGATCGCATACGCAATGTCGGAATCGTTGACCAGCAGCGGCACCAGCGCAATGCCTTTGACCAGCATGGCGCTGATCTGGTCCAGCGCCACGATGTTGGTGGTGTCGGACATGGCGATCACCAGCTCATCGGTCGCGCGCTCGTACACAATCGGGAAGACGCGGTAACGCTTGGCCACCTCCTTGGGAATCAGCTTGAGCGCAATGGCATCGACCACCAGGCTTTTCAGGTCGGCCGAGCGGGTATTCAGATTTTCGCTGAGCGCCTCGCGCATCGTCGCTTCCGTCACGAAGCCGAGCGCGATCAGCAGCTTGCCCAAGGGTTCGCTGTTGCGCGTTTGCTCGGTCAATGCGATCCGCAGCTGGTCTTGGCTGATGACGCCTTTCTGGATCAGCAGTTTGCCGAGCGGGATTTTCTGCGTGTCGGCCATTGTGCTTTATCGGGGCGGCGTTTCGAGGACTTGTAATCGTTTGCGGACGGCGTCGATATCGAAGGCCGGCGGACTGGCTTGCGCCAATTCCAGCGCCCGGCGGTAATAGGTCAGCGCCAGGCGCGGCTGGTTCATGCGGTCAAGCCCGACACCCAGGTTAAAGGCGTAATCGGCGTTGTCGGGCAAAGCGCTGAAGGCGCGGAAGTAGCTTTGCTGGGCTTCCGGCCAGCGGCCCTGGCGTGCGAACAGGTTGCCGAGGGCGAATTGCACGGGCCCCGAGTCGGGGTGCTGGCGGGCCAGGCCGCGCAATTTGATTTCGTTCGCCTGCAGGTCGCCCGGACGTAGCTCGGCCAGGCCGGCCAGGGCGTCGGGATCGTTCGGATCGAGTTCCAGCAGGCGCAAGTAGTTGCTCGATGCCTGCCCGCCATCGTGCTCGCGCAGTGCCACGGCGGCGGCGCCGAGCAGGGCGTCGCGGTTGTTCGGGTCTTGCAGCAGGGCGAGTTCGTATTGTTGCTGCGCGGTGGCCAGGTCGCCGGATTTCAGGGCGGCGTAGCCGTTTTGTACTGCCGGCGCGACCTGGATCGACGCCGCGCTGCGCACAAACTGGATGTTGCCGGTGTCGCCAATGGCGGTCTTCAGCGCCGGCGTGCTTGCTTCGCGTCTGGCATGCTCGACGGCTTGGGGCGGTGCTGGCTTTATGATTGGTGCGGGGGCTTGTGCGGCGCCCTCGGCACGCACCTGTCGTGCCGCGCGTTCGGCGGCATCGCGCATGGCTTCCGCACGGATCGCGGGGTCGGTGATGGCTGCCAATTGCTCGGGTGTTGGAATCGTCACGTCGGCATTCGGCCGCGACGCCGGGGCTTTTGCTCCCATGGCCGCTGGCGCAGTTCCGGCGCCGACCGATCCGGCCGTCCCGTTGGCCCCTGCGGAGCCAGCCGAAGCCGATGCCGGCGCACCGATGCCAGCGTCAGACACGCCACCTGTGCCTGCCGCCTCGGCAGCACCGGCTGGCGCAGCGCCTTGCAGGCCCGGGTCAACGCCAAGCGGTGTGACATAGGGCGTCACAGGAATAGGGGTTCCTTGTTGCGTGCCGGTTTGCGCCACCGGCGGTGATCCGGGCGCAGGCATTGGAACCATGGGCAAGCGCGCACCGGGCCCTGGAGCAGACACGGCACGCCAATAGATAAAGGCAAACACCGCCAGCAAGGCAGACAGAGTGCCCGCCAATACCACAAGCCGGCGTTGTGACGAGGCCAGCGCCCCTTGCAAGCCGGGCCGCCGCAAGCTGTCGGCCTTCGACCGAGATGAAGCCGCTGCACGGGTGGCGCCCGGGGATGCGCCGTCGTTGGTGCCGGCAGAAGCGCCAGGCTGTTTGAAAGACCCCGCCGCTGGCGGTGGCGTGCGCGCCGGTTCATGGCGCGCCTGCGGCGGCACAGGATCATGGGCCGCCTCCTGCGCAGCGACGACTGGCGGTTCGGCATCGAGCGGTTCCAGCCGCCAGGCATCCGGCATGGCGCCAAACGCCGGCCCGCCTTCCGTTGGCGGAGGGGAGGGAATAGCGTCCGCGTCAAAAGGAGGCAGCTCCGGCTGCTGTTCATGCTCCGCGTCGTGTCCATTCTGCGCACGGGCGCGCTCGGCCTTGCGCAAGGCCTGCATGAGCAGGCTCATAGTTCGCCCTCCGGCCGCGGGGGCATCAAATAACGATAGTTGCGATAGTCGCCCGCCAGGCTGGCGTCCTTCAGCACCACCGGCCGCAGGAAGATCACGAGTTCGGTTTTGCTGGCCGTCTCATTCCGGTAGGAGAAAAGGTTGCCAAGCACCGGCACCGAGCCTAGCAGCGGAATGCTGTCCTTCTTGTTGTCGACCGAATCCTGCATCAAGCCGCCCATGACCGCGACCTGTCCGCTCTGGACCTTCAGTATGGACTCCATTTCACGCGCCTGGATGACAGGGACCCTGCTCTTGACGTTCTGTTTGCTCAGCTCGGGATTCGGGTCCTCAACGTAATCGACAATCCGCGTAATGGTCGGCCGCACGTTGAGCGTCACTTCATCCTCCGCCGAGATCTGCGGCGTCACGCTCATGACGAAGCCGACGGGCACGGTTTCCACCTTGGATTCATAGGTCGCCGGCGTGGCAATGGTGCCGGTGGACGTGAGTACTGCAGGCGTCACCTTCAGTGTAAAGAAGATGCTGTTGTCGACCACCTTCAGCAAGGCCGTCTGGTTATTCAGCACGCTGATCTTGGGGCTGCTCAGGACCTTTACTTTGCCGAATGATTCCAGCAATTGGAGCGTGGCGGTGATATTGCCGAAGCGGGTGGTCGGATTGGCATAGTCGAAGATGAACATCCCCGCCGAGCCCTTTGGCGCCACGCCGGACGGCAGCGGCGTGGTGCCGACCTGTCCCTGACCCAGCTTGCCGTTGCCATTGATGCGCGCCCAGTTGATACCTTGCTGGTATTGGTCGCTTAATTTGACTTCAATGATGGTCGCTTCGATCAGCACTTGCCGCTTGGCGGTGGACATGATGATGTCGAGGAATTCCTGAACCTTCTCATGCTGACGGCTTGTCGCGCGCACCGAAAGCAGGCCGCCTTCCGGATTGGCGAGCACGGAGGGAGAATTGCGGCCTTGTGCCGCGGCGCCGGTGCCGAACGCGGTGTTGGCCGCGAGTCCGCCGACCGGTGCGCGTGCCTGCGCCGCGGCGGCCTGCGCACCCGGATAGTTTGCTTCGGTGGCCCCACCGCCGGGCTGCGCCTGCTGCATCATGGCGTTGGCTTGTTCCCGCATTTGCGCCAGTGGATCGGCAAGCTGGTCATTCAGCGTGGTCGGGCGCAGCATGTCGCGGACATTTTTCTCCAGGCTGTACCAGAAATTGTTATCCGAGCGATTCGCGACCGAAGTAGTCGAATTATTGTTGCCGCCGGTTCCGAGCGAACTGCCGGCGCTCGGAACCGGATTGGACGGCGTGCCGCCGCTGCTATACCCAGAGCCGCCGGTGGTGGAGATCTGGGTCGCGATATTCACGCTGCTATTGGTGCTGCGCGCGATATTGACGTAATCGATCTTGTAATGGTTCCAGTACGGCTGGTCCGGCAGGACAACCAGGTTCTTTCCCTGCAGCTCGTAGCGCAGATCAACTTGCTTGCCGATACGCGCCAACAACTGCGGCAAGGTCTGGTCGAGCGCATTCAGCGTCACTGTTCCTTCAATCGCGGGATGCACATCGACATTCAGCCCGGCATCGCGCGCCAGCGCGAACAATACCGACTGCACCGGCACGCGGTGCACCGACACGCTATAAGTTTCCTGCCGCGCAGTCGGGCGCGGCGGCGCAAGTGCGGCGCTCTGCTGTACCGGTTCCGGAATCATGCCTGCCACTGGCTCTGGTTCGGCCACATGGGTTGGAGACAAGGGAAGTTTCGGCGCTGCGCAAGCCGCAAGCAGGACGCATAACAGGGAAGCCGCAAGGTTCTTCATGTTGTTCGCCGCCTGAAGCAAGTTGCCAGGAGTTTATCGAAAGCGATCATACTGCGATTGCCCGGGACCACCGCGCACGAATAACGGCTGTCTTCAATCGCCTGCCGCACATGGTAGGAATTTACAAACGGCAAATCCTCGGCAAAGGCGGCCATCAGCGCTTTGTCGGCCAGTACATTGATGCGGCGAACCACGCCCTGCGAGCCGCGCGCGATCAGCCGCACGGCGCCACTGCTGAACAGTTCGGGCCCCTGGTAGCCCGCGGCGCGCAAGCGGTGCGACAGGAAGTAGGGGATCTGCTCGCGTGGCATCGGCGGCACATTGAAGCTGTGCGTGATGCGCTCACGCAGTTGTCGCATGCGTGGAAGGGCGAGATGCTGATCCAGTTCAGGCTGGCCGAAAAGCACGATTTGCAGCAGTTTGCTGCGGGCGGTCTCGAGGTTGGTCAGCAGGCGCACTTGTTCCAGTGTTTCAAGCGGCATGGCTTGCGCTTCTTCGACCAGAAGCACCACGCGGTGTGCAGCGGCATGGCGCGCAATCAACTCTGCATGTAGCGCGCGCAACACCTCATCGGCGCGGCGGCCGTTGGTGTTGAGCCCCAGCTCAGCGGCAATCGCGTGCAGTACTTCCTGCTGGCCAAGCGTGGGATTGACCAGGTAGAGCACATCCACGCCGCGCGGCAGGCGCGCCTCGAGCATGCGGCACAGCATGGTCTTGCCGCAGCCAACCTCGCCCGTCACCTTGACGATGCCTTCGCCTTGGGTGACAGCGTAGAGCAGGGCGGACAGGATCTCGCCGCGCGTATTCCCGCCATAGAAAAAGGCAGGGTTCGGCGTAATGCCGAAAGGGGCCTCGTGCAGGCCAAAATGTTGCTGGTACATGGCGGCGTGCAGGCATTGGGTGGGTTGGATGGGACCCTGCAATTGGAGCACGTATTGCAAGAATTCGTCGCCCTCCAGTCACGCGCTTCGACTGTGGTTAATCTGCTAACTGGATTTGCTTTGCTTGCACGATTCCTTCGCATACAATGCGAACCACACAATGGATTCGGGGAAGCGGTATGACGAGACCGGAAAAGGTTCGTTTGGGTGAAATCCTGGTGCAGCAAAAACTGCTGTCGGAGGAACAGTTGGGCATGGCGCTCGCGGAGCAGAAACGCAGCGGCCGCAAACTGGGGCGGGTGTTCGTTGAACACGGCTTTGTCACTGAAGAACAGATTTCCGGCGCACTGGCGCGCCAGCTGAACATCCCCTATATCAACCTCAAGTTCTACCAGATCAGTTCCGACCTGGTGCGGCTGCTGCCGGAAACCCAGGCACGCCGCTTCCGCGCCCTGGTGCTGGAAGACCGCAAGGGGACCATGCTGGTTGGCCTGTCCGACCCGACCGACCTGTTCGCGTATGACGAGATCACACGCCTGCTGAAGCAGACTATCGAACTGGCCGTGGTCAACGAGACCGAAGTGCTGGCCGCCATCGACCGCATTTATCGCCGCACGGAAGATATCTCGGGCCTGGCGCGTGAGCTGGAACAGGAGATGGACGAGAGCTCGGTGGACTTTGGCGCGCTCGCCGCCGCCAGCCCAGGGTTGGAAGAAGCCCCGGTGGTCAAGCTGCTGCAATCGCTGTTCGATGATGCTGCGCAGGTGCGTGCATCCGACATTCACATCGAGCCGCAGGAAGGCCGGCTGCAAATCCGTTTCCGCATCGACGGTGTGCTGCACCTGCAAACCGAAGCCGACATGAAGATCGCTCCGGCCCTGGCACTGCGCTTGAAACTGATGTCCGACCTGGACATCTCCGAGAAGCGCCTGCCGCAAGACGGCCGTTTCGCCGTGCGCGTCAAGACCGCCCGCATCGACGTTCGTATCTCCACCATGCCGACGCAGTACGGCGAATCGATCGTCATGCGTTTGTTGAATCAGAGCGGCATGACCTTGCGCCTGGATGCCATCGGCATGCCCAAGCTGTTGCTGGACCGGTTCCGCGGCATCGTGGCGCGCCCAAACGGCCTGGTGCTGGTGACCGGCCCAACCGGCAGCGGCAAGACCACCACGCTGTATTGCGCGCTGGCTGAACTGAATTCGATGGAAAAGAAGCTGATCACCGTCGAAGACCCGGTCGAATACCGCCTGGCCGGTATCAACCAGGTGCAGGTCAACGAAAAAATCGAGCTGGATTTTGCGCGCGTGCTGCGCTCCGCACTGCGCCAGGACCCGGACATCGTGCTGGTCGGCGAGATGCGCGACCAGGAAACTGCGCAGA
Organism: Massilia eburnea; assembly: GCF_050709955.1. Lineage (GTDB taxonomy): Bacteria > Pseudomonadota > Gammaproteobacteria > Burkholderiales > Burkholderiaceae_D > Rugamonas > Rugamonas eburnea_A. The sequence continues at coordinate 33,018 of NZ_JBNZFX010000021.1, forward strand.
TCGGCCTGCGCGCCGCAATGACCGGCCACCTTGTGCTGTCGACCCTGCACACCAACGATGCCGCCAGCACGCCGCTGCGCCTGATGGACATGGGGGTGCCGCGCTATATGGTGGGCAGTTCGCTGCAGGCCGTGTTGGCGCAGCGACTGCTGCGCCTGATCTGCGAGTCCTGCACCACGCCGTACACCTTGACGCCAAACGAGCACGAATGGCTCAGCCTCGAACTGAAGGACAAGGTCGACATGGGCCACTACTTCTATGGCAAGGGCTGCTCCCATTGCAATGGCCTCGGCTTCCGCGGCCGCACCGGCATCTATGAGCTGCTGGAAATGACCCAGTCGGTGGTGGATGCCGCCAATGATCTGGATCCCGCTACGTTCCTGAAGGCTGCGGCGCAGCAGATGGCGGGACAGACCTTGCGGCGCCATGCCGTGCAATTGGTAGTCCAGGGGCGTACCACCGTCTCGGAGGCGATGCGTATCAGTAACCAGCTAGAGGATTGAGTTGCCTTATTTCGCGTACAAAGGCCGCAACGGCCGTGGTGAATTGCTGGCCGGCGTGCTGGAGGGGGCGGACAGCGGGGCCGTTGCCGACCAACTGTTCGCAACCGGGGTCACTCCGGTGGAAATTACCGAGACCGCCGACCGCGCTCCCGGCAAGTCTGGCTGGAGCCAGCTGTGGGAAAAGCTGACGGAAAAAAGCGTCAACTCGATGGATGTGCAGTTGTTCAGCCGGCAGATGCACACCTTGCTGAAATCCGGGGTGCCTATCATGCGCGGCCTCGGAGGCTTGCAGGAGTCGGCCATCAGCAAGCCCTTTGCCCGGGTGATCGCCGACCTGCGCGAGTCGCTCGATGCCGGCCGCGAGCTGTCGGCATCCATGCGGCGCCATCCAGAAGCATTTACGCCGTTTTACCTGTCGATGATACGGGTCGGCGAAATGACAGGCCGGCTGGACGAAGTTTTCCTGCGCCTGTTCGATCACCTCGAATTCGAGCGCGATATGAACGAGCGCGTACGCACGGCGTTGCGCTACCCAAGCTTCGTGGTGATTGCAATGGCGGTGGCAATGGTCGTGATCAATATGTGGGTGATCCCCGCGTTTGCCGGGGTGTTTCAGAGCCTGAACGCCGAGCTTCCGCTGATGACCCGCATCCTGCTGTCGACATCGAATTTCACGGTGAATTACTGGCCCTTGTTCGCCGGCCTGCTTGTCGTGGGTGGCTTCGGCTGGCGTTCATGGATCGCGACCGAAGCCGGGCGCTATAGGTGGGACCGATGGAAACTGCGCTTGCCGATTGCCGGCAAGATCATCCACAAGGGGACCATGTCGCGCTTTGCCCGGAGTTTCTCGCTGTCGGCCCGCAGCGGCGTGCCGATCGTGCAGGCGCTGACAGTCGTGTCGCAGACCGTGGACAACGCTTACCTGGCGGCCCGCGTGGAGCAGATGCGCGACGGCGTCGAGCGTGGCGAAAGCATCCTGCGCACTGCTGTCGCAGCCAACGTGTTTACGCCCGTGGTGCTGCAGATGATTGCCGTCGGCGAAGAAACCGGATCGCTCGATGACTTGATGGATGAGATCGCTTCGATGTACGAGCGTGAGGTCGACTATGAGCTGAAGACCTTGTCGGCACAGATCGAGCCGATCCTGATTACGTTCCTGGGCATCATGGTGCTGATCCTGGCGCTCGGTGTGTTCCTGCCGATCTGGGACCTGGGCAAAGTCGCTTTCAAAAAATGACAAAGCAGAGCAGGTTCCGGCGTTTTGAATCATTGGTGTGGCTGATCGTTGGTTTGGTGCTACTGGCGGTTTTCCTCGGCAAGATTCCGTTCTACACTAGGAGCGCAGAAGAGCGGGCAATAGATGTGACGCTGTCACAACTGCGCGCCGCAGTAGAAATGCATCGCCTAAGATCAGCCGCAGCAACCAGTGCACTCGAGGGTAGCAATCCCATGCAATTGCTGGAGGTGAAGCCCGTCAATTATGTGGGCGAGTTCGCGAACCGAGGCAGCGCTGCGGCCCAACCGGGAACTTGGTTCTTTGATAGGGAGTCGAAAGAGCTGGTCTATGTTTTACTTGCTCCGGAGAAATCTTCATTGAAGCAACAACAAATGCTCTATTTCAAGTTAGAATTGCGGCGCTTGCCCGAACGAACCGTCAGGCCTTCAGAGCCACCTGCCGAAAATGCCGGTGTTGTTCTGAATCAACTAAATGACTAGCCATGACGCTGGTCCATATGATTTTTGAACTCATGGAGAAGTGATGAAAAATATTTCAAATTCGATGACCCGCTCGCAGCAAGCTGGCTTTACCTTGATCGAACTGATCGTTGTGATCGTAATTCTCGGCATCTTGGCCGCTACCGCTTTGCCGCGCTTTATGGATGTCGGCACCGAGGCTCGTGCTGCGAGCGTGTCGGCAGTGCGTGGTTCGCTGAACGCGGCAACGTCGATGGTCCACAGCCGCTGGCTGATCGCGCAGGGGAGCAGCGTCGCTATGGAAGGCCTGACAGTTGCCGTCGATACCGGCGGCTATCCAACTGTAGCCGGAACCCAGGTTGCAGACATGGCTGGCATCAATAGTGCCGATTACAAAACCATTGCCCCAAGCACGGCGGCGGGCAATAATCCTGTCACCTCTGCCACCGAGGTTGCGTTTGTGCCGATCAGCGTATCGAATTCGACCAAAGGCGCCAAGTGCTACGTGAAATATACTGCAGCCACGATCAGTGCGGCAACTCCACCTGTCGTTACGCCGCCGGTCATTTCGCAGGATACGTCCGGCTGCTAAACGGCCCGGCAATAAAACGGAGCGATGGCAACCAGCGGAGCTTCGCCTCATCGCGGCTTCACAATGGTCGAGCTGATCATTGTGCTGGTTGTTATCGGCATCCTGTCAGCGCTTACTTTCGGCCGCTTTTTTGTGCGCGGCGACTACGATGCTGCGGGCTTTGCGGCGCAAGCCAGGGCAACGTTGCGCTATGGCCAACAACTGGCCATCGCGCAGAACCGTCCGATATACGTCTACCTTGACGGCACCAGCATCGCACTTTGTTTTGCCGCCAACTGCAGTGCTGCCAATCACGTTCGCGATCCTGGCGGCGGCAACAGCTTCGGCGGCGGCCAATGCGGCACTGACCGCTCATGGGCCTGCATCGCGCCCCCGGCCAATGTGACCTTGGCGCTGTCGCCGTCTGGTGCGGCAAACAACCATTTCTTTTTTGATGCCTCCGGCAAGCCGCAGCTGTCTTCCGGCGCGGAATTCAGCTCCCTCAACCTCCAGGTAAATGCCGGCAGCGTACAGCAGGCAGTCAGGGTGCAATGGGAAACCGGCTATGTCTATTAGACGCCAACACCAGTCGGGCCTGACATTCATCGAACTGATCCTGTTCATTGTTATTGTCGGCGTCGCGGCTGCAGCCATCCTGCGCACACTGGCCAATACCAGCAATACCAGCGCCGACCCGCTGCGGCGCAAGCAGGCCTTGTTGATTGCCGAGGGTTTGCTGGAGGAAGTCCAGCTTGCCGCGTTCACTTTCTGCGAGCCGGTCGACACCACGGAAAACCCGGCGGCGCCTGCCAACTGTGCAACGCCAGAGGCGGTCGGTGCCGAGATCGTCCTCGGCAACGCGCGGCCCTTCGACAACATCAATGACTATGTCCCGAGCCTGGGCGTGCCAAATGCCGCCTTCAATAACGCAGCAGGAAAACTGGTCGATGCCGCCGGCAATGAACTGGGCGTGAGCGGATACGCTGCCACGCTGACCTTGCGCGCAGAACCGCTGAACGGGATCAACTCGACCGCTGCCGTGGCGACGCAGGAAGTGCTGCGGCTGACAGTGCGCGTGACGCACGGCCCGCTGGCGACCGACTTCGTTGAACTAGATACCTACCGTACCCGTCACTCGCCGCAGGTGGCGCAATGAGGCGGGCAGGGGGCTTTACGCTGATCGAGATGATCGTGGTGATGGTCGTAACCGGCATCGTGGTCGGCATGGTTGCCGTATTCCTGCGCGCGCCGGTGCAGGCCTATGTCGACAGCGCCGCGCGCGCCGAGTTGAGCGACGCCGCCGATATTGCGGTGCGGCGCATTGCACGCGAGGTGCGGAGGGCGCTGCCCAATAGTGCGCGAGTCACCGGCGGCGGGACCACGGTGGAATTCTTCCCCACCAAATCCGGCGGGCGCTACCTGGCTGAAGAAGATAACGAAGGAGCGGGCTACCTCGATTTTGCAGACAGCACCGACCGTACTTTTACCGTGGTGGGCCAGATGCCGTCGCCTGCGATCGTGCCGGGCACCGACTCCATCGTGGTGTACAACCTGGGACCCGGCATCGACCGCGCCGATGCTTACGCGGGCGACAATATCGCGTTGGTCAGTGCGGTGGCTGGCAATACCGTCACCCTGGCCAGCAATCCTTTCGCCAGCGCTGGCGCCACTGCGCCTGTGCTGAGTTCGCCTGCGCGCCGCTTCCAGGTGGTGACCGGCCCGGTCAAGTTTGTCTGCGACCTGGCGAATCGCCAGCTGGTGCGGCAATGGGACTATGCACCGCCAGCAGCAGCGCCGGATACGGCCATACTGGCTACCAACGTCACCGCCTGCCGCTTTACGTATGAGGCGAATATCGCCAATACGCGCTCAGGCCTGCTTGGCATCAGCCTGACACTGACGCGGCCGGACGTGCCGGCGGAATCGGTGACGCTGTTCCACCAGATCCACGTGGATAACCCGATATGACAACCATGCGCAAACATTCGCGGCAGCGCGGCGTGAGCCTGGTTGCGGCCATTTTCCTGGTCGTGGTACTGGCATTCCTGGCTGTGGCCATCGTCACCGTCACCACCACCCAGCAGGCAGCCTTCGGGCTTGACGTGCAGGGAACGCGCGCCTACCAGGCTGCACGCTCCGGCGTGGAATGGGGCCTGCACCGCCAGTTGCGCAGCGCCGCCTTGTGCCCGGCGGCGAGCGGGGCCTCGTCCACGTCCAGCTTCGCCATGCCGGCCAATACCACCCTCAGCCCCTATACTGTTACCGTAACTTGCACCACCACGGTACTGGGAGCGATCAAGCGCTATCGCATGCTTTCGGTGGCTTGCAACCAGCCTTCGGCAGGCGCTTGCTCGAATGTGAATGCGAACAGCAGTTCCGACTATGTGCGGCGGGTCATACAGGTCGATTTCGGAGATTGAAGAAGTGAATAGCCTGTTGCGCCTCTGCCGCTTCCTGCTGACTGCCGCCATGTGCATGGTGCTGGCGGCGCCTGCACATGCGGATACCACCATTTCGCTGTTCAAGAGCTTTGCCGGCAACGTCAATTTCGTTGGTGCGGAAAGGACGCTGCGCAAGGCGTCCAATACGACCAATCCTTGCACCATTTATGCCGCCAACGAGACCACGGACGTGACCTTGAGCGGGATCCCGGCAACGGCCAAGGTCCTCAGTGCCCAGCTTTACTGGGCCGCTTCCGGCACCACAACCGACTATGGCGTGGTCTTTGAAGGCAAGGCGATTACTGCGCCCGCTTCGCGCCAGTACAAGAGCGCCACCGTGGGCTACGATTTTTTCAGCGGCGCTTACGATATCACGGCCGAGGTCACCGCCAAACGCAATGCCAAATACACATTCTCTGGCCTGACCATCAATAACGCCGCCAAGTGGTGCGATGTGCAAGCCGTGGTCGGCGGTTGGGCAATGGTGGTGGTCTATTCGCTGCCGAGCGAGACGTTCCGGGTGCTGAACATCTACGAAGGCTTCCAGTATATCCAGTACAGCAGCGTGAGCTTGACGCTGTCGAATTTCAAGATTCCTCCGCTGACGAACCAGACCGGGCGCGTGGCGCACATCACATGGGAAGGGGACGCAACGCTGAGCAGTACGTCGAGCGGTGAGTTCCTGACTTTCAACGGCACCTCGATGTCGAATAGCGTCAATCCTCCCGGCAACCAATTCAACTCGGTCAGCACCGTTGCCGGCACCGATTCGGCTTCGTACGGGATTGACTATGACTCGTACACGGTCAGCAGTCCAATCATCCAGCCCGGCCAGACCAGCGCCACCACGGTGTATCGCTCCGACCAGGATCTGGTGTTGCTGAGTGTGGAAGTGATCGCGGTACCGAATACGCCGGTGACCGACCTCGGCATCACGATCTCGCGCGACCAGGCGCCAACGCTCGGGCAGACGATGGTGTACACGGTGAACGTGACCAACTATGGGCCCGCGGCGGAGCCGGGCACCGTGCAGGTGGTCGACGACCTGCCTGCGCAAGTCAGCCTGGTATATGCGGGCGGTGACGGCTGGACCTGCGCCCAGTCTGGCCAGAAAGTTACCTGCAACTACAACACGCCGCTGGACGTGGGCGCCAGCGCGCCGCCACTGCAACTGACCGTCATGGTCAACGCTGTGACGAACTCGCTCAGCAACACCGTCACTGTCAGCGGCAGCGAGTTCGACAACCAGATGTCGAACAATACCGCCACCGACACCGCTTCAGTGGACGTGGCGCCCTATGTATTTACGAAATCGAAATGTACCAAGGGCGTAGCGTTCGGCAGCGCAGGGCAGTGCCTGTTCATCGACTGGAAGAGCGTGGTCGCGGGCGACGATATTCCCGTCTACATCACGCTGGTCAATTCTTCCGGCGTCCCAACGGCACCCAGCACTACCTTGCCGACCGCGGTGTCGATGCGCTTTGGGATGTCATGTCAGAATCCGGTCACGGGATCGTCGGAGTTTGCTTCCTTCCCCGACCGCGCCTCGCTGTTGCCAAAGTGTGCCGGGAACAGCGCCACACCGAGTGGCACGCAATGGTCGCTGTATCGCGCGCTGGTGGTCGACGCCAACCAGGCGAGCATCAGCAGCCCGCTGACGTTCAATTACTTTGACGTCGGGCGCATCAAGCTGTTCATGCAGGATTCCTCGGGTAAGACCGGTGCCAGCGGGCCGGTGGTCATGCGGCCTTACATGCTGGAGATGGAGGTCTTCAAGACCGCTGCAGACGGAACCCGCACCGACAATCCGGGCGCCAGCACTGCCAGCGGCGCCAAGTTCGTGGCGGCCGGCGAGCCGTTCACGATAAAGGTGGGTGTTCGGACCCGCGACAAGACCAGCGGCACCAAGTATTTTGCGCAGAACTTCGGCAACGAGGTGTCTCCACGCAGCGTGGATTTCGATCCGGATCCAGGCGACGGGCTGACGTTCGCCGACATGGTGGCGCGGCCGCCCCTGGAGGGCAGCCTCAATCCGTTTTCACTCGGCCGCTCGAGCGGCACGTTCAATTATCCTGAAGTGGGCATCGTGACGGTGAAGGCGACCCTGGCGGGCAACGACTATCTTGGCAGCGGCGGCATCAGTCCGGCCACCACCAATATCGGCCGCTTCGTGCCCGATCACTTCAATACCAAGCTGGAAGCGGCAGATTCGCTGGGGCCTATCCTGCCTTGCCCGGCCGACGTACCTTGCTCCGCCACCAGCGGCATGGTGTACTCGGGGCTGCCGTTTGCCACCACGGTCACGGCGCACGATGTGGACGGCAACCTGCTGAAAAATTATCGTGGTGCGTTTTCCAAGGCGGTGTACATGTGCGGCGCCGGCAACCAGACCCTTGCGCCACCAAGCGGGGGCGTGTGCCCGGCATTGGTGTTCGGCGCGGCAGCTCCTGACAATTCCCTGCGGCGCGACAAGAAGGCGGCGATGGTGAAGGATAGCGGCGACATCGATTTCGACAATGACGACGGGACCCTGTCGCTGTCGGTCGACTACAAACTGGCGAACCCTTACTCGATCGCCGGCACAGCAACCGCCGGGCGCCAGGCACCTGTCCTGGTGTATGTGCGTGCGACCGACGCCGACGGCGTCAGCTCGCTGTATGGCTACAACGCGGCGCGCGACCTGGTCGAAGGCCAGGTGGTACTGGTCAACGCACGCTTGCAGTTGCCGAACCTGTTCGGCTCGGAGCTGCAGTACCAGCCGGTCAATGCGCGCGTGCAGTACTGGAACGGTACGCGCTGGGCCACCAGTGCCGGCGATTCGATGGTCGACGTGATCAATCCCGCTTTGCTGAAATTCACCAACTGCAAGAAGAACCTGCTGTCCGGCACCAACTGCAAGACAGTGCTGGGCGCAACGTCGACCGCGCTGCGCTCCATCAGTAGCGGCCAGGCGCGCTTCCTGCTGAAGGCGCCGGGCGTGGGCAACAATGGCACGACGGATTATTACCTTGACCCGGCGCTGGCACCGGAATGGCTGCCCAGTACGGTGGGCAGGGCGACATTTGGCATTTATCGCAACACACCTGTCACCTATATAAGGGAATTGTACTGACACCGGGGCTTAACAATGGCAAAATATGGCATATTAATCAAACAATTACGATTGTTTCTTCATCTAAAAGTTTGACGATAGGGCGGAATGCGATTCTTTTCGAAAGCTAAAAAGGAAAAAGACGCCTGGCTGGTGTTTGCGCCTATGCCGCAAGGCATGGCATTGGCGACGATGCGCCGGCATGGCGCCAGCACCCCCGTACTGCTTAGCTGTGCGGAGGCGGGACTTGAAGGTCAGGGCGCGGACGATGCACTGGCACGTGCGGCGCGTTCGCGCAATGCCGCGCGATTCCGCTGCAGCACGCTGCTCTCGCCCAGCGATTACCAGCTGCTGACGCTGGAGGCGCCCAACGTTCCACAGGACGAATTGAAAACGGCAGTGCGCTGGCGCATGAAGGACATGCTCGACTTCCACGTCGACGACGCCACCTTCGACGTGATGGCAATTCCGGTTGAGCGCGCCAGCGGGCGCACGCCCAGCATGTTCGTGGTGGCAGCGCGCAACAGTGTCATCCGCCAGCGCCAGGAACTATTCTTCGGCGCCGGGATTGAGCTGGAAGTGATCGACATCCCCGAGACTGCCCAGCGCAACGTATCGGCCCTGCTGGAACAGGAGGGGCGCGGCCTGGCCATGCTGTCGATCGGCGCGCAGGGCGGCCTGCTGACGGTCACCTACCAGGGCGAGCTTTACCTGGCGCGCCGTATCGATGTCACGCCGGCATTGCTGGATGACGGCGATGCCGACCGCCGGCATGCCGCTTTGGACCGGCTGATGCTGGAGATCCAGCGTTCGCTGGACCACTTCGAGCGGCAGTTCGGCTTTGTTTCAATCTCCAGGATGGTATTGGCCCCTGGCTGCGGCGAGTCGCTGCTGAATTACCTGTCGTCGAATATGTATATGCCTGTGGTCCCATGCAACCTGGCGGAAGTGATCGACCTGTCCGCCGTGCCTGAGTTGCAGGACAGCGCGCAGCAGGCACATTATTTCTTCGCCCTCGGCGCAGCGTTACGCCAGGAAGCGATCGCGCCATGAGCCAGCAGATCAACCTGTTCAACCCGATCTTCATGCGGCAGCGCCACAGCCTTGGTGCGCGCGGCATGGCGCTCGCGCTGCTGGCCATGGTGGCCGGCACCGTCGCAATCGTCGTTTTCGCGGACCAGCAGTTGCAGCCATTGCGCAAGCAGGCGTCGCAGCAAGAGTCGCGCCTGAAGGAACGGCAGTCCCGCGTGCAGGCGGTGGCCGTGGAGTTTGCGCCGCGTCCCAGCGATCCGCTACTGAAGACCGAGCTGGCAACAAAGGAAACGCGCCTGAAATCGCTGCAGCAGGCGATGCAGATGCTGCGCCAGGCCGAAGGCGAAGGCGCGCAAGGCTTCGCAGAATATTTCCGCGCGCTGGCACGCCAAAGCGTCAGCGGCTTATGGCTGACGGAAGTGGCGGTGGAAGGCGAGCGGCGCGAGGTGAGCATGCATGGCCGCGTGCTCCAGGCGGCACTGGTGCCGGCCTACCTGACGCGTCTCGGGGGCGAACCTGTCCTGCGCGGAAAGTCGTTCCAGACCCTGGAAATGGGACCTGCGGCAGTGCAGTTGCCGGCCGCCGACGCGGCGGCCCGCATGCCGCTTACCGTGCTGCCGGCGGTAGCGGGCGGCGCGGCCAGCAGTGCACTGGCAGCGGCTGCCGTCCCGGCCGAAGCGCCGCAGGCGCGTTTCCTTGAATTCCGGCTGCGCAGTACTGCCGCCTTGCCAGGCGGGGTGACCCCATGAAGGCCGTGCTGCTGAAACTTGAGCAACGCATCGATGCCTTGCCGCTGGCGCGGCGCGCGGCCCTGTTTGTAGCGGGCATCGCGCTGGTCGCAGGCATTGCATGGTTCGGAAAATTCGGTCCCATGCTGGCAGAGCGCCAGTCCCTGCACGCGGCCATCCAGCAGGGACAGTCGCAGACCGATACGCTGGATAAGGAAATTGCTGCCACGCTGAAGGCTTACGAGTCGGATCCGAACGCCACCATGCGACGCCGCCTGGCCGCAGTGCAGCAAGAGACGCGCGTGACCAGCGAAGATTTACTCAATCGCAAGCAGGGCATGGTGCAACCGCAACGCATCGTACCGCTGCTGCAACAAATGCTGGCCGGGCATCCCGGGCTGAAAGTGGTGGGCATGAAGACCTTGCCGGTCAGCGGCTTGCGCGACGGACAGTTCGACCAGGCCCTTGCTGCCGCGCCGGGGACGGCGCCGCAGCCCTCCAGCCAGGCGCCGGCGATCCTGTACCGCCATGGGGTTGAACTGGTGGTACAGGGCAGCTATGCCGACCTGCTTGGCTATATGGCGGCGCTGGAAAAGATTACGCCGCGCCTGATATGGGGCAGCGCGCGCCTGAGCGTCATCAAGCATCCTGAAACCAGCCTGACATTGACGGTGTACACATTGAGTCTCGACGAAACCTGGGTGCAGCTATGAGAACGATCCTGGCAGTCCTGGCGGCCCTTGCCGCCATGCCGGTGCTGGCGCAGACCGCGCTGCCCGACCCGACCAGGCCGCCGCCGGAAGTGCTGGCGCCGCAAACCGAGCGCAGCGGTCCTGCCATGGCGGGACCTGCCGCCGGCCCGCAGCTGCAGTCGGTGCTGATGGCACGCCGCCCGGGCGGGCGCAAGCTGGCAGTGATCGACGGCGCAATTGTCCCGCTGGGCGGGAGGGTAGGCGGCGCCGTTCTGGTCGAGGTGCGCGAGAGTGCCGTTGTCCTGCAACGCGGGAAGCAAAAACAAGTATTGAAATTGGTATCATCGGGACAGGATAAGGCGCGACAGCCATGACAGAGAAAACGAGCATCTCGAAAGCTTCACAATTTTGCCGGCTGGCGATGGGCGGCGGCGCATTCGCGATGCTGGCGGCATGTACCCAGACGCCGATGCGCGACACCTACAGCACCATCAGCAATGAGGTGAAATCCGCGGCGCAGTCGGCGGCCGGTGCCCCGGTGCCGCGGCAGGTGGCCGACGCCTTGCTGCCATCGGCCGAACAACTGGCAGGTCAGTTGCCGAAAGCGCGCCCGGTGCTGGAGGAGCGCTTCAATGTCGCCTTCAACGAAGTGCCCGCGAACCAGTTCTTCAATTCGCTGGTGGCGGGTACGCGCTACAACATGCTGGTGCATCCGGAAGTCAGTGGCACTATCACCGCCAACCTGAAGGATGTCACGATTGCGGAGGCGCTGGAGGCCGTGCGCGAGATGTATGGCTACGACTACCGGATCGAGGGCACGCGTATTTCGATCAAGCCGCTGACCATGCAAAGCCGGATGTTCCAGGTGAACTACCTGACCGCGTCGCGCCGTGGCTCGTCGAACTTGCGCGTGACTTCGACCTCGGTGCAGAACGCCGGCAACAACAATAACAACAATAATAGCGGCGACTCCAGCAACAACAATCGCCAGAACCGCAATAACAATAATGGCGACCCGAATTCACCGAATGCCACTGTGCTGGATGAAGCGGCCAATGTCACTACGCGCTCCGAGTCCGATTTCTGGGCCGAGTTGAAGCTGTCACTGGAAGCGATTGTCGGGGCCGGCAAGGATGGGCGTGCCGTCGTCATCAGCCCGCAGTCGGGCCTGGTGGTGATCCGCGGCATGCCTGAAGACCTGCGCAATGTCGACCGCTACCTGAAGGCGACCCAGCTGGCGGTGGCGCGCCAGGTGATCCTGGAGGCAAAAATCCTCGAGGTGGAGCTGAGCGAGCAGGCGCAGTCCGGCATCAACTGGGCTGCCTTCGGCTCCCGCATTTCCGCCGGCATGGTAGGCCCAGGCACGGCGCTGGCGCCACGCATCAATGGCGCCAATTCCCTGATGGGCCAGCCGAATGGTTTGTTGGGCACGCCAGGCAGCGCATTGGCCGCGGCCGCCAGCGCGCCCGGTTCGCTGTTCGGGCTGGCGTTCCAGAGCTCCAATTTTGCCGCGCTGATTTCCTTCCTTGAGTCGCAGGGCACGGTGCACGTGCTATCCAGCCCGCGTATCGCCACGCTGAACAACCAGAAGGCAGTGCTGAAGATTGGCACCGACGAGTTCTTCGTCACCGGCGTCAGCACCACCACCAATACCAACGCGACCGGCAATGGCACGGTGTCGCCGAACGTCACGCTGCAGCCGTTCTTCTCCGGCGTGGTACTCGACGTCACGCCGCAAATCGATGAAAAAGGCAACATCATCCTGCACGTGCACCCCTCGGTGAGCCAGGTATCGACGGTGAACAAGAATATCAACCTTGGCAATGCCGGCAGCCTGAACCTGCCTTTGGCGGCATCGGCCACTTCGGAGATGGACAGCATGGTGCGCGGCGAGAACGGCAGCGTGGTGGCGATTGGCGGCCTGATGCGCCAGTCGACCAGCGCCGACCGCTCGCAGATCCCGCTTGCCGGCCGCATTCCTGTGCTCGGCGGCCTGTTCCGCAGCACTGCCGACACCATCCAGAAGCGTGAGCTGGTGGTCCTGATCAAGCCTACCATTGTCGATACTGCCAGCGACTGGAGCCACGACCTGATGGAAAGCAGCCGCCGCATCGAGCTGCTCGATCCGAAGCAATCGACGGGGCGCCGCTGATATGTACGAGAGCCACTTCGGCTTGCGCGAGGCGCCGTTCGGCATTACGCCGGACACCAGCTTTTTCTTCAAGAGCCCGCACTCGCAGGAAGCGTTGAACACCTTGCTGGTAGCCGCGCGCAGCGGCGAGGGATTCATCAAGATCACGGGCGAAGTCGGCACCGGCAAGACACTGCTGTGCCGGACCTTCATGAAAACGCTGGGCGACGATTTCGTCACGGCCTACCTGCCCAATCCGCTGCTTGAGCCGCGCACCTTGATGCTGGCCCTGGCCGACGAGCTGGAATTGCCGCTGGCGAGCGACGTCGACCAGCACCAGTTGTTGAAATCGTTGACCGCGCGTTTGCTGGAACTGGCAGCGCAAGGCAAGCGTGTTGTCTTGTGCGTCGACGAGGCGCAGACCATTCCGCGCGAAAGCCTGGAAGCTCTGCGGCTGCTGACCAACCTGGAAACGGAAAAACGCAAGCTGCTGCAGATTGTCCTGTTCGGGCAACCCGAGCTCAATGAACACCTGCAGGCGCAGTCGATCCGCCAGCTGGCGCAGCGAATTACATTCCAGCACGACCTGGGTGGATTGACGCGCGACGACATGGAGTATTACCTGGCGCACCGGCTGCGCGTGGCGGGCTTTAGCGGCGCGCGCCTGTTCAGCAAGGGAGCGGTGCGCAAGCTGTTCGCCGCCAGCCGCGGTATCCCGCGCCTGGTCAACATCATCGCGCACAAGTCCCTGCTGGTCGCATACGGCGAAGGGCGCCAGCGCATTGATACGCACCACGTCAAGCTGGCTGCCAGGGATACCGGGTTGGCGAGCCGGCGCGGCTGGCCGTGGCTGGCCACGGGCCTTGCCCTGGCAGCACTTGCTGCCGCGGGCGCATTGCTGTCTTATCGTTTGAGCTTATGAGCCTGATCAACAAAATGCTGCAAGACCTGGATGCCAGGGGCGGTGCTCCACAAGGGAGCGGCCTTTCGGATTCCGTACATGCGGTCCAGTACGGGCCTTCGCGCAATCGCACCGCCTTGCTGGTTATTGCGGGAGTGGTTGTCGTGGTCGGCGTGGCCGCTCTCGCAGGCTGGCGTTACCTGCGCAGTGCGCCGGCGGATGCGGCTTCGACACCTGCTTCGGGAGTTATTCGCCAGGCGCAAGTCGCGGAAAAGCCGCAAGCGACACCGCCGGAACAAATGGTCGACGGCCTGCAACTGCCGGCTGAGAACCAGGTAGCGGCAGTTGCGGCGCCTGCACGCGATACCGCCACGGATAGCGTGGCGGCTGACTCGCCTGCGCCAGCCAAGCAGCCTGGCGCAGGCCAGGCAAAGCGCGATGCCCGCAGCGAGGGCAGCAAGGCTCCGGTGAGCAAGGGTGGCAGCGTTGCCACGGCGGCGCCGGCGCAACTGCGCGCTGCGGCCACCCCTGGCGGCGCCGTGACGCCTGCCTCGCGCGAGCCGGGCGCACAGGCGCCGGCCACGGCATTGTTCCAGCGGGCCCAGGATAAGTTGGCGTACGGGCGCGTGGCGGAAGCGATTGCAGACCTCGAAGCGGCGCTCGACCTGGACCAGCGTTACCTGGCAGCGCGCGAGACGCTGGTCGGGGTGCTGGTGGAGAGCGGCCGGCAGGCCGATGCGATGCGCCATTTGCGGCGCGCACTGACGATGAACCCGGAACAGACGGGCATGGCCATGCTGCTGGCACGCCTGCAGCTTGAACACGGCAGCGGTGCGCTTGATACCCTGGAACAAAGCCTGCCTTACGCGCAATCGAATCCCGACTACCGCGCAATGCTTGCCGGTGTGCTGGAGCGGGCCGGCCGCCATCGCGAGGCTGCCGAGCACTATCGGGCTGCAGTACAACTGCAGCCGGCCAACGGCGTATGGTGGATGGGGCTGGGGATCGCGTTGCAAGCCGAGCAGCGCAATGCGGAAGCAAAAGTGGCCTTCCAGCGTGCCGTCGAAAGCGGCCGCCTGGCGCCGGACCTGCAAGCTTTCGTCGAGCGCCGCCTGCAGCAGTTGAATTAAATGTGGAAAGCTAACCGCGCGTGCGCCGGTAGTGCAGGGCGACCGCGCCGTTGCCAAGCGGCTTCGCCGAGATCAGCTCAAGCCGTCGCGTGTCGGACAGCCCGCTCTGGTACAGGGTCGGGCCATGGCCGGCGATCCTGGGATGAACGAGGAACTTGTACTCGTCGATCAGATCCAGCCGGTCCAGCTCTGTCGCGAGCTTTCCGCTGCCGAGCAGTACGCCAGCCGGATTCGCGTCCTTGAGCTTTTGTACGCCCGAGCGCAAGTCTCCTGCGACGTGGTGGCTATTGGTCCATGGGAAGTCCGTTCGCGTCGACGAGACCACGTACTTCGGCTTGCCTTCCAGCTTGAACGCCCAATCGCGCATCATCGGCCGCGCCTCGACTTCGCCGCGGGCGACGGACGGCCAGTAGATTTCCATCATCTCGTAGGTAACGCGGCCCCACAGCATCGCCCCAGCCTCGTCCATCAGGCGGGTGAAGAATGCGTGCGTCTCGTCGTCGGCAATCCCCTCCTGGTGGTCAACGCAGCCGTCCAGGGTGACGTTGATGCTGAAGGTTAGAAGTCCCATGTGTCTCTCCGCAAATACTTCGCAGCGCTTTGGCTATACCAAGAGGTGTGCTCTTGGCCGGCATCAGTCCACGATTGATACTTCGCGCACGGCTTGCAACCAATCGTCCCATATCGCAGGGTCTGCAGGGCGGTCATCCACGAACACGTTGGCGCTCATGCTACCTAAAGGGGTACGCTAGGGCCGTGGGAAAAAGGGTATTGCACAAGGATTGCCTCGTGTTTTTCTTTTGTTCGTTTTCCCCAATCCGGGTTCAGTTCATGCATCAGTCGTTCGTGATACGGAAACCGGACGGATCGCCCGTCGATCCCTTCTATTCTGTTCTTGAGTTCATAGGCGGACGCCATGTGCTGTGTGACGCCCTCACACAGCAAGTAGAGTACATCGTCCGCAGAAAGATCTTCGATCCGTTCAAACTCAGTGCCACGTTCCGTCACAACATAATGGAACCTTCCATCGACTAACTCGATGTGAGGAGATCCATCATGCGTCGGCACCGCATAGAAGGATTTGTAGTGGTCCTCAACGTCCAGCGACGCGACCAATCGAGAAAACTCTTCCTTAAGCTTAATGAGAGCCGCATCCATTCCGGTATTAACACCTGATATCAAGGCGGGAAATATCAAAATCGACATGTCCATCGCTCAGTGCGCCCATCTCGATTTGGAATCCTTGCACTTCGACTATACCTTCGTCTTGATCAATTACGCGCCCGCGCCCTTTATAACCATAGTGGCCAACGCGTTCAATCCACTCTGTCGAAAGTGCTTCTTTTTCTTCTTCAGGCCAGTCTGACAAGTACGAGGCAAGAACATCTGCTTCCAAGACGCACAATCGGTTTTCGATTACGTCGCCGACGTTCAAATTACATGGATGGCAGAACGCGACCAGTTCGCCTGTCGCACTGCGCAAAGTGACCGATGCGGCTTCCTCATCCGGGGGATCAACTAAAACTACGATGAGCTTGTTCATTTCAAAGGGGTAATGGCTGAGGTTGAAGGGTTGCTTGTGCGGCGAAGCGGCGGTGGACAGATCCAATCCATCCAACACTTCGTGTCAGTCAAGATCGGGCAACCGCAAACTAAAGCGCGGCCTGCGCGCCCCAGATCTGTTTCATGCTGAAGCGCAGTTCCGCCTGGTCCTCGCTGAGGGCTTCCAGGATGGTGCACTCTGGTTGGTCGGTACGGCGATGCACCGAGGCCGCCAGGGCTTTGCCTGTCGCATCGCGCATGCAGTGCACCTCAAGCACGCCGTCGCCGTTGTCGCGCGCGGTCACCACGCCCAGTTCGCCGTTTGCCAGGCGCACCAGGACGCCGGGCGGGTATTTGCCGACCTGGCGGTGGAATTGTTCCTGCAAAGCCGGATCGGCCGGATGCAAAGGATCGTGCAATAGCTTCTCAAGCGCCTCGTCGGGCAGCATCGAACAACGGTAGTTGCGCGCGGAGACCCGTGCGCAATAGCGGTCGGCAAGGCTAAGCAAGCGTGCGTTGTGGGTGATCTGTTCGCGTGTCATGCCGGCCGGGTAGCCGCTGCCGTCGTCATTCTCGTGGTGCATCAGGACGCAGGAAATCCATTCGTCGTCTTCGATGCCCACGTACTTCAGTATTTCCGCGCTGTCTTCCGGGTGGCGGTGCACGATGGCCATTTCCTCGCTATTCAGCGTGCCGGGCTTGGACTGGAAACTATCATGATGCCGCAGCATGCCGACATTCATGGTCAAAGCCGCTGCCGTCAGCGAAATCACTTCGTCGGAAGCCTTGTCCAGGCCGCGTGCCACCAGGATCACCACGATGGCGGTCTCGATGCAATGACGCACCGCATAGGTGCCGGCGATCTGGTTCAGGAACAGGCAGGCCAGCGCGATCTCGGGATTCAGTTCCACCGCGCGCACCACTTCGCGCGCGATATTGCGCAAATCGGCATCCGCATTGCGCTCGTTGCGCAAATCCCCCAGCAGCTTTTCCAGGCGCCTGTTGGCCAGGTTAAGTTCATGCAGCACGGACGGCGGCGGTTCGAGCCGCGATCCGCCTTCCATGCCAAGGTCCTGCAAGCTGTTGAGGTACTGGTTCATGATGTGTCCCCGAGATTGTTATACGCGCGCCAGTCGCTCCAACGCAAGCGCCAGCGTCTCGTCTTTCTTGGCAAAGCAGAAGCGCACAATGCCCGAATCCTTGGTGTTGCGGTAGAACGCCGATACGGGAATGGCGGCGACCTTGATTTCGCTGGTCAACCATTCCGCAAACTCCGCCTCGGAGTGCGACGAAATGCGGTCATAGCGAACGCACTGGAAATAGGTCCCGTCGGCCGGCAGCAGTTCAAAACGGCTGCCTTCCAGCCCCCTGCGGAACAGGTCGCGCTTGCGCTGGTAGAAGGCGGGCAGCCCGGCGTACGGCGCAGGATCGGCCATATAGTTGGCGATGCCATGCTGCATGGGCGTGTTCACCGAGAACACGTTGTACTGGTGGACCTTGCGGAATTCGAGCGACAACATGGCCGGCGCCGCGACGTAGCCGACTTTCCAGCCTGTCACATGATAAGTCTTGCCGAAGCTGGAAACCACAAACGAGCGCTCGGCCAGCTCCGGATAGCGGCACATCGATTCATGCTGATGGCCGTCGTAGACCATGTGCTCGTAGACTTCGTCGGACAGGATCAGGATGTCGGTGTCGCGCACGATTTCGCGCAGCGCCTCCATGTCGGCCGCGCGCAGTACGCTGCCGGTTGGGTTATGAGGCGTGTTGATGATGATCATACGCGTGCGCTGCGTCACGGCCGCTGCCACGCGCGACCAGGGCACGCTGAAACCGCCGTGCTGCGATACTTCCATCTGCACCATCACCGGTACACCGCCGGCCAGTTCGATGGCGGGCAGGTAGCTGTCGTATGCCGGTTCGATCACAATCACTTCATCGCCGGGGTGCACGCTGCACAGGATGGCGGTGGTCAGCGCCTCCGTCGCGCCGGGCGTGACGGTGATCTCGGTGTTGACGTCGTAACGGTGGCCGTAAATCTGGTTGATCTTGTCGGCGATAGCCTGGCGCAGTTCGAGCGCGCCGACGCCGGTCGGATACTGGTTAAAACCTTCGCGCATGGCGACTGTGACCATGTCGACCAGCTTCGGGTCGCAGGCGAAATCAGGGAAGCCCTGGCCCAGGTTGACCGCGCCATGCTGGCCAGCCAGGGCCGACATGCGCGAAAAAATGGTGGTGCCGATGTGGGGCAGGCGGGAAGTCAGTTGTTTCATCGTGCTTGGGAAATGGACATTTTTTCCATTCTAGCGCAGCCGAATAAAACAAGTGTTGCCCCGAGGGTAAAACTAGAAAGTCAAGCCTCCAAGCTCCATTTTTCCGGCTGCATGACTTTGAACATGCCGGTTTTCGCCAGGCGCTTGGCCAGCTTGAGCAGGGCCTTGTCCTTGGTGATCAGGATGTCGGCCTGGGCGTCGCGCGCCAACTCCAGGAACTTCTGGTCGTCACGGTCGGTGCACACCGGCAGCCGCGTGCCGGATTCCGGCGGCTGCACCAGCTTGATGTACTGGTCGAAACGGGCCGCGCTGGCAGGGCGCGTATGTTCATCGAGCGGCAGGTGAGGGTAGTTCAGGACGAACAGGTATTCGGCCCGGCAGTCGGCGCGAGTGATCGCTTCGACAGCGCCGCTTTCGATTGCCGCCAGCAGGGATGCCCAGCGCGGGTCCTGGAAAACGAACAGGTCGAGGCAGACATTCGTGTCGATGACGATGCGCTTAGGTGAAATATGCGGTGAAACAGGTATCATGTCGAAGTTTTTCGTTTTGAATTTTGAATCTTATGCTGATTGTGCTGTCGCCTGCAAAAAGTCTTGACCTGGAAACCCCGTCAACCACCAAACTCGCAACGCAGCCTGCGTTCCTTGATCATTCGGAGCAGTTGATCGAGCGCCTGCGCGACTATTCGCCTAATCAACTGGGCGAACTGATGGACCTGTCCGATGCCTTGTCGACCTTGAACGTGGCGCGCTACGCAAGCTGGACCAAGGACACCAGCGAGGCGCGGCAGGCGGTCATGACCTTCAATGGCGACGTCTATGACGGCCTCGATGCGCGCTCCATGTCGGCCAAACAGCTCGATTATACCCAGTCGCGCATCCGCATCCTGTCCGGCCTGTACGGGATGCTGAAGCCGTTGGACCTGATCCACCCGCACCGCCTGGAAATGGGCACCCGCCTGCAAAACCCGCGCGGCAAGAATCTTTACGAATTCTGGGGCGACATGATTACCGAGGCGCTGAACAAGGAAGGCTCGCCGGTGCTGGTCAACCTGGCATCGGACGAGTATTTCAAGTCGGTCAAGCCGAAGAAACTGGATATGCCGGTGATTACGCCAGTCTTCGAGGACTGGAAGGGCGGCAAATACAAGATCATTTCCTTCTTCGCCAAACGCGCGCGCGGCATGCTGGCGCGTTATGCGGCGGTGAACAACATCACCGATCCGGTCAAGCTGAAGAAGTTCAATGAGGATGGCTACCAATTCGAAGCTGACGCCTCGAATGACACTACGTGGGTGTTCCGCCGCAAGATCGCAGCCTGATGGTGCAGCGCCTGCCTAGTAGGGCAGGCGCTCAAATCATCACCAGACGTTGTACCAGGCCTTCTTCTTGCTGCCGTCGTCTTCCAGCATCTTGCTGTCAGGGAAGTTTTTCACGAAGACGCGCTTGGTATCGTCGCGCAGGGTCGGGTTACCCATCTTGTCGTAGCCGCGGTACATGATGGCCAGCGCCTCTTCGATCGATGGCGAATCCGCGTAGTCGGTCAGCACACCCTGGGCGCGGTTGACCGCTGCCAGGTAGGCGCCGCGGCGGTAGTAATAACGCGCCACATAGACTTCATACTTCGCCATCGCATTGATCAGGTACTTCATGCGATCGATTGCGTCAGGCGCGTATTTGCTCTCGGGAAACTTTTCGACCAAGGCCTTGAAGGCGGCGAAAGCTTCGCGGGTTGCTTTCGGGTCACGTTCTGCCGGATCCTGCTCGTACAGGAAGTTCAGCAAGCCGATCGAATCGTTGAAGTTCACCAAGCCGCGCAGGTAGTACATGTAGTCAACGCTTGGGTGGTTCGGGTGCAGCTTGATGAAGCGCTCCACGGCAGCCAGAGCCTGGGCCTGGTCTTGTGCCTTGTAGTGGGAATAGGCGATTTCCATCTGCGCCTGTTGCGCATAAGTACCGAACGGATAGCTGGATTCGAGGCGTTCGAAGAGCTGGACGGCACGATCATAGTTGCCGCTAGCCTGTTCATCCTTGGCCTCCGAGTATAATTTCGTTGCGGACCAGCCTCGAGTCTCGTCCGCACGTTCTGGTAACAGGCCACAAGCTGACAAACTAAGCAGTACGACTGTTGCTGCAACTACTGATATTTTTTTTTGCATGTTGATGTGCAAGGAATCGTTAACCAAAATACTAAACTTGGCTGATTATAGCCGATGGGAATGCTGTGATATTGAAACCTGAGATGAATTCGGCAGAACAAGTGCCTGATAACGATTTTGACGCCGATTTTGAAGGTGATTTAACGGCCGATCCCCTCGCGCCGATCGAACTTGAACTGAGCAAATCGGACTGCGGCGAGCGCCTGGACAAGGTGGTGGCACGCCTGGTGCCCCAGTTTTCGCGTGGCCGCCTGCAGTCCTGGATCGAAGAAGGCCATGTTACGGTCGATGGCAAACCGGCCAAAGTCCGCGCCACCGTGTATGGCGATGAGAAGATCCTGGTGATTCCGCAGCCGGCGCCGGAAGACGTGGCTTTTGCGCCTGAAGACGTGGCACTGGACGTGGTTTTTGAGGACGACAACCTGCTGGTGATTAACAAACCGGCCGGCTTGGTAGTTCACCCGGGCGCCGGCAACTGGTCCGGCACCATGCTGAACGGCCTGTTGCACCGCTGGCCGCAACTGGGCGGCGTGCCGCGTGCCGGCATCGTGCACCGCCTGGACAAGGACACCAGCGGCCTGATGGTGGTGGGTAAAGACCTGCCGACCCAGACCGACCTGGTGCGCCAACTGCAAGCCCGTACCGTGAAACGCGTCTATTGGTGCATCGTGTGGGGTACCCCGCGCATGAGCGGCACCATCGATGCCTCCATGGGCCGCGACCAGAAAGACCGCGTGAAGATGGCGGTGTCGACCAGCATGGGCTCCAAGCCTGCGATTACCCATTACCAGCGCCTGGCTGAAGGTGTCCTGGACGGCCGCCCGGTATCGCTGGTGCAGTGCCGCCTGGAGACCGGCCGCACGCACCAGATCCGCGTCCATATGGCGCACCTTGGCTTCTCGCTGATCGGCGATCAGGTTTACGGCAAGCAGCACATGGCCAGCGTGTTCCCACGCCAGGCGCTGCAGGCGCGCCGTCTCGGCCTGGTGCACCCAGTGTCCGGCGAGCAGGTCGAGTGGGTGGTGCCGCTGGCGGATGACTTCAAGGAGCTGATGGAGCGCGCGAGCATTGAGGAGCCGGATGAATCGGTGCTGTCGGCGGCCGCCGCCGAGCACGGCCAATTCGAAGACTACGATATCTACGACGACGAATTCGACGACGAATAAATGCAGCAATCTTTCCAAGGGGCGCAATGGCTGGTGCCTGACTGGCCAGGCGCGCCGGCAAATATCGGCTTTGTCTGTACCACGCGGCGCGGTGGCGTAAGCCCGGACCCTTACGGACCGGGCCCGCAGGCCATCGCTACCGCTGGCGGCGGCCTGAACGTCGGCGTGCACGTTGGCGATGATCCATCGAATGTCGCGTTCAACCGGGCCATCCTGCGCGGGCGCTTGCCGACCGAGCCGGCCTGGCTGGCGCAGGTCCACGGTACTGCCGTGGTCCGCGCCGACCGCCTTGGACGCGGCGAAGTGCCGGAAGCGGATGCCAGCTTTGCCGCCATGCCGGGTGCCGTGTGTGCCATCCAGACGGCGGATTGCTTGCCAGTCCTGCTGACGAATCGCGCCGGAAGCGTAGTCGGTGCTGCCCACGCGGGCTGGCGCAGCCTGGCTGGCGGCATATTGGAGGCGACCGTTGACGGCATGCGTGCCGAGGCCGGAACCAGCGAGGGCGGCGGCGAAATCATTGCCTGGCTTGGGCCGGCGATCGGCCCGCAGGAATTCGAGGTTGGCGAGGATGTCCTGGCGGCCTTCCTGGCCGGCGCGGTCGCGGTGGGTGAGGGTAATGCCGGCGAATCCGCGGTGCGCGCAGCCTTCGTTGCCCGGCCCGGGAAGCCTGGAAAATACCTTGCGGACATTTACGCGCTGGCGCGGCTTGCGCTGCGCCGGGTGGGCGTGAGCGAGGTGGCAGGCGGTGACTTATGCACGGTCACCGACGCCAGCCGCTTCTATTCCTACCGCAGGGATAAGGTCACCGGAAGGCAGGCGAGTTTGATCTGGATCAAGGAGTAGGTGGATCATCATGACGGGCGGCTTCGGCTGCCCGTTTGCGTTTGCGGCGTTTGCCGCCTGTTAGATAAAATAGTATTCCTAATGGCAACAAGCCGTACAGCAGGAAGGTCATAATGCCGGCCACCACGGTTGCTTCCGTGAACGCCATCAGGATTGTGACGTAGAGCCAGGCAACAGCAACAATCAACATAAGTAGTCTTTTTAAATTCTGAATGGACTCAAAAAATGAACATGCCCGACCCGCAAGCCTTCGCAAACGCATGGATGGCGCAAATCAGCGATCCTAACCAATGGCAATCCTGGTTCAAGATGATGCCGGAAATGGATGCTGTCCCAAGCGCCGCACTGCTGCGCGATGCAGGCGCCACCGTACGCCCTGAAGCGATGGAGCAACTGCGTAACGAATACATGGGCGAGTTCGGTGCGTTGTGGCAGGAATTCCTGACCACCGGTAAAGCGCCGTCCCTGAAGGACCGCCGCTTTTCGTCCGAAGCCTGGCAGGGCAATCCGGTGTCCGCGTTCAATGCGGCATCATACCTGCTAAACAGCAAATTCCTCATGCAAATGGCGGAAGCCGTTGATGCCAGCCCTCACCAGAAACAGAAGATCCGCTTTGCCGTGCAGCAGGTGGTCGACGCCATGTCGCCCGCCAACTTCCTGGCTACGAACCCGGAAGCGCACCAGAAACTGATCGAAACCAAGGGCGAAAGCCTGACCAAGGGGCTGGCCAACCTGCTGGGCGATATCCAGAAGGGGCATATTTCCCTGTCCGATGAAAAGGCATTCGAAGTGGGCCGTAACCTGGCTACGACCGAAGGCCAGGTGGTGTATGAGAACGAGCTGTTCCAGCTGATCCAGTACACGCCGCTGACCAAGACCGTGCACGAGCGCCCGCTGTTGATGGTGCCGCCATGCATCAACAAATACTACATTCTCGACCTGCAGCCTGAGAACTCGCTGGTGCGCTATGCGGTGGAGCAGGGCAATACCGTGTTCCTGGTTTCCTGGCGCAATCCGGACCAGTCGCTGGCCGGCACCACCTGGGACGACTATATCGAGAAGGGCGCGATCACCGCGATCAGCATCGCCCGCGAGATCACCAAGCAGGATAAGCTGAATGTGCTGGGTTTTTGCGTCGGCGGCACCTTGCTGTCGACCGCGCTGGCCGTGCTGGCCGCACGCGGCGAGCAGCCGGCAGCCGGCATCACGCTGCTGACCACCTTCCTGGACTTCAGCGATACCGGCGTGCTGGACGTGTTTGTCGACGAGCCGCAGGTTCAGTTGCGCGAGCAGACCCTGAAATCCGGCGGCCTGATGCCGGGGCGCGACCTGGCCAGCACTTTCTCCAGCCTGCGTCCGAACGACCTGGTGTGGAATTATGTGCAGTCGAACTACCTGAAGGGTAACGAGCCGCCGCCATTCGACCTGCTGTACTGGAATTCCGACTCGACCAACCTGCCAGGCCCAATGTTTTGCTGGTACCTGCGCAACACCTACCTGGAAAACAGCCTGAAAGTACCGGGCAAGCTGACGGTGGCGGGTGAAAAAGTCGATTTGTCGAAGATCCAGGCGCCGGCCTTCATCTACGCTTCGCGTGAAGACCACATCGTGCCTTGGAATGCGGCCTACCAGTCGACCAAACTTCTGAACAACAAGAATCCTGAACTGAACAAGTTCGTCCTGGGCGCCTCGGGCCACATCGCCGGCGTGATCAATCCGGCATCCAAGAAGAAACGCAGCTACTGGACCAATGATGCACGCCCGGCCGCGCATGACGAGTGGTTCAGCGGCGCGGCCGAGCATCCGGGAAGCTGGTGGGGCGAGTGGTCGGAGTTCCTGGCGGCGCATGGCGGCAAGGATGTAAAGGCGCGAAGCAAGCTCGGCAACGCCAAATACGAACCGATCGAAGCGGCACCTGGGCGTTATGTTAAGGCTAAGGCAGATTGATTTTTAGCAACGTTAAGTTGCAATGCAATATTGTCGTGCCAAAAGCTTTTTTTTCGCCCTATAATGGGGTTGCAAATATTATCAACGGGACACAGCGATGAGTAGTGCAAAGAAAAGTACTGAACGTTTGATTAAGAAATACCCAAATCGCCGTCTTTACGATACCCAGACCAGTTCCTACATTACCCTGACGGACGTGAAACAACTCGTGCTCGATGCCGAGGAGTTTACCGTGGTCGACGCCAAATCCAATGAAGACCTGACTCGCAGCATCCTGCTCCAGATCATCCTGGAAGAGGAAGCGAGTGGCGTACCGATGTTCTCTACCGACGTTCTGGCACAAATCATCCGTTTCTATGGCCACGCCATGCAGGGCATGATGGGTTCTTACCTGGAAAAGAATATCCAGGCATTTACCGATATCCAGCGCAAATTTACGCAGGGCACCGCAACTTTCGACGGCAACTCCTTTAGCCCGGAAATGTGGACCCAGTTTATGAATGTGCAAGCGCCTATCATGCAGGGCATGATGAATAATTACATCGACCAGTCGAAGAGCCTGTTTGTGCAAATGCAGGAGCAAATGCAGAATCAGAGCAAGAATATCTTCGGCACCTTCCCGTTCGCGCCTCCTCCGGCCGATAAAAAGTGATGGTTTAAAACGGGGGCTTCGGCCCCCGTTTTTGCTATAATGGTGGATTGCCCTGAATCATCAGCTCCCTGCCATGCAATCCAAGCAAATCATTCGCCTCACTCCCGCCGACGGCACTCCCGCCCCCAAAGTTGGTTTTGTCTCCCTCGGCTGCCCGAAAGCGCTGGTTGACTCCGAACAGATCCTGACCCAGCTTCGCGCTGAAGGCTACGAAACCGCCAAGTCCTACGCCGGCGCCGATCTCGTGATCGTGAACACCTGCGGTTTCATCGATGCTGCGGTGCAGGAATCGCTGGACGCCATTGGCGAAGCGCTGGCCGAAAACGGCAAGGTCATTGTGACCGGTTGCCTGGGCGCCAAGAAAGATAAAGACGGCGACGACATTATCCAGAAGGTGCACCCCAAGGTGCTGGCCGTGACTGGCCCGCATGCCGTAGGCGAGGTGATGGCCCAGGTGCACACCCACCTGCCAAAGCCGCACGAGCCGTTCATCGACCTGCTGCCGCCGCAGGGCATCAAGCTGACCCCTAAGCACTACGCTTACCTGAAGATTTCCGAAGGCTGCAATCACCGCTGCTCGTTCTGCATCATTCCTTCGATGCGTGGCGACCTGGTGTCGCGCCCGATCGCTGAACTGATGCTGGAAGCCGAGAACCTGTTCAAGGCCGGCGTGAAGGAACTGCTGGTGATTTCGCAGGATACTTCCGCTTACGGCGTGGACGTGAAGTTCCGTTCCGGTTTCTGGAACGGCCGTCCGGTGAAGACCCATATGACCCAACTGACGCAAGCCCTGGGCGAGCTGGCCAAGCAGTATGGCGCATGGGTGCGTCTGCACTATGTTTATCCTTACCCGCACGTGGATGAAATCATCCCGATGATGGGTGACGGCCATGTCCTGCCTTACCTGGACATCCCGATGCAGCATGCGCACCCGGATGTGCTGAAGCGCATGAAGCGCCCGGCTTCCGGCGAGAAGAACCTGGAGCGCATCCTGAAATGGCGCGAGATGAACCCGAACCTGACGATCCGTTCGACCTTTATCGCCGGCTTCCCAGGTGAGACCGAGGCGGAGTTTGAATACCTGCTGGACTTCCTGAAGGAAGCGCAGATTGACCGCCTGGGTTGCTTCGCCTATTCGCCGGTGGAAGGCGCAACTGCCAATGAACTGGCTGATCCGGTGCCGGAAGAAGTGCGCGAAGAGCGCCGTGGCCGCGTGATGTTGCTGCAGGAAGAGATTTCGCGTAATCGCCTGAAGGCGAAAGTCGGCACGACTGTGAAGGTGCTGATCGATGAGCTGACGCCAAGCGGCGCAATCGGCCGCTCGGCTGCGGATGCGCCAGAGATTGACGGTGTGGTTCACGTCAAGCGTCCGTTCGATCCGAAGAAGAAGCTGGCTGTGGGGCAGTTCTATGAGGTTGAGATCACCACTGCTGATGCTCACGACCTTTGGGGCGAGGCTCAGTAAGAACCGGTAAACCGGTGTCAGACCCAAGGGTCTGACACCGTCTGCTCCACGGCCGCGGGTTCTAGTTGAACCCGCGGCCGTTATACCGTTGGGGGTCTGACCCTGCGGGTCAGACCCAGGTTTACCGGTTTTGGTTAGAATAGCCCCCATGACCAAAAAGCACCTCCAAACCCAAATCATCCACACGGACTACGTGCCGCCCGAAGGCTTCGCCGCCTTCCCAAGCGCGATTCACCACGCGTCCACCGTCCTGTTCAAGAACGTCGCCGCCATGCGCTCTGGCGACTGGAAAGAAAAGAACGCCTATACCTACGGCCTGCACGGCACGCCTACTACCTTCACCCTCGAAGCCCGCCTGGCCGAAATCGAAGGCGGCAACCACTGCCTGCTAGCCCCCAGCGGCCTCGCGGCCATCGCCATGTGCGACTTCGCACTGCTGAAATCCGGCGACGACGTCCTGCTGCCCGATAACGTCTACAGCCCAAACCGCGACCTCGGCAAATGGCTGACCGCCGATTTCGGCATCACTGCACGCCTGTACGATCCAATGATCGGCGCCGGCATCTCAGAGCTGATCCAGCCCAACACACGCCTGATCTGGACCGAAGCCCCCGGCTCGGTCTCGATGGAAGTCCCCGACCTTCGCGCAATTTGCGACGCAGCGCAACAGAAAGGCGTGCTGGTCGCCCTCGACAACACCTGGTCCGCCGGCCTGGCCCTGCGCGGCTTTGACCTCGGTGTCGATATCGTGATGCAGGCGCTGACCAAGTACCAATCGGGCGGTTCCGACGTGCTGATGGGCGCCCTGGTCACGCGCGACCCACTGCTGCATGAACGCCTCAGCATGGCCCACATGCGGCTGGGCATGGGCGTGAGCGCCGACGACACTTACCTCGTGCTGCGCAACCTGCCTACGCTCAAGATCCGCTTCGAAACCCACGACGCTTCTGCACGCAAAGTGGCGAGCTGGCTGAAGGCCCGTCCGGAAATCCGCAAAGTCCTGCACCCTGCCTTCGAAGATTGTCCCGGACACGAGAACTGGAAGCGCGATTTCACCGGCGCCGGTGGCCTGTTCTCCGTGCTGTTCGACGAAAAATTCACTGAAGAGCAAACTGACCGCTTCGTCGATTCGCTCAAGCTGTTCGGTATCGGCTATAGCTGGGGTGGCGCGCACAGCCTGTGCATTCCATACCGCATGCAGGCCATGCGCAAGAACTGGCAAGAGAAGGGCACCCTGGTCCGCTTCAACATCGGCCTGGAGGACCCCGACGACCTGATCGCCGACATCGAACGCGCGTTGGCAACCATGTAGCTAGTTAGCTATCTATGCGATAGATCAATACAATGGCGTGCGCGTATTGATCGATCTTCCCCACTTGCTTACATTGGTCGGACATCAAGCAGGGGAGACCGTCATGCGAATTCAAAAAATTGCAGCAGGCGCCATGCTGTGCGGCGCTACTTGTTTGATTTCTGCGGCGCCGCCGACAAGCTATATGCCCGTGGTGGCAAAGGAGGATTTCCAGGCCACGTTCGAGCGGATGAAGGCGGCGCGTGCGGGACTGATGCGCGAGCAGGCGGCCTTCCTGGATAGCCGGTATGACCTGGCGAATCGGCCTGCGAGCGGCGTCACCATGTTTCGGGGCAAACCTGTGCAGGAAGGCATACGGGTCAAGCTGCCGCGCGGCACGACGTGGGATAAACTGGGCGCAATGAGCCCGGATGAAATCCGCGAGAAGGGCCTGTATCCGCAAGGCTTCCTGCCGCTGCCGCACCCGAATCATCCGGAAGGCGGCATGCTGTTCCCGCAGTTCCATATCGACGAAATCAAGAAGCAGGAACAGCGCGACCTCAATCGCTTTGATCTGGCCTTCGACTTCCCTGACCACCTGTTGCCGGAATTTCCTGCACCGATTTTCCTGACCACGCGCCCAGACCTGGGCGACGTCTCGAATGGAAAACTGCTGACCATCGATAATTTCCACCGGATGTTCAACGGCATCCTGAACCCCAAGCAGCTCGAAGGCTTGCGCCTGTTGCTGACACCTTTTCCTCAGCAGCAATTCAACCAGACCGAGGACCGTCGTTCGGAACGGCCAAGCCGTGGCGTAAGCTGCTTTGATTGCCACGCCAACGGCCACACCAACGCATCAACCCACTTGGCCGGAGATGCGCGGCCGCAGGCATTCCGGCACCGCATTGATACCCCATCGCTGCGCGGCGTGAACTTGCAGCGGCTATTCGGTTCGCAGCGCGCATTGAAATCGGTGGAAGACTTCACCGAGTTCGAGCAACGTGCCGCATACTTCGACGGTGACCCTGTGATTGCGACCAAGAAGGGCGTCAACGTATTGGAGCGTGGCAGCCAGGTTCATTTCATGGGCGAGTTCCAGAACATCCTGGACTTCCCGCCAGCGCCGAAGCTGGGCGTCACCGGTAAGCTCGATCCGCGCAAGGCCAATGAGCACGAGCTGCGCGGCCAGGCCCTCTTTTTTGGCAAGGCCCAATGCGTGACGTGCCACACGCCGCCGCATTTCAGTGACAACCTGATGCACAACCTGCACACGGAGCGCTTCTTCAAGCCGCACGAAGTCAAGGGCGCAATGATGGTGGGTGATGGCCCGATCAAGACTTTCCCGCTAAGGGGCATCAAGGAATCGCCACCTTACCTGCACGATGGGCGGCTGTTGACGCTCGAGGATACGGTCGAGTTCTTCAACCTGGTCCTCGAGACGAAACTGACAGCGGGAGAGAAGGCCGACCTGGTGGCCTTCCTGCGCACGTTATGAGTTGCCGACCGGGACGTTGCTGTTGAGCGCAGTAACCCCGCGAATCAGGCGGTAGATCTTCCACAGCCATGCACCGACCCAGACCAACCACGCAAGCGGAATACCGAAAATGGTAATGAACAGCATCCAGCCGACGGCAATCCACACCAGGTACCACCAGAACGAACGGATCATCCAACCGTGGTGGCTGTGGACGAAGGTGCCCGCGCTGTCGTCGCGTTTGATGTAATTCAGGATCAGCGGGATGAAGGACGCGGCGCCGAGCGTGAAGAACACGCTCAGGCCGTGGCCGAGGTAAAGCCAGAATGCCCAGTCTTTGGCGGAACGGGTCTGGTTGTCGAATACGAGTTCTTGTGCCATGTCGGCTCCTTACAGTTTGCGTCCGTCGTAATGCTGGACGGGGTAGCTGTCCAATTCAATGTCTTCCAGCACGCGGGCATTGATGGCGGCCATCATGCCGCCACCCGGCGCAATTCCTTCGCCATACGTGTGGATGCCGCACTTCGGGCAGAAGCGGTGCTTGATCACGTGCTTATTGAACTCGTAGGTTGCCTGGTCTTCTTCGGGTGTCAGCAGTTTCAGACTGGTGCGCGGGATGAACCACATCAGCGCGCCTTTGCGCTGACAGATGGAGCAATTACAGGCTACCAGGCCTTCGATATTGCCTTCTGCTTCGAATTTCACATTGCCGCAATGGCAGCTTCCCTTGTACAGCATTTTTCGCCTCCGGTTAGAATGATTGGCTTGGCGCTAATGATAATGTAATTGCAAGAGGAGTGGGCAAATGGCGGGTCCGTTGCAGGAAATTAAAGTTATCGAAATTGGGACGCTGATCGCGGCGCCGTTCGCAGCGCGGTTGATGGCGGAATTCGGGGCGGAGGTCATCAAGATCGAAGCACCGGGCGAGGGCGACCCAATCCGCAAATGGCGCAAGCTGCACAAGGGGACTTCGTTGTGGTGGTACCTGCAGTCGCGTAACAAGAAGTCCATCTCCATTAACCTGAAGGCGCCGGAGGGCATCGCGCTGGTCAAGCAGTTGTGTGCGGACGCCGATGTGCTGATCGAGAACATGAAACCGGGCGCGCTGGAAAAGCTGGGCCTTGGATGGGATGTACTGCATGCGCTGAACCCCAAGTTGACCATGGTGCGCATTTCCGGCTACGGCCAGACCGGCCCGTACAAAGACCGCCCAGGCTTTGGCGCCATCGGCGAAGCAATGGGCGGCATTCGCTACACCACTGGCGAGGCAGGAGGCGTGCCGGCGCGCGTCGGCGTCAGCCTTGGCGATTCCCTGGCGTCGCTGCATGCGGTGATGGGCGCGCTGATGTCGGTGCTGCGCGTGAAGATGGGCAATGGCGATGGCCAGGTGGTCGACGTATCGCTGGTTGAAAGCGTGTTCAACCTGATGGAATCGCTGGTGCCTGAGTATGATTTGTTGGGCCATGTGCGCGAACGCAGCGGCGGCGCGCTGCCAGGGATCGCTCCTTCCAACACCTATCCGACGCGTGACGGTTCGTATGTAGTCATCGCCGGCAACAGCAACCCGATTTACAAACGCCTGATGCACGCAATCGGCCGCCCCGACATGGCTGAAGACCCGCAGTTCGCACAGAACGACGGCCGCGCCGCGCAGGAGAAGCTGATCGACGCCGCAATCGCCGGATGGACTTCGGCGCACACTATCGACGAAGCGCTGGCGGTGCTGGAACGCGCGGAGGTGCCCGCTGGCCGGATCTATTCTGTCAAGGATATCGTGGCCGACCCGCATTACCAGGCGCGCGACATGCTGCTGGATACGGAGTTGCCGGATGGTGTGCATGTGAAGATGCCGGGCATCGTGCCGAAGCTGTCGGAAACACCGGGCGAGGTGCGCTGGCAAGGGCCGACGTTGGGCGAGCACACCGACGGTGTCTTGTCAGCCATGGGCGTGCCAGTAGCGGAGATCGCCGCGCTTCGGGAGCGCGGCGTGATCGCCTGATATCGAGCCAACGCTGGGAAAAAGAAAATGAAGGTATCGATCAAAAGACTGCAGGCACAATATACTGACGGGAAACTTATACTGTTTGGCCTGGGTGCACTTCTTATGGGTTTCCTCTGTGGAAGGTATATGGTTGACAGCATCGCCGAAGGGGCATTGATTTTAAAGTCAAAATCGGGCCAAACGACGACCATTTTGATCGCATACGAACCCGGATTGTTCTTGTTCGCGATTATCGTTTTGGCGCTTCTATCTACGTTGCTAGCGTACGCCGGAGTGCTTGGTTTGATAGCAGCAATGTCGACTCGGCAATCCGAAGGCAGGGATCCCCGCCGTCATGATCGACAAATTGGTTTTTAGGCGGGCAACTATACTTTGACCTGCGCGTACTGACTGGAGCAAAAAACGGGCAGATGCCATCGCCATTGGATTCGTCGACCGTGATTTAGAGTTGCTCTGGAAAGTTGGTCGGAAGCTGGCAATCCCCCACATTCGCGATAGACGCCGAGTTTAGGAAGCAGTTCGATGGGAAATCAGCGAGAAATCAGGCAAACCTCGCCTCGCAAGGGACTTGGCGTTGTCTTGCGGGTGCGCGTTGGTCGAGGTCCTCAAGCGAAGCATGTAGTTGACGGCCAAAATCAGAAAGCGAGGTTCTATACGTACTTCGTTCCGGCCGGGGAGACAATTGAAATTCCGAACTTGGACTCAGCATGCAGTATTCACGAAGATGCATCCGATCGCGAATCCGTGGTCATCCAGAGTGGAGGGAAAATGTGGTGCGGGTATGAGAATTTTGTAGCCCACATGCAGATGTTGTCCCCGATGCTTGAGAATGCACAGTTTTTTGTCGCTGACGAGGAAGACTACATTGACGAGTTCTTGGTTGTTGATAGTGAGTTAAGGTACAAACGAGTGCAGCAAGGATTTCGTCCGGATCTCGAAGATTATCTTTCGACTCGCGGCACTTCTGAAAGGTAAGATCGCGAGTCGCCTATGCGACTCTGAATTTCCAGTCATGTCTGTGGCGCTTCCTTCGGCAGATGAGACTCAATGCGTGCCGGCACCCAGTGAGGCGTTACGTTATCGCTTCGATCAATAAGAGTCATGAAAAGCCTTAGGATAGATCTACTGCCGCCAAATATGGCGGTTGAACTGCTCGGATATAGATGGGTGCGTAATACTGTTGGCCAATCGGGATGCGCGGTTTATCGGCTATATGGCAAGACAGGTGCTCCCGACCTGTTTTTGAAATATGGTGAAGGTAAGCTGGTTGACGACATAGGCGATGAGGCGGCGAAGCTGCGTTGGTTGGGCGGACATGTGCCAATGCCCACAATTGTGCAATTCGCCTGCACCTCTAACGCAGCGTGGTTGCTGATGACGGAAGTGCCTGGAGAAACCGCGTACCAGATTATGAAGACGTGTCCGGACCGCCGTGCCGATATCGTCGATGCTGTTGCAATGTTTCTGCGTCGGATTCACGCCATTCCAACTGGCGATTGTCCTTTCACGAGTAGTCACGAGTACCGGTTGCTTCGTGCGCGAGCGAGGATCGATGCAGGCTTGGTTGACGAGGATGACTTTGATGAGGACCGCGAAGGTTGGAATGCGGAGCAGATTTGGGATGCCATGCAAGGCTTGCTGCCGCATGTGGTCGATCCAGTGGTTACCCATGGTGACTTCTCACTGGA
Source organism: Massilia eburnea (assembly GCF_050709955.1). Taxonomy (GTDB): domain Bacteria; phylum Pseudomonadota; class Gammaproteobacteria; order Burkholderiales; family Burkholderiaceae_D; genus Rugamonas; species Rugamonas eburnea_A. The sequence goes on from NZ_JBNZFX010000021.1 coordinate 66,437, forward strand.
CAATCTTCTTATCCGTGGCGGGAAAGTGGTCGGCTGCATTGATGCCGGCCGGGTCGGCATCGCTGACCGTTATCAGGATCTCGCGATAGCCTGGAATTGCCTCGGCGAGTTCGGTGCTTCGTACCAGGAACGATTCCTGATGCGGTACGGCGTCCACGAACTGGACCGAAGAAAGTTAGAGTTCCATTTGATGTTGGATGAGTTGTTCTAAACGTAAGAGGATGAATGATTAACGAGAGCCGTTTGCTTACCCCTGAAAACCTTGAGTGCCAAATTCGCTCCTTGGAAATGCCGGGCGCCTGGATCCTTGATGTGTGCGCGGTTCAGGCGAGTTACGGCCATTTGCTGGTGCTGAGGACTGATGGCGAGATATGCGGTATGAACTTGGACAGCGGGGTGATTACGCGACTGTGCTTGGTCGAACTGCCCGACTTACCAAGCGAAGAAGGACATGGCAATTTCGGTGCACCCGCGTTGCGGCTGCACTCAAACACCAGCGGAACTTATTGTGCCATTGTCGTTGACCAGGGGCGAAAAGGAATTCTCGTCGATACGTCATCCGGTGCGATAACCATGGTCCTCGATGGTGGAGATTACTACGAAGAGACGGTGCCTTTCAGCGCTTGCTTTCTTCGTGTCGCAGACCAGGACGTCTTTGTCTACCGCAGTGCGTGGAATCGTCTCGATGCTGCCGATCCTGCAAGTGGGAAGTCGCTTACCGACAGACATATTGCGCCCTATGAAGAAGCGGGCCCAAGGCCTGCACATTATCTTGACTACTTCCATGGCCGGCTATGGCCGAGCCCCGATGGAAGCCGCATTCTTGATGATGGGTGGGTCTGGCATCCGGTTTCTGTTCCGCGCGTCTGGTCAGCCACAGATTGGATTCGCCTCAATCCGTGGGAGAGCGAAGACGGTGCATCCGTTGTCGATCTCGTATTTCGGGACGATTGGAATACTCCCGCTTGCTGGATTAGCGAGCGCCATGTTGCGATTTGGGGCTTGGTGGATTCGGACGACCCTGAGAAAAGCGGCAAACGACCTGGCGTACAAATCTCTGATGCGACATCGAACGATCGATCGTCGGATCAGCAGTGGCCGATGGAGGAGGATCAGGTACCTCGAGAGCTATTCAGTGACGGGAAACGGCTTTTCGTCGTCGATGAAAGGGGATTCTCTGTTTGGGATATAGCGTCTCGTTCAAGAATTGCCGGCCTGTCCAATTTTTCGGCGCATCTGCATGACGCTGGTCGAGAAACGCTTGTCGCGTTTGGCGAGAACACCGTGACCGAGCTTTCGCTTCCTTGGCTCGCGAGGTAGGAAAGGGCCTGGCGTGAACTGCCAGGCCGCGGCGATTAGTGTGCCAGCAGGTTCAGGATGCCATCCAGGCCGACGAAGTTGAGGGCGACGTTGGCTTGCTCGCGCACGACCGGCTTGGCGCGGAAGGCGACTGACATGCCGGAGATGCTCATCATCTTCAGGTCGTTGGCGCCGTCGCCCATGACGATGGCTTGCTCGGGCAGGATGCCGATGGCGGCGCATACGTGTTCGACGGTGTTGCGCTTGACGGTGGCGTCGACGATCTCGCCGATGACCTTGCCGGTCAGCTTGCCGTCAACGATTTCCAGTTCGTTGGCGCGGGTGAAGTCGAGGCCGAGACGGGTTTTCAGGCGGTCGGTGAAGAAGGTGAAGCCGCCCGATACCAGCAGGGTTTTCAGGCCGGCGGCCTGAACCGCTTTCAGCATGTCTTCGGCGCCCATCGACAGGCGCAGGCGTTCTTCGTAGACGCGTTCCAGGGCCGAGGCGTCCAGGCCCTCCAGCAGCGCTACCCGGCGTTTCAGGCTTTCGGAGAAATCAAGCTCGCCGCGCATGGCGGCTTCGGTGATTTCGGCTACTTGCGGCTTCAGGCCTTGCATGTCGGCGATTTCGTCGATGCACTCAATCGTGATCAGGGTCGAATCCATATCCATCGTGACCAGCTTGAATTCGTCCAGGCGACGCACGCCCATCATGTAGGTTGCGTCGAGTTGGGCTGCCTGGGCGGCGATCTCGATGGTCTGGCGCAGGGCTGGCGTGAAGCTGATTCCTTCGCAGCGCAGGGCGTTGTCGGAAATGGCCACCACGTTCTTAGGCGCGGTCAGGGCGGCGATGCGCTGCAGGCGGGCGGTGCATTCGCCGACGCCTTGCAGCACAAGATTCATGGTCATGTCGTGGTTCATGTCAGTTGTTTGATGGCGGTCTTGATCTGGTTCACGCGGGCCGCCAGGTCAGGCATATTCGCTGTGATCTTGAGCTTGTCCTGTCCATTCAGCTTGATGTGGCGCTGGTTCTGGATCAGGTGGATGATGCGCATCGGGTCGATCGGAGGCTGCGGCATGAACTGCAGGTTGACCGCTTCCGAGTGGGCATCGATCTTGATGATGCCGACGGTCTTGGCGGCAATGCGCAGGCGATGGGTTTCCACCAAGGCCTTGGCCGGGTCGGGCAGCTTGCCGAAGCGGTCGATCAGTTCCTCTTGGAGGTCGTCGATTGCGTTCTGGATTTCGCAATTGGCCAGGCGTTTGTAGATCGACAGGCGTTCGTGCACATCGCCGCAGAAGTCCGCTGGTAGCAGGGCCGGTGTGTGCAGGTTGATTTCGGTGGTGGTGGCCAGCGGGGCGGCCAGGTCGGGCTCTTTGCCGGCTTTCAGCGAGCGCACGGCTTCGTTCAGCATGTCGGTGTAGAGCTGGAAGCCTACTTCCAGCATTTCGCCGGACTGGTTTTCGCCCAGTACTTCGCCGGCGCCGCGGATTTCCAGGTCGTGCATCGCGAGGTAGAAGCCGGAACCCAGTTCTTCCATCTGCTGGATGGCGTCCAGGCGGCGCTGCGCTTGTTTGGTCAGGCCTTGCACGTCGGTCACCAGCAGGTAGGCGTAAGCCTGGTGGTGCGAGCGGCCGACGCGGCCGCGCAACTGGTGCAACTGGGCCAGGCCGAACTTGTCGGCGCGGTGCATGATGATGGTGTTCGCGGTCGGTACGTCGATACCGGTTTCGATAATCGTTGTGCACAGCAGGATGTTGTAGCGCTGTGCCACGAAGTCGCGCATCACCTTTTCCAGGTCGCGTTCGTGCATCTGGCCGTGGGCGACGGCGATGCGCGCTTCCGGCAGCATTTCGGTCAGCTTGGCCAGGCGGTTCTGGATGGTCTCGACTTCGTTGTGCAGGAAGTAGACCTGGCCGCCGCGCTTCAGTTCACGCAGCACGGCTTCGCGGATGATGGAGTCGTTTTCACTGCGCACGAAAGTCTTGATGGCCAGGCGCTTTTGCGGTGCGGTGGCGATGACGGAGAAGTCGCGCAAGCCTTCCAGCGCCATGCCGAGGGTACGCGGAATCGGCGTTGCGGTCAGGGTCAGCACGTCGACTTCCGCGCGCAGGGACTTCAGCGCTTCTTTCTGGCGCACGCCGAATCGGTGCTCTTCGTCGATGATAACCAGGCCGAGGCGGTCGAATTTGACGTCGTCCGACAGCAGCTTGTGGGTGCCGATCACGATGTCCAGTGTGCCGTCCTGCATGCCTTTCATGGCAGTGGCGATCTCTTTTCCGGTACGGAAGCGCGACATTTCGGCAATGCGCACTGGCCAGTCGGCGAAGCGGTCGGCGAAGGTCTGCGCGTGCTGTTCGGCCAGCAGGGTGGTTGGCGCCAGGATGGCGACCTGCTTGCCGCCCATGACGGCGATGAAGGCGGCGCGTAGCGCGACTTCGGTCTTGCCGAAACCGACGTCGCCGCACACCAGTCGGTCCATTGGTTTGCCTGAGGTCATATCCTTGATCACGTTCATGATCGCGGCGGCCTGGTCGGGCGTCTCGTCGAAGCCGAAGCTGTCGGCGAAGCGCTCGTAATCGTGCGAGGAGTATTCGAAGGAGTGGCCCTGGCGGGCGGCACGGCGGGCGTACAGGTTGAGCAGCTCGGCGGCGGTGTCGCGTACTTGTTCGGCGGCCTTGCGCTTGGCTTTGTCCCATTGGCCGGAGCCGAGGGTGTGCAGCGGTGCGTCGTCCGGCGAGGCGCCGGAGTAGCGCGAGATCACGTGCAGCTGCGATACCGGCACATACAGCTTGCTCTCCTTGGCGTATTCCAGATGCAGGAATTCGGTCTCGCCTTCGCCCAGGTCCATGCTGACCAGGCCCATATAGCGGCCGATGCCATGGTTGATGTGCACCACCGGGTCGCCGATCTTGAGTTCGGACAGGTCGCGTACCATCGATTCGACTTGCGTGACCGCTTCCTGTTTCTTGCGGCTGGCGCGGCGGCCGGTGCCGGCATACAGTTCGGTCTCGGTGATGAAGGCCAGGCCGTCATCGAGCTCGAAGCCGGCGTGCAGCGGCGAGACACCCAGTACCACCTTGGCGTCGCTGGCGAGGAAGCCTTCGAAGCCTTCGATCAGGGCCGGCGACAGCTCGAACTCGGCGAAATACTGCTGCAGGGTCTCGCGGCGGCCGTTGGATTCGGCGCAGATCATCACGCGGCGGCCGGACAGCATCAGGTAGGCGCGCAGGTTGGTCAGCGGGTCGTCCAGGTGGCGGTTGACCGCGATATTCGGGATCGGCGCCGACAGCTCGGACGATGGCAGCGACATGTCGCGCGAGATGGCGATGCGCGGGTGCGGTTTGGCCAGCACGAAGAACTGTTCATCGCCAAGGAAGATGTCCTGCGGCGGCAGGATCGGGCGCTCGCGGTCGGCCTTCAGGAATTTGTAGCGCGATTCGGTGTCGGCCCAGAAGCGCTTGATGGCGGCGTCGATGTCGCCGACCATGGCCACGCTGGCTTCCGGCGGCAGGTAGTTGAAGAAGGTTGCGGTTTCTTCGAAGAATAGCGGCAGGTAGTACTCGATGCCGGCCGAGGCGATGCCGCTGCTGATGTCCTTGTATACCACCGAGCGCGATGGGTCGCCTTCAAAAGTTTCGCGCCAGCGGCTGCGGAAGGCGGTGCGCGAAGCTTCGTCCATCGGGAATTCACGGCCCGGCAGCAAGCGCACTTCCTTGACCGGGTACAGCGAGCGCTGGGTGTCGGCGTCGAAGGTGCGGATGGTTTCGATGGTGTCGCCAAACAGGTCCAGGCGGTACGGCAGGGCGGAACCCATCGGGAACAGGTCGATCAGGCCTCCGCGCACCGAATATTCGCCGGGCGACATCACCTGGGTGACGTGGGTGTAGCCCGCCAGGGTCAATTGCGACTTGAGCCTGGACTCGTCCAGTGACTCGCCTTGCTTGAAGAAGAAGGTGTAGGCGGCCAGGAAGGAGGGCGGCGCCATGCGCACCAGCGCGGTCGTGGCCGGGATGATGGCAACGTCGCACTGGCCGGTGTGGATCTCGTGCAGGGTTGCCAGTCGCTCGGACACCAGGTCCTGGTGCGGCGAGAATGCATCATAGGGCAGGGTTTCCCAGTCTGGCAGCAGGTGGCAGCGCAGGCCGCCGCTGGCAAACCATGGGATTTCGGCCAGCAGCCGCTGGCCGTCGCTGGCGTGGGCCACGACCACGGCCAGCATCTGGCCGCGTGCCTTCAATTCGAGGGCCGTTTTCGCCAGCGCGTAGGCGTCACCGGAGCCGAACAGATTGGGCAACGCAAAGCGATTGCCGGGTTTGGGAAGTGCTTTTTTGAAGTCGAAAGGCATGCAAACGTGGCGCTAACTGAGGAGGCACTAATATGCTGGCCCCACATTATAGTGCAAGCATCTATTCGTAGGCGCCCAGCCGTTTTTGTTCCCACGATGTAAAAAGACTATCGCGCAGATGCTGGGTTGCGGCCGGGTTGCCCTGCAAACCGGCACTTGCAGAGCGGTAGGCGGCAACCCGGCGCAGCCACTCGGCCTGTTCGCGGTCGAGTTGGGCCAGCCGGTTGGCGGCTTGCGGGTCGAATGCCGCCGCGCGCAGGCGGAAAACATCGTCGTCGCTGGCGCCGCCGTTGCGGGCGGCTTCAACCTGCTGTTCGACGGCCAGGACGCGCTGCGGGGCGGCCCGCTCCTCCTGCAGCCCGGCGGGCAGGCTGCGGTCAAGGTCCGCCATCTTTTGCAAGCGCTGGGCGGGCGTCAGTGTTTTGTCGTCCACCAGCGCCAGCCGGGCGATGGCATCCTGGTCGCGCGCGTCGGTGTCGCCGAACAGTCCTGCGGCTTCGGCGGGGCTGAAATAACGTTTGCGCAGTTCCTGCATGGCGAGCAATCGCTTGCGGGCGGCTGCGGCGAATGTGCTGCCGGATGCTGGCGCGCCCAAACTTTGCTCAGCCTCGGCCAAGGACCGTTTGTAGGCCAGGTACTGAGCGAGAAGGCGCTTGGCTTCGGCTGCGGCGGCGGGTTGCAGGCGCCGTTCCAATTCCCGCTCGATGCCGGCACGGATGGCGGGCAGCTCGGCTTCGCCCAGCGCGGACAGGTAGTAGTCGAACAGGTGGCGTAGTTCGGCATCGACTTTCAGCACCTCGCCGGATGCGGCACCGAGCCGGCCGTCGGGCCGGGTGCCGGCCATGGAGGGGACGAAGGGAACCGGAGCCGGCGAGCTCGCGGGTGGCGCCGGCTGGGCGCTTGCGCCGGGCGGCAGCTCAGGCGGCGCTCCGGCGCCAAAGATCCAGAGAGCGAACGCGCCGGCTGCCGCCAGGACGCATGCCGCCAATCCCTGCCGTCCCCGGGCGCTCACAGGCCGATACCCTGCAGGCGGTTGGCGTGCTGGCGGAACAGCGTCACCGGACTGGTTTCGAACAGGTGGGTGATGCCGACCATCTGGTTGACTTCATCGAGGTGGTTCATCCAGTAGTCGTCGCGGATCACGCGGCCAAGGTGGGACGAGCAACTCGCTACCAGGCCATCGTTCTTGGCGCCGCCAAATGCGATCGAGGTGACGGCGAGGAAGGGATCGGCGGGGTCGAAGATGTTGGTATACGGTGTTGCGCCGCTCCAGGAGAAGTAATACACGCCATTGGCCTGGTGCGCACCTTCGCCGCAGGCAGTCGAGGGCAAGCCTGCGGGATGGCGGGCGTTAAAGGTGGCGGTGCCGGTGGTGCTGAGCGACTGCGCTGCCGCATAGGCGTTCTGCGGCAGCGAAGGGCTGCCGGAAATCAGGCCGAGGAAGCCGCCCAGCGCGTTGCCAATGCTGTAGACCAGGTCCGGCGCGGCGCCGACCAGCACATCCGCCACTTTGGAGCCTTTATTCACCCCGCCAATACTGGTCACCGAGGCCACCAGGTCCGGCCGCACCGAGGCGACGTAGCGCGAAGTCGGGCCGCCGTGGCTATGGCCGATCAGGTTGACCTTTTCCGCGCCGGTGGCGGCAAGTATCTGGCGGATCTGGAACAGCAGCTGTTCCCCGCGCACTTCCGTGCTGTTGGCCGCCGAAACCGAGGTTACATAAACCCTGGCCCCGCCGCTGCGCAGGGCGCCGGGAACGCCGTAGAAGTATTCGAGCGGGCCAAGGCTGTCAAAGCCGAACAGGCCGTGGACCAGGACGATGGGGTAACGGGTTTGCGTGTAGCCGGTTGCGGAAGCGGGGAGTGAGGTGATGGCGATGAACAGGACCGATAGCAGCTGCCAGACGAACTTCTTCATAAAGCCTCCTGTGCTGATTGGTTGTGGGGAGAGTCCAATCTAGCACCGGCAATGCGGCACGCAACAAGATTGCTGAATAAGCACGGTGGGTTCTTTCAGTGCCGAATCACTTTGTTGCACGGATGGTGCGCCCGGGCGCGATTCCGTTGACGCACGGGAATTAAAGTCCGATAGTCGTTTGGAAGGGGCACAATCTAACCAAATATCACTCAATTAATAATGTTGCCTCATGAGAAAGGGCGAAGCCATGTTCAAGAACCTTCTGATCAAATGGAAATTGGCCGTGCTGGTGGCGGTGATGATGCTGGCGTTGGCGGTCCTGGGCATCGCCGGCTACCGCGGGATTGCCACGGTCGGCGATTCGGTCAATGAGATTGGCGTCGTGCGGCTGCCTTCGATCCACGGCTTGCTGGTCCTGAGTGAAGGTCAGACCGCAGTCGACAAGGCGACCTTGCAGACCGCCATTTACGAGAACGATTACCAGGCGCAGGCCAAGTTCGCCGATGTAGCGAAGGCGCGCGACGCGGCCTGGGCGAGAGCAACTGTGGGCTGGAAGAAGTATGAGCCGCTGCCTCAAACCGCTGAAGAAGCCGTGATGTGGAAGCAGTTTGTAGGCGAATGGGATGCCTGGAAGGCGGCCGACGCACAGCTTGGCGGGACCGTGTCTGCCCTGGCCGGTAACAAGGACGAAGCGAAACAGAAGGAGCTGTTTGCTCAGTTCTACCAGCAATACCAGGCATCGGGACCCTTGTTCAGCAAAGCGGAGCAGAGCCTGAACAAGATCATTAATCTGAACGACAATATTGCGAAAGATTCTATCCGGGACGGCAGCGAGGCTGTCGTGTCGGCGGAGCGCGTGATGGTAGTCACCGCCGTGGTGTCGATGGCACTGGCGGTTGCGATTGCCTGGTATATCGCCATGGCGATCACGCGGCCGATCGAGTCTGCCGTGAAGGTGGCGCAGACGGTCGCCGCGGGCGACCTGACCAGCGATATCTCGGTCGAGACGAAGGAAGAAACTGGCCAGTTGCTGCAGGCGCTGAAGGACATGAACGACAGCCTGATCCGCGTGGTGGGCCAGGTGCGCAAGGGGACCGGCACGATTGCCAGCTCCACCTCGGAAATCGCGACCGGCAATATGGATTTGTCGAGCCGCACCGAGGAGCAGGCCAGCTCGCTGGAGGAAACCGCGTCGTCGATGGAGGAACTGACCTCCACCGTGCGGCACAATTCCGACAATGCGCTGCAGGCGAACCAGCTAGCCAAGACGGCGTCGACGGTGGCAGCCAAGGGCGGCGAAGTGGTGGCGCGGGTGGTGGAAACCATGGATTCGATCAACGAGTCGTCCAGCAAGATCGTGGACATCATCAGCGTGATCGATGGCATCGCCTTCCAGACCAATATCCTGGCGCTGAATGCCGCGGTGGAGGCGGCGCGGGCCGGTGAGCAGGGACGTGGCTTTGCGGTGGTGGCATCCGAGGTGCGCAACCTGGCGCAACGTTCGGCTGCCGCTGCAAAGGAGATCAAGCAGCTCATTGGCGATTCGGTGGAAAAGGTCGGCGCCGGCAGCAGGCTGGTTGGCGAGGCGGGGACGACCATCGGTGAGGTGGTCACCAGCGTGCAGCGGGTGACTGACATCATCTCCGAAATTAGCCTGGCGACGCAGGAGCAAAGCGCGGGCATTGACCAGATCAATACCGCCATCAGCCAGATGGATCATGTGACGCAGCAGAACGCGGCGCTGGTAGAGGAGGCTGCTGCGGCGTCGGCGGCGCTCGAAGAGCAGGCCGCGCGCCTGCTGGAGGTGGTGAGCGTGTTCAAGCTGGATCCGGCGGCGATGGCGGCGCTGGGGGCAGAGTCGCCGGCGCGTCGGCCGTCAACGCAGGCGAGGGCGCTGGCAGTGGTGAGGCCGGCGCGCGGCAGCGAACAGCGCGCGGAGCGGCGCAGCGAAAAGCCGGCTGCGGCAGGCGCTGCACCACGCCATGCAGTCGCAGGCAAGGCGGACGACTGGGAAGAGTTTTAGGCGGAGCAGAGCAGCAGGATGGCCGTGATGTTATCGCGGCTACCATCCTGCATGGCTTTCTCCACCAGTGCCGCACAAGTCTCGGGCAGGTTATCCGGAGCGGCGTCCGCCAGCAGCGCGGACAAGTCTTCCGGCGTCGAAGCGCCGTATAAACCGTCACTGCACAACAGGTAAAGATCGCCGGGCGCCGGCTGGTGGGAGAACACGTCCGGCCGCACTTCCTCGGCCGGCCCGATGGCCTGCAGCAGCAGGTTGCGCGGTGGCAGGATGCCTTTCATGCCTGCTTCCAGCGCCTGCTGGTACAGCGTCTGGTCGTGGGTCAGCTGCGCCAGAAGCCCGTCGCGGTAGCGATAGATGCGGCTGTCGCCGACGTGGAAGATGAAACACGGGCCGTCGGCATGCGGCTGCCACATGCCGGTCAGCGTCGTGCCCATGCCATAGCCATCGGCCAGGCCCGCCGCCGCGTTGTTGCGGAACAGGGTGCTGTTGGCGAACAAGACCGCTTCGTGCAACTGGCGCAGCGCCTCGGCATCGCTGCCCGGCAGATGCTGGACGCGCAGGTGCTTCCATACCAGCGTTAAGGCTTCGGTACTGGCGATATCGCCGCCGACGTGGCCGCCCATGCCGTCGGCCACCGCGACCAGGTTCAATTCCGGCAGCAGCAGCAAGTTGTCCTGGTTGCTGGGGCGTACCGTGCCGACGTCAGTCAATCCATAGGCCAGGCCCATGGTCATGTGCTGCAATACCGGCGGCGACAACGGGATCATTTGATTTGCTCCGCAAACTGCAGCACGCGGGCCGGCGGCATCATGCCGAGCTGGCGTGCCACGTCCATGTTGACGAGGTAAGAGTAAGTGCCCGGCGTTTCAATGGGAAGCGCGGCGGGCTTGACGCGATGGTACAGGATCTGGGCGGCTTTATGGGCCGTCAGCCGACCGACATTCGTATAGCCAGCCACCAGGCCGAACAGGGCGCTGCCGTCGCGCAGTGCGACTTCGGCGGCGGAAAACACCGGCAGGCCAAGCGCCAGCGCGGTTTCCGTGACCAGGATGCGCTGGGAGGCGATGAAACTGTCGGGGCCAATATAGATCAGCTGCGCCTTGTTTTCGGCGAACGCGGTCAGCATGCCAGGGATGGCGTCGGCGCGCGGTTGTCCCGCTGCGTCGAGCGGGACCGGATGGGCGGCGAATTCCGCGCCCACGCGCCCAGCCTCCGCGCGCATTTCGCGCATGGCGACTCTCGCGTTGACTTCGTTCGGATTGAAGATCGCGCCGATGCGGTTGACGCGGCGGTAGCTGAGAATGGCGCTCATTTGCTGGCGCGCCGGCACTACATGGCTGACGCCCGTCAGGTTGCGACGGGACGAGGCCAGGCTTTGTACCAGCCCGGCCGCAATCGGCGCGGACACCATCGTGAACACGATGGGGATGTCAAACTCCCGCGCCGCCACGGCCATGGTGACCGGCGTGCCCCAGGTGTAGATCAGGTCCGCGCGCCAGGCACGGGCCTCTTCCAGCAAGGCCGGCACGCGCTGGGCGTCCATATCCACGCTGCGCACCGTGAATTCCGCGTGCAGCCGCTTGTCCTTGAACCATTGATGGAAGCCGGCTTCGACGTCGGTTTCGCCGCGAAACAGGATCATGTAGACGCGCGGGATATGGGGGCTGGCGCTGTGGGCGCCCGCGGCAGGCGCGATGGCCGCGAGCGGCGCGAACACCGCGGCGGCGCCGAGCAGGCGCCGGCGCCGGAACGATGGAGCCCGTTGGCCCGGCATGTTCAGGCACCCACCGGGGCTTGCTGTGGCGGGACCTGCTGGAGCGCTGGCTGGGCCGGCTGGGTTGGCGATGCCGGCGTTGCCGGGGGCTGCTGGGTGCCGTCGGCAGGCACCGGCTCTTCGCCTTCGACCGGTATTTCGCCCATGTCGATTGCCAGCACCGTCGGGTCGTTGGCGTATTCTTCCAGGATCCAGTCTCCGTTCAACTGCACCACGCCTTCCGGCGCCGGACGGTCGATCGGCGGATGCTTCGGCAGTGCCGAGCGCATATAGTCCATCCAGATCGGCAGCGACAGCGTGGCGCCGAACTCGCGGCCGCCAAGCGACTTGGGATCGTCGTAACCCATCCAGGCCACGGCCACCACGCCGCCGCCATAGCCGGCGAACCAGCCGTCGAAGGAATCGCTGGTGGTGCCGGTCTTGCCTGCCAGGTCCGGGCGGCCAAGGCGGCCAGCTGCGGCGCCGGTACCGCTGCGCGCCACATCGCGCATCATGCTGTCCGTGATGAAGACGTTGCGTTCATCGAGCACGCGTTCGCCGGAAGTGGCCGGGGCAGGCGGCTGGATGTCCATGATCGGCACGCCCTTGGAGTCGGTGACGCGCGAAATCAGGTATGGCGTGGCCTTGTAGCCGCCGTTGGCGAAGACCGCGTAAGCGCCGGCCAGTTGCAGCGGCGTGACGGCGCCGGTGCCCAATGCCATGGTGAAGTTCTTCGGATGGCGCGGCAGGTCGAAGCCGAAGCGGGCCAGGTAGGCGTGGGTGTCATCCAGGCCGGCCGCGCGCAGGATTCGCACCGAAGGCACGTTCTTCGATGCCGCCAGCGAGCGGCGCATGGTGACCTGGCCGTCGAACTTGCCATCGTCGTTTTGCGGCTTCCACGGCTGGCCGATCGAGCTGCCCGGCAGTTCCAGCGGTTCGTCGGCGATCACCGTGCCGGGGCCGAAGCCTTTGGCGACGGCGGCGGAGTAGATGAACGGCTTGATCGAAGAACCCGGCTGGCGCCAGGCTTGGGTCACGTGGTTAAACTTTTGCAGGCCGTAGTCGAAACCGCCGACCATGGCCTGGTAGGCGCCGGTGTTGGCGTCCAGCGCCACGAAAGCGGCGGCGACCTGCGGCACCTGGGTGATGGCCCAGCCTTTCTTTTCGGTCTGCATGACGCGGATCACGGCGCCGGGACGGATCGCAGTGGCAGGCTTGGCCTTGCTGGACAAGGCGGATGCGGCCAGTTTCAGGCCGTCGCCGCTGATCGACAGCACGTCGCCGTCCGAGGTTTCGGCCTTGACCAGGGTTGGGCTGGCTTCCAGCACCACGGCCGGGATCAGGCCATCGCTGACGACGCGCTTGCCCAGTACTTCGTCAATGGCATCGCCGCGCTCGTCCTCGTCGGCCGGCAGTTCGATATGCGCTTCCGGACCGCGGTAGCCGTGACGCTGGTCGTAGGCCACCACGTTGCGGCGCACCGAATCGTAGGCCGCGTCCTGGTCGCGCGACTGGATGGTGGTGTAGACGTTGATGCCTTTGGTGTAGCTCTCTTCCTTGAACTGCGCGAACACGGCCTGGCGCGCCAGTTCGGCCACATATTCGGCGTGGACATCGAATTCCTGGCCGCGGTGGTTGACGTGAAGCTGTTCCTTCTTGGCCTTTTCGTACTGTGCCTCGGTGATGTATTCGAGTTCGAACATGCGGCGCAACACCACTTGCTGGCGCGAGCGCGCTTTCTTCGGATTGACCGCAGGGTTGTTGCGCGAAGGGTTTTGCGGCAGGCCTGCCAGCATCGCCGTTTCGGCAATCGACAACTCCTTCAGCGACTTGCCGAAGTAGGCCTGGGCGGCGCTGGAGAAGCCGTAGGAACGCTGGCCCAGGTAGATATTGTTCATGTACAGCTCAAGGATCTTGTCCTTGTCCAGCGCATCCTCGATGCGATAGGCGAGCATGGCCTCGGCCAGCTTGCGCGAGATGAATTTGTCTTTGCTCAGGTAGAAATCGCGCGCCACCTGCATGGTGATGGTGGAACCGCCCTGGCGGAAGCTGCCGCGCAGGTTGGCGCGCATGGCGCCCAGCACGCGCACCCAGTCGATGCCGCCGTGCTCGTAGAAACGCGAGTCTTCAATCGCCAGTACGGCCTTCTTCATCAGGTCGGGCACTTCGGCGATCGGGGTGAAATCGCGGTGCTCTTCGCCGAATTCGCCGATCAGCACTTTGTCCGCCGTGTAAATGCGCAGCGGGATCTTGGGGCGGTAATCCGTAACCGCTTCCAGCGTAGGCAGGTTAGGGCGGATCACAAAGGCCGCATAACATGCCAAGGCAATGCCGCCGGCCAGGGCGGTGAGGCCTGCGCCGACACCGGCGCGAATAACGTTACGGCGGTTCAGCCAGGAAGGACGATTGATCAAATCAGCTCTTTCGGTTGCTAAGTCGAGGGCATTATAGACTACTCGATAGTTGCTACTTCATTGCTAGATATGCCATAGTCCTAGGTGTTTTAGTCTAAAAGGATTTACGTGTTCCGTCCCTATATACCCGATGAGGCGCGGCTGCCGGAGATGACGTTCCGTGCCTTGTTCCTCGGTACCTTGCTGGGCATGGTGTTTGGCGCTTCCTCGCTGTACCTGGTGCTGAAAGTCGGCCTGACTGTCAGCGCATCGATTCCCGTAGCGGTCATTGCGATCACTTTCTTCGGCCTGGCCAGGAAAATGGGCGGCAAGGATGCCAGCATCCTGGAGAACAGCATCGCGCAGACCGCCGGTTCGGCCGGCGAATCGATTGCCTTCGGACTGGGCGTGACCATGCCGGCGATCCTGATCCTGGGCTTTGAGCTGGAAATCTGGCGCGTGATGCTGGTGGGCGTGCTGGGCGGCTTGCTGGGCATCCTGATGATGATCCCGATGCGCCGCACCATGATCGTGGACCAGCACCACGAGCTGAAATTCCCGGAGGGGACTGCCTGCGCCGAAGTGTTGAAGGCCGCGGCCAGCGATTCTTCGCGCCAGGCCGCCGGCGAGCCATTGCAGGGCGAATCGGAAGCGGCGCGCGATGCGCGTCGCCGGGCACGGCTGATTTTCGGCGGCTTTGGCATCGGGTTGCTGTACAAGGCCCTCAACGTCTCGTTCAAGGGATGGAAGGACACGCCCGAGGTTGTGCTCGGCGCGCCGCTGAAGGGTGGCTCGATCGGCGCTGAAGTCTCACCCGAACTACTTGGCGTGGGCTATATCATCGGCCCGCGCATTGCGCTGACCATGACTGCGGGCGGCGTCTTGTCCTACCTGCTGCTGATCCCGATGATCAAGTTCTTCGGCGACCCGCTGGCCACCGTGCTGGCGCCGGCCACCATGCTGATTTCGGAGATGGGACCGGACGACGTGCGCGGCGCCTACATTCTCTATATCGGCGCCGGTGCGGTGGCCGCCGGTGGCCTGATTGCGCTGCTGCGTGCGATGCCGATGATCTGGCGCAGCCTGGCGGCCGGCTTGTCCGGCGTGGGCAAGGGCAGCAAGGCTGACGTTACGCGCCGCACCGAGCAGGATATCCCGATGAAGTGGGTGGTGATCGGTTGCCTGGCCCTGATCGCCGTGATCACCGCTTCCGCCCCGCTGCATATGAATTTGCTGGGCGCCTTGCTGATCCTGGTGTTCGGCTTCCTGTTCTCCACGGTATCGTCGCGCCTGACCGGCGAAATCGGCTCGTCCTCGAATCCGACTTCGGGCATGGCGGTGGCGACGCTGTTGTTTACCTGCCTGATCTTCCTGATGGTCGGCTGGACCGGCGGCCAGTATTACGTGACTGCCTTGTCGGTTGGCGCCATTGTCTGCATCGCGTCCGCCAACGCGGGCACCGTATCGCAGGACTTGAAGACCGGCTTCCTGGTCGGCTCCACGCCGCGCCTGCAGCAGTACGCCATGCTGGTTGGCTCGCTGGCGTCGGCCCTGCTGCTTGGCCCGATCCTGCTGCAGCTGAATAGTTCCAGCACGGTCTATGTGCCCGCGGCCCAGGTTGCGCCGGGCCTGGCGACCGATGCTTCCAGGCTTACCGTCACTGCACGCCTCGATGGCCCGCAGGCCGCCAGCGACAGCGCCAGCTACAAGGTCTGGCAGAAACCGGATGCGCAGGGCGGTCCGGAAGGCAAATACCTGGTCGCGCCGGATGGCAAGGCTGTCTGGTTCGTCGATCCCGGCATCAACGGTACGCACCACAAGCGCCCCGATGGCACCGAGGTGCGCAAATACGATGCACCGAAGGCGGTGCTGGTGTCCTACATCATCAAGGGCATCCTCGACCAGCAACTGCCGTGGACGCTGGTGATGCTGGGCGTGATGATCGCCGTGGTCCTTGAGATGTCGGGCGTGCAGTCGCTGTCGTTTGCGGTGGGGGTTTACCTGCCGCTGTCGGCCACGCTGCCGATTGCGGTCGGCGGCGTGCTGCGCTGGCTGGCCGACCGCCGCAACAACAAGCTGCCGCAATACGCCGGGATGAACCAGGAAGAGCTGCAGGCGGCGGGCGACCGCAGCGAGGGCGTGCTGCTGGCGTCCGGCTATATCGCCGGCGGCGCCTTGGCCGGCATCGTGATTGCGATCACTGCGGGCGTGATGACCAACTTCGATGCAGCGGTCACCGCGTGGGCCGAAAGCAGCAATCCATTCTTCAGCGGGCCGATGGCGGATTTGCTGTCCTTGCTGCCTTATGCTGTAATCATGGGGCTGCTCTTGTGGGCGGCGCGAGAAAAATCCACACGTTAAAAGGAGACTGGGCGATGAGGAAACTGGGTGCGGCGGGCCTGCTGCTGACAATTGGAGTGGCGAATGCCGCCACGCAAACGGTCAACTGCGGCCGCCTGCTGGACGTAAAAGGCGGCGTATGGCGCGAAAATGTCACGGTCTACATTGAGAATGGCGCCGTGAAGGCGATCGAGCCGACCAAGGGCAAGGGTGACGTGGATCTTGGCGCCATGTCCTGCATGCCAGGCTTTATCGACATGCACGTGCACCTGACCGGCCAGACCCAGCCCCAGGTCGAAGCCCTGCGCGGCCAGATGACCCTGGACGCCATCGACCGCGCCTACGATTCGGTCGCATTCGCCGAACGTACGCTCAAGGCCGGTTTCACCACGGTGCGCGACCTGGGCGCCAACGAGGGCCTGAATATCGCCATGAAGCGCGCTATCAACACCGGCGCCATTGTCGGCCCGCGCATGTTCACGTCCGGCAAAGCCATCGCCACCACCGGCGGCCATGGCGACCCAAGCAACGGCCAGTCGCGCGAATTGCGCCACCTGCACGGCACTCCCGGCCCGGATGAAGGCGTCGTCAATAGCCCCGACGAGGCCCGCCAGGCCGTGCGTGCGCGCTATCAGGAAGGAGCGGACGTGATCAAGATTACGGCTACCGGCGGCGTCCTGAGCCAGGCCAGCAGCGGCATGAACTCGCAGTTCGACGACGCTGAACTGAAGGCCTTGATCGCCGCCGCCAGGGACTATGGCTTCAAGGTTGCCGCGCACGCGCACGGTGCGGAAGGCATGAAACGCGCCCTGAAAGCCGGCGTCGACTCGATCGAGCACGGCACCTTCATGGACGACGAGACGATTGCACTGTTCAAGAAGACCGGTGGCTGGTACGTGCCGACCATCAGCGCGGGGAGGTATGTCGCCGACAAGGCCAAGGAACCGAGTTACTATTCGCCGTTGGTGCGTCCGAAGGCGGCTGCCATCGGACCGCAGATCCAGGGCACTTTTGCGCGAGCCTACAAGGCGGGCGTGAAGATCGCCTTCGGCACCGATGCCGGCGTTTTCCCGCATGGCGAGAATGCCAAGGAATTCGCCTACATGGTGGAGGCGGGCATGCCGGCCTTGGAGGCAATCCGCTCCGCCACGCTCAGCGCCGCGTCGCTGCTGGGCCAGTCCAGCCGCCTTGGTTCGCTGGAGCCGGGTTTTGCGGCCGACATCGTGGCGGTGGCGGGCGATCCATTGAAAGACATCACCCTGCTGCAGAAGGTAGGATTCGTGATGAAAGAAGGCGTCGTTTATAAACAGTAGTCGGGGAGCGCATGGCGGACGTAGATTGCGATGTACTGGTAGTTGGCGGCGGGATTAATGGGGCGGGAATCGCGCGCGATGCGGCGGGCCGTGGTCTGTGCGTCGTATTGTGCGAGAAGGACGACTTGGCATCGCACACTTCGTCCGCCTCCACCAAGTTGATTCATGGTGGCTTGCGCTACCTGGAATACTATGAATTCCGGCTGGTGCGCAAGGCGCTGGCCGAACGTGAAGTGCTGTTGCGCAGTGCGCCGCACATCATGTGGCCAATGCGTTTTGTGATGCCGCATGACGCGGGCCAGCGGCCGGCACTGCTGATACGCGCCGGCCTTTTCCTTTACGACATGCTGGCCAAGCGCGAGCTGCTGCCTGGTTCGCGCGGCATCGACCTTCGCCGCCACCCGGCGGGGCGGCCGTTGAAGGAGTCCTTCAGTGCCGGCTTCGAGTACTCCGATGGCTGGGTCGACGATGCCCGGCTGGTAGTGCTGAATGCCATGGACGCCTGCGCCAAAGGCGCCTGCATCCTGACCCGCACCAGTTGCGTTGGCGTTGAGCGTCACGCCGACCATTGGGTGGCCACGCTGCGCAAGGCCGACGGCACCGAAAAACGCATCACCACGCGCGCGGTGGTCAACGCCGCCGGCCCCTGGGCGCAGTCCTTCATCCAGTCGGCCGGCGGCAAACAGCAGTCGCGCAACCTGCGCCTGGTCAAAGGCAGCCATATCGTGGTGCGCCGCATCTTTGAACATGACCAGGCCTATATTTTCCAGAACAAGGATGGCCGCATCGTGTTTGCCATCCCGTATGAACGCGACTTCACCCTGATTGGCACGACCGACCTTGAATACAAGGGCGATCCGCAGCGCGTAGCGATTGAAGAAAGCGAGATCCGCTACCTGTGCGAACTGGCGAGCGACTACTTCCGCGAGCCGGTGCGCCCGGCGGACGTGGTATGGACCTACGCCGGCGTGCGCCCTTTGCTGGAAGATGCCGCCACCGATGCGAAAGCTGTGACGCGCGACTACTTCCTGGAAATCGACAAGGACGGCGCGCCGCTGCTGAACATTTTCGGCGGCAAGATCACGACCTTCCGCAAGCTGGCCGAAGACGCGGTGGACATCCTCTGCAAGGCGCTCGGCCGGCCCGAAAAAGGCTGGACCGAGAAAGCCTGCCTGCCAGGCGGCGACCTGTTCGGGGCCGTGCCGCAGAACCGTTCGGTGCTGGAATTTTGCGGCTGGGCCGGTGCGCTACAGGTGAAGTACGCCTGGCTGCCGCAGGAACTGGTGAAGCGCTACGCACGCGCATATGGCACCCGGGTGCACACCCTGCTGGAAGGCTGCGCATCGCTGGCCGACATGGGAGAAGAGATCCTGCCGGGAGTGTACGCAGCGGAAGTGAACTACCTGCGCCGCAAGGAATGGGCTGTGAGCGCGGCCGACATCCTGTGGCGCCGCTCCAAGCTTGGCCTGCATTTGCCGGCGGGAGCCGAAGCCAGGCTCGACGCCTGGCTCACCGCCAACTAATAAAAAAGGCAGCCGAAGCTGCCTTTTCTATTGCCTGAAAAATGGGGACGTACCCCATTTTTTTACTTTACGCCGTGCATCAGTTTCTGGATGAACGGGGCCAGGATGAACAGCAGCACGCCGCCGCCGATCAGGATCCAGAAGCCCTGGGTGTAGCCGGTCAGCGCCGATTCCACGGTCATGCCATGTTCGCCGGACATCATCGAAGCGACGATACCGGACAGGTTGTTGCCGATGCCGGTGGACAGGAACCAGCCGCCCATGCCCATGCCAACCAGGCGGGTCGGCGCCAGCTTGGTGACCATCGACAGGCCGATCGGGGACAGGCACAGCTCACCGATGGACTGGATCACGTAGACCATGAACAGGGTCCAGAACGGGATCATTTTCTTGTCGTCGACCAGGTGGGTCAGCGCGTACATCAGCAGGCCGAAGGCCAGGCCGTTGCCGATAATGCCCAGTGCGAATTTGCGTGGGATCGATGGGTTCTGGCCACGCTTGCCCATCCAGACCCAGATCGCTGCCACAACCGGCGCGAAGAAGATAATGGCCAGCGAGTTGACGGACTGGAACCAGGCGACCGGGAAGGTCATGAAGCCCAGCTCGCGGTTCACGATCTGGTCGGCCAGGAAGGTGAAGGACGAGCCAGCCTGTTCGAAGAAGCACCAGAACATGATGTTGAAGGCGAAGATCACCATCATGGCGATGGTTTTGTCGCGGGCCACAGGGCCGTTGCGCACACCTTCGACGATCAGCATCGCCACCAGGATCAGGAACAGCACGGACAGCACGCCTTGCAGGGCTGCTGCACCGACTGCCAGCAGGGCATAGACGACAGGGATCACGGCCAGTGCACCCAGTGCGACGTAAGCGATACGCTTTGGATCCTTGGCTTCCGGTGCCGGTTCGCCGATGCCCTTCAGGCCGCGGCGGCCCAGGTAGAACCAGAACAGCGAAATGATCATGCCAACGCCAGCGGAGATGAACACGATCTTGTAGGCTGGGGTGTCGCCGGTTGCGAACACTTTCTGTGCCAGCAACTGGGTGAAGATCGGGGCCAGGAAGCCGCCGACGTTAATGCCCATGTAGAAGATGGTGAAGCCGGAATCGCGGCGGGTATCGCCCATCGAGTACAGCTTGCCGACCATGGTCGAGATGTTCGGCTTGAACATGCCGTTACCGACGATGATGGTCGCCAGCCCGAACTTGAAGATCGTCGGGTCGGGAATGGCGATCATGAACAGACCGGCCGCCATGAAACCTGCGCCGAGCAGGATGGAACGCTGGTAGCCCAGCACGCGGTCAGCGACATAGCCGCCGAACAGTGCGCCGGCATACACCAGCGCCAGGTAAGAACCGTAAGTCAGGTTGGCCGCCGCCTGGCCCGATGCATCGCCGCCGTAGAACTGCGAAACGATGTACAGCACCAGCGCCCAGCGAATCCCATAAAACGCAAAGCGTTCCCAGAATTCAGACATAAACAGCATCCAGAGCGGAGCAGGGTGACCCATGATCTGCCTGAATTCAGGAATTTTAACCTCGGTGGTTTGCGTGGTAGGACCGCTCATGCGGTTTCTCCTGGTCGAAAAAAGCCGAATTGTAATCTACCCCGCGCCGTTGAAGGGCAATTTCGCGTGCTGCAAAGCAGCAATGTGGTATGTTTGCCAAGCTTGTGTCTGTGAATCAGCACACCAAGAGCGTATATTGGAGATGCAGTCCCCAAAAGTTAAATAAAAGGATTTATGTATCATGGACAGCAACGTTGTCGACACTCTCATCGCTCCGGAGGGCAGGCTGGAAGTCCTGTCCAAGGCGGAGGTGGTCCAACTGCTCGACTCGGGCAAGGGCGGTCTCTATAACATGTTCCGCAACTGCGCCCTGGCGGTGCTGAATTGCGGCAGCACGATCGACGATGGAAAGGAATTGCTGGATCGCTTCAAGTCGTTTGATATCAACATCCTGCAGCGTGAACGCGGCATCAAGCTCGAAATCAAAGGGGCTCCGGCCATCGCTTTTGTCGATGGCAAGATGATCAAGGGTATCCACGAACACTTGTTTGCGGTGCTGCGCGATATTGTCTTCGTCAGTAACGAAGTGACCGGGAATCCGAAATTCGACCTGGCCCGCAGCGAGGGCATTACCGATGCGGTATTCCATATCCTGCGCAATGCGAATGTGCTGAAGCCGCAGCTCAATCCGAACCTGGTGGTGTGCTGGGGCGGCCATTCGATCAACCGCGCCGAATATAACTATTCGAAGGAAGTGGGCTACCAGCTTGGCTTGCGCGGCCTGGACATCTGCACCGGCTGCGGCCCTGGCGCGATGAAGGGGCCGATGAAGGGCGCCACCATCGGCCACGCCAAGCAGCGCTTTACGGGGCGGGCGTTACCTGGGTATCACGGAGCCTGGCATCATCGCCGCCGAATCGCCGAACCCGATCGTCAACGACCTGGTGATCATGCCTGATATCGAGAAGCGCCTGGAGGCTTTCGTGCGCGTCGGCCATGGCATTTGCGTGTTCCCGGGCGGCGCAGGGACGGCGGAAGAGATCCTGTATATCCTCGGCAATCCTGCTGCATCCGGATAATGCGGAGATTCCATTCCCGCTGATCTTCACCGGCCCCGAAACGGCGCGCGAGTACTTCGTGCAGATCAATGAGTTCATCGGCTTGACCCTGGGCACGGAGGCGCAGCAGCGCTACAAGATCATCGTCGATGATCCGGAGCTGGTGGCGCAGGAGATGCAGGAAGGGATGAAACAAGTACGCGAATACCGCAAATCGCGCTCGGATGCCTATTACTTCAACTGGGCGCTGAAGATCGACGACGAGTTCCAGCGTCCGTTCTCGCCGACGCACGAGAACATGCGCAACCTGAGCTTGCACAAGAACCAGCCGGTGCACGTGCTGGCGGCCAACCTGCGCCGGGCGTTTTCGGGGGTGGTGGCGGGCAATGTGAAGGAAGAGGGCATCCGCACTATCGAGAAGTACGGCCACTTCGAGATCCACGGCGACAAGGAAATCATGGGGCCGATGGATGCGTTGCTGGCATCCTTCGTGGCGCAGAGCCGGATGAAGCTGGCGGGCAAGGCATATACGCCTTGCTACCGGGTGATCCAGTAACAGTTGAGCCCGTGTCACACCTTGGGGCCTGACCCCAAGGTGTGACACGGGCTCGTCCGTAAGGCTTGCCTTAGTCTTCCTTGCGCAGGTGCGGGAACAGCAGCACGTCGCGGATGTTTGGCGAGTCGGTCAGCAACATCATCAGGCGGTCGATGCCGATACCGCAGCCGCCGGCTGGCGGCATGCCGTATTCCAGCGCGCGGATGAAGTCGGCGTCGTAGTACATTGCTTCGTCGTCGCCGGCTTCCTTGGCCTTCATCTGGGCCAGGAAACGTGCCGACTGGTCTTCAGCGTCGTTCAGCTCGGAGAAGCCGTTGGCGATTTCGCGGCCAACCATGAACAGTTCGAAGCGTTCGGTGATGCCTTCGCGGGTGTCGGAAGCACGGGCCAGCGGCGACACTTCGATCGGGTAGTCGATGATGAAGGTCGGTTCCCACAGTTGCGCTTCGGCGGTTTCTTCGAACAGCGCCAGCTGCAGCGCGCCCAGGCCCGAGGTGGCGAATGGCTTGACGCCGAATTTCAGCAGCTCGGCCTTCAGGAAGGCCATGTCGTTCAGCTGCGCTTCGGTGTAGCCAGGGGCGTACTTGTTGATGGCGCCGCAGATCGTCAGGCGCTGGAACGGCTTGGACAGGTCCAGTTCACGGCCGCCGTAGGTCAGCACAGCGGTGCCCTTGGCGTCGACCGCTGCCTGGCGGATTACCTTTTCGGTGAAGTCCATGATCCATTCGTAGTCGGTGTACGCCGCGTAGAACTCCATCATGGTGAATTCAGGGTTGTGACGAACCGACACGCCTTCGTTACGGAAGTTGCGGTTGATCTCGAACACGCGGTCGAAGCCGCCCACCACCAGGCGCTTCAGGTACAGCTCAGGAGCGATACGCATGAACATCTGCATGTCCAGCGCGTTGTGGTGGGTGATGAAAGGCTTGGCCGATGCGCCGCCCGGGATCGGGTGCAGCATCGGGGTTTCGACTTCCATGAACTCGTTCGCTTCCATGAAACGGCGGATCGAGGAGATCGCAGCGGTGCGCGCCTTGAAGGTGCGGCGGGTTTCTTCGCTGGTGATCAGGTCGACGTAGCGCTGGCGATATTTGGTTTCCTGGTCGGCCAGGCCGTGGAACTTGTCCGGCAGCGGACGCAGGGCCTTGGTGATCAGCTTGATCTCGCTGACTTTGACGGTCAGTTCGTCGGTCTTGGTCTTGAACAGGGTGCCGGTCACGCCCAGGATGTCGCCCAGGTCCCAGCCGCGGAAGGCTTCCATCGCCTCTTCGCCGGTAGTGTCCAGGGTCACGTAGATCTGGATACGGCCGTCGGCCTTCTGGCCGGAGGAGTCTTGCAGGGTGGCGAAGGCGGCTTTCTTGCCTGCTTCGCGGCGCAGCATCATGCGCCCGGCGATGACGACGGGAACCTGTGCGGCTTCCAGTTCTTCACGGGTCTTCTCACCATACTGCACGTGCAGGTCGGCAGCCTTGTGCTGAGGGCGGAAATCGTTAGGGAAGGCGACGCTCTGTTTCTCGCGGATGGCAGCCAGCTTGGCGCGGCGCTCGGCGATGATCTTGTTGTCGTCCTGGCCTGGTGCCTGGTCTTGCACTTGGTTTTCCGTAGTCATGGTTTTAATGGTTTGTCAGTGTATTGATATCGATTTCGCTGAAGTCGCGCGCAATGCAGATCACATTGTCGAACGCCTTAAACGCTTCAGCAGGCAAAGTGGTTGTCAGGACGACGCAGCGCATGCCGGCTCGGCGCGCTGCTTCCACGCCCAAAGGCGCGTCCTCGAACACGATGCAGTGCGCCGGATCGGCGCCGCAGCGTTCGGCCGCCAGCAGGAACACGTCGGGTTCCGGCTTGCCGCGTTTGACGTCGGCGGCGCCGACGACGGTGTCGAACAGTTCGCGCACACCCAGGCCGTCCAGCGTGAAGTCCACGTTGCAGGGCGGGGCGGCGGTGCCGACCGCCAGGCGGATGCCGGCGGCCTGCGCTGCGCTCACCAGGGCGCCGAAGCCTTCCACGGCGCGCAAATGGGGAGCGTAGATTTCGCGGTACAGCACTTCCTTCTCGCCGATCAGGGCGGTCACGTCGTCATGCGCCAGGCCCTCGCCGAGGTATTGGCGCATGATCTCGTGGCCGGTGCGGCCGGCGGTGGCGGCAAAGAACGCCGCTTCGTCGACAGCCTGGCCGCGGCGGCCGAAGAACTCCAGCCACGAGCGGGTGTGGAAACCCATGTTGTCGACGATGGTGCCGTCCATGTCGAAGATGAAGGCGCGCTGCTGCGTCATGCTTTAGATGCCTTGCTTCAGGGACGCGGAGATGAAGTCGTCCAGGTCGCCGTCCAGCACTTTGCCGGTGTTGCCGGTCTCGAAGCCGGTGCGCAAGTCCTTGATACGGGACTGGTCCAGCACGTAGGAACGGATCTGGTGGCCCCAGCCCACGTCGGTCTTGGAGTCTTCCAGCGACTGCTGCTCGCTCATGCGCTTGCGCAGTTCCAGTTCGTACAGCTTGGCCTTCAGCATGTCCATCGCTTCCGCCTTGTTGCGGTGCTGCGAGCGGTCGTTCTGGCACTGCACCACAATACCGGACGGGCCGTGGGTAATACGCACTGCGGAGTCGGTCTTGTTGATGTGCTGGCCACCGGCGCCCGATGCGCGGTAGGTATCGATGCGCAGGTCCGCCGGGTTGATCTCGATCTCGATCGAATCATCCACTTCAGGGTACACGAACAGCGACACGAAGGAGGTGTGGCGGCCGCCCGAGGAGTCGAACGGCGACTTGCGCACTAGACGGTGCACGCCGGTTTCGGTGCGCAGGTGGCCGTAAGCGTATTCGCCTTCGACTTTCAGGGTGGCGGTCTTGATGCCGGCAACTTCGCCTTCGGACTCTTCCAGCACCTCGGCTTTGAAGCCCTTGCGGTCGCAATAACGCAGGTACTGGCGCAGCAGCATGGATGCCCAGTCCTGGGCTTCGGTACCGCCGGCGCCGGCCTGGATGTCGATGAAGCAGTTGTTCGGGTCCATCGGATTGCTGAACATCCGGCGGAATTCCATCTGTTCGATGATCTTCTGGATGTCGGCGGTATCCGCAATCACGGCTTCGAGCGTGTCGTCGTCGCCTTCTTCCTTACCCATCGCGAACAGTTCGTTCATGTCGCGCAGGTCGCTTTCTGCCTTCTGCAAGGTCAGGACCACGCCTTCAAGGGCTTTTTTCTCGCGGCCCATGTCCTGGGCTTTTTTCGGGTCGTTCCAAACGGCCGGATCTTCAAGTTCGGCGTTCAGTTGTTCCAGTTTCTCTGACTTCTTATCGAAGTCAAAGATACCTCCGAAGTTCGGCTTCGCGGTTGGTCAGGTCCGCGAGCAGGTTGGCGAGGGAATTGATGCGTTCAGCTTCCATGGTTTTTCAGGTCTGATAGTTGTTAAATCGAACCTGAAATTATACCTCAGAGGCCGCCGCATCGGGCAGCTCACACGAGGAGGCTGAATTCGGCGCGGTAGAGGGCGCCCAAGCCGCTTGCCGGGCCACGCCCGGCCGGCTCCATGAAGATGGACATGCGCCCTGATAGAGGGTTGTCGATTTCATAAATTCCGGCATCCAGGCCTGGCGACCCGCTGAAGAGCAGGGTGAACTGCTCCTGGTGCGGCACTTCCTTGCCAGGGCGCACCGCCAGCAGGTCGAGCGAGCTGCCGCGTTTGCCCTGGAAGGCGATGAATTGCTGGCCCACCAGATTGCGGAAACCAGCCATGCGCAGCGTAGTGGGCGTTGGCGGCAGCGCTGCCAGCGATGCTGCGCGCGCTACGGCCGGGGCGCCTACCAGGCTTCCGGCGGCGAGGATGAAGTTGCGACGTTCCATGACTTATTCCTTTAATAAGATAGGGTGCCATTCCATGGCCAGGTACATGCCGTCCGTTTCGCCCGGCTGGAAACCAAGCCGGCGGTACAGCGCGCTGGCTGGGTTGCCTTGCAAAACATGCAAGCGTAAGGGGAGACCAGCGTGCTGGCTTTCCTCCTGCAGCCGAGCCAGCAGGGTGGTGCCGATGCCTCGATGCCGGAATGGGCGCAGGACGCTGATGTCGACCAGGCGAAGCTCGTCCTGGCTGCGGGCAACATACATCCGGCCGGCTGCGGCGCCATCGACCAGCACGATGCTTTCCTTCATGCCGGGAAAGCGGCGACGGTAGTCGTTGATCTGGGCTTCGTACTGCATGCGAACCAGCATGGCCTTGATAGTGTGGTCGAGAATGGCCAGGTCCTCGCGCGTGCTCTCGACCAGCGCCAGCAGGAAATCCTGGTCGCCGGTTCCAGCGGGCCGCAAAATGACCTGGCTGTTCATTGTCAGTCAGCTACGGGGCGGGAAAATGCCGCTCAAGGCAATGATGAAGTTGACCACCAGGTAGGGCTGAAGATTGTTATGCACGCTGCTGCCGCCTGCCGTGCCAAGCGGCCCCTGGGGCGAAGGTGCCAACGACGTCGCTTCGTGATAGGGCGCGCTGATCGTCACAGGCTTGGCAAGCAGTGCGTTGGCCGGCGATTGCACGGAAGCTGTTGCGCTGGAGGCGGTCATGCCATGGCTGTGGGACGGCAACTGGAGTGCGGTCAGCGTAGTCGCCGCTTCGCCGCCTTGCTCGCCCAGGTCGCGGGGACTGAGCCCTGGGCCGGTGCCGGCATGCATGGGAATGCGCTGGCGCAGGTCCGGCAGGGCGAAATTGGTTTTGCCGTTGCCGCCGTAGGTGGTGCCGAGAATGGAAAACAGTGCGGTGTTCTGCGCAATGGGAAGGAGCTGGCCATTGCACATTGCCCATCCTACGGGTGCGAAATTGCCGCTGAACATGCGGATTTCGCCAATATAACGCTCTGCCATGCTGGACTCCTCGACTAGCTCTGCGAAGGGAAGATGCCTTCAATGGCGATGATGAAGCTGAGCGCCAGGAAGGGAGCCATATTGTTGTGAGGCTGGTTGCCTCCTGCCGGCTGGATCGCCTGAGGCGACATGGCCACCGTGGCGGAACCGGCTGGTGCATAGAACTTGGGCTTGGAGGGCGCCGCCGGCACATAAGTCGCTGGCCCCGTCAGGTTGATGCCGGTGCCGGTGGCAGGCGGCAGCGCGGTGCTGGCGCTTGCGCTGTGATTGTGTGACGGGATCTGGTTGCTGGTCAGCGTCACGGTTTCGACGCCCGCTTGCTGGCCCATGACGTAGCTGTTGCTGGTTCCGGGCTGGGTGCCCTGGTGCAGCGGCACGCGTCCGCGCAGGTCGGGCAGGGCAAAGGTGGTTTGTCCATCGCCGCCATAGGTGGTGCCGATCAGGGCAAACAGGGCGGTGTTCTGTGCGATCGACAGCAGGCTGCCGTCGCAAAAAGCCCAACCGAGTGGCGGGAAGTTACCCGCGAACAGGCGAATCTCGCCGATGAAGTTGTTCATTGCGCCGGCTCCGGTCTGGTTCAGCTCTGCGAAGGGAAGATGCCCTGCAGCGCGATGATGAAGTTGATGGTCAGGTAGGGCTGCATATTCTCGTGTGGCTGGCTGCCGCCGGCATTGCCCACCGTGTTGGGCGCCAGCGTGGCCGTGCCGTCCTGCGGCGCGTAGTAGTTGAGCGCCCCGGCTTCCACATTGCCCAGGACACGACCGCTTGGGTCGGCCTGGTGGCTGATGGCCGTGGAGATGCCCAGGCTGTGGCTGTGTGCCGGCATCTCATTGGCGATCAACGTGTGACTGGCTTCGCCTGCCTGTTGTCCGAGGTTGAAGGCGGCATCCATGTGAACCGGCACCCGGCCGCGCAGGTCGGGCAGGGCGAAGGTGGTCTGGCCATTGCCGCCGTAGGTGGTGCCGAGGATGGAGAACAGCGCCTGGTTCTGGTTGATGGGCAGGATCTGGCCGTTGCACAGGGCCCAGCCCTTGGGTGCAAATTGAAATCCCGTCATCCGGATTTCTGCGAGATACGGTTCGGACATGCAGCCTCCTTGCAGGTGCAAGCGCCCCGGCCGGGGCGTTGCGGCCGTTTCAGTGGATGGAAAGGGTCAGGAGCGGGTGGTGCGGCGGCGGCTGAAACGTAGGGCCACCAGACCGCCAGCCAGCAATGCCAGCGTTGCGGGCTCAGGGAGGTCCGGATCGCCCGGATCGTTCGGGCCGCGCAGGAACTCAAGGCTGATGTTGTCGAGCTGGTTCCAATAGATGGGGTCGTTGTTGAAGTTGCCGAATTCAAGCAGCGTGCTTGCCGAGAGCGCGGTCACGATCAGGGTGTGGGTGCCCCAGTCACCGGTGAGGTCCGATTCGTTGAAGACGGTGGTGACGCCGAACTTGACCTGGGCCTGGTTATCCGGCGGGAATTGCGGGTCGGTGGTCCAGCGTTGCAGGTCGAACTTGAGCTGGTAGGTGGCGCCGGCAATCGTGCTGATTGTTTGGCGCAGGAAGCCGAGTTCGGTAGTATTCAGATCGCCGAACACGCGGTTGGTGCCATCGGCCAGCGGGGAGCCCGTTACGTCTACGTCGAAGGCCTGGCCGCCGCCACCCGGGCTGGCAAGCGTCCACATGCTGACGTCGAGATTCTCGAAATCTCCGTTTAACACCAGGTTGGGACCCGCTTGCGCAAGTGATGCTGTGAGGAGCAGGATCGAGGTCAGCGCGGCGCGGATTTTCATGATCTTTTCCTTTTGGCGGATGGCTGAAGGTTGAGATGGATCATACGTCCGGGTATTGACATTCAAACATTTATTTGCGTCAACGTGGCGCTTTTGCAAAGTTTCCATATAATTTTGCAAGTCGGTTTCCAGCGCACCAGAGTGCAATGTGCAATTCTTTGGATTGCAAGGGCGATATCAATGGCGCGTGGCAAATATTCATCAGTAAATTTCAATTCAAAAGATAGTTAATGCGCATCCTTTTCACCGTGCCGGCTGCTGCCTTGCTGGCCGCCTGCAGCAGCATTCCCGCCATGCCGCCGCAAGGCTCGCAGGCCACGTTCGCGATCCTTGAGACGACGGACTTGCACGCCAATGTCCGTAGCTACGACTATTACAAGCTGGCGCCGGATGCCTCGCTGGGGCTGGAGCGCACGGCGACCCTGATTCGCCAGGCGCGCAAGGAATTCCCGAATTCGCTGCTGCTCGATAACGGCGACACCATTCAGGGCACGGCCTTGGGTGACTACCAGGCGCTGGTGGCCCCCGTTGGTTGCGGCCAAGCTCTGGCTATCTACAAGGCCATGAATGCGTTGGGCTTTGAAGGTGGCTCGGTTGGCAACCATGAATTCAACTGGGGCCTGGATTTCCTGGGGCAGGTCAGCGCCAGCCGTTTTGGCACGGAAGGCGCGAACGTTCGCGCCCAGCCCTGTGCCGGCCCGGCTTTCCCGGTGGTGCTGGCGAATGTCGTCGACGCGCGCACCGGCCGCCCGCTGTTTGATCCGTATCGCATCATTGAGAAGCAGGTGAGCGCAACCGGGCCGGATGGCAAGCCGCTTGCGGCGACCGTCAAGGTGGGCATCATCGGTTTCACTACGCCCGCCATCATGGGTTGGGACAAGCGCTGGCTGGAGGGCCGCGTGCGCACCGAAGGCTGGCGCGAGACCGCGCAGCGTTACATTCCGGAGATGCGTGCCAAGGGTGCGGAAGTGATCGTGGCGATCTCGCACGCGGGGCTGGATGGCGCCGCGTACGCGCCTTCGATGGAGAACGGCAGCCTGTACCTGGCCCAGGTGCCGGGCATCGATGCGCTGCTGCTGGGGCATTCGCACGACGTGTTTCCGAACGCTGCCAGCAAGGCGGCCGGCTTCAACCTGCCAGGCGTCGACAAAGTGCAGGGACGCGTACATGGCGTGCCGACGGTGATGCCGGGCCTGTGGGGCAAGCACCTGGGCGTGATCCAGCTTGCATTGCGCCACGACGGCCAGCGCTGGATCGCCGATGCCGGCGCGGCGAAGGTGGAAACGCGCGGTATCCAGCGCGCCGACCGCAGCTTCGTTGAACCAGACCCGGAAGTGGCCGCGCTGGTAAAGGCCGAACACGAGGCGACCATCGCCTATGTCAAGACGCCGATTGGCGACACTGACTTCCGCATGTCGGCTTACTTTGCCAACGTCGGCGACGTGTCGGCGATCCAGGTCGTGAACCAGGCCCAGGCTGACTACGTGCGCCGCCATATCCAGGCCAATATGCCGCAATACGCGCAGTTGCCGGTGTTGTCGATGTCCGCGCCATTCAAGACCGGCGCTGCCGGCGTGGCTGACTACACCGACGTCGCTCCCGGCAAAATGGCCCTGAACAACGCCGCCGATCTTTACCTGTACCCGAACGACCTGCATGCCGTGAAGGTTGATGGCGCAACGCTGAAAGCCTGGCTGGAGAAGGCTGCCGGCCGCTTCAACACGATCGATCCAACGCGCAGTGAACCGCAGGAACTGGTGAATACCGGCTTCGCCGGCTTCAATTTCGATATGCTGACCGATCCGGACGTGCGTTACCGGATCGACGTAACGCAAGCGCCCGGCCAGCGTATCAAGGGCCTCTCATGGCGCGGCCAACCGGTACGGGCGGAGCAGGAATTCATCGTCGCAACCAATAACTTCCGCGCCAGCGGTGGCGGCGGCTTCCCGGGGCTGGACGGCAGCAAGACCATTTTCGCTTCGCCGGACAATAACCGCGCGGTGCTGATCGCCTACATCAAGTCGGTGCGGAACCTGACCCGCGCAGCCAATGGATCGGGCGTAGCTGGCGCTTTGCGTCGGCAAAGACGAAGGGGGCGGTGGTATTCCGTTCAGCACCGGGCAAGCTGGCGCTGGCGCGGGAAGCCGGACTGGCCGGCGTATCGGTGCTGAAGGAAGATGATGGAAGCGGAAAAGGCTACGCGTTGTACGCGATCGACCTTAGCCTCAGTGAGGCTTCCGCTTCTCCTGCTGGACGAGAATAAACGGGCTGACGACGCTGGCCCACAGGTGGGCGTCGCTGGCGATCCATTCCTGGCATTGCTGGTCGGAGACCTTGGCGACCTGGCCGGCCTCCATCCAGACTGAAATGCTGGACTTGTCGTCGTGGGCGATGCGCACGGCGACGTCCACCAGGTCCAGTTCATCAGCCACCCACACCACATTGCCCTGGGCGAAGTGCTTGAGCAATTCGCTCCATGGGATGCGTGCGGTTTCGCGGTTCACTTTGGCGCGGAGTTCCGCGTCTTTTTCTGGTTTCAGCTGCATTTTCAACTCTTAAATCGTGGGAATCTGCTCGACGATAGCCGCCGGCGAACCCCGCCATGTTAACCGATACGCCGGGCCTTTGCGAACATTGCCCACCAGCGCGGGACGGAAACAGGCCAGGTTGGTGCCGCCTTCGCGGCGCACGCTCGGATAAATGATGCCGGTCGAGCCTTCGGCCAGCAGGCTGCGCGCCAGGCGTTGCGAGGCGACGTAGCTGCCCGGGTCCACGCAGTCGGTGTATTCCGGCTGGGCGCAGATGTCGTGGAACTGGGCGCTGAAGTCCGAAAGCAGGGCCTGGTAGCTCACGCTGTCGTCGAAGCGGTCGATCTCGGCGTATTCCACGGTCTTGTGGAAGATGACTTCCGCCAGGGCAGTTTCATGTTCGAAGGCGCAGTACCAGGCGCCGCGCTGGCCATCGTTGAAACGGCTGCCTTGCGGGCGGGCGTAGGTGAACGCGGCATTGATGCTGCGGTAGTTGGGGACGTAATAGACCAGTTCTTCGATGCCGATGCCGATGGCGCCGCCATGTTCGGCGCGCAGGCGGGCATTGGTGGCGTTATCGAGTTCAAATAGCTGGTGCAGCTCGGCGTCGTTATCGGCGAGGGCGGCCAGCACGGAATCTTCTTTATAGACAAAGCGCGACGGGATCAGGCGCACGGTGTCGAATTGCGCAGCAGGCGGAGTGGCGGCAATTACAGGCCTCCGCGACGAGCGTCGAGCAATTGGCGCACGGTTTGCATGGCGAGCAGGCCGCCCGCTTCCATGTAGTCGAGCGGGGTGCGGCCACCAAAAATACTGTTGCGGTTGGCTAGGCTGATCCATTCGTCGGCCAGTTTGTCGCCATAGATGATGTGGAGGGACTTGTAGATGCCCAGCAGGTAGGAGATGCGCGTGATGCGGTCGACTTCAAGCACGCGGTCGGGGTGCTTTTTCCATTCGTAGAAGGCGCTGCTCGACAGTCCGCCCAACAGTTCGCGGGCGTCGTCGTCGCGCAGTTTCCAGGCGGCGACCAGTTTGAAAAAACCCTTGAGGGCTGCGTGCGACAGGCGTTCACGTTCCTCTTTGCGGCTCAGGTCCACCGGCTGGGGATGGTGTATTCGCTGTTGGGGTAGGCAAATGCGGGATTCATATATCCTCCGTTTATGGATTCTTTATACTCCATTTTCGCATCTATTTCAAGTTGAATGTGTTTGTGCGGAGTCAAAACGGGGAGAGCTGCCTGCTGCCAATATTGCACTAAATCATCGAACAGGGTCGCGCGATGGAGAAAATTCTTCCGGCGCTGGAGGGGCAATTGCGGCGCTTCAGGGCGAACGCCGCAGCGATGGCTGAGCGGCATCCGGGCCTCGCCATGCAGCTTGGCGCACAGGATGGGCCGCCGGACATCCACGTCGACCGCTTGGTGCAGGGCGTCGCCACCCTTCACGCGCGCACCGCATTGGCCCTGCAGCGCGCGCGCTGCCAGCAGGATGAGCATCTGCTTGAGCTGCATTTTCCCGAGCAGCTACGCCCGTTCCGGCGTGCCGGATCGGCCCTGAGCGGCAGGCTGCGGTCGTCGCCGCCCGTTATCGACCCGGCCCGCCGGCTTCGATTGAGCTCGAGGTCGATCTTGGCCCGGAGCCTGCCGACACCCTGGACATCTTCATCGACGGCGACGCTGCGTTCAGTGCCGCGCTTCGCAATGTCCTGCTTGCATGCTGGCCGTTCGCGCCGACTGGGCTGGACCCGGCAGAAGCGCTGCTTCCACGTGCGCCGGGCGCGCATGCCGGGCTGGCGCTGCTGCGCGAGTATTTCAGCTTTCCCGCGCGCTTCAATATCCTGCGCCTGGAGCTCTCCTCGTTTGCGCGCGGCGGCCGTGGCACGTTAAGGCTGCCAGTGCCCGCACTGCCCATTCTGGAAACGCTGCAAGCCGGCCACCTCCGTGCCGGCTGGACGGCACGCGCTTGCCTGCAGCGTGCCGCCGCGGCGCCGGTCAGAATCGACGGGCGCCAAAGCGAATACCTGGTCTCTGTTCCGCCCGAACTGGAAATCTTCAGCATCGACCGGGTTCACATAGGCGGGGCGGAAGACGTGGGGTGGGTTGCGCGCCGAGTCGAGCATTCCCCGCCCGGCCATGAATGGCGCATCGCATTCCACGGCGCGCGGGCCCGGCCGCCTGGCGCGGTTGCTTCGATAGACGTGACTTGCTGCGAACGCTATAAAGTGCTGGCCCGCCCCGCACGTGGCGCCGGTTGCCGCTGGCAGCTCAACTCCCTGCTGGCACTGGACCACCTGCCGCTTGACGCGTGCGCGCTGCGCGAGTTGATGGCAACCCAGGCCATCGATAACTCTCCCGCGAGCCACGCAATCATCAATTCAGTGCACGCCTTGAAGGCCCAAGCCGCGACCTTGCGCCCAGGCCGCGCCGCGCCGCTGATTGGTACCGAAATCCGGCTGCAGGTAGATGAAGCGGCATTCGCAGGCTGCGGCCTGCTGTTGTTTGGGCAGGTCATGGACCGATTCTTTGGCGAATGCGCACACATGAACACTTTTACCCGGCTGGTGCTGGCATCAGCCGTCACAGGCGAGGAGCTGATGCGATGCAAAGCGAGGAATGCCGGCACGCTGCTGGAGTGAGCGCAGCCGGCGCATACGGCTACGGATTCGACATCTTTCAGTTGGCAGGATTGCTTGGCGAGCCTGAATGGCGTAACGCCGTGTCGCTGGCGTTCCCTGCGAGCGATGTTGCGGCGGCCGATGGGAGCGTCGTGACGCCTGGCTGTATAGGACTGCTTGGCATGGCCGGTGCGCTGCCTTACTGCTACACCGATGCCGTCGCCCGCGCAGGCGGGGCCACCGCGCGCGCATTTGTCGACCTGTTGTCGGCGCCGGCAATCGATGCCTTTTGCACGGCGTGGCGCGAAGGACGACCCGAATACACGGCGTTACCTTCAGTTCCAGCCCAACGCGGCACTCTGAGAGCGAGGGCGCTTGGCGAGCAGTTTTCGCATGCCCTGGGCGTGCCGGTACGGATCGAGCAGTTTGCCGCTCGTTGGGAGAGGCTGCCGCAGGGGCAAACCACCATCCTCGGATGCGGAAATGCACGCTGCGGTGAGGGAGCGCTGCTGGGTGAGCGCGTGTGGCGGTCCGATAGCGCCGTGCGGGTCCATGTCGGGCCGCTGGGCCGGCAATTGGCCCAGGCATTCCTGCCTGGTGGGAGGGGTGCACAGGCCTTGTCGCAGTTATGGCGCTCGGCTGCTGGCGATAGCGGCATTCAGGCCGAAGCTCGCGTGCATTTCGGCCCTGGCGCGAGCGCAGGCGCAAAGCTGGGCGGCGGGCAGCGACTGGGGCACGATGCGCTGTTGTGCGCGCGGCCGGCCGGCGAAAGGGATGACTTGTGTTATCGCCTTTGCTAGTATTTGGCGACCAAACAAAGCGCGGAGACAAGATGAAAAAGATGATCCTGCTGGCGGCTATTGCTGCTACGACGGCGTGCACCAGCCTGCCTGTACCACCGAGTAATGCGGAATTGAAGCAGCAGGTGGCCGACACAGAGCGCGCCTTTGCCGCCACCATGGCCAAACGTGACCACCAGGCTTTCGTGACATTCCTGGCCGATGAGACGATCTTCTATAGCGGACCGAAAGCCTTGCGCGGCAAGGATACGGTTGCTGCGGAGTGGAAGGCCTTTTATGAAAAGCCGGAAGCGCCGTTCAGCTGGGAACCCGACCAGGTCGAGGTGCTTGATTCGGGCACGCTGGCGCATTCTTCCGGCCCGGTACGCGACCCGCAAGGGAAGATCACCGCCCGTTTCAATTCGGTCTGGCGCCTCGAGGCTCCGGGCAAATGGCGCATAGTGTTCGACAAGGGCGAACGCGTTTGCGACTGCAAGAAGCAGTAATCAGGCCGTTTCGGCGTGCTCCACCAGCAGTTGGACGCGGGTCACGCCGTTGTATTCGTTGGCATCCAGGCGGAAGGCCACGCGGGCTCGCTCCCCCAGCGCATCGGTATGGCCGAACCAGATCGCGTCGTAACGCACGCCTTTCTTCTCCAGCATCAGCTTGAGGTGGCGGTCTTTCAGGATACGCTGGCTTAGCACGCGGAATTCATCGCAGAACACCGGCGGCGCGAAGCCTTGTCCCCACACCTGGCCATCGAGCAGTTCGATGAACTGGGTCGTGTAGCAGCCGTCTTCCAACGGGCCGTCGGTCTCCACCACGCGTTCCAGTTGCGATTCGGTCAGCCAGGCCTGGCCGATTGCCTCGAAGGCGGCGCAGAAGTGCTCAAAGGCTTCGGCGCGCAGGCTAAGGCCTGCCGCCATGGCGTGACCGCCGAACTTGTCGATCACGCCGGGCGCGCGCTTGGACACCAGGTCCAGCGCATCGCGCAGGTGGAAGCCGGGGATCGAGCGGCCGGAGCCCTTGATCATGCCGTCGCCGGCTGGGGCAAAGGTGATGGTCGGGCGGTAGAAGCGCTCTTTCAGGCGCGAAGCCACGATGCCGATCACGCCCTGGTGCCAGCTGTCGTCGTAGACGCAGATCGTGGTGCTGTCCGCCGGCTGGAAATCGTCCAGGTGCAGCAGGGCGGCATCCTGCATCTCCGCCTCGATCTCGCGGCGTTTCAGGTTGATGTCGTTAAGCTGCTGTGCGAGTTCCCAGGCGCGTGTTTCATCGTCCGTCAGCAGGCATTCGATCCCGAGCGACATGTCTTCCAGCCGGCCGGCCGCGTTCAGGCGCGGGCCGAGGGCGAAACCGAGGTCGAAGGGAGAGGCGGTATGTGCCGCACGCCCGGAAACGCGGAACAGGGCAGCCACGCCAGGGTGCATGCGGCCGGCGCGCATGCGCTTCAGGCCTTGGGCGACGAGGATGCGGTTATTGCTGTCCAGCCGCACCACGTCGGCAACTGTGCCCAAAGCGACCAGGTCCAGCAGGGCGTCCAGCTTGGGCTGGGTCTGGGCGTCGAACACGCCGCGGCGGCGCATTTCGGCGCGCAGTGCCAGCAGCACGTAGAACACCACGCCGACGCCGGCCAGGTGCTTGGACGGGAAGCCACAGGCAGGCTGGTTGGGGTTTACGATGACACGGGCATCCGGCAGGCTGTCGCCGGGCAGGTGGTGGTCGGTGACCACGACGTCGATGCCGCGGCGCTTGGCTTCTTCCACGCCTTCGATGCTGGCGATGCCGTTGTCGACGGTGATGATGATGTCGGGCGACTTCTCACGTGCGGTCAGCTCGACGATCTCCGGCGTCAGGCCGTAGCCGTACTCGAAGCGGTTGGGAACGATGAAGTCCACGTTGGCGCCCATCGCGCGCAGGCCGCGAATTGCGGTGGCGCAGGCGGTGGCGCCGTCGCAGTCGTAGTCGGCCACGATGACCATGCGTTTGGCGGCGGCAATGGAATCGGCCAGGAATTCCGCGGCGCGGTCGATATGCAGCAGGCCGGAAGGCTGCATCAGGGCGGCCAGTTCGCTGGACAGTTCTGCCGGGTTGTTCAGGCCTCGCGCGGCAAACAGGCGGGCCAGCACGGGGTGGACGCCGCCCTGGCGCAGCAGTTCGGCTTCCTGCGACGGGCAGGGACGGATGGCGATACGGGTCATTGCGTGAGGTTCTTCAGGTTCTGTGCGCGCCAGAATTTGCGCAGGGCGGATTTACTGGTGCGGATTTCGGTCCAGCCATCGCGGCCGGTCAGGATCATTGTCAGTTTGGTCGTGCGGCCATCGCGCACGGACGCCAGCAAAGGGCCGAACCACTCGTGCTCCAGCTTCTGCATGGCGCCAATCCAGGCGCCCCAGTCGTTGCCGGCTCCGCTGGAGATCAAATGAGGCAGGACGAAGGTGCCGTTCTCTCCAGGAGCCGCCTTGAGGCCCGGTGTTCCCATGGCGGCCAGCCAGGAAGGGGCCGCGCCAGTGGCGACCGCGAGTGCTTGCGCCGGTGCGCCGGAGGCGGCGGACGAGCCGGCGCTGGCGCCACCCCACATCCAGAACGAATTCACGGGGGCCAGGCCGCGCTGCTGGCGGGCTTCGTTGACGGGATGCTCGTGCCACAGCATCTGGATCTCATTCTGCAGCTTCTTGAAGGCGAGGGCGGTCGGCCCGACGGGCATCCAGTCGGCCAGGTTGCTGCCCATGGCGGCGTCCGGCGAGGCGGCATCGAGGCCCTGCCAGCCATCCGCGCGCATGAACCAGGTTTCGGCATCGCCCCAAACCAGTTCGTCGAAAAATGGCTTGGCCAGCTCGAACAGCACGCGCGCGTCAGCCTCGTCCAGGCGCAGTCGGCGCGAATCCGCCAGGACCAGATGGTTGCGGGCAAGCTGGATGTGGACTGGATGGACGACGAACCAAAAACCTTCCGTCGGGGCCAGGCCAAAGCCGTGCATGACGGCCGCGGCGAGGGCTCCGCGCTCATTGGCCAGCCACGCTTCATGCGGCAATATGCGGCTTTCGTCGCCGATAAAGTGCTTTTTTAGAAAGTTATTGCGCGAGAGTAAAGTCGCAAGGGCGGGCGCCTGCAGGTGGCGGGAAAGTTCCGGTGCCAGTTCGGCGGGCGGCAATGCGAAGGGAAGAACGACGGTCGTGGAAGCCATGCGGCATTGTAGTGGAATCTCTTTATATGGCAAACTGCGGGCTTTACTGTGTCAATTTAATAAAAATGCCGTTTGAATGGCTGGTTGGCCTGCGCTACACGCGCGCAGGCAGGCGCAATGGGCGCAATAGTTTCATCTCCTTTATCTCCGCGATTTCGATGGCAGGCATCGCTCTTGGCGTTACCGCCTTGATCGTGGTGCTGTCCGTTTATAACGGCTTCCAGACGGTGGTGACCGAGCGCATGGTGTCGGTGCTGGGCCACGTGGAGGTCTACGAAGTTAGCGGGGCAGGCCTGGGCGATTGGCGCGCGGTCGCTGCCGACGCTTCCCGCAACCCGCAGGTGAAAGGCGCCGCACCGTTCGTCGAGATGCAGGGCATGCTGGTGCATGGCGGCGACTTCCTGCGTCCCTCCGTTGTCCGCGGGGTGCTCCCGGGCGAGGAGCCTAAGGTCTCCGATATCGGCAATCAGATGGAGGAGGGAACGCTGGATGTGCTGCAACCCGGCGCCTTCAATATCATTCTGGGTGTCGAACTGGCGCGCGAACTCGAAGTAAAAGTGGGCGACAAGGTAGCGCTGGCGCTGGCGCAAGGGAATTCCATGTCGAATATGGCGCCGACCATGCGTTCCTTCACGGTGTCGGGCACTTTCAAGGCAGGCCATAATGAATTCGACGCCGGGCTGGCGCTGGTGCACCTGAGCGATGCCCAGGAACTGATCAATGTAAGCGGCCCGTATGGACTGCGCCTGCGCCTGCACGATATGCAGAAGGCTCCGGCGGTAGCGGATGAACTGCGCACAGTCATGCCGGGCCGCCTGGTGATCCGCGACTGGACCAAACTCAACTCGGCCTGGTTTGCAGCGGTTAAATCGCAGAAAAACATGATGTTCATTATCCTGACCCTGATTATCGCGGTGGCGGCCTTCAACCTGGTGGCCACGCTGGTGATGACGGTCACCGACAAGCAGGCCGATATCGCCATCCTGCGCACATTGGGTGCCTCGCCGTTCTCGATCATGAAGATATTCGTGGTGCAGGGCGCCTTGGTTGGCGTGTTCGGCACGGTCATCGGTGTTGTCTGCGGAGTGCTGCTGGCGTTGAATGTCGGTACGATCGTGGGCGGCATCGAAACCCTGTTCGGCGTGAAATTCCTGTCCCAGCAAATCTATTTCATCAGCGCCGTGCCGTCCGACCTGCGCTGGGGCGACGTTGCTTCCATCGGCGGCACTTCCTTGCTGCTGGCACTTGTCTCAACCCTTTATCCAAGCTGGTGGGCCGCCCGCGTAAAACCTGCGGAGGCCCTGCGTTATGAGTAAAAACCTGCCATTCGAATGGATTGTCGGCTTGCGTTATACCCGTGCGGGCAAGCGCAATAGCCGGAATAGCTTCATTTCCTTCATCTCGCTGATTTCAGTCGGCGGCATTGCGCTGGGCGTGGGCGCCATGATCATCATCCTCTCGGTGATGAATGGCTTCCGCAAGGACGTTACCGGCCGCATGCTGTCGGTGCTGGCGCACGTCGAAGTGTTCGAGCGCGGCACCAGCTTGCCGAACTGGCAAGACTTGGCCAGGAAGCTGCAAACCAATCCCGAAGTGAAAGGCGCCGCACCGTTCGTGCAGGCCCAGGCCATGCTCTCGCACGGAGGAGAAGCACTGCGGCCGGCCGTGGTGCGCGGCGTCCTGCCAGAGGCGGAGCCGAACGTGTCCGACCTGGCGAAAACTACCCGTTACGGCAGTTTCAATGATTTGCAGGCGGGTGAATTCCGCATCGTGCTGGGGATCGACCTGGCACGCGCGCTGCAAGTCAACCTGGGCGACAAAGTGACCATGGTGCTGCCGCAAGGGACCGTAACTCCGGCCGGTATCGTGCCGCGCATGCGCAATTTCACCGTGGCGGGCGTGTTTGTCGCCGGGCACCAGGAGTTCGATGGCGGCATGGCGTTTATTCATATCGAGGATGCCCAGCGCCTGCTGCGGCTCGAAGGCCCTGCTGGCCTGCGTTTGCGCCTGGAGGACATGCACCGTGCCCCGCAAGTGGCTGAAGAGCTGCAAAAGCTGGTTCCGAAGGAAATGACTGTACGCGATTGGTCAAAACTCAATGCGACCTGGTTCGCAGCGGTGCAAACTGAGAAACGCATGATGTTCGTGGTGCTGGCGCTGATCGTGGCGGTAGCGGCTTTCAACCTCGTTTCGACCCTGGTCATGACCGTAACGGACAAGCAGGCCGATATCGCGATCCTGCGCACGATTGGCGCTTCGCCGCGTTCGATCCAGAAAATCTTCGTGATCCAGGGCGCGCTGGTAGGCCTGCTTGGCGCGGCGCTCGGCGTCGCCGGCGGCGTGGTCGTGTCGCTGAATATCGACGTCATCGTTCCATTTATTGAAAACCTCCTGGGAGTGCAGTTCTTGCCTAAAGATATTTACACAATCAGCTCCGTGCCATCGGACATGCATTGGTCCGATGTCGGCGTGATCGGCGTGGCGGCCGTGCTGCTGGCGTTTGCGGCGACCTTGTACCCGAGCCGCTGGGCGGCCAACGTCAAACCTGCGGAGGCACTGCGCTATGAGTAATGTGTTGAGTTGCCGCGACCTCGGCAAGACCTTCACCCAGGGCAATTACAAGGTCAAGGTACTGGAAAAGATCAACCTGTCGGTGGCGCGCGGCGAGCGCGTGGCGATCGTCGGCGCCTCCGGCTCCGGCAAATCGACGCTGCTGCACCTGCTGGGCGGCCTGGATACGCCGTCCGATGGCAATGTGGTCCTGAAAGGCAGCGATTTCGCTTCGATGAGCGAGACAGCGCGCGGAGACCTGCGCAATCGTGAACTTGGCTTCGTCTACCAGTTCCACCACCTGCTGCCGGAATTCTCGGCCCTGGACAATGTGGCGATGCCGCTGCTGATCCGCCGCACCAAGCGCGCCGAAGCGGAGCAGCAGGCGCGCGACATGCTGGCGCGCGTTGGCCTTGAGCAGCGCGTGACCCACGTGCCGGGCGAACTGTCCGGTGGCGAACGCCAGCGCGTAGCCCTGGCGCGGGCGCTGGTGACGCAGCCGGCTTGCGTGCTGGCAGATGAACCGACCGGCAACCTGGATCACGCGACCGCCGAAAAAGTGTTCGACCTGATGCTTGAGCTGTCGCGCACCCTGGGCACGGCCTTCATCATCGTGACCCACGATGCCGGCTTGGCTGAGCGTTGCGACCGCATGCTGCGCCTGACCGACGAAGGCTTGAAACCTGCCTGAGGCCCGCACCATGTGGATCGATACCCATTGCCACCTTGATGCCCACGAATTCGGCGAGCAATCGCTGGCGCTGGCTGCGCGGGCACAGGAACGCGGCGTGGGGATGGTGGTGATTCCGGCTGTCGACCGCGCCAATTTCGCCGTGGTGCGCGAGTTGGCGCACCGGGCTCCCAATGCCTGCTACGGGCTGGGCATCCATCCGATCTATGTGCCGCATGCGGTAGAGGACGACCTGGCCTTCATGCGCGAGGCCGTGGCGCAGGCGATGGACGATCCGCGCTTTGTGGCGATCGGAGAAATCGGGCTGGATT
Source organism: Massilia eburnea (assembly GCF_050709955.1). GTDB lineage: Bacteria > Pseudomonadota > Gammaproteobacteria > Burkholderiales > Burkholderiaceae_D > Rugamonas > Rugamonas eburnea_A. The sequence continues at coordinate 107,750 of NZ_JBNZFX010000021.1, forward strand.
TCTTCATCCCCATGCTGTGCGAGCCGGAGATGCGCGAAAAGCAGGTGTTCTTCCTGCGCGAGCAGCTCAAGATTGCACGGGATTTCGAATTGCCGGTGTTATGCCATGTGCGCAAGTCGCAGGACCAGGTGCTGAAGCATGTGCGGCAGGTCGGTCCAGCGGGCGGCATCGCACATGCGTTCAATGGCAGCTTCCAGCAGGCGCAGGCCTATATCGACGCCGGTTTCAAGCTCGGATTCGGCGGCAACCTGACATTTACCCGGGCGCTGCAGATTCGTCGCCTGGCGGCTGAATTGCCCTTGTCTTCCATCGTGGTTGAGACGGATGCGCCGGATATCGCCCCTTCCTGGGTGCATCCGGGCGTGAATACTCCGGCCGAGGTGGCAGGCATCGGTGAGGCGCTGGCTGGACTGCGCGGCGAAGAGCCGGGCGCGGTCGCAGTGGCGACTACCCGGAATGCTTTGGATGTGATGCCGCGCTTGCGGGCCTTGATGGCCGCCTGACCGGCCAGCCAGCCGGGGAGGGGAGATGCGGTGCGCAATCCTCGGCCTGATCGGCGGCGTAGCCTGGCTCCAGGCGCAGGCGGTTTTGCCGGATGCGGGCGTTCAATTAGCTTGCGCGCTGAGCGCTGCGTCGGCAGTTTTGGCAGGGGCACGCGTTGAACGGCAGGCACTGGCTTTCCTTCGCGCGGGGCTTGCCGTCACGGCGGGTGCTTTGGCGGGTTTCGCCTGGGCCGCCTTCATCGCGCAAGGTGCCCTGTCCAATGAACTGGCGAAATCCGAAGAGGGCAGCGACTTCGACGTCGTCGGCACGGTCGATAGCCTGCCAAGCCGGCAGGACAACAGCATACGTTTCAATTTTGCGGTCGAATCCCCGTCGGATGTGCCTCCGCGCATCGTGCTGTCCTGGTATTCCGGAGCGCGGGCAGGCAGCGGTGCGCCGCCCCCCGATTTGCTGCCGGGCGAGCGCTGGCGCCTGAAAGTTCGCTTGCAGCGGCCGCATGGCAATGCCAATCCCTACGGATTCGATTACGAACTTTGGTTGCTGGAACAGGGTATCCGCGCCACCGGCTACGTGCGCGCCGAGGGCCGCAACGAGCGCCTGTCCGGCTTTGTGGCGACCCCGCACAACGCCATCGAACGTGCGCGCCATGCGATCCGTGAGCGTATCAACGCTGCGTTGCCGGATGCGCGCTATGCCGGAGTAATCGCCGCGCTGGCGATGGGCGACCAGCGCGGCATCTCGCAGCAGGATTGGCAGGTTTTCAGCCGAACGGGTATTTCCCACCTTGTTTCCATCTCGGGCCTGCACATCACCATGATCGCTGGCCTGGTGGCCTGGCTGGTGGGCTGGTTGTGGGGGAAGTCGCTCTTCATGCCGGAATGGCAGTTGCGCTTGCTGTTGCCTGCAGCGCGGCTGGCGGTAAGCGCCGGCTTCCTGGCCGCCTGGGGCTATGTTGCGTTGGCCGGGTTCGGCGTCCTGGCGCAGCGTACCCTGTACATGCTGGCGGTTGTGGCCCTGGCGGTGTGGCTGGACCGGCTGTCGGCGATTTCGCATGTGCTGGCGCTGGCGGCAGGCGTGGTGGTGATTCTCGATCCCTGGGCGGTGATGTGGCCAGGGTTCTGGTTGTCGTTCGGGGCAGTCGCCGCGATCCTGTACGCAACGGTCGGCAGGATGTCGCTGGCCGGCGCTGCGGCCTCCGCAGGAGCGCTTCCTGTCGCAGCGGCCGATGCCTCGCTGGGCTCCTGGCGGGACGCGCCGTGGCTCACCCGCATGCGCGAAAACCTGCGCCTGGCCGCTGTAACGCAGCTTGCGGTAACGGTCGGCCTTGTACCACTGACAATGCTGCTTTTTTCGCAAGTATCGATCGTCAGCCCGCTGGCGAATGCCATCGCCATCCCCGTTGTGAGCCTGCTTGTGACGCCGCTGGCGCTGGCAGGCAGCGTCTTGCCAGACCCCTTGGCCGCGCCGGTGCTGCGATGCGCCCACTGGCTGCTGGAGGCGTTGCTCGACCTGTTGCAGTGGCTATCGGCCCAGCCGCTGGCCGTCTGGTCCGCGCCCACACCCGGCTGGCCGACATTCGCCTTTGCCCTGGCAGGTACCGCCTGGATGCTGGCCCCACGCGGCTGGCCGTTGCGCTGGCTCGGGCTCGCATGCTGGTTGCCGCTGCTGTCGGCGCGGACGGAAAGCCCGCCGCCCGGTGTCTTGCGCGCCATAGCCTTCGACGTGGGGCAGGGCATGGCCATCCTGATCGAAACCAACCAGCACCGCCTGCTGTACGACACTGGCCCCGCCTATACGCCGGAAACCAATGGCGGCAACCGCGTGATCCTGCCGTACCTGAGGGCGCGCGGCATCAATATGCTGGACGGCATGATCGTCACCCATAGTGACAGCGATCATGCCGGCGGGGCACTGGCGATCCTGCGCGACATCCGCACCGGCTGGGTGTTGTCCTCGCTGCCAGCGGGCCACCCGATCGTGCAGGCAGCGCCCCAGCACGCACATTGCGTCGCGGGCCAGAAATGGGAGTGGGACGGCATCCGCTTCGAAATGCTGCATCCCTCCGCCGCCAGCTACGACGACCCAAGCCTGAAGCCCAATGCGCGCGGCTGCACGCTCCGCATCGCGACCAGATACGGCAGCATGCTTCTGCCGGCCGATATCGAAGCCCCGCAGGAGGCGGCGCTGGTAGCGGCCATGCCCGAAAAATTGCATGCCGGAGTCCTGCTGGTGCCACATCACGGCAGCGGTACCTCATCGACCCCCGCGTTCCTGGCCGCGGTGCAGCCGCTACACGGCATTTTCCAGCTCGGCTACCGCAACCGCTACCACCACCCGCGAGCCGACGTGTTGCAACGGTACGTGGAAAGGGGCGTGGCTATCTGGCGCACCGACCAATCCGGGGCGATTTCAATTGACATCGGCGCCGAGCAACAGCTCAGCGCCTACCGCCAGCAGCGTGCTCGGTACTGGCATGGCCGCTGATCCTGAGCGATAATTAGAAGCTTTGTACGAAACACTTGTTGCCATTGCTTTTAGAATAAGTTGATGACGAAACCGAAAGTCCATTTCGCTCACGCGAACAGTTATCCGGCGGGAACCTACCGCCAATTCTTCGAGTACCTCGGCCAGGATTTCGAAGTGCAGGCGCTCGACATGCACGGCCATAACCCGCGCTACCCGGTGGAAGATGGCTGGGCCAAGCTGGTTGAGGAATTGATCGCCGAGCTGGAATCGCGCTACCAGAAAGAACCAGTGATCATGGTTGGCCACTCCCTGGGCGGGCTCCTGGGCCTGATGGCCGCCGCCCAGCGCCCGGACCTGGTGCGCTGCGTAGTCATGCTCGATTCCCCTGTGGTGGCCGGCTGGCGCGCCAACGTGTGGCGCCTGTTCAAGGGCACCCGTTTCTCGGACCGCTATTCTCCGGCGCGCTTCTCGGTCAAGCGCCGCAACGTCTGGCCAAGCCACAAGGAAGCGCTGCGCCACTTCGCCAGCAAGGAAATGTTCGGCGCCTGGGCGCCCGGCGTCCTGCTGGACTATCTGGAGCACGGACTGGTGGATCACCCGGAAGGCGTGCAATTGCGCTTCAGCCGGGAAACCGAAACCGCGATTTACCGCAGCCTGCCGCACCATATCGGCAGCCTGGTTAAAGGCGAGTTCCCGGTCCCAGTCGCCTATGTGGCAGGCGATAACTCGGTAGAAAACCGCCAGGCGGGCCTCGAGCACACCCGCAAGCTGGTGGGCCGCAATTTCCGCATGATGCGCGGCTCCCACCTGTTCCCGATGGAGATGCCGCGCGTTGCGGCTGAAATGACACGCGACGTGATCCGCCAGATGCTGGGGAGCGAGCTCCAGGCCAGCGAAGCGCCCCAGCGCATGCGCGCCTGATGTAAAATCCGCACCATTATTTAAACCAGAAAGCACCTGCGATGACGATTAAAAGCGACAAATGGATACGCCGCATGGCGGAACAAACCGGCATGATCGAGCCGTACGAGCCTGGCCAGGTACGTGCCGTGGACGGCCGCAAGGTGATTTCCTATGGCACTTCGTCGTACGGCTACGACATTCGCTGCGCCGACGAATTCAAGGTGTTCACCAACATCAACAGCACCATTGTCGACCCGAAGAACTTCGATTCGAATTCCTTCGTCGACGTGAAGAGCGATGTCTGCATCATTCCTCCGAATTCGTTCGCACTGGCCCGCACCATCGAGTACTTCCGCATTCCGCGCAATGTGCTGACCGTTTGCCTGGGCAAGTCGACCTATGCGCGCTGCGGCATCATCGTCAACGTGACCCCGTTCGAGCCTGAGTGGGAAGGTTATGTGACCCTGGAATTCTCGAACACCACCCCGCTGCCAGCCAAGATCTATGCTGGCGAAGGCTGCGCCCAGGTGCTGTTCTTCGAAAGCGACGAAATCTGCGAAACCTCGTACAAGGACCGCAATGGCAAGTACCAGGGCCAGCACGGCGTGACCCTGCCGAAGGCTTAAGCGCTAAGCTCTGACCAGCGGGAGCGAGAGCTCCACACAAAGTCCGCCGCCGGTTCGATTGGCGGCGGCAATGCGGCCGCCGTGCTGCTGCACTACCTGCTGGGCGATGGCAAGCCCCAGTCCATGCCCGTCCACGTCCTTTTCCGTGTTGCTGCCGCGGTAGAAGGGCTCGAAAATCCTCCCCAAGTCTTCCTGCGCTACGCCAGGGCCGTTATCCATGACGCGAATGCGGACGAAACGCGCGTCGAGCACAGTTTCCACTTCGACCTTGCCGCCGGCGGGGCTGTGTTTGATGGCGTTGCGGACCACATTTTCGATGGCGCGCGCCAGCAGTTCCGGCTGTCCGTTCAACTGCGCGTCCGCGATGCCGGTGAAGGCAACTTCGCGCCCGATGGTGGCGGCTTCGAATTTTGCGTCCTGCACGATGTCGTCGAGCAGTTCCCCGATGCTGAATTCCTGCTTGGGAGCGTCGAAAGCGCCGGCTTCAAGGCGGGACAGGGTAAGCAACTCGCCGACCAGCTTGTCCATGCGCACACTTTCGCGCTCGATGCGTTCCATCGACGCGGCTGCTTTTTCCGGCTGCTGGTGGGCCAGGCCGATTGCGGCCTGCAGGCGCGCCAGCGGCGAACGCAGTTCGTGCGATACATCGTGCAGCAGGTTTTTCTGGCCGTCCAGCAGGTTGCGCAGACGGCCAGTCATGCGGTCGAAATCGCGTCCCAGCGTGGTGAGTTCGTCGCCGCCGGCGCGCGGTTTGGCGGTGAAGCGTGGGGCGAGGTCGCCGCTTGCCGCAGCGTCAAAGGCCTGGCGCAGGGCCCGGATGGGGCGGGCGAAGTACCATGCCAGCAAGGCAGCGAACAGCAGGCTTGCCAGCACGGCGGCGCCAATCGGGATGAAGGGCGTCAATGGGCGGAAGCGCGGCGGCGGGCCCCCTACGTCGCCACGGCCGGGCTCAGGACCGGGACCGGCGCCCTGGCCGGGCGCTTGGCCTGGGTCGGCGCCGGCGGCGGAGCGTGCGGCTTCGCGTGGCGGTGGCGGGGGCGGATTCGATCCCGCCGCGCTGGCGCCGGGCTCACCGCCGGCGTCGCCCGCGTTCCCCGCTCTGCCCGGCGGTAGTACAGGAAGAGGGCGACCTTCCGGGCGGCGGAAGGCGCGCGGGTCGAGACCCGGGATGCCCGAGCCTGCAAGCAGGTTGCGCGGGTCGGGCGCGTCGAGTGCGCCCTGGTGGCGGCGCGAAGGCAGGAACAGCAGGTAACGCTGGCCGTTCGGCGCAGTGACCTGGCGCACGCCGCGCGGGTCCGGGCTGGCCAATTTCTTTTGCGCTTCCGATAGCATGCTCGGCGTGGTGATGCGACCCAGCAGCTCCTTGCCGTCATCGCCGACCGCATACACACGGTGGCGCGGCATATTCTCCAATAGCTGGCGCAATCCATCGGTACCGCCAAAGGCCAGCGTGGCGGCGGCGGATTCGATCGACATTTCCGCCGGCGGCCCGGCCTCGATATCGGAGGGCCGCGCTTCGGCGGCAGCGCGTGCCTTCAGCCACACGGCGCCGCCAATTGCAGCGGTGGCAGCAACCTGGGCGAGCAGGATCGAAAAGAAGAATTTCCAGAACAGGCGCCCCACGGCTTACTCCCGGATCAGCTGGTAACCCAGGCGGTACACGGTTTGCAGGCACGAGCGCCCGTCGGAAATGGAGCCCAGCTTGTGGCGCAAGCTGCTCATATGGACATCGATATTGCGGTCGAAGCGCGCCATTGGACGTCCCAACCCCTGCTCGGACAACACGTTCTTGCTGACCGTTTTGCCCGCATTGCGCGCCAATACTTCAAGCAGATTGAATTCTGTGCTGGTCAGCTCCAGCGGCACCCCGGCCCACGCTGCGCGGCGCTGCTCCGGCCACATGGTGAGCTGGCCGACGGTCAGCGGCCCGCTGCCCGTGTCCTGCACGGCTTGCGTGCGGCGCAGGATGGCGCGGATGCGGGCAGTCAGCTCGCGTGGCGTGCATGGCTTGGTGACGTAATCGTCCGCACCCAGTTCGAGGCCGACAATGCGGTCGGTATCGTCGCCGCGCGCGGTCAGCATCAGGATCGGCATCTGGCTCACGGCGCGGATGCGGCGCAGGGTTTCGAGGCCGTTCATGCGAGGCATCATCACATCCAGCACCGCAATGGCAAATGCCCCCGTCAATGCGGAGGCGGTACCGGCTTCGCCATCGTGGGCGGTGCTGGCTTCGAAGCCTTCCTGCTCCAGGTATTCCTGGAACATGCCGACCAGTTCGACGTCGTCGTCAATCAATAGGACCTTGTTCATGTCGTCCATGATAACAAATCACTCCGGCAGGTTTGCTCGATCTTTACACGTTTTTACCTGCTACTTACGGCGCTTTACAGGCTGTAGCCAGAGAATGAAATCTCACCATCACCACTGGAGATTCACGATGAAGAAGAGCACATTGACCCAGCTGCTTCTGGCCGCCGCCATGGCGCTGCCACTGCTGGCGCGTGCAGAGGAAGCCATGCCGCCGGAGGGGGAGCGTCCGCAATTGGCAGGCCCGCGCGGCGATTTCCCGGGCGGCCATCCACGCGGCCGTTTCGGCGCACCTGGCTTGCCGTTCCTGCACGGCCTGGAATTATCGGAAAGCCAAGAGGACAAGCTGTTCCAGCTGATGCACAACCAGGCGCCATACCTGCGCGAACAGGAGCGCGCCCACGATAAGGCAATGCGCGCCCTGCATGAGATGCGAAATGCCGAGAAATTCGATGATGCTGCCGCTGCCAAGCTGGCGCAGGCGGCCGCGCAGGCGCAAGCCAACCTGACCCTGTCGCATATCCGCACGCACCAGAAGGTGCTGGCCCTGTTGACCCAGGAGCAGCGTGCCCAGATCGCTTCTCGCCAACAGCAAGGAGGCTTCAATGAACGTTAATCCGGTCAGTTTCAGCGGCTACACCAGCCAGCTCTCCACCAGCGGCAGCGAGCAGGCGCGCCAGGCGCCGCCGCCACCGCCACCCGGTCCGCCACCGGGCGAAGGTGGCTTTATCAACGCCATCGGTTCGGCGCTCGAGTCGCTGGGCGTCACCGATGTCGCCGCCACAGACAAGGAAAGCGCGGCATCCTCGCTTGGCAGCTTCCTGCAGGATCTGATGACGTCCTTGCATGGGCAGGGCGAGGCCAGCGGCGCGCAAGCGGAAGGCCCCGGCCGCCTGGCGGAAGACATCCAAGGCCTGATCTCTTCGCTGCAAGGCGACTCGTCCGAAACCGGCGAAACGTCGTCGCTTGAGTCGTCCTTCTCGTCGCTGCTCTCGGCGCTCGGTGCCAATAACAGCGATTCCAAGGCCAAGCTGGCCAGCTTCCTGCAAGCGCTGGCGGACAAGCTGCCTGAAGCCGGCAGCAGCGGCAACCTGATTAACACAACGGCATAACAAGGAGAACCTATGGACGCGCATGACCACGGGCTGGCAGCAGACCTGGAAGTAATGATGAACATGGGCAGCACCCGCCGTCGCTCGCTGCGGTGGTTGCTGGCCGGCGCGACCACGCTGCCGCTGATGGCCTGCGGCGGCGGGTCGGTCAGCACCAGTACTGGCAGCAATGGCAGCAGCGGCAGCAGCACCGGAACCGGGAGCACCGGCACCACTGGTAGCTGTACCGTGATTCCGGAAGAAACTGGCGGCCCATACCCGGGCGACGGCACCAACAGCAATGCCAGCGGCATCGTCAACGTGCTGACGCAAACCGGCGTGGTGCGCAGCGATATCCGCAGCAGCTTCAATGGCGCCAGCGGCACGGCGGCCGGTGTTCCGCTGACCATCAAGCTAAAGATCGTCAACGCAAACAACAGCTGCGGTGCGGCCGGCGAATTTGCGGTCTACCTGTGGCACTGCGACCGCGAAGGGCGCTACTCGCTGTATTCCAGCGGCGTGACGGACCAGAACTACCTGCGCGGCGTGCAGGGCGCGGACGCCAACGGCGACCTGTCCTTCAGCACCATCTTCCCCGGCTGCTACGACGGCCGCATGCCGCACGTGCATTTCGAGGTGTATCGCAGCCTGGCGCAAAGCAGCAGCGCCTCGAACCGCATCAAGACTTCACAGTTCACGTTCCCGATGGCGACACTGAATGAAGTCTATGCCACCTCGGGTTACAGCAGTTCCGCAAGCAACCTGTCCCGCATCAGCTATGCCACCGACAATATCTTCAGCGATGGCTACTCCCTGCAACTCGGCACCATGAGCGGCAATGTCACCGACGGCTATGTCGTCACGCTGACGGTGGCGGTCGCCGCCTGATTCCCGCCGGGGCGAAGCCGGTTTCGCCTCGCATCCTCCTTTTTCGCCATCTCCCGAAACGGCTTTCGCCGCAGCCAGCGCCTGCCCCAGTGGCAGCGCTGGCACGCGCCTTGCTCTAATCCATGCATGGTTTAGGCATTGGAGAAAGCATGGACCGTCTGCTCAACTATCGGCCGGAACTGGAACTGTCCCCGGCGGCGCCACAGGCAGTATGGCGCGATGAAAGCCTGCCGCAAGCAGCCGAACTGTTGACGGCGCGCCGCGAGGACCGTTTGCCGGCATGGTTCCGCCATGTGGCGCCGGGCCTGGATGGCGTGCTGCCCAAGCTGGCCGAGCAGGTGCTCGCCGCCGGCCCCAGGGCTGCCCGCTTGCTCGGCCTGGAGCTTGAGGGCCTGAGCGCCGAAGACCGCGAGTTCGAAACAGCGCGCCAGTTCATGCGCTTTGCCGGTCTGGCCGCACGCCGCGCCAGGCAAGCCGCCCGCGGCGATCCGCGCCAGGTCCGGCGCGCTGCGCTGAACATCGCGGCCAGGCAATTTGCACCGGGGCTGTTGCCCGCCATCGTATCCATCATGGAACGGCGTCCCGTTCCACCATCCGCAGCACCACACCAAAGGGGACTAATCATGCATGACACCGACCGTACCACCCTGGAATTCGGCAACGAAACTTCCTATGAAGGGGAATATGAGTTTGGCGAAGCCGAATGGGGCGGCGAAATGGGTCAGCAAGGCATGCTGACCGAGGCTGAAGAAATGGAACTGGCCAGCGAACTGCTGTCGGTCACCAATGAAGCCGAACTTGAGCAATTCCTGGGCAGCTTCCTGAAAAAGGCTGCATCGTTTGCCGGCAATGTGATCCGCTCGCCGGTCGGCAAGGCCATTGGCGGCGCGCTCAAAGGCGTGGCCAAGAAAGCGCTGCCGCTGGCCGGTGGCGCCATCGGCGGCTACTTCGGCGGCCCGCTGGGCGCCAAGATCGGCAGCGGCCTGGCGTCGGCGGCAGGCAGCGCCATGGGCCTGGAGGCGGAAGGCGAAATGTCGGGTGAGGATCGCGAATTCGACGGCGCACGCACCTTCGTCAAGGTGGCTGCCGATACCGTCAATCGCGCCGCCCAGGCCCGTGGTGGCGACCCGCGCCAGATCGCCATGCAGGCCGCCACCGCAGCGGTGCGCCAGCACGCGCCGGGCTTGCTGGCCAGGGCCGGCCAGCAGTCCGGGCAGGGCGGCCAGCAGGCGGGAATGGCCGCGCGCGGCAACTCCGGACGCTGGGTGCGCCAAGGCCGCAAGATCGTGATCTACGGGGCCTGAGCCGTATGAACCCCTACGCCGCCCGGATGCTGGCACAGGAGGCGCGCGCCTTGCTGGCGCGCCTGGCCCGTGTGCTGCCATTCGCACTGATCGAGCCGATGGTGCCGGCTGCAGCCTTGCTGCCGCAAGCGCAGCTGGGGATAGAACGGCAGCTGGTGGCCGGGCGGCGCGAGCTGCGGGCGATGGTGCGCGGCTTCCTGCGCTGGCTGCGCAGCCCGGACGGGCGGCGTGCCAGCCCGGCGCATGCGCAGCGCCGCTTTACTTTCCTGCGCATGAAGTTCAACGCAGCCCTGATCCAGTTCGATATGTTCAACGACGTGATCACGCAGCGCAGCGAACACCGCAACGGTGTCTGGCTGGCGGGACTGGACGTGGCGTCCGCCGACGCCCTGGCGCTGCGCGGCGGCTACTACACGGCGCCGCCGGTGATCTGCTACCTGGATCGCGGGCCGGGGGCGGCGATCCGGCGCGCCCGCACCCGCTTGCCGGGCGGCGGCGACAACCCGGTGGCCATCATCCGCGTGCCGCGCGAGCGCATGGTCGGCGCCAGCATTGCCTCGTCCCTGTTCCACGAGGTAGGCCACCAGGGCGCAGCGCTGCTCGACCTGGTCAACTCGCTGCGTCCGGTGTTGCAATCGCTGCAGACAGGCGCCACGGGTCCGGCCCCGGTCTGGAAACTGTGGGAGCGCTGGATCTCCGAAATCGTTGCCGATTTCTGGTCGCTGGCCAGGGTCGGCGTGGCGGCGACCCACGGCCTGATCGGCGTGGTCAGCCTGCCGCGCATCTTCGTTTTCCGCCTCAATACAGACGATCCGCATCCGGTGCCGTGGATCCGCGTGTTGTTGAGCTGCGCGATGGGTGAACGCCTTTTCCCGCATCCGCAGTGGCAGCGCATGGCGCGCCTGTGGGAATCGTTTTACCCGCTCGAAGGCTTGCCGCAAGCGGAGCAGCGGCTTTTGCTGCAGCTGCGCGCTTCGATGCCTGCGCTGGCCGGCTTGCTGGCCAACCATCGCCCGGCCTTGCTGCGCGGGACTTCGCTGCCGCAGGCCTTGCAGGTGGATCAGCGCCAGCCGGCCTACCTGGCCCTGCTGTTCCGCCTGTGGCAGCGCCAGCCGCAGCGCATGTACCAGTCCTCGCCGGTGCTGGTGTTTGCGGTGATCGGCCAGGCGCGCGCGGACGGCATCCTGAGCCCGGAACACGAAAGCATCCTGCTGGCGCGCCTTCTGACGCACTGGGCGCTTCGCAACACCCTGACTGACCTTTGAGGAGAGCTCCATCATGGCAAAGAACGTAACGCAGGCGAAACCCGGTGGCGGGCATGGCCGGATCGACGTGCATGTGCGCGCAATGACGCCGGCCAACGGCGCCGTGCCGCTGGTGCATGCAAAACTCAACCTGTACAAACTGACGCAGGGCGAAGTCGATGCATTGAGGGCCAGCAAACGGATCGAGGGCCAGAAGGCAGCCGTCGATGCCAACCCGGCATGGATGCTGGTGGCCCATACGCATACCGGTCCCGCCGGCGATGCCCAATTCGCCGGGCTGGAAAACGGCTTCTACATCGTGCTGTACATGAACGTTAGCCCGTTCGACAAGAACATGGTCAGGGGGCGCCTGATCGGCATCAGCGACGGCGACATGCGCGGCGAGTGCGCCTACCAGCTGGACACCAGGTTCCGCCTGGAGACCGAGTTCTACGCCAACGGCGAAAAGCTGTCGCGGCTGCACGGCCTGGTGGGCGACCACGCGTGGGTGACGGTCAAGCACGACGCAAACGAGACCAACCCGATGCCGGAAATGTACTACGTGCCCGAAGCGCCCCTGCAAAGCCAGGGCAAGGACGGCGTCGAGTCGAGCGCACGGCTGAACTCCGTCGGCACCACGGAAGTGGCGGTGAACGTGTACATGCGCGCCTATGACGACGCCGGTGCGATCGATCCGGACGACGCCGCCCATTACCGCAACGCCAGGCAGGTCATCGTCGATGAGCCCAGCCCGCTGCAAGTGGCCGGCAAGATCACCACCCAGGCCTCGCGCACCGAGGCGGAGTGGCGCCCCGTCATCGCCCACTGGACCTTGATCAGGAACAGCGCCGAGGCGCTTTCCTTCAACAACTACCAGCTCTTCGTCGACCACCTGTTCTGCCACAATGCCGGCGGCGTCGTACCCGATTTCGAGCGCGAGCGCTTCCACGACAAGGAACGGGCCTTCCGTTCGCTTGAGAAGCGGCGCGCCTTGCCGTTCAACGACTCGGATTCGTATCGCGTGCTGAAAGCCGCCACCGAAGCGTTCGTGATGGTCAATTGCGGCGTGTTGCGCACGCCGTATGCCTTCCGTGGCCAGGACGATGCCGAATACCTGGACCGGCGCGACCTGCCGGATGACCGCAAGCTGGAAGAGGAGCTGGTCAAGCGCTACCTGTCTTCGCTCGACCCGAAGACCAAGATCCTGCCTTACCTGGCCCTGATCCGCAGCAAGCTGCCCGATGTGCGCATCCACATGGGCCACCAGGAAGAACACGAAGCCGAGTTGTGCGCTGGCTTCATCCGTGAGCGCCTGGTCAACCCCTGCATGATGGAGCTGATCTGGGCCTACTGGCAGGAAGAGGGCATGCTGGTGCAGACCATGAATGCGATTACGCGCCGCTTCCAGAACGTACGCGCGCTTGGCCACGGCAGCGGCCCGGACCCGCTGGCCAATATGGAAATCGACATGCTGCGGCCCTTGAACAACCTGTTGTGGGGCTATGTACAAGACGAACAGCACCGCTTGAGCGTGGTGCGCCGCAACTACGAGTACGACCACCACTACGGTATCCACCTGGACGGCAAGGCGGTGCGCGATTTCCGTCCGGCCGACAGCCGTTCCAAGTTCATCGAGGCCTTCCACAACCTGCTGCGCCAGCTGATGCCGTTCTACCGGCAGGACGACGACACCACCGTCAAGGCCGACGCCTTCCCGATCCTGAATGCGCTGAAGGAGGTGCACCTGATCCTGTCGCAAGGGGCGCACAACCAGTTCGGCGACCTGCCGTCCACCGCGCGCATTGAAATGCTGATGCAGCAATGGATGCTGGCGCGGCCTGAATTCCGGGAATTCCTGCCCACGCGCCTGATGGTAGCGCATCCCGAACCGTGGATGGACCGGGTCGACGCGATGAAAAAAGTGCAGGGCTGGAGCGACACCAGCATCGCCCACTTCCGCGACCTGGCCATGTTCGGCGAACAGTTGCTGCTGTCGGTCCGCTACAGCCACTGGAGCGAAGTCTACGACCCGACCGAAGCGTTTGCCTGGGCGCGCTTCTGGCGCCCGCAGGCGCAGGGCTATTTGCACGCTTATCGGGCTGTGACGGGCGTCGACCTGACGGCGGAGACCGCGAACCCGAAACTGGAGGCCACCATGCCGTCGGTACTGCTGCGGCAGCGGCTGGAGGCCATGCCGCGCACCGCGTGAGGCGGCGGTGCGCGCCGACTTCACCAGTGCCCTCTACCTGGGCATGCGCCATCCCGCGCAGTCGCTGCCGGCCTGGGACGAGCTGACGCTGGGGAAGCCGGCGGCGTTGGAGCCGGTGCCGGGCGAGCCGGAACTTGGCGCCGCCCTCGCTCGCCTGATGGATTGCGAAGCCGCTTGCCTGCTGCCTTCCAGCCTGCACCTGTTCTGGGATTTGTTTGGCTGGCTGGCGGCAGCGCGGGTGGCGCTGCTGGTCGACAGTGCGGCCTACCCGGTGGCGCGCTGGGGCGCTGAACGCGCCAGGGCGCAAGGTGTGCCCTTGCAGTGTTTCGGCCATTGCAGCGATGCCCAGGCAGCCTTGATGGCTCGCCGCTGGCGGGAAGCAGGGCGCAGGCCGGTGATCCTGTCGGATGGCTATACGCCGGGCGATGCTGCTGCGCCGCCGCTGGCCAGCTACGCAGACATCGCCGATTCCAACGGCGGCTTGCTGCTGCTGGATGATACGCAGGCGCTTGGCGTACTTGGCATGGATGGCGGTGGGTCTGTGGTCGAACATGGGCTTGGCGGCGCACCGATCCTGGTCGGCGCTTCGCTGGCAAAGGGATTCGGGGCTCCGCTGGCTGTGCTGGCCGGGCCGCGCAAGATGTTGGGCAGTTTCATGGCGGCCAGCGCAACGCGGGTGCATTGCAGCCCACCCTCGGTGGCGGCGATTGCGGCTGGCCGCTGCGCGCTGGAAGCCAATCGCAGGACGGGCCGGGCCATGCGCGAGCGTTTGCGGGAACGGATAGTGCAATTGCAGGCGGCGCTGGCCGGGCGCGCGATTGCCTGCCAGGGGGGCGGATTCCCCGTCCAGCGCATCGTGTTGCCGCCTTTGTGCGATGGTCAGGCATTGAGGCGTGAACTATCGCTGGCCGGGATTGAAGTGCTGTTGCAGGGAACGCCGGCAAGGCCAATCCTGACTTTGTTGCTGCGGGCTGACCACAGCGCACAGCAGGTTGCCTACGCCGCCCGCTCGATCGGACAACTGATGGAGGTGCTCCATGTTTGAGACGATGGAATTCGAATGGCGGCCCAAAGGCGGCCGCGCAATGGGCCGGCCGCGTGTGCGTGCCACTCGCAAATCCCGCCCGGCGCCTGGCTATGGTGGCGGCTGGCCTTACCGCGTGCCGGTGTTTGAGCCGCTGCCGCTGCTTGAACCGCCCGCCAGCGACGAACCGGGTCCCGATGACGGCGACCGCGATGGGGATGGCGAACTGCCGCCGACCATCGCCCAGGCGGTGGGGCGGATGCCAGCCGCCTTGCAGCCAGCCTATGTGCCGGTCACCACGCTTGAACGGGCACCAAGCGATGGGCGCACGCACGGGCCGGGCTTGTATTATCTGGAATTCACGGTCAACGGCCAACGTCGCGGTTATAGCGGCCAGGCCCGGCATATGGGGCAGCGGCTGGCGCAGCACCGCATCTGCGCGGGAATGATGGGCATCCGGCCGGCGGATGTCAGCGTCTACGTAGCCGCCAACCTGGCGGACGATGTCGACCGCAGGCGACGCGAACGGACCCTGCACGATACGATGTTCAGGCATCACCAAGGCGTGCTGACCAACCAGCGCCGTGAATTGGAGTTCGAGGTGCTGGGCGAAGAGCATGAAGCACCCTGCGGCTGCAAGCGCTGCCAGCATGGCCCGTTCAGCTCCGAACAGGAAATGGAACTGGCGATGGAGCTGCTTGGCGTGCAAAGCGAGGAGGAGCTTGAGCAATTCCTGGGCAAGATGTTCAAAGGCGTGTGGAAGGGCATCAAGAAGGTTGCCAAGCCGTTGGGCGGCATCCTGAAAGGGATTGCAAAGAAGGCGCTGCCTTTCGTGGGCGGCGCGCTGGGTTCGTTCATCCCGATCCCCGGCGTCGGTACCGCCTTGGGCAGCGCACTGGGCGGTGCGCTAAGCAACGCGCTCGAAATGGAAATGCAGGAGATGCCGGAAGTGGACCGGGAACTGGAACTGGCGCGCCGCTTTGTACGCATCGCCGGTAGCGCCGCACAGACGGCCGGCGACAGCGACGGCAGCCCGCAAGCGGTACGGCGTGCCGTGCTGGAAGCCTTGCGTACCCATGCGCCGCACTTTGGCAAGTCATGATCATCGACTGCCATTGCCATGCCGACCCCGGTGACGGCTTGACCGGTCCTTGGGACAGCAATGCCGCGCTGGGCCGCTACGCCCGGCGCGCGCGTGAAGCCGGCATTGACCGCACCGTACTGCTGGCCGCTTTCCATTCCGACTACAGCGCCGCCAACGCCGGAGTGGCGCGGCTGGTGGCGGCGCAGCCGGAGCGCTACCTTGCCTTCGCTTTCGTGCACGCCAGGCGCGATGCAGGCCGGATCGCTGCGATGGTGCGCAAGGCGGTGGAGGAGTATGGCTTTGTCGGCATCAAGCTGCATCGGCACGACGCGCCGATCACTGGCGAAGTCTGCGAAGTCGCACGCCGCTTTGGACTGCCAGTGCTGTACGACCCGGTCGGCGTGACGTCGGTGGCGGAACTCCTGGCCGAGCAGTATCCGGACGTGAATTTCATCCTGCCCCACCTTGGCAGCTTTGCCGACGACTGGGCGGCGCAGCTGGCATTGATCGACCACGTGGCGCGGCACCAGAATATCTACACGGACAGCGCCGGTGTGCGGCGCTTCGACCTGCTGGAACAGGTGATCCGGCGCGCAGGCGCGCACAAAGTCCTGTTCGGGACGGACGGGCCGTGGCTGCATCCGGGCGTGGAGCTGGAGAAGATCCGCTTGCTGCGGCTGGGGACCGGGGATGAGGGCCTCGTCCTGGGCGGAAACCTGCTGCGGCTGATTGGGCGCAGCTAGGCCGGTGCGCAGCGCGCCTTGCGGCGCAGTTGCAGTGTGCGGTCGGTCACGCCCAGGCGCAGGGCTGCGCGCTGGTTGTTGTCGCCTTCCTGTTGCAGCACAAGCTGGATCGCGGTGTCGGTCGCCGCCTGGCCGATGCGAGCAAGGTTGACGCCAAGGTCCACTGCGCGCCCGATGGCGTTCATGAAGGCAGCATCGGGCCAGCACGAGACGCCGCACGGCCGCTCTTCAGGTGGCACGTCGCCGATGGTGAGCGGCCCCGGGCCGATATGCCGATGCCAGATGCGGGCCACGGTCTGCCGCAGGTCGCGCACGTTGCCGGGATAGCTGCGCGTCAGCAGGTATTGGCGAACGGCGGGATCGAGTTCGACGTCCTGAGCGCCGAGCTGGCGCAGGAAATGCTGTACCAGCGGCAGGATGTCGCCTTGCCGTTCCCGCAGCGGCGGCGTGCGGCAGCGCCAAGCGGCGATACGGTAATACAGGTCGGCGCGGAAGGTGCCGCTCCGGACTTCGGCCTCCAGGTCGCGATTGGTGGCGCACACCAGGCGGAAGCGCGTCGGATGCCAGTCATTGCTGCCAACGCGGCGATATTGCTGCTCCTGGATCACACGCAGTAATTGCGCTTGCAGCGCAAGCGGAAGTTCGCCCACTTCGTCGAGGAACAGCACGCCGCCGTTGGCCGCTGCAAAGGCGCCATCGCGCGCAATATAAGCGCCGGTGAAAGCGCCGCGTTCATGCCCGAACAATTCGCTGCCCCCCAGCTCCGGCGACAGCGTGGTGCAATCGACGACAGTGAGTGGCCCCGGCCCGCCATGCAGGCGGTGCACGGCCTGCGCCAGCAGATCCTTGCCGGTGCCGGTTTCGCCGGTGATAAGGACAGGGGAATCGGTGAAGGCCGCGATCTCCACCAGGCTTTGCAACAAGCGTCGCCAGGCTGCGCTTTGCCCAACCAGGCAGGCGCGTATGCGGTCGGAAGACATCAGTTGCGAGACTTCGTGCCAACGCTCGAGGCGCGCCAGCACTTGCGGCAGGATTGCTTCGCCATTGCGCCACAGGAGCAGGTCGGAGGCGCCGGCTGCCAGCACTTCCCACATGGCCTCGGCCGCCAGTTCGGCAGGCTCGCAACAGATGGCCAGCATCTGATGCGCACTCGCAGCCTGCAGGCCGGCAGCCAGTTCGTCGTCCCACTGCGTGAACAAAAAGATGGAAGCGTCGCTATCTTGCGGGGCTGCGAGGAGGGAAACGCCAGCGCCGGACAAGTCTGTCCGCAGCCTGTCGCTGGCATTGGCCGGCGCCTTCCCGGTCGCGAGAATGCAAGCTGAAAGCGCCATATAGTCGCCCTCCGGAAGGACAGGACGTCAACTATAGTGCGAAAGCGGGAGGGGGGACGTTGAGCTTGCTCAATCGTGCGCCGCGATGCGGCGCACGATCCACAGTGCAGAATTACTGCTTGACGCAGTCGACGAAGTAGTCTTTGCGGCCGTTCACTTCGCGCTTGACCAGGCCGTGCACATCGGTTTCGAAGCCTGGGAAGCGTTCGTTGAAGTCACGTGCAAAGCGCAGGTAGTCGACGATGGTCTTGTTGAAGCGCTCGCCCGGAATCAGCAGCGGGATGCCCGGTGGGTAAGGCGTCAGCAGGATCGAGGTGATACGGCCTTCCAGGTCGTCCAGCGGCACGCGTTCGATTTCGCGGTGCGCCATCTTGGCGAAAGCGTCCGACGGTTTCATTGCCGGCACCATGTCCGACAGGTACATCTCGGTGGTCAGGCGCGCCACGTCGTAGGCTTTATAGAAGTCGTGGATCTGCTGGCACAGGTCGCGCAGGCCCATTTGCTCGTAGCGCGGGTTGGCAGCCGAGAACTCCGGCAGGATGCGCCACATCGGGGCGTTCTTGTCGTAGTCGTCCTTGAACTGTTGCAGCGCGGTCAGCAGTGTGTTCCAGCGGCCTTTGGTAATGCCGATGGTGAACATGATGAAGAAGGAATACAGGCCGCACTTCTCGACGATCACGCCGTGTTCCGCCAGGTATTTGGTCACGATGGACGCAGGAATGCCGGATTCGCCGAACTGGCCGTCCAGCGACAGGCCAGGGTTGACGATGGTGGCCTTGATCGGGTCGAGCATGTTGAAGCCCGGCTTCAGGTCGCCGAAGCCGTGCCACTTCTTGCTTTCCTCGGTGAAGATCCAGTCTTCCTGCGAGCCGATGCCTTCCTCGGCGAAGCTGTCCGGGCCCCAGACCTTGAACCACCAGTCGCTGCCCCATTCTTCGTCGATCTTGCGCATGGCACGGCGGAAGTCCAGCGCTTCCAGGATGGACTCTTCCACCAGGGCGGTGCCGCCTGGCGCTTCCATCATGGCCGCCGCCACGTCGCAGGAGGCGATGATCGAGTACTGCGGCGAGGTCGAGGTGTGCATCAGGTATGCCTCGTTGAAGGCATCCTTGTCCAGCTTGACGGTCTCGGAGTCGCGCACCAGCACCTGCGAAGCCTGCGACAGGCCAGCCAGCAGCTTGTGGGTCGACTGGGTCGAGAAGATCATCGACTCCTTGGCGCGCGGGCGATCCTTGCCGATCGCGTGCATGTTCTTGTAGAAGTCGTGGAAGGTGGCGTGCGGCAGCCAGGCTTCGTCGAAGTGCAGGGTGTCGATCTTGCCGTCCAACATTTCGCGCAGGGTTTCCACGTTGTAGACCACGCCGTCGTAAGTCGACTGGGTGATGGTCAGGATGCGCGGCTTCTTGTTGACCGCGGCCTGGGCGAACGGGTTGTTGGCGATCTTGCGCTCGATGCTCTCCATCGAGAACTCTTCCAGCGGGATCGGGCCGATGATGCCCAGGTTATTCCGGGTCGGCATCAGGAACACCGGGATCGCGCCGCACATGATGATCGAGTGCAGGATCGATTTGTGGCAGTTACGGTCAACCACGACGATGTCGCCAGGCGCCACGGTCGAGTGCCACACCATCTTGTTGGAGGTGGAGGTGCCGTTGGTGACGAAGTAGGCGTGGTCGGCGTTGTAGATGCGCGCCGCGTTGCGCTCGGACGCGGCAACCGGGCCGGTATGGTCCAGCAACTGGCCCAGTTCTTCCACCGCGTTGCAGACGTCGGCGCGCAGCATGTTCTCACCGAAGAACTGGTGGAACATCTGGCCGATCGGCGACTTCAGGAACGCCACGCCGCCGGAGTGGCCAGGGCAGTGCCAGGAGTAGGAACCGTCGTTCGCGTAGTGCACCAGGGCGCGGAAGAACGGCGGCGCCAGGCCGTCCAGGTAGGACTTGGCTTCGCGGATGATGTGGCGCGCCACGAATTCCGGGGTGTCCTCGAACATGTGGATGAAGCCGTGCAGCTCGCGCAGGATATCGTTGGGGATATGGCGCGAAGTGCGGGTTTCGCCGTACAGGTAGATCGGGATGTCGGCGTTCTTGTAGCGGATTTCTTCGACAAAGGCGCGCAGCGATTTCAGCGCGTTGTCGGTTTCCTCCGGGGTGCCGCCGCCGAACTCTTCGTCGTCGATCGACAGCACGAAAGCCGAGGCGCGCGACTGCTGCTGCGCAAACTGCGCCAGGTCGCCGTAACTGGTCACGCCCAGGACGTCCATGCCCTCATTTTCCATCGCCGCGGCGAGGGCGCGAATGCCCAGGCCCGACGTATTCTCGGAACGGAAATCCTCGTCAATGATGACGATGGGGAAGCGGAATTTCATCGATGGTCTCCAGGCGCGACCAAGCGCCTCAAAAAAATAAGACCGGGAGTATCGCAGAAATCCGGCTCCCGGGGTGAGTTATTTACAGCATTGCTATCACGCCCAGGCCGATGCCCACCGCGGCCACCCCGTAAGTGGCATACATCAGCCATTTACGGTTGGTCAGCAGGGTGATCGCGGCCAGTGCGATGGCGATCTGTTCGGCCGTGGTGGCCAGTGCCCATTGGTGGTGCTTATGCAGGGCGTGGTCGGACTTATGGTCCCACTCGGCCGATTTGGCCTCCCATGACTCGGCATCCTTCTTGATGGCGTCTTTCTCTTCCTTGTAGCGCAGCACCTCGGCCTTGTACTTCTCCACCTCGGCGTTCGGCAGCAGCATGGCCAGTTCGGCCAGGTTCTGCTTGGACGATTTGGCCTGGTAGTAGTTCCAGCGGTTGGACGCCTCGGTCTTGGCGATGGCCGCGTTGTTCTTGAACAGGGCTGCATCGTTCTGCGTGGCGCCACCCTGGTAGCCGAAGATGGCGCCCACGGTGGCCAGGATAGCCGTAGTCACGGCGATATTGCCGGAGAATTTGTCGTTGCTGTGTGCTGCGTGTTCCACGGCGTGGTCGTGCGGGCCGTGGACGTGGAAACCGTGTCCGGACATGTTTTAGTTCCTGGTATAGCTGATAAATGAATAAGGCAGCCCGGCTGCCGAAACGTGCTCCTCACGCGCCACTTCCTGCCATTCGCCGGCAGCCAGCGCCGGGAAGAATGCATCGCACTCGTAGGTGCGGCCGATGCGGGTGATTACAAGCTTGCCAACCAGCGGCAAGGCTTGTTGATACACCTGCGCACCGCCGATCACGAAAGCTTCATCGGTACCCGCGACCAGCGCTTGCGCTTCTTGCAGCGAACCGACGCGCTCCACGCCCTCGTGCTGCCACTCCGCATTGCGGCTGATGACGATGTTGCGGCGGTTCGGCAAAGGGCGGCCGATCGAATCGAAGGTCTTGCGGCCCATGATAATCGGGTGGCCGGAAGTGAGGCGCTTGAAGTGCGCCAGGTCCTCAGGCAGGGTGCCATGGAAGAGCGTTGTTGATACCTATGCCATTGCTGGAATCAGTGGCAACGATAATGGTCAGATTTGTCATGGCCGACATTATATATCGGAGCACTTTGCAATCCGGTCACGTTGCGGAATTGCGCCACCGCAATTTATTTTGGCCCTTGAACGGGGCCTTGTGACCATTGGAGAGTTTTGTCGGGGGGATGCCGGCGTATCGTAGCTTCCAGCGCGCTAGGAATTACTGCTGAGTAATTCTGTTTGTTGGTTTTATAACGATACGAACCCCAGGAGAACCCCTGATGAAACACCCACTCAAGCATCCCCACGGGAATGCCGGGCGCGCTATTCTCGCATTGGCTGATGGCACCCTGTTTGAAGGCACCTCGATTGGTGCCAATGGCTCCACGGCTGGCGAAGTCGTATTCAATACCGCCATGAGCGGGTACCAGGAAATCCTGAGCGACCCAAGCTACAGCCGCCAGATTGTCACGTTGACTTATCCCCACATCGGCAATACCGGTGTCAACCGCGAAGATGGCGAGGCGCCGTTGATCCATGCGGCAGGCCTGGTGGTGAAAGACGTGCCTTTCCTGGCATCGAATTTCCGCAGCGAGCAGGACCTGTCGTCCTGGCTGGCGGAGCAGGGCGTGGTGGCAATCGCCGGCATCGACACCCGCAAGCTGACCCGCATCCTGCGCGAGAAGGGCGCCCAGTCCGGCGCCATCATCGCCGGCGGCGCTGCGGAAGAGGCACTGCGCCTGGCGCGCGCATTCCCCGGCTTGTCGGGCATGGACCTGGCGCAAACCGTCAGCACCGCGGCCCCCTATGAGTGGACTGAGACCGAATGGATGCTGGGCCACGGCCACGGCCGCCAGATGCAGCCGCGCTGCCATGTGGTGGCCTACGACTTCGGCGTGAAAGCAAATATCCTGCGCATGCTGGCCCAGCGCGGCTGCCGCGTGACCGTGCTGCCTGCGAAAGCCGGCGCCGCCGCCGCGCTGGCCCTGAACCCGGACGGCATTTTCCTGTCGAACGGCCCGGGCGACCCGCAGCCCTGCGACTACGCCATTGAAGCCGCACGCGAACTGATTGAACGCGGCGTGCCGACCTTCGGTATCTGCCTTGGTCACCAGATCATGGCATTGGCTTCCGGCGCCCGCACCGTGAAGATGAAATTCGGCCACCACGGCGCCAACCACCCTGTACAAGATATCGAGACTGGACGTGTCATGATCACCTCGCAGAACCACGGCTTTGCCGTCGATCCAGATTCGCTGCCGAATAACTGCGCAGTCACTCATATTTCGCTGTTCGATGGTTCGCTGCAAGGCTTCCGCCGCACCGACAAGCCGGCCTTCTGCTTCCAGGGGCACCCGGAGGCATCGCCGGGACCGCACGACCTGGCGCCGCTGTTCGACCGTTTCGTCAGCATGATGGAGGGCGCTCGCCATGGCTAAGCGTAACGACATCAAGCGCATCCTGATCATTGGCGCCGGCCCGATCGTGATCGGCCAGGCCTGCGAGTTCGATTACTCCGGCGCCCAGGCCTGCAAGGCCCTGCGTGAAGAGGGCTACCAAGTGGTGCTGGTGAACAGCAACCCGGCCACCATCATGACCGACCCGGGCATGGCCGACGTCACCTATATCGAGCCGATTACCTGGGAAACCGTGGCGCGCATCATCGAAAAGGAACGTCCCCAGGCCGTGTTGCCGACCATGGGCGGCCAGACCGCGCTCAATTGCGCGCTGGACCTGCATCGCCACGGTGTGCTCGAGAGTTTCAATGTGGAGCTGATTGGCGCCACGCCGGAAGCCATCGACCGCGCCGAAGACCGCGCCAAGTTCAAGGCGGCGATGGAGCGCATCGGCCTGCAGTCGGCCCGCTCCGGCATTGCCCACACCATGGCCGAAGCCTGGCAGGCGCAGGAGCGTCTCGGCTTCCCGGTCATCATCCGTCCCTCCTTCACCATGGGCGGCAGCGGCGGCGGCATCGCCCGCAATGCCGAGGAATTCACCGCCATCTGCCTGCGCGGCCTGGAGCTGTCGCCGACTTCCGAACTGCTGATCGAGGAATCGCTGATCGGCTGGAAGGAGTTCGAGATGGAAGTAGTGCGCGACCGCAAGGACAATTGCATCATTGTCTGTTCGATCGAGAACCTGGACCCGATGGGCGTGCACACCGGCGACTCGATCACCGTGGCGCCGGCGCAGACCCTGACCGACAAGGAATACCAGATCATGCGCGACGCCTCGCTGGCACGTGCTGCGCGAGATCGGCGTGGACACCGGCGGCTCCAACGTGCAGTTCGCTGATCAACCCGCAAGACGGCCGCATGATCGTGATCGAGATGAACCCGCGCGTGTCGCGTTCCTCGGCGCTGGCGTCCAAGGCCACCGGCTTCCCGATCGCCCAGCGTCGCCGCCAAGCTGGCGGTCGGCTTCACCCTGGATGAACTGCAGCAACGAAATCACCGGCGGCGCCACCCCGGCTTCGTTCGAGCCTGCGATCGACTACGTGGTCACCAAGGTGCCGCGCTTCGCGTTCGAGAAGTTCCCGAGCCGCCGACCACCGCCTGACCACCCAGATGAAGTCCGTGGGCGAGGTGATGGCCATCGGCCGCACCTTCCAGGAATCGTTCCAGAAAGCCCTGCGCGGCCTGGATAGTCGGCGTCGACGGCCTGCAGCGCAGAAGACCACCGGCCGCGACGAAGCTCGAACAGGAACTGGGCCAGCCGGGCCCGCACCGCATCTGGTACGTGGGCGACGCCTTCGCCCAGGGCATGTCGCCTTGGCCGAGGTGAACCAGCCTGACCAACATCGACCCATGTGGTTCCTGGCCCAGATCCAGGACCTCGTCGACCTCGAACTGAATGGCTCGCCACCCAGCAAGCTGGGCGGCCTGGACCAGCGACGCCCTGCGCCAGCCTGAAGCAGCAAGGGCTTCAGCGGACCGCCGCCTGGCGCGACCTGCTCGGCGATGCGGCGAGCACCGCCGTGCGCAAGCAAGCGCCGCGCCCAGGGCATCCGCCCGGTGTACAAGCGCGTCGACACCTGCGCCGCCGAGTTCTCGACCGACACCGCCTACATGTACTCGACCTACGATGAAGAGTGCGAGTCCAACCCGACCGACAAGAAGAAGATCATGGTGCTGGGCGGTGGCCCGAACCGTATCGGCCAGGGTATCGAATTCGACTACTGCTGCGTGCACGCCGCGCTGGCCATGCGCGAAGACGGCTACGAGACCATCATGGTCAACTGCAACCCGGAAACCGTATCGACCGACTACGACACCTCCGACCGCCTGTACTTCGAGTCGCTGACCCTGGAAGACGTGCTGGAAATCGTCGACCTGGAAAAACCGGTCGGCGTGATCGTGCAGTACGGCGGCCAGACCCCGCTGAAGCTGGCGCTGGACCTGGAAGCCAACGGCGTGCCGATCATCGGCACCTCGCCTGACATGATCGACGCCGCGGAGGACCGCGAGCGCTTCCAGAAGCTGCTGCAGGACCTGGGCCTGCGCCAGCCGCCGAACCGCACCGCGCGCACCGAAGAAGAGGCGCTGGCGCTGGCGCGAGGAAATCGGCTACCCGCTGGTGGTGCGTCCTTCCTATGTGCTGGGCGGCCGTGCGATGGAAATCGTGCACGAGCAGCGCGACCTGGAGCGCTACATGCGCGAAGCGGTCAAGGTGTCGAACGACTCGCCGGTACTGCTGGACCGCTTCCTGAACGACGCCATCGAGGTGGACGTGGACTGCGTCAGCGACGGCACCGAAGTCGTGATCGGCGGCGTGATGGAGCACGTGGAACAGGCCGGCATCCACTCGGGTGACTCGGCCTGCAGCCTGCCGCCGTATTCGCTGTCCGACGCCACCGTGGCGGAAATCAAGCGCCAGACCGTGCGCCTGGCGCAGGGCCTGAACGTGGTGGGGCTGATGAATGTGCAGTTCGCGGTCCAGCGCCAAAAGGCCGATGGCCGCATGCTTGACCGGGTCTACGTGCTGGAAGTGAATCCACGCGCCTCGCGCACCGTGCCATTCGTTTCGAAGGCGACCGGCGTGCAGCTGGCCAAGGTCGCGGCGCGCTGCATGGCCGGCCGTTCGCTGGCGGAGCAGGGCGTCACCGCGGAAGTGATTCCGCCTTATTACAGCGTCAAGGAGTCGGTCCTGCCGTTTGCGAAATTCCCGGGTGTCGACACCATCCTGGGGCCGGAAATGAAATCCACCGGCGAAGTGATGGGCACCGGCAGCACCTTCGGCGAGGCCTTCCTGAAGGCCGAACTGGGCGCCGGCGTGCGCATCCCGCAGTCAGGCTACGTCTACATGCGGGTGCGCAAGGCCGACCAGGCGCGTGCCGTGGCGCTGGCGCGCGAACTGGCCGATGCGGGTTACGCGCTATGCGCCAGCGAAATAACGGCAGCCGTGCTGGAAGCGGGCGAAGTGCCGGTCAATGCCATTGAGGATGAAACCTTGATTGGCTTGCTGGCCCTGCGCGAAATCGCCATGGCCGTGGTCACGGTGGACGAGAAGCGCGTGGCAATTGCCGCCACGCGCAGCCTGCGTACGGCGGCACTGGCTTCCGGCACGGTGATGTTTACCACCATCGCGGCGGCCGAGGCGGCGGCGGAAGCCCGCAAGCACGCCGATAACACCACCGTGCGCTCGCTGCAGGAGCTGCACGCCACGCTCGCCCGCGACCAGCGCGAGACGCCGCCGCCGGCGCCGCGTCCCGTGCCCGGCGCCGTCGACCTGGCAGCGGCGGCGTGGCAGATGCCGGAGCGCCGTGCGCAATCGCGCCAGCGCAGCGTGGGCGTGGAACCGCTCAAGGTCTTTATCCGCCAGCCGTTCACAGAATCGAATGAACACGAGCAGCGCATGATCAGCGAGATCATGCAGATGATCGACAGCGCCAACGGCCTGCCGCATGCCTTCGACTACCTGACAGGCTTGCAGGCCGAGAGCGCGGAGACCTTCCGCGCTTCGTTCGAACGCAAGCAGGGCTTGCCGTTCACGCCGCAGAATTTCCGCCGCCACCGGCTTGCATTGCTGGACCAGGCGGACGTCATGGTCAACATCCGTGTTGGAATGAGTGAGAGCAGTGCATTCGAGTTGAGCTATCACATATTCAAGGGCCGCCGGACACCTATCCTGTTCCTGGTGTGGAAAGGCGCGCCAATCAAAACCACGCTGCTGCGTGAACTCGATGACCTGGTGGACGTCACCTATATCGAATTCGACGAAGTGTCGGAGCTGCGTGGCCGGTTGCATCAGTTTTTCAAATGTTTGGTAAAGGAGTGAGCAATGTTCAATAATTTCAAAATCAAGACCCTGCTGGTTGGCGTGCTGGGTTTGCTGATTGGCCTGCTGGCGATTATTGGCGGCCTCGGAATCCTGAGCGCGGAGCGCTCGGTCGGACTGGTGAAAGACGTTACGGTCGCCAACCAGAAGAACATCGCGGAGCGCAATGCCATCCGCCTGGACATGGAAACGGGCCGCAGCCAGATCCTGCAGGCCTTGCAGCATAATCCGGACTTCGCCTGGAGCAAGCTGCATGACCACCCGCTGACCAATCACTTCAACATCGTCGACGAGGTGACGGCGCGCGTGAACAAGCGCTGGGAAAGCTACCTGGCCAGTATCAAGACGCCGGAAGAGCGCAAGCTGGCGGAGGACTGGTTCGCCAAGAGCGACGGCCTGGGCGTGGAACATGTGCGGGCAGCCACCACGGCAGTGAAGGAAAACCGCTGGGACGATGCGGAATCGGTCCTGATCAAGAAGATCAACCCGTCCTACCGCATTGGCGACGGCGCATTGAAGACCTTGTCCGAACACGCCGACAAGCGTATCGAGTCCGATGCCGCTGCAGTCGCCGCCGGCCTGAGCCGCAACAGCACCACCGTCACCGTGGTCCTTGTCGGGGGCCTGGCACTGAGCGTGTTCGCCGGCCTGATCCTGATGAAGGCGATCTCGGAACCGCTGGCAGAAGCCATGGACGTGGCCCACCGCGTTGCCGACGGCGACCTGAAAGGCCAGGCTACCCAGCATGCGGACAACGAATTCGGCGAATTGCTGCGGGCGCTGGACAAGATGCGCGACAACCTGGGTGCCATCGTGACCGAAGTGCGTGGCGGCAGCGACACGATTTCCAGCGCATCGGCCCAGATCGCGGCCGGCAATATGGACTTGTCCGACCGCACCGGCGAGCAGGCCGCCTCGCTGGAGGAAACCGCCTCCTCGATGGAGGAACTGACCAGCACCGTGCGCCAGAACGCCGATAATGCACGCCAGGCCAACCAACTTGCCGTTTCGGCATCATCGATCGCCACCAAGGGCGGCGAGGTGGTGGAGCAGGTGGTGGCGACCATGGGTTCGATCAACGAGTCCTCCAACAAGATCGTGGACATCATCGCGGTGATCGACGGCATTGCCTTCCAGACCAACATCCTGGCCCTGAATGCGGCCGTGGAGGCGGCACGTGCCGGTGAACAAGGCCGCGGCTTCGCGGTGGTTGCCAGCGAAGTGCGCAACCTGGCGCAGCGTTCGGCCGCCGCGGCCAAGGAAATCAAGCAGTTGATCGACGATTCTGTTGGCAAAGTGGAAAGTGGCGCCAAGCTGGTAAACCAGGCCGGGCACACGATGAAGGATATCGTGACGAGCATTCAGCGCGTGACTGATATTATGGGAGAAATTACCAGTGCTACGCAGGAACAAACTGCCGGCCTGGAACAAATTCACCAGGCCATCAACGAGATGGATACAATCACGCAACAGAATGTGGCGCTGGTGGAAGAGGCAGCTTCGGCGTCCACGGCTTTGCAGGACCAGGCCAACAGCCTGTCGAAGATTGTCAGCGTGTTCCAGATCGACGGCCCGGGCCGCGAGCATCCTGCGGCGGTGCAGGCGCGCGCGGTGATCCAGGCGCTGCGCACCAGGCCTGCATTGCCGGCCAAGGGCAAGCCGCTGCAGCGTGACGGCAAGCCGGCTGCATCGCGCAAGGTCGCCAATAGCGAGGTAGGAGACTGGGAAGAGTTTTAATGAAGGAGCATGATTGGAATACAAAGCGTTTGAGCACTTAGTCCGCCGGCTGGAGCTGGATTCGAATGCCAGCCCGGAGGCTTTCCGCCGCAAGGTGCATGCGATCAGCCTGGCCGCCTATGCAATCCTGTTTGGACTGCTGGCCGGGCTGCTTGCATTATTTATCATGCTGGTGCACTGGGCCGTCGAATCCCACCGCGCCTTTGCGATGTTCAAGGCCGGCCTGGGCGGCCTGTTCCTGCTGTCGCTGATCTTTGTTGTGTTGCGCGTGATGCTGATGCGCCTCGACCCGCCGTTCGGGCGTGAACTGGTCCGCGAAGAAGCACCCAAGCTGTTCGATATCCTCGACAAGCTGTACGGCAAGCTGCAGGGCCCGCGCATCGATCACGTCCTGATCACGGACGAATTCAACGCCGCGATCGTGCAGCATGCCCGCTATGGCATTTTCGGCGGCTACCGCAATTACCTGCTGGTCGGCCTGCCGTTCCTGCTTGGCTCCACGCCCAAGGAGATGCTGTCGGTGCTGGCGCACGAATATGGCCACCTGTGCGGCGACCATGGCAAGGGTTCCGTGCGCATCTATCGCCAGCGCCGCCTGTTCGTCGCCATGTACCAGCACCTGGAAAGCAGTGCCGACGAAAGTGCGCTCAGCGCGGCGATTGTGCGTGCCCTGAAGCGCTTCTTCCCCTATTACAGCGCCTACACCTTCGTACTGTCGCGCCAGGACGAATACGAGGCCGACCAGACTGCGGTCGAGATGGCCGGCCACACGTCGACATGCCACATGCTGGTACGCTCGCGCTTGCTCGGCGAATGGATCGCCCGGGATTTCTGGCCGAGCATGTATGAGAATGCCGACCGCCTGGAAAAGCCGCCGTTCATGCCGTTTTCGTCAATGCGGCTGGCGATCAAGGCCAATTACGATGAATGGGCCACCAAGAAGGGCCTGGATGCGGCCTGGGCCAAGTCCTCCGACCTTGCCGACACCCATCCGTGCCTGCGCGAGCGGCTGGATGCCATTGAAATGGCGCCGGCCCTGCCGCCGCCAGTCGATACCTCGGCGGCCGATGTCATGCTGGCCTCCGGCGTCGGCAAGCGGCTGGAATCCGAGCTTGACCAGGATTGGTGGGAAGTCAATTCACGCGGCTGGGTTCATCGCTTCCGCCACGTGCAGAATTCGCGGGTGCGCATTGGCGAACTGGCGGCGCTGCCACTGGCAAAATTGTCGGTGCAGGACTTGATGGAGCTGGCGTCCCTGAAGCTGGAATTCGAGGAAACGGTTTCCGCCAAGCCAGCGCTGGTCGAACTGATGAAGCGGGCCGGCGGTCCGTATCCGCGCGCCTCGCTGATGTATGGACGGGTCCTGGTGGCGGAAGGCGACCGTCGTGGCGTCGATCACCTGCGCGAAGCGGCGCTGAACGAGCCGCGCCTGTTGGAGGAAGCCGCACAGCGCGGCTACCAATTCCTGCTCGAGAGGGACGGCGAAGCCGTCGCCAAACGCTGGTGGGGCAGCGTCGTGCCCCAGGACGAACCGGCTTAAACCGCCATCGGCGCCGTCAGAGGCGCGTGGTGCTGGTAGCCTTCCAGCGTGAAGTCGGAAGGCTCGATCAGCTCCAGCCATTCCGGCTGGTACTTCCCGGTTTCCGCCAGCGACGGCACGCGGCTGTCGATGCGCAGCTGCGGCAGCGGCAGCGGCTCGCGCTTCAGCTGCTCCTGCACCATCTCCATGTGGTTCTCGTAGATGTGGGCGTCGCCGATAAAGTAGCTGAACCAGCGCGGCGTGTAGCCGGTCAGGCGCGCCACCAGGTGCAGCAGGGCGGCACCTTCCGCGATATTGAATGGCGTGCCAAGGCCGATATCGTTGCTGCGCACATAGAGGCACAGCGAGATTTCGCGCGTGGTGGCGTTCGGAATGAACTGGTACAGCAGGTGGCAGGCCGGCAGCGCGACCTGGTCCAGCACGGCCGGGTTCCAGCCGTGGAACAGGATGCGGCGGCTCGACGGGTTGTTGACGATGGTGTCCAGGCACTCGCGCAACTGGTCGATCGCCTTGTACATCAGGACTTTCTGCACGCCGTCTTCCGCCAGCGGGGCCACCTGGCGGAAGCCGTTGCGCTCCGCGTCTTCAATCTGCGCGGTGGCGGCGGCGTCCAGCACTTTATAGCCTGGCCATTGGCGCCATTGCACGCCGTACACCGGACCTAGGTCGTCGATGCCGGTACGGTGCGGGTTGGCCAGCCATTGCGCGTTTTCATTGGCGTTCTGGTCCCATACCTTGCAGCCCAGGGCGCGGAAGTCGGCGGCGCTGCGGGAGGCGCGCAGGAAGGCGCACAGTTCGCCAACCACCGACTTGAAGGCCAGCTTCTTGGTCGTCACGGCAGGGAAGCCGTCGTTCATGTCGAAGCGCATCATCGCGCCGGGAACGCTCAGGGTGCGGATGCCGGTGCGGTTGTCCTGCCAGCTTCCTTGCTCCAGCACGGTGCTGATCAATTCTTTGTACTGCTTCATGCGATTCTCCGTTTATCGTTTGTTGCCACGGCCACCGGGTTTGGCGGCGGCGCGGCCGGCGGCGCGCGCCGCCGATTTGGCGCCGCGTGTCGCGGTCACCACGACTTTGCCGCCGGCGCCACCGGTACCGCCAGTCCCGCCGGTATTGGAGCGGCCACTGCCGCTGCCGGCACCCGGGCTTCCGGCACGCTGGCCGTAGATCGGTCCGCGCGAGCGTGGTTTTTCCTTCGGCGGCAGTTCTTCTTTCAACCCGCCAAACCCGCCGGCAGGGCGCGGCGCGTCATCACGGACTTGTGCCGGCGGTTTGACGGCCGGGCGTTGCGGTTTTGCCGCGCCGCGAGCCGGTTTCGCGGCGGTGGTACGTGCGGCAGTTGCGGCAGGTGTGGCAGGTGTGGCCGGGCTGCCGGTGGATGGCACGCGATGATCCGCTTCGAAGCCTGCTTCCTCCTGGCGCGGCAAGACCGTACCGGTCAGCTTCTCGATGGCCCGCAGCAGTTCGACTTCATCCGCGCAGACCAGCGATAATGCCTCGCCCTCGGCGCCGGCACGGCCGGTACGCCCGATGCGGTGCACATAGTCTTCCGCCACTGTCGGCAGGTCGAAATTGACCACCAGCGGCAAGGCCTCGATATCGAGGCCGCGGGCCGCGACGTCGGTCGCCACCAGGATCTGCACAGCGTTCGCCTTGAACCGCTTGAGTGCCTTGATGCGGGCCAGCTGCGGCTTGTCGCCGTGGATCGAATCGGCCAGGATGCCTTCGCCCTGCAGCAGCCCGACCAGTTGCTCGACGCCCTTGCGCGTCTTGACGAAGACCAGCACCTGGCCCCAGCCCTCCTTGCGCAGCAGGTGCACGAACAGCTCCGGCTTGTTGCGTTTGTCGGTCGTAAACACTGTCTGGCGCACGGTGCGTGCCGCCGTATTGGGCGCGCTGGCCTGGACGGTGAGCGGGTCGCGCAGCAATTGCCTGGCCATCGCCCGAATCGAATCCGGCATGGTGGCCGAGAAGAGCAGCGTCTGGCGCTCGGCCGGCAGCACGGCAAACAGCTGATCCAGGTCGGGTGCAAAACCCAGGTCCAGCATGCGGTCCGCCTCGTCCAGCACCAGGGCTGTCAACTGGCCGAACTCAATGGCGCCTTTGCGGTGCAGGTCCAGCAGGCGGCCTGGCGTAGCCACCAGCACGTCCAGGCCTTTGCGCAGTTTCGCCAGTTGCGGGTCCATCGGCACGCCGCCATAGGCAACCGCGGAACGCAGCGGCAGGTGGAAGCCATAGCTATGGAAGCTCTGGTAGACCTGGTCGGCCAGTTCGCGCGTGGGCACCAGCACCAGGCAGCGCACATGGTTCGGTGCGGCCTGGTCGCCTTCCATGGCCAGGCGCTGTAGCAGGGGCAGGGCGAATGCGGCGGTCTTGCCGGTGCCGGTTTGTGCCGCCCCCAGCAGGTCGCGGCCCGCCAGGATCGCGGGGATAGCTTGTTTCTGGATCGGCGTTGGGGTTTTGTAGCCAATCGATTCGAGTGTGCGAAGGAGCCCGTCAATCAGGTCCAGCGAAGCAAAACTCATAGTGCGTCGCTCCATAAAGTGAGGGCTTGGCGGACTTGATCGTCCGATAGTGTTAACAGGTGATCGCCGACATACCACTCGGTGTGGCTGGTGCCGGGCAGTTGTGCATGGGCGGCGCGGTTGAGCAGCCATATGCCGTGCTGTGCGGCGACTTCATTGCGGATCTGCAGCAGGCGGTCGCGATCGACCGGCACATGGATATGCAGCATATTGGCATGCGGCTGCGATGGGTTGGCGCGCAGCCGCGGGTAGTCGCGCAGGGTGTCGTACAGCCACCGGGTACGGCGGAAATAGTCCGGCATCGCCGCCAGGCGCGCATCGAACTGCATTGCAGCGGCGACTACATAAGGCGTGCGGTGGATCACGTTGCCGCCCTGTCGGCGGAACCATTCCTGGGCGCGGGCGATGAAGGCGCGGCTGCCCAGCAGCATGGCGCCACCCAGGCCGCCGATGCCCTTGTACAGCGAAACGTAGACACTGTCGAAGCCCGCCGCCACTTCGGCCGGCGCAAGGCGATAGCCGGCGGCAGCTTCCCACAGGCGCGCACCGTCCATATGCAGGTGGATGCCTTGTTCGCGGCAGTGAAGCTTGATCGCTTCCAGCTCGTCCCGCCGCGGCGACTGGCCGCCCAGTTCGCGCGCCGGCAGTTCCAGCGATACGGCGGCCAGGCGATCCGGCACGGCCTGCAGCTCGCCGAGTGTGAATGGACGTTGCGGGTCGCCCAGCTGGATGGCCTGGAAATGGTCCAGCAGCTGGTGGTTGCCGCGTTCATGCTTGAAGATGTGCGCGGTCGGGTGCAGCGCCACCAGGCGGCTGCCGCGTTCCATGCAGGCCAGGCGCAGTGCCGTGACTTGGGTCATGGTGCCGGTAATGCAGAAGGTTGCGGCCTCAAAGCCCAGCAGGTCGGCGATCTTCTGCTCGAAGGACTGGATCAGCTCACCCTCGCCATACACATCGTGCGCGATGCCGTTGGCGTCGCACCAGGCGGCCATGGCGGCAAAGGTCTGTGCCGGCGACGGCTGGCCATGGCCTGGCAGGATGGTGTGGCAACTCTGGCGCAGTTCAGCGTCGGTCACGTTGCGCCTCAATGGGTGACGTGGACATGGTGGAACTGCAGTGCAGCCAGGTTGGCGTAAATGCCGCCCAGCGCCACCAGCGACTGGTGGGTGCCGGTTTCGACCACCTTGCCGTCTTCCATGACGATGATGCGGTCGGCACGCTGCACGGTGGCCAGTCGGTGGGCGATGATGACGGTGGTGCGGTCGACCATGGCCGCTTCCAGCGCGCCTTGCACCAGGCGTTCGGATTCCGCATCCAGCGCGCTGGTGGCCTCATCGAGCAGCAGCAGCGGAGGGTTCTTCAGCAGCGCGCGTGCAATCGCGATGCGCTGGCGTTGGCCGCCCGACAGGCGCACGCCGCGTTCGCCAAGGAAGGACTTGTAGCCGTGCGGCAGGCGTTCGATGAATTCATGGGCGGCGGCCAGGCGTGCGGCCTGGATCACTTCCTGGTCGGTCGCATCGGCGCGGCCATAGCGGATGTTTTCCATCGCGTCGGCCGAGAAGATCACCGTATCCTGCGGCACGATGCCGATGGCGCCGCGCAGTGTATGCAGGTCCAGCAGGCGGATATCGGTGCCGTCAAGGAGGATGGCGCCCGATTGCGGATCGTAGAAGCGCAGCAGCATCTGGAACAGGGTGGTCTTGCCGGCGCCGGAAGGGCCGACCACGGCGATGGTCTCGCCTGGCTTGATCTCCAGCGTCACATGGTCCAGTGCCAGCGTGTCGGGGCGCGATGGATAGTTGAACGACACGTCCGACAGGCTCAGGGCCGCGCCATTGGCGGCGCGCGGCGGCAGGGCCTGCGTCTTTGCCGGGTTCTGGATATCGGAACGTACTGCCAGCAATTCCAGCAAGCGCTCGGTGGCGCCGGCTGCGCGCTGGGCCTCGCCCATGACCTCGGACAAGGCGCCAATCGCGCCGGCCACGATGGAGGCGTACAGGATGAACTGACCCAGGTCGCCGCCCGTCATCGTGCCTTCCAGGACGGCGTGGGCGCCGAGCCAGAGCACGAACACAATGGTGCCGAACACCAGCACAATGGCCAGCATGGTCAGGAAAGCGCGCGCCTGGATGCGGCGCATGGCGGTGCTGAATGCGCCTTCGACGGAAGCGCCGAAACGCTTTGCTTCCAGGCCTTCATGGGTGAATGCCTGCACGGTCGGCATGGCGTTCAGGATTTCGCCTGCCATGGCCGAAGCATCGGCCACGCGGTCCTGCGAATCGCGCGACAGCTTGCGCACGCGGCGCCCGAAGATCACGATCGGCAGCACGGTCAGCACCAGCAGGCCGATGATGATGGTGGACAGCCTGGGGCTGGTAATGAACAGCATCACCAGGCCGCCGAGGAACAGCAGCACATTACGCAAGGCCATCGAAATACTGGTGCCAACCACGCTCTGGATCAGGGTGGTGTCGGTGGTCAGGCGCGACAGCACTTCGCCGGTCTTGGTGGTCTCGAAGAATTCCGGGCTTTGCTGCACCACGTGCGAATACACGGCATTGCGGATGTCGGCCGTGACGCGCTCGCCGAGCCAGGAGACGCTGTAAAAACGCGCCGCAGTTGCCAGCGCCAGCACCGTGGCAACTGCGAACAGGGCAAGGAAGACCTGGTTGACGTGGGCCGCGCTGCGCACCCCGGCATTGGTGCCGAAGCCCAGGTCGATCATCTGCTTGAAGGCATACGGGATCGCCAGCGTGGAGGCGGCTGCCACCACCAGCGCGATGCCGGCAATGACGAAGCGGTTGCGGTAAGGTTTGAGGAAGGGCAGCAGGCCCTTGAAGGCGGCCATGCTGCCTTTCGTGAGTTCTCGGGCTTCTGGCTGACCGTGGTTGCTGGTGCTCATTGCGTATTCTACGTTCTTGTTCAAAGTTTCATCGGACGGACATAGCCCGTCAACTCCAGGTAGCCGCGTCCTGCCGGCTTGCCGTCTCGTGTCACTGTCACCGCGCCTTCCCAATACACAGCACCGGTCGAACGGCGCGAATCGAGCTCCTGGTCCTGCTGCAAAGGACTGAGCTGCCACTGTTCGGGCCCGGTGGAGATCAGGGTGGCGACGGGATACTCGGCTTGGGTGCGCGGCGATTTCCATCGCTGCTGCGGGGTAAAACTGACCTGGTCCTGCGAATAGTGCGTGATCTTACCGGATGCATCGCGCCATGTCGCGTGGGCCCACAGTTTACCACCTTGGCGGTCCCTTATCTGGAATGCCATCAGTGCGCCGCCGCCGTCCAAGTTGATGCCGGCCCAGTCCCAGCCCGCGGCAGCCGGATCGAGCACCTGGCTTGACCATTCGTGATCGAGCCAGGTTACGCCTTGCACGGCCTGCGGCGCGGCGTTGCGGCGGGTCAGGGTACCGCTGGTGCGCAGCTGGGGCTTGCTATAGTAATAACTCGCCTGTTCGGGCTTCGGGCCTTTGCGGGAGAAGCCGGCGTCGCCTTGCAGCAGCACGGGCTGGGTCGGCTGCAACTTCAATGCGAGCGCGAATTCGGCGGCCTCGATGTCGATATGATAAGTGCCGTCTTCGGCGCGCCGCATGCGCCAGCCGTCCAGCTCCACGTTGGTGTCCTGTGTGGCGGCGCTGGCCAGGCCGAAACCGGCGCGCGCGGTGCGCTGGTCGTGCAGCAGTTTGCCCTGCGCGGCATCGGACAGTGCGACGTGGGCGACGATGATGTCCTTGGGCGCGAACTGGCTCGGATTGTCGCGGCCATGGCCGGTGCTGCTGCGGAAGAAGGTGACCTGGTAGCCGAGCTGGCGGCCGTCGCCGGTGTCCAGCCAGCCGGTGGCGTACCACCATTCGGTCTTGAAGCCGGGGTGGGCGCCGAAGTCGCGCGGGAATTCGAGGCGCACACCGGGCGTTACCGGCGTGAAGTCGGCGGCCTGCAGCGGCAGCCTGATTGCCAGCGCGAGCAGGAAGAAAAGCAGGGCGCGCATCACCAGTCCTCCCTGACGGCGCGGATTGGACTACCGGATAGGGCTTGGCGGCCGGCGAACAGCGCGGTTGCCGCCGATGACAGTAATAATGCCAGCGCAACGGTCGCCAGCAGCGGCCAGGGGTAGTGCATCTGCATCGTCCAGTGGAAGGATTGCGGGTTGATGACGTGGACCAGCACCAGGCTGATGACCCAGCCGAGTGTGAAGCCGGCCAGGATGCCGAATGTGGTCAGGGCGGCGCCTTCCAGCGCCAGGATGCCGAGCACTTGGCCGCGCGTGACGCCAACGTGGCGCAGCATGCCGAATTCGCGGGCCCTTGCCAGGGTCTGGGCGGAGAAGGTGGCGGCGACGCCAAACAGGCCGATGACGATGGCGATGGCTTCCAGCAGATAGGTGACGGCGAAACTGCGGTCGAAGATTTTCAGCGTCAGGTTGCGAATTTCGGAAGGAACGCTGGTTTCCACCAGTTCGCCGAAGGGCAATTTGCGGATGCCTTCCTGCACCTGGGCCGCGCTGGCATTTTTCTCGAGCCAGATGGCGGCATCGCCGGCGTCGCGGTCGCCGGTCAGGGCGATGTAGTCGGAGCGGCGCAGGATGACGGCGCCGCCGGCGCGTGCATAGTCGCGCCATATGCCGGCGACGCGGAATTCGCGTTGCTGGCCTTGCAGGGGCAGGCGCAGCGTGGATCCCGCCTGCAGCCCGTACAGGTCGGACATGGCTTCCGACACCCAGGCCGGGGGCAGCGAGGCGGAGGCGCCGGCAGGCAAGATGGCCGCAGCCTGCTCCGAACCATCGACGAGGACCATCGCGCGGCCTGGATCGGCCGGGTCGACGTCGCGCGCCAGCACGGCGATGTTGGCGCGGTCGGGGGCCAGCGAGACCGAGCGCACGCGCAGGAATTCGATGCGGGCGATGCCGGGAACTGCGCCCAAGCTATCCTGTTCGGCGGGCGACAGGCCGCCAGTGGCGCCGGCCGACGCGCTGCGTGCGTACACGTCGGCCGGCAGGATGCGCAGCACCCACTGGTCGACCGAAGTACGGAAGCTGGCAACCATGATTGCCATCGCCACCATCAGGCTGAAGCTCGCCAGCACACCGCCCAGAGCGATGCCGGCCTGGCCCGACGCGTTGGCCAGCCGCGCCAGGGCCAGCGCGCGTACCGGCGTCGCCGCCTTATGGCGGGCGAGGGCGGTGAACGTCATCCCGGACAGCCGCGGCATCAGTGCGATGGCGCCGAGCAGGAGCAGGGCGATCGACAGGTAGCCGAAGATCGGCAGCTCTAATACCGGCGGCGCCAACGTCATGGCGGCAGCCAGAGCGAGACAGGCGAGGCCAGGCCAGGGGCGCGCCAGCGGGCGCAATGCTGTTTCGTCGGTGCCGGCCTTGAGTGCGACGGCGGGCCGCGCGCGGGCCGCGTCGAGCGCCGGCGCCAAGCCGCCCAGCAACGCTACGCCCAGGCCGAGCGCAAAGTAGGCCAGTGCAGCAGCTGGCGCCCATTGCACGCTTGGCTGGACACCGGCAAAGTAGCCGGCGCCAAGGTCGCCGCCAAACAAGCGCAACACGGCGGCTGCCAGCGCATAGCCGCCCGCCACGCCCAGCGCTGAGCCGATGCTGCCCAACAAGGCGCCTTCCAGCAGCACCTGGCGGATCAATTGACGCCGCTCCAGGCCCAGCACCCGCAGCAGTGCGAATTCGCTGCGCCGCCGCAGTACGGACAGGGCCTGCGAGGAAAATACCAGGAAAGCCCCGGTGAACAGCGCAACCAGCGCCAACACGCTCAGGTTGACGCGATAAGCCCGGCTCAGGTTCGCGTTGCGGCTTTCCTGTTCCGCGTCGTTCGGTTGGCCGACCCGGAACCGGCCGGGAAACTCGCGTTCCAGCCG
The DNA here is from genome assembly GCF_050709955.1 of Massilia eburnea. Lineage (GTDB taxonomy): Bacteria > Pseudomonadota > Gammaproteobacteria > Burkholderiales > Burkholderiaceae_D > Rugamonas > Rugamonas eburnea_A. Next base: position 145,860 of record NZ_JBNZFX010000021.1, read on the forward strand.
TGCCTTTAACGAGCGCTCAAAAGCGCCCCGGTCCACGCCATCGCGCAGCTTCAGGTCCACGCGCGACAGTTTGCCCAGGCGCTGGAACTGCCACTGGGCGGCCGCGATATCCATGACTGCGAAACGTTGTCCAACGCGCGCCCGCTGCAGCGAACCGGCCACGCGCAGAGCCGCCACCTTGCTGCCTGCCTGCAGCCGAAGCTCGGCACCGGGCCGCGATTGCAGCCAGTTCATGGCGGCCGGCGACAGGAAGATGGCATCGTCGGCCAGCGTGTCGTATGGAAGGTCTTCATCCGGCGCCCCGATCAGGTCCGGCGTGATAAAGCCCGCCCGGAACACGTCAAGAGCGATGATTTTCAGCGCCTGGCGCGAACCCCGCATCGAAGCATCGAATTCCAGCAGCGGCGACGCCACGGCAACCTCCGGCAGGCGCGCGAGAACCGGGTAGACCGCTTCGTCGAAGGTTGTCTCGGTGCCGCCCACCTGGATATCCGCCTGGCCCGACAGGCTATGCACGGCAGTAGTGAATTCGTTCAGCGCTGCCGCGTTGACGAGGTGGATGGCGAACCCCAGCGCCACCCCGATCGCGATCGCCGCGATAGCGGTCAGCGCCCGCACCGGATGCGCGCGCCACTCACCAGCCGCCAGCCAGCGTGTCAGCCGCCGCATTCCAGCTGATACATGTCGGTCGCGCGTCTGGCTTTCAGCTTGGCGCGCTCGGTGTTCTGGGGCGTGGCGCCGCGCGCATCTTCGTCCGCCCATTTCTGCTGCATCTGGAGCTTCTTGCATTTCTTATTGTGGCTGGCAACGGCACGCGCCTCGGCCAGGCTTTCGCGCTCCTCGCGTGCTTCGCGCTTACGGCGCTGCGTGGCCATTTTTTCCGCTTCGCGCTCCTGGCGTTTCAGGTTCGCCGCGGCAGCGGGATCGGGCGCAGGCGCCGCCGGCACCTCGAGCGTGCTGGCGACACCTTTTTCGAATGGCTGCTGCGAGTAGCTTACTTTTCCATCGATGGTGCACTTGTGCAGGGTTTGCGCCCCGGCAGGAAGCGCCATCGCCAACAGCAGCAAGGGCAGCAGATTCATAGTATTTTCCCTGGATTCATCAAGCCCAAAGGATCCAATGCGGCCTTGATCGCGCGCATCAGGTTCAACTCCACCGGCGACTTGTATCGCGCCAGTTCATCACGCTTCAAGGCGCCAATGCCATGTTCGGCCGAGATCGAGCCGCCGAAGGAAACCACGGCATCGTGCACCACGCGGTTGACCGCCTCCTGGCTTTGCAGGAAGTCTTCATTGGCCACACCGGCTGGCGGCGCTACGTTGAAATGCAGGTTGCCATCGCCCAGGTGACCGAAACACACCAGCTGGCAGGCGGGGAACGCCGCCTGCAATTGCGGCTCGGTGCTGGCGATGAAATCGGCGATCGACGATACCGGCAGCGAAATATCGTGCTTGATGTTCTTGCCGTCGGCCGCCTGGGCCAAGGGAATATGCTCGCGCAGGTCCCACAGGCCACGCGATTGCGCGGTGGAGCTGGCAACCACCGCGTCCTGCACCACGCCTTCGCCAAGGGCCGCAGCCAGTGCGCTTTCGAGCAGCGCCGCAGCATGGGCTTCCGATTCGCTGCTGGAGAGTTCCAGCAATGCATACTGCGCATGGCCGTCGGCCAAAGGCTGCGCCAGCGCCGGGAAATGCTTGGCCACCAGGCGCAGGCAGAACGCCGACATCAGCTCGAAGCCGGTCAGGCTTGCGCCGCAATGGTCCTGCATGATCGACAGCAGGCGCAATGCCGCAGCGGGCGACTCCATTGCGGCCAGCGCCGTCACCGAAGCCTTCGGCTGTGGATAAAGCTTGAGCACCGCGCCGGTAATGATGCCAAGCGTGCCTTCCGCGCCGATGAACAGGTCGCGCAGGTCGTAGCCGGTATTGTCCTTGCGCAGTCCGCGCAATCCGGACCAGATCTCGCCCTGCGGCGTGACGACCTCCAGCCCCAGGCACAGTTCGCGCGTATTTCCGTAGCGAAGCACAGCGGTGCCGCCGGCGTTGGTCGACAGGTTGCCGCCAATGGTGCAACTGCCTTCCGCCGCCAGCGAGAGCGGGAACAGGCAACCTTGCGCGGCGGCCGCTTCCTGCGCGCGCTGCAGGATCACGCCGGCATCGAGCGTCATGGTGCGGTTGACCGGATCGACCTGGCGCACCTTCTGCATGCGCGCCAGGGACAGTACCACTGCGGTTCCGCTGGCATCGGGCACGCTGCCCAGTACCAAGCCCGTGTTGCCGCCTTGCGGCACGATCGGGATGCGCGCATCCACACACAGCTTGACGGTGGCGGCGACTTGTCCGGTATCGGCGGGCCGCAGCACAGCCAGCGCATGGCCGGTAAAGCGTCCGCGCCAGTCGCGCAAGAACGGCGCCATGTCCGCCTCTTCGGTCATGACGTGCGCGTCGCCGAGCAAGGCGCGGCAGGCGCCGAGGAAAGCGGAATTATCCATAGTTACTTGGTCTTGCTGGTGTTGACCTTTTCCAGCAGTTCGCGCGCCGCCTGCCTGGCCGCTTTCTTATATGGCTGCACATACAGGATGGCGCACAGGAAGTAGACCACCACAATCGCCACTTCGCCCCAGCCCAGCCAAGGCGTTACCTTGTCGCCGTAAGCGCGCACCACGCCTTCGATGAAGTAAATCAGGATCATCATCGAGGTCCACTGCAGCGTGTAGAGATCGCGCTTGATCACGCCCAGCAGTGGGAACAGCAGCGGTACCGCTTTCAGTACCAGCCAGGAACCGCCCGGTTTCAACGGCGACAGCCACATTTCCCAGGCCACGCTCCAGATGATGAGCAAGGCCAGGCTGGCGATAGCGCCCCAGTGGAAAAATTTGTGCTTGGTACTGTTCATTTTTCTTATCCCCGCAGCTTGACGGCCGCTTCGGCCAGCCGGCGGCCCATCGCGACCGCCAGGCGTTTCTCATCATCCGTGAACGGCTTCTTGCCATCCAGTCCCGACCAGTGGCTGGCGCCGTAAGGCGAGCCGCCGCTGGTCGTCGTCATCAGTTCGGGATGGGTGTAGGGCAGGCCCATCACCATCATCCCATGGTGCAGCAAGGGCACCATCATGGTCAGCAAGGTCGACTCCTGGCCGCCATGCTGGCTGCCGGTCGAAGTGAAGACGCAGGCCGGCTTGCCGGACAGGGTGCCGGATAGCCACTGCGCCGACGTCCCGTCCCAGAAATACTTCATCGCCGCGGCCATATTGCCGAAGCGGGTGGGGGAACCCAGCGCGAGGGCGTCGCACTCCTCCAGGTCCTGCAATTCGACATACGGCGCGCCGTCCAGCGGCACTTCCGGTTCGGTCGCTTCCGTTACGGTGGAAACCGCCGGCACGGTGCGCAGGCGGGCGTCGCAGCCCGCTACCGATTCAACACCTTGCGCAATCATTTCCGCCAATTTACGTACGGATCCGTGCCTTGAATAATACAAAATTAGAATTGTGAGGTTAGTTCTGTTCATCATTGCTATTATATGGCCCTTTGCACAAGTTGCATGACCAATAAGCTTTACTGATGGTTTTTAAGTCCCTCTATACCAACGTCGCCCGCGCCTGCACCAAAGGCGTGGCAGAACTGCGTGCGCTCTCGTGGGGCGAACTGCATGACCTGATCCAGTTTGGGCGCCGCCGCCTGCGCGAAGAAAGCCTGCCCCAGGTGGCGGGCGGCCTGACGTTTACCACTGTTTTTGCGCTGGTGCCGGTCCTGACGATCGCACTGGCAATCTTCACCACCTTCCCGATGTTCAATACCTTCCGCACGGCGCTGGAAGCGTACTTCATCAAGAGCGTGATGCCGAAGGCGATTTCCAGCACGATCATGGGCTACCTGACCACGTTTGCGGCCAAGGCGACGCGCCTGTCGGCGGTGGGTGCGGTAACGCTGGTGCTGACCTCGGTGGCGATGATGAGCATGATCGAACGCGCCTTCAACCGCATCTGGCGCGTCAAAACCGAGCGCCGGCTGGTGCGGCGGGTGCTGGTGTACTGGGCGCTGATCAGCCTTGGCCCTTTGCTGATCGGCGTGTCGATCAGCCTTTCCACCCATTTGTTCGATGCTACCAGCGGGCTGGTAGGCTCGGTGACCGGGCCGATTTTCTATACCTTGCTGTCCGTCTTGCTGACGACGCTGGCCTTCACTTTCCTTTACATCACGGTGCCGAACCGGATGGTGGACTGGCGCGACGCGATGTGCGGCGGTGCGCTGGCGGCGGTGTCGTTCGAGCTTGCAAAGCGCGGTTTCGCGATCTTCATTACCCAGGCGCCGACTTATTCGAAGATTTACGGCGCGTTGGCAGCCTTGCCTTTATTCCTGCTGTGGATCTATGTTTCGTGGCTGATTACCCTGCTGGGCGCCTTGCTCACTGCCGCGCTGCCGGTGGTCAAATACGAGCGCTGGTGGCACGAGGCGGTGCCGGGCGGTGAATTTGTCGACGCCATGGCGGTGCTGAAAGTGCTGCACGAGGCGCGGGAGCAGGGCGATAACGCCGCCGTCAGCGCGGCGGAAATGCGTGGCCGTACCCGCCTTGGCTTCGATGAAATGGACGCCTTGCTGGAGAAGATGCTGGTACCCGGCTGGGTGGCGAAAGTGAAGATTGCGCCGCCGCCGCGCGTGCAGTTCGGCAAACGGGTCAGCGAAGGGGCGGACAATTGGGTGTTGCTGGCCAATGTGCACAAAATCAGTGTGGCCGACGTCTACCGCCTGTTCGTGTTTGGCGGCATGTCGCTCAATGCCGGCGTACTGGCCGACTCAGACGATGAAATGGATCGCCAGGCCAGCCGCGACGCCGCCACCCTGGCGCGCCAGGTCGAAACCGCGGTGGAGTCCGGGCTGGGCGCCACCCTGGGCGAACATTTCGGCGCGGCCTAGGGCGGGTTCAGCGCAGGAAAGCCAGCAGTGCATCCAGCACCGCGTCAGGCTGTTCGGCCATCATCTGGTGGCCGGCATCCACTGTCACGGTCCTTGCGCCCGGCAGCGCCGCCAGCAGCGCCTTGGTGCTGCGCGGCGGCGTCATCATATCCATGCTGCCGAAGATGAACTGCACCGGGCAGCGTACGCTCGCTGCCGCCGCGTCGCCGTTTGCATAGCTGTTGCATGCTGTGAAATCGGTGTGGAACAGCAGGGCTTCGCCTTGCGCGGAGATGCGTTCCATTAACCGTTTCGACATCCCGCTGACATAGAATCCCGGCCCCGGACAGGAAGGCTTCTGCGCGTACGAGCTGTGCGACCAGATATTGACCATGTCGATTGCATCGCCTTCGGCTTCCCGTGCGGCGTTGAGCAGCGCATCGGAAACCTTCATCGGATAGGTCGCACCGAGCAGGGCCAGGCGCGTGATGCGCTGCGGCGCGCGGTGGGCAGCCTCCAGCGCGATCAATGAACCCATGCTGTGCCCCACCAGTGCTGCATTACCGACACCTGCGGCGTCCAATACTGACAGCAGCCAAGCGGCCATTGCCTCAACGCTGCGCAAGGCGGCGCCACGGCTGCGGCCATGGCCTGGCAAGTCCACGGCCAGCACGCCGAAGCCGTGATGCGCCAGGTAGCGCGATTGCAGCGCCCATACCGAATGGTCATTCTGCGCGCCGTGGA
>NZ_JBNZFX010000022.1:0-50397 GCF_050709955.1 Massilia eburnea
CGCCGTGCTGGCGCACGAATTCGGCCACTTCGCGCAGCGCTCGATGGCGGTCGGACGCTGGGCTTACGTGGCCCAGCAAGTCGTGCAGGAGATGGTGGCGCGGCGCGATAAACTGGACGACCTGATTGAAGGCATTGGCCGCCTTGATATCCGCTTGCGCCTGGTGGCCTGGGTGTTGCAGGTCATCGTCTGGTCACTGCGCTCGCTGGTGGAGCAAGCGTTCCGCCTGGTGGTGTTGATGCAGAGGGCCTTGTCGCGTGAGATGGAGATGCAGGCTGACCTGGTGGCCGTGTCGCTGACCGGCAGCGACGCGCTGATCCACGCCTTGCATCGGCTGGGCGCGGCGGACGACGCCTGGGAGCGCACCGTCGGTTTCGTGTTCGGCGAATATGGCGCCGGGCGCGCCACCGTCGATGCCTATGCCATACAAAGCCATGTCACGGCGCGCATGGCCGGGATCCTGGACGATCCCTATTACGGCAAGGTGCCGCCGCTGCCGGCGCAGCAGCCGGAACAGCACCGTGTTTTCAAGGCGGAACTGGGCCAGCCGCCGCGCATGTGGCAAACCCACCCGCAAAACCACGAGCGCGAAGAGAATGCCAAACGGCGCTACCTGGCAGCGGCGATCGACCAGTCCAGCGCATGGTCGCTGTTCGACGATCCTGCGGCCCTGCGCCAACGCATGACCATCCACTTGCTGGAAGGGCAGGAAGGCAAGGCCGAACCGGTCGAACTGGAAGAAAGCCTGAAGCGCCTGGCGAAGGAATATCGGCGCGAGCATTTCCAGAGCCGCTATTGCGGCGTGTACTTCGGCCGCTCGCTGACGCGCCATGCGGCGCAGGCCGCGCAGCTGCGCGCCGCCCGCAATGCGCAACCTGCCGCCGAAGCCAGCGCGCTGTATCCGGTCTCGCTCAAGGACGATGTGCGCCAGTTGCGCCAGCTGCAGGAAGAGCGCGCGCAACTGGCGGCTGTGATCAACGGCCATGCCAAGGTGCAGGGAAATCGCGTGCAGTTGGGCGGCGAAGAATACCGCGTGAATCAATTGCCGGCGGCATTGCAGCGCACCGATGAACGCATCGACCATCTGGAAGAAAAGCTGCGCCGCCATGATGCGACGGTGCGCGCCTGGCATTATGCGGCTGCCGTCAAGCTGGGCGAAGGCTGGCCTGCTTATCTGGATAGCCTGATCGACGTGCTGCATTACGCCGAACATGGCGCCGCCAACCTGCGCGACGCCTGGGGCCTGGTGCTGAACACCCGCGCGGTGGTGACTGCCGTGGCGCGCCAGAGCGAGAGCAATATCCGCCGCCTGATCGCCGATTGCAGCAGCTTGTACGTGGTGCTGGACGAAATCTATCGCGGCAACGGCGCGGTGCAGTTCGATCCACAGCTGATGGAACGCCTGGAAATGAAGGAGAGCTGGCAAGCCGCGCTGCAGAAGTTCACGCTGCCGCCGGTATCCCGTGACAACATCAACGACTGGCTGCAAGCCGCCGCCAACTGGACCTCCCACACCAGCAACTGGCTGGTGTGCGCTGCGCTCGGCGGTGCTGGAGCAAATGCTAGTCAGCGAAACGCTGCTTGCCAGCCCATGCACGCAGCGGCACGCCGATCGCCGCGGCACCGCAACCGTGCCAGGTCCCCCAATCGTACAGCGTGCTGCTGGCCGGCAGCGAGCGTAAATTGCAAACGTCGCTGGACTGGTGGTCGCGTTTCCAGCGTGCGGACGGCTGGTTTGCCGGCGGTGCGCGCCTGGCGGTTGCCGGCGGCGTGGTGGTCAGCGTTCTGGGTATGGGCATGGCGCTCGGCACGTCGACGGTCATGGTCTACAACGGCCTTGGCACGCCGGTACGCGTGACGATCGACGGCAATTCGAGGCTGGTCGATCCGGGGCAGCACGTCACCATCGATGCCAGCCCGGACGCGCAGCACGCGGTTGAAGCGCGCCTGCTGGACGGCCAACTGCTGGAGAGCTTCCGCCCCAGCGATGGCTCGAACCAGTCGGTGTACAACGTTGCCGGCGGCACCGTGATGGCGACGGGCGTGGTGCACTACGGCGGCCCTGGCGACGAACAGAATACCGTGCTGGGTGCGCCGCGCTGGTTCGACACCGACGCCGACGTGCTGTTCGAAGAGCCGCCAAAATCGGTCAGCAGCAAGAGCAAGAACTGGCGCAAGGTTCTTGCCGCCGCATCCGGCATGGAGCCGGAGTCGCTGTCCGGACTCGTCAAGGATGATGCGCAGCGCAAGGCCATGGTGCTGGCCCATGCACGCTGGGACAATATCAAGATTCCGTCGACCTACACGTGGCTGACCATGGCGCACGAAGACGGCGCCGGCGACGTGCTGGTGCAGCGCCTCAAGGAAAGTCCGGAAAACGTCCAGCTGCGCCGTGCTGAACAGGGTGTTGCCAACGAATCGCCGGAAATCTGTGCAGCCGCGCGTGAGCGCGCCAAGGAGCGGCCGGACGACGGCGACCGGCTCTACCTGGCATTGCGTTGCGGCCAGGCGGCCGGCAGCGAGGAGATCGCAGCCGCGCGGGCGCGCTTCCCCGACAACGTCTGGCTGACCTACCTGTATGCGCGCACCTTGCTGGACCATGGCGCCTGGAACGAAGCCCTCGAGCCGCTGCGCAAGGTACAGGGGCAAGCTGCCGTACGAAAACGCCGAACTGGAAATGCAGTTGGAGCGTTTGCAGCGCCTGCTGGACGGCCAGGTCAAGAACCGTATGTTGACCGAGGGCTCGCGCGTCGCTGCCTTGGCGCAGGCGGAACGTGATGCGAACGACCCCTATAGCGTCCTGTCGCGCGGCGAGATTGGCAAGGCACTGGAAGCGAGCAAGGACGACCCGCGCCAGGCGGCACGCATGCGCCGGATGGCGGGGGGCGTCGGACGGCGCCAGTGCTGCCCAGGTGCAGGCTGCACTGGAGGAACCGATGACGAATGGCATCGACCAGGTGACCTTGCTGCTCGGTGCTGCGCTGGCGTTGCGCCATGGCCGCGACACCGAGCCATACTGGGCCCAGGCGAGGTCAATGCGTGAATATGCGCCGCGCCTGCGCCGCTTCATCGAGGCGGCCAATGCAGGCAAATTCCAGGAAGCGGAAATGGAGCTGGGATCAATGCCGATGGAAGCGCGCGCTCTGGCCTATGCCGCGGGCGTGGTGGCGGCAGGCGACGCTGCGCCGTCCCGTTGGCGCAAGACCGCACGCCTGGTGTTGTTCGCGCCTGAGCGTCCATATCTGCGAAGCTGAAGCGCACTATAATGCTCCGGCGTTTTCCAACAACCGCCGGAGCATTGAGATGATTCGTTCTGCCGTACTGCTTTCACTGTTTGCCGCTTTTCCATTGGCGCATGCCGCGCCCGACCTTACCACCGTCGCAGAACGCTCCGGCTACCACGCCACGGGCCGCTATGATGAAGTTCAACGCTTGTGCGCGGATTACCAGAAGGCTTACCCGAAAGCGGTGCGCTGTTTCTCGTTCGGCGAAACGCCGGAAGGGCGGCCGATGCTGGCGCTGGCCATTTCCCGTGCCGGTGCTTTGACCGCCGCCTCAGCCAAACAGCGCAAGCTGCCGGTGCTGCTGGTGCAAGGCGGCATCCACGCCGGCGAGATCGATGGCAAGGATGCCGGCTTCTGGGCCCTGCGCGAGGCGCTGGACGGGAAAGCCGCCGCCGGTGCACTGGACAAGCAGGTGGTGCTGTTCGTCCCGGTCTTCAATGTCGATGGCCATGAGCGCTTCGGCAAAAACAATCGTCCGAATCAGCGCGGCCCGGTCGAAATGGGCTGGCGCGTTACGGCGCAGAACTACAACCTCAATCGCGATTACGTGAAGGCCGATGCGCCTGAAATGCAGGCCATGCTCAAGCTGGTCAACGAATGGGACCCGCTGGCCTACGTCGACCTGCACGTGACCGACGGTGCCAAGTTCCAGCCTGACGTATCGATCCAGGTCGAGCCGGTGCACGGTGGCGATGCGGCGTTGCTCCCGCTGGGCAAGGAGATGCGCGACAACGTCATGGCCGACCTGCGCAAGCAGGGTTCCGACCCGCGTCACTTCTACATCTCCTTCGACAAGACCGACCAGCCGGATTCCGGTTTCGTCGACAGCATGTCCACGCCGCGCTTTTCGACCGGCTACTTCCCGTTGCGCAACCGCTTTGCCATGCTGGTGGAAACCCATGCGTGGCGCGATTACCCGCACCGCGTGAAGGTCACCCGCAACACCATCGTCTCGCTGATGGAGCAGTTCGCGCAGCACGGCGCGGCCTGGGCCAAGGCCGCGGCAGAAGCCGATGTGCGTGCCGCCAAACTGGCCGACATGCCGCTCAGCTACAAGACCACCGATCGCACCGAGATGATCGACTTCCCGGGTTATGAATACACCCGTACCCCTTCCGACGTTTCGGGCGGGGTCTGGACCAGGTATGACGAGTCCAAGCCGCAGAAATGGAGCGTTCCGCTGCGCGATGAAGTGGTGCCCGACGTAGTGCTCAAGGCGCCGGTTGGCGGCTACCTGGTGCCGGCCGCGCAAGCCGCGCTGGTCGAGCCAAAGCTGAAGGCGCATGGCATCAGCTACAAACGCCTGGAGCGGGCGCCCGGCAAGGTGGCGCTGGAAGCTTTCCGCGCGGAGGAAGCCAAGCTGACCGCAACCTCCTTCGAAGGCCACCAACTGGCGAGCTGGAAAGGCGCCTGGAAGAACGAACAGCGTGAAGTAGGCAAGGGCGCCCTGTTCGTGCCGATCGCCCAGCCAAAGTCGCGCTTGTTGATGACCATGCTGGAACCGGCCGGCGCCGACTCGCTGGCGGCCTGGGGATTCTTCAACAACTACCTGGAACGCAAGGAGTACATGGAGGAATACGTGGCCGAAGAGGCAGCGCGTGAAATGCTCGCAGCCGACCCGGCGCTGGCAGCCGCTTTCAAGGCCAAGCTGGAAAGCGATCCGGCTTTTGCCAAGAATCCGCGCGCGCGCCTGGACTTTTTCGCCCGCCGCCATGCCACCTGGGACGAGCGCCATAACCTGTATCCGGTGTACCGCACGGCCGTTGTTTACTAAACTTCCTGAAACTTCGCCGTTTCTGCCACTTTCGATTGCGAGGAAAGATCTGGTAAAGGTATAAAAGCAGCATCATAAAAGGAGACACCATGGGTATCCGACCTTTCGTGGCGCTGTTTACCGCAACGCTGCTGGCCGCCGCTGCGCAAGCGGCGCCGGCGGGCAGTCCGGCGGCCGCCGTCAACGTGTTTATCGGCACGGGCGGCGACGGCCACACTTTCCCCGGTGCCAGCCGCCCCTTCGGCATGGTGCAACTGAGTCCAGATACGCAGTTGCGGCATTTCCGCCAAAGCTACCCCTGGGCTGCCGGCTACCGCTACGAGGACAACTCCATCCTCGGCTTCTCCCATACCCATTTTTCAGGCAGCGGCCACTCCGACCTGGGCGACATCCTGCTGATGCCCTATAGCGGCGAGACCAAGCTGGAGCCGGGCTATCCGGAACGTCCGTTCAGCGGATACCGTTCGCGTTTCCGCCACGAGGATGAACGCGCGGAGCCCGGCTATTACGCGGTGCGCTTGCAGGACCATGAGGTCGATGCCGAACTGACCGCCAGCGAGCGGGTCGGCCTGCACCGCTACCGCTACGCCAAGGGCGCGCAGGCCAAGCTGATCCTCGACCTGCGCCAGAGCATTTACGACTACGCCGGCAAGAACCTGTGGTCATCGCTGCGCCTGCGCGACAGCACCACGATTACAGGCATGCGCATCACGCGCGGCTGGGCGCCCGGCCGCCAGGTCTATTTCGCCATGAAGCTCTCGCGTCCCGTCGCCGGCCATACCCTGGTCAATCGCGAGGAGGGCGTGGAATACAAGGGATTCGCCGGCCCCGGCAAGACGCCCGCCGACAAGGTGCAGGTGGAAGGCAAGGCGCTGGTGGCGGCACTCGATTTCGGCACGCCGGATGACGGCACCCTGCTGGTCAAGGTCGCGCTGTCGGGCGTCAGTGAGGATGGCGCGCTGGCCAACCTGGAAGAAATGCCCGGCTGGGACTTCGACGCCGAACGCCAGCGTGCCAGCATCGCCTGGAACGAAGCGCTGTCCGCCATCGCCATCGAGGCACCCTCCGACATGCGCAGCATGGTCTATACGAGCCTGTACCACGCCATGCTGGCGCCAAGCCTGTTCATGGACCGCGACGGCAAGTATCGCGGCCCTGACAACCAGGTGCACCAGGCCAAAGGCTTCCGCTATCACTCCACATTCTCGCTGTGGGATACATACCGCGCCCTGCATCCCTTGCTCACGCTGGTGCAGCCGGAGCAGCGCAATGCCGACTTCGTGAACTCGCTGGTCGCTTCGCGCCAGCATAGCCCGCACGGCATCCTGCCGGTGTGGGCCTTCCATGGCCTGGAAACCTGGTGCATGATCGGCTACCACGCGGTGCCGGTGATCGCGGACGCCTACATGAAAGGCATCAAGGGCATCAATGCAGACGAGGCGTTGGCAGCCATGGTAGCCAGCGCCGACTACGGCCCTTACGGCGGCCTTGAACATTACAAGAAGCTGGGCTACGTGCCGATCGACCTGGAGCCGGAAGCGGCCTCCAAGACGGTGGAATACGCCTTCGACGACTGGACCATCGCGCGCATGGCCGAGAAGATGGGCAAGAAGGACGTGGCCGCGCGCTTCTACCAGCGCGCGCAGAATTACCGCAATGTGTTCGACAGCAGGACGGGCTTCGTGCGCGCCCGCAAGTCGACCGGTGAATTCCGCGAGCCATTCAACCCGGTACAGTCCAACTTCGGCAGCGACTATACCGAAGGAAGCGCCTGGCAATATTCCTGGTATATGCCGCACGATAACGCTGGCCTGGTCGGCATGCTGGGCGGCGACGCCGGACTGCAGTCGAAGATCGACCAGGTGTTCGACGCCAAGGTCGATGACAACGTCTACGCCCACATGGAAGACATCTCAGGCCTGATCGGCCATTACGCCCACGGCAACGAACCATCGCACCACGTGGCCTATTTGTATAACTTCGCCGGCGCACCGTGGAAGACCCAGGCGCGGCTGGCGCAAATTGTCGCCAGCCAGTACCACAACAAGCCGGACGGCCTGGCGGGCAATGACGACCTGGGCCAGATGTCGGCCTGGCTGGCGTTCACCGCGCTGGGCTTCTATCCAGTAGCGCCGGGCAGCAATCAGTATGTGATCGGCCGTCCATTCGTGGACAAGGCGGTACTGACGCTGCCGAACGGGAAGCGCTTCACCATCCGCGCCGAGGCCATGTCGGCCGCGAACGCCTTTGTCGGCAGTGTCGCGCTGAACGGCAAGCCGCTGCTGCGCAGCTTCCTGCGCCATGAAGACCTCATGGCCGGCGGCGAGCTGGTGTTCCGCATGCAGGCCGCACCGAACAAAGAGTGGGGCCGCGAAATCAGCGCCCGTCCATATAGCCAGACTGGATACCAGCAATGAAGATATTTGCCTTGGCATTGACCCTCGCATGCGCGGCGGCACCCGCCGCAGCCCAATTCGTCGGCAAGATCAGCGACCCGGTGGAGTGGGTCAATCCCCTGATGGGAACTGCCAGCAAGCCCGAAATGTCGAACGGGAATACCTATCCCGCCATCGCGGTCCCTTGGGGCATGAACCTGTGGACGCCGCAGACCGGCAAGATGGGCAACGGCTGGACCTACCAGTACGAAGCCGACAGGCTGCGCGGCTTGAAGCAGACCCACCAGCCATCGCCCTGGATGAACGACTACGGCCAGTTCTCCGTCATGCCGGTGACCGGCGCCAAGCGCTTCACGGAAGACGACCGCGCCAGTGTGTTCTCGCACAAGGCGGAAACGTCCAAGCCGTATTACTACAGCGTCTACCTGGCGGATGCTGACGTCACCGCGGAACTGACGCCGACCGAGCGTGCCGCCCAGTTCCGCTTCACATTCCCGGCGTCGGACCAGAGCTATGTAGTGGTGGATGCCTTCGACAAAGGTTCCTACGTCAAGATCCTTCCCGAGCAGCGCAAGGTGATTGGCTACAGCACGCGCTACGCGCGCGGCCCGCTGCCATCCAACTTCCGCCTGTACTTCGTGATGGTTTTCGACAAGCCCTTTAGCTCCACCGACGTATGGCGCGGCAAGGAACTGGTGGAAGGCGCGCTGGAAATGGAAAGCCAGCATAGCGGCGCTATCGTCGGCTTCAAGACCACGCGCGGCGAGCAGGTGCACATGAAGGTCGCGTCCTCCTTCATCAGTCCGGAGCAGGCCGAGCTGAACCTGCAGCGTGAACTGGCCAACGACGATTTCGACACCACGCGCGCCCGCGCCAAGGCAAGCTGGAACCGGGTGCTGTCGAAAGTGGAAGTGGAGGGTGGCAGTATCGACCAGATGCGCACCTTCTACTCAAGCCTGTACCGTATGGTGCAGTTCCCGAACAAGATGTATGAGATCGATGCCGCCGGCCAGCCGGTGCACTGGAGCCCTTATAACGGCAAGGTATTGCCCGGCTACCTGTTCGCTGGCACCGGCTTCTGGGATACGTTCCGCGCCCTGTATCCGTTCCTGAACCTGGTCTACCCATCGATCAACCGCGAAATGCAGGCCGGCCTGGCAAACGCCTACCGCGAAGGCGGTTGGCTGCCCGAGTGGTCGAGCCCCGGCTATGCTGACATCATGGTCGGCAACAACTCCGCCTCGGTGGTGGCCGACGCGTGGATCAAAGGCAGCCGAAGCCCGGACATCGAAACACTGTGGCAGGCGCTCAAGCACGGTGCCGACAATGAAGGACCGGTCAGCGCGGTTGGACGCGCAGGCGTGAAGTACTACAACGAGCTCGGCTACGTGCCATACGACGTGAAAATCAACGAGAACGCCGCACGCACGCTGGAATATGCCTACGACGACTTTGCGATTTACCAGTTGGGCAAGGCGCTCGGCAAGCCGGAGTCGGAAATCGGCATCTACGCCCGGCGTGCCATGAACTACAAGAAGCTGTTCGATCCGGAGACTGGCCTGATGCGCGGCCGTAACAAGGATGGCAGCTTCCAGGCCCCGTTCAACCCAGTCAAATGGGGCGATGCCTTCACTGAAGGGAACAGCTGGCACTACACCTGGTCGGTGTTTCACGACATCGATGGACTGCTGAACCTGATGGGCGGCCGTGCGGCCTTCGCCAGCAAGCTGGATACCGTGATGAGCATGCCGCCGGTGTTCGACGAAAGCTATTACGGCTCGGTGATCCACGAGATCCGCGAGATGCAGGTGGCGAACATGGGCCAGTACGCGCATGGCAACCAACCGATCCAGCATATGCTCTACCTCTACAACTATGCCGGCGCGCCGTGGAAGTCGCAGTACTGGATCCGCGAAACGCTGAACCGCATGTACCAGCCAACGCCGGACGGCTACTGCGGCGATGAAGATAACGGCCAGACGTCGGCCTGGTATGTGTTCTCCGCGCTCGGTTTCTACCCGGTGACGCCGGCAGTCGGGCAGTACGTGGTTGGTGCGCCGCTGTTCCGGCACGCCACCGTACACCTGGAAAACGGCAAACGGATTCGCATTAATGCGCCGGCCAATGGCGCCAGCATGCGCTACATCCGCGCCGCCAAACTGAATGGTCGCGCGCTGCAGCGCAACTGGCTGGGCCACGATGAACTGCTGCGCGGCGCCAGCTTCGATGTGGAGATGTCGGCGCAGCCGAACCGGCAGCGCGGCATCGCGCCGGCCGACGCCCCGTACTCGTTCTCGCGCGCCGAGGGCGCGGCTACTTCGCGGAAACGATAGCGTCGATCATCTGCTGGGAATAGGCGTCGCCCTTCGCTTCGGCTGCCTGCATCATCGAGCGCCAAAGTGGAACGATGCCGACGCCCAGCTTGTCGAAGCGCACCAGGCCACAGGCATAAATGCCGTCGTAGGTATCGACGGTGTTGTTGAGCTTCTCGCAGGCCGCGGCCTGCTTCGCGCGGTAGGTCTTTACCGAATCTTCGCTATACACACCGGTCTGGAGCAGGGCGTCGAGGGACATCGCCTCCGCACCGCCTTCGTGGATCCACGGATCCTGTCCGCCTATGCCGCCGCGCGAGACAGCCATTTGCCAGATGTGCGCCATCTCGTGTGCAACATTGAGGGCCGCGTAGTCGCGCAGTTTCGGATGATCGGTATTCAACTGCTGGCCTTCCAGGCGGTAGGAGACCTGGCCCTGGCCCATGACGGCGCCACCCTTCATCGAAAAGCCAGGCGACTCGAAGTTGGCGACCGATACCATGATCAGCAGTTCGTCCTTTAACTGCCGCTGGTAAGCCTTCTCGTAGTAAGCGGAAGTTTTTGCGCCGACATCGAGTATCGTTTCGCGCAGCCACTGCGGGGTTCTTGGATCAATCAGGACTGTCGCCGCACCAGCGGGGATAGCCTGCGCCGGACCAAAATAGGCATAGCCACGCTCTGCGCCGGGCTCCATGCGGTTATCCGGCGGCGCGATCACGTTTTCCTGCGCCAGGCCAAACAGCTTGATATCGGTGTGCATGGAGAGCGTCTTCCTGCCCTGCTCGACGTCGCCTTGCAGGTGGCCGAGGTAGACCGTCGTCCCGCCATCGCCGAAGCGGTTGAACGAGACGTACTCTTTGGGCGACCAGCCGTCGAACGTCTTGATCTGCACGCTGGCCGACTTGAACGGCTTGCCCTTCGACGCAATCACATCGAAGTCCGGTCCGGACTTCATGCCCATGCCGGGAGTGAGCACCTTCCACTCCTGTTTGCGGAACTCGCCGATGGAATGCAGCTTGAGCGCAGTAACAGGCTGCGCGAACCGGTAATCCACGCGCCACAAGCCTGGCGCCACATGGCGCACGTCCAGCGCCACCGCAAGCTTAGGCTGCTCCTCCGCCTGAACAAGCGGCGCAGCACACAACATCAGGAAAGCGGCGCACAGGCCAGGGAATCGATGCATCGGGAGGTCCCTTCAGTAAGATTGAAGGGACCGATTTTAACCCGGGAAGTTGCTTTTATTGCAAATTTACCAGAGGAATCGTGGTCGGGGCCGGCGTCGAGCAAGGCTCTTCGTCGAAGGCGATATCGCCCAGCGGGTTGGCGATGCCGTCGGTCTTCAGGTCGGTGAAGCCGAACAGCTCGCGGTCCATCAGGTGCGAAGGAATCACGGTGGACAGGGCGGAGAAGGTGCTCTCCACGCGGCCCGGGTGCTTCTTCTCCCAGTCGCGCAGCATGGCCTTGATCTGCTTGCGCTGCAGGTTTTCCTGCGAGCCGCACAAGTCGCACGGGATGATCGGGAAGTTCTTCACCGCGGCATAGCGCTCGGTGTCTTCTTCCTTCACGTAGGCCAGCGGACGGATCACCATGTGCTTGCCGTCGTCGGACACCAGCTTGGCCGGCATGCCCTTGATCTTCCCGCCAAAGAACATGTTCAGGAAGAAGGTCTCGAGAATGTCGTCGCGGTGATGGCCCAGGGCGATCTTGTTGCAGCCCAGTTCATCGGCCACGCGGTACAGGATGCCGCGCCGCAGCCTGGAGCACAGCGAGCAGGTGGTTTTGCCTTCCGGGATCAGGCGCTTGACGATCGAGTAGGTGTCCTGGTTCTCGATGTGGAACGGCACGCCCAGCTGCTCCAGGTAGGCCGGCAGCACGTCGGCCGGGAAATTCGGCTGCTTCTGGTCCAGGTTGACGGCCACGATCTCGAAGTTGATCGGCGCGCGTTCGCGCAGCGTCATCAGGATGTCCAGCAACGCATAGGAATCCTTGCCGCCGGACAGGCAGACCATCACCTTGTCGCCGTCTTCAATCATGTTGAAGTCGCCGATGGCCTGGCCGACCAGGCGGCACAGGCGCTTGTGCAGCTTGTTGTTTTCGTAGGCGACCTTGTCTTCGCTCTTGGTGTCGACGACGGCGTTCATGCTGCGTCCTTGATCTGGAACACTTCCACGCCAACGCCTTCGCAATCCGGATACACGTCAGGCTTCATGGTCGACACGCGGGCAGCGCGCACGCTTGGATGCGCCAGCATGGCTTTCACCACGTCGTCCACCAGGGTTTCCTGCAGGTGCACGTGGCCTTCGGCCATGCGGCGCGCGATGGTCTCGCGCATGAAGTCGTAGTCGACCACCTCGTGCAGCTCGTCGGCCTTGGGGGTCGACACGGCCAGCGGGATGTACAGGTCAACGTTGATCAGTACGCGCTGCTCGCCTTTCTTCTCGAAATCGTGCACGCCGATGTTGATCAGCACTTCATAGTTGCGCAGGAATAGCCGGCGGCAGTTTTGCAATTGCGGGTGAATCAGGGCGGACAGCATGGTGCTTAAACCTTAAAAATGACAATTCTTTATTTGGCCAGGAACATCACGTCGCGCGGCGAAGGCAGCAAATGCTGGCCGCCATCGACCAGCAGGGTGGTGCCGGTCACCGCACGCGCGCCAGCCGCATAGACCACGGCGGCGGCAATGTCCTCGGGAGTGCTGGAACGGCCCAGCGGCGTCTGGGTGTGCGCCTTGGCGAAGCCTTCCTCGCTCTGGTCGCCCGACACCATGGTGATGCCGGGCGCCACGCCTACCACCCGGACCTTGGGCGCCAGCGACTGGGCCAGCATGGTGTTGGCCGCCTGCAGCGCCGCCTTGGACAGGGTGTAGGACAGGAAATCAGGGTTGAGATTATAAAGCTTCTGGTCCAGCAGGTTCACAACCACGGCCTGGCCGCCCTCCGGCGTGGCGTCGTACAGGGCGCGCGCCAGCTGGATCGGCGCTGCGACATTGGCGTGCATGTGCGCGTCGAGCCGGGCGTAGCTGAAATTCAGGTCGCTGTCGTAATCGAACAGCGAGGCGTTATTCACCACGCAGTCGACCCGCTCGAGCGCCTTCAGCGCCGCCGGCAGCAGCGCGCGCACGGCTTCTTCATCGGACAGGTCGCATTGCAGCGTGATGGCGCGGCGGCCCAGGGCGGCAATGGCTTGCGCCACTTCGCGCGCTTCGTCGTGCGAGTGGCGATAGTGGACGGCGATGTCCCAGCCGGCGCGTGCCAGGCCGAGCGCGATCTCGCGTCCCAGGCGGCGGCCGGCGCCGGTCACCAGGGCCACACGCGAATTTTCCTGAGCAGTTGTAGTCATAGTCAAAACGAGCAAAATGGCGCCGGGCAGCGCTGAACCGCTACAATGCCGGCATGTCTTTACCAGCACCTTCACCTGACGCGCTGGCCGCGTCCCAAGCCTTGCAGCGCCTGATTGCCGACGATATTGCGCGGCATGGTGGCGCCGTTCCGTTCTCGCGCTTCATGGAGCTGGCGCTGTATGCGCCCGGCCTGGGCTATTACAGCGGCGGCGCCGCCAAGCTGGGCAAAGATGGCGATTTTACAACCGCACCCGAGCTGAGTGCCCTGTTCGGGCAGTCGCTGGCGCATGTTGCAGCCGCTATTATGGACCAAAGCGCGCCGCACATCCTCGAATTCGGCGCCGGAACGGGCAAGCTGGCCAGGGATATCCTGACCGAGGCGGCGCATGCCGGCATTCTGGTCGAGAGCTATTCCATCGTCGAACTGTCCGGCGAGCTGCGCGCCCGCCAGCAGCAGCTGCTGCGCGATTTTCCGCAAGTGCGCTGGCTCGATGCCTTGCCGGAATCGTTCCACGGCGCGGTCTTCGGTAATGAGGTGCTGGATGCGATGCCGGTGGACGTGGTCACCCTCACCGAGCAGGGCTGGCAAGCGCTGCACGTCGCCGTCACGGAAGCGGGCTTCGCCTGGCGTCCAGCGGCCGCCGACGCCGCGCTGCTGGCGCAAATCGAGCGCCAGGTACCGGATGCCGGACAGCTGCCGGCCGGCTACGTGACCGAAGTGCACGCCGCCGGCTGCGGCTTCATGGCCACGCTGGCCAGCATGCTGGTGCAAGGCCAAGGCGCCGCCTTCCTGTTCGACTACGGCTTCCCGGCGCGCGAGTTCTACCTGGGCGACCGCGCCAGCGGCACCCTGATGTGCCACTACCGCCACCACGCCCACGCGGAACCGTTCTACCTGCCCGGCCTGCAGGACATCACCGCCCACGTCGACTTCACCGCCATGGCGCTGGCGGCGCAGGATGCCGGCGCCGAAGTCATGGCGTATAACAGCCAGGCCGGCTTCCTGATCGGCGCCGGCATCGGCGAGCTGATGCAGCGCTTCGACCCGGCCGACGCATTGAACTACCTGCCGCACGCCAACGCGCTGCAGAAGTTGCTTTCTCCTGCCGAAATGGGAGAATTGTTCAAGGTGCTGGTGATCGGCCATGGCGTTGAGCTGCCCGGGCAATTGCTGCGTGGCGACCGCAGCTACCGTTTGTAATATGATTGAGAGATGGGAAAGATACATACTCACTATGACAACCTGAAGGTAGCGCGCGGCGCGCCACAGGAAGTGATACGTGCGGCTTACAAAGCGCTGAGCCAGAAATATCATCCTGACAAGAATCCCGGGGATGAGAAGGCGGCCCGCATCATGGCGATCGTCAACACGGCGTATGGCACGCTGTCCGATCCGCAGCGGCGCAAGGAGCACGATGAGTGGATCACCCAGGAAGAGTGGGAAATCGAATGGCTCGATAGCACCCGGCACGAGCCCGCGCATGAGCCTGGCTGGTCCGGCGAACTCGACCTGCCGCGCCGGCGCCGGGTGCTGAAATCCTGGCGCTTCTGGGGCACGGTTAGCGGCGCCGCCGCCGCCGGTTGGCTGGGCGGGGTGCTGACGGTAACCGAGCCGCGCGCCATGTCCAGCGTGCTGGCCGGGGCCTGGGGCGGCAAGGCGCCTGCTGAACTGACGGCCACCGCGGCCGCCACCCCGAAAATCCACCCGCCGCGGGTGGAAAAGGTCACCCCGGACGATGGCTGGGCCGTCGCCAAGCCGTATTCGCCGGAACCATCGATCGCTGCCGCCGCGGCGCCGCCGATCAAGGTGTTGGCTCTGTCGCAAGTGGTGCTGCCTGGCGCCGCCGTCGACTGCGAAGCCGAGGTCGCCCCGTCGGTCGCGCCGAATGGCGAGCCATGGCCGGTACAGTCGGGCTATGTGGAAGGCTTCCCGGTCGGGAACAAGGGCGAAGACATGCAGCTGACGCTGGACAACAGCGCCAACGCCGCGCCGGTGTTCATCAAGGTGTACGACCTCGAGCGCCGCTCGAACGTGCGCTACGCGTATGTGCAGCCGCACGACAAGCTGGTGGTCGACCAGCTATCGAACGGCAAATACGAAATCCGCTACCAGAACCTGAACCTCGGCGCCGGCCAGAGCGGCTGCACCCACAAGAACGGTTAAGCGGTTCCGGCAGCCAGCGTCTCGCTCAGTCCCATTTCCGGGCTGGCCATCAGGCGGTAGATATCCACCAGGATCAGCATGCGCTGGTCGATGGTGCCGAGGCCGATCATGTACTCCGAGCTGAAGGCGGTGCCCAGGTCCGGCGCCGGCTTGATCTGCTCGGGCGTCAGCGTGGTCACGTCGGACACCGAATCGACCACCATGCCCACCACGCGGCCATTGATGTTCAGGATGATCACCACCGTGAACTGGTCGTACACCGGTTCGCCCAGCTTGAACTTGATGCGCATGTCGACCACCGGAATGATGATGCCGCGCAAGTTGATCACGCCCTTGATGAATTCGGGCGCATTGGCGATGCGGGTCACCGCTTCGTAACCGCGGATTTCCTGCACTTTCAGGATATCGATGCCGTACTCTTCGGCGCCCAGCTTGAATGCCAGGAATTCCTTGCCTTGGCTGGCGTCTTCTTGCGCAGTAACTTGCATGGTTTTTTCCTTTAGCAAAATCTGTGTTGTCAAAGCGTATCAGAGTGCAAAGCGATTTACGAGCGGGCAATTTTTAATTGCTAGCTAAGTCAAATCTGATTATGCTGGATGTAAAGATTAGCGCATTTTGATCAAGGAGACTTCATGGCGGACCCTCAAGCCGTCGATGACAACTGGCTGCTGGAAGAAGACGAAGAAGAGAAGCAGCCAGCATCGACCGGATCGCCTGAACAGCGGCTGTGGCGCGTGCTGATTGTGGACGACGACCAGGACGTGCATGCGGTGACCCGGCTGGCGCTGCGCAACGTCAGTTTCAAGGGGCGCGAGCTGGAGTTGTTCTCGGCCTACAGCGGGCGCGAGGCGTTCGACATCCTGCGCGATACGCCCGACATCGCCCTGGTCCTGCTCGACGTGGTGATGGAAACCGACGATGCCGGCCTGCTGCTGGCGCGCCGCATCCGTGAGGAGCTGCACAATTCCATCGTGCGCGTGGTGTTGCGGACCGGCCAACCTGGCCAGGCGCCGGAGCAGCGCGTCATCATCGAATACGACATCAACGACTACAAGGCCAAAACCGAACTCACCACGCAGAAGCTGTTCACCACGGTGATCTCGGCGCTGCGTGCGTACGAGAGCCTGAACATGCTGGAGCGCTCGCGCATCGGCCTGGGCAAGATCCTGGCCGGCGCGACCAACCTGTACCAGATCCATTCGCTGCGCGAATTCGCGTCCGGCGTGCTGAACCAGGTTTCCGCGATTCTCGACGTGGGTGCCGATGGCGTGCTGTGCCTGATGCAGGTCGATACCGGCGACACCACCGTGGTGGCCGCCACCGGCGGTTATGCACCGCTGGCGGAAAACGAGCAGATGCCGGAAAACCACCCGCTGTGGCCGACCATCAGGAAGGCCTTCAAGGAAAAGAAGAGCCAGTTCGAACACCCGGCCAATGTGCTGTTCATCCACACCCAGGACAGCCGCGACGTGCTGATTTCGGTCACGCCGCCCTGGCCGCTGGCGCAGATCCAGCGCGACCTGCTGGAAGTGTTCTGCGAGCGCATCGCCGCCGCCTTCGACAACCTGTACATGTTCGGCCAACTGCGCAAGGCGCAGGAAGCCACCGTGGTGGCGCTGGCCGACCTGGCGGAATTCCGCGACGGCTGCACCGGCGGCCATGTGCGGCGGGTCCAGCAACTGTCCTCGGCGATTGCGGCGCGCATGCGCGAGCGCGGCGTGTATGACGACGAGCTGACGCCGCAACTGGTCGACATGATCGGTCTCGCCTCCATCCTGCACGACGTGGGCAAGGTGGCCACGCCCGACCATATCCTGTTGAAACCGGGCGCCCATACCGATGAAGAGCGCGCGTTGATGCAAACCCATGCCGCCGTCGGGCGCAGTGTGCTGGAACGCGCGGCCAATATGGTGGACGG
This sequence comes from Massilia eburnea, assembly GCF_050709955.1. Classification (GTDB taxonomy): domain Bacteria; phylum Pseudomonadota; class Gammaproteobacteria; order Burkholderiales; family Burkholderiaceae_D; genus Rugamonas; species Rugamonas eburnea_A. The sequence goes on from NZ_JBNZFX010000022.1 coordinate 17,192, forward strand.
CGTCAGCTACCTGACGTACGGGGCGGAAATTGCTGGCGGCCATCATGAGTATTGGGACGGCGGCGGTTATCCGAGCCAGCTCAAGGGCAAGCAGATTCCTTTGTCGGCGCGCATCGTGGCGGTGGTCGATGTCTTCGATTCCCTGCTGCATGAGCGTCCGTACAAGGAACCTTGGCCGTACCCGGAAGTGATGACCTATATCCGCGACCGGATCGGTACCCAGTTCGATCCGGAAGTGGTGGCGGCCCTGAACGACGTGGTCGAGCGCAACCCGGGCCTGGGCCAGGGCCGCTGAGCGATCCCGACTGTGGCAGCCGCGCCGCGCCGCCCCGTTCATTCTCTCCAAATTTCACGGCGTGCAGCGTGCAAGCGCTAAAATAAGGACAGCCCTTGTCCTACGCCGACAGCCATGAATGAACTGAAGGGCCTGACAGCGCTGGTCATCGAGCCCAATCCCAGCATGCGCGCCAGCTTGCACAATATGCTGAGCTTGTGCGGCCTGGTGCGCATTGACGATGCCGCCAGTTCCAACCAGGCGATCCGCGCGCTGGAAACCCGGATCTACGACCTGGTCCTGTGCGAGTACGCGCTGGAAGGCGGCCAGGATGGCCAGCAGATGCTGGAAGACTTGCGCCACCACCGTTTGATCAATGCCGCCACCATGTTCTTCATGGTCACTGGCGAAGGCCAGTTCAGCAAGGTTGTCAGCGCCGCCGAGCTGATGCCCAACGATTACATCCTCAAGCCGTTTGCTGCCGATGCCATGCTGGAGCGCATCTGGCGTGCCCTTGACCGCCGCAATGCCCTGCTGCCGGTGTACCAGTTGGTCGAGATGGGCGACTTGCGTGCGGCGATCGAAGCCTGCGAGGAAGGTGAGGCTGCGCAGCCGCGCTTTGCCATGGAATTCCGCCGCCTGCGCGCGGAAATGCACATCCAGGCCGGCGAGCCGGAGCTGGCGGAGCCGCTATATGCCGAGCTGTGGGACAGCCGCCAGGTGCCGTGGGCCCGCCTGGGCCAGGCCAAGACCCTGTACCTGCGTGGCCGCTTCGATGAGGCGCGCGCGATGCTGGAAGACCTGCTGGGCAAGAACAGCCGCTTCCTCGATGCCTACGACTGGCTGGCGCGCACGCATGAAGCGAATGGCAACCCGGCGGCGGCGCAGGCCGTGCTGGCCGAAGCGGTGGAGTTGTCGCCGCACGCGGTGCGCCGCTTGCGCCGGCTGGGCGAAGTGGCATTGGAGGCGGGCGACGTCGATGGCGCCGAGCGCGCCTTCAAGCAGGTGGTCAGCAAGACCCGCTACTCCGAATTCCGCACGCCGGAAGACCACGCCAAGCTGGCGCAAACCCTGGTCAAGAAGGGTGACCCGGTGCAAGCCGCCGCGGTGATCCGCGACCTGGACAAGTCGCTGTCCGGCACCCCCAACACCGACCTCTGCAGCGCCATTGCTTCAGCCGCGCTGCATGAATTCACCGGCAACGTGGCGCGCATGAATGCTTCGCTCGACTACGCGGTCAGCGGCGCGCGCGCGGCAACCGGCCTGTCGAATGAAATGAAGATGGAACTGGCGCGCACCTGCCTGGAAGTGGGCAAGGAGGAACAGGCGACCGAAGTGATGCGCGACGTGATGCGCAACTCCGCCACGCCGGGCGCCATGGAGCGCGCCATGCGCATGATGGAAAAGAGCGGCCACGCGGAACTGGGGCAACGCCTGGCCGATGAAAGCCGCAACGAGGTGGGCGAGATGGTGGCGGCCGGCGCGGCGCTGGCGAAGCAGGGCGACTTCCGCGGTGCGGTCGACCTGATGCTGGAAGCGGTGGCCAAGCTGCCGGACAACGCCCAGGTCGCCTTCAACGCGGCGGTCGCGATCCTGAAATGCCTGGAAAACCAGGGCTGGGACGATGCCCTGGGACGCCACGTGCTGGCGCTGGTGGCCACCGTGCGCCGCCTGGATCCGGCCAACGACAAGCTGAACGCATTGGCCGGCCTGCACCAGGACATATTGAAGAAATACAACATCCGGCCGGCTGCGCGGCGTGAAGCAGGAGTGCGCGTCGCGATCTGATAGCCGCTGGCGCTACAATGGGCTATGAGCTCCAATCCACCAGAAGATCGCCCGGTCCGCGCTTACCTGCTGAAGAAGTTGTGCAGCGATGATGAGGGCTTGTTTGCGCTTGGCGTGTCGATCGCGCGCGTGGTGCAGATGGCCGACTCGGACGACCAGGGCACGCAAAGCCTGGCTTACCACGTGCTGTCGGACGTCGCGCTGACGCAGAAGATCCTGCGCCTGGCCAATACGCCGCAATACCGCCAGGCGTCGGGCGCCCCGGTAACCACAATTTCCCATGCGATTTCGCTGCTTGGTTTCGATAATGTGAAGACCACGGCGCTGGCCATGCTGCTGGTCGACACCATGGCCAACAGCAAGCACGCGCAAAGCGTGCGCGTGGAGCTGGAGGCGGCGCTGTGCGCCAGCCTGGTAGGGCGCGAGCTGGCGCGCTACAGCCCTTACCAGAAGGCGGAAGAAGCGGCCATCGGAGCGCTGTTCAAGAACCTGGGGCCGTTGCTGATTGCTTCGCGCGAGCATGAACGCTTCCGCGAAATCAACGCGCTGGTGGTGGCCGGCGAACATTCGCAAGGCCAGGCTTCGCAAATGATCCTTGGCAGCACGTATGACACGCTGACGGCCACCGTGCTGCGTGAATGGAAAATCCCCGACGTGATCATCCGCTCGCTGGCGCCCCTGTACGGCAGCACCTTGCGGCCGCCGGCGGACCGCACGGAATGGATACGGCAGGTGGTGCACTTCAGCATGGATGCGGCGCGCGCGCTGACCCGCCTTGGCGGCGTTGCTGCCGACGACGTGCGGCTGCTGCACCAGCGCTTCGGCAATTCGCTGGCGCTGGAGCGCGAGCAGGTGACCACGGTGCTGACGCGTGCCCGCAGCAGCATGGACGCCTTGTTGAACAGCATGCAGCTGGATGGCGCGTCGGGCGGTTCGGCCGGCGAGCCGGGTGATCCGTATGCCGAATCGGGCGAGGCGCCTGGCGCTGCCGGAACCTTGCCGAGCGTGCTGGCGCTGGCCAGCCTGGATTCCGGCGCGAAGGAGGGCGCATACCCGAGCGGCAAGCCGTTCGACGCGCGCGAGCAGTTGCTGGCGGGGGTGCAGGAGCTGACCGAGATGCGGGTGGAGGGCAAGGCGCGCGTCAATGAACTGGTGCAGGCGGTGCTGGAGACTTTGTACCGCAGCATGGGGTTCCGCTTTGCGACCGTGTGCCTGAAGGATGCGAAGACGGGGCAGTTCCGGGCCCGCATTGCGCTGGGGGACAAGCGTGCCTTGCGGCAGGAGGGTTTCGTGTTTCCGCTGCAGGGGAAGGATCTGTTCCACCTGGCGCTGGAGAATGATGCGGATCTGATGATCGCGGATGCGAGCGTAGCGAAGATTCGCGACCTGCTGCCGAAGTGGCACCTGGATTTGCTGCCGGATGCGCGCAGCTTCATCGTGCTGCCATTGGTGGTGCAGGGCGTGCAGCTTGGCTTGTTCTACGCGGATCGCGCGCAGCCGGCGCCGGAAGGGGTGGCGCCGGATGAGACGTCGCTGATTCGGGCGCTGAAGGCGCAGGTGCTGGCGGCGTTGTCGCCTTAAAACCGGTAAACCAGGGTCAGACCCAAGGGTCTGACCCTGTCTGCGCGGCGGCCGCGGTCAGGGTTGTGTGCCGTTGATCTTCTCAAAAAGTCAAAGACCCAGAACCAACCCCGACACGCTCGATCTGACAGGGTCTGACCCTTGGGTCAGACCCTGGTTTACCGGTTTCAGACGGATTCAGGCAACCGCCCGGCCAGCGCCTCAAACTCCGCCACCGGCATTGGCCGCGCAAACAGGTAGCCCTGCGCTTCGTTGCAGTATTTGCTGCGCAAGAACTCCAGCTGCGCCTCCGTCTCCACCCCCTCGGCCACCACGCCCAGCCCCAGCGCATGCGCCAGCCCGATGGTGGCAGTCACAATCACGGCATCGTTCGGATCGCTCTCGATATCCTTCACGAACCCGCGATCAATCTTGATCCGGTCAAGCTCGAACAGCTTCAAGTAACTGAGCGAGGAATAGCCGGTCCCAAAGTCGTCGATTGCCACCTTGATCCCGCGTGCCCGCAGCTCGCGCAGCAGGTCGCGGCTGCGCTCCGGATCCTGCATGGCCGCCGATTCGGTAATTTCCAGCTCCAGCAGCGCAGGATTGATCCCGCTCTCGCGCAGCAACTGGTCCAGCAGCGGCAGCAGGGCGCTGCCGTGGCACTGGCGCGCCGACAGGTTGACCGCCAGCCGCAGCGAGCCGTCCCAGCGGCGCAGCAAGCCAACCGCCTGCTGCAGCACCCACTCGCCCAGCGGCAGGATCAACCCCGATTCTTCCGCAATCGGGATAAAGCGGTCCGGCCCCACCAGGCCCAGTTCCGGATGGTGCCAGCGCAGCAGCACCTCGGCGCCGATCACGCGGCGCGTGGCCAGTTCCACCTGCGGCTGCAGGTACAGCTCGAACTCCTGGCGTTCCAGCGCCTGCCACAGGCGGTTTTCCATCATCAGGCGGTCGTGGGTGGCGGCATTCATGGCCGCTTCAAAGAACTGGAAGTTGCCGCGCCCCTGGCTCTTGGCTGCGTACATCGCGGTATCCGCATGGCGCAGCAAGGTGGCGCTGTCATGGCCATCGGGCGGGAACATGGCCACGCCGACGCTGGTGCCGGTATGGATAGTCTTGCCCGCCAGGTGGAACGGCTCTGCCAGCGCAGCCACGATGCGCACCGCGACCTGGCTTGCTTCAGCTGGCGTGACGTTGCCGCCGGTGACGACGATGAATTCATCGCCGCCCAGCCGGGCGATGGTGTCGACTTCGCGCAGCAACTCGCGCAGGCGGTCGGCCACCGCCACCAGAAGCTGGTCGCCGGTGGCGTGGCCGTGGGTGTCGTTGATCTTCTTGAAGTGATCCAGGTCGAGGAACATCACCGCCGCCGTGCCGCTGGCGCGGCGGGCCTGCGCCAGCAACTGGTCGAGGCGCAGGTTGAGCGACAGGCGGTTATCCAGGCCGGTCAGCGGATCGTGGTGGGCCAGCTTGTAGATGCGCTCCTGCGCGCGCTGCTGCTCGGTCAGGTCGTGCAGGATGGCGACGAACAGGTTGCCGTCCGGGAGTTCCACCTCGCTGACCGAAGCCGCGATCGGGAAAATGCTGCCGTCGTGCCGGCGGCCGCTCGACTCGTGCTCGTGGGTGGCGCCGCCGGCGATATTGCGCAGCAGGCGCGCCGCGTTATCGCTTTCCGCTTCCGGCAGCAGGGCCGCCATCGGCATCCCGGCCAGCGCCTCGGCCGGGTAGCCGAACAGGCGGCAGGCCGCCGCATTGGCTGAAACCAGCAAGCCATCGGCGCCGATGGTGAGGATGGCATCGGCCGCCTTGTCGAGGATGGCTTGCAGGCGGGCTTCACGCTCGCGCAGGCGGATCGTGGCTTCCGTTACCTGCTGCTGGATCTGGGCCCGTTCGCCGCTGGTCAGCAACATCAATGCGCCCAGCAGGCCGGTCAGCATCAGGCCGGCACTCAGCACCAGCCAGCTCTGCCAACCGTGCTGGTGCACCATGAAGGCGGCCGAGGGCGCCAGCACCAGTTCATAGTCGCGCCCGCCAAGGCTGAGCTTGCGCCAGTAGTCATCGTCGTTCGGCTCGCGCGACAGCGAGTCGATCAGGGTGGTCGGTCCCGGCTGGCTGCGGTCGATCAAGCGCGCCTGGATGTGCGGGAAGTCGGCGGTGGCCAGCGCGCCGTTGACGTAGGAGTCGATCTGCATGGCCAGCAGCAGCATGCCGGCCGCCGGCTGGCCATCGCCCGGATCGACAGCCTGCAGCAGCACTACGCCGCTGCCTTCGCCCGGCATGGACAGCAGCACCGGGGCGCTGGCCACCGGCTTGCCGGTGCGCAGCGCTGCCCTCACGGCCTGGGCGCGTACCGGTTCGGCCAGCCAGTCCAGGCCCTGGTAATGGCGGCGTGCGGCGGGCTCGATGAACATGGTGACCATGTGGTCGCCGGGCGGCACCGCGGCCTGGTTGGGCGCGGAATGGCTGTGCGTGTGGCCGGGGCCGGTAGCCGGGGCGATCATGCGGAAGTCGGCGCCGATGGTGGTGCGCGCCCAGCTTTCGAACGCCGGCCGCTCAGCCTCCGAGACCGGCCGCAGCCAGGCCATCGACAGCAGTTCCGGCCGCTGGTCGAGGTAGCCGTGGGCGATCTTGTCGAAGCCCGTTGCCGACATCACGCGGCCATAGCGGTTGATGGCGCGCGCCATGGCAAACACATAGCGCTCATGCTCGCTGAAACGGGACTGCAGCAAATCGCCCACCTGTTGCGCCTTGAGGCGGAAGCCTTCCAGGTGTTGCCGTGTTTCCCAGCGCGCCACCAGCACGTACAACATCACGCACAGGCTGACCAGGAACAGTTGCGGCACTCCCACCAGCAAGCGCCGGCGCTGCCATAGCCCGCGCGGCTGGCCGAACAGGACCCAGCACAGCGGCGCAGCCAGCAGCACGCCGATGGCGTCGCCAATCCACCAGGTCAGCCAGCTCGTCAGCAAACTCCCGGGCGCAATGGCGCCGGCCACGACCGCCGCGCCATTCGACAGGGTACTGCTGACCAGGGTGACGCATACCGCCAGCAGCAGGAAACGCAGCACATCGCGGCCGGCGCCGATTTCCGGCCGGATCGCACGGCGGAAATACAGCATGCCCAGCCAAGCCTGCAGGGCCGAGCCAAGGGCAGCAGCGAGCGCGGCCAGGCCTTGCGGCAAGGGCGGCAGAGTGAGCGGATTGGGCGCGCCCGGCAGGGGCAGGAAATTGATCAGCAAGGCGCCGATGGCCACCCCGGGCAGCAGGCGCGCACCGAAGGTGATCACGCCGGCCAGGGCGATCCCGGCCGGCAGGAAGAGCGGACTGGCATAGCCGGGCGCCAGCGACAGGTAGAGACAAAAGCGGCCAATGACCGCGTAGGCCGCCAGCATCAGCAGGTTGGCGGCCAGCGTTTGCTGCCAGCCGGGGGAGGGATTCTTCACAGAATGGGCGCTCCGGCGCACGGGATAAGTTGACCGATTTTAAAGCAAAAGGTGCAACGCAAAAACAACACTTGCAAATTTGCAGGACTAGCCATTACAATCTCGCCCCGAAGCGCACGTCATGCAGCGTTTGCGAAATAAGCAAATAGCGGTGTTGACAGTGTTGGAAAGTTGCTTCATACTCTGCGGTTCCTTCGCGGAGGGGTGGCCGAGTGGTTAAAGGCAGCAGACTGTAAATCTGCCCTCTTATGAGTACACTGGTTCGAATCCAGTCCCCTCCACCAAAGCTTGCAGGTAGCTGAGTGAAGTTGTAGTCGAAAGTAGTCGGAACCTCGCGGGTGTAGCTCAATGGTAGAGCTGAAGCCTTCCAAGCTTATGACGAGGGTTCGATTCCCTTCACCCGCTCCATGCAGCACAGTAGTAAAAATAAGCCCTTGTAGCTCAGTGGTAGAGCACTCCCTTGGTAAGGGAGAGGCCACGTGTTCAATCCACGTCAAGGGCACCAGAATTCTGCAGTATCCATCTGATTAGTCGGGCGCGTGCCCAGCAACTCACATTTGTTAGGAGTCTAAAATGGCAAAAGAAAAGTTCGAGCGGACTAAGCCGCACGTGAACGTTGGCACCATCGGTCACGTTGACCATGGTAAGACCACCCTGACCGCTGCTATCGCAACCGTCCTGTCGAAGAAATTCGGCGGCGAAGCCAAAGCTTACGACCAGATCGACGCTGCTCCAGAAGAAAAAGCACGCGGCATTACCATCAACACCGCCCACGTTGAGTACGAGACTGCAAACCGTCACTACGCTCACGTTGACTGCCCAGGCCACGCCGACTACATCAAGAACATGATTACCGGTGCTGCGCAGATGGACGGCGCGATCCTGGTTTGCTCCGCAGCTGACGGCCCAATGCCACAGACCCGCGAGCACATCCTGCTGGCACGCCAGGTTGGCGTTCCATACATCATCGTGTTCCTGAACAAGTGCGACCTGGTCGACGACGCAGAACTGCTGGAACTGGTCGAAATGGAAGTGCGTGAGTTGCTGTCCAAGTACGAATTCCCAGGCGACGACCTGCCAATCATCAAAGGTTCGGCACGTATGGCACTGGAAGGCGCAGCTGGCGAGATGGGCGAAGAGTGCATCATCCGTCTGGCTGATGCCCTGGATACCTACATCCCAACCCCAGAGCGCGCAGTTGACGGCGCCTTCCTGATGCCTGTGGAAGACGTGTTCTCGATCTCCGGCCGCGGTACCGTGGTGACCGGTCGTGTTGAGCGCGGCATCATCAAGGTCGGCGAAGAGATCGAAATCGTCGGTATCATCGACACCGTGAAAACCACCTGCACCGGCGTGGAAATGTTCCGCAAGCTGCTGGACCAGGGTCAAGCCGGCGACAACGTTGGCCTGCTGCTGCGCGGCACCAAGCGTGAAGACGTTCAGCGTGGTCAGGTTCTGGCGAAGCCAGGCTCGATCAAGCCGCACGATCACTTCACCGGCGAGATCTATGTTCTGTCGAAAGATGAAGGCGGCCGTCACACCCCGTTCTTCAACAACTACCGTCCACAGTTCTACTTCCGTACCACCGACGTGACCGGTTCGATCGAACTGCCAGCGGACAAAGAAATGGTTATGCCAGGCGACAACGTCTCCATCACCGTCAAGCTGATCTCCCCGATCGCTATGGAAGAAGGCCTGCGTTTCGCAATCCGTGAAGGCGGTCGTACCGTCGGCGCCGGCGTCGTAGCCAAGATCCTGGCTTAAGGCGAAAAGAATCCAGCCAAGGCTAGCGCCCATCGCTGATGGGTGCTAGAATTACGGATTCCACTGTAAAGTTTTACGTAGGGGCGTAGCTCAATTGGCAGAGCGTCGGTCTCCAAAACCGAAGGTTGGGGGTTCGATGCCCTCCGCCCCTGCCACCGAATCTGGTGCAGGGCACCGAAAGTAAAAGTTAAATGTCTAATCAATCCGTGCAAACCGTTAGCACGACGAACGATAAGTTCAAAGTCGTGTTGGCAGTTGTGGCGTTGATTGCAGGCGTGGTCGGATTCTTCGTCCTGACCGGTAAACCAACCCTGGTGCGGGCAGCTGCGCTTGTGGTTGGTTTGCTTATTTCCGCCGGCATCGCGTACACCTCTGCCGCAGGCCGTGATTTCCTGAATTTTGCGAAAGAATCCGTTCGCGAAACCAAGAAGGTAGTATGGCCAACCCACAAGGAAGCCCGTCAGATCACCCTGATCGTGTTCGCCTTCGTGCTGGTGATGGCGATTTTCCTTTGGGGCACGGATAAGATTCTCGAATTTGTGTTGTACGACCTCATCCTGGGTTGGAAGAAATAATGAGCGAAATTGTACAAGACGAGCCGGGCAAGGAAGAGCCTGCGCAGGCAGTGTCGACCCCAGTCAGCAACAAGCGCTGGTATGTCGTGCACGCCTACTCCGGTATGGAGAAAAGCGTCCAGCGCGCCTTGACGGAGCGCGTCGAGCGCGCCGGTATGCAAGATCAGTTTGGCCAGATCCTGGTGCCAACCGAAGAAGTCGTTGAAGTTCGTAACGGTCAGAAGTCCGTTACCGAGCGCCGCTTCTTCCCAGGCTATGTTCTGGTTGAAATGGAAATGACCGACGAAACCTGGCACCTGGTGAAAAACACCAGCAAGGTGACCGGCTTCATCGGCGGCAAGTCGAACAAACCGACTCCGATTCCTGCACGCGAGATCGACAAGATCATGCAGCAAATGCAGGAAGGCGTGGAAAAACCGCGTCCGAAAGTGCTGTACGAAGTGGGCGAGCAAGTCCGCATCAAGGATGGCCCGTTCACCGACTTCAACGGCAACGTCGAAGAAGTCAACTACGAAAAATCCAAGGTGCGTGTCTCTGTCACCATCTTCGGCCGCGCGACCCCAGTCGAACTCGAGTTCGGTCAAGTCGAAAAAGTTTAACGCCTGGCTGAGCGTCTAATCAGTCAAACAAGAGGAGCCCCGCCGCGTGCGGGGCGCTACTACTCAATCCAACGATAGGAAGTGCCCAAATGGCAAAGAAAATCATTGGCTTTATCAAGCTGCAAGTTCCAGCTGGTAAGGCAAACCCATCCCCTCCAATCGGTCCAGCACTGGGCCAGCGCGGTCTGAACATCATGGAATTCTGCAAAGCGTTCAACGCGCAGACCCAAGGTATGGAACCAGGCATGCCAATCCCAGTCGTGATCACTGCGTTCGCGGACAAGTCCTTCACCTTCGTGATGAAGACCCCTCCAGCGACCTTCCTGATCAAGAAGCACTCCGGCGTGCAAAAAGGTTCCGCTAAGCCACATACCGACAAGGTAGGCAAGCTGACCCGCGCCCAAGCTGAAGAAATCGCTAAACTGAAGACCCCGGACCTGACCGCTGCCGACCTGGATGCTGCTGTACGCACCATCGCTGGTTCCGCACGTTCGATGGGCATCACCGTAGAGGGCATCTAATCATGGCAAAACTGTCCAAGCGCGCTCAAGCCATCAAGGCTAAAGTTGACCGTACCAAAGTGTACGCCTTCGACAACGCTGTTGCTCTGATCAAAGAACTGGCGACCGCCAAGTTCAACGAATCGATCGACGTGTCCGTTCAGCTGGGCGTGGACCCTAAGAAGTCCGACCAGGTTGTGCGTGGTTCCGTGGTTCTGCCAGCTGGCACCGGTAAGACTGTTCGCGTTGCTGTGTTCGCAACCGGCGACAAGGCTGAGCAGGCTAAAGCTGCTGGCGCTGACGTTGTTGGTATGGAAGACCTGGCCGAGCGCGTCAAAGCCGGCGACATGCCTTTCGACATCGTGATCGCTTCCCCAGACACCATGCGTATCGTTGGTACCCTGGGCCAGATCCTGGGCCCACGTGGCCTGATGCCTAACCCGAAAGTTGGCACCGTTACCCCTGACGTCGCTACCGCCGTGAAAAACGCGAAAGCCGGCCAGGTTCAGTACCGTACCGACAAGGCAGGTATCATCCACGCTACCATCGGCCGTAAATCGTTCGCCGACGCAGATCTGAAGACCAACCTGGTTGCCCTGATCGACGCACTGAACAAGGCTAAGCCAGCATCGTCGAAAGGCGTTTACCTGCGCAAAGTATCCCTGTCGTCCACCATGGGCGCTGGCGTACGCGTGGACCACGCTGGTCTGTAAGGCAACGTACGGGTGCTCAGGTGCGGACACGCGCAGCGTGTTCGACCCTGACACCGCTAGTTAAAGTATTAAGTCCCATCCGGAAGGGTGGGCGGATCTTTGGGCTGGCCGGGGCAACCCGGCCGCGCCTTCAAAGACCGTTGGGCCCGGAGCATCAGGTAGGTTCTGGGTTAATCAGCCCTAGGGCTCCCCAACGCAGATGGTGATCCCGAACAAGTTTATGTAGTCCCTTTAGACTCCTAAACCTCGGACGCCGTTGTTCGAACCGATGCGAGGCGTAAGCCAAGCATTATTTAAGGAGAAGACCGTGGGTCTCAATCTGAATGACAAGAAGGCCGTTGTCGCCGAAGTTTCCGCAAAAGTAGCAACTGCGCAAACTATCGTCGTGGCCGAATACCGTGGCATCCAGGTTGGTCACTTGACTAAACTCCGTGCTAATGCGCGTGCGCAAGGCGTGTACATCCGTGTTCTGAAGAACACCCTGGCACGTCGTGCAGTTGAAGGCACGCAGTTCGCCGCTCTGGCTGACTCCATGACCGGTCCGCTGATCTACTCGATCTCGGAAGATGCTGTTGCTGCTGCGAAAGTCATCGCTGACTTCGCAAAAACCAACGACAAACTGGTCCTGAAAGCCGGTAACTACGCAGGTAAGCAGCTGGATCAAGCCGCTGTTACCGCGCTGGCGAGCATTCCTTCCCGTGAAGTCCTCATTTCGCAGCTGTTGGGCGTTATGCTGGCTCCGGTGTCGGGCTTTGCACGTGGCCTGGCTGCTCTGGCAGCCAAGAAAGAAACCGAAGCCGCTTAATTGCTGGCGTGGTTTCTTAGTCAATACCAATTCTGTAGTATTACAAACAAATTAGGAGTTTCAAATGGCAATTTCCAAAGACGACATCCTGAACGCAGTATCCGAAATGTCCGTAATGGACCTGAACGAACTGGTCAAGGCATTCGAAGAAAAGTTCGGCGTGTCCGCAGCTGCAATGGCAGCTCCAGCCGTTGGCGGCGCAGTAGCCGCTGCTGCTGAAGAGCAGACCGAATTCAACCTGGTTCTGTCCGAAGTCGGCGCTAACAAAGTTGGCGTGATTAAGGCTGTTCGCGAAATCACCGGTCTGGGCCTGAAAGAAGCCAAGGATCTGGTTGACGGCGCACCGAAGACCGTGAAAGAAGCCCTGTCGAAAGCTGACGCTGAAGCTGGCAAGAAGAAGCTGGAAGAAGCTGGCGCCAAGGCCGATCTGAAGTAATTGAACCAAGGCGGGATTCCTGCCTTAGTTTAGGAAGCCAATGCGGCGGATCTCATCCGGAAGGGTGGGTCCGCCCTTGGCTCCTTTGTCGTCTCTGAAGTAGAAGTTGTTGTTTTATAGTGAATTGAGTCTTGCGAAGCGCGCCCGCAACGCTGAATTCTCTACCTTTTCCTGTCTCACACGGAGTGTCCATGCACTACTCATTTACTGAGAAGAAACGCATTCGCAAGTCCTTTGCGAAACGCGCCAACGTCCACAACGTTCCGTTCTTGCTGGCTACCCAGCTTGAGTCTTACGAGAACTTCTTGCAAGAGCACACTCCTGTTGCAACACGCAAGAACGAAGGCCTGCAATCGGCTTTCACGTCGATCTTCCCAATCGTTTCCCACAACGGCTTCGCTCGCCTGGAATTCCTGTCCTACGTCCTGGGTGACCCGGCGTTCGACGTCAAGGAATGCCAACTGCGCGGCCTGACCTTCGCTTCCCCGCTGCGCGCCAAAGTGCGCCTGGTGATCCTGGACAAGGAATCGCCAACCAAGCCGGTCGTGAAGGAAATGAAGGAGCAGGAAGTCTACATGGGCGAACTGCCCCTGATGACGACCACCGGCTCGTTCGTGATCAACGGTACCGAGCGTGTCATCGTATCGCAGCTGCACCGTTCGCCAGGCGTGTTCTTCGAGCACGACCGCGGCAAGACCCACTCGTCCGGCAAGCTGCTGTTCTCGGCACGTATCATCCCTTACCGCGGTTCCTGGCTGGACTTCGAGTTCGACCCGAAAGACATCCTGTACTTCCGCGTCGACCGTCGCCGCAAGATGCCGGTATCGATCCTGCTGAAGGCGATCGGCATGACGCCGGAACAGATCCTGGCGAACTTCTTCGTCTTCGACAACTTCAACCTGCGTTCGGAAGGCGCAGAGATGGAGTTCGTGTCCGAACGCCTGCGCGGTGAAGTCGCGCGCTTCGACATCGTCGATCCGAAGTCGGGCAAGACCATCGTCACCAAAGACAAGCGTATCAACGCCAAGCACGTGCGCGAAATCGAAACGGCCGGCATCCAGCACATCTCCGTGCCGGAAGACTACCTGCTGGGCCGCGTACTGGCCAAGAACATCGTTGACCAGGAAACCGGCGAAGTGGTGGCACTGGCCAACGACGAGCTGACCGAGGAAACCCTGGGCAAGCTGCGCGACGCCAATATCAACACCATCCAGACCCTGTACACCAACGATCTGGACCAGGGCGGCTACATTTCCCAGACCCTGCGTATCGACGACACCGCCGACCAGACCGCAGCCCGCGTCGCGATCTACCGCATGATGCGTCCTGGCGAACCGCCAACCGAAGAGTCGGTGGAAGCCCTGTTCAACGGCCTGTTCTACAGCCCGGACCGTTACGACCTGTCGGCCGTGGGCCGCATGAAGTTCAACCGCCGCATCAGCCGCGATGAACTGACCGGCGCCATGACCCTGTCGAACGAAGACGTGCTGGCCGTGATCAAGATCCTGGTTGAGCTGCGCAATGGCCGCGGCGAAGTCGACGACATCGATCACCTGGGTAACCGCCGCGTACGTTGCGTGGGCGAACTGGCCGAGAACCAGTTCCGCGCCGGCCTGGTGCGCGTTGAGCGCGCCGTCAAGGAACGCCTGGGCCAGGCCGAAGCCGACAACCTGATGCCGCATGACCTGATCAACTCCAAGCCGATCTCGGCTGCGATTCGCGAGTTCTTCGGTTCGTCCCAGCTGTCGCAGTTCATGGACCAGACCAACCCGCTGTCGGAAATCACCCACAAGCGCCGTGTATCCGCTCTGGGCCCTGGCGGTCTGACCCGCGAACGCGCAGGCTTCGAAGTGCGCGACGTGCACCCGACCCACTACGGCCGCGTGTGCCCGATCGAAACGCCTGAAGGCCCGAACATCGGTCTGATCAACTCGCTGGCACTGTACGCCCGCCTGAACGAATACGGCTTCCTGGAAACCCCGTACCGCAAGGTTGAAGGTTCCAAGGTCACCGACAAGATCGACTACCTGTCCGCCATCGAAGAAGGCCGCTACATCATTGCCCAGGCTAACGCCAAGATCAATGAAGAAGGTAAGCTGGTCGATGAACTGGTGTCCTCGCGTGAAGCCGGCGAAACCATCCTGGTTTCCCCAGAGCGCGTGCAGTACATGGACGTTGCGCCAGGCCAGATCGTGTCCGTCGCTGCCTCGCTGATTCCATTCCTGGAACACGATGATGCGAACCGTGCACTGATGGGCGCCAACATGCAGCGTCAGGCCGTGCCTTGCCTGCGTCCTGAAAAGGCGCTGGTCGGTACCGGTATCGAACGTACCGTGGCAGTCGACTCCGGCACCACCGTGCAGGCCCTGCGCGGCGGCGTGGTGGACTACATCGACGCCGGCCGCGTCGTGATCCGCGTCAACGATGAAGAAGCACAGGCTGGTGAAGTCGGTGTCGACATCTACAACCTGATCAAGTACACCCGTTCCAACCAGAACACCAACATCAACCAGCGTCCAATCGTCAAAGTGGGCGACCGTGTGGCCAAAGGCGACGTGATCGCCGACGGCGCATCGACCGACCTGGGCGAGCTGGCACTGGGCCAGAACATGACCGTGGCCTTCATGCCATGGAATGGCCTGAACTTCGAAGACTCGATCCTGATCTCGGAAAACGTTGTAAAAGACGACCGTTACACCTCGATCCACATCGAAGAACTGTCCGTCGTGGCACGTGACACCAAGCTGGGCGCGGAAGAAATCACCCGCGATATTTCGAACCTGGCGGAGAACCAACTGGCTCGCCTGGACGAATCCGGCATCGTGTACATCGGCGCTGAAGTGCAGGCCGGCGACGTGCTGGTCGGTAAGGTGACCCCGAAAGGCGAAACCCAGCTGACCCCGGAAGAGAAGCTGCTGCGCGCGATCTTCGGCGAAAAAGCCTCCGACGTGAAAGACACCTCGCTGCGCGTGCCATCCGGCATGGTGGGTACCGTCATCGACGTGCAAGTGTTCACCCGCGAAGGCATCCCGCGCGACAAGCGCGCCCAGCAGATCATCGACGATGAACTGAAGCGCTACCGCCTGGACCTGAACGACCAGATGCGTATTGTGGAAGGCGATGCCTTCCAGCGTCTGGAAAAGATGATGATCGGCCAAGTTGTCAACGGCGGCCCTAAGAAGCTGGCCAAGGGCGCCAAGATCACCAAGGACTACCTGGACGACCTGGACAAGTTCCACTGGTTCGACATCCGTCCTGCCGACGAAGACATGGCCAAGGCCCTGGAAGCCATCAAGGAATCCATCGCCGAGAAGCGCCACCAGTTCGACCTGGCCTTCGAAGAGAAGCGCAAGAAGCTGACCCAGGGCGATGAACTGCAGCCTGGCGTGCAGAAGATGGTCAAGGTCTACCTGGCCGTCAAGCGTCGCCTGCAGTCCGGCGACAAGATGGCAGGCCGCCACGGTAACAAGGGTGTGGTGTCGCGTATCGTTCCGGTGGAAGACATGCCATACATGGCTGACGGTACCCCGGCCGACGTGGTGCTGAACCCACTGGGCGTTCCGTCCCGTATGAACGTTGGTCAGATCCTGGAAACCCACCTCGGTTGGGCAGCCAAGGGCCTGGGCATCCGTATCGGCGAGATGCTGCAAGCGCAGATCAAAGTCGAAGAGATGCGCAAGTACCTGACCACCGTGTACAACGAGTCCGGCGCCAAGGAAGATATCGCTTCCCTGTCCGACGACGAGATCATGAAGCTGGCATTCAACCTGAAGAAGGGTGTGCCGTTCGCGACTCCGGTGTTCGACGGCGCGCACGAAGAAGAGATCCGCCGCATGCTGGACCTGGCGTATCCGGACGATATCGCCAAGCACCTGGGCATGACCCCGTCCAAGAACCAGGTCACCATGTACGACGGCCGCACCGGCGAAGCGTTCGAGCGCAAAGTCACCGTGGGCGTGATGCACATGCTGAAGCTGCACCACTTGGTCGACGACAAGATGCACGCCCGTTCCACCGGTCCTTACTCCCTGGTGACGCAGCAGCCTCTGGGCGGTAAAGCCCAGTTCGGTGGCCAGCGCTTCGGTGAGATGGAGGTGTGGGCACTGGAAGCGTACGGCGCGTCCTACGTGCTGCAAGAAATGCTGACCGTGAAGTCCGACGACGTGAACGGCCGTACCAAAGTGTACGAAAACCTCGTCAAGGGCGACCACGTGATCGATGCCGGCATGCCGGAATCGTTCAACGTGCTGGTGAAAGAGATTCGTTCGCTGGGTATCGATATCGACCTGGAACGCAACTAAACACCGGTAAGTCAGGGTCTGACCCAAGGGTCAGACCCGCTCTGCGGCAGCCGCGTAACGGGTCCGACCCTTGGGTCGTACCCAGGGTTACCGGTTTAAGTAAGTAAAGAATTCATCACTATCTGGAGTGATACATGAAAGCCCTGCTCGATTTATTCAAGCAAGTACAGCAAAACGAGTCGTTCGACGCGATCAAGATCGGTCTGGCCTCTCCTGAGAAAATCCGTTCGTGGTCCTATGGCGAAGTCAAAAAGCCAGAAACCATCAACTACCGTACCTTCAAGCCAGAGCGCGACGGCCTGTTCTGCGCCAAGATCTTTGGCCCGATCAAGGACTACGAATGCCTGTGCGGCAAGTACAAGCGCCTGAAGCACCGCGGTGTCATCTGCGAAAAGTGCGGCGTTGAAGTAACCCTGGCCAAAGTGCGTCGTGAGCGCATGGGCCACATCGAACTGGCTTCGCCGGTTGCCCACATCTGGTTCCTGAAATCGCTGCCGTCCCGTCTGGGTATGGTGCTGGACATGACCCTGCGCGATATCGAACGCGTCCTGTACTTCGAAGCATACGTTGTGACCGATCCAGGCATGACCCCGCTGAAGAAGTGCCAGATCATGTCGGAAGACGACTACGCCGCCAAGTACGAAGAGTACGGCGACGACTTCACCGCCTTCATGGGCGCTGAAGGTATCCGCGAACTGCTGCGCTCGATCGACATCCACCGCGATGCCGAAGCCCTGCGCGTGGAACTGAAGGAATCGAAGTCCGAAGCCAAGATCAAGAAGTACGCCAAGCGTCTGAAAGTGCTGGAAGCATTCCAGCGTTCCGGCATCAAGCCGGACTGGATGATCATGGAAGTGCTGCCGGTGCTGCCGCCGGAACTGCGCCCGCTGGTGCCGCTGGATGGCGGCCGCTTCGCGACCTCCGACCTGAACGACCTGTATCGCCGCGTCATCAACCGTAACAACCGTCTGAAGCGCCTGATGGAGCTGCGTGCTCCAGAGATCATCACGCGTAACGAAAAGCGCATGCTGCAGGAAGCGGTTGACTCGCTGCTGGACAACGGCCGTCGCGGCAAAGCGATGACCGGCGCCAACAAGCGTCCGCTGAAGTCGCTGGCTGAAATGATCAAGGGTAAGGGCGGCCGCTTCCGTCAGAACTTGCTGGGTAAGCGCGTCGACTACTCCGGCCGTTCCGTGATCGTGGTGGGTCCACAGCTGAAACTGCACCAGTGCGGTCTGCCAAAGCTGATGGCCCTGGAACTGTTCAAGCCGTTCATCTTCAACAAGCTGGAACTGATGGGTCTCGCGACCACCATCAAGGCCGCCAAGAAGCTGGTCGAAGTGCAAGAGCCAGTGGTGTGGGACATCCTGGAAGAAGTGATCCGCGAACATCCGATCATGCTGAACCGTGCACCAACCCTGCACCGTCTCGGTATCCAGGCGTTCGAGCCGGTGCTGATCGAAGGTAAAGCGATCCAGCTGCACCCACTGGTCTGCGCAGCATTCAATGCTGACTTCGACGGTGACCAGATGGCAGTCCACGTGCCGCTGTCGATCGAAGCACAGATGGAAGCCCGCACCCTGATGCTGGCTTCGAACAACATCCTGTTCCCATCGAACGGCGAACCATCGATCGTTCCTTCGCAGGATATCGTGCTGGGTCTGTACTACGCGACCCGCGAAGCCGTCAACGCCAAGGGCGAAGGCATGATGTTCCCGGACGTGTCCGAAGTCATCCGTGCTTACGACAACAAGGAAGTCGAACTGGCCACCCGCATCACCGTGCGTATCGTTGAGAATCCAAAAGATCCAGCGACCGGCGAGTTCGTGCGTACCCTGACCCGTTACGAAACCACCGTTGGCCGTGCCATCCTGTCCGAGATCCTGCCGAAAGGCCTGCCATTCAGCGTACTGAACCGTTCGCTGAAGAAGAAAGAGATCTCTAAGCTGATCAACACGTCCTTCCGCAAGTGCGGCCTGCGCGCCACTGTGGTGTTCGCCGACCAGCTGATGCAGTCGGGCTTCCGCCTGGCAACCCGTGCCGGTATCTCCATCTGCGTGGACGATATGCTGGTGCCGGACGTCAAGAAGACCATGATCGCGACCGCCGAAGCGGAAGTGAAGCAGATCGAGCAGCAGTACGCTTCCGGTCTGGTCACCGCCGGCGAACGTTACAACAAGGTCGTCGACATCTGGGGCAAGACCTCCGATGAAGTCGGCAAGGCGATGATGGACCAGCTGAAAGTCGAAGACGTGATCCGTCGCGACGGCTCCAAGTCGACCCAGGAATCGTTCAATGCGATTTACATGATGGCCGACTCCGGTGCGCGTGGTTCCGCAGCACAGATTCGCCAGCTGGCCGGTATGCGTGGCCTGATGGCAAAACCTGACGGCTCCATTATCGAGACGCCGATTACCGCGAACTTCCGCGAAGGCCTCAACGTTCTGCAGTACTTCATTTCGACCCACGGCGCTCGTAAAGGTCTGGCCGACACCGCACTGAAGACCGCGAACTCCGGTTACCTGACCCGTCGTCTGGTCGACGTGACCCAGGACCTGGTGGTGATCGAAGACGATTGCGGCACTTCCAACGGCACCCTGATGAAGGCGATGGTCGAAGGTGGTGAAGTGATCGAAGCCCTGCGCGACCGTATCCTCGGCCGCGTGGCAGGCACCGACATCGTCAATCCTGAGACCCAGGTCACCGTGTACGAAGCCGGCACCCTGCTGGACGAAGACATGGTGGAAGACATCGAACGCATGGGCGTGGACGAAGTCAAAGTCCGCACCCCGCTGACTTGCGACACCCGCTACGGCCTGTGCGCCAAGTGCTATGGCCGCGACCTGGGCCGCGGCATGCTGGTCAACTCCGGCGAAGCAGTCGGTGTTGTGGCAGCGCAGTCGATCGGTGAACCTGGTACCCAGCTGACCATGCGTACCTTCCACATCGGTGGTGCGGCATCGCGTGCAGCAGTGGCATCGTCGGTGGAAGCCAAGTCGAACGGTATCGTGCGCTTCACCGCCACCATGCGTTACGTCACCAACGGCAAGGGCGCACAGATCGTCATTTCCCGTTCCGGCGAAGTGCTGATTACCGACGACCACGGCCGTGAGCGTGAACGTCACAAGGTGCCGTACGGCGCCACCCTGATCGTCAAGGATGGCATGGTCATCAAGGCCGGCGCTCCTCTGGCAACCTGGGATCCGCTGACCCGTCCGATCATTACCGAGTACGCTGGTGTGGTCCGTTTCGAGAACGTCGAAGAAGGCGTGACCGTGGCCCGTCAGGTCGACGACGTGACCGGCCTGGCCACCCTGGTGGTGATCGACGCCAAGCGTCGTGGTTCCCCAGGCAAGGCCCTGCGTCCACAGGTGAAACTGCTGAACGAAGAAGGCCAGGAAGTGAAGATCGCCGGCACCGAACACGCTGTAGCGATCGGCTTCCAGGTGGGCGCACTGATCATGGTGAAAGACGGCCAGCAAGTGTCCGTGGGTGAGGTTCTGGCGCGTATCCCGACCGAATCGCAGAAGACCCGAGACATTACCGGCGGTCTGCCACGCGTGGCGGAACTGTTCGAAGCACGTTCGCCGAAAGACGCGGGCATGCTGGCGGAAGTCACCGGTACCGTGGCTTTCGGTAAAGAGACCAAGGGCAAGCAGCGCCTGGAAATCACCGACATGGACGGCAACAAGCACGAGTTCCTGATTACCAAGGACAAGCAAGTGCTGGTGCACGACGGCCAGGTGGTGAACAAGGGCGAGATGATCGTGGACGGCCCGGCCGATCCGCAAGACATCCTGCGCCTGCTGGGTATCGAAGCGCTGGCACGCTACATCGTTGACGAAGTGCAGGACGTGTACCGTCTGCAGGGCGTGAAGATTAACGACAAGCACATCGAGGTGATCGTTCGCCAGATGCTGCGCCGCGTACAGATCGTCAACGCCGGCGACACCGACTACATCGTCGGCGAGCAGGTGGAGCGTTCCGAACTGCTGGAAGAAAACGACCGTATGAATGCCGGCAACAAGATCCCGGCTACCTACGAAAACGTGCTGCTGGGTATTACCAAAGCATCGCTGTCGACCGACTCCTTCATCTCGGCCGCATCGTTCCAGGAAACCACCCGTGTCCTGACCGAAGCTGCGATCATGGGCAAGCGCGACGGTCTGCGCGGCCTGAAGGAAAACGTCATCGTTGGCCGCCTGATCCCTGGCGGTACCGGCCTGGCCTTCCACCGCGCTCGCAAAGAGAAGGAAGTGTGGGAAGCCGAAGAGCGCAAAGCGCTGCTGGAAGCCGAACGCGCCGCCATCGTGGCCGAGCTGCCAGCGGACGAACCGCACCACAGCGACGAAGCGTAAGCTTTCTGCCGCTAGCGAAAGCGCCACCTTCGGGTGGCGTTTTTTTTGCCGCAAATGTCCACTTTGGTTCCTGACCCCGAAGTGGACATTTTCGTGACAAAAACGCCACCTTCGGGAGGCGTTTCTTTATGCGCCGGGGTTTGAAAGATTGCCAGGCGCCAATTGCATACTACAATCAGTATTTCTGAAATTGTTTGAGAACGATATGGCCGAATCCCTGCAAATCACCTGTGACGCGACGACGGTGGGCGACGATGGAAAACTGTACCTGCACGAGTCAATGTTCAGCGGCCTGTTCGACTTGCCAAACAATCATGCGGAAATCGTGGCACGCCTTCATCCTGCCAAACGCAAGCTGTTCGATGCGCTGGTAGCGGGCGAGCGGATTGAGACCGAGGCCAGGGATTCGCAGGGCGTTGCGGTAAAGGTCCCGCTGGACAATGACGTCACGGTGCATGTGAACCAGCGTTATGGCGGCGTGCGTCGCTTCAGCTACGCGTCCATTATCGCGAAACATGCCCGCAGCTACGGCGAGGTACAGGCGCGGGGCTTCGATTCCAACTGCGAGCCGGTGATCCGTCAAATGCCTGACCGTAGTTTCCGGATTCTCTTCAACACCATGCCGCCGCGCGGGCATGCGCTGGGCGCGGCCTTCAATATGGACCATTTCGGCGCTTGCATGATCAAGCTGACCGAATCCAAGATGACCTGGGATGACCGCGACGTGTTCCATCTCGCGTCCGCTACCGAGGCCGAGATCCGCGCCATCCTGCAGTTCTTGGTCAGCTACGGGAAGAATTGAGGTCGCCTGCGACGACCTCAAATTCGGTTCGCATTTACTTCTTGTCGCTGGCCGCCGCCTTCGAGTCGTCGATCAAATCGAACTTGCCGTCGGACGTCATGAAGAAGGTGCATTCGGCGCCAGCGGCGCAGCCGCTGACGTGTTTTTTGCCGGCAGCTTGCATCAGGTAGGAGCCCGGGCCCAGTTTGGTTTCGGGGGCGCCGTCTGTCTTGTGGGTGAAGGTTCCGGAAATGATCACGATCTTCAGCGCGCGCGTATGGTGGTGCAGGGCGTTGATCTGGCCGGCATCGAATTTCACCATCACCCCGTAGGGACCTTTCATCCAGTCGCCCCATAGCTTGGCGACCTTGGTGCCGGGGAGCGGGCCGGGCTCCCATTTTACCGATTCGGCTGGCCAGACCATATCTTCCATGGGCTTGTCTTTGGCTGGCGCGTTCGCGCTCAGCAGGGTGGCAACCGCTAGCACCGCAAATGCCATTGTTTTCATGGTGGCGCTCCTTCTTGTTGTGGTTGGCGGGAAACTGGCGTCCACCTATCGTTATAGCCCATCCATCCGGGATTCCAAGTGGGGCTTCTGCGACAAAACTGTGCCAAAACAGTGGCCGGGGGAGTGGTTTACGGCCGAGGCCGTGTCCCACTTGGGGTGTGACCCCATGGTGTGACACGGGCTGGGCTGTAGCTGGGGTATATTGCTTCGATGGAGAGCGTCGAAGAGCTTGAGCGGTGGTTCAGGATGGCGGGCGTCAGTTCGCTGCATGCCTGTATCGGGCCGCTGCCGGGATCGGGGGCTGCGCTGGGGCGCTGGTCCAGCGATGGGCCGGAGCACGCGATCCGCTCGGTGAGCCCGCATCCGGGCACTTATCGCCTGGCGCTGATGATGGAGCCGCTCGATGCGCGTATCTGGCAGGGCAATACGCCGGTCTGGGGCGGGACCATCGGGGCCAATCGCTTCCGCCTTTGTCCGCCGGGGGAGCAGGGGCGCTGGAGCCAGCTTAGCGGCTGCGATATCGTCAACGTCTTCCTGCCGGTGCAACTGGTCGATCGCCTGGCCGCCCAGCGCGGGGAGCAGATCGATGCGACACTGGCGGCCAGCCAGTTCACGTCCGACCGCATGGTGTTCGACCTGGTGCGCAAGATGCTCGATGCGCAGGTGCTGGCGGGGCCGCTGGCGGCGGAAATGTGCGATCACCTTGCCATGGCCCTGGTTTGCTACCTGATCGAGCATTATTCGCGGCCGTCGCAGGCCGCGGAGAGCTCGCTCGGCGGCGCGCGACTGCGCCGTGTGCTGCGCCATATCACGGAGCATCTCGATACGCCGCTGGCCAATGCCGGACTGGCTGCGCTGTGCGGCATGAGCGCGGCGCATTTTTCGCGAGAGTTCCATCGTGCGGTTGGCTTGCCGCCGCATCGCTATGTGTTGACGCGCCGTCTTGAGCAGGCTTGTGTGGCGCTGGCGGGCGGGGAGGCGCGTATCGTCGATATCGCCGAGGAGTTCGGCTTCCATAGCGCCAGTCATTTCACGCGGACCTTTACGGCGCATTACGGCTTGTCGCCGGCTGCGTGGCGGGCCGGCCGCTGTAACAATTGTTAATAGCAGGATTGTGCAATTTGCGCGCGTTTGTGCACGCGTAGCAAACTGACCGGCCACAGAATCTCCAGTCCCAAACCACAACAAATGGAGAGACAAGATGGCTTCACTTCGTAATTCCCTGGCGCTGCTTGCGCTGGCGGCGGCCGGCGCTGCGCAGGCTGACAATATTTCGCTGCGCATCGGTTTTGCCGAGGGCCGCGCAGGCGCGGAATTCAAGCCGCTGCATGCGCAGGTGGGCAAGTTTGCCGTGACGCCGGATGTGCGCCAGGGCGCTGAAGGCGACCAGTGGCTGGTGGTTGCCAAGGATGCCCAGGGACGCGTGCTGCACCAGGTGAGCGTCAATAATGGCTTGCGCCGTCACGTGGAAACCTTCAACCCGCGCTCCGGCGCCATCGACTTGTCGACCACGGTGCAGCAACGCGAAGGCAGCTTCGAGGTGTCGCTGCCATTCGACAAGGCGACCGCCAGTGTCGAGGTGCTGCCGCAGCAGGGCGGTGCGGCCAGTGCCAAGTCGGCTGTCGCCGCGGCCGGGCCGCTGGCACGCTTCGACCGCAGCACGCTGGAGCAGGCTGCTGCCAGCGGCAAGGCTGCCCGTTCCGCCATGCTGGCGGCGACGCCGGCCGCAACGGCGACCACGATCCTGAATAACGGCAGCGCGGCTACCCATATGGACTATGTCTTTATCGGTGACGGCTACACGGCCGCTGAAATGGACAAGTGGCGCGCCGATGCGCAGAAAGTGATCAACGGCTTCCTGGCTGACCCACTGTTCAATGCCAACCGTGCTGCGATGAATATCCATCGCGTCGACGTGGCCAGCAACCAGTCCGGCGTGGACGAGATCGACAAGGGCATTTATCGCGACACGGCGATGGATGCCGAATTCGGCTGCTACAACATCGAGCGCCTGCTGTGCGTGAACAACACCAAGGCGACCAATATCGCCGGCTCCGTGCTGGCGCCCGATGCGCGCGATGTGATCGTGGTGATCGCCAACTCCACGCGCTATGGCGGTTCGGGCGGCGCGGTGGCGACGCTGTCGATGCACGCTTCGTCGATCGAAGTGGCGCTGCATGAAATTGGCCATACCGCGTTCGCGCTGGCCGATGAATACGAGTACGGCACCTGCAGCACGAGCAGCGAGCCGAGCGAGGTCAACGTGTCGCTGAACGGCTCGCGCTCGGTCAAATGGGGCAACCTGATTGCCGGCAGCACCGCTGTCCCGACCGGCCTGGGCGTCTATCCGAACGGCACCGTCGGCACCTTTGTAGGCGCGCAGTACTGTGGCTCGGGCAAATACCGTCCGACCGAAAACTCGCGCATGCGCACGCTCGGTTATCCGTGGCATGCGGTGAATGAAGGCGCGGTGAAGAAGGTTTTCGCCAAGTACACGGGGTCAGGTTCGGTGACCCAGACCGGTACGCTGGCCAACGGCGGCAGCGCGATCGCGCCAAGCGCTTCGCCAGGCTGGGTGCAGGCCGGTGCCGGCACCTTCTCCCTGCAG
The DNA here is from genome assembly GCF_050709955.1 of Massilia eburnea. GTDB lineage: Bacteria > Pseudomonadota > Gammaproteobacteria > Burkholderiales > Burkholderiaceae_D > Rugamonas > Rugamonas eburnea_A. The sequence continues at coordinate 42,208 of NZ_JBNZFX010000022.1, forward strand.
CTGAGCGGCCCTTCCGGGACGGACTTCGACCTGTTCCTGTACAAATGGTCGGGCAGCGCGTGGACCAAGGTCGCGGCCAGCGAGGGCAATACTTCCAGCGAGTCGATCGGCTACAACGGCACGGCGGGCTATTACTACGCGCAGGTGAAGTCGTATTCGGGCAGCGGCAACTATTCGCTGAGCTACGCCTTCCCTAAGCCTTGAGTTCGCGCTGGCGTGCCTTCGGCAGGGCGGAGAAGGCCTTGTCGTAGGACCATTGCACCAGCTCGACCAGGTAGTCCGGCGGGAAGCTGCGCACGTCGACGATGGTGACCCAGTGAAACCGGCCCATGTAACGGGCCGGTTTCACTCCCGGCATGCCAGTGAGTTCGAGAAAACGGTCGGGCGTGGCGCGGAAGCTGAAGCGCCACTGTTCCGGTTCGCTGGTCTTGAAGTAGGCGAAGGTCTTGCCGCCGATCTTGTAGCTCAGTACATTGACAGGAGGCGCGTGCAGCAGGCTTTCTGCGCCCGGCAGGCTGGCGCAGTGGGTTTTCAGCTTGGGGACGGTCAGGTGGTGGATAGGCATGGTGCATCATGCTAACATTTAGTCTATGATCGCCTCGGCCCTGTTTACCCCCGCCCAGCAAAAGCTGCTGGGTTTGCTGTTTGTGCGCGTGAATGAGGGTTTCCACCTCAATGAAATCATGCGCCTGACGGGGCTGGGCAGCGCTTCCGCGCAGCGCGAGCTCAAGCGCCTGCACGAATCCGGGCTGATCGTCTCCGAGCGCATTGGCAATGTACGCCAATTCCGTCCCAACAAGGAAAACCTGGTCTATTCCGAACTGGCCAGCCTGGTCAAGAAGACCTTTGGCCTGGTCAGCGTGCTGAATTCGGCCCTGGCGCCGATGCGCAAGCAGCTTAGCGTGGCTTTCGTCTACGGCACCACGGTCAAGGACGCGGAAGACTCCAGCGCGCCGGTCGAGCTGCTGCTGATCGGCGAGAATACCACTTATGGCGAACTGCTGAACCGCTTGCCGGTGGCCGAGCGCCTGCTGCGCCGCAAGATCAATCCCAACCTGTATTCCGTCGACGACTTCCAGCGCCGCTTGCGCGAGCAGCAGCCTTTCATCCTCAAGATGCTGGGAGACCGCAAGGTGTTTGTATTGGGCGACGATACCGACCTCGATAACATCATCAAAGAAGTCCACCCGGAGGATGAGCATGGAGACGCGTTACCGGACGTTTAGGGAGTTCTATCCCTTCTACCTGCAGCAGCATGCCAACAGCACCTGCCGCCGGCTGCATTTCGCCGGCTCCAGCATTGTGCTGCTGCTGGTGGCGATAGCCATGGTCACGGGCGAGCTGGTGCTGTTATGGCTGCTGCCCGTGGTCGGCTACGGCTTCGCCTGGGTCGGCCACTTCTTCTTCGAGCACAACCGGCCGGCGACCTTCCAGTACCCGCTGTTCAGTTTAATGGGCGACTGGGTAATGTTCCGCGATATGCTTACGGGCCGCGTTGGATGGTGAGGCTGCGGCAAGCGGCAGGCTGATTACCACGCGCGTGTAGCGCCCCGCCTCCGACTCGCAGCCGATCTCGCCGCCGAAGGCCGATACCACGCGCTTGCAGAATGCCAGGCCCATGCCGGTGCCGCCGCCATTGCGATGGGTGGTGTAGAACGGTTCGAACACATGCGGCAGGACATCGGGCGCGATGCCGTGGCCGTTGTCGGTCACCACCAGCCAGTTGTAGGTGCCGCGCGAATAGCACTCGACCTCCACCGCGCCGCTGTTGTTGACCTTCACTGCCTGCAGCGCATTCTTCAGCAAGTTGTACAGCACGAACATCAGCAGCACGTCCGAGCCGTGGAAGCTGTATTCGTTGCGGATGCTGACGCGCACCTGAGACCTCTCGGCACCGGAGAAGGGATAGCAGGCCATCGCTTCATCCACGCATACGCTGACCGAATGCACGGCGAAGCTTTCGCTGCGCATGATGCCGTCGCGCGCAGAGGCCAACAGCATGTCCACGATGAAGTTGGAGCGCGACACTTCGGCATCGATGCTGCGCGCGATTTCGCCCAGGTGTTCCAGCTGGCGCGTGCCCAGCGCTCCCTGGTGCTGCGGCCGGTAGCCGGCAATCAGTTCGGGCAGGCTGCGCGCCAGGATGCGGGTCTGGCTGCGGATGCTGGCCAGCGGGGTGCGCATTTCATGGGCGATGGTGGCGGCGGCCGCCATCGGGTCGGCCAGCAGGTTGTGGCGCACCATGGCCTGGGCGATCAGGCCCAGCGAAGCCATGATGAACACCACGCCTGGCGGATAGATCTCGACCCCGTAGTTGCACAGGTAATCGCTGGCCGCGCCGAAGTAGATCAGGATGCTCACCAGCACGTAGCGCAAGCGGGTGCGCTCGGTCGACACCGCGCGCTGCTGGCGGCGGTACAGCAGCCACAGGGCACGCCCGATCACGAGCACGGTCTGCGCCAGGTGCAGCGGATGCAGCCAGCCTGCCTTGGGGTAGGAGCCGTAGAAGTAGTGCTGCAGGCCGGACAGCATCCAGTCCGTGGTAGGCAGCAACAGGCCCAGGCCGCAGGCAAACAGGTAGCTGGCGTAAAGGCCTGGCCGCTCGTCCTTGCTGCCGGTCAGCTCGATGATGAAGTGGTACAGCGTGGTGGGCAGGAACAGGATGGGCAGGTAGCCCACGCGTGCCAACGCCATGGCCGTGCTGTGGTTATGCGTCAGGAAGAGCAGCGCCCAACTGGCCTGCCAGAAGAAGGTCGTGGCGCAGACGGCGAAAAAGGTCAGCCCGACCCGGTTCGGGCCGCGCGAGCGCAAAACGTACAGCCCATAGCAAATAAATAGGGCTGAGACCAATGCCGGTATTAGCGCATACATTGAGTTTCCTCAGCTTGAAAACGGATTGTTAACAGCTTATTGTCAAGAAATTGGACAAGTATTGAGGAATATCAATAGTTCGGCGCGCCAATCGGAAAAAGTAAGGGCTGGCATTAAGCCGTTTTACTTTTATGGAGAGATAGTCCTATGTACATGCACGTCCCAGCCCCCGACGCCCCTGCCGCAGCCGAAATGACCTTCCACCATAAGCTGTCGATATTCCTCAAGGATTCCAATGCCTACGGGAATACTTATTTCGCGCGGTATTTCGAATGGCAGGGTATTTGCCGGGAAAAATGGTTTTATGAATGTATTTCCCGCGACATGTTGCAGGCGGAGGGGGTATTTATTACGAAACATGCGCAGAACGATTACCTGCAAGAGACTTTCCCATTCCAGGAAGTTTCCTGCGAGGTGAATGCCTACGATGTGCGGAAATGCTCGTTCTGGCTCGAGTTCCGCTTCTACGCCGAGGGACACCCGGTATCGGTGGGCCGGCAGCAGATCGTGTTCGCCAACCACGCGAAAGAGATCGCGCCGTTGCCGGAACTGGTACTCAAGCGCATCAAGCGCTATGCACTGAAAAAATAGGCTATTCGTAGACGGTGCCGATGCCCAGCAAGCCTGGCAGCGGCACCGCCTGCGCCAGCGCAGGCCAGTCGGCCAGGCGCACGGTGACGACCTGGTATGGGCCCATGGTGCGGTTTTCAAACGGCAGGCCGGGCTGGGCGGCAATGCGCTGGCTGACGCCCGCATTGTGCAACTCCACCGCGGCACTGGTGTCGCCCGGTGCGTAAATGAACTTGATGCCCTTGCATTCCTTGCCCAGCAGGCGCAGGCGGTAGCCGGAGGCGCGTTGGGCGGAAATCAATTGTTCGCAGGCCTCGTGCAGCATGGCCAGCGGGTAGACACCGTCGTCACGGGGCCGGATCGAGTAGCGGCCGCTGAACTGGTAATGTCCTTTGCGCCGGTTCAAGCGCAGCACGGCATCTTCGTCAAAAGCCTGCTTCAGCATGGGCAGGGTGGCGCGCCCCAGCGCGTCGACCGCAAGCTCGATATTGGTGGTCTCGCCAACCAGCTGGATGCGCAGGCCATCCATGGGGGTATCGGGCGCAAGCGGGCGGATCTGCAGGTGGGCCTGGATCAAAGGGCGCTTGGCCACATATGGTGCGAAAAAGCTGGCGGCTTTGTAGGCGCGGCGATAGCTGTGCCACTCGGCATCGGCCGGCGCCACTATCTGCACCACGGGCATGTCTTCGCCGGCGCGCACCGCGCCCGCGGCCAGCATGGCGACGGCGATCAGCAAGGTTCGACAATTCATGGGCCGCAATTGTAGGGCAAGCTGCGCCAGGGACCCCTGCCGAAAGTCATGTCGATGACGAAAGGCACTGCCGGCGGCATATCCGTGGAGGTTAGAATTGCGGCGCCATTTATCTTTTTGTCAGCTATGCCCGCCATTCTCCCGTTCCGGCCGCGCCCCGGCAGTGCTGCCGGCATCATCCTGCTTGCCAGCTTGGCTGGCGCTGCCATCGAAATCCTGGTGCCGTGGTATCTCGGCCCGGGCAGTGCCGACCTGTTCAGCCCAGCCGGCGTGCTGGCGCGCCGCCTGGCCGACTGGTACGCGCCGGCCCCATCGCTGGTCCGGGCTGGGTCGGACCATGCCTCGGTGGCCTTGCACATCTTCCTCGGCCTGGTTGCGCTGCTGTGTGCTGCTTTCGTCGCAGCCACCGCGCTGACCTTGCAGCCTCGCCGGCGGCTGGCGCCCGGCGCCAGGCGGGGCTTGCTGGCGCTGCAACTGGCAAGCGCCTGTGCGATCCACTCGGTGGTGCTGTCGATGGTGCTGGCCGCCATGTTGGCCAGCCATCTGGCGCCGCGCCGTGCGCTCGCTGCGCTGGCCGCCATGCTGGGGCTGAATACCGTCTCGATTGCCGCGTTGGCGGCGCTGGCGCTGCACGGCGGCATCTCGTCCAGCGACCGCAATGCCACCGCGACGGTTCTGTACGTGCTGCTGGAACAACTGGTGGTCTTGCTCACATTCGCGCTGGGCTGGCTGGCTTCACGCGAACGGCGCGGCCGCCAGGCGCTGGCTGCCAAACATGCCGAGCTGTTGGCCACGCAATTGCTGCTGGCAGACACCATCCGCGAATCGGAACGCATGCGTATTGCACGCGACCTGCATGATTCGACCGGTCACCACCTGACGGCGCTCAAGCTGCACCTGGACCTGGCGCGGCGCAAGGCGGGCGAGCAGGCCGACGCTTCGCTGCTGACCGCGCATGAGCTTTCGCGTGAGCTGCTGGCACAAGTGCGGGCGGTGGTTGCCGCCGAGCGGACAGCCGTGGGCGTTGATTTGCGGCTGGCGTTGGAGCGACTGTGCGCCGGCATTCCGCAGCCGGTCATCACGCTGCGGGTGGATCCCGCTATGCATGCGCCGGCGCCTGCCGTTGCGCATGCCTTGTTCTGCTGCGTGCAGGAAGCCCTCAGCAACGCCGTGCGCCATGCGGATGCTGCCAGCCTGGTGATCGATATAGCGATGCGCGACGGACAGCTGCACGCCTTGATCGAGGACGACGGCGCCGGCCGTGGCACGGCGCAGGAAGGCAACGGCTTGCGCGGCATGCGGGAGCGCCTGGCCTTGCTGGGCGGTGCGCTGCACGCTGTCGATTTGCCTCGGCGTGGTTTTGGCCTGCGCATCACCTTGCCCAATGCCGGAGCGCAGCCATGATCCGCGTGGTATTGGTGGACGACCAGATGCTGGTGCGCAGCGGTATTCGCGGACTGCTCGACATGACTCCCGATATCCGCGTGGTGGCCGAAGCTGCAGATGGCGCGCAAGCGGCAGCGCTGCTGGCGCGCACCGACGCCGACGTCCTGCTGCTGGATGTGCGCATGCCGCATTGTTCCGGCATTGACCTGCTGCGCAGCGGCCAGGCCCTGCCGCCCGCCATCCTGCTCACGACCTTCGATGACGAAGAAGTGCTGTTCGAAGGCATGCGCGCCGGAGCGCGCGGTTTCCTGCTGAAAGACATTTCGCTGGAGCGGCTGGCGGACGGCATCCGCAGCGTAGCGCAGGGCGGCACGCTGTTCCGGCCGGCGCTGACCGAACGCACGCGCGCTGCCTTTGAGAGCGCGCGCGGCGTGCACGATGCCGGCGGCACGCTCAGCGAGCGCGAAATCGAGGTGCTGGCGCTGGTGGCCGCAGGTATGAGCAATGCGGAAATCGCGGCGGCATTTGCGCTGAGCGAAGGCACGGTGAAAAACCATGTGTCGAGCATCCTGGCCAAGCTTGGTGTGCGCGACCGTGTGCGGGCGGTGCTGCATGGCCTGGAAATGGGCTTGATCTGATGCGCGCCACCGTTTTGCTGCTGCTGGCAGTGGCCTGCCAGGCGAAGGCGCAATCGCCCGTTACCCTGATGCCGGAGGGCAGCCGCGAAGGCAGCGTGGGCCTGGTCTACGGTGAGGCGTGGGCTCGGCGCGGCAGCAATGCGCGTGAGAATTTCATCTATCCATGGTTCTCCATGCAGTGGAGTAACGGCGCCTTTGTCGAAGGATTGTCCGCCGGATGGAAGCTGTCGGATGAACCGCATTTCCAGTACGGTCCGATGGTCGGCTTCAGCAATCGGGCGCAGGGGCGCCGGTGGAACACAATTGGCGCCCGGCGGCTTTGTACAGTGGCGTGTGCTGCATGACGTTGAAGTGGTCGCGCAGGCTGGCGTCGGCGCCAGGGATGGCAAGGTGAAGGCGGAATTGGCGGTCAACTGGATCAATCCGCTGAATGCCGACCACACTTTGATGCTGCAGGCAGCCACTGGAGAGGATGACGGTTGGAGCAATCGCCTCGGCGCGCGCTGGCATTGGAGGCTGGGACGCCGGCAGGCGCTGGTGGGCTCCGTCACCGGCATCCGCCTGGCTGGCAGCAGCGCCCATGCGCCAGGCATCGAGCGACGCAGCAGCGTCGCCTGGAGTACTGCACTGCTGTACAGCTTTTAGAAGCTGTATTTCAGCCCGGCTGAATAGCCGCCGCGACCGAAATGCCGGCCCTTGTCGCTGACATCGATGCGGCCGAAGTGTTCGGCCTCCAGCGTCAGAGTGACGTTGTCCGTTAGTTTGTAACCCAGTCCCACGCCAAGCAGCGGCGAGAATCCGCTCTTGCTGTCTGCGGTACCGGCCAGCCCGTCGATGCGGTAGCGCTGTGCCGATATGCTGATACGGCCGAACAGCTCAAAGGAGTCGCCTAGCTGCCAGGTGCCGCGCGCGGCGACGTACAAGGTGTCGGTAGAGATGCCGACATTGGTGCCGGATGCGGCAAAGCGGTCCTTGCCGAAGCGGGCGTAGCCGCCTTCCAGCGCGAGACTTTCGCTGATCCTCATGCCGCCATACAGCTTGAAGCGCAGCGGGTTGTTATTGCTCTTGACGCGGCCGGCCTGGGTATCGAGGCTGGTGCTGCCCGATGCGATGATGGAAGCGCCGGCGAAGTAGTCTTGTGCGCTCGCACTGCCCGCGCAGCACAAGGCAAGGATGGAGATGATGCGTTTCATTGAAACCCTTTTCAGTGATGGCACGGCTTGTGTGCCGTGCCATCACTGTAGGGAAGGCAGGGCGCGCGCGCACCTGCCGAAAGTCATGGTTGCCTTACTTGGCGCTGGCGATCCAGGCGTCCACCTTGGTCTCCAGCAGGGGCGAGCGGCACCGTGCCGTCGCCCAGCACGACGGCATGGAACTTGGCCAGCGTGAACTTGCTGCCCAGGGCTTTCTCGGCCTTGGCACGCAGCTCCTGGATCTTCAGGGCGCCGGTCTTGTAGGCCAGCGCTTGCGCCGGCCATACCATGTAGCGTTCGGTCTGGTTGCGCGCCACGCTTTCGTCGCCCAGGGTTTCGGTCATGTACTTGATCGACTGCTCGCGGGTCCAGCCTTTGGCGTGCATGCCGGTGTCGACCACCAGGCGCACCGCGCGCAGCATCTCGTCGTTCAGGTGGCCGAAGTACTGCGCCGGATCTTCGTACAGGCCCATTTCCTTGCCCAGGGTTTCGGCATACAGCGCCCAGCCTTCGGTGAAGGCGGTATTGCCGCCGAACTTGCGGAACTTCGGCATGTCCAGTTCCTGCATCAGGGCGATGTGGAAGTGGTGGCCCGGTTTGCCTTCGTGCAGGAACAGGGTGTTCATGCCGGTGCTGCCGTACTTGGCCGGGTCGGTCACCACGGACCAGAACACGCCGGGACGCGAGCCGTCCAGGGCCGGCGCGGTGTAGTGGTCGGAGGCGGTATCGCGGCTCAGTTCAGGCTCCAGGCGCAGGTCCAGCTTGGCCTTCGGGATCAGGG
>NZ_JBNZFX010000023.1:0-165857 GCF_050709955.1 Massilia eburnea
CACGTCGACCTTGCGTTTGGCCAGCTTGTTGGTCAGCACATCGCGTACCTGGCTAAGCTGGAACTCCGAATCGGCGAATGCCGTCAGGTCGTTTTCTTTTTGTTCTACGCGCGCATCGCTGCCTTTGAAGTCGAAGCGGGTCGAGATTTCCTTGTTGCTTTGATCGACGGCGTTGCGCACCTCGATCATGTCCGCTTCGGATACTACGTCAAACGATGGCATATTCTTTCCTTTACAATGAAGCACCCGCCCTACGGGCGGATTCAAAAGAAGCGACATTTTAACGGACAAACAAGCGAACGCTCGGTCGTTTTTGTCATAATTGCACTATAATCGAGCAAAAACTTGATCTGCCCATGCCTTTCCCCGATTTTCTCCAGCACGACTACTCACTGAAGCAATTAAATACATTCCGTATTGATGTACGCGCCAAACATTACCTGCGCGTGACATCGCTGGAGCTATTGCGCAGCGCGTTAGCCGATCCGCAACTGGCCGCCATGCCGCGCCTGGTGCTGGGCGGCGGCAGCAACCTTCTGCTGACGCGCGATTTCCCCGGCCTGGTGCTGCATATTGCGCTGGAAGGCCGCGAAATCCTGGCCGGTACCGCGACGCACCACCACGTCCGCGCTGCAGCCGGGGAAAACTGGCACGACTTCGTGCAGTGGACGCTGGCGCAAGGCGTTGGCGGGCTGGAAAACCTGTCGCTGATCCCGGGTACCGTGGGCGCAGCTCCGATTCAGAATATTGGGGCGTATGGGGCGGAAACCAAGGATTATTTCCTGTCGCTGACCGCGTTTGACCCGGCCAGCGGCGCAGTGCGGGTGATGGATAGCGCCGAATGCCGCTTCGCCTATCGCGACAGCGTGTTCAAGCACGAAGGCCGCGAGCTGATCATCCTCGACGTGAGCTTTGCGCTACCGCGCGCCTGGCAGCCCAACCTGCGTTACGCCGAGCTGGCGAACGCCGTGACGGAGCAGGGCCTGGCCGCGCCAACGCCGCAGCAAGTAGCCGACACAGTGATCGCCATCCGCCGCCGCAAGCTCCCCGATCCGGCGGAAATCGGCAATGCCGGCAGCTTCTTCAAGAATCCCGTGGTCAGCCCCGAACAATGCGCCCGGCTGCTGGAGACATTCCCGGCCCTGGTGCACCACCGCCAGCCGGACGGCAGTGAAAAGCTGGCAGCAGGCTGGCTGATCGACCAATGCGGCTGGAAAGGGAAGTCGATGGGCGCGGCCGGCGTGTACCCGAAACAGGCCCTGGTGCTGGTGAATAACGGCGGCGCCACCGGCGCCGAAGTGCAAGCGCTGGCCGCCGCCATCCAGGCCGACGTGGCCGCGCGCTACGGCGTAGCGCTCGAACCCGAGCCAGTCTTCATATAGAAATGTCCACTTTGGGGTCAGGAACCAAAATGGACATTTTCTGTAGAAATGTCCACTTTCGTTCCTGACCCCAAAGTGGACATTTCACTCTGCGTTGACGACGCGGTTGCGGCCGCCTGATTTGGCGGCGTAGAGGGCGCGGTCGGCTGCTGCGACCAGTTCGCTCCACGACGATTGCTTGCTCGGTACGATGGTCTTGACACCGATCGACATGGTCAGCACGCCGTGGGGCAGGGCGTTGGCGTTCTCGATCTCCAGCTTCTCCAACTGCCGCAGGCAGGCGTTGGCGACATTCATCGCGCCGGCATTGTCGGTCTCGGGCAGGATGATGGCGAATTCCTCGCCGCCGTAGCGCGTGACCAGGTCGGCCGGGCGCTTCAGGTTTTCGGTCATCACTGCCGCCACCTTCTTCAGCGCCAGGTCGCCGGCCGGATGGCCGTAGCTGTCGTTGTATTGCTTGAAGAAGTCGACGTCCACCATCAGCAAGGACAGGGGTGTCTTGTCGCGCTGGCCGCGCTGCCATTCCAGCACCAGGGTTTCATCGAAACGGCGGCGGTTGGAAATGCCGGTCAGCGGGTCGAGTGCAGCCAGCTTTTGCAGCTCCACGTTGGCCGCCGCCAGTTTTTGCTGGCTCTCGCGCAGGAAGCGGAAGGCCTGGTCGCGCTGCAGGCGGTGGATGTGGGCGTTCGAGTGGTGGCGCACGCGCGCCAGCAATTCCAGCTTGTCGGGCAGCTTCACCAGGTAGTCGTTGGCGCCGACGGCAAAGCCGTACGCTTTCAGCTTGGGGTCTTCGCGTGCCGACAGCACAATGATCGGCACATGGGCCAGCGATTCCTCGGCGCGGAAGCGGCGGATCAGCTCAAAGCCGTCTACTTCCGGCATCACCAGGTCTTGCAAAATCACGGTTGGCTGCAGCGAATTGGCGCAGGAAATGGCCTCACGTGCATCGGTGGTGAAGTGGAATTCGATATCGTCCTGGTCGGCCAGCATGCGCCGCACCGCTTCCGCGATGATCAACTGGTCGTCGACCAGCAGCACACGTACCTTGAAATGGGTCAGGCTTGGCTCGGTTTCCAGGTTCAAGGTGAGTACGTCAGGCATCGCTTTCCTTTAAATCAGTTTGCCTCCGATCGTGCTTCGCAGGAATGGGCCGATCTTATCGAGAGGCAGGATGGTTTGCGCCGCATCGAGTTCTATCGCGGCGCGCGGCATGCCATATACCGCGCAACTGGCCTGGTCCTGGGCAATGGTGTTCTTGCCCGCGCGGCGCAATGACAACATGCCTTCGGCGCCATCGCGCCCCATACCGGTCAGCAGCACGCCGACTGCGTCGCCTTTCCAGTGCTGTGCCACGCAGTTGAAAAACACGTCGACCGAGGGCCGGTAGGCGTAATCCTTCGGATTGGCATCGTAACTCAGTTGGTACTTTTCATCCAGCACAAGATGGTCGTTGCTCTTGGCGACCATGACAATTCCACCCTGCAGGGCTGTGCGGTTTTCTATTGCCCGCACCGGGACGGCCAGCTGTTCCGACAGCCATTTGGCAAAATGGTCGGCGAAATTCTCGTCGATATGTTGTACCACGACGACGGCGCAATTGGGCGGCGGCGTCCAGCCGGCGAGGATGCGCGCCACAGCCATCGGGCCGCCGGTCGAGGCGCCAATCGCCACCAGGGTATCGAGCGCTGCTTCGCGCGGCTGCGGCATGGTCGCATTGCGGCGCGGGGGCATGGACTGGTTGCCGCCGCTGTGGCGGATCAACTTGTCCATGGTCTTGATCTTGTGCAGCAGTTCGGCGTCGCCGCCCTGTATCCCCTGCAGCACCGGGGTGGCCGTCACATCGAGCGCCCCGGCCCCCAAGGCGCGAAACACCTGGTTGACGTTGTCCTGCGGGCGCCCGGTCACCACCAGGATGGCGCACGGACATTCCTCCATGATGCGGCGCGTGGCTTCGACCCCGTCCAGCTCCGGCATATTGAGGTCCATCAAGACCAGGTCAGGCCGGTCGACGCTGCATTTGTATACTGCCTCCAGGCCGGTGCGGGCGATCCATGCTACCTGGTGTTCCTGTGTGCTGGCGACCACGCGCCGCAGCGCTTCCGCCGCCATCGGAACATCATTGGCGATGGCGATTCTCATCGGTAAGCTTCGCCTATCAGGTCGGACACCGCATCCAGCAGCGTCTCGTCGTGGAAGCTACCCTTGGTCAGGTAATAGTCGGCCCCCGCGGCCAGCCCGCGCGCGCGGTCTTCCGGCCGGTCTTTGTAGGAGACGATCATGACGGGCAGCTTATGCAAATGCAGGTCTTTCTTGATCAGGGTGACCAGTTCAATGCCATCCATGCGCGGCATGTCGACGTCGGTGATGACCAGGTCGTAGTCGCCGCTGCGCACCACGTTCCAGCCATCGATGCCGTCGATCGCAATGTCCACTTCAAAACCGCATCCCACCAGCAGTTTGCGCTCCATTTCGCGCACTGTGAGCGAATCGTCCACGACAAGGATGCGTTTCATTCTACGCCGTCCGGCGTGGTCTGCGCGCGTGAGTTGATGCAGGCCGCCTTCTTCCAGCAGCTTTTCAACTGATAGCAACAAGTCCGGCACGTCCAGGATCAGCACCGGTTCGCCGTCATCCAGCAGGGCAGCGGCCGAAATATCGCGCATCTTGCCGAAAATCGGGTCGATGGCTTGCACTGCCAGGCTTTCTTCGCCGCGGATCTTGTCCACCACCAGGGCATAGCGGCGCGTGCTGCCGCCGATCACCACCACCGGCATTTCTTCGGCATGCTCCATATCGCCCAGTTCCAGCACCTGGGCGGCGGCCACCAGGCCGAGATGCTCGCCTTCGTGGTCGAAGAACTGCTTGTTTTCCAGCGTATGCACGGCGCCTTGCGGCACCATGATGACGCGTTCGACCTTGACGATGGGGACGGCGTAGGCTTCGCCTTTGACGTCCACCACCAGGGCGCGCACGATCGACTGCGTGAGCGGCAAGGTGATCGAGGTGCGGAAACCCTTGCCCAGTTCGGACTCGATGCGCACCGTCCCGTTTTGCTGGCGGATGGTGTCGTGCACGATGTCCAGGCCCACGCCGCGGCCGGAGATCTCGGTAATGCCGCCTTTCAGGCTGAAGGCGGGCAGGAACAGGAATTCCAGCAGTTCCGCATGCGACATGGCGGCCACCATCTGCTCGGTAGCCATCTTGCGCTCAATGACCGTGCGGCGGATTTTTTCCGGATCGACGCCGCGGCCGTCGTCGCTGATCTCGATATTCAGCATGCCGGCGCGGTGGCGCGCTTCCATCACAATGGTGCCGGTGGCAGGCTTGCCGGCCGCAAGCCGTTCTTGCGTGGTCTCCATGCCGTGGTCGACGGCGTTGCGCAGCATGTGGTTCAGCGGGCTTTCTATGCGCAGCAGGATGTCGCGGTCGACCAGGGTGTCTTCGCCATCGATCAGCAACACCACGTCCTTGCCCAGGCTGCGGGCCAGGTCGCGCACCATGCGCGGGAAGTGCTGGATGCCGTCGCGGAAAGGGCGCATGCGCAGGGACAGCACTTCATCGACCATGTTCTCGGAACCCGTCAACAGGCGGCGTTCGTAGTTTTCCATGTCGGTGATGTGCTCCAGCATGAACTGCTTGAGCGGCTGGCTTTTCTGGATCGCCAGCAGGGCCTTTTCCTTCAGCGTCGGGTCGCTGGTGTGGGAGGCGGCTTCCATCACGTCTTCCAGTACCGCGAACAGGGCGGCCTGGTTGCGCTTGTAGCGCTGCATGCCCTGGATCAGGGGATGCAGCTGGTGGGCGTTGATGCGCGCTTCGCTTGCCAGCGCGAGCAGGCGGTCGAAGTTTTGCGCGTTCTTCATCGGCGGCAGGCTGCGGCCGGGGATGGCCGGTTCCGCTGCGCTATCGGAGGGCGTTTCGGCGGCCGGGCTGACGGCTGGCGCGGTTACCGCCGCGGGCACCGGCGCAGGTGCGGCGACTGCGGATGGCAGCACTACCGGCTCCGGCAGGAAGGCAATGCCTTGTACATCGTTCATGGTCTTGCTCACTTGCGCGCTATTGGCTGCCAGCCAGGCGTCCAGGTCGTCGTTGACGCGTGAGCATTGCACGATCAGGTCGACCGCCGCCAGCAGCGCATCTACCCGGTTCGGCGCCAGTTTCAGCTTGCCGGCCTGGGCGGCGATGAAGGCATCCTCCATGCCGTGCGCCAGCTGCACGATCATCTCCAGCCCGACGATGGAGGCGGCGCCCTTGATCGAATGGGCGGCGCGCATCATGGATTCCACGGCGGCCGGGTCGTTGCGGCGCTCGAAGGCCAGCAGGCCGTCGGTCAGGATCTGGGTCTGGCTGTCGGCCTCCATGCGGAACAGGTCCAGCATGGAAAACTGGCTCAGGTCATCCTTCTTGTCGCTCATCGCAAGGTCCTCGCCAGTTGGTAGCCGAGCAGGCTGTCGTCCAGGCAGCCGACCTGCATGTCCTGGTGCGGCAGTACGCCGGCCAGGTATCGCTCGATGCCTTTATTGATGGTGGCGGCGGGCGGTTTCAGTTCGCCGGCGGCGTAGCGGATGATGCCGTGCAGCTCGGCCACCGGCAGGGCGTAGGCCTGGCCTTCCCACTGCACCAGCAGCATGCGGGCGAATGTATGGCGGCCGGCGCTTGCCTCGCCGCCGGCTTCGTCGACGCCCAGCAGGTCGGCCAGCGATATGCAGGGATACAGCTTGCCGCCGGCATTCACCACGCCGCGCAGGCCGCGTGCATTGCGGTGCGGCAGGCGGTGCGGGATGGCTTTCGGCGCGATCTGCTGGAACATACTGGTCGGCAGGGCGAGCCACTCACGGCCGATGCGGAAGGCGACGCAGGAGCTGTCGTGGCGCGCGCTGTTGTCCGGCGGGGTGCGGAAGTGCTCAGCCCATTCGCGCAGGTAGCCGGGATCGACCGGGCGCTGCAGGTTGCGTAATGCGGCGTCGGCATACACCTGGCAGTTGCGGCAATGGACAGCCTTGTCGAGGATTTCACAGCTATGGTCGCCGGCGACGCCGATCCGGTTCCAGCAGGCGTCGATGTCTTGGATTTGATCAGTCATGGTTCTGGTCGGCTATCACTGTGGCTGCTGGCGCTGGAATGCGCGCGCCGCGCGGGCCTTCAGCGTAGCGGCGGCGCTGCTGTTGCCGCCTTGCTCTTGCAGCAGGGCCAGGTGGCACAGGGCTTCATAATGGTCTGGCTTCAGGTAAAGGCAGCGTTTCAGCTGCGCTTCGGCGTCGGCTGGTTTGCCGGCAGTTTCGGCAAGCAGGCCGAGGATGAAATAGGCTTCGGCGGACTCGGGCTGTTGGGCAAGCAACTCGCGGCAGGCGGAATCGGCTTCCAGCGGCTGGCCGGCGTCGGCCAGCTTGCGAGCGTGCGCGAGCAGCGATTCGTCGCCGGCAGCGACCAGCGGCGGCGTTGCGGCGCTGGCGGGGTGGCGGCTGGCATGGGGCGGGCGGGAGCCGATGCCGGCCGCGGCGGGGGGCGCGCCGGTGAGGCGCGCGTGATTGGCGGCCTGGCGCTTGGGGGCTGCGGCACCTGCCGCGGCGGATTGGCCTTGCGCCAGGGCGGGGCGGGCCGGGGCGCCGCTACGCATGATGTCCTTGCGCAGGGCGAATGCCTGGCGATGCGGCATTGGCGAAAAGCCGTGACGGACGAAGGACGGCACCTCCGCGTAGCCCGCCAGCATCATGCCCTCACCGGTGAGGTGCTCCGACAGGCGCGCAATAGCGGCCGCGGTGGTCGGCTCGTCGAAATAAATCAGCAGGTTGCGGCAAAAGATCACGTCGTACTGGCGCGCCGTGCCAAGCGCGCCTTCAAGGATGCTGCCCTGGCCGAAACGGATGCGCGCGCGCAGCGCGTCGTTGATCCGGTACAGCTCATCGTCGCCGGCCCAGGTGAAATAGCGGTCGCGGAACGACAGGTCCTGTCCGCGAAACGCGTTGCGCCCGAATACTCCCGCTTCAGCGCGCGCAATACAGGCTGCGCTGATATCGATGGCATCGATCACGAATGATTGCGGGCTGACGCCTGAATCGCACAAGGCCATCGCCATGGAATAGGGCTCCTCGCCGCCGGCGCAAGGCACTGACAGGATGCGCACGAGTTTGGCGCCGTCGGCCAGTCGTTGGCGCACGAACCCGACTGCTGCAGCAAACGCTTGCGGATCGCGGAACAGCCAGGACTCCGGCACCACCACCAGCTCCACCAGCTCGCGCAATTCCGCTTCATCGAGCGCATCGGCGTAGGCCTTGCGCACCGTTTCTCCAGTTGCCCGCATGCGCCGCTGCACCGCCTGTTCAACCGTGCCGCGGGCCAGGTTCATGCCGGTCAGGCGGCGTAGTGTGGAGAGCACATTCATCGGGCTGCAGCCTCCGCCGGGAACAGGCGCGCCCGCAACTCGGCCGGCAGCAGCGCATTGACATCGACCAGCTGCACCATGCCGTTCGCATCGCCGGCCACCGGGCCGAGGAAAGGGGCTGCCTGGACGCCGCTCGGCGCCAGGTCTTGCGCCGCAACCTCCTGCACGCCCTGCACGCGCTCTGCCATCAAGCCCAGGGCATGCAGCGTGCCGTCGGGCGCGGTGTAATCGGCCACCACGATGCGCGTGTCGAAATGCTGGCGCGACGGCGCGCCGCCGCTGATGCGCGACAGGTCGATCACCGGCATCGGGACGCCGTGCAGGTTCAGCAAGCCCGCCACACTGTCCGGCGCCAACGGAATGCCTTTCAGTTCAAGCAAAGGCAGCACGCGCCGCACCTGCCGCAACGGAAGGCCGTAGCGGTCGGCGCCAATGTGGAAGACTAGTACCTTCATGCGTTCACGGCGAATGTGGAGACGCTCGATTGCAGGTCGCCGGCCGCGTACTGCAACTGGTGCACGGCTTCGCTGGTGGCCTTCAGCGATTCCACGGTCTGCTGGGTCGCATCGTTAAGCTGCATCATGGTCTCGCTGATCTGCTGGGCGCCGACTGCCTGCGCCTGCATGCCTTGCAGCACGGCGTCGAACTGCGGCGCCAGTTTCTGCACCTGGTCCATCACGCCCGACAACTGGTCGGTCACCTGGCGCACTTCGCCTACGCTGCGGCGGATCTCTTCGGAGAATTTGTCCATGCCCATCACGCTGGCCGATACCGCCGACTGCATTTCCTTCAGCATCTGCTCGATGTCCCAGGTCGATACCGAAGTCTGGTCGGCCAGGCGGCGGATTTCAGTGGCCACCACCGAGAAGCCGCGGCCCGCCTCGCCCGCCTTCTCGGCTTCGATGGCGGCGTTCAGCGACAGGATATTGGTCTGGTCGGCCACCTTGGTAATGGTGGTCAGCACGGAGTTGATGTTGGAAGCCTTTTCCGACAGCGCCGCCAGCTTGGCATTGATCGAATCGGTGGCGTTGACCATGTTCTGCATAGTCTGGTCCATGCGGCGCAGGTTGCCCTGTGCTTCGGAAGTGGCGCTGGTGGTGTAGTCGGCCACTGCGGTCGCATCTTCCATGGTTTTGAGAAGCTGCGAAGTGTTCGACGAAATCTCCTTGGTGGTGCTAAGTATTTCCACCGAAGTCTGCGCCTGCTCGACACCGGTGGCTTCCTGCTGCTTGGCCGAAGCGGCAATCTCGGTGGCCGAGGTGGTGACCTGGATGCCGGCCTTTTGCACATTGTTCAGCAGCTGGCGCAGGTTGTCGAACATGCGCTGCAGGCCTTCGCCAAGCTGGCCGATGGCATCCTCGCCGGTCACGGTGATCTTGCCGGTCAAGTCGCCGCTGGCCGCGCCTGAAACAGTGATCAGCAGCGCATCGACTTTACGGCGCAGCGCATTTGTCTGCTCCTGTTCGCGCACGGTGGCGTCCTGCAGTTGCTGGGCCATCCTGTTAAAGTCTTCGCTGACTTTGCCCAGTTCATCGCCCGAGGTCACGCTGATGCGCGCCGCCAGATCGCCGCTGCCCAGGCGCGACAGGCCGGCTGTCAGCTCGGCCAGGGGGCCAAGGATGGCGCGCGCCAGGGCGTAGGCGATCAGCACCGACAGTACGACAACCGCAATGCCGCCGCCGATCATCAGGTTATTCTGGCTGCTATGCAGGTCGGCCGACTTGCTATTGCGCTCCGCCAGCAGGCGGCGCTCTTCTTCGCTCGCCTGTTCCAAGAGGTCGCGCGCGGCGGATACGATGGCCGCCGCCTCCTTCAGCTCGGGCGACTGGCCCAGCGTGTCGGCAGCGCCTTTGGTGTCGGCCAGGGCACGGCGCTTTTCGATCTGCCGGCGGATGTTTACGTCGGCCCAGGTGGTCAGCAGGGCCTGCGCGCGCTTCAGGCGGTCATTTTGCTGCCCGTTGTCGGCTGTCAGCTGGACCGCTCTCGCGATGTATTGTTTCAGCTTCTCGGAATTTTCACGCTCGCTGGCGATGAAGGTCTCGTTGCCGGTCAGGATATAGCCGCGCGTGTCCACCTGGATCTGCAACGACGCATTGTTCACGCGATCGAGCTCGATCAGCACTTCCATCGTGTGCTTGTCCCAGCTATTGGCGTCGGTCAGGCGGGTGAAATTATTGTAGGCCAGGATCAACAGTAGCAAGATGATTGCGACTATGGTGCCGAAGCCGATGTACAGTTTATTCTTGATACTCATATTATTCATGCGCTGGTCTCCGGGGACGAGGGGCTTTCTTCCAAGGCAATGTAGCAAAAAAAACGGGCCGCGCAAAGCGGCCCGTCTTAGAGGAGCGAGGACAGCTTACTGGCCGCGCTTGTTTCGTGCGTTGGCAGCGATGCGCATGCGCAGCGCGTTGAGCTTGATGAAGCCGCCGGCGTCGGCCTGGTTGTAGGCGCCGCCGTCTTCGTCGAAGGTGGCGATGGTCTGGTCGAACAGCGAGTCGGTCTTCGAATCGCGGGCCACCACGATCACATTGCCCTTGTACAGCTTGATGCGTACCCAGCCGTTCACGGTGGCCTGGGTGTGGTCGATCAGGGTCTGCAGCGCAACGCGCTCCGGCGCCCACCAGTAGCCGTTGTAAATCAGCGAAGCATAGCGTGGCATCAGGTCGTCCTTCAGGTGGGCCACTTCACGGTCCAGGGTGATCGACTCGATGGCGCGGTGCGCCTTCAGCATGATGGTGCCGCCAGGGGTTTCGTAGCAGCCGCGCGACTTCATGCCGACGTAGCGGTTTTCACACCAGGTCCAGGCGGCCGATGCCGTGCTTGCCGCCCAAGCGGTTCAGTTCAGCCAGCACCGTGGCAGGCGACATGCGGGTGCCGTTCAGGGCCACGATGTCGCCCTTTTCGAATTCGACGTCCAGGTATTCCGCCTGGTCCGGTGCAGCCTCAGGGCTGACGGTCCAGCGCCACATCGATTCTTCCGCTTCCGCACTTGGGTTTTCCAGGTGGCGGCCTTCGAAGGAGATGTGCAGCAGGTTGGCGTCCATCGAGTACGGCGCGCCGCCGTTCTTGTGCTTCATGTCGACGGCGATGCCGGCGTCTTCCGCGTATTTCAGCAGCTTTTCGCGCGACAGCAGGTCCCCACTCGCGCCATGGAGCGATCACGCGCACACCTGGCTTCAATGCATAGGCGCCCAGTTCGAAGCGAACCTGGTCGTTGCCCTTGCCGGTGGCGCCGTGCGAGATGGCGTCGGCGCCGGTCTGGTTGGCGATTTCGATCAGGCGCTTGGCGATCAGCGGACGTGCGATCGAGGTGCCCAGCAGGTATTCGCCTTCGTACACGGTGTTGGCGCGGAACATAGGGAACACGAAGTCGCGCACGAACTCTTCGCGCACGTCGTCGATGAAGATGTTCTCAGGCTTGATGCCGAACTTCAGCGCCTTGGCGCGTGCCGGCTCCAGCTCTTCACCCTGGCCCAGGTCGGCGGTGAAGGTCACGATCTCGCATTTGTAGTTGTCCTGCAGCCATTTCAGGATCACGGAGGTGTCCAGGCCGCCGGAGTAGGCGAGGACTACTTTTTTAACGTCACTCATGGTTTTCTCAGTCAGTTGGGTGTTCGGTGTCGATTTTTCCGAGCAACAGGTACTCGATCAAGGCCTTCTGTACGTGCAGGCGGTTCTCCGCTTCATCCCAGACCACGGATTGCGGACCGTCGATGACTTCGGCCGCGACCTCCTCGCCGCGGTGGGCCGGCAGGCAGTGCATGAACAGGGCGTCCGGCTTGGCGCGGGCCATCTTGGCGGAATCGACGATCCAGCCGTCGAAGGCCTGCAGGCGGGCCCGCGTTCTCTTCTTCGTAGCCCATCGAGGTCCAGACGTCGGTGTTGACCAGGTCCGCGCCCTCGCAGGCGTCCGACGGGTTGGCGAAGAAGGTGTGAGCGGGTCGGTCGATACCAGCGACATGTCCATGTCGTAGCCGTGCGGCGTGGAGACATTGACGTGGAAGCCGAAGACTTCGGCCGCCTGCAGCCAGGAGTACAGCATATTGTTGGCGTCACCCCACCCAGGCCACCACCTTGCCCTTGATCGAACCGCGATGCTCGATAAAGGTGAAGATGTCGGCAAATACCTGGCAAGGATGGTGTTCGTTGGTCAGCCCGTTAATCACCGGCACGCGCGAATGCGCAGCGAAACGCTCGATGATGTCCTGGCCGAAGGTACGCACCATGATGATGTCGCACATGCGCGACATGACCTGGCCCGCGTCTTCCACCGGCTCGCCGCGGCCCAGTTGGGAATCGCGGGTATTCAGGTAGATCGCAGCGCCGCCCAATTGATGCATGCCGGCCTCGAAGGGACAGGCGGGTACGGGTCGAATTCTTGTCGAACACCATGACCAGGGTGCGGTCGATCAGGGGATGGTAAATCTCGTAGGCTTTGAACTTGCGCTTGATTTCCGCTGCGCGGGCGATCACATATTCGTACTCCTCCAGGGTCAGGTCGTTGAACTGGAGGTAGTGCTTGATGCTTTTAGGTGGTATAGACATCTTTGCAAAGTTTTGCTGCGGTGGACTAAAGATTATACGGGCATTTCAATAAATCGTGGCCGGGCGTTCGGGGTCATGCCGCGGCGCCGATAGCGGCAGGTCCAGCGTGAAGGTGGTGCCAGCGCCGCCGCTGTCGACGGCGATCTGGCCCGCCCAGCAGGGAAGTGACGATGGTTGTAACTGATTGACAACCCCAGGCCCGAGCCGCCCTGCCCAAGCTTGGTGGTGAAAAATGGGTCGAAAATGCGCGCCTGGTTCTCCGGCGCGATACCGGCGCCGTTGTCGCTGAATGATATCAGCACGCGGTCCTGCGCCGGCGTCGTGGCCACCAGGCGCAGTTGGCCGCCTTCGCGGCCTTCGAATGCGTGCAGCAGGGCGTTGTTGATCAGGTTTGTGATGACCTGGCCGAAGGGGCCGGGATAGCTGTCCAGCATGATCATGTCCGGCACCTCGAACTCCATGACGTGGCCATCCTTGCGGATGCGGTTCATCACGGTTGCCACCACTTCATGCGTCACCTGGTGCAGGTTGAAGATGCGGCGCTGCTCGGTGGTGCGGTCGACCGCCACCTGCTTGAAGCTCGATACCAGGTCGGCCGCGCTGTGCAGGCCGCGCATCACCAGGATGGAGGCCTTGCGCGCATCGTCGATGAAGGCCAGCAGTTCCGACTTGCGCAGCCCGCGCCCGTTGATGGTGTCTTCCAGCTCGGTGGTTTTCTGCTCCAGCGTGCTGGCAATCAGCAGGCTGTTGCCGATCGGCGTATTCAGTTCATGCGCCACGCCGGCCATCAGCGCGCCAAGGGCCGCCAGCTTCTGCTGCGATACCAGCTGCGACTGGGCTTCCTGCAGCTGCCGGTAGGCCAGGGCGTTATCCAGGGCGATGGCGCCGTAGGCGCACAGGGTGCGGAAAATCAGGCGCTCACGTTCACCGTAGGCGTGGTCGTGCATGGCTTGCACCGTCATCACGCCGAGTACCCGTTCGCCTACCAGCAGCGGCACGTACAGCGCGCTGCGGCTGGCCGCGGTACCCGGCGTGACCGTGCTGTCGCGCTCGAACGGGATCTGGTCCATGTACACCTCGCGCCGTTCGCGCAGGCATTGCGCGGTGTAGGCGCTAGGGTGGTCGAGCCGGATCGTGTTGCGGGGCAGGGCCTGGCCGGCTTCCACGCCGAAGGCGCGTTCCAGCTGGCGGCCGGCTGGATCGACCAGGTAGACCGCGAAAGTATTGGCCGACAGCAGGGCGTGGGTGTGGCGATCCAGGGCCTGGAACACGGCGCCGGCATCGAGGTGGGTGGTGATCTCCTGGCCGATGGCGGACAGGCGCTCCAGCAGCTTGCTGGTCTGCTGCAGCACTTCGGCGCGGCGGGCTTCGGACATGGCCAGCTCGCGGTGATGCAAGCCTTCCGCGCGTGCCTGCTCCGTCTGGTGGTGCACCTGCATGGCGATGGCGCGGCTGGTGGCTTCCAGCGTGTGGGTCTTTTCGCGCGCGGCGCTGGCGGCAGTCGCCATTTCATAGGCGCGGGCAAAGTCGCCCAGGCGTGCGTACTCGGCGCCCAGGGCGTCATACAGGTCGCCCGGTACCGTGTAGCCCTTGATGGTTTGCGCCGCTTCCAGCGCCTTGTGCAGGTAATGCAGGCGCGCGTTCGGCGCTCCCATGCCCGGCGGCGCTGACAACTGGAGTTGGCCGTGGATCAATGCCAGCACGCGCAGCGCGGCAATATGGTGGAAGGCATTGTGGTGGCGCGCGGCCCGCTCCACCGCCAGCAACGCCATGTCCAGCGCTTCCAGCGAACGATTGAGGTAGCTCAGGGCATGCGCCTGGCCGCGCAGCGCCACGATCTTGAAGTCGCCCTGCTGCAGCGCTTCGGCACGGTCCGACAGGCGCTGGAAGGCGTCCAGCGCTTCGCCATAGTCCTTCTTGTCCAGGCACAGTTCGCCCAGGTGCTGCAAGGCGATGGCGTAGGTGCGGCCGTTGGCTTGCGGCGCCAGTATCACCAGCGCTTCGCGCAGCAATTCTTCCGCCGCGTCCAGGCGGCCCAGGCGGCGCACGATGTCCGCCGTGTGCACCAGGCAGGAACCGATGCTGCGCGGCCAGCCGGTGGGCTTGGCCAGTTCCATGGCGCGCTGCATCCATTCCAGGCCTGAATGGTGGTCGTTCAGTTGCGAGAACTTCTCCGCGATATTGATGGCGGCGGTGGCGGCGGCGCGGACCTGGCCGGTTTCCAGCGCAGCCTCGTAGCTGCGGATGTAGAAGCCGGCGGAATTGCCGATGTCGCCGGCCTGGCTGGCGGCGATGGCGAAAAAATCGTTGATCCAGCAATCGACGCTCGGCGGTACATCTTCGGACAGGTCGAAGCGTGCGCCCCAGCGCTCGGTGGCGGCGTGCAGGTCGCGCAATGCCGCCCAGCGCGCCTGGACCGCATCGGCGATGGCGGCGCGCTGCTGGTCGCAAGCCTTGTGCGCCCACAGGGAGCAGGCTTCCAGTTCCGCGTCGCGCTGGCCATGGTTGCCGCGGTCGACGGAGATCCAGGCGCGCAGCCAGTGGGTGTCGGCACGGCCGATGCAGTCGTCATGGGTTTCGAATGCTTCCATGGCGCGGGCCGCCAGGGCCCAGGCCACATCGAGTTCGCCCAGCAGCCAGCGGATTTCGCCGTCTATCAGCAGCAGGCGCGCTTCCAGGCAGGCGCGCTCCAGGTCCGGCAGTTGGGCCACCGACGCCAGGGCGGCCGCTTCGCGCGCCAGTTCCTGCGCGCGCTTGCCGTCGCGCTGCCTTAGATGCCAAGCCAGGGGCAGCAGCACCGGAAGCCGCATGAAGCCACGTAATGGCAGCAGCTCAAGCTCCCACTGCGCAACGGCGTCGTCATCGGCAAACAGAAGCTGCATTGGCGTCCCGGTCAATAAAGCGTTTGCGAGGACTCGTGCAACAACTGGCCGTACAGCGTGTGCCGCATTTTCGCGATCTTGCCCTCGCTGACGGCTTCCAGCACGGCGCATTGCGGTTCGCTCAAATGCCGGCAGTTGTAGAACCGGCAGCCGCCCAGATAGGGCTGGAAATCGCGGAAGGCCCGTTCCAGCATGCCTTCGCTCAGGTGATACAGGCCGAATTCCTGGAAGCCCGGCGAATCGATCACGCTCGAATCGGCCCCCACGTGGTACAGGCGGGTGAAGGTGGTGGTGTGCTTGCCGGTGTCGAGCGCCTCGCTGATCTCGCGCGTGGCGATATCGGCATCCGGCACCAGGATGTTGATCAGCGAAGACTTGCCCATGCCGGACTGGCCGATCAGGATCGAGGAATGCCCTTGCAATAGCGGCGCCAGGGTGGCGCCGGTCTGCTCCGGCTGGCCGGTGGCTGATACCTCGATGACCTCATAACCCATGGCGGAATACACCTGCAGGCGCTTGCGCGCGTGTTCCAGCATCTCGGTCACGTCGACCTTGTTCAGCAGCAGGCGCACGTGGATGCCGGCCGCCTCCGCTGCCACCAGGGCGCGCGACACCAGGTCGTCCGAGAAGCTCGGTTCCGTGGCGACCACGATGAACAGCTGGTCCACATTGGCCGATAGCAGTTTGGACTTGTATTGGTCGGAGCGGTACAGCAGCGTCTTGCGCTCCTGGATCTTGTCGATCACCGCCTGGTCGGGGGAGGTCAGCGTCAGGTCGACGATATCGCCCACGGCGACATTGGTCTTCTTGCCGCGCGTAACGCATTGCAGGCGCTGGCCTTGCGCTTCCGCCAGGTAGTGGCGGCCGTGGGCTGCGATGATGGTGCCGGTTCGTTTGCCTTCCTTGCTCATGCCTGGCCCAGTGCATCGGCCTTGGCGGCGCAAATGAAATCGTTGATCGACAAGCCGTTGACCGAGTGCGTGTCATAGCGCACCTGGCAGGTCTTGTAGCCCACCACCAGCTCAGGGTGGTGGTCTTCGCGGTGGGAGATGTAGGCCAGCGCATTCACGAAGGCCATGGTCTCGTAGTAGTTGTTGAAGCCGAAGGTGTTTACCAGCTTGCCGCTGGCCATGCTCCAGCCATCCAGCAACTGGCACAGGCGCAGCGCTTCGGCTGCATCCAGGGCTTGCGTCTGGTGGCTGCAGCGCAGGGCGCGCAGGTCGTCCGCGGTGTGGATGTTCGCTGTCATTGTCGCAGTCATTGGGATGCCACCAGGTTGAGTTGACGGATCCGCACGCTGGCGGGCGGGTGCGAATCGTAGAAGGCCGAATGTAGCGGGTCAGGCGTCAGGGTCGAGGCATTGTCCTCGTACATCTTGACCAGCGCCGACACCAGGTCGCGCGCGTCGGTATGCTTGGCGGCGAAGGCATCCGCTTCGAACTCGTGCTTGCGCGAGGTGAGCGATGTCAACGGGCCAAACAGGAAGGTAAATACCGGCAGCACCAGCATGAACAGCAGCAGCGCCAGCGCGTCGTTGGCCTGGCCGGGCACGATGATCGGGTTCACGCCCAGGCCGGTGTAGAACCAGAGCTGGCCTTTCAGGTAGCCAAGCAAGGCGAGGAAGCCAAGCGACAGGCCGAACATCACCACGATGCGCTTGACGATGTGTTTCAGCTTGAAGTGGCCCAGTTCGTGCGCCAATACCGCTTCCACTTCCTGCGGCGACAGGCTGGACACCAGGGTATCGTAAAACACGATGCGCTTGGCCGCGCCGAAGCCGGAGAAGTAGGCGTTGCCGTGTGCGCTGCGCTTGGAGCCGTCCATCACGAACAGGCCCTTGGAAGCGAAGCCCACGCGCGTCATCAAGCTTTCGATGCGCTGCTTCAGCGACTCGTCCGCCAGCGGCGTGAACTTGTTGAACAGCGGTGCAATCAGGTTAGGGTAGAGCGCCATCACCAGGAGCTGGAAGCCGCACCACACGAACCAGGCGTACAGCCACCACAGGCTGCCCGCTTTTTGCATCAGCACCAGGATTACCCAGACCAGCGGCAGGCCGATCACGGCGGCGATGCCGACGCCCTTGACCAGGTCGAAGAAAAACAGGCCCTTGCTCATCTTGTTGAAGCCAAAGCGCTCTTCCAGCGTGAACTGGCGGTAGTAATCGAGCGGCAGGTCGATCAGGCCCGACACCAGGCCAAAGGCGACAATCAGCCCAAGCTGGTAAGCCATGCCGCCGCCAGTGAGGTTGAACAAAGTCG
Organism: Massilia eburnea; assembly: GCF_050709955.1. Lineage (GTDB taxonomy): Bacteria > Pseudomonadota > Gammaproteobacteria > Burkholderiales > Burkholderiaceae_D > Rugamonas > Rugamonas eburnea_A. The sequence goes on from NZ_JBNZFX010000023.1 coordinate 17,450, forward strand.
CCGACAGCCATTGCAGGCCGCCCAGGAAGGTAAAGGCGATCAGCGCATTGCTGGAAATGAGCATATTCACCAGGCCAAGCTTGGTGCGCGCGATGGTGTAATCGGCGGCCTTCTGGTGGGCGGCGAGCGGGATCTTTTCGGCGAAATCAGCCGGCACGGCGGCGCGGTTCTGCAGCACATGGCGGATATGGCGCGAGGCGAGCCAGAAGCGCACCGCCACGGTCAATGTTAAAAAAGCAACGAACAAAAACGAAAACGCGTGTGAATACATTCTGTGCCTGTGAGAAAATGGCGGATTAATCCTGCCTTATATTGTCTTAGAGAGAATTATGTCACAAGCGAACGACACCCCAGTAACCCCGGCCACCCCGCAGCGCCCGAACGAGATGAACCTGGTGTGGGTCGACATGGAGATGACCGGCCTGGAGCCTGAGACCGACCGCATTATTGAAGTGGCAATGGTGGTCACCGACATGCACCTGAACGTGCTGGCCGAAGGCCCGGTGCTGGCGATTCACCAGTCGGACGCAACGCTGGACAAGATGGACGCCTGGAATAAAGGCACCCACGGCCGCTCCGGCCTGATCGACCGCGTGAAAGCGTCGACCGTAAGCGAAGCGCAGGCCGAAGCCGAGCTGATCGCCTTCATGCGCCAATGGGTCCCGAACAGCAAATCGCCAATGTGCGGCAACACTATTGGCCAGGACCGCCGCTTCATGGTCAAGTACATGCCGAAGCTGGAAGCGTTCTTCCACTATCGCAATATCGACGTCTCGACCCTGAAGGAACTGGGCCGCCGCTGGAAGCCGGAAATGGTTTCCGGCTTCAAGAAAGCGCAAAAACACACCGCGCTGGCTGACATCATCGAATCGATCGAAGAGCTGAAGTACTACCGCGAAAACTTCATCAAGCTGTAATTGCCGCAAGAAATGTCCACCTTGGGGTCAGGAACGAATGCGGACATTCCCCAGGGAAATGTCCGCATTCGTTCCTGACCCCAAAGTGGACATTTTGCTTTGCAGCTTCGTCGCTTAGGCGACTACGCGGGCGGTGCGGCGCAGGCCCAGAAATAGGGCTGATGCGGACAGCGCCGCCAGTGCGGCGGCCAGCGGCCAAGGCGGAGCGCCGTCCCCGCTCACTGGGGTGTAGACCGGCAGCAGTGCGAAATCAGCGGGGCCAAAGGGTTTGCCGTTGAAGACGTAAGGATAGAAGTGGCGCCTTACCCGCTCGTGGTAGGCGCCCACGCGATCCAGGTAGGCCAGCCGCGCCTCCATATCGGTGCCGGCCAGCCGGTGCAGCAGCACCTGGACGTTCACCCCCGCCAACACCAAGCCCGCATTCCGCGTCCAAACTTCGCGCGACCATAGCGCACGGCGGTACTGTGCTGCCTGGGCTGACACCATGTCGTCTCCGGCCTGGTGCATCGCGTAATACCATTTCCAGTGGAAGCCTTCCGGCAGTGGCGCAGTGTCTTTCCATTCTGGATGCGTGCCGAAGAAGCGCTGCATCGTTTCGTCCCGCGGTCTGTCCCAGGCTGTATGCACGGCCTGGCGCTGTGCCAGTGCCAGTTCGGCGCCTTGTGCGACGGGAAGTGCGCGTTCCAGCACGGCGTTGACGGTCGTCGGCAGCACTAGCGCAAGCAGCACGAAGGCGGCCAATAGCAGTGCGGCGCCGGCCGCCGCGCTGCGCGCTGTGGCTGCACCCCAGGCGGCCAGGCCGCACCAGAACGTCACGTACAGCAGGGCGGCTCCGGCCAGCACGGCTGCTTCGCCGGCTGCGGCACCGGACAGCAATGCCCCGGTGGCCAGCGGCAGCAGCAGGGCGGCGGCAACCAGCACAAGGCGCAGCACAACCCGCCGGCGCCACAAGGCACCGCGCTCGCCGGGCAAGGATGAAAGCAGCCGCAATCGCCCCGCTTCGCGTTCTCCGCTGACCAGGTCGTGCATCAGCGCGATGATGAACAGGGGCGCCAGGTAGACCAGCACGAAAGCAAAGTCGAAGCGCCCCGGCGCTGCCAGTTCGGGGTTGAAGGCCTCCGATTCGTAGAGCTGCGCCTGCAGGCCCAGGGCGCGCACCTGCAGCGCATACGGCTGGACGTCGCGCTGGCCGATGGCGGCAAAAGCCAATGGCGCCGCTGGGTCGAAGGTCAGGTGCGGCGTGTAGTAGGCAGTGAGCCCGGCGTCGCCGTCGGCTGGCTGGTGCGCCGACCGCTCGGCGAGAGCGGCGGCATGGACGCCGGCAATCCGTTCCAGCGCCGCGCGCTGCGTGGCCACTGTGCGCATACCGTTCCAGACCGCCAGTGCGGACAAGAGCGCCAGCACCGCCAGCGCCGCAACAGCAGGGCGTGAGCGCAGCAACAGCAGGAGTTCAAACTTCCAGTTCTTCATCAGATTTTCCTTTCCAAACGGTGCGCCACAAAGGCTGCGGCCAGCGCTGCGGCGGCCAGCCAGCCGGCGAGGATTGCCAGTGCTGGCCATACGCGCTGCGTGACGCTGCGTTCCAGCGGCGATGGCGGATGCCGGTAGCGCGGTAGGGCGCGCCAGTAATCGGCCGCAATGCGCTGGGCGCGGTCGTCGTGGTATCTCACTTTTTCGGCGTGCAGCCGGTTCAGGGCCTGGATCAGGCGATAGCGGTAGTCCTCACCGGCCAGCAGGAAGCGTTCATGCGCGCTGCGGTCGGTATCGGCCAGTGCGGCCGACATGCTGCGCAGGGCCAGCAGCGGCACCGCCATTGCCGCCGTATCCAGCAAGCTTCCCTGCGCCGCCTGGAGCGCGAAGTCGCGCTGCATGCTGGACAGGAACAACGCGCTGGTCAGGCGCTCGCCTTCTTCGATCACCAGACCCTTGTAGTTGACCGGCAGGTCCTCTACCTGGCTGACGCCATAGCGTTTCAGCACACTGTCGCGGAAGTTCCTGAAGTAGGGATCGTCCGGGTCATGGCTGTCGCCGATGCGCGCCAGTTCGGCATGGACGGCAGCCTCCATCTCGATGCGGGTGGGGCGCGGCACCATATCGGCCGCCATGTCGGGCAGCACGCGCGGCAGCAGCACCGCCATCAGGGCCCAGGCGCCGACCAGCAACAGCAAGGCATCGCGCGCCCGCCGCGCCAGTGCCGACAGCAGCACCGCAGCGGCCGACCAAAGCAACAGGTAGGCCGCGTAGCCCAGTGCCAGCCAGCCGGCCGGCGCGGCCAGCAGCGGATCGGCTGCAGCAATCGCCGCCAGGGCAGCCAGCGCCGGCGCCGCCAGGGCCACGGCCAGGATGCCATGCGCCGCCAGCTTGCCGGCCACCAGCGCGCCGCCGCTGACCCCATGCGCCAGCATCAGGCGCAGTTGTCCGCGTTCGCGCTCGCGCGCCAGCGAGCCGAAGGCAAGGAACACCAGCAGCAAGGGAGCCAGCACCTGCAGCACGAAGGCTGGCGTCAGCTGGCCGAAGCGCAGCAGCAGCGAGGATTGGCCGGCGTCGCTGAAGTTCGCGCTGTTCTGCCGGTGGCCCTCCAGGTACAGTGTGCTGCCGGTGAAGGGCGCCACGCCGAAATCGAAAAAGGCGAGTGCAGTCAGGGGCCGGAACACGTAGTGCCCGTAATGCACCACGCGGTGCGGATGCCGGTCCGGCTGGCTGTTCCACTGTTGGTCCGCAACATGTTGCAGCCGTTCGCGCTGCACCTCCACATTATGGGCGCGCTCCAGGCTGACCATGATGGCGGCCAGCGTCAGCACCAGCAGCAGTCCTGCTGCCGCTACGGCGACCTTGCTGCGCCGCAGGGCGCGCCATTCTTCGCAGGCCACACGCCAGGCGGTCGCGGCAAATGCCGGCTTCATGCCGCCCTCCGTGCATCGGCATAACGCTGGAATAACTGCTGCACGTCAAAGCGCTGCGGCCCTTGCGCCGACAGTTCGTGCGCGATGCGGCCGCGGTCAAGGAAACCGATGCGGTCCGCCACTTCGGCCGCGCCCAGCAGGTCGTGCGTCACCATGAATACGCTGACGCCGTGCTCGCGCAGCTTGAGCAGCAGGGCATTGAATTCGCTGGTGGCGTGCGGGTCCAGGCCGGTGGTTGGTTCGTCCAGCAGCAGCACCGGTACCAGGCGCGCCACTGCCAATGCAATGGCAACCTTCTGGCGCATGCCTTTGGAATAGCCGCCCAGGCGGCGCTCCCAGTCCGGCTGCGCCAGCCCGACATCGTCCAGTGCGGCTTCGATGATGGCCGGCGCCGCATCGGCTCCACCCATGCGCAGCAGGTATTCGAGGTTTTCACGTGCCGTCAGGTGCTCGTACAGCGCCACGTTCTCCGGCACATAGGCCAGGCTGGCGCGTGCTGCCAGCGGCTCGAGCGCAGGATCGATGCCGCATACGCGGGCGTAGCCATCCACCGGGCGCGCGAAACCCAGGAAAGCGTTCAGGGTGGTGGACTTGCCGGCTCCGTTGCCGCCCAACAGGGCGTAGATTTCGCCGCGCCTTACCTGCAGGTCAAGGCAGTCAAGGACGGTAGCAGTGCCATAGCGGACTGTCAGGCCCACCGTTTCAAGTGCGATGTTATTCATGCGTGTTCTCCTTAAGGTCAGTAGGAAGCCTGCAGCCCGAGCGATACCGCGCGCGGCGAGCCGGGCGCAACCCAGGTGCGTTGGTAGGAACTGGTGTAGTAGGTTTTGTCGAAAACGTTGTCGATGTCGAGCGACAAGCGCAGGCCGCGGGCGATATGCCAGTGCGCGAGCAGGCGCGCCACGGTGTAGGCGGGCAGTTCGAAGGCTGCCGCACCGGTGTTGGCCTGCGCCTGTGTGCGCGATTCGCCCAGGCGGCGCCCGCTATGGGTGGCGCCGCCGCCGAGCGCGTAGCGCTGCCCGGCAAGCATCCCTTCGTACACCAGCATCAGGCTGCCATTCACACGCGGCACGTTCAGCAGGCGGCCGCCTTGCTCCAGCGTGTTGTCGCGCTGGACTTGGGCATCGAGCAGGGACAGGTTGGCATTGGCGCGCCAGCTGCGGCCAAGCTGGCCGGCCAGGTCGAAGTCCAGGCCCCGGCTACGCACTTCGCCCGCTGCCACGGAGTAGGAAGGCTGCGCCGGATCGGCGGTCAGGGCATTGCGTTTGCGGATGTCGAACAGGGACAGCGTGGCGCCAAGCCGTCCATCAGACTGTTCCCACTTCAGGCCAGCCTCGCTGGCCTTGCCGCGTTCCGGGGCGAAGGAGTTGCCGCGCGCATCGTTGCCGGTGTTGGGGCGGAACGAGCTGCCCCAGTTGGCGAACAGCGTCCATTCGGGCGTGGCGAGGTAGCTGGCTCCGATGCGGGGCGAGCTGGCATGCGGCTGCTGTCCTGCGATGCTGCCGTTGCGCCGGTTGGCCAGGGTTTGTTCATGCCGGTCGTGGCGCAGGCCAGCCACCACGCGCCATCGGTCGGCAAGGCGCATCGTGTCCTGGGCGTAGAACGCCACGTTGCGCTGCTTTTCCAGCGTGTCGGTGAATGGCAGTGGGACCGGCTGCGGCTGGCCGTACAGCGGGGCCAGAATGTCGATGGCGTATGGCGCCGCCGCGCTTGGGCTGGCGCGCGACATGCGCAGGTCATAGTCGAAGCGGAAGCCTTCCACGCCAAACAATAATTCATGGCCGGGCGCCGGGCGGCCCGCCAGTTCGGCATGTGCGCCCAGGTCGTCGGAAGCATAGTCGCGCAAGCGGCGCTGGCGGCGCAGGGTATGCTGGTCGGCTTCCAGCGCAGCTGCCGGTTCGCTTGCGTAGCCTTCCAGCGTGGCGCGCTTCCACAGCAAGCCCGCGCGCAGTTGCCATTGGGCGGACAGCGCGTGCTCCAGCATCAACTGCTGCGTGCTGTTGAAGATGCGGATATCGCCATCGGCCGGCTCGCCCAGGAAGCGTTCGCGCGGCACACCCCCCAGCACGCCGTTGATGGCGGCGATGCCTCGGTCCAGCGTGCCCACATGGCGCAGCAGCTCGCCGCGATATTCGAGACGGGTGTCCGGTCCAGCCTTGATGGTCAGCGCCGGCGCCAATAGCGTGCGATGCGATTGCACATGGTCGCGGAAGCTGTCGCACTTTTCGCTGGCGGCATTCAGGCGCCAGGCCAGCGTTTCGCCCAGCGGGCCGGTGGCGTCCAGTGCCGCGCGGCGCAGGCCGAAGCTGCCGACGACGGCGTCCAGCGCGTAAGCGGGCCGCCACAAAGGCCGCTTGCTGACGATGTTCAGCGTGCCGCCAGGTTCACTGGAGCCGTACAGCGCCGCCACAGGGCCTTTCAGGAACTCGATGCGTTCGACTGCCGCCGTATCGCGCGGTGCATTGATGCCGCCCCGGTTGGCTGCGAAGCCGTTGAGCAGCAAGGCCATGCCATTGTTCGGATCGCCCGCCAGGCCGCGGATGGCGATGTTGTCCCACAGGCCACCGAAGCTGTTCTGACGCGATACGCCGCCTGCGTAATCAAGGGCATCGTCGATGCGCAGCGCACCCAGGTCGTCCAGCACCTGGCGCGGCATGATGCGTACCGCTTGCGGCAATTCGCGCAGCGGCAGTTCGGTCTTGCTGCCTCGCGCGTCGCCGGCGAGGTAGCTGCCGGAATCGCGGCGGCCCACGACATCGACGGATTGCAGGTCTTCGGCTCCAGCTGTAAGGGCGAGCAGGGCCAGCGCGCCCGGAAGGGCGCGCAATTGGAAATTCTTCTTCATTTTTCAGTCTCGTCTTGCTTGAACAAGGCGCCGCCATGGCAGGCGGCGCATGGATTGGTCAGGGCAAGGCGAGTGCGGGCGGCCCGCGCGGCAGGCTGGCGATCGTGCTGCGGCGGCCGGGCGGCAGCACCTTGGCGCAGGGCAGAGGCCGGGCCAACGGCGGTGGTGCAGCCAGCACCATGGCGGCTGCTGGCAGGCGTTCGGCCAGCGTGGCCGCGTCGTAGGCCAGGCAGGAATGCGCCGGCGCGGTATCGCGGGCGGCTTCGGGCCAGGCGTGGAATATGCGGTGGCGCAGTCCGGCCGCGATTGCCAGTAGCAGCGCCATCGACAACAGGGCGATCAGCGCAGTACGGGCAGCGGGCCGCGACGGCACACCGGTGCGTCGGGTCATATGCATAGCGGAAGGCGGCACGGGGCCGCAGTCGTGGCTAGGAACCCTGCGCGCAAAAGGGCAGGGGCGTCAGGTCACGAAGCGATGCAGGGCGGCGCTTGCCGCTGAGGGATCAGGTAGCGTGGAGAGGAGAACCGTGCCGGCACCGCTGGCAGGCGCGCCAGCAGGTAGGCGACAGCGAGGAAGAGCGCCAGCAAGGCCGGCGGAGTACCCGGCAGGTCGGCCGGGAAGTGGCTCGCCATCTGGCAGGCCACGCAGTCATCGAGCTGGTCGGCCAGGTCGTGGCTGTGCGAAGACGCTGCCAATACCTGCAATGCGAATACGATCGCGCACAGCGCAAGCATCCAGCGCCACAGGCGTTTGCCTTGGTGCGATGAACGGAGCTGCTGCGTGGAAGGAGTTTGCATGGGCAGCGAGTATAGCATCGCTTTTGCCGCCCGTGCGTGAGGTGCGCCTAGTCCTTGAATGCCGGCGCGCGCTTGGCCATGCTGGACATCATGGCTTCCTGCAGGTCGGCCGACATCAGCATGGCCGCGTTCCAGGTCGCGTTGTAATTGAGGCCGTCGGCGATCGAGTGGTCGCGCGCGTAGGTGATCATTTCCTTGACGCCGCGCCACGGCCAGCGGGGGCCTTGGATGCGATGTCGGCGGCAATCGCCCGCACGCCATCGCGCAGCGCTTGCGGTGATTCAAACACGCGGTTCACCAGGCGGATTTCCCTGGCTTCCGCCGCATCCACCTTGCGCGCGGTGTAAGCCAGTTCGCGCGCCATGCCTTCGCCGATCAGGCGCGGCAAGCGCTGCAAGGTGCCTACGTCGGCCGTCATGCCGATATCGATTTCCTTGATCGAGAACCAGGCGTCCGCCGAGCAGTAGCGCATGTCGGCGCAGGTGACGAGGTCGATGCCGCCGCCCACGCAGGCGCCGTGCACCGCCGCCAGCACCGGCTTGCGGCAGCGTTCCAGGCTGGTCAGGGTGTCTTGCAGATCGAGGATGATGCGGCGCAGCGCTTCGCGCATGCGGCCGTCGCAGTCGTCCTGGATCTGCTGGCCCAGGCCCATCATCATCTGCAGGTCGATGCCCGCCGTGAAGGCCTTGCCTTCGCCTTCCAGCACGGCGACGCGGATCCCGGGCGTGTCGTCCACATAGCGGAAGGCGCTGCGGATGTCGTGCCACATCTGCAGGTTCATGGCGTTCATCTTCTCCGGCCGGTTCAGGCGCACGGTGGCGATGTGGGCCTCGACGCTGATGGTGACCGTTTCCAGCACTGGAATGCTCATGGGGCGCTCCGGCTTATTGGTCAGCGCCGTGGCACTTCTTGTACTTCTTGCCGCTGCCGCATGGGCAGTCGTCGTTGCGGCCGACTTTCGGTTCTTCGTGCTTGACGGTGGTCACGCCGGTCTTGCGGCGCGGCACCCACCATTTGTGGATGGCCGGCAGGTTGGCTTCGATGTCCAGCGCCAGTTGGTGCGCTTTTACCGGGTCTTCCACTTCCGCCAGTTCTTCCGGCTTGATCTCGTCGGCACCCAGCAGGTAGATCGGGCGCATCAGCGGCGCGGCTTCGGAATCCCAGATCTCGTCCCAGGAACCTTCGCGCAGTTCCATGCCTTCCCAAAAGCCCCAGCACCAGGCTTCGGCGTTCAGCAGGGCCTTGCCTTCGTGCTCGTGCTCGACGAACAGCGGTTCGAACTCTTTCGGCGCCACTTCAAAGGTCACCAGCACTTCGTTCATGAAGCGGGTGATCAGGTTGTAGATGCGCTCTTCCTGTTTAGGGTTCTTGAACTTCGGGCCATCCTTGCGGTCTTCGCCCCAGATGCTCGGCAGCCATTCGGCCGGGGTGATCGGCTCCGGGCCGATGGCGATGGCGGTCAGGAAGCCATGCAGGTGGTCCATCGTCATGGAATCCTCCGGGCTCTGGTCGCCCAGCAGGAAGTTGTCGAGTTCGTCGAATTCTTTGTCGGTCAATGGCTGGTCGAGTTGCATGGCTTGGCGCTTTATATATTGGGTCGAAGGGCGACAGTATACGCCCTGGCCCTTACAATAGCGAGAATGACGCATCCTTTCATAGATCTGAGCCCGGACCGGGTACTCGACGCCCTGGCCTCCATCGGCCTGTATGGCGATGGCCGCCTGCTGGCGTTGAATTCCTACGAAAACCGGGTCTACCAGGTGGGCATGGAGGAGGGGCCGCCGGTGGTGGCCAAGTTTTACCGCCCCGGGCGCTGGACCGACCAGCAGATCCTGGAGGAACACGCCTTCGTGCAGGAGCTGCAGGAGCGCGAGGTGCCGGCCGTGCCGGCGCTGGAGCGCGATGGCCGCACCCTGCATGAATTCGAGGGTTTCCGTTTTGCCGTCTTCCCGCGCCATGGCGGGCGGGCGCCGGAGATGGACGACCCCAAGGTGCTCGAATGGACCGGCCGCTTTATCGGCCGCATCCACGCGGCCGGCGCCGCGCGGCCGTTCACCACCCGTCCCACGCTGGACCTTGCTTCCTTCGGTGAAGAGCCGCGTGACTGGCTGCTGGCCAACGATTTCCTGCCGCCGGAACTGGTAACGCCCTGGCGCTCGGTGGTCGACCAGGCGCTGGACGGCGTCCGGCGCTGTTATCAGCGGGCAGGGCAGGTGGAATTGATCCGCCTGCACGGGGATTGTCATGGCGGCAATGTTTTATGGACCGACGCCGGTCCGCATTTCGTCGACTTCGACGATGCCCGCATGGGGCCCGCCGTGCAAGACCTGTGGATGATGCTGTCCGGCGAACGCAGCGACATGGTGCGCCAGATGGGCGATATCCTGGCCGGCTACGAAGACATGCGCGAATTCGACCCGCGCCAGCTGTACCTGGTAGAAGCGCTGCGTACCTTGCGCCTGATTCATTACTCGGCCTGGCTGGCCCGCCGCTGGGACGACCCTGCCTTCCCGGTGGCATTTCCCTGGTTTAATACCCAGCGCTATTGGCAAGACCGCATCCTCGAACTGCGCGAGCAGATCGCGCTGATGGACGAACCGCCGCTCTGGCCGGTTTGATGCAATGGCCCGGGAGCAGCGGATTCGCGCCAGCTTGATTGCTGGCTAGTTGAAAAACTTGTTCTTCAACAGGTTGATGCCTTGCTGCAGCAGCTCGTTCTGAGGCACGTTGCCGTCCGGGGTAAGGTGATCGACGATCTGAGGCAGTAGCTGTGCCAGGCCGGCCGACGCATGTTCCGGTGCCAGGCCCGCCTGGGCTGCAAGCGCATGCACCTGGTCCGGGCCCAGGGCGTCGGCGATCTGGTCGCCCGATACCGGCTGGTTTTCGCCGGTCCCGACCCAGGACGCAACCTGGTCGGAAAGACCGCCGGATTTCATTTTTTCAAGAATCGCGGGAAGGCCGCCATTCGCTTCAATCATCTGTATCAGGCCGCCCAGCAAGGCGCCTTGCGGCACCGCATCCTGCTTTTGCGCGCCGAGCGCTCCCGTCACCTGTCCCACCAACTGATCCAGTATTCCCATCGCATCCTCCGGGTAAAGTACAGAATATTGTTTAAATTGAAACTTTGTGATGTCCCCAGGTGAGTTGTTGCAAGGGGCACGCTTTTTAGTCTACTCCTGATCGCGGGTCTGCCAAGCAGATTGCAGCTGGCATCCCACTTGGCGTATGCTGGGATTGGACAAGGCGAGAATTGGCGGGCTTTTCCCAGCCTCTTCGTGCGCTTCGCCGCCCGTGGACTCATCGATAATGGCAACATCACCCTCAAAGCCAAGCGAGATCCTCATGCAAGCACAATTGCCGCCAACTACCGACACGGTCGCCCACGAGCGTGCTGAGCATGAGAAGGCCGAGATGAAGGCGATCACCGAGGCCATCGCCCGCGTCGAAGCCGAGGCCAAGGCGCAATGTGCGGCCGAATCGCGCGCCGTGGCCGAGGCCCGCGCCCGCGCCTTGGCGGAGGACCGCGCCGCCCTGGAATCGGCGGCCGCCGCCGCAGCGGTACAGAACGCCGAAGCCACCGAAGAAGCCATCAAAGTCAACAAGGAACGCCTGGAAACCCTGCGCGCCGCCGCTTCCGCCAGCGTGGCCCGCCTGGAAGCAGTCAAGCAGGAAACCGCCGAATTGCGTGCCCGCGTCGATGCCGACATCCAGGTGCGCCTGGCCGCCGAACAGCGCGCAAAGGCCGAGGAAGAAAGCCGCCGCCGCGCCGCCGAACAGGTGGTGGAAGAAGCCAAGCTGACCGAACTGGCCAGCAAGGCCGCCGAAGACTTGGCGGTTCAGGCCGAGCACGCCCGCTTGCAAGCCGTGGAACGCGCTGCCGCCGTGCAGGCCGCCCACGACGAAGTAGTGGGCGTGGCTTCCGCCGATGCCCGCATGACCACGATTGCGCGCGAGCGCGAGCGCCAGGCCCACGCCGCGCGCCTGACCGCCGAACAATTGGCCAATACTGAATCCGAAGCGCTGGAGGCGACCCGCCAGCGCGAGCGCGCCGACCAGGTTGCGCTGGAAGCCGCCTTCAAGCGCGCCACCGCCGAAGTGCGCGCGCTGGAAGAAGCCCGCGCCCTGGCCCACCTGGAGCAGGAGCGCGAACAGATCGCGCTGGCCAAGGCCGAATCCGATCGCAGCGCTGCCCAGTCGCTGCACCTGCGCCTGCAGACTGAAAAGGAAATCCGCGACGCCGCGCTGCACCGTGAACGCGTCGAAGCCATGGCCGCCGACGCTGCCCAGGCGCGCCGCGACGCTGACCTGCAGATCATGGCCGCCACCGAGCGCCGCGTGGAAACCGACCGCCAACTGCACGCCATCGCCATGGCCCGCGTTGAAGCGGAGCAGCAAGCCGATTTCGAAACCCGTGCCCGCCTGGACGTGGAAGCCCTGACGCTGGAGCAGGCCAAGCTGCGTGAACGGGCCGAGCAGGCCGCCGCCGAGCAGGCCCGCATCGAGGCCGAAGAACACCAGCGCGCCGCCGCCATCGCCGCCGAGCGCCAGCAGTTGTCAGCGCGCTCCGCCAGAGTGGCCGCCGAGCAGGCTTCGGCCGAAAAGATCGAACGCGATGCCGTGGCTGTCCAGCTGGCCGCCGCCGAGGAAGCCAATGCGCTGGCCCAGGAAAAAGCCGCCGCCGCCGTGCGCCTGGCCGATGCCGAGCGTGCCCGTGCCGAAGCCGAGCAGGCGGCGCTGGATGCCATCAATGCCCGCCTGGCGGAAGCCGAACGTGGCCGCGCTGAAGCAGAGCAGGCCGCGCAGGCCGCCATGAACGAGCGTATCGCCGCCGAAGAAGTGGCCACTGCCGCTGCCAAGGCGCGTGTCGATGCCGAACGTGCCGGCGCCGTCGAAGCGCGCCGCAAGGCCGCTGCCGACGCCCGCCTGCAGGTGGCGGCCGAACAGGAAGCGGCTGCCGTGCGCGCGATGGCCGAGCAGGTCGAATACGATGCCGCCAACAAGGCCGCCGCCGCGGAAGCTGCCGCTGCCCAGGCGCGCCTGGCGGGCGAACTGGTGAAGGCGCAGGCCGCGCGTACCAAGGCCGAGCAGGCTCGCGTTGCGGCCGAGGAGTCGCTGCTCAAGTCCGAGCTGGAATTCGTCGCCAAGGAACGTGAAACCCTGGCCCTGATCGACCAGAAGCTGGTGCAGCAGCGTGCGGCCAATGCGGCCGAAGCGCGCGCGGCAAAGGCGATCGAGGTACGCGTGGAGCTGGAGAAGAAAGCCGCCGCAGCCGCCAAGGCGCGGGCGGATGCCGAGGAAGAGCTGGCGGAAGTTGCACGCCAGCGGGAGGCGGCGGAAGTGGCCGCCAACGAGGCGGAATGGGCCAAGCTGGCGGAGCAGAAGACCCTGGTCGATACCGTTCATGCCCATGCAGAGTTGCAGCGCCGCGTGACCGCGACGACTGCGGCGATGGTGGAGTCGAAGAAGAAGCTGCTGGAACAGGAATCGCGCCGCCAGCACGCGGCGCAGAATATGCTGAGTGCGATGGAAGACAAGGCGGCGCATCCGGCCGACGAGCATTCGGAGACGATGGCACGCGATGTGATCGGGCGGCTGAAGGAAACCGCCGGCGCCGTCTGGCGCGGCCGCTAACAGTTTGCGGGCGTGTCAGGCCCTAGGGCCTGACACAGGTTTACCGGTTCAAGGCTGAACGCTCACCGACTCGACAAAGTACTGCGTATCTCCGAAGCACGAAGTCGGAATCCCTTTATGCTGCGCATAATGCAGCACCACCCGCTTGCCGGCCGCCGCCGCGATCTGCGACGCGACCACATCATCCTGCACGGTAAATTCAAACTTCTCCGGAATCGCCCCCGGCATCGAAGTCAGCAGAATCTCGCCCTCCCAAGTCTTGCAAATCCAGCCGCGCTTGGAAAACTTCTGCAAATACCCGGCGCGTTCGCCCTCCGAATACGAATAGCTCAACGCCACCCACACATACGCCGCAAACAGCAGCGCCACGGCGGCCAGCAGGCCGCCAACAATCACCAACACACGGCTCATTCAGACTCCTGGGGATTCAATTTCTTATATTTGAGGGAAGACCACAGCGAAACACCGATAAACGCCACCCCGGACAGGCCTGTGAACCACTCCGGAATGTGATACTTCACGCTGGCGAACATGATCAGCGCCAGGATGCCGATCGCATAATGCGCACCGTGCTCGAGGTAAATGAACTCGTCCAGCGTGCCCTTGTGCACCAGGTACACCGTCAACGAACGCACGTACATGGCGCCGATCGCCAGGCCCAGCATGATGATGACCACGTCGCTGGTGATGGCAAACGCGCCAATCACGCCGTCGAAGGAGAACGACGCATCCAGCACTTCCAGGTAGAGGAAGCCGCCGATCGAGCCGCCGGCCACCGCCTTGCCGACTTCGCCATGGCCTTCTTCTTCCAGCAAGCTGCTGATCCAGCCCACGCCAACGTAGATGGCGGTGCCGATCACGCCGGAGTACAGCACGGTGTAGCGCTTGGCTTCGGGCACCATCTGCACGCACAGCACCACGGCAACCAGGGTCAGCAGTACGGCCAGGCTCTCGGTGCCGTATTTGCCGACTTTTTCCTCAAACCAGTGGATCCAGTGCACGTCCTTTTCTTCATCGAACAGGAAATTCAGGAAAACCAGCAGCAGGAAAGCGCCGCCAAAGGCTGCCACTTCCTCATGCACGCCCAGCAGGTGACGCGAATATTCTTCCGGCGTCTTGAGCGCCATGTCCCACACCGAGATCATGTCCAGCCCCCGTCGCCGCCGCCACGATGGCCAGCGGGAAGACCAGGCGCATGCCGAACACGGCCACGAGAATACCGACCGTCAGGAACAGTTTCTGCCAGAACGCGTTCCAGTTTTTGAGGACCGAGGCGTTGACCACGGCATTATCAAACGAGAGGGAGACTTCCATCACCCCCAGCACACCGGTAATCCAGAGCGCCGTCAGCGCCGCGGAAACGCCGCCATGGTTATAGCCCCACCAGCCGGCCAGCCCCATCAAAATGATGGTGACAATAATCGAAATCCTGAAATGCTTCATTTTTTGCTTGCTATTAATATTGTTAGTGCGCCGATTATAATGGGGGATTGCACCTTAGGACGCTATAAATGGATCTCGCTTACCTGCTGACGCCTGTTTTGACCTGGATTACTGTCGGTCCGATCAAATTCCTGATTAACAGTATCAAAGCCCGCAAATGGGCATTTAACCTGGTCGGGAATGGCGGTTTCCCATCCAACCACAGTGCCGTGGTTTCCAGCATGGCCACCCTGATCGCCCCTGCGCGAAGGCATCGGCCACCCGGCCTTCGGCGTCGCCGTCGCGCTGTGCTTCATCGTGGTTATCGACGCCAACAGCCTGCGCCAGCACGTCGGCCGCCAGGCAGCGGCGATCAACCGCCTGGCCAAGGATGCCACGGACCATAAATGGCTGCGCGAACGCATGGGCCATACCGTGATCGAAATCACCGGCGGCTTGGCCACCGGCATCGCGATCGGCCATATCGTTTTCGCCCTGTTTCCTCGCTAAGCAATAAGCAATTCCTCCATGGATTGCTACACTAATGTAGCAATCCAGTCCTGCCGTTCAGTCACCATTTTTGCGGTTCATCCGCGAATCCTGCAGTCCAGCCCTAAAAACCGGCATTCTGGCCCCCGGTGAATTGACACTCTCCCTCGGTAAAAGGATACTTTTGCACGCTGCAGAAGTATGCATTCAATATTCAAATAAGCCGTCCACCAAACTGGAGATTCACATGTTGCGTAAAACCCTATTAGCTCTCGCCGTTGCATCCGCGCTGGTCGCTTGCGGCAAGTCCGACAAAGCGCCTGAAGCCGGCAAGGCCAGCGCTTCGGCGACTGCCGACGCGAAAGGCAAGGGCGATGAGAAGAAGCTGGCAACGCTGCAGGTTGCATCTGAAGATCTGGTGACGGTGGAAAGCAATGCCCTGTCCTCCGGCCCGGTGGTTACCGGCTCGATCCAGCCTGAACGCAAGGCCGACCTGCGCGCCGAAGTGGGCGCCGTGGTCATGCAAGTGCTGAAAGAGAACGGCGAAGCGGTCAAGAAAGGCGACCTGCTGGTGCGCCTGGACGATACTTCGCTGCGCGACGCACTGAACTCGGCCCAGGAAGCGGTGCGTGCTTCGACCCAGTCGATGGACCAGGCCGAACGCGTGCTGGTGCGCCAGAAAACCCTGAAAGCGTCCGGCATGGTGTCCCTCGCAGGTGCTGGAAGACGCTGAAGTGCGCCCGCAATAATGCGCAGTCCGACCTGTCGGCCGCCAAGGCGCGCCTGGTTGCCGCCAACCAGCAGCTGACCCGCACCCTGGTGCGCGCCCCGTTCGACGGCATCGTCTCCCGAACGCAAAGTCTCGGCCGGCGACACCGCGCAGATCGGTAAGGAACTGGTAAAAGTGGTCGACCCGGCCTCGATGCGCTTTGAAGGCCGCGTGTCCGCCGACTCGGTGGGTGTGGTCAAGGCAGGGCAGGGCGTGGTGTTCGCCATCAACGGTTATCCGGGCCAGAACTTCCTGGGCAAGGTCAAGCGCGTTGACCCGGCTGCCAACCCGGTGACCCGCCAGGTTGAAGTGCTGGT
The DNA here is from genome assembly GCF_050709955.1 of Massilia eburnea. Lineage (GTDB taxonomy): Bacteria > Pseudomonadota > Gammaproteobacteria > Burkholderiales > Burkholderiaceae_D > Rugamonas > Rugamonas eburnea_A. The sequence goes on from NZ_JBNZFX010000023.1 coordinate 33,541, forward strand.
CGATTTCGCCGACAAGAACCTGCCGCGCGTCGCCGGCCTGTTCGCCGAAGGCCGCATCGAAGCGGAAACCACCTCGGCCCTGATGGTGCCGGAATCGGCCCTGGTCAAGCAAGGCGACACCACCTACGTCTGGAAGATCAAGGATAAGGCCCTGGCCAAAGCCCAGTTGCAGATGGGCGCCCGCGACGCGCGCAGCGGCAACTGGCAGGTGCAGACCGGCCTGACGAAGGGCGACATCGTGATGCGCACCCCGGCTTCCGGCTTCCGCGACGGCCAGAAGGTCGACCTGCAGATGAACAAGGCGGTTGCTTCCGCCTCTGTGCCAGCCGATGCCGTCAAGGGCAACTAAAGTAATGCAGGGAAACCGGGGAAACTAAACCATGTTCCTTTCCAATTTCAGTATCAAGCGCCCCGTCGCCATGATCGTGCTGATCGTGGCGATGTATGGCCATGGGGCCTGCTGGCCTTGTCCAAGCTGCGCGTCAACCAGAATCCGGACGTCGAGATTCCGCTGTTGATCGTCAACATTCCCTATCCTGGCGCTTCGCCGGAAACGGTGGAACGCGAGGTGGTCAACCGCCTTGAAAAATCGCTGCAGTCGATCGCCGGCGTGACCGACCTGTACTCGACCTCGCGCGAGGGCAGCGCCACCATCGAAATGCGCTTCACGTTCCAGAAGAACCTGATCGAAGCGTCGGACGAGGTGCGCAACGCCATTGCCGCGGTGCGTTACAAGCTGCCGACCGAGATGCGCGAGCCGATGATCCAGCGGATCGACACCTCGGCCGACCCGATCATGCAGATGTCGCTGTCGTCCAAGACCCAGTCGCACGCCGTGCTGTCGCGTATTGCGGAGGACAAGCTGGCTGACCGCTACCGCGCGCTGGACGGCGTGGCCGTGGTCAACGTCAACGGCTCGCTGCGGCGCGAACTGTCGGTGCTGCTGCGCGCCGACAAGCTGCGCGAGTTCAACGTCTCGGTGGCCGAAGTGGCCAACGCGGTGCGCATGCAGAACACCAATGCCCCGGTGGGCAAGGTGCGCGGCGACCTGGAAGAGAAGGCGATCCGCCTGGTGGGCCGTATCGAACGTCCGGAAGAATTCAAGGACGTCGTGGTCAAGCGTAATGGCGACCAGCTGATCCGCCTGGGCCAGGTGGCGACCATTGAAGACGGCTTTGCCGAAATCAATAACGTCAGCCTGCGTTCCGGCAAGCCGAACGTCGGCCTGGCCGTGATCCGTGCCCGCGACGCGTCCACCGTGTCGGTGGCCAAGGCCGTGCGCCAGCTGACCGACGACATCAACAAGGAATTCAAGGAAGAAGGCCAGGGCACCTCGCTGGAAGTGACCCGCGACGGCGGCGAAGACGCGCAGGATTCCCTGAACAACGTGATCGAGGCGCTGGTGTTCGGCGCCGTGCTGACCATCTTCGTGGTGTACGCCTTCCTGAATTCCTGGCGTTCCACCCTGATTACCGCCTTGTCGCTGCCGACTTCGGTGGTGGCGGCCTTCATCGCGGTCTGGCTGTGCGGCTTCACGCTGAACTTCATGACCCTGCTCGGCCTGTCGCTGGCGATCGGCGTGCTGATCGACGATGCGATCGTGGTGCGTGAAAACATCGTGCGCCACATGCAGAACGGCTCCGACCGCCGCACCGCAGCGCTGGAAGGCACGGCCGAAATCGGCCTGGCCGTGGCTGCGACGACCTTCTCCATCATGGCGGTGTTCATCCCGGTCGCCTTCATGGGCGGCATGCCGGGCGAGTGGTTCCGTCCGTTCGCACTGACCGTGACCTGCTCGGTGGCCGTGTCGCTGTTCATTTCCTTCACGCTGGACCCGATGCTGTCGGCCTTCTGGGGCGACCCGCCGGACCACCACAACGCGCCGAAGAAGGGCATCGGCAAGGTGCTGGACAAGTTCAACCACTGGTTCGATCACCAGGCCGACCGTTACGGCAAGGTGATCGCCTGGGCGCTGCATCACCGCCGCTGGATGGCCGTGATTGCGGGTGGCAACCTTCGTTGGCGCGCTGGCCCTGCAAGGCACCCTTGGCGGCTCCAGCTTCCTGCCCAAGGTGGACTTCGGCACCATCGCGATCGAAGTGCGCACGCCTTCTTCGTCCAGCCTGGAGTACACCAGGACCAAGATGGACAAGGCAGCCCAGATCGCCCACTCCATCAAAGAAGTGAAGGCGACCAGCACCTACGTCAACCTGTCGGGCGGCCGGATCTGGGTCGATATCGGCAAGCGCAGCGAGCGCAAGCGCGACGCGACCGAAATCGGCGTCGAGCTGCGCCAGAAGCTGGCCGGCCTGGTTGGCGGCGAGTTCGTGGTGCTTGAAGACATCAACAACGGCGCCCGCAAGCCGGTGCAGATCGACTTTGTCGGCCCGGATTCGCGCAAGCTGATGGAGATCACCAACCAGTACATGGAGAAGCTGCGCCAGGTGAAAGGTGCGGTCGATGTCGGCCTGTCCGAGCAGGATCCGAAGGACGAGCTGCAGATTGAACTGAACCGCGGCCTGGCCAACTCGATGGGCATTTCCGCCGGCGATGCAGCACAGTCGCTGCGCGTGGCCTTCGCCGGTATCGAAGTGGGCGACTGGGTCGACCCGACCGGCGAAACCCGCGACGTGGCCGTTGCGCCTGCATCCGGAAGATCGCGTCAGCCCCGACAATATCGAGCGCCTGCCGATCGCCGTCAGCGGCACCAACCAGATGGTGCCGCTCGACCAGATCGCCAAGATCACCATGGGCAAGGGCCCGGCCACCATCCGCCACAAGAACGGCAAGCGCATGGTGTCGGTCTCGGCCAACGTGGGAAGGGCGCTCGAACGGTGAAGTGATCGAGGGAAGCGCGCAAGCTGGCCAAGCAGATGGACTACCCGCCAGGCTTCGGCATGGACGTGGGCGGCTCCGGCAAGGACCAGGCGGAAGTGTTCGGCGCAATGGGTATCGCCCTGGTGTCCGGCATCGGCCTGATGTACCTGGTGCTGGTGATGCAGTTCGGCTCCTTCACGGCGCCGGGCGCGGTGATGCTGTCCCTGCCGCTGTCGCTGATCGGCGTGGTGGTGGGCCTGCTGCTGACCGGCGGCACCTTGAACCTGATGAGCTTTATCGGGGTCATCATGCTGATGGGCCTGGTGGCCAAGAACGCCATCCTGCTGCTCGACGCCGCGCGCAAGCGTGAGGAAGAGGGCTTTGGGCGCGAAGACGCGCTGATGTATGCCGGCCGCATGCGTTTGCGTCCGATCCTGATGACGACCTTCGCGCTGATCGCCGGCATGATGCCGGTGGCGATCGGCATGGTGCGAGGGTGGTGAGTTCTACCGTCCGATGGCCGTGGCCATCATCGGCGGCACCATCACCTCGACCCTGCTGACGCTGCTGGTGGTGCCGACCTTCTACGACAGCATCGAGATCACCCGTGACAGCATGGTCGCCAAGTTCAAGCTGCGCGAAGCACGCTGGAATACCGCGGTGGCCTTCTTGCTGACCTTTGTGGAAGCGATCCTGGCGCTGATCTTCGTGCGCCTGGTGTACCGCCTGCTCAAGAAACTGTTCGGCCTGGCCACCGGCCGTGGCCGCCAGCCAAACATCGCCTGATCCCTGTTTGGCAGGTGCAAGGAAGGGCCCGCGGGCCCTTTTTTGATACTTCACAAATTAACAAAAAGTTAATCAATGTTTCTATCTAACTTTAGTGTCAAGCGCCCGGTCGCGATGATCGTGCTGATCGTCGCGATGATGGCGATGGGCTTGCTGGCCCTGTCCAAATTGCGCGTGAACCAGAATCCGGATGTCGAAATCCCGATGCTGTTCATTAACATCCCGTATCCCGGCGCTTCGCCGGAAACGGTGGAGCGCGAAGTGGTCAATCGCCTGGAAAAATCGCTGCAGTCGATTGCCGGCGTGACCCAGATCGAGTCCGATTCCCGCGAGGGTGTTGCCACCTTCGAGATCGAGTTCTCGTTCGACAAGAACCTGATCGAAGCCTCGGACGAGGTGCGCAATGCCATCGCCTCGGTGCGCTACAAGCTGCCGACCGAGATGCGCGAACCGATGATCCAGCGTATCGACACCAGCCAGGAACCGGTGATGCAGCTGTCGCTGTCCTCCAAGACCCAGTCGCACGCCATGATTTCGCGCGTGGCCGAAGACAAGCTGGCCGACCGCTATCGCGGGGTGGATGGCGTGGCGGTGGTCAACGTCAACGGCGCGCTGCGGCGCGAACTGTCGGTGCTGCTGCGCGCCGACAAGCTGCGCGAATTCAATGTGTCGGTGGCCGAAGTGGCACAGGCGCTGCGCATGCAGAACACCAATGCGCCGGTCGGCAAGGTACGCGGCGACCTGGAAGAGAAGGCGATCCGCCTGGTGGGCCGCATCGAGCGTCCGGAAGAATTCAAGGACGTGGTGGTCAAGCGCAGCGGCGACCAGCTGGTGCGCCTGGGCCAGTTGGCCACCATTGAAGACGGCTTTGCCGAAATCAATAACGTGAGCCTGCGCTCCAACAAGGATAACGTCGGTCTGAGCATCGTGCGTGCGCGCGACGCCTCGGCTGTTTCGGTGGCCAAGAAAATCCGCGCGCTGACCGAGGAAATCAACAAGGAGCTGGACGCGGAAGGGCTGGGCACCAAGCTGGAAGTCACGCGCGACGGCGGCGAACAGGCCCAGCGTTCGCTGAATAATGTGATCGAAGCGCTGGTGTTCGGCGCGGTGCTGACCATCTTCGTGGTGTACGCCTTCCTGAATTCCTGGCGTTCCACCCTGATTACCGCGTTGTCGCTGCCGACCTCCGTGATCGCTGCCTTTATCGCGGTCTGGCTGTGCGGCTTCACGTTGAACTTCATGACCCTGCCTCGGCCTGTCGCTGGCGATTGGCGTGCTGATCGACGATGCCATCGTGGTGCGTGAAAACATCGTGCGCCATATGCAGAACGGCTCCGACCGCCGCAGCGCGGCCCTGAACGGCACGGCGGAAATCGGCCTGGCAGTGGCTGCCACCACCTTCTCGATCATGGCGGTGTTTATCCCGGTCGCCTTCATGTCGGGCATGGCCGGCCAGTGGTTCCGCCCATTCGCATTGACCGTGACCTGCTCGGTAGCGGTGTCGCTGTTCATTTCGTTCACGCTGGACCCGATGCTGTCGGCCTTCTGGGGTGACCCGCCGGGCCATCACGATGCGCCGAAAAAGGGCATCGGCAAGGCGCTGGACAATTTCAACCACTGGTTCGACCACCAGGCCGACCGCTACGGCAAGGTGATCGCGTGGGCGCTGCACCACCGCCGCTGGATGGCCGTGATTGCCTTTGCTTCCTTGGTCGGCGCTATCGCGCTGCAGGCGACAATGGGCGGCACCAGCTTCCTGCCGAAGCAGGACATCGGCATGATCAAGGTCGAAGTGCGGACCCCGTCTTCGTCCAGCCTGGCCTACACCCGCAGCAAGATGTCCAAGGTGTCCGAGATCGCGCTGGGCGTGAAAGACGTGAAGGCCACTAATGTCTATGTCAACCTGTCCGGCGGCTCGGTCTATGTCGACATCGGCAAGCGCAGCGAGCGCAAGCGCAATGCGCAGAATATCGGCAGCGAACTGCGCCAGAAGCTGGCCGGCATGGTGGGTGGCGAATTCACCGTGATCGACGACTTCTCCAATAATGGCCGCAAGCCGGTGCAGATCGACTTCATCGGCCCCGATTCGCGCAAGCTGATGGAGATCACCAGCCAGTTCATGGACAAGCTGCGCCAGGTGCCCGGTGCGGTGGACGTGGGCCTGTCCGAGCAAGACCCGAAGGCCGAGCTGCAAATTGAACTGAACCGCGGCCTGGCCAATTCGATGGGCATTTCCGCCGGCGACGCGGCGCAATCGCTGCGCGTGGCCTTCGCCGGTATCGAAGTGGGCGACTGGGTCGATCCGACCGGCGAAACCCGCGACGTGGCCGTACGCCTGCATCCGCTGGACCGTCTCAGCCTGGAAAACATCGAGCGCCTGCCGATCAGCGTGCCGGGCACCGGCCAGATGGTGCCGCTGGACCAGATCGCCCACATCACCATGGGCAAGGGACCGGCTGCCATCCGCCACTTGAACGGCATGCGGACCATCTCGGTCAGCGCCAACGTGGAAGGCCGTTCGGCCGGTGAAGTCAACAAGGATGCCCAGAAGATCGCCAAGGAAATGAGCTATCCGCCGGGCTTCGGCATGGACGTCGGCGGCGCCGGTAAGGACCAGAACGAGGTATTCGGCGCCATGGGTATTGCGCTGCTGTCGGGTATCGGCCTGATGTACCTGGTGCTGGTGATGCAGTTCGGCTCGTTCACTGCGCCGGGCGCCGTGATGCTGTCGCTGCCGCTGTCCCTGATCGGCGTGGTGGTGGGGCTGCTGCTCACGGGCAGTACCCTGAACCTGATGTCGCTGATCGGGGTGATCATGCTGATGGGCCTGGTCGCCAAGAACGCCATCCTGCTGCTCGATGCCGCCCGCAAGCAGGAAGAAGAGGGCGTCGGCCGCGAGGAAGCGCTGATGAATGCCGGCCGCATGCGCCTGCGCCCGATCCTGATGACGACTTTTGCCCTGATCGCCGGCATGATGCCGGTGGCCATCGGCTGGGGCGACGGCGGCCAGTTCTATGCGCCGATGGCGGTCGCGATCATTGGCGGCACCATCACTTCGACCGTGCTGACCCTGCTGGTTGTGCCGACCTTCTACGACAGTATCGAGATTGCCAAGGACCGCATGATCGCCAAGTTCCACCGCCGCGACGAACGCTGGGGCTCTGCGCTGGCCTTTGTGCTGACTTTCATGGAAGCAATTCTGACCCTGATCTTCGTCCGCTTGGCATTCCGCCTGGTCATGAAACTGGTCTGGCTTGTAACTGGAAAGCGACAATCGGTCACGGCCTGATTCAAGCTTTTCACTGGAAAAAGGGCCTTCGGGCCCTACTTTGTTAAACTATTTTCAATTAAAAAGCACCGTCGTACGGTTTTAGTGTAGACTGCGGTGCCCTTGTGCATTTTATAAATGCGCAAGGTTATACATATATCAATAACGAACAGCCGAGACCTACCTTGAACCCAAAATACCTCTCCCTGATGGTTGCTGCAGCCCTGTCGGCTGCTGCAATGAACGCTAACGCATCCGGTTACCGCTTCGGTTCCCAGTCCGTGTCCGGCCAAGGCACTGCGGACTCGAATACCGCTGAAGCCGCCGACGCTTCCACCATTTTCGCCAATCCAGCTGGCCTGTCCCGTCTGGAAGGTACCCAGATTTCCGGCGGCATCACCGCCGTTGTACCGCACTCGACCTACGACGACGAAGGCTCGAAGCGTTTCGCCAACATCGGCTCGACCGGCGGCGCAGCGCACCAGGACGACTACGCGCCAAACGCGGTGGCTGCTCCTTCCCTGTACATCTCCCATAAGCTGAACGACCAGTGGGCCGTCGGCTTCGGCACCTTCGTTCCTTACGGCGCGAAGCTGGACTATGACAACAACTGGGCCGGCCGCTACGCGCTGACCAGCATCGACCTGAAGTCGGTCACCCTGAACCCATCCGTGTCCTTCAAGCTGAACGAGCAACACTCCTTCGGCTTCGGTATCGATGCCGAGTTCATGAAGGCCAAGCTGGGCCAAGGCGTTGACGTGCCAGGCTCCATCATGTTCCTGGGCGCGAACGCCGCCACCAACCCTGCGATTGCAGTGCGCCGTGCGGCCCTGCTGCAAGCGATCGTTGCCAGCGGTGGCAACCCAGCAGCCCTGGCAGCTGCCAAAGACGGCCACGCCACCATGGACGGCAAGGATTGGGGCGTAGGCTTCAACCTGGGCTACATGTTCAGCCTGACCAAGGACACCCGCTTCGGCCTGTCCTACCGTTCGTCGATCCATCACAAGCTGAAGGGCGACGCAGTATGGGACTTCTCCACCGTGACCACCGATCCAAAGGTGAACGCAGTGCTGCAAGCTTCCTCGCGCAAGACCAACTCGCCTGCGCTGGTTGACATCAAGACCCCGGAAACCCTGTCGGCCAACGTGTTCTCCCAAGTTGACGACAAGCTGGCTGTGATGGCTGACCTGACCTGGTCCCGTCATTCCCGCATGGAAGACCTGCACATCCAGTTCGTCGGCACCGGCGAAGGCGATGAAGTGATCCGCCAGCAATGGAAAAACACCATGCGCGCATCGCTGGGCATGAATTACAAACTGAGCGACGCATGGCTGCTGCGTGCCGGTGTGGCAATCGACGAGTCCCCAGTGGACAAGGCATCCCTGCGCCACCCAGCACTGCCTGATTCGGACCGCAAGCAGATCTCCTTCGGTGCAAACTGGAAGGTAACTGCTAACTCGTCGATCGACCTGGCATACAGCTACCTGAAATTTGACGACGCGTCGTCCACCTACCAAAACCAGTGCAGCACCCTGGCACCTGCCGGCGCCGCCTCCTGCACCGGCAACGGCGAGACCACCGTCGGCACCTGGCGCACCCACATGTCGCTGGTTGGCGTGGCGTACAACTACAAGTTCTAATCCTCCCTGGATGAACCGAGAAGCCGGCGCTAGCGCCGGCTTTTTTTTATTGGCGCAAGTCGGGCATCAATGTGAATTCGCTACTGAAAAAATTGCTGGTAGGCGTTCTTGTTTCAAGCGCGATGACTGCGAGCCAAGCACATGAAGCAAGTACTCGCTGGTTTTTGCGTGTGGAGAACTTGAGACATGAGGTTAAAGTTCACGCCACGATAAGGTTTACGGCGGAGTCGGCATCCGAATCCTGCATGAGCGGGAAATGGAGGCGCATCGTTGTTGAAGAAGAGGCTGCCTACGATGAAGAGTTCTTCCCATTGAAGGAGCCGCTAGCTTATCAATTGGACCGCAATCAACTCACGGTCGGCCGAACAGCGATATGTGATGGATATCTGCTCTTATCCGGAAAGTTAGAGGCGTCAAGAATCGACGGAACCTTCGACGCCGTAGATATGTTAGGTGGCCAAAAGCTGGGATTCTTCACGTTGACGCGAGTTGAGTAACGTAAGTGGCCGCGCCGGGATGATTCAGCTCTTGGCGTTCAAGATCCTGCTTAGGGGCAGAATTTGAAGATCCAGAGAAGTCAAAACCTGTTTTTGAAAGCGATAGTTGCGCTTATCTGCCTGCTAGTCGTGGTCGGTCCATTCGTGTTTACGCGGCCATCATTTCAAGAGCAGCAGGTGGAATGCGTCTCTACGTGTAACCGCAATCGCCAGCCTGGACGGTTGGTGCGACAAGACCTGCCGGCCTCCTCAAAACCATCTTCACAAAAATTTGATTGCGTTTGCGGCGGTTGAATGCAACGGATATCGCATCAACGCTGCGATGCATCGCTATCAAAATGGAGCATGTGTTCTACATGCACCTTGATCTCTCCATTCAGGCTGGCCAGTTCGGAACGCAAGTCGCGCGCCGATTCGTCACCGATACCTTTTACAGTAATACAGTGGTCGTAGCAGCCGCCGCGACGCGAGATCACCCATTTCTCGATTTGTGCGTTGGCGTTTTTCAGCGTCGATTCCAGTTGGCCGGCAACGGGTTCATTCGTCCCAAGCGAGAGATGGAATGTATGGGTCATGCGGAATTGGTTGCGCCATGCGCTGATGTCGAGGGACGGAGCGTGGGAGGTATGCGTTGTCATGGTTTCTCCTGAGAGCTTGGCCCGATTCGGAGCAAACCATGTCGCGCCCGCTTCGTTGCCGTTAATAGGCCGCATCGCCGTGATGGCTTCCACCTTGCCCGGGAGAGGCAGGTTGGCGTCGGATAAACCGACTCTTGATGCTGAATAGTTGATAACAAACTCGTTGAACGAATTTCGTTATACAGAACATGTGTTCAATATAGCGGAATTTTTTGGAGTCAGCAACAGATCATTCAAATGGTGAATAAATTGTCAATGGTTACGCGGGTAGTGCATACCTCTCAAACAAGGATGATGCTGGCGAAGAAGGCAAGCGGCGCGGCACACGCAATCGCCGCGATCTCCAGTAGTCGTTTTCCTGGCCTTGGCCTCGCCATCCTGCAATACCCGATGAAGCCGAGCAGTGCGGCGGCACCTGACAGTGCAGTGCTAACAGCGGCACAAAAGGAGAACAGCAGGAATATTCCAGTTCCGCAGACAAAGCCCCCGTTACTTGCGCGCTCTTGCGCCCACTGGGTGAACAACCAATTCTGGTAAAGGAGATAGGCAAACGGCACCAGGGACGTGGCACCGAATGCCAGCGACCAGAATCTGAACGACTTGATTTTCGCGGGCACGGTGATTTAGCAATCCGCTGGAAGTACCGCAGTCGACCACGGCGAAATGACGCTCCAGCCGAGGCGGGTATAGAGCGCCCGGCCATCCTCGGTTGCCACCAGAAGCCGCTCGTTGATGCCGGCTTGCTTGGCGATGGAGTCCAGGGATTGCATGACCACACTGCCAAGGCCGCGGCGTCGATGGGTTTCTGCCGTTTCGATTTGGTCGAATATGGCGGTCTGGCCGTGCAGCACAATGCGTCCAGAAGCGGCCAAGTCTCCGCTGTCGTGAATCACTTTGACGACGTGCGCGCCGTGCTGGTTTTCGAAAGAGGTTTGATATCCCTGGGGCATCGCCACATTATTTAGTGCTTGTGCGGGTCCCAGCATGAGGTAGCCGGGACTTTCAATGTGCCAGCGCGCTGGCAGTGCTTGCCGCAAGACTTGGGGCTCAACTGCCGCTTTGAGGAAAATGAATGGATCGCGTATGCGGTCGGCGCAGGCCTGTAGCGCTTGTCCTGCATCGAGAAATACGTGGCGCCGCAGCTGTTCCGGCTTGCCGACTTCAACAACCAGGCCACCATCCAGTGAGTGTGGCAGCGGCACCCCGCGCGACAAACTCCAGCCCGTGAGCCAGCGCTCGACAAGTGCAATATCTACAGTCTTCAATCCGCGTTCTCCGTTACCACCGCAAAGCGGGTGATGTTTTTACCAATGTTGCACCCGAGTGTAGCAGGGGTAATCGGGTTCTGCATTTGTAGTGCAATTACATCATATTGCACGCAATGTAGTTGAGTTAACCATAGCTAAAGTGCAGAATAAATTCGCTACCAAGTAGCAAAAATACATAAATCAAGAATAGGGAGACATTAATGAATGTTCGCCGTGCCCTCCGGGTGGCGACGCTGGGTTGCGCCTTGTTGGGCAGCCCGGTCGTCGAAGCCGCCATCAATGCCAGCAACCTTGGCGCCGCCTACGACGCCACCAAATCCAGCATCAACTTCAAGATTTACTCCAGCCGCGCCACGCGTATCGACCTGTACCTGTACAGCGCCGCCACCGGCCAGCAGGAAAAAGTCAGCTTGCCGATGACATTGGGCACCGGTGGCGTCTGGAGCCTGAACGTCACTAGCAGCCAGTTGGCCCAGCTACGGCATCACCGGCACGGTCTACTACGGCTATCGCGCCTGGGGAGCTAACTGGCCGTACAGCGCTGCATGGACCAAGGGCTCGTCGACGGGCTTCATTACCGATGTCGACGCCAGCGGCAACCGCTTCAACCCCAATAAACTGCTGACCGACCCGTACGCGCTGGAGATCAGCCACGATCCGACCACCGCCGCCATGAGCAATGGCACGATCTACGCCAGTGGCGCCCTGTACCGCAATATCGATAGCGGAAGCAGCGCGCCGAAAGGCATCGTGCTGCAGGGCGATACCCAGTCGATCGGTACCAAGCCGACTCGCGCCTTCAAGGACGACATCGTGTACGAAGCCCACGTGCGCGGACTGACCAGGAGCGACAGCGGCATTCCTGCCGCCTATCGCGGTACCTACAAAGGGCGCCGGCCTGAAAGCGCCGTACCTGGCCAGCCTGGGAGTGACCGCGGGTCGAATTTCCTGCCGGTGCAGGAGACTCAGAACGACAACCAACGATGCCGATCCGAACTCCAACACGGGCGACAACTATTGGGGCTATATGACCCTGAACTACTTCGCCCCTGATCGCCGCTACAGCTACGACAAGACAGCCGGCGGCCCGACCCGCGAGTTCAAGGAAATGGTGAAAGCCTTCCACGACAACGGCATCAAGGTGTAGCATCGACGTGGTCTACAACCACACGGGCGAGGGCGGCCAGTGGACTGCCGGCCGACAAGACCACCTACAACATCTATGGCATGCGCGGGCTGGATAATCCGACCCTACTACTCGCTGACCAGTGATTTCCAGAACTCCTGGGACAACACCGGCGTGGGCGGCAACTAACAACACCCGCAACACGGTAGCGCAAAACCTGATCGTCGACTCGCTGGCTCATTGGCGCGACAGGCTGGGCGTGTGGACGGCTTCCGCTACGACCTGGCCTCGGTGCTGGGCAACACCTGCCAGCACGGCTGCTTCAACTTCGACAAAACGGACAGTGGCAATGCCTTGAACCGCATTGCGGCGGAATTGGCGCCACGCGCGGCGGCGGGCGGCAGCGGTGTTGACCATATCCGCCGAACCCTGGGCGATCGGCGGCAACTCCTACCAGGTCGGCGGCTTCCCGGCTGGCTGGGCGGAATGGAACGGCATGTACCGCGATGCGATCCGCCAGGATCAGAACAAAATGGGGCAGGCGGCAATCACGCCGGGCATGCTGGCAACCCGTTTTGCGGGCTCCAGCGATCTGTATGGCGATGATGGCCGCAAGCCGTGGCATTCGGTGAACTTCGTCACCGCCCACGGATGGCTTCACGCTCAAGGACCTGTATGGCTGCAATGCTAAGAACAACAGCCAGGCCTGGGCCTTACGGTCCAAGTGACGGAGGTGAGGACAACAACAATAGCTGGGACCAGGGCGGCGTAGCGAGCGAGCAGCGCAAGGCTGCGCGCAACGGGATGGCGCTGATGCTGTTGTCGGGCGGTGTGCCGATGATGGTGGGTGGCGACGAATCGCTGCGCAGCATTCAACTGCAACAACAATCCCTATAACCTGGACTCCGTCGCCACCTGGCAGAACTGGAGCTGGACGTCGGACCAGTCCAGCTTCCAGGCGTTCACCAAAGGGCTGACAGCTTTCCGTAAGGCGCACCCTGCGTTGCGGCCCGCGAATTTCTATTCATCGACAGACGGCAACGGCAATGTGATGGAGCAACTGCGCTGGTTCAAGCCGGATGGTGCGGTGGCCGATGCGGCCTACTTCAACGACAGCAATAATCACGCGATTGCCTGGCGCATCGACGGCAGCGAGTTTGGCGACAGCGCCTCCGCCATCTACGTCGCCTACAACGGCTGGAGCGGCAATGTGAACTTCACTCTGCCATGGCCAGGCACCGGCAAGAGCTGGTACCGCGTGACCGACAGCTGCACCTGGGCCGAAGGCGCAGGCCAGGTGCGCACGCCTGGCGCGGAAGACTTCATTGGCGGCGAGAATTACGCCTACAGCGTGTGCGGCCGCGGCTTGCTGCTGCTGATCGCGAAATAGAACCAAATGTCCACTTTGGGGTCAGGAACCAAAGTGGACATTCTGCCCGCCCTCAGTACATTGGGCGCCGGTCGCGCTGACGTATCCTTCTGGTCGATCCGGTCTGGGGCGGTGGCGGGGCGGCTGGCCGGCGCCGGAAGTGCCCTGCGTGCCGCTTGTGCCGCTGGGTGCCCGGTGTCGCGGCCGGTGGCGGGCGGAAGCGTCGTATCCGGCGGCGGCGTCACAGTGTCGGCTGGCGGTGTGGTTGGCGTGATGGGTGCCGGCGTGACCGGAGGCGGCGTAGGTGCTGTGGTTTCGGGCGCGGTTACCGGGGCAGGCACCGTGTCTTCCGTGCGGCTTTTGCAGCCGGCGACGCCGGCGGCCAGGGCTGCGCCCAGCAACAGGGCGCCCTGCTTTGCTCATGGTGTTCATCTTGAAATTCCTTTCATTTGGCAGCCAGCACCCGCAGCAAGGCCGGTACTTCGGCTGCAATTTCACGCGCCAGGTAGCCCAGCGGGCCGCAACGCAGCGCCAGTTGTTCGCCGGCGGCCGCGTGCAGCACTACGCCCCAGGCCGCAGCCTGTTCCAGCGAAGCGCCGCGAGCCAGCAGCCCCGGCGATGATGCCAGCCAGGGTGTCCCCTGATCCGGGAGATGGCCAGGCCGGCATTGCCGCCCTGGTGTTGCCACAGTTTGGCCGTCCGGCGTCCGCCAGCACCGTAGTCGCGCCTTTCAGCGCAACCACGGCATTCCAGCGGTCGGCGGCGGTTTGTGCTGCGCCATGTGGTTCCTGTTCGATATTGCTGCGCACGCCGCCTGTCAGGCGCGCCAGCTCGCCGGCGGGGGGGTGTCAGCAGCACAGGTGTGGAAAAACGGAAGTGCTCCCAATCGACTGCTTCGTCCAGCAGGTGCGGTTCACCGCGTGGATGAACCGCACACATGGCAGTGGCGTCGAGCACAGATGGGGATGGTACTGAAGCGTTGCAGCAAGTGGTGCACCAGTTCCACGCAACTGCCCTTCATCTTCCATGCCGGGGCCGACCAGCAGGCGCATCGGCCTTGCCTGCCAGCTCGGCGAGGCGGCGCGTACTGTCGGCCTGGAATCCGTGGCCCACTGTTTCGCCCAGGCTGATCACGCGCGCTTCGGGGATGGCTGCGCCTACATGCGGCGCGACACTGGCTGCGGTGGCGATGGTCAGCTTGCCGGCGCCGGCGCGCAGCGCGGCTTCACCGGCCAGGATGGCGGCGCCCGGCATTTTCCGCCGAGCCGGCCACCACCAGCACATGGCCGCGCGCTTCCTTGTCGCCGTCGAAGCCGGGTTGCGGCAAGGGCCACTCGCGAAGCAGGGTGGGATTCAGGTCGATCGGGGCGTGATTGCTCATGGTTTTGGTGCGGCAGGGATATCCGGCTTGTCGGTAACGGGGGTACCGCTGTCTTTCAGCGGCGCGACGAAGTTTTCCAGTTCCAGCACCAGCTTGCCGCGCTTGCCCGCCTGCTGGTCGAACTGGTAAGAAGTGACGCCGCAGTTGGGCACATCGGCGGCGCGGTCGACGGCGAGGATGGTTTCCTCGTCCAGCCGTTCGAACAGGTAGCGGAAGCAATTGACGATGACCTGGTGGCCGATGATCAGCACGCGCTCGCGGCGGTACTCGCGGGTGATGGTGTCGAGCACACTGCGTAGCCGCAGGATCACCGTCGCACCAGCTTTCACCGCCGGGCGGGCGGAAGTAGAATTTGCCGACGTGCTTGCGCTGCTCCGCCAGGTCGGGGTATTTATCCGCGATAACCCAGTGGCGTGAGGCGGTCGGTAATGCCGAATTCCTTCTCGCGCAGGCGCTCGTCGGAGACCACTGCCAGCATGTCTTCAGGGCCGAGGCATTGCAGTATGGCTTGCGCGGTGGCGCGGGCGCGCAGGTAAGGGGAGTACAGCACGACATTGGGCTGCTGCCCGGGCGGCAGGGTCGCGAACCACTGCGCCAGTGGCGTCGGCCTGGCGCGTGCCCAACTCGGAAAGCGGGACATCGACATCGCGCTCGGCAATGTCGATCAGAAACTCATTGGCAGCCGTGGCGGCGTCGCGCGCCACGTTGCCGGCGCTCTGGCCGTGCCGCACGAGCCAGATCTGTTGCGGCCATTTTTGCTCCATCGCATACCTTTTCGGTGGATAGCCAAAAGCTTATGGTAAGCGGATGCGATGGCGGGGCGGCACACAATCCCCAGCGGCAAGATCTACGGTCGCGTCCGTGTCACACCTTGGGGTCTGGCCCCAAGGTGTGACACGGGCTCGGCTGGTGCTGCTTGTTATGGGTTCCAGCCTGCGCCGTTGTTGTAGGCGGCGAAGATCTGGGCTCGGGTGGCGAAGCCGGCGGCGACGTCGGATGCGCTGAGCTGGTAGCCGCCGGCGCGGGCGCCCAGGTTGAGGGGATTGCCGAGCAGGTCGGTGCTGCCGTATTCGCCGCCAACCGCTGGTGGCGTTGGACACTGACGGGTTGGGCGCAGGTTGGCCGTTCACGCCGGACCCGGCCCAGCCGACTGCGGCAATGTGGCTATCCATTCTGGCAGTTTGATGAAGGCGATGCTGTCCCATACGCTTGCGTTGCCGGAGCTGCGGGCCAGGTAGGTGGCGCCGGCCGGTACGTCTCCGTGTGCCGGGCCAGGGCCGGGGCCGTGCGTCAGGCGGGCTGTTGAGGAAGACGTAGCCTTTGTCGGTGGCATTCGGCACGCGGGCCTGCAGGATGTACCCGCCGCTGCTGGCGCTGGTGGTGTCGCCGACCGAGCGGATTTCGCTTTCTTCAAACAGTGCGGCACGGCTGCCGCCCCAGATGAAGTCGACATTTCCGGCCACCAGCGTGCGGTAGAACACAGGACCAGCCTTTCAGGTTCAACGTGTCCTGCTCACTGTAGAAGGCGGGTGTCGCGCGCAATCAGGCGGCCGTTGTCGTTGTTGAAGTAGAGCGTTTCCGCTTTGCGCCGAGATGTTGGCGGCGCGCAGGGTCGTGTTGCGCAGGGTGAGGGTGTCGAGCAGCAGCATGTCCGAGGTTTCCACCAGCATGACGGAGCGCCCGCCGGCGGCGGTGGCGCTGGTGCCGGGAGCCTGGCTGGCGCCGGTGCCCGGGTTGAGTGTGTCGTAGTTGGCGTACTGGATGACTGCGCCGTCGCGGCTTTCGCCGCGCAGCGTCACATTGTCCTTGCCGCGCAGGTAGAGCAGTTCGTTATAACTGCCGTTGCGGATGGTGACAGTGGCCGGCGTGGCCTTGTCCACGTTCTGCATCAGGAAATTCAGCGCGCCCTGAACGGTGGCGAAGTCGCTGTCGGGATCTGCACCGACCACGAGATCCGGTCCGGACGGTGCCGCGGGCCTGGTCGTGAAGGACCAGTTACCGAGCTTGCCGATGCCTACAAACGGCGTTCCGCCCAGCGATGTGCCATTGAACACGCCGTTGGCAATCGCGACATAATATTCGGTGCCGTAGGCCAGCTTGCCGTTGTTGCGGCTTGATCGTCACGACGTTGCCGTTGATGGTGACCGGGTTGGTATTCACCTTGCGCACCGCGGCCTGGCCAGGATAGCCCAGTTCATCGGTCTCACCGGACAGCTTGATCACGTCGACCAGCGCATCGTCCATCTTGCGGAAGATGCGGATAGTGCCGCCGGTGCCCAATGCCGGCGTGCTGTCGAACGCCAGCCGCAGGCCAGTGTCGACGTGCGCTTACGCCTTGCGCTGCGGCGGGCGATGCCCGGTCGGCCAGTGTATAGGTCTGGGTTGGCTGCACGAATTGCGCGCCGATGGTGGCGCTGATCAAGCGCACCAGTGTTGGATCGCTGTCGCAGGTCACGCGCACCGTGGCGTTGCCTGCACCGACAGGCGTCAGCACGAGCGTGTTGCCGCTGACGCCGACCGCCAGCACTGCCGGGTTGCTGGAGCTGGCAGCAAAGCCATCGATCGTGCCGTCCGGCTTGAGGGCGGTAACGGCCAACTGCAATGGAGCATCGCCCGCTTCGGCGGTGTAGCTGGTGGTGGCGGGATTCAGCGTCAGTTGCGAGGGCTTCAGGGCTTGGATCGCCAATCCGCACATCGTCGATCTGGAATGATTTGTTGGCGGTGTACAGTCCAACCAGTCCCCGCGCGCTGAAGGCGGTGTCAGTGACGGAACCGAGCGATTCACCATCGAGGTAGACCGTCAGCGTGCTGCCGATCATCTCAAAGCGCACGGTGTAGAACACCGAATCCATATTGATTGCCTTGCGTACCTGCTTGGGCCGGGATAGTGCGCCGTTCAGCATTTTTGCGATTTCGACCTGGGTGCTGGTGTTCGCGTTCTGCACGTTCAGGCCGGCGCCGTACCAATTGGTGGCGTTGGTTGTAGCGCGTAATCAGGTAGAGCTGCTTGTTGCCGGTGGTGCTGTTGGTCTGCGGCTTGATGCGTGCTTCGACGAAATAGTCTCCGCTGGGCACCTTGGCCATGGCGGCAGGCTTCAACAGGGCCAGTACGCCGCCGGTCGTGGCGGCTGTGTACTGCATCAGCATATTCGTTGCCCCGACTGCTTCGGCCTTGACGCTGAAGCTGCCGTTGGGGCCGGCCACCGGCAGCAGATCCCAGTTGGCGGAGGTGCCGGACTGGAAGTCGTCGCAGAAATACAGGCCGCTCGGCGGGCAGGTTCAGGGTAAGGATCGGCGTGCCGCTGGTGTCGCCCGTGCCGCTGATACTGGTGGACAGCTTGCCGGCGCCGGCTTGTGCCAGGGCGTTGGCTTTCACCAGGGAGGTCGGACGCACGCTGTACGCATAGGGCGGCGTCCACGTCACGTTATTGTTGATGGTGCAGCCGCCCAGCAGGGTGCCATTCAACAGCGAGCCGCTTGTCCTTGAAAGTGCCGGTGGGCCGCGCCGCCCGGATTGACCACGACGCTGCCGCAGCCCTGGGCGCCGGTGATCTCGAATACATTCGAATGCGACAGGATTTTCGAGTTGAAACCGGCGCCGACGCTGTACAGGTTCGCGTACACGGCGGCGTTGCGGCTGCCGGCGAAATAGTTGTTGAACAGGTGGACCTGGCCGTAGCGCACGCGCGGGGCACGGCTCGACACGTTGCGGAATACGTTGTTGCTGAAAGTGACCCGCAGCTTGCCTTCGTCGGCCGTGGCGCCGTCGCCAGAACCGATAAGATTGTTCTTGTGGTGCTCACCGAACACGTTGTACGACACGGTCACGTAGTCGGATGCGTTGGTGATGTCGACCGCACCGTCATGGCACTGTTTGAGCTGCCCGTTTTCGGTTGGCAGCAGGTTGTCGGTCATCGGCGTATCGGTGAAGGTGTTGTGGTCGATCCAGATATGGTCGGAGCCGGAAACGCCGATCGCATCGTAGGCCGAATTCCACGCGCCGTTGGCGCCATCGGTCGGATCCCACACCGGCCCTACATCGCAGGGCGCGACGATCTTCAGGTTACGGATGATGATTTGCGAAACGCCGACCAGCTGGATATGGCCGTTGACGATGTCTGCGCCGGCTCCTGCGCCGATCAGCGTGGTATTGCTTTTCAGGCGAATGGCGCCGCGGATGGCCTGGTCTCCGGTATTCGCATAAGGCACGCCTTCGGTCATGTCGATGGTGCCGGTGATCTTGATGATCTTGGGATTGATGCCGCCGTTATTGATCGCGTTGACCAACTGGGAGCGGTTGGCAACGCTGTAGATTTGCGAAGCAATGGCGGCCGAACCGCCGGCAGTGCCGCCGGCCTGGTTTGCCCAGCCATCGGCCGGGGCGGCAATGCGCGCCGGGTCGTCGGCCGCCCGCGCGGGCAGGCAGAGCGCCGCAAGCAGGGCGAGCGCGATCCTGAAACCTTTGAGTTCCATATGATTCTCCTTGGAGGGAAGGGAAGCTGTGTTAGCTGCGGCGTGTACGGCGGCGGCTTGCTGCCAACGCCGCAAATCCGCCCAGCATCAGTGCCGCGCTGCCAGGCTCCGGCACGGCGGCGGCATCCAGTCGGGCGGTCAAGCTGCTAAATTCGGCCCAGGTGGTGCCGGTCAGGTCGATGTCGATCGACTTGCCGCTGGCGCCCAGCGACAGTACCGGCAGTCCGCCAATGCCGCCGCCATCGAGCAGCTTGAAGCCTGTCAGCGGTGCGGCCAGGGTATCGCCAAAATCGAAGTGGAACTTGTATGTGCCCGGCGTGATGGCGCTGTTTGCGATCACGGTTAACAGGCCGCTGGCATCGAAGTCGAAGCCGAACATGGCATCGGCGCTGAGGAATTCGACGCCGGTGCCCGATGGATCAAGGGCGGTAGTGTTGGAACCCGGTTCAAGCTGGAACAGATGGTCGAGGCCGACGATGGCGTCGGCCGAGCCGTTGTACGTGGCCGTGATCACGGCGTCCTGTAAAGGTAGCGGTGCTGCGTGTGCAATTCCGGTGGCGAGTACGGCAGCCACCAATGTCTCCATTATGGTTCTTTTCATTGTGTGCTCCGGTGGGGCTGAATAGGCGTGCCTGAACGGCACGGCTAATCTTATATTGGCCTGACCAATATTTCAATTAATCAGGCCAAATGTGATGCGGTCAGGCTACGTTGCTTTGCGGGAACACTATGGGAAACCAGATGTCGAAGGAGGTCTCGCCGGCCTCGTTAGGGGCCAGTCGGTGCGCGAAGCCGTGCCGCAGCAGCACCTCACGCACCAGCAGCAGGCCGATGCCCTGGCCGCCTTTCTTGGTGCTGAAGAAGGGGGTGAACAACTGGCTGGCAGGCACGCCAGCCAGGCGCGCACCGGAATCGATGACGGACAGCCGCACGCTGCCATCTTCGCGCACCAGTTCGAGTGCGATGGAGGCACTGCCGCCGCGCTCCTGCTGCGTGGCGTCGGCGGCCTCCATCGCGTTCTTGACAAGGTTCTGCAAGGCTTGCTCGATCAGGTGGCGGTCCAGTGGCAGCGGGGCGGCGGCGTCGCGCCGGCGCCAGCCGATGCTGATGCCACGGCTGCGGCACGGTTCGCGATACAGGTAAAGGATGTCTTCCACCACGTCCTGCACGGCGCAGGGACGCAGCTCGGGCGCGGGCAACTTGGCGACGTGGGCAAAGCGTTCGATGAACTCGCCGAGGCTGGCGTTGCGGCGCCTGACTGCGCCGATCGCGGTAGCGAAATCTTCGCCGTCCGAGGCGGCCAGCTGGCGACGGTAGAACAGTAGCGATTCCAGCACGGAGCCGGTAGCGGCCACGGTGTTGTTCACCTCATGACCCAGCACGCGAACCAGCTTTTCGTAGGATGCACGCTAGGAGCTTTGCAGTTCCTCGGTCAGTTCTTCCAGCAGTAGGAACCGGCGCGCGAAGCCGCGGTCGTAGAACTGGCCGCGCTGGCCGCGATATCGGCGGCCATCCGGATCGGACAGCATGGTGCTGGCGCCATCGGGCAGGGTTTCCAGTTGCAACAGCAGGTGCTCGCGATGGCGCAGGGCCTGGGCGCTGGGGTTCAGCAAGGACACGCGGCCGTCGAAATCGAAGACGATGACCGCGCTCGGCGTGGCCTCCAGCAACCGGTCCAGGAAGCCTTGCTGCTCGCCGACGCGCAGGCGTTCGGCATGCAGCGTATCGAGCAGGGCATTGAACTGGCCAAGCAACTGGCTTAGTTCATCGCTGCCGCTACCGCTACCGCTGTCGTGCAGGCGCGCAGCGTAATCCTGGTCTTGCAGCAGCTCGCGCAGGCGCTGGGTGTAGCCAAGCGGCTCCAGCGCACGCCGCAGCAAGCGCACGCCAAGCAGCAGGCTGCCCGCCAGCACCACCTCGACACCAATGAACAGCCACGGCCACTCCCGCAGTTGAACGAAGGCCAGCCCGAACAGCAGCGCATGCAGCACCGCCAGATAGGCAAAAAACCGCAAACGCATACCGCTGAGCCCGTGTCCCACCATGGGGTCAGGCCCCATGGTGGGACACGGGCTCAGCAACGCTCATGCCATGACGCTCCAGGCGCCGGTACAAGGCTGCGCGCGACAGGCCGAGCGTGGCGGCGACGCGTGTGATATTGCCTTGGTGCTGTTCCATGGCTTTACCGATCATCAGCCGCTCGACCTGGTCCAGCGTCATGCCATCGACACCGAGGCGCTGGCTGCCGCCTTCCTCGTGCGCGCTGGCGGCGACGAAATCTGGCTTGTCGAGCAGGGCGCGGCCAGCCAATAGCATGGTGCGCTCCAGCGTCTGCCGCAATTGGCGGATATTGCCAGGCCATGGCTGCGCCATCAGCCACTCCATGGCGGAAGGCGTGACGCTGGCAGGCGGCAGGCCGTAGCTGCTGGCGACCGTGCCGAGGATGTGCCGCACCAGAAGAGGGATATCGGAGCGCCGTTCACGCAGCGCCGGCAGGCGGATGGTGATCAGGTTAAGGCGGTAGAACAGGTCCTCGCGGAAGCTGCCATCGGCGACCATCTCCGCCAGCTCGCGATTGGTGGCGGTGACCACGCGCACGTCCGCTTGCTCGCTGCGGCTGGCGCCAACCGGCGTGAAAGTCTGGTCCTGCAATACGCGCAGCAGCTTCACCTGGTCGGGCCGCTGCAATTCGCCGATCTCGTCGAGGAACAAGGTGCTGCCATTGGCCGTGGCGAAATGGCCGCGCCGGTCACTGCGTGCATCGGTAAAGGCGCCTTTCACGTGGCCGAACATTTCGCTTTCGAACAGGCTTGGCGTGACGGCGCCCATATTGATCTTGACCGGCGCCAGTGCAGCGCGCGGACTGTTGCGGTGGATGGCATCGGCCACCAGTTCCTTGCCGCAGCCGCTTTCACCCAGGATCAGAACCGGCGCTCGGGTGGCCGCCACCTGGCCGATGGTCGCCAGCACGCGCAGCAATTTGGGATGCTCGCCGATGATGTTGGCGAAGTCGAACTGGCGATCGAGCTCACCGCGTGTGGGTCCGTCGCCAGCCTGTTGCGGCATGGCCGCCAGCGTGGTGCGCACCAGTTCCAGCAACTGCGCATTGTCCCAGGGCTTGGTGAAAAAATTGGCGGCGCCGGCCTGCATGCCTTTCACCGCCAGCGTAATTGAACCCCAGGCTGTCATCAACAATACTGGCAGGGAGGGGTGGGTGGCGCGGATGCTGGAGAGCAGCGACAAGCCTTCCTCGCCGCTGGTTTGCAGCGAGAAGTTCATATCCTGCAGCACCAGGTCAAACTGACTTCCGGCAAGCGCCTGCATGGCCTGCTGCGGATCGTCGCAGCAGCGCGCTTCATACCCGGCCTGTTTCAGCAGCAGTTGCAGCGAAACCTGAACGGCGCTGTCGTCGTCAACAATCAAGATGCGGCGCATGTCTTCCTATTATTCGTGGTGCAGGGCTGCGGCAGGATGGAGCCGGCTGGCGCGCCAACCAGGATACAGGGCGCACAGCAAGGATAGCAGATAGATAACGCCCATTGAAAGGGCGGCCGCACCGGTGAACACCTGCCAGCTCAGTGCCTCGCCGAGGGCGCCGGTCAAGGGCAGTTGCACCAGCAGTGCCAGGCCGGCCGTCATCGCCACGCTGCTAAGGAGCCGTTGTTCGGCCACGATCTGGCGCGAGATGCCGGCCGCGGTGGCGCCCATGGCGCGGCGCAGGCCGATTTCCGGAATGCGGCGCGTGGTGTTTTGCCACAGCACGCCGAACAGTCCAAAGCCCACCATTGCCAGCAAAAAGGAGGCGATCACTGCCAGTACCTTGAGCGGCACCAGCTGCACTTCCAACTGCGAGGCACGCAATTCGGACAATGGATTGATGGTGTAGCTCCAGTCATTGCGTACCTGTTTGAGCTGGCGTTGCAGGTCCAGCTCGAAGGAGCGCGGCGTGCCGGGACGCATTTTGACCACGAGCGTCATCTGCAACTTGACGCCATTGAGTTCGGCGTGGCGGAACAGTATGACGGGACGGGGCGACATGAATTCCCCCTTGCCGCGGAAGTCCTCAATTACACCGACGATGCGAAAACGGCTCGCGTTCTTCGGATCGCTCGATTCGGCGACTACCACCTTGTCCAGCGGCGAAGTGCCGGGGAATAGCTCTTCGGCCAAGCGCCGGTTCACAACAGTCGCAATGGCGTCCGCACCGGCATCCTGCTGCGATGGCCAGCGGCCGTCATCAAGCTTCATGCCCATGGTCGTCCAGAATTGGTCACTGGCTTCCGTCAAGTCGGCGCGCACATTCCGGCTGCCGTCGGGCAGGGCAATTCGGCTGACCATACTGGCATCCTGAAACAAGGGAAAGGTCGTCAAAGCGGCGTTCTCCACCTGCGGCATGGCTGTCAGCGCGCGCAGGAAACGATCATGGACTCCCTCAGTGCGGCTGGCCTGGTTACCGTTCGGCGGCTGCAATTGCACCGCCCACACATCCGCATATTGGAAGCCGAGCGGCTGATGATACAGCTGCCAATAGCGCGTGCCGGTGGCGGCAATGGCGAACACGATCACGAATGCCAGCATGATCTCCAAACTGAGCAGCATATTGCGCGTCTTGCGCTTCCAGGTCAGTTTCAGTAAATGGCGCAGCATCAAGCAGCTCCCTTCAATGCATGGACAGGGTCAAGGCGGGACATCTTCAATGCCGGTACGAGGCCGGAGAGCACGCCAAAGACGACGGTGATCAAGAGTCCCCAGGCGAAGACTGCGAAGTTGATGCCGACTTTCAGGTAGGGGATGGGGCCGGATGCTTCCAGCCACCACAGGACACCTGCCGCAAGCACCAGCGCGATAGCGCCACCGGCCAGGCATAGCAGCACATTTTCCAATATCAGCTGCGCCGCAAGTTGGCGATTGCTGGCGCCAAAGGCCTTGCGCACGCCGATTTCGGTGCTGCGTTCCATGATGCGGCCGACATTCAGGTTCACCAGGTTCAGCGCGGGCAACAGCATGAACAGCAGCATCAGCAAGGTCACCCCGCCCAGAATCAGGCTGGCGCCGCCCACACCACCGGCGTCAGGATTAGTGTCTTTGCTGCTGGTGAGGGTGCGCGCAAACATATCGACTTTGCTGTCGGCCCAGATCTGGCCTGAGGAGAATTCCGGATCACCGGCGAAGTCCATGCGCGCGGCAATGCGCTGCACTTCTGCTCGGATGGCAGGCAGGTCGTCCGGGCTGCGCGCCAGCAGCAAGGCAAAGAAGCGGCCCGTCATCTGGTGTCGGTAAGTCGTATTCGGGTAAGTGGTGACTGGTACCCACAGGTCGGCATAGGCGTTCAGGTGCAGCGCATCCTGCACCACACCTATAACGGTAAAGGTTTGGCCACCAGTTTCCAGTTTGCGCCCCAGGGGGGCGGGATCGCCGAACAGCTTGAGCGCCATGGAGCGCGCCAGCACAGCCACCATGCGGCCTTGCGCCACATCGTCTTCGTTCGGCACGCGGCCGGCCAGCACCTTGAAATCCATTACCCGCCAGTACTCGGCATCGGCATGGCGCATATTCAGTTCTGTGCTGACGTCATTCATGATTACGGCTGTCGGCTCAACTCCCGTGACTGCAGCAACCATCTCCACGCCCGGCATCGGCTTCAGATACTTTTCGATCACGCGGTAGCCAAGTGGGCTGCGGCTGAGAGCCGTGTGTTTTTCGTTGGTGGCTTCGATCATGTGAACCTGCAGGAAGCGATTGCTGCGATGCTCGACACCGGAAGGGTAGAACGCCTCCTGTAGCATGGCGGTGACGACCAGCAGCACCACCAGCGTCAGTACAATGCAAGCCAGGTTGATGGCGGTGAACAGTTTGCGGCGCTGGAATACGTTCCACGCCGTGAGCAGGTAATTCTTCAGCATGTCCGCTCCTTATGCCACCAGTTGGCCGTCGAAGACGCGCACGATGCGGTGGGCGCGGCGGGCTTCTGCTTCGTCGTGGGTGACCATGACGACGGTGGTGCCTTCTTCGTTCAGCTTGAGAAGGATGTCCATCACTTCCGCGCCCATCTTGCTATCCAGGTTGCCGGTCGGTTCATCAGCCAGGAGGACGTCGGGCTGGCCGACCATGGCCCGCGCGATGGCGACGCGCTGCTGCTGGCCGCCGGAAAGCTGGTTCGGGTAATGCTCCATTCGCGCGCCGAGGCCGACCTTTTCCAGCGCCGCGCGTGCCCGTTCGCGGCGTTCGCTGCCGGGCATGCTGCGATAGAGCAGCGGCAGCTCCACGTTGTCGATCACACGCAGGTCGTTAATCAGGTGGAAGCTCTGGAAGATGAAGCCGAAGGTATCGTTGCGCAGGCGCGCCACATGTTTGTCCTTGTACGACTGAACCAGCTCGCCTCCGATACGGATGGCGCCGGCGCCGGGACGATCCAATAGGCCGATGATGTTCAGCAGGGTGCTCTTGCCGCACCCGCTAGGGCCCATGATGCAGACGAATTCGGACTTCTGGACGTGCAGGTCGATACCCTTCAAGGCCAGCGTTTGCACCTTGTCGGTATGGTAGGTCTTGCTGATTTGTTCGAGTTTGATCATTGGGCAATCCTGATGGTGTCGTAGTCTTTGAAGCGTGAAGTGTCGGAAATGATGATGCGCTCACCGGCGCGCGCACCGGCAAGGATTTCAACCTGTTTGCCGTCGCTGGCACCGATATTCACCGTCGCCTTGTGCGCCGTTGAGCCGTCGACAAGGAAGATGGCCTGTTGGCCGCGGCCGTTGAAGGCGGGGCCGCGTGCCACCACCAGTGCGGCATCCTTTCGAGCTGCGACAATATTCGCGTCTACGCGCAGCTTGTTGCGCAGTTGCGGGTGATTTGGCTGGTCGAGCGTGACCAGCAGCTTGACGGTGCCGTCCTGGATCTCGGGCAGGATGGTGTGCACCTTGCCGTGCAATTGAAGGGCGCCTTGTTCTACCAGCACTGGCTGGCCCGGTTCTACACGCCGGGCATGAAAGTCCGACAGCGTGGCCTCCACTCGGTAGTTGTGCAGGTCGGACACGCGCGCCACAAGTTGGCCAGTCGCCACAGCGGCGCCTTCATCCTGCAGCAACCAGGTCAGCATGCCGTCGAAAGGAGCTCGCACCTGGGTTCGGGCCAGCAGCTCTTCCTGCTGCGCGAACTGCTTGCGCAGGATGCTTTGCTGCAGCTGCGCGCCTTCGATATTGCTGGCGGTGGCGCGCCGTACGTCCTCCACTTGTTCCTGCTGCTGGCGCAACTGGATCTCGTTGCGCTTGACGTTCAATTCCGCCGCCAGCAGGTCTTCCGCAGACACACCGCCGTGCTGGCGCAGGGTTTGCGAACGCAGCAGTTTGGCTCGCGTGGATTGCAGGTCCAGTTGCAGCAGTTCGTTGCTGCTGGCCAGCTGCTTGCGCTTTTGCTCCTGCTCCAGGCGCAGGACCTGGATGCGGTTATCCTGCTGCGCCAATTGTTCTTTCAGCCGCTCCAGTTCCAGCTTCACGGACTGGTTGTCCAATTCCAACAGCAAGGTGCCGGCGCTGACTTGCTGGCCTGGGCGTGCGTGGACTTTAGCGATACGGGTCTGGATCGGGCTGGGCACCTGCTCCTCATGCACCGGCACCACGACACCCGCAGCTCCAATGGTGTCGGCGATGCTGCCCTGGCGTACTTCGGCGATATTCAGATCGCTGGCGGCCGCACTTGGCGCCACCGCACGACTAACTGCCCACACGGTGGCGCAAACCATCGCTAGGGCAGCACCTGTTGATAGAAGCGTGGCACGCCGGCGGCGCTTGATGATTGAGGGGTTGATTGCTTGGTCCATGACAGGGACATTGCAAACTCCGTGCCACCCTGGAAACCGCATGTTTTCGTGCTTGCGACCCGCCGCGCCGTGCGTTCCCGCACGAGGGTGTCCGATTTCGGACAGCCAGTGCAGCGGGCCGGCGGCATGCTACTAAAATAGGCTCATGGTCACTTGCTTTCTTTCGCCATGCGCTCAATGGATTGAATGCCCGCGATCATTTTGTCCCTGGCTGATGAATTTGCGGAATGCACGTAGATTTTTGGCGGCCTGAATCCGCGGAGAGCTACCGCTTCTTCAATCCAGAGCACGACGTCATAACCCGTGCCGCGTTCATCGTCGCCAAGGTCATGATCGAGGCTCAATTCGTCCACTGCTCCCGCCTCCAGAAGCTTGATTGCTTCTTCCGGTCAGTAGACGCGCACCCATCCTTCAGGAGTAGTGCGTTCGTCATCAAGATATACACGCATATTTAAGTTTGTCTAGAAAGCCGGTAATGACCTTCGTAATCAAAGAAGTACAGACCGTTGAATGAAGCGTTTTCTTCTATCTCCTGCAACGTCCAGGCATGAGAGTAGGAGAGAAAGTCATCGAAGGCATACCCGGAGTAGGACTGCAGCAGGCATCGTGCAATATCGCGAACTTCGGAATCACCTGGAATGTGCTGCGACACATCGACCAAAACGTATACCGATGGCTTAGCTCCTCCAATCGCAAGGACAAGTTCATCGTATTCTTCGTGTAGATCCAAGCGCTCCACCCATTGATAATCTTCGCATTGAATGAAAAGCCCAGGTTGGTCGAGATGCGGATACCGGAACACACCAACAATTTCCGGAAATGGATGGAATCCCGCCGACTCAAGAGTCGCGCACACTTCAGCGACAGAGGGATCAATTAGAGAAAACCAGATTGAGCGCATATCGGGAGGTGTAGTTGCAGGACGAGACAAAATGTCTAATATGTAGTGGCTCAAACTTGACCTGACAGGGCCTGTCAGACGGGGGGCGACTCACGCCCCTTTGCCGACTGTCAGGGTAAATCGGTTTGCAAATTGACCTCACCGGTTTTTACTTAAAGAGGAACGAGTGTGAAAACACCGACCCAAGAATAGCGCGGCGGGACGTTGGGCATGCGGTCGCCGGACGACCATAAACGTGCATTTGGATTCGAGAAAACTCGCCGATCAACGGAGTGCCCCGTTCGGACCAGCAGACGCGCCGCAGCCAAACGCCGCCAGCGCAGGCGTGGGGAAAGGCGCCTCACAAATTCGCCGCCGATGCACTTGCGCTCTGCCACGATGAGCCGACGGAGATACACGGCGAGCTCGGTTGTCCTATCAGCAAATGCCTCGACCCAGTTGAGTGCAGTATTGTCGTCAGCAGGGTCCCATCCCCGCTCTCGAATGCATATGTCCGCTGCTGACCGTAATAGGTAACTGCCATCGAATTCTACTTAAGATCCATTGCCCCGGAACCGGTTTCGAGCAGATGCAATGCATCGATACAAACTGCCTCACCTCCACTTTGCTGTCTTGCGAGAAAGTCTTTTCGGATGTCCGACTTTATATTTGATATTTTGGATTGGAAAGCCTCGACTTCTGCCGGTGTTACGTTTCCGCCTTTGAAAGATAGCTCACTTTCACAAGCGTTCTTGGCAAGCTTGGCTTTCGCAGTGTTACGGTTCCGCCATTTGCGCAAAGCCTCCGCAGCATCGACTGACAATGACGGATACGTGGCCGAACAGTCTGTAACCAAAGCCTGATTGATCTCGTCCGCATTGCATTCATAAACAGCCGCATAAATCAAAGCATCAGAAGCCCACGCGGCTACCGGAGCTAAGAAACAGCAAACGAACACAATTTTTCTGAAGTGCATGTAGCCTCTCAACTTAGTATCAGATGGAAATGCAACGGCGGCTCATGGCCGGAATCGGCCAATGGGACCGCTAACCTATATGACAGCAAGTGTCAGGTCAAGTCTGAGCCAATACATCTAGTACGATTGCACGAGATTTTTCGTCTCCAAACAGTCGAAACACACGAAAACATAAAGCATGCCGCAGTCGTCAAAGATGTACTTGTCGGCGATTGAATCGAGCTGCCCATATAAGGTCATCGTTTCGCCGCATGAGCATTTTGGCGTCTGGTCTCCTTGGATCCAGTCCGAGGCTTCGCCGAGGCGGTTCCGCTTTCCGATTTCATCGCCAGCCCACTTTCCATTGGGGGATGCTACGGCTAATATGAGGGGAAGGTTGGAGCGCAGCTATAGGCTCACTGTGACTTGCCATTGCAACCATCAGCAAATCCTGGCAGGGCCTGAAACTAATCACTTAACAGATTCTTTGCCGCTTGAACGTCGGGCGAGAAGCTCGCGAAATTGTTGGGCTGCGAGGTTTCAATGAGCACGCGGCCGCAGTTTGTGCACTCATACACATCGCGTTCGTACTCGAGGTATTTGGAATGAATGTGATCATGCAGGATATGGCCGTGGGTTAGGTTCAGCGCAACATAGCCCGGACCATATCCCTTTTCCAATAACCAGGCATCGACTGTTCCACGCTGAGCAGCGTCAACGAAGGATTGTGTTTCCTCGATCAGCCAATCGAAGAACGGATCACGGTCGACGTCGCGCAGGAGCGAAGCTTTGTATGGAAGTGAGTCTGTCTGGTCGCGGATTGTATGTCCGCAGGTACATCCTATTTTTGCCATGGCTATTGAATCGCGCCGTCGGATTTAGCTAATGAGATCTTCATGGTTGTCCACTCAAGGGCCAAAAGGTCAAGTGAGATGGCGACGCCATCGTTTGGGAGCATGCAATACTCCGTCCCGCCAGGGGCGTAACCAAGGGCGGTCCAGTTTAAGGATACTAGTTTCCCCCACTGGTAGTTTGTGACTGCAATCTGCTTTTCGATGTCTTCCCGCGTGCAATATTCGGTCAATGCAGACTGAATGAAATAGTCGACTATCTCGGATTCTGTTAGTGCAGCCGGTCGGAGAGGGCGGACTACGTTTCGCCTTTTTTCAGTCGGTCCACCATTCAGGCCTGTGACCGTTGCCCATCCGTCAGCCTGCTCGATCTTGATTAGATGAGGTACTTCGATCCAGTCATCGCACAGCCAGTCGTACTTGGAGCCGTCGCGAGGGACGGAAACCAGCGCTGGCTCAAATCTGACTTCAAATGGGCCGATAGTTATCGAGTGCATAATGCTGGAGTGCTGCGATGCGCTTCCGCGTCTCGCGTTTGAAAAAGAACACCACTACTGGCGTCAGAAGCCACGAAAGCCAACGCGGCTTGGTGGTGATGTTGTACGAGAAAAGAACCTTGGTCCTGTCCGGGCCGAGTTCTTTGAAATTCCATCCCCCGGCAAATTTATCGAAGATGTACGGTCCCTTGATCAACTTGACGGCGGCGACCTTGTTGGGCTGGTAGGACACGTAGACTGTGTCCATGCTAAGGCCGTTGGCCGCGGTGCAGCGCACCAATTCGCCTTGAGCAGCATCGGTTGCGTTGACCAGGAAGGCTTCGGTCGTCAGTGGGTCCCACTTTGCCCGAAGATCATAGTCCTGAGTAAGTTTGAACATGTATTCGGCGCTTGCGCCGACCTCGAATTCGTAACGAATCAACATATCTTATGCGGCGGATTGGGTATCGACCTGCAGCTCCTGGTCGTTGGCAAAGGCGGCCATATTGGTTTCGCCCATCACTCGGCTGGTGACGGTTCCGGCGGCGATCGAGCCGCTGACGTTGAGCGCAGTGCGGCCCATGTCGATCAGCGGTTCGATCGAAATCAGCAGGCCTGCCAGCGCCACCGGCAGGTTCATGGAAGACAGTACGATCAGCGCGGCAAAGGTGGCGCCGCCGCCCACTCCGGCCACGCCGACAGAGCCGATGGTGATGATCGCCAGCAGCGGTACCAGGAACGATGCGGTGAACGGGTCGATACCAACCGTTGGCGCGATCATCACGGCCAGCATGGCCGGGTAAATGCCTGCGCAGCCGTTCTGGCCGATGGTGGCGCCAAACGAGGCGGCAAAGTTGGCGATGCCTTCCGGCGTTCCCAGGCGCTGGGTCTGGGTCTGCACGCTCATTGGAATGGAGCCTGCGCTGGTGCGGGAGGTGAAAGCGAACGTCAGCACCGGCAGGATCTTCTTGGTGTAGCGCAGCGGATTGAGACCGCTGGCGCTGACCATCGCCAGGTGCACGCAGAACATCAGCAGCAGGGCGCAGTAGGAGGCCACCACAAAGCCGATCAGGTTCAGGATGTCGGCATAGCTGGAGCTCGATACCACCTGTGCCATCAAGGCAAACACGCCGTAAGGCGTCAAGCGCAGCACCAGGGTCACCATGCGCATCACGATGGTGTGCGCCACGTGCACGGCATGATCGAAAGAAGTGAAGTGTTCGGGCTTCTTCTCCGCGATGCCGATGGCGGCCACGCCGACAAACACCGCGAACACCACCACCGCAATGGTCGACGTCTTGCGCGCGCCCGTCATGTCGAGGAAGGGATTGCTCGGGATGAAGGACAGCAGCATGTTCGGCAGCGAAATCGATTGCGCGTCGGCCAGCTTGCCTTCCAGGTAGGCGCCGCGCGCCAATTCCGCTGCGTTCGAGGCCAGGCCTGCCGCACTCAGGCCGAACAGCTTGGCCATCAGGATGCCGATGGCAGCCGCCACGGTGGTGGTCAGCATCAGGGTGCCGATGGTGAGGGCGCTGATCTTGCCCAGCGAGCTGGCATTGCGCAGCTTGAGGATGGCCGAAACGATGGACACCATAATCAGCGGCATCACGATCATCTGCAACAGCTTGACGTAGCCGCTGCCGACGATGTCGAGATACTGGCCGGTCACCTTGACTACTTCGCTGCCGGCGCCATACAGCACCTGCAGTCCGGCGCCGAGCACCACGCCCAGCCCCAGTGCGCTGAACACCCGCACGGTAAAGCTGGCATGGCGTTTTTGCTGCACGACGAGGAAGGCCAGCACGATGGCCGCGACGGCCAGGTTGAGGATCACTTGCAGGTTCATGTAGGGGCAGCGGCTTATATTTTGGAATCGAGAGATTCTAATTGAATTGGTGTAGTCTTGCCTATTTGCAGTACCGAGGTTGCAGAGTCGCTACGAAAGGAATAGCTATGTCGAAGCAATCGATGACGGTGGGCACCCGGCTGGCGCTGGGCTTCGGCCTGGTACTGGCGCTGATGGCCGGCGTGTCGGGTCTCGGTATCTACAATATGCACCGCATCCATGCGCAGCTCGAGAAGATCGTGCAGCTCAATGTGGCGAAGCTGACCTACGTGCAGGATATGTCGGAAGCGGTGCATATCGTCGCCCGCGTCACGCGCACCCTGGTGCTATTGTCGGACGAGGCGGCCATGCGGCGCGAGCTGCCCAAGATCCAGGCCGCGCGGGCCCAGTACGACAAGGCGCAGGCGGCGCTGGAAGCCTTGCCGGGCTCGGGGGAGGGGAAGGCGATCCGGGCCCGCATCCGCGCATTGCAGCAGGAAGCCCGCCTGCTGACCGACCAGTTGCTGCAACTGTCGCTGCAGCACAAGGACGAGGAAGCGATGGCCCTGCTAATGCAGAAGGCCGGCCCGGCCACACAGCGCTGGCAGGACGTCATGGATGAAGACGTGCAGCTTCAGCGCCAACATAATGCCAGGGATGCCGCTGCGGCGACCGAGGCCTATGCCACTGCCCGCACCATGATGCTGGCCATGAGCGGCCTGGCGCTGGTGGCAGGTGTGCTTGCCGCTACACTGATTGCGCGCCGCCTGCTTGGCCAGTTGGGTGGCGAACCCGATGTGGCGGCCGAAATCGCCGGCCGCATTGCTGCAGGCGACCTGACCGTGCACGTGGAAACCCGTCACGACGATGAGGCCAGCATGATGAAGGCCATGAGCGTGATGCGCGACAGCCTGCTGCGCATCGTGTCCGAAGTGCGGCAGGGGACGGAAACCATCAATACCGCAGCCACCCAGATCGCGGCCGGCAACCTGGACCTTTCTTCGCGCACCGAGCAGCAAGCCAGTGCGCTGGAGGAAACCGCTTCTTCGATGGAGGAGTTGACCAGCGCGGTGCGCGAAAACGGCAGCAACGCGCGCCAGGCCAACGAGCTGGCCGCGGCGGCTACCGCGGTGGCGCAGCAGGGCGGCGCTGTGGTGGGGCAGGTGGTGCAGACCATGGGCTCGATCAGCGATTCTTCGCGCAAGATCTCGGACATCATCGGGGTGATCGACGGTATCGCATTCCAGACCAATATCCTGGCACTGAATGCGGCGGTGGAAGCCGCGCGCGCCGGCGAGCAGGGGCGCGGTTTTGCGGTCGTTGCCACCGAAGTGCGCCAGCTTGCGCAGCGATCGGCGGCTGCCGCCAAGGAAATCAAGGACCTGATCGTCAATTCGGTGGAGCAGGTGGACCAGGGCAGCGCCCTGGTGGCGCGCGCCGGCAGCACCATGGAGGAAGTGGTGGCTTCAGTGCAGCGGGTGTCGCAGATCATGCGGCAAATTACGGCTGCCGGCGACGAGCAAAGCGCTGGCATCGAGCAGATCAACCGGGCTGTGACGGAGATGGATACGGTGACGCAGCAGAATGCTGCGCTGGTGGAGGAAGCTGCGTCAGCGGCGGATGCGCTGAAGCAGCAGGCGGCCCACCTGGATACCCTGGTGGGCGTATTCAAGCTGCATCACGATGTGGCCATGCGAACCGCGAACAGCAGGATACCGACGAAGCAGCTCGCTGCAATCAGCCCGCCTGCGATCACGTAGCCGGGACGCAGGGCGCCGACGTCGCGTTCAAAGTCGCTGCGCCGGCGCAGTCCGATGAAGGACCAGGCGACGGCCAGCATGGTTTCGCCGAAGCTGCGGGGTTTGGTGTCGTCCATGTCGTTTCCTTTCGAGATTGGGCCTATTGTGCGCTGGCCCGGCCTCGAAAAACAGGTGCAGAAGCGCCCGGAAACGACCGTATCAGATGGACCGGAACCGGGCCAGTGCCTTGAGCAGCCTGCCACGCTGGCCGCCTGCCCAGTCCAGGCGCAGCAGGTCGGCATCGCCCAGGGATTCCAGGCTGGCTACCGCCTCGTCGCTGCCGCCATCCCCCTCGTCCTGCATTTCCTCGTACAGCTCGGGGTAGGCCTGGATGCGCAGCATGACTTCGTCTGCCACCTCGTCTTCCACCAGGGTGTCGCCCCAGGCGATCAAGCGCCCGGCCAGCTCACTGAGCGGGCCATGGCGTTCGGGGGATTTGGCTTGCTGCTGCAGCACATCGAAGCTGGCCAGCGCGTCTTGCAACTGGCGGGTGCAGGCTGACACGTGGCAGGCGTGGGTGGCGAATTCCCGCGCCAGAGGGCCGCCTTCGGCCATCTTGCGCCAGCTTGCCAGCATGCCGTCTCCGCCCAGTACCGGGCCGGCGCTGGGCACTTGCCAGGCTTGGGGCGCCGCCAACTGGCGCAACTGCACTTCAGCGCGCGCCACGCAGACTTGCAAGTCTTCCAGGCGGCGCATGTAGGCGCTATTGGCGCGCGATTCGCGCAACTTATCCAGCAGGTGAACGGGCAGGGTTTCGCGGCCACGCCATCGGCCAATGACGGGCGGGATCGCGGCACGCGGCGCGGAGGCCGGTGCCAGCAGGTGGTTCATGGCGCGTGTGCCGCGGCTGCGCAGCAGCCAGGCGTCGCCAGGTTTGAACTGTAATAAAGAGTCCATCGCAACCTCCCTCGGGCTTTGAAGGAATTCTGAACCTTTTATCAAGACCTAGCAAGCATCAGTCGGTGCAGACAATGCGGTTGCGGCCGGCGCGTTTGGCCTGGTACAGGGCGTCGTCTCCGCGTTTCAGCACGTCTTCGGAGCAGCCGTCCCCGGCGCGGAAGCCGGCCAGCCCCCCGCTGATGGTGACGGCGTCGCCAATATTTCCCAATGCGTGCAGTGTTTCCGCGATGCGCTGGCGCAGGCGTTCGGCGATCGGGGCTGCCTGTTCGCAGGTGGTGTGTGGCATCAGGACCACGAATTCGTCGCCGCCCAGGCGGGCCGGCGCATCGGTGGTGCGCAGCTCGCGCTGGCAAACGTCGGCGGTGGTCTTGATCACCATGTCGCCGGCCAGGTGGCCATGCTCGTCGTTGACGCGCTTGAAGTGGTCGATATCGAAGATCAGCATGGCCATTGGCGTGCCGTAGCGTTCGAAAGTATCGAAGTGCTCGGCCAGCACGCTCATGAGCTTGCGCCGGTTCAGCAGGCCGGACAGGGAGTCCACCTCGCTCAGCATGCGCAGCTGGTCTTCCATCTCCTTGCGCGCGGTGATGTTGCTGGCAACCCACAGCGCCGCATCTTCACCGTCGACCTGGAAGTCCAGCGCCTGGATGCGGCCTTCGAACCACAGGCGGTAGCTGGGGCCGCAGCTCGGCAGTCCTTTGATGTCGCCGGGCACAAGGCTGTATTCGACGATGTGCAGGGCGCGCCAGGCCAGCGCGGTTTCGATCTCCTTCAGGAACCAGCTTGCCTTGTCCACTGTCAGCACGTCATGCACCGTTTTGCCGATCAGGTTCGAGCCGTCATGGTAGTAGCGCACGTCGATGCCGCCGAAAATGGCAATGTAGCGGCCGCTGCGCGTCAGGATAAACGCAGGGTCGGGCAGGGCATTCAACAGCGCCGAGAGTTGATTGCCAGAAAATAGTGTTTCATCGCGCATGTTCGTGACAGTAGCCAGCCCAAGCCAATAACGCAAAAATTGTTAATAGAAAAATATTAACTTTTAACTATTTTGTTTATTCGTGTAGTGGTGACGGCCATTCAAGCTGGCCGCTGGCTGACTCGTTCAGTCGAGCAACCAGGGCTGGCGCGGCGCTGTCTGCGATGCGGAAGGCCAGCGTTACACGCTGGTCGTGCCCCACGTCCACCAAGGTGGCGCCGGCGGCCGCCAGTTCGCGGCGCAGCAAGCCTTCCAGCGAATAGGGCAGGATGCAGCGCAGTTCGGTGTAGCGCACGATCGCGACTTTTTCCACCGTCAGCAGGGCCTGGGCCACGGTATCCGTATAGGCCCGCACCAGGCCGCCGGCGCCCAGCTTGATGCCCCCGAAATAGCGCACCACGGCCG
Organism: Massilia eburnea; assembly: GCF_050709955.1. Classification (GTDB taxonomy): domain Bacteria; phylum Pseudomonadota; class Gammaproteobacteria; order Burkholderiales; family Burkholderiaceae_D; genus Rugamonas; species Rugamonas eburnea_A. The sequence goes on from NZ_JBNZFX010000023.1 coordinate 69,690, forward strand.
CCAGCACTCCTTCCAGGTCCTGGTGGCGCAACACGTCCAGCATCGGGCGGCCGGCAGTGCCGCCCGGCTCTCCATCATCGACCGCTGCCGATTGCCCGCCAGCCAGCAGGGCCCAGCACACGTGGGCCGCGTCGGGATGCTCGGCGCGCAGGCGGGCCACGATCGCTTGCGCCTCGGCGCGGTCGGCCACTGGCTGGACAAAGCCAAGAAAACGGCTTTTCTTTACAACTAAATCGCTAGTCGCGAGAGATATAATGGTTTGTGGCATGGGGCCAACATGATACAGGTTTGCTGCCTGTTAACGTCCGGCTTCCCTTACAATGCTGTTGCAATTTGTTCAACTCGGTCTTCGTGGCGAACCTCGTGGCGACTTTTCGGATCAAAACCCTTGGCGTACAGAACGGCTTCCTGCAGGAGCGGGTAGAGGCACGCCTGATGCTTTTGTTCCGCCGCCCGCTGGAAGCGGTGCGCCCGATCACCGTCGGCAATGGCGCGATCGTGAAAAAAGGTGTCGACTGGGCCATGGCAGAGCGCTTCCGCGACGCCTTGATGACCTGCGGCATCCGCTGCGAGGTCGAAGAGGAAAAAGCGCCGGCTGCGCGCGCTACGCTGGCTGAATATGCGCTGCAGTTGCAGGGGCACCTGGAGCTGTTGGATCCCGGCCGGCGCTGGACTTTCCTGGCCGACGAAGGCGAACTGTTTGGCGTGCCCGGTCCGGAGTCGCCCTATCCGCTGGAACTGCTGGTGCCGCTCGAGAACATGTACCGGGAATGGCTTGGCGCGTCGCTGGCCGCCAGCGAAGACCTGCTGCGCCATACCGCCGGCATGGTCTTGATGGGCAATACGCCGGGCATGGTGGAGGAGGCCAAGCGCCACCTGCTGCCGATCGTGCGCAACAGCGCGGAACGCGGGCAGGCCTTGCTGGCCGCCGCCCGCGGTTACTCGCCGCTGTTGTTCCGTCCTATCTGCGAAGGGCTGGAAATGGGGCTGGCTTTCCATCGCGGCACCGTGGTGCACCGCGTGGCGCGCGCCCATCTCGACGCTTGGGACCTGACGGAAGATCAGGCCTTCGAAGCGGCCTTTGCCAACCTGCGCGCGCGCTCCACCGCGCCGCTGCTGCCTTCGCCCCAGGGTGTATTGGGCGGCGGCTGGGACGATGGTTACGATTCGTCGCGCATGCTTTTGCCGGAACTGATTGAGGCTGCCGTCCCCGAGGGCCGTCCGGTGGTCATGGTGCCGACGCGCGGCATGCTGATGGTGTGCAGCGACAAGAACGAAGTGGCGATGGATGCGATGCTGAAGGCCGCGATTTCCGCCATGCGCGAGGAGAAGATGGTCATGCCGCGCTTGCTGCGCCTGGTGGATGGCCGCTGGCAGATCTTCGTGCCGCCAAGCCTGACGCGGCGCCTGAACAGCCTGGCCAAGTACGTGGAAGGCAACGATTACCGCCTGCAGAAGGAGCTGCTGAAAGCGCACGAATGGGCGAGCGGACGCAATCGCTGCGTGGTCACCTACCTGGTCGGCAAGCTCGGTCCGGAGCAGGTCCGCACCAGCGCCTGCACCTGGACGCGCGGCATGCCAAGCCTGCTGCCGAAGACCGACCTGCTGTACTTCGCCGATCCCGCCAGCATCGAACCGCCGATTACCGTGACCTGGGAAGCGGCGATGCCGGTGGTGGGCGCGCTGATGCAGCGCACCGACGATTACCCGCCGCGCTATTTCGTCGAAGGCTTCCCGAACGAGGTGCAGTTGGCGCAACTGGCCGATATTGCAGCCGCCGCCCGGCGTGAAGCGAAGGCCAAGGCCTTGGCAGTGGCACAGGCAGCGCAAGCCGCCCTGGCGGCGCAGAATTCGCGTCCGGTGCTGGACTCCAAGCGCATGCAGACCGTCGCCGCAGTGCTGAACCGCCCCGTCGGCGAAGTACTGCGCACCGCACTTGGCCGCAAGGCCGGCGCCAAGCCCGCGCATGCTCGATAACAATGCCCTGGTGGCCGCGGCCACACCCGTCTTCCTGGTTATGATCGCGGCCGAAGCCTGGCTGGCGCACCGCCGCCGGATCGAGGCATACTCGCTGGCTGACAGCCTGACCAGCATGGCTTGCGGCATCTGGACCGTGACGCTGGAAGTGTTTACCAAGTCCGCCATGCTGCTGGCCTATGGCTGGGTCTTCAGTCATTTATCGTTGTGGGAATCGGCGCCGGGGGCGGTGTGGACCTGGGCCTGGTCGTTTGTGGCCTTCGATTTTGTCTACTATTGGGCGCACCGCTGGTCGCACGAGATCAACTTTTTGTGGGCTGTGCATTCACCGCACCACCAGAGCGAAGAATTCAACCTCACCACCGCGTTGCGCCAGGGCGCCTTCCAGGACTTGTTTCATGCGCCGCTGTTCATGGTGCTGGCGCTGCTTGGCTGCCCGCCTGGCGTGTTCATCATCCAGCTCACGCTGAGCAAGTTCTACCAGTTCTGGATTCATACCCGCCTGATAGGCCGCGTGCCGCTGATCGAAGGCATCCTCAATACCCCCAGTGCCCATCGGGTGCACCATGCCGTCAACGATGTCTACCTGGATCGCAACTACGCCGGCACGCTGATGATCTGGGACCGCCTGTTCGGCACTTATATCGAAGAAGGCGAGCAATGCGTGTACGGCGTTCGCAAGGGCGGGCCGGGATGGAATGCGGTGTGGGCGCAATTCGCCTGGCCGGCTGTCATGTGGCGCGATGCCGTGCGTGCTACGCGCTGGAGCGACAAGCTTTCCCTGTGGTTCCGCCATACCGGCTGGCGTCCCGCCGATCTCGCCGCCGCCGACCCATGGCCGCCATTCACGCTGCCTGCGGGCCGCCTGTATACCGCTACCCGCGCGACTGCCGGCGGCCAGCGCTGGACCATCGCCGCGCTGCTGGCGTTTGCCGCGGCCGTAGTCATGCAGAACCAGTTGATCGCGCACGCCGCCTTGCTGTCGATGCCGGCCAGGCTGGCGCTGGTCGCGGCGGTTACTGCGGCGCTGCTGCTGGTGGCGTACTGCCTTCAGCCTGCTGCGCCTTCTGCCGCCAGCGCACCAGCCAGAACACCGGCAAGCTGACCGCGCCCAGCGCGATGCCCCACCAGAAGGCTTCCTTGCCCATGCCGTAAAAGGCCCAGAGGGAAAAGACGCAAGTCATCACAGCGCTGAACGCCAGCATGGCCCCGCGCTGGCGCAGCTTGAACACGGCAGCACCGCCGACCAGGTAGAGCGGCATGCTGGCAGCGGTCACCACCAGCGTCAGGAAGGTAAAGGCCTCCGTCATCGAGCGGCTGTAGTTCATCGCGATCATGGTGCTGGCCAGCAGGCCCACCAGCAGGAGCGACCAGGCCGGTGCGCCGTGGCGGTTGGCCGATTTCAGCGCAGCGGGGAAAATGCCGTGGCGGGCCATCGACGCCGTCACTTCGCCCGCCAGCATGGTCCAGCCATTCAGCGCGCCGAGACCGCTGAAGATCACGGCGATCGCCAGCCAATGCCCGCTGCCGGCATCCCAGTAGCGGCGGAACAGGTCGACGAAGGGCGCGTTGGACGCGGCCAGCTCCGCTTGCGGCAGGAGCAGCATGGGAATGGTGCAGACCAGCACATACACTACCGCAGCCACCAGCGTGCCGGCGATAGTGGCGCGCGGAATGGTGCGTTCAGGCTGGTGCACCTTGGTGGCGGGCAGCGCGGCGCATTCCACGCCCAGCATCGCGAACAGGGCGATAGTGCCTGCCGCGGCGGTGCCATCCAGCGTGAACGGGGTAGGCGGCAGGTGCGCCGCGTAAGCCGTGCTGTCGCTGCCGAAGATCCAGGCGCCGAGCAGCACGATGGCGCCCATGGGTAGCAGCTTGAGCGCCGCCGACACCAGTTGCACCCGGCCCGAAGCCAGCGCCCCGCGCAGGCTGACCAGGACAAAGAACCAGATGATGGCCATTGCCGTCAGCGGCGGCAGGGCCGGATGGGCGGACAGCGCAGGCACCAGGGTCGTCAGGTAGCCCACGATGCCGATTGCCAGCGCAGCGTTTGTGACCCAGATCGACACCCAGTAGCACCACATGGTGAAGAAGGCGACGCCGTTGCCGAAGGCACGCCGGCAGTAGCCGTACGGCCCGTCCTCGTCCGGCATGGCGCGCGCCAGGCGGGCGAAGACGTGGGCGATGAACAGGCAGCCGATCACGGTTATGGCCCATCCGGCGAAGGCGTTCTTGCCGAACGGCGCCAGTGCGGCGGGCAGCATGAAGATGCCCATGCCGATCATATTCCCCACGATCAGGGAGGTGCACATCCAGAAGCCGAGCGGCTTGCCCTTATTCGTGGCGTGCATAGGCGGCTCGCAGCAGGTTCTGGAAATGCCACACGCCGCTTTCGCGCTTTGGGTTCAGGCGCCCTGCGCTGTACGAGCCGGAAGCCAGGCCTTGCTGCACCCGCTCGCAGATGCTGATGTCTTCGGCCTGGATTTCGTCGCTGAAGGCTTGCTCGGCCTGCACGCGCGCCTGCACTTCCGGGTCGTCGGTGTAGTAATAGTCGAATTCCACGATGCATTGGCGGTGGCCGGCCGGCAGGATGCGGTTGGTCTGCAGCCGGCCGGGCGTGATGTTCAGCATGATGTTGGGGTAGATGAAGTAGTACCAGGCGTTGCCGTCGCCGTAGATGCCGTCGTTGTTGCGCAGCGGTGAGTGCTGCAGCGAATGCCATTGCGCCAGTTCGGTGTCGTAAGCGCGGTAATCGAGCACCTTCGACAGGCCGGGATGAACGAAGGGCAGGTGGTAGCCTTCGAGGAAGTTGTCGATATAGACCTTCCAGTTGCATTCGAGCTTGTAGGTATCGCGCTTGGCGAAGCGCATGTGCGACAAGTCGGTTGGCGCGATGCGCTCGCTGATGCCGTCGAACACCTGCTCGAACGGCGGCGTGTCTGTACCCAGGGCCACGAACACCAGGCCTTGCCACTCGCGCACCTGGACGCGGGGAAGGCGGATCTCCGACTGGTTGAAGTCGGCCGCGCCTTGCATTTCGGTGGCGGCACGCAAGGAGCCATCCAGTTCGTAGGTCCAGCCGTGGTATTTGCAGTGCAGCGCCCGCGCGCCCTTGCCGTTGCAGGTCGCAAGCGGCCCGGCGCGGTGGCGGCAGACGTTGAAGAAAGCCTGCAGCATGCCGTCGGGCTGGCGTATGATGATGATCGGTTTGCCGGCAATGTCGCCAACCACATGGTCGCCTGCCGCACTGAGTTCCCCGCTGTGCGCCGCCAATTGCCAGGTCGAACCGAAGACTTCCCGCTGTTCGAATTCCAGCCATTGCTGGTCGGTGTAGAAGCTGGCGTGCAGCGCATGTGCGCGCTCCAGCGGCTCGAATCGGCAATGCTCCTGCAGGGTCATTATTAGCTCCGCGGCGCGAAAGATTTACTGTCTCATAAATTGCGGCGCTCTGGAAGAAAGAGGTGGCAAAAATGGAGGAACGTCTTTTCTTTGAGGGCCTGAGAGCCTTGGCCGCTTCCGCCTTCCCCAAACATTGTGGCTATTGCGGGCGGGTCTTCGCCACGGCGCATGACTTCATGCAGCAAACCGAATCGGTGCGCAAGGACATCACTGGCCTCAAGCAAAGCGTCGATGACGACAGCGTTGCGATCGTCGAGGCCTACCGCAATTGCCTGTGCGGCTCCACGCTGATGGACTTCTTCAGCGACCGGCGCGACATCTCCGAAGTCGGAGCGCGGCGCCGCGATCTGTTCGAGAAACTGCTGCCGCACCTGCAGGAGAAGGGCATGACGCTGGCAGGGGCGCGCGAGCATTTGCTGGCGCTTTTGCGCGGCCAGGAGAAATCCGGTAATATAGGTAGGTAGCCTACCTAATTATTGAGATAAATGCCGAAAAAACATGAAGCAAGCCTGTCGCCGCGCGTGCTTGCCGCCAGCGAGGAGCTGCGTTTGACGCTGAAACGGCTGGTGCGCGAAATGCGCCGCGACGCCAGCGAAAACGGCGGCGATATCCCACTGGTGCAGTACATGCTGCTGGCCATCATTCAGGAGCAGCCGGGCATTGGCGTCGCCGAACTGGCGCGCATGGAAAACGTGCGCGCCGCCACCATGAGCGGCCATATCAAGGCGATGGAGGAGGCGGGGCTGGTGGAGCGCAGCGCGCCCGATCCGCAGGATCGTCGCCGCTCCGGCCTGCAGGCCACGGCGCTTGGCGCCGAACGCATCGAAGCCCTGCGCGACAAGCGCCGCGACTGGATGGCGCAGCGCATAGCGCGCCTGACGCCGGCCCAATTGTCGGCGCTGGAAGCCGCCATCGAACCCCTGAATCTCATCGGAACACCATGAAGGACACTCCTGTCACCGAGCGCGAAATCCGCGCCGTCTACCTGGCCATGATGGCCGTGCTGGGCCTGAGTGCGCTGGACCAGAGCATTGTCGCTACCGCCTTGCCCCGCATCGTGGCGGACCTGGGCGGCATGGCCCATCTGTCGTGGGTGGTCACGGCCTATGTGCTGGCTTCCACCGCCACCATGCCGCTGTACGGCAAGCTGGCCGACCAGTACGGCCGCCGGCCCATGATCTTTGCCGCCATGGGCGCCTTCCTGCTTGGTTCCGCGCTGTGCGGCCTGTCGCAGAACATGACGCAACTGATCGTGTTCCGCGCGCTGCAAGGCATTGGTGCGGGCGGCTTCCTGCCATTGGCGCAGATCATCATCGCCGACATCATTCCACCGGCGGAGCGGGGCAAGCGCATGGGCATGGTGCCGGTGGTGTATGCCGCTACCAGCCTGCTTGGCCCCGTGCTGGGCGGCCTGATTACCGATGCGCTGTCCTGGCACTGGACCTTCTACGTCAACTTGCCGGTCGGCGCCGTGGCCTTCTACGCTATCGCGCGGGCATTGCACAAGGAGAAGGTGCACCACGCCCACCGTGTCGATTACCTGGGTTCCGTGCTGATGACCGGCTCGATCACGTCGGCGCTGCTGGTGCTGGCGCTGGGCGGCACCGAATGGGCCTGGGATTCGTTGCAGGTGCTGGTGTGCAGTGCGCTGGCCGTGGTCCTCGGCGCCTGGCTGGCCGTGCACGTGCGCAAAGTGCCGGAACCGGTGCTGCCGCCGGATTTGTTCGGCAACCGCGTATTCAATATCGCCAGCGTGGTGATGGCGCTGACCTTCATGGGCCTGATGGGTGCCACTATCTTTTTCCCGTTGTTCTTCCAGGTGGTGATGGGCAGCAGCCCCGCCAGTTCGGGGCTGCTGACGGTGGCCATGATGATCGGCCTGGTCGGCTCCTCGATGCTGAGCGGGCGCCGGCTGGCACGTACCGGCAAGTACAAGGGCGTGCAATTGGGAGGGCTGGTTGCCGCGCTGGTGGCATTCACCACGCTGGCGCTGGGCATGGAAGCGGGGTGGGGCTATTGGGTTATCGAACCGGCGATCTTCCTGCTGGGCGCCGGCCTGGGATTGGTCATGCCGAACATGACCATCGCGGTGCAGAACGCACTGCCGCTGCCGCGCCGCGGCGTGGGAACGGCAATGCTGACTTTCTTCCGCTCGCTGGGCGGCTTGCTGGGCGTGACGGGATCGGGCGCACTGCTGGCGCGTTCGCTGCACATCCACGGCGTGAAAGCCGTGGCGGCAGTGGGGCCGGGCATCAGCGTGTTGCCATCGACGGTGGCTGTGTACCGCCACGCGATCGCCGGCATCTTCGGTGCCGGCGCGGTGCTGGTGCTGTCAGGCCTGATCGTTTTGCTGTTCCTGCCGGAGATTCCGCTGGCTGGCCACAAGGCCGATTAATCCGTATAGAAGATGCCGAGAATTGCCAGCGCCCAGTAGATGGCGCCCGCAACGCACCAGGCGATATTGGCCCCCGTGAACGAAGCGTTGCCGCTGCCGGCTGGATCGCCGCAGCGCGCATTGATTTCATCCTGCACCTTCTTCAGCAGCAGGCCGGTGGGCACCAGCATGGCGATGGAGGCGATATCGGTCATGGGTGATCCCAAGCCTTTGGACGCCATCCGCTCCAGGATATTTCCGCCGATGACCAGAAGCACCATGAAGGCGGCATTCGAACCGGCATTCCACTCGGCGCGTTCATGCGTTACGTCGTGTTGTGAGATGTCGCGGAATAGGCTGTGGGTGAAGAAGATGGAGAAAATTGCGCGCGGCACCGGCCATACGCCTTCACCGGTTGCCCGGTTATGCAGCGCCCAGTTCTTATAGTTCCAGTACAAGTGGTACAAGCCGATCGTGATGAAGTACAGGACCAGCAGTTTGCGGGTCGAGACGACATAGAAACGCGGCTCTGTACCGGCGTAAGTTTGCTGGTCCAGGTTGGATAGCGGGGCAGCGTAGACGTTGTCAGACATGATGGGGTGCTAAAGAAGAAGTATTAAGGGCCGAACAGGATGCCGATCGCAGCGAAGAACCAGATCGCTACGCCGATCGCGCACCAGACGATATTGGCGACGGTGAAGTTGTCGTTGCTGCTGCCTGCCGGATCGCCGCTGCGGGCATTGACTTCGACCTGGACCTGTTTCATCAGCAGGGCAATTGGAATGATCAGCAGGATCGAGATCACGTCGAAAAACTTCGAACTCTTGCCCGCCCACGAAAGCACATACTCAACGAGCATCAGGAATACCATGGCGCTGGAGTAGCTTCCACTATCCCAGGCGCCGCGTTTTCCGGTGGCATCGAAGCCGCCGATTTTCCGGTACAGACTGTGCGTGAAGAAGATGGCGAAGATGGCGCGCGGCAGCGGCCAGATGTTTTCACCGGTTGCGCGCTTGTGCAGCAACCAATTCTGGAAATTCCAATGGAGTTGGAACAGGCCGAAGGTCAAGAAGAACAGCGTCATCATTTTGCGCGTGGAAATCACATAAAAGTGGTCTTCCACGTTGGAGTGAAACTGTTCATCGAGGTTGGCGCGCGGCGCCGCGTAGACGTTGTCAGACATTGCAATTCCGGGATGGTTGGACTGCGAATTGTAACTATTGTTTCTGAAAGCAAACTATCGAATATTCACAAGTTGCATAAATTCCACATCTGGCCACGTAAATCGGACCCTGTTTCGTGCGGTTGCGAGGCCGGTTTGACTCATACGTTTTCGGAATATCAATACTGAAAGACGCAATACTTTGATATTGCAGGCCCTGCGTACCATTGGCTCACCAAATCAAAATAACGGAGACAATATGCGTAAGACTGTATTGGCGGCGCTGATCGCAGAAATGCTGCTGCCGCTGGGTGCCTATGCTCAAACGGCGGGCGAGCCGATCGATCCTTCGGCCAAGGTGGTGGTGAGCGGTGTCCGCGCTTCCCTGGCTTCCTCGCTGGCGACCAAGCGTTTGCAGGAAGGTGTAGTAGATGCGGTATCGGCCGAAGACGCAGGGAAATTCCCGGATACGAATATCGCGGAATCGCTGCAGCGCGTCACCGGCGTGCAAATCCAGCGCAATAACGGGGAAGGGCGCTACATCTCCGTGCGCGGCCTGGGTCCCGAGTTCAATAACGTGCTGGTCAACGGCCGCACCATGACCAGCGATACCGGCGGCCGCGATTTCTCGTTCGACCTGCTGTCGTCCGACCTGATCTCGAAAGCCATCGTCTACAAGACTTCCATGCCCTTCCTGCCGGAAGGCGGCATCGGCTCGACGGTCGATATCCAGACTGCCCGTCCACTGTCCGGCAAGGCCGGCCACTCGGGCGTGGTGAATGTGTTCGATTCCTATGATTCGAACTCGAAGAAGAATACGCCCAACGTCAGCGGCATGTACTCGTTCGCCAATGAGAACAAGACCTTTGGCGTGACCGGTTCGCTGTCCTATACCGACCGTGCCTCGAAGCAGAACAAGGCCATCAACGACGCCTGGAACCTGCGCGACGTGTACATGATCGACGGCGACCTGAATTCCAAGGGCCTGACCATGGCCAACGTCACCAGCAAGAAGCTGCTGATGCCGCAAAGCTTCGGCTACCAGCAGGAGAACGAAACCCGCAAGCGCCTGGTCAGCAACGTCACCATGCAGTACAACCCATCGCCTGATTGGAAGCTGACTGCCGATGCGCTCTATTCGCGCCTCAACCAGCGCAACGACGTGATCGCGATCAGCGACTGGAACAACCCGGTGCAGCTGGGTGTGAAATACGATTCGAACAACCAGGTCACCAGCTTCATGCGTCCCGGCGCGAACTTCTTCGCCAACAACCCGGCCCTGGTCGGCGACGGCACCGGTATCCTGACCGACGCCAACTCGAACGACATGATCGTCAAGGGTGGCGACCGGCTGTCGATCACCAAGGCTTTCGGCCTGAATGCGAAATGGAATGTGTCGCCGGAGTGGAAGCTGGAGGGCGATATCTCGAACTCGCGGACCACCACCAAGACCCCGGACCAGTGGATCGTGGCGGGCATGGTGCCGAACAATGGCGACACGCTGACCTTTGGCAGCATACCGAGCCTGTCATTCGGCGATGGCATTACCGACCCGAATGCGGTGCGGGCGCATGCCGTGTCGAACAAGGACGTTCGCTTCTCCGATGAATTGAGCGAAGGGCGCATGAACGCTTCCTGGGCGCATGAAATCGGCGCCTTCAAGGGGCTCGACACCGGTGTCGCGTATTCGCAGCGCAAGGTGGGGCGCAACCAATGGGAAAGCGACTCCTGGAATGCGTTCAGCGGCTACCATGTCGCGCTGCCGTCATCCTTGTTCACGGTGAAGTCGCTGGACAACGCTTTCCCTGGCGCTCCGGCGAGTTACCTGAGCTTCGACCCGTACGCTTACATGAACTACCTGAACCAGCCATCCACACTGGCGCTGTCGAACGATCCGGCGCTGTACCTGGACAAGACCAAGTTCCCGAACGGCCCGATGGCGATCGATTACACCAAGCCGAATTTCTGGAGCGTCAAGGAAAAGGTCTCGAGCATCTTCCTTGATTCGAAATGGGAAGGCGAGCGCTGGTCGGCCAACGCCGGCGTGCGCGTGGTGCACGTGAATTCGACCTCCACCGGGATCAGCCGCGTGCTGCTGTCGGCGACCAAGAGCCCGAACGACACCACTTACATCCTGAATTACGGCCCGGCGGTCGAAACTTCGGTGGATAACAGTTATAGCAGCGTGCTGCCATCCGGTAACCTGAAGTTCGACCTGACCGACGATATGGTGCTGCGCCTGGCCGCTTCCAAGACCGAGACCCGCCCGACCCTGAACCAGATGGGCGTGGACAATTGGTACGGCGGCCGCTTCGGCGACGTGCAGACCGGCGGCGGCAATCCTTACCTGAAGCCGATGGAGTCGAAGAACCTGGACCTGTCGTACGAATGGTACCTGTCCAAGACCAACTTCCTCGGTGCCGCGATCTTCCAGAAGAAGGTGTCTAACTTCCTCGAGAGGCGCCTGGAAGACATCACCATCCCGCAGTATTCGGAAGTGGTGCATGACACCCGTATCCGCAACGGCCAGAAGGGCAAGATCAAAGGCATCGAGCTGGCTGGCCAGTACGCCTTCGACAACGGCATCGCCTGGCTACGCGGTTTTGGTGTCGCCGCCAACTACACCTTTGTCGACGCCAGCGCCAGTCGCGACGATGCAGCGGCGCTCGATTGCGGCTATCCAGGACTGTCGAAGCAGTCGTACAACGCTTCGCTGTTCTACGAGAACGAGACCTTCTCGGCGCGTGTAAGCTACAACTGGCGCAACAAGTTCGCTGTCGATTGCGGTGGCGGCAGCACCCAGCCACGTACCCGCGCAGCCTACGGCCAGTACGACCTGAGCCTGCGCTACAACATCACGCCGAAGATCGCCCTGTACCTGGACGGCATCAACTTGAGCAATTCGCGCATGCACGAATATGCCAACAACGAGAGCCAGTTCCTGACGCTGGAAGATGTGGGGCGCCGGGTCAACGCCGGCTTGCGCTTCGCCTTCTAAGCCAGCAAAGGTGCGATATCGTTGAGGTGGACGGCTTCGAAAGTGGGCAATGCTTCGGTGTCGTTGGTTAAACGGCCCGGGTTGAACCAGCAGCTTTCGATGCCAAAGCGGTTGGCGCCGAGGATGTCGGCGTCCAGCCGGTCGCCCACGATGATGGTTTCGTGCTTGTTGAAGGTGCGCGCCATTTTCGTGGCGTATTCGAAGAAGCGGCTGTCAGGCTTGGCGAAGCCGCATGCTTCGGAAGTGGCGGTGAAGGAGATGTAGTCACCCAGGCCGGAGCTGGCGATGCGGCGGTCCTGGATGTGCGCCACACCGTTGGTGATGATGCCAACTTCGCCGACTTCAGCAAGCGTCCTGCACAAGCGCGTGGCGCCGTCGATCAGCACCACGGTTTCAGACAGCGATTCCAGGTAACGGTGGCTGGCTTGCAGCGGATCGATCTCCAGCCCATTCGCAGCAAAGGTCTTGCGGAACCTTTCTACTTTCAGGAATTCCTTCGAAACCGTGCCGGCTTCGAACGCCCGCCATAGCTCGATATTAATGCCCTGATATTGCTGGAACATTTCATCGATCCTGTCGCGGCAGCCCAGTTCCCGCAGCACTCGCTCAAAGGAGAGCTTCTCGGAAGCGCGGAAATCCAGCAGCGTGTCGTCGAGGTCGAACAGGAAGAGTGAATGTTTCATTGTGCGGAAAATAAAATAGCCAGCCCGAAGGCTGGCTATTCTATCTTTTTCTGGTAGGCCGTGCGGGGCTCGAACCTGCGACCAACGGATTAAAAGTCCGCTGCTCTACCAACTGAGCTAACGACCCGAAGGGCCCGAATTATATAGACCTGGATTCGTTTCTGCAAGTGGCGGCGGCGCGCGTATAATCGCCACCGGAAGGAAACGATCATGACTTACGAAGAATACCTCGACGAAGTGACCACGCTCATCTTCGAAAAATACAACCTGAAAGACGCGCTCGCGGTGAAGCTGGTGATGGATGCGCAGGACGCAGAGTTCTTCGTCCGCCATGACGACGACAAGAAGCTCCGCACCATCGACCAGGCCCACAAGGACGCCAAGGCGATCTACGAAGCGTACGCGGCCAAAAGCCAGCGCCGTTGAGATGGAAATGGATCGCGACTCGCTGGCGCAGCAGCTGGCAGCCGGCGTCCGCCAGTTCGTGCAGTGCAGCTTTGACGACGCCGACCTGTCCCGTCTCGACCTGCAGGACTGCGTGTTTGAACGTTGTACTTTCAACGAAACGATTCTGTACGCCTGCAAGCTGGCCCGCAGCAGTTGGCAGCGTTGCCGCGGCATGTCGGCGGACTTTGAATCGGCCGACCTGGTCGACGCGCAGTTCCAGGGCTGCGACCTGAATAACAGCAAATGGCGCCGTACCAAGCTGGCGTCGGCCAGCTTCCGTAGCTGCAAACTGACCGGCGCGGCGTTCGAAGAGGTTTCGCATCTCGGCGTCAATTTCGAAGAATGCCTGCTGGTGGGCGCGGACATGCGCGGATTCTCATTCCGCAAGGCGACCTTGAACCAGCTTGACTTCTCTGACGCAGACCTGTCCGGCAGCGACTTCCGCGAAGCCGTGCTGGAGGGCTGCAGCCTGCGCGAAGCTGTGCTCAAACTGACCCGTTTCGAAGGCGCGGACCTGCGCGGGGCCGACCTTGGCGGCCTCAAGCTGACCGACGTGCGCGCGTTCAAAGGCGCCGTGATCTCCCACACCCAGGCTGCAGCCATCCTGGGTGAGATGGGACTCGTGGTAGCCTGATCGCCTTAATGCCTGGCCTGCTGCATGGCCAGCTTTTCTTCCGCCTGCGCCAGCAGGTTCGCGATGCGGCGCGAATTGCGGCCGCGCCAGCCCGGCTCCAACGCTACCCGGGCGTGCAGTTCACGGCATTGGTTCAGCAGGGCCCACGCGTGCAGGCGCGCAGCACCAAGCTCATGGTGGTCGGCATGCGCGCACGCGGCGACAGCTTTCCGAAGGCGCGACAGCGTGGACTTGAGGGCCTGGCCTTCACGCTCGGGCCACACCAGGGTGTACACCGTGACCGAAACCGCCAACCCAAGCAGGATGCCGACCAGGCGGTCGCGGATTTCCGTCAGGTCGGTGACCGGTCCGAAACCGCCCAGTTGCGCAAGGGCGAAAGCAAACATCATCTGCACGCCGATGTAGTTCGAGCGCGGCGATCCAACCGCGATCCAGGCGCCAACAGCGATAATGGGCAAGGACATGGCCAGCAGGCCGACGACGCTGTCGAGGTGCGGCACGACGAATACGGTAGCCACCAGTGCCGCCAGGCTCCCAAGGCAGCATCCCAGCAAACGGTTGATGCCTTTGTGCGTAGTGGCGCCCAGGCTTGGCAGGGCCAGGATGATGCAAGTCTGCATTGCGGTGCCGATGCCGGGCCATTGCAAGCCGGTGTAGATGATGTAGGTGATCATTGCCGCTAGCACGGTCTTGAATGCGAACTGGGCGTAGACCAGGTGGCGGTGAGGGCTTGCCGCTGCCGCCGGTCCCGCCGCGACGCTGGTCGCGCCTGCGCCGTCCGTGTTGTCGGCATCGGCTGCCGCACGGAGCGCGCGCTCCATTTCGCGCAGGATGGCGCCGTGCGAACCCGCAACAGCGGGCGGCGTCATCATGGGAACGAAGGGGGCATCGTGGCCCAGGCATTCGCGCAGCGATGCGCACGCCTGGCGTATCGACAGCATCCGCGCGCGTTCTTCTTGCGACAGCGCGAACGGCGCCTGCCTGGCCAACTGCCCGGCCGCGGCATGCAGGCGGCTTACTGCCGCCGCGCGCGCCTTTGTGCGCTCCGTATTGCCCAAGGAGGCAAATGCCAACTGCCGTTGCAATGCCAATACACCGCGCCCGACCTGCCCATTGTGCAAAGGTGGTGGCGTGTCGCCCGCGATGCGTGCGGCAAGCTGGTTCTCGACCTCGTCCAGTTGCCGAGCATATTCCTGCACCAGCAGCTTGACCGGGAGCGCAGGCCGGAACACGCGCTGGATCGTCAGCGTGACCAGCACCGGATAAGTGGTTGCGACCCAAACCCAAAGCTGGTTGCGGATTAGGGTTTCGGGATCGGCGTAGATATCGGCCATGCCTTGGGCATTGACCACCAGCAGGGCCACCAGGAAGCCGATCGCGCCAAACTTGCTGATCCTGAAAAAATACATGCCGCAAAAAGCGATCAGCCCTGCGCCCAGGATGCGCAGCATCGGCACATCGATGGTGAACTTGAGCAGTACGATGGAGGCAATCACTGCCAGCGTGCTGCCAGCCAGCAGGGCTATCGCGCTCATGCGGGTGAGCACCGTGTTTTCCTGCGCGGTGAAGAACACCATGATCAACGACAGGGAAAGCAGCGGTAGCTGCAAGGTCATCGAACAGACGATTACCACTGTGCAGCTTGCGAGCAGGCGCCACACCGCATCCAGGCGGCCAGGGAAGGGCGCCAGTTCAGTGCGAATGCGCGCTATCATGGCTTTCATGATTTTCATTTCGCGTTCAACATGGCCACAGCGGAGGCTCCGATGCGGAAAGCAGCGTCAGGTTGTTCGATCAGGATGCGCACCGGGAAGCGCTGCGCCACCCGCACCCAGTTGATGGAACGCGGTACGCGCGGCAGGCCGGCCACTTCGCTGCCGCCGTCGTCGGGAAACACTCCGTAGCCGATGGATTCGACGGTGCCGCTGTAACGCCTGGAGGTGTCGCCAAGCAGGTAGACCTGGGCTTGGCGGCCGGCCTTGATGCCGGCAAGGTCGGTCTCGCGGAAATTGGCCACCACATACCAGCGGCTGGAACTGGCTAGCGTGAATACAGGGTGCCCGGCGGCGGTAAACTGGCCCGCCGAGGTTTTCAGGTTCAGCACGATGCCATCGCCGGGCGCGCGCACTTCGGTATAGGACAGGTTCAGGCGCGCCAGAGCTATCTCCGACTTCACTACTTCACGCTTGGCTACCAGGGCATCGACGCCGCTGACGGATGCTTCGGCGCGGCGCGCGTCCAGCAGTGCCGCGCTGAGCTGGGATTGCGCGCTGCGCTTGGCAGTGCGCGCCTGGTCGATACGCTCGGCTGAAACAAAGCCTTTGGTGAGCAGAGGTTCCAGCCGCGCCAGCGAGTCGCCCGCCTGTTCGGAGGCGGCCTTGGCGTGTTCGACGTTCGCCTGGGCCGCCGCTGCGGCAAATTTCTGGGCATCGACCGTGCGCTGGGTCAGCTTGATCTCGCTGTCGAGCGCTTTCAGGCTGGCTTCGGCCTTGGCCAGGGTTTCTTCAAACGGCTGTGGATCGATGCGGAACAACAAGTCGCCCTTCTTGACGCGCTGGTTGTCCGTCACCGGCAGTTCCACGATGCGTCCGTTCACTTCCGGCGCCACGTTGATCGTGTCGGCGTAGACGTAGGCATCATCGGTACGCGGCGCCTGGTCGATGGAGCGCACGACGTAAATGGCGAGGCCGATGGCTGCCAGTGTCAGCGCCAGAACGATAGCGCTCCAGCGGCGCGAGTTTTTGGTCTTCTTCATGACATCACCTCAGTGTTGGAAAAATGCGAGCCAGGCCGACAGGGAAAGCACGGTGGCGAACGCGGGATAGCCCAGTGCGAGCAGGTGTGAAGGCGCACCGGCGAGCCAGCCGCGCGCGGTCATCACGGCGTGGGTCAGGAAGGACAGCAGCGTCGCGCCGGCAATGCAGAAAAGCCAGTCGGGAAAGTAAGCACCCAGCACATTGATCGAAGGTTCCAAATTCATTCCTTAATGTACGATTGCCTAGGCAACCTTTTGCGCAAAAAAAAAGCTACTTCCCAGCCGACATTTTCAAGAGCAGGGACTCGAACGTTTGAAGTTCCTGCGCACTGAAAGCGCCGAAGTAGTGGTCGATCACGATGCCCGACGCTTCCAGCAAACTGGGGAAGATGTGGTGGCCTTCGTCGGTCAGCTCCAGTTGCACGGTGCGGCGGTTGTCGACGCTTGGCGCTTTCTGGATCATGCCCTTCTGCTCCAGGCGGTTCAGCATGCGCGTCATCGCGCCGGGGCTGTACGACAGCTCCTTGCAGATCTGCGCCGCGATGTTGGCGCGGCCGCTATGAAGGGTGGACAGCACCACGTACTGCGCCGCCGTGATGTCGAAAGGCGCGAGCCTGGTGTCCAGCTCTTGCTCCATTGCCTTCTGGGTCCGGCTGATCAGGCGGGCAACGCGGCGAGGGACCAAATGTTTATTCATAAATGAAATATACGTTGCCTAGGCAATGGTTGTCAAGTTTCTCGCGCACGCTTGCGCGATTCACAAGCTTGTCATCTTCACTACCTACAATCCGCCACGTTTTCAACTTACACAGCGGAGCAACGATGAAGAAGGCAGTCGTAGGAACGGTGACGGTAGCGGTGCTGGCGGCATGTGGCGGTAACTTGCCGGCGACACTGCCCACACTGGATGGCAAGCCAACCCTGGTGGTCGCGCACCGAGGCGCCAGCGGCTACCTGCCGGAAGAAACGGTGGAAGCCTATGCCAAGGCCATCGAGATGGGCGCCGATGCCATCGAGCCGGACGTGATCTCCACCAAGGACGGCGTGCTGATTGCCCGCCATGATCCGAATCTGGCCTTCAGCACCGACGTGGCGCAGCATCCCGAATTCGCGGCCCGCAAACGCAAGCTGAGCGTGGATGGCGAAGTGCAGGAAGGCTGGTTCGCCAGCGACTTCACGCTGGCGGAGATCAAGACGCTTGGCGGCATTTCGACCGATGCCGAACGCCCGCAGCAATTCAACGGCCAATACAAGATCGCGACCATCCAGGAAGTGATCGACATGATCAAGAAGAGCGGCCGCAATATCGCCATCTATCCGGAAACCAAGAACCCGACTTTCCACCGCCAGCAAGGCGTGCCGCTGGAAGACAAGCTGCTGGCAATGCTGGCTGCCGCCGGCTGGGCCGAACGCGACGCGCCGGTTTTCATCCAGTCCTTCGAGCCGGGCAGCCTGAAATACATGCGCAGCAAAGGCTCCAAGCTGAAGATGGTGCAATTGATCGATGCCGATGACGTGGACCTGAAAACCGGCGCGCTGACCTACGCGGCACCTTACGACAAGCCGTTCGACTGGGCCCAGGCCGGCGACAAGCGCCTGTTCAGCGACATGGTGACGCCGGCCGGACTGGCCGAAATCAAGACCTACGCCGACGGCATCGGCCCATGGAAGCGCTATATCGTCAGCGTGAAAGGTGCGGTGGACATCAACGGCGACGGCAAGGTGAACGACGCCGACACCACCACCATGGAGCCAGGCTCGCTGGTGGCGGATGCACACAAGGCCGGCCTGTTCGTGCACCCATACACCTTCCGCAACGAGAAGCGCCGCCTGGCCAGCAACTACAAGGGCGATCCTGCGCTGGAATACAAGCAGTTCTTCGCCCTTGGTGTTGACGGTGTATTCACCGACTTCGCCGACACGGCGCTGGCGGCGCGTGCGGAATACCTGAAGGAAGTTAAGCGCTGACTCAGAACTTGTGGTTGTACTCCGCGGCGAAGCGCACCTGGCGTTCAGGTGCGCGTCCCAGCACCTGTCCATAGTAAGGGCTGACAGTGTTGGCGCCCGCGTTGTAGACCGGCTGGGTAGCCAGCGTAGTCTGGCGGTTCAGCAGGTTGAACACGTCGGCCTTCAATGCCAGGCCTTTGAACATGCGCGGCATATAAGTGGCGTTGAGCGCGATGCGGACGTCGGTCGGCATCCTGCCTGCGGAGCCGCGTGGTGCAGGCTTGCCGTCGCAGTAGAACACGGCGGCGCCGTAACCGGCGGCAGGATTGGTGCCGTTTGGATTGAGCGCAGCGGGCAGGTTGCCGATGCAGGACTTCGGCGCGCCGGTGACGATATTGATATTGCCGCCCACCGTCCATTCCTGGCCGAGCTGGTAGTAGCCGTAGGCTTTCAGCACATGGGTATGGTCGTTCGGCAGCGGGCCGCTGGCGTAGTCCATCAGCTCAGGGAAGTCGAAGGAAGTGGTGGCGGCGATGTCGGCCTGGCCGATATCGGACATCACCTGGCCTTCCATATTGCCCCTGGTGCGCGACAGCGTGTAATTCAGCTTGCCGTACCAGCCGTTGCGCATCGGGTGCTCGATGAAGAAGTCCAGCGCGGTGTACACGCGGCGTACTTTCGGCAGCCCTATGTCTTCAGCCGTCAATGGGATCGAAACCAGCTTGCCGTCGCCGGCCAGGTCGAGCGTCAAGGTGTTGTCCCGGCCCGGATTGATCAACAGGCATGGCATATCGTATTTACTGGTGTCGACGTTATTGCGCTTGCCCCAGGCGCGCAGTGGGCGCGAATCGCACCAGTCTTCGATGGTGTTTCGCAGCGTGCGGTAAGTAACCTTGCTGCCGACGGTGTATTCCGGCGTCAGCGCAGCTTCGAAGCCAAGCGCCAGCTCGTCCTGGTAGGTGGCTCCCAGCTTGCTTGATGCGACCTGGCGCGGGTCTTTCGGCGTACCCCATTCGTTGCCGCTGGAAACAGGCGGCGAAATCTCAGTCAGGCCGGTTGGCACGCCGGTTTTCGGATCGACCCCGGTATAGGTGTAGTAGTGGTCGATGTGAACCGGGTTGCCCGCCAGGCGCAGCGCAACGCTGGTCGGGATCTGCAGGTGGTAGCGGCCAAGGTTGGCAAACGCCTTCAATGTGCTGTCGCCGCGCACGTCCCACGATGCACCCAGGCGCGGCGCCAGCATGTGGCGTTGCGCCGCATAGGCCTGGCCGAAGCTGTTCTTGTTGGTGAACTGTTCGTTGCGCAAGCCGAGGTCGAGCAGCACCGTATCGGTGACTTGCCAGCGGTCCTGGATGTATTGCGCCGACTGGTCAGTCTTGGGCGACGCCGAGTCGCTTTGGTGGTACTCGTTCACATAATAGCCCTGCAGGCCGTAGCCGCCGCCCGAGGCAGGCGTCCTGCCGCCAGGGACCGCCGTATTTGGATCGCCGCGGAAGTAGGTCCAGCTGCCGCCGCCGGCCATTTCCGAGCCATTGATCGAAGAAACGTTATTGCGGTCGATACCTGCGCGCAGGGCATGGTCGCCCAATTTGTACTCGACATCCAGGCGCAGCGTGGATTGCTTGTCTTCCGCATTCGGTACCTGGATGGTGCCGCCGATGGTCTGCGGGTTGGTATAGCCGAGGCCCGGCACCTGGGCATTGACCGGCGCGTTGATCTGGTAAACGCCTGGCACGTAGCCTTCGCGCGATTGCGGATAGGTTGATTTGAAACGGCCCGCCAAGGCCGTCACCGTCAGGTTATCGGTCAGGAAGCCGGTGTACTTCAGGATCGAGTCGTTGGTCTTGGCGCCATCGCCAGTGGTGCCGCCGGCGCGCACCTCGTTGCGCTGCAAGGTGGCGTAGTCGAAGCCATAGTTCTGCTGTGTCCTCTTGTTTTCATCGTGGATCTGGGTGAACTCGAGGCGATGATCGTCGTTGATGTTGTAATCGAGTTTGAGCAGGTAGCGAGGAGTGCGTTGTTCGCGTTCGGTCCAACCGTTGGTCTTGTTGAGCGAATCGGAATCCTTGCTGATGTAGCCGGTGCTGAAGCGGTCCTGTTCGATATTGGCAAACATGAACAGCTTGTCCTTGACCAGCGGGCCGCCGACGTAGGCGCTGCCGAAGACATCGGTGGCGTTGTTGCTGCGGCGGTAGGTGAGCAGCTTGCCATCGGTCTTCGGGTTTTTGCCGGTGTTCGGGTAGTCGGTGTTTTCCGGTTTGGCACGCAGCCAGTCCGGCGTGTATTGCAGCACGGCGCCGGCTTCCCAGTTGTTGGTGCCACTCTTGGTGGTGATGTTCACCACGCCGCCGGTGGAGCGGCCGAATTCCGCGCTGTAGCCGCCTTGCAGGATCTGCGCCTGCGCGATGGCGAAGAAGGGCAGGGTGGTCGAGCCGATCTGGCGATACACATTGGTGACCGGGAAGCCGTTGATGAAGTAGGCGTTCTCGGTCACGCCGGCGCCGCCGAAGCTGTCGCCGCCGATGCGGGTGTTGCCGCGCGCAGTGCCCGGCGCAAGCTGGATGATGCCGGACAGGCTTTGCGAGATCGGCAGTGCCGTCAGTTGACGCGCGGTGAATACCGCACCGTTGTTGGTGTTGCTGACGTCGATCGTCGGGCGGCGGCTGCTCACCGTTACTGCCTGGATGGTTTCGAAGGACGCTTCCACACCCTGACCAATCAGCGCTTCCACTTCCAGCACGCGTTCGACGACGCCGTTCCGCACCAGCATCACCTTGTAGACGCCCGGCGGCATCGAGCTGGCGTTATAGCGCCCGTTGGCATCCACTGTGATGGTGCGGCGTGCGCCGGTAGCGACGTTTTCCAGCACCACCACTGTGCCGCTTGCGTTGGCGACCTGGCCGAAAATGCTGCCAGTGGCATTCGATTGTGCAAGGACTGGCCCAGCGAAAGCCATTGCAAGGGCGTGTGCGACAAGCGTCATGCGCACACGGCGGGAAGTGTTCTTCATTGCGTCTCCTGTTGTGGTTATGATTCGGCCGCGCAAGCGCGGCCGATGGAGACATGCTAGGTAGGATGACGATGGCGAACAATTGAATGTTTACTCGCCATCTATGCCCAAAAGGTTATATCTAGTCGGGAAGCGTGACGAGCAGCGGCGCCTTGCCGTCCCACGCCTGGTCGAGCAAGGTTTTTCCATCCAGGCGCACCTGAACGCGCTGGCCGCGCGGCGCGCGCGTGGTGACGATGTCGATGCCGTCGCCATCTTCGCTTGCGCCGAACGCGCGCATATGCCGCAGTGCCATGCGCGGCCAGCCTTTCGGCAGGCGCGGTGCGATGGTGAAGCTGCGCAGGCTGGTCGCTTCAATGCCGAACAAGCCTTCCGTCACCACCCGCGCATACAGCCCGCTTTCCGCGGAGAGGTGGCGCTGCTGGCCTTCCGGCCAGGCTTCCACTGCATATGGCACATGATCGCCCAGCAGGCGACGGCCGGAGTAGTAGCGCAGGTAGGGCATGGTGCGTTCGAGCTCGCCCGCTTTCAGCAGGCCGCGCAGTGCATACAGCGTGGCGCGGTCCCAGAAGGTCTTGTCGCCGGCTTCGGTCAGCACGCCGTTCTCGCTCCAGAGCTGCGGCGACAACAGTGCATCGACGGTGCCGCGCTGGCGTTCATTGATGCCCAGCGCAAGCGGCAACGCGATCCAGGCGCGCAGCTTTTCGTTGCCGTCGTAGTAGCGGTAAGTGTCGAAGCCGCCCATGCGTGCACCGAAGTAGCGCTCGATCGCATTGCGCTGCGATTCCGCTTCCTGCCGCAGCGCTGTGGCGCGCTGTGCATCGCCCAGTGAGGCCGCCAGCCGCGCGGCACCTTGCAGGCCGCCATACGCCAGAACATTGGTCGACAGGTTGGCCTTGCCGGCCGGGAAGCGGCCTTCCAGTTCATCGCTGTCCGAATGCACGATGCCTTGTTCATCGCGCTTGCGGCGCGTGAACTCCAGGCACCAGTCGATCAGGGGCAGCAGCTGGCGTGCGGTACCGCTGTCGCCTTGCGCCAGTGCGAACTGGCTGGCGCCGTAGGAGATCATGGCGCAGTCGCCGCGGTCTCCGGCGCCGTTCCAGTAGCTGCGTCCTTCGGCGATGATGGAGGAGGGGATCGGTTTATAGTCCGCGTTCATGTAACGCGCGAACATGCCGAAGCTGGTAAGCGCGCTTTGCACGCCGGCGCTGTCGCCCAGGTAGGGGAAGAAGGGATTGACGTATTCCGCCTGGTCGTTGGCCCAGACGGCAGCGTAGTAGCGGGTGCCGCCTGGCCCGTGCAGCAAGCCGCCGCGCGTGGCGAAGATGCTCTCGGCGGCGCGCACCTTTGAGAATGCGAACATGGCGTCGAGTACCGGCTCTGGCGTTTCCAGCACCAGGTTGGCGCGCCATTGCGCGACCTTGCGGGCGCGCTCTTGCAATGCTTCGCTGCCGTCCACGTACACCATTTCGTTTTGCAGGCGGCCGCTGATGACCAGGCCCACATGCACGCTGGCACCGGGAGCCAGTTCGCCTTCCCGGGCAGGGGAGCGCGCCTCAATCACATAGGCGCCGTGCGTGCCGCGTTCCGGCGGGGTGGTCTCGCTGCGTTCCAGCGCTGCAAAACTGTAGCGCCGCGCGGCCGGGCCGGTGTTGAGCAGCTCCAGCCGCTCCACCAGCGCCGGCTCGCTGGGCGACGGCGTCAGGGTGCGCGTCAGCACCAGGCCGGGCGCCAGTTGCGAACGCAGGGCCAGGCGACCGTCGAAGCGTACTTGCTGCAGCCGTTCGGCGCCGACGGGCTGGCCGTCGATCGTGATGGCCGGCGACGCTTCCGCGCCGAACTTGCGAATCAGGCTGGCGTGCGTGTCGTCGGGAACGGTGCGCAGCATAGGCCACACCACGGTGCGCGCCAGCAGCAGCGAGCCGTCGGCCTGGCTGCCGTAGTCGATCACTGCCGACACCTGGCGGCCGCTCATTTCAAGCTGGTCGCGGTGGACGTCTTTCACCTGCCAGCGAATGGTGTCGCCGTCGAGCTGCCAGCGCGGCGTGAAAGCCGGCGGTGCGGCGTGCGCCATGCCGGCGGAAAGCAATGCTGCTGCGAGGATGGCCGCGCGTGGTCGGAACATGCGTTGCATCTGTATCTCCTTATTTCGTCTTGCGGATAATCGCCGCCCAGCCGCCGCCCGGCGCCAGCTGCATCGTCAAACGGCTGCCGCGCGTGACGCTGGCGCTGCCT
Organism: Massilia eburnea; assembly: GCF_050709955.1. Classification (GTDB taxonomy): domain Bacteria; phylum Pseudomonadota; class Gammaproteobacteria; order Burkholderiales; family Burkholderiaceae_D; genus Rugamonas; species Rugamonas eburnea_A. The sequence continues at coordinate 93,311 of NZ_JBNZFX010000023.1, forward strand.
TTTTGCACGTCGGTGGCGAACACCCCTGCGTTCGGGCCGTCTTCCATGCTGTCCATCTGGTAGTTGCCCTCGCCCAGGAAGGACAGGTCCAGTGCCAGGTCGCGGCCGTCGGCGCCGGTCATGGCGCCCACATACCAGGTATCCCCGCGGCGGCGTGCCATGGCCACGTAGCGGCCAAGCTGGGCGTGCAGCACGCGGCTCTCGTCCCATTCGACCGGCACCTGGCGGATGAATTCCAGCGAAGAAGGGTTGGCGCGGTATTGCGAAGGGCTGTCGGCCAGCATCTGCAGCGGACTTTCATAGATCATGTACATCGCCAGCTGGTGCGCGCGGGTGCCCTGGCTCATGGGACGGTCGAAGCTGGCGACGAAATCCTTGCGATGCGCATTGCTCATGGCGCCCGGGGTGTAGTCGATCGGGCCGGCGAACATGCGGATGAAGGGCAGGGTGACATCGTGTTCCGGCGTCTGCTTGTCGCTCCACTTGTTGTTCTCCAGCCCTTTCACGCCCTCGAAGGTGAGCACGTTGGGCCAGGTGCGCTGCAGGCCGCTGGGCTTGAAGCTGCCGTGGAAGTCCACCAGCAGGCGGCGCGCGGCAGCTTCGCGCGCAACGCGCTCGTAGTAGTTCACCATCCACTGGTCGGAGCGCTGCATGAAGTCGACCTTGATGCCGGCCGCGCCCCAGCGCGCGAACTGGTCGAGCGCCGCGATCATCTGGGTATCCAGGGTTTTCCACGACACCCACAGGATGATGCCGACGCCGCGCTGTTTGGCGTATGCCATCAGCTCCTGCATGTCGATTTCCGGCTTGACGGCCAGCAGGTCGCCCAGCTTGTACCAGCCCTCATCCATGATGATGTATTCGAGTCCGTTGTCGGCCGCGAAGTCGATGTAGTGGCGGTAAGTGCGGGTGTCGAGGCCAGACTTGAACGGCACGCCATACAGCTTGTTGCCGTTGTACCAGTCCCATGCGACTTTGCCTGGCTTGATCCAGCCGGTTTCCTTCAGCTGCTGCGGCTCAGCCAGCAGGTAGGGCATCTGGTTCAGCAGCAGGCCCCCGGCATTGGCGGAAATGCCCAGGATGCGCCATGGGAAGCTGCGCTTGCCTTCGGTGCGCGCGATGTAGTTCGCCTCCTGCGTGACCGGCACATTGCGGTCGTCGCGCGCGGTTTCGGCCAGCGCCACTTTCGGGAAGACGGCGCGCAGGCCGGTCTGTTCTCCATGCAGGTACAGGCCCGGATAATCGCGCAAGCCGGATTCGGTGAACACCAGGTGCACGCCGCTGTTCTGCACCAGGGCCGGCACGCCAACCAGCTTGCCGGCGGCTTCTGCCACGGTCAGCACCTGGTAATAGTGCTCGTTATGCGACTGCATCGACTTTTCCTGTGGCCAGTACAGGGTGTCCTGCGGCCGCAGGTTGACGCCTGCTAGCTCGTCCTCCACCGTGACCTGGCCAGGCAGCGAAGTGCGGAAGCGGTAGGCAATGCCATCATCATAGGCCCGCACTTCCAGCGCGTAGCCGCCGGCGAAGTCGAGCTGCAGTGCGTTGTAATGGTCGCGTACCTCCCGTGACTTCTGCGCCACCACCGGCCGCACGGTGTTGTCGATGCTGCGGCGCTGCTGGCCGGTCAGGCGCGGCTTCTCTCCGAGCCTGCCAATGCCTGCCAGGGTCATGCCGATCGGCGTGGGCAGCACCAGTTCGGTGCCGCGATGGCTGACGGCGAAAGACAGCCGCTCGCTGGTGTCGATCGTGACGCGCAACTGGCGGTCGGGGGAGCTGAGTTCGAGCGGGCGCGAAGCATGACCGGCCAGCGGCGCGATCAGCAGCAGCGCGCCGGCCAGGCGGCGCGCAAGGGACGTATGGTTCAAGGCAGGTCTCCGGATATGGGTGTGCCGCTCCATGCTATGCGCATGCACGGGGACCGATCCAATGACTTTTTACGCGAGAGCTATGTCGTAGAGGTTATATGCCGCCGCGGCCATCGGTTCCGGCTTGGGCTCCGGCTTGGGCTCCGGCAGCGGAGCCGGCGATGGCGGCGCCAGCGCCTCGCGCCGGATCGCCTGCAACAGCAGCTCCGCTCCCGGCGACATCACGCTGTCGCGCCTGCGGATGATGCCGAAAGGGTCCATCCGGCAGTCCAGTTCCAGCGGCAGGATCGCCAGCAGGCCCAGTTCCTGGTAGCGCCGCGCCACATCCTCCGACATGACATTCAGCGCATCGCTCATTTGCAGCATGCTGGTGATCAGCACAATCTCGCTGGTGTCGACGATATCGCCAGGCGGTTCCAGCCCGGCGTTATGGAACAACTGGTCGAAGCGCTGGCGCAGGATGCTGCCAGGTGGCGGCGTAATCCAGGGCGCAGGAACCAGGTCATGCAAGGTCAGCCCGCCGCGCCCGGTGAGCGGATGGCCGGCGCGCGCCACCACCACCACCGGTTCCGGCGCCAGCTCCTCGTATATCAGCTCCGTGCAATCGTGGAAGCCGGTAAGGCGCGCCAGCAGGAAATCGAGCGTGCCGCGCTGCAGGCGATCCAGCAGCTCGTTGCTGGACTCGATCTGCACGCCGATGCGCAATTGCGGCACCTGCTGCTTGATGCTGGTAATGGCGCGTGGCAGCAGGCTGAGTGCTGGCGTCATGATGCTGCCCACGTCGACCTGGCCCGCCAGGCCCGCTTTGAGCGCCACGATATCCTCGTGCGCGCGCGCCAGGCTGCTCAATGCCATGCGTGCATGCCGGATCATGCTTTCGCCATAAATCGTGGGCAGCATGCCTCGCGGATGGCGTTCGAACAAGGCGATGCCGAGCATGTCTTCCAATTCCTTGAGCTGCTTGGAGGCCGCCGGCTGCGTCATGCATAGCGCCTCGGCGGCGCGCAGGATATTGCCCGCATCGTCGATCGCGATCAACAGCAGGAGCTGGCGGGTCTTGAGCCGCGCACGCAGGTACCAGTTCGGATTTGGAGCAGTCATTGCATTGCCTTTCGGGTCGATTGGCATTTTTAACATGTTCAAAATGGTATCGGTGTTGCCATTTTGGCGATTGGATGCATATCGAGGCTTCCCTTAACTTAATCGGCACAATGCGGGTCGTGTTAGACTGCGCCGTCCAATTGCCAATTTTGTAATGATGAAGATCCAGCAAAAACTGCGCTCAGTCAAAACCGCCCTGTCCGAACGCCGCGAAGTGCGCAAGCGCCTGCGCGGCCCCGCCCAACTGCGTTACGCCATCGCCGACTCGATCGGCATGCTCGACGCCCAGGCATGGAAAGGGCTCACGGCCCAAGCGGGCTTCTTCCTGTCCTACGATTACCTGCGCTCGCTCGAGACCGTGCTGCCGACCAATCTGGATCCGCGCTACGCCCTGGTATACGAGGACGACCAGCCGGTTGCAGCGCTGTATATGCAGCTGGCCGACATCAAGCTGGCCCAGGCCAGCAAGACCTCCTTCGGTTCCCTGGGCGATAGCCTTGGGCAGCGCGTGCTCACCTGCGGCAACCTGCTGACCTTCGGCCAGCACGGCATTGCCATCGCGCCTGGCGTCGACCCGGAACTGGCGTGGCATGGCGTGGCGGAGGTGCTGTATCGCGTGCGCCAGGCGGAAAAGCTGGCCGGCTCGGCCAACTTCGTCATGATCAAGGACTTGCACGGACCGCAGGTGGACGATGCCTCCTTCCTCAAGAACCTCAGCTACCGCTTCGTGGAAACGGAGCCGAACATGGTGCTGGCCCTGGGTGAAGACTGGAAAAGCTACGACGACTACTTGGCCAGCCTGGCTTCGAAATACCGCGCCAACGTCCGCAACGGCATCCTGAAGCCGATCGAGGCGGCGCAATGCACGGTCGAGCATTTCAGCGATATGGCCGCCATGCAGGATGAAGTCCATGCCCTGTACAAGGCGGTGCAGGCGAACGCCGGCTTCCGTCCGTTCGAACTGCTGCCTGAATACTTCCCGGCCTTGCAAGAAGCGGCAGGGGAACGCTTCCGCTGCAGCGTGGTCAAACGCGAAGGCAAGATGCTTGGCTTCCTGGTCACGATCGCCGACGGCGAGACCGCGATCGCCTTCCACATCGGCTTTGACCGCGCCGCCGCGGCCGACCTGCCGATCTACTTGCGCCTGCTGCATGCCGGTATCGCCGACGCCATTGGCCTGGGCTGCAAGCGCGTGTCCTTCGGACGCACGGCGCTGGAGCCGAAAGCGGCGCTGGGCGCGCGTCCGGAAACGTACGGCGTGCTGATTCGCCACCGCCAGCCGTTCATGAACAAGATGATCAAGCACCTGTTGCTGAATATTGACCACGACGACGCCCCCGATCGCAGTCCGTTCAAGAAGGCGGAAGGCAAGGCCGCGTAACATCTAGTTACTTACGCGGTGCTAGGCGGGCGCCTCTAATCTGCTGAGCTCGGTTATCATGTCGACCTTTCGGATTGACGGCAGCAGATGTAATGAAGTATGGCGTGATCAATTTATTAAAGGCTGTTGCAGCGCAGTTAATTGTGTTGCACCACTTGGCGTTTTACGGCCCGATGGCCGACCACGTGCGTCTTATCCTGCCGGAGCTGATCGACTGGCTGGCGGGCAGCGCGCGCATTGCCGTGCAAGTGTTCCTGGTGGTCGGCGGCTTCCTGGCCGCCAAATCGCTGGCGCCTAGCGCGCAGCCGGTAATGCCCGACCCGCTGACTGCCGTCTGGCGCCGTTATGCCAAGCTGGCGCCGCCCTTCATCGCCGCGACCCTGATCGCAGCGGTGGCCTCCGTGCTGGCCAGCCATTGGATGGACCACGAATCCATTTCTGCACCGGCGACCGTGAGCCAGCTCGCGGCACATGCCGTGCTGGCGCACGGCGTACTCGGTTACCCATCGCTGTCGGCTGGCGCATGGTACGTCGCCATCGATTTCCAGTTGTACGCGATGGTCGTCGCTGTCCTGTGGCTGGCAGCCCGCATCAGCGGCCCGGTGCGGCGCGCGTGGCTGGTGCCTGGCCTGATCGCGATCGGCAGCGCGCTGTCGCTGCTGCATTTCAACCTGGACTCCGACTGGGATAACTGGGGACCGTATTTCTTCGGCAGCTACAGTCTTGGCCTGGCCGCATGGTGGGCCGGCGATCCGCGCCGCAAGACGCGCGGCGCGGTGCTGGTGCAGGCGGCGATTTTCCTGCCAGCCCTGGTGGCGCTGGCCGTGAACTTCCGCAGCCGCCTGGCGCTGGCCATGATGGTGGCGTGTGCGCTGGTGATCTTTGGCCGCATGCAGTTCAGCGGCGAAGGCCGCCTGCTGGCCGTCGTGAATTCGCTGGCCCGCACTTCATACTCGGTGTTCCTGATCCACTTCCCGGTCTGCCTGCTGGTGAACGCAGCCTTCACCCGCCTGGTTCCCGCCGATCCGGTGCTGCAAGGCGTCGGCATGCTGACCGCCTGGGGCGCCAGCTTGGCCGCCGGAGCCGCTTTCCATCGCTGGGTCGAAGTGCCGCTGGGACGCCTGCTGCAGTCCTCTTCGAACGCAGCAACCGCCGCCCAGCGCGCGTAGAGTTGCTTATTTGCGGGGCCCGACGTAACTCAGCACCAGCAAGTGCGCCCGGATCTCCACGGTCTGGTTGAGAAAGTCCAACTTCTGGACATATTCGGTTTTATTCGCGCAGGAATCCATTTCGGCGGGTCATGCGAACCAGCGTTGGCGGCGCGCTGAGGTCGCGCCCGAAATTGGCCACCAGGGCCTGCAAGGGCGCGCTATCCAGGTGCGCCTGCATGGCGGCGGCATCGGCATAGTGTTCGAACACGATGATCCGGTTTTCGTTTTCAAGATCCGTGAGCACTTCATATTGCAGTGTCCCGGGCTCGCTCCGTGAATATTCCACCAGTTGATCCAACGCGGCAAGCAGGCAGGGGCGGGAATGAGGGTTTGCGTCTAGCGTTGCAAGCAGGTACATGGCAGCTCCGTGAATGAAAGGAAACCGCAGCTTACCCAATCGGCCTCGATGGAGGATTGTAGAAATGGGACTTTTCGCGCATGCCAGCGATGATCGTCTGGGGCGTGTGTCCCGTCAGGGCACGCGTTTCGTGGATAAAGTGCGGCTGGTCGAAATAGCCCATACGCAAAGCGGCATTGAGTACCGGGGTGCCGGGGGATAGTGCCAGCATGCGCATGGTGTGGCCCAATCGGGCGATGCGGGCAAACTGCTTGGGGCCGAGGCCGAACGTGTCGGTGAACTTGCGCTGGAAGTGGCGGCGTGTCCAGCCCGATTCGTCGGCCAATGCGTCAATGGCGGTGCCCGGTGCGTAATATAGCTTGTCGAGCAGGGCGTCGAGCCCACGTCCGCTGCGATCTTCATATTGGCCCAACCGGGCCAGGAAGAATCGATCGAGTGCAGAGGCGCGCATGGACGGGCCGTCTGCCTGCGCTAGCTGGTCGGACAGGTGTTCAGCACTATCGCCCCACGCGGCTTGGGCGGACATATGCTGGTCGTGGAAGAGGGCCAGCGACGGGGCGCAGAAATGGCGCAGGCTTCCGCCGCGAAAGCGCACAGCGACGAATCCGAGCGATCCGTTATTCTCGATGGCGATGGCGCGCGTGCGCAGGCATAAGAGAACTGCACGCGGCGACTGCTTGCCATCCAGCAGATATGGCGAGCCGTAATGGAACACGCATTCCGAGCCGGTTCCGGGTGGTAGCTGTGGCGGGAGGGGATGATTTCCCTCCCAGCCCCAGTAACGGTCGATAAACGGGCGCAGTGGGGCGGTCGGTCGTATATGCCAGCGTTGCAGGTGCATGCTGGCGATCTTACTCGATTCCGATTAGCTGCCAACAGTCAGCGTCAAAGTCGTGGCGCTGTAGCTTGGCGTGACTTTGTCAAAGCCGTCCACCGTGATGGCGGTGAACTTGCCCTTCAGGCTAGCCGCGCTAATGACGGTCAGGACGTCGCCGGCTTTAGGCTTGTAGCCGTTGGCGAACTTCACGTGCAGCGCGCCGCCGGCAATGGTGGCGGTGGAGGCCACAGTCAGGCTGCCCGGGCTGCCGGCCGCGGCACCACCAAGGCCCAGCTCCAGCGTAGTGCTGCCGCTTAGCTGGGTATATTTGCCGGCCAGCTTCAGCGCGGCCGGGGCATTGGCCACCAGCGTGCCGCCGCTGACGTAGACGTCGCCCGTGCCGAAGGCTGCAACGGAATCGCCCTGCAGCGTGCCGGCGGCCAGTTCGGTGCCACCGCTCCAGGTGTTGGCGCCGGCCAGCTTCAGCGTACCTGAGCCCTGTTTGACCAGTTTGCCACTGCCGCTGATGTCATTGCGCCAGCGGTCTACCGCGTTGAAGCCGCCCTTGCCGGCGTCCATGACGATGGTGACATTGCCGCTGAACGCGCCGTAACCATCAGCCGCAGCGAACAAGTTCAGTCGGCCCCAGCCCTCCGCGTCGTCCATGACCGGATAGCCCGAGGGCAGGGCGGTCGTTTTCAGTACCACGCGGCGCTGAGCGTCGCTCAGGTAAGGCTGGCGGGTCTCCAGCAGCACTTCCGCGCCTTTTGGCACGGCAGCGGCGGCATTGATGGCGGCGACCGGCCCGAAGCCGTAGGTAAGGCGGCGCAGGTAGTTGGCCTTGTTGGTGGCGTAGTCGGCAAAACGGTCATTGGCGGTGGTGCCGGATTGGGCGTAGGCGGCAAAGGTGTCGGCAGTGGTGCCGGTGGCGGCCATCAGGGTAGCGTGTGCCTGGGTGACGGCAGCGGCCTTCTTGGCCGCGTTGGCCGGATCCGCCAGGTTAGCCGCGGCGCTGGCTTGGCCGAGGATACGGCCGCTCAATACGTCCAGCGGCGAATGCATGCCGGCCAGGATGCGCGATTCGCCCAGCTCGAGCCCGCGGCTAAGCATCTCCTGGAAGCGTTCCGGCACAGCGTATGCCATGGCCACCGCATCGCGTACCGCTTCGGCTGAGTGACCGCTGGTGAAGCCGCCGTCGGTGGCCGGAGTGCTGCTCTTGGCCGGCACCAGTGTCGGCAGCACCTGCACGCTGCTGCTCCAACGATAAGGGCGGGCGTACTTGTAGAAACGTTTGACAGGTTCGGTCGAGGCGTTATTGCCGACCAGGTTGACCAGGTCGACCACGCTGCCAAAGCCGGCGTTCGCGCTTCCCGCAACACCGGTGTTGTTGCCGCCATCGTTATACAGCTTGCTGGTGGCGTCGGCCGCGACCGAGGTGATGCTGGTGGTTTGCTGGGCGGCGGTGCGCCAGGCGTTTGTCAGTGGACCCATGCCGTCGGCGACGCTGTAGCCTTTGCCACGGCGGTCGTCCAGGTAGGCCTGAACGGACTGGTCCGCAGTACGGTTCGCGGTGGCTTTGACGACGTAATCGATATTGGCCTGATGGACGCTGGCATTCACGACTTTGCCGTCCGGCGTACCGTCGTTAGGTACGCCACTCCAGGACGAGGGGACCACGGCCGGGAAGCCGTCAACCGCGGGCGCACTGACGCCTGCGTCCACGATTTCGGTCAGCGGCTTCCAGACGTCGAGGAAGCCGCCCAGGAGGCGCACGCCGGCATTGGTGGACAGCGTCGCGTAGCGGGCGTCACCACGCTGGTTGGTGGCGATGGTGTCGACGAAGGCAGTGGCGGTGGGAAGCGGTACCACGTCGGCCGCGCCCTGGTCGGCTGGCGCGGCCGGAATCACCAGTGGATCTTCTGAAGAGCCGCCGCAGGCGCTCATGGCCAGCGCAATACTCAGGACCAGGATGTGGGGACGCGATGAAAGCAGTTGCATGTCAGTGATCGTGCGATGGTTGAAAACGCACAACGGTAAAGGGCGCTTGTGACATACCTGTTACGCAAAGCCGCCGGCAAGCCGGTTGATCGAAATGTCATCGCACGATATCAAAAACGGTATTGTTTAAACTTCTTTTCAAATCGACAAAGTGATATCCTGCGCGGCGTGATTGCGTCCCCCTTTGTTTCGACATAAAAGATGATCAGACATTTGCTGTTGCCCGTTGCCGCGCTGTGGACCAGCGCAGTTTTTGCCGCCGCCGGCGTGGACCCGCTCACGGTTGATATTGGCCTTGATGACGCTCGCCGCTTCGCGAGCCTGATGAGGGATAACGCCGTGCCGACGGCCGAAGTGCTGCAACGCGATTACCTGGATCGTGCGGGGGCCGGGGTAAAGGTTTTCACACCAATGCGTATTGTTGACGCTCACCGTTTGGCGCGAGTGGTCGCGTCAAAGCCTGAAGCCTACCGCTACGCCATCAAGGAATGCCTGCCTCGTTTGCCAGCCTTGCGAAGCGACCTCAAAGCGATCTACCTGGCCTATGCTGGTTTGCTGCCGGAACGTCCATTACCTGCCATTGAAGTTGTATTCGGCGCTTCGAATTCTGGAGGGACGGCCAATTCAGAAATGCAGGTAATAGGCCTGGAGGTCGCCTGCCCAACCGGTTCGACGCCCGAGCAGTTCCGCACCAATATGCGAGGCTATTTTGCGCATGAAACTGTCCACACCTGGCAGGGCGAAGAAACGCCGCAAGCCGCCGCAGATCCACTATTGAGCCAAGCCCTGAGGGAAGGTGTCGCCGACTACCTGACGAGCGTAGTTACTGGAGAAGTGCCGAATGCCGACCGTGATGCATGGGCGCGCCAGCGGGAATCGTGGTTGTGGGAAGAATTCAAGCGTGATCGCCAGGCTATGCAGTCCGACAGCGAAAGCCTGCGCAAACCCATGTCCAACCCACGCTTCAAGCGCTGGTTCGCGAATTGCGGAATCGCTCCGGAAGGCTGGCCATGCGAGGCTGGCTATTGGATCGGCATGCGCGTTGCCGAAGCCTACGTGAACCGCTCGTCAGACAAGCGTGCAGCGATCCGAAAGCTATTGGAGCTCAACGATCCTGCTGCTATCTTGAAGGATAGCGGCTTCTAAGGTGGGCATATCGATAGGAGCTGCTATCGCTGACGCTCCATCAGTTCGACGATCCAATCAATGAACACGCGAAGCTGCCTGCGAACATACCGGTTAGGTGGATAGGCCACGTGAAGTGGCATCGGCTCGATACTCCAGTCAGTAAACAGCTTCACAAGCGCACCGCTGGCGACGTATGGCTTGGCCATGTACTGCGGTAGCCATAACACACCCAGTCCGGCCAATCCGGCAGTCAGATATGCATTGCCGTCATCGATCGCCAGAAAATATCTGCCACCAATCTTGACTCGCTCCCCGGATTTCTCCATTGCGTATGGCAGGCCGCTGGCCCAGCGATAATTAACGATGCGGTGGCCTGTGCCATGCAAATCGTTAGGATGCATCGGGGTTCCTGCCTGGGCCAGGTAGGACGGCGCAGCAAAGACGCCCAATTGCAGGTCGGCGACACGCCGCGCGACCAGCGAACCGTCTTCGATTTCACCTCCGCGCACCACGCAATCGACATTGTCGCCAATCAGGTCGACCTTGCGGTCGCTGGCGCCGATATCAAGCTGGATTTCCGGGAAACGGGCGTGAAATTCAGGTAGCGCGGGCACGAGGATGATGTTCGCAAACGGACTCGGAACATCCACCCGCAGCAGCCCTCGGGGCGCAGTGGAATCGCCGAGGATATTGTCTTCAATGTCATCGAGATCGGCCAACAGGCGAACCACGCGTTCGTAATACGAGGCGCCAGCCGTTGTCATGTTAACTTTACGGGTCGTTCTGTTGAGGAGCTTGATGCGCAGGTTGGATTCCAGTTGCTGGACAAGTTGGGTGACCGTGGTTTTGCTGACGTTCAGCGTTTCGGCAGCCCTGGTGAAGCTGCCGGCCTCAACAACGCGAATGAATGCCCGCATGCCTTCCAGTTTGTCCATCGCAAATCATCCTCAATAGTTTGGTTTTTCCAAACAGTTTAGCAGGTGTTTTGCGGTTTATCCGAAAGATTGGCGCAGCTATAGTGCTCGCATTACCCACACAAGGAGCGGACACCATGACAACGCGCGAAACCATTTTTCCAGCCGGGCGGCACGAACTCTACGCAGTCCACAAATATTCGGCGGCGATCCGATCAGGGGATTTGCTCTTCGTATCCGGCCAGGTCGGTAGCCGCACGGACGGACTGCCAGAACCTGAATTCGAAGCTCAGCTACGGCTGGCGTTCGAGAATCTGAAGGCGACGCTGAAGGCGGGTGGGTGCGGGCTTGACGATATCGTTGACGTAACGACTTTTCACACGGACCCGGATAAGCAGTTCGAAACGGTTCTAGCGATCAAGAACGAAATCTTCCCGACCGCACCTTATCCTAACTGGACCGCCATAGGGGTCAACTGGTTGGCAGGGTTCGACTTCGAAATCAAAGTTATCGCCAGAATTCCTGACTGACTAACGCAGGCTCAAGTCGAAACAAAAAAGCCCACGAACCGAAATTCGCGGGCTTGCATATTCTCGCCTACAACCTGAAGCGAGCGATGAGCATTTTGGGAACCAACGGTGTTCGTTTGCTTGATGGATTGACCCGCTCAGTTTGACCCTCCCGCCATGTCCTCGCGAACGCCGCGACCCTGTCGTAAGACCCCTCAAATCCCATTTCTTTTAGGTCCTCATGGATCTGTTTTAACGTTCGTCGCTGTTTGCGAGAACGAGCAGCCTCTGTCTTGAGCATGGCTGAAAGTTGAAATGAGTATTTGTCGATCGCGCTGCGAGAGCGACGCTCAGCATAGGCCGGCTCTGTGATTTCCGCACGCAGATAGCGTCTGACGGTGTTTCTTGAGATGCCTAAGCGTCGGGCGATCTCTCGAAGGGGGACCTGGTCTCGAATGTGCCAGCGTCGAATAATGCTTAGTAGTGCCACGTCGATCACTCCAATTCCCCACTCAACTTGTTGAGCAGGATTGTGTCTTAAACGTGGGTCAGATTCAGTTGCAAATTACGGGGTGAAGTGGGTCAGATTTCAGTGCAAATCAACACTCATGTGCAGAGAGGAGGGGAGTCGATCATCACTGCGGCGTGGTAGCGAGTGAGGGACTGGATATGCACCAGAAACAAAAAAGCCCACGAACCGAAATTCGTGGGCTTCTCTGCGTATCTTGGTAGGCCGTGCGGGGCTCGAACCTGCGACCAACGGATTAAAAGTCCGCTGCTCTACCAACTGAGCTAACGACCCAAGGTTCTAATTTCGAATGGTAGGCCGTGCGGGGCTCGAACCTGCGACCAACGGATTAAAAGTCCGCTGCTCTACCAACTGAGCTAACGACCCGTCGAAAGAAGAAGCGAGATTATAGGCTGGACTATCCCAGCTGTCAAATGCCCGCCTGTACTTTTTACTTGATGGATTTCAGGCGGTCCTTGGCGGTAGCGGCCGCCGGGGTGCCTGGATAATTCTTGATCAGGTCTTGCAATGTCTTTTTGGCATTGTTCATTGCCTTCAATTCGGTCTGGCAGCTTGCGATGTTCAGCATGGCGTCTGCTGCTTTCTGGCTGTCCGGCCAGGTCTTCACGACTACTTGCTGGGCGGTGATGGCGTTCTTGCAGTCGCCCTGGGCATAGTAGGCGTTACCCAGCCAGTATTGCGCGTTGGAGGCGTAGGCCGAGGCGCTAAAGCGCTTCACGAAGTCGCCCAGCGCGCTGGCAGCGCCTTTGTAGTCGCCGCTCTTGAACTGCGCCATCGCGTTGTCGTAGGCGTTCTGTTCGTCCATATTGACCGAGGAGGTCTGGCCGTCGATGGTCACCTGGCGTGGCTCCAGCTTCTTCATGCGGGCGTCGAGGTCGGTGTAGAAGTCTTTCTGGCGCTTCTGGGCGACCTGGATTTCGTTCAGCAGGATTTCTGTCTGGCCGCGCAGGCGCGCAACTTCTTCGCGCAGCTGGTCCTGCTGCGAGATCATGTCGAGCGTGGTGTTCTTGTCTGTCTTGGTGTCGATCAGGTTCTTCAGGTCCGCTTCCAGCTTGGCGACCTTGGACTTCAAGTCCATGATGGCTTTGCGCGCTTCTTCATCGTCGAACAAGCCGGCGGAGGCGGTCAGGGGCAGGGTGGCAGCGAACAGGGCTGCCATCAGGGCAGACTTAGTGAATTTCATTTTTCTTCCTTGCACAAAAAAAGAAATGGGGCAGGGCGCAGTATAAACTGCGCGCTGCCCCTTGTGCGGCATTGTTAAGCTAGCGAATTACTTAGCTTTGTAAACGATGTCAGCACGGCGGTTCTGCGACCATGCTTCTTCGCTGTGGCCTTCAGCCTTAGGTTTTTCTTCGCCCAGGGATACGGCTTCCATGCGGCCTTCTGGCACGCCCAGGGCTGCCATCGACTTGCGCACAGCTTCAGCACGCTTCTGGCCCAGGGCCAGGTTGTACTCGGAGCCGCCGCGTTCGTCGGTGTTACCTTGGATCAGGATTGCGCGCTGGTTTTTGCCCAGGTATGCAGCGTGGTTCGACACCACTTCTTTGCCGTCTTCACGCACAACGTAGCTGTCGAAGTCGAAGTACACGGAACGGTTGGCCAGCTTGCCGCCTGGGATGTCCAGTTCGTCAACTTCTGCTTTGACTGGCTCAACAGCGCGGGTGTCGGCTTGCTTGACTGGCTCGGCTGGCTTCTCAATCACTTCCGGTGCTTTGGTTTCTGGTTGTGGGGTCGAGCAAGCTGCCAGCAGGGCGGCGGTGCTGAGGATGAAGGCTACGTGTTTTACGTTACGCATTTTTATTTCTCCTGGTCGTTAAAGGTGCTACTTCTCGTTTACTTCTTTTACTTCTTCACTTCATGAAAGGGCCCCAAGTGGGTTCCTTGATATTGCCCGCCTGAATACTCAGGCGCTGCTTAACCCGGCCGTCTGTCGATGCCACCGCCAGCGAGCGGCGGCCGCCGTTCTGAGTGGCGTACAGGATGTATTTGCCATTCGGAGCGAAACTTGGCGAATCGTCGCTGGTGGTATCGGACAGGCGTTGCTCTTGGCGGGATTCCAGGTCCAGTACGAACAACTGGAAGGCGCCGCCATCGCGCCGCGAAATATAAGCCAGCGTCTTGCCGTCAGCGGAAATGCGCGGGCTGATATTGTACGAGCTGCCGAACGTCACGCGCTGGGCTTCCCCGCCGTTGACGCTCATGCGATAAATCTGCGGACCGCCGCTGCGGTCGCTGGTGAAATAGACGTACTGGCCGTCGGCACTGAATTGCGGTTCGGTGTCGATGGTGCTGCCATTGGTCAGGCGGCGGATGCCGCTGCCGTCGGCATTGACGATAAAGATCTGGGTGTTGCCGGTCTTGGACAGGGCCACTGCCAGGCGCTTGCCGTCCGGCGACCAGGCCGGTGCGGAGTTGTTGCCTTTTTCATTGGCCACGACGGTGCGCTGGCGGGTCACCAGGTTCTGCACGTAAACCACTGGCTTGCGCTGTTCGAAGGAGACGTAGGCGACCTTGGTGCCGTCCGGCGACCACGATGGCGAGATGATCGGTTCGGTCGAGGTCAGGGCAGGGATCACGTTCTCGCCGTCGGCGTCCGCCACTTCCAGGCGGTACTGGCGGCCTTGCTGAACCACGTAGGCGATACGGGTCGAGAACACGCCTTTGATGCCGGTTAGCTTCTCATACACGTCGTCGGCGATCTTGTGTGCGGCCAGGCGGCCGTACTGGTTCGGCATCGGGGCGCGGAAGCCGGACAGGTCGTTGCCCTGTACCGTCGACATCAGGCGGTACTGCACTTCGAACTGGCCGTTGCCGAGCGTCTGCACGGAGCAGGCTACCAGTGCGTCGGCGCCGCGCGCCTTCCAGCTGGTTGCTTCAGTCTGCATCAGGTTGGTGGTCGGCGTGGCGTCGATGATCTTGAACATGCCGCTGCGCGTCAGGTCGGCTTTGACGATCTCCGAAATCTGGGCCGGGGCCGACGCTTCATTGGCACATGGGCCGATGGCGACCGGGATCTGGTTGCTGCCGACGCCGGAAATTTCCACGCGCAGTTGTGCCTGTGCCGACAGCGCAAATGCCGCGCCGGCCACTACGAACATCAATTTAGCTTTGTTCATCAAGGTACGTCCTTCAAATTGAACACGAGTTCAAGCTCGCGCGCCACCGTGCCGTCGTCACGCTTAGGCAGGGGCGAGGCCTTATAAATCGCATTCTCCACCGCAGTGTCATATGCAGCTACGCCGCTGCTCTTTGTTTTTTTAACCGACATGACTTCGCCGCTAGGAAGCTGGCTGACCATGAACCTTGCTTCTATATCCTGCTTGGCGCCAGGATAATCGATGCGGCCCATGATCTTGGTGCGCAGCTTTGAGACATAGCCTTTGTCCAGGTTAGGTGCGGTCGAACGTGCCGCCGTTCCGGTGGAGCCTGCAGCCGCCGAGCCCATAATGCGCTGCATTTCCGCAGCACGGGTTTTGGCAAGCTTTTCCTTCTCTTTCAGTTCCGCCTGTCGTTTGGCTTTTTCTTTTTCCAGCTTGTCCAGCTTATCCTGCTTATCGAGGTCGGCCAGACGCTTCTTCTCGTCGTCCAGTTTCTTCTTCAGCTCGGCAAGTTTCCTGTCGACGGCTTCTTGCTTTTCTTTCTCTTTCTTCTTCTGCAGCGCGATCTCAGGATCCGGTTGCGCCGGCTTCACCACTTCCGGTGGGGGAGGTGGTGGTTCTGGCGTGCGCGCAGGCGGCTCCGGTTCAGGCTCGGGCTGCGGTTCCGGTTCAGGCGCTTTCGGCGCGGCCATCTGCGTGGTCATGTCCCAGATCTCGGCATCAACGCCGACCGGGTCATTGTTCCAGCGAATGCCAACCCACAGGAATGCAAACAGCACGCCATGCATCACCGCCGCGAGCACAAACGCGCTGGTGCCGCCGTGCCGCTTCGGCACACGGTACGGTCCGCCTGCATTTGCCATCGTCATTGCCATGCCTTACTTCGTTGCCAAGCCAACGCGGTTAATCCCCATCTTCTTCGCTTCGGAAATCAATTGGATCACATCGTCGTACTTGCTTTCCTTGTCGCCGGCGATCAGCACCGGGTACTCAGGATATTTTTCATGCATGGTGCGCAGCTTGCGCACCAGGGCCTCGCGGTTCGGCTCGGTTTCCGGCGCTTCGGCCGATTTGCCGGCGATGCCGATCATCAGCGAGCCGTTCGGCTTCACCTGTACCTGGATATACGCATCCGGCGGGCGCGAAGCTTTTTCGGCGTGCGGCAGGTCGATCGACTGCGGGTTGTTCGAGGTCGGCATCACCATGAAGATGATCAGCAGGCAGAGCATCACGTCGATATACGGCACGACGTTGATCTCGGACTTCAGCTTGCGGCCGCCACGGCTGCCGCGCATGCTGCTGGAGAAGGAAGAGGCCATCTTCAGTTTCGCCTTTTAACGGGACTGGCGCTGCAGGATGTTCGAGAATTCTTCAACGAAGCTCTCGAAGCGGATCGCCAGGCGGTCAATGTCGTGCGAGAAGCGGTTGTACGCCACAACGGCCGGAATAGCGGCGAACAGGCCGATAGCAGTCGCGATCAGCGCTTCGGCAATGCCGGGCGCCACGGCCGACAGCGTTGCCTGCTGCACATTGGCCAGGCCGCGGAAGGCGTTCATGATGCCCCACACGGTACCGAGCAGGCCGATGTAAGGGGAGACGGAACCGACCGATGCCAGGAACGCCAGGTGCGCTTCCAGTGCATCCATCTCGCGCTGGAAGGCAGCGCGCATGGCGCGGCGGGCACCGTCCAGCACGTCGCCCATGTTCATGTCGCGGCTGCTGGCGGCGGCTTGCTTACCCTTGATGTACTCACCCATGCCGGCTTCGAAGATACGAGCCAGGGCGCCGCTGTTGGCGCGGTCGTTGCCCGCGCTGGCGTGCAGGGCGTGCAGGTTGCCGCCGGCCCAGAAGGTCTTTTCGAATTCGACGGTCTGCTTACGCGCGCCGCGCACATCAAACAGCTTCTTGAAAATATAGGTCCAGCTGATAACGGAAACAGCAAGCAGCAGCGCCATGATCAACTGAACGATCAGGTGTGCGTTGGTGATGAGGGCGATGAAGGAAAGGTCTTGGGTGACGTTCATTGTTTCTCAATCTAATTATTATGCGCGCATGCGGGCCGCAACGGCATCCGGCACGGCGCGAGGGCGCAGGGCCGAGTCGACACAGCCAACTTTAACGTGGGCAGTATTTAAGAGGCGGTCGCCGCACCACGCCTCCTGTACAAACTGGATCGAAGCGCGGCCCAGTTTATCAATACGAAGCGTCAATTTTATTACATCGTCTAGTCGCGCTGGCGCGTGGTAGTCCGCGCTGACATTTTTGACAACAAACATGGCGTCGTGTTCCCGCAGGAGGCTATCCTGGTTAACGTCGAGGGAGCGCAACCACTCGGTGCGCGCGCGCTCGAAGAACTTCAAATAGTTCGCGTAATAGACAATTCCGCCGGCGTCCGTGTCTTCGTAATAGACGCGGACCTCCCAGGTGAACTCAGACGACATAGATAGAAGAGCTACTAAGTGAGAATCGGCAACATTTTACGCCAAATGAATCGGCGGCATCGTATTTTGCACAATCTCGTAACAATTTCTTACGGTTTTCCCTTATATGCGGCGGCATTTTAGCCCCGTTTAATCGCGAATGGCGAGAATCCTTGGCAGGTTGGCATCAATTCTATGGAGTTTACATTAATGTGTTGCGGCAATGTTGCAATCCAGAAAGCTGTGTTGGCGATATCGTCGGCGGTCAGCGGGGTTGTGCCTTCGTAGACTTTGGCCGCGGCCGCGTCATCTTTCAAGCGCACGTTGGAGAATTCGGTACCGCCGCACAGGCCTGGCGCGATATTGGTAGCGCGCACACCGGTACCGATCAGGTCGGCACGCAGGTTGAGGGTGAACTGTTCGACGAAGGCCTTGGTAGCGCCGTAGACGTTGCCGCCTGGGTAAGGATAAGCACCGGCTACCGAGCCGAGGTTGATGATGGTGCCGCGGCCGCGTTCAACCATGCCTGGGAGCAGGGCCCGGGTGATGGTGACCAGGCCGGTACAGTTCGTGGCGATCATGGTTTCCCAGTCTTCCAGATCGGCTTCATGGGCACCTTTGATGCCGAGCGCCAGGCCGGCGTTATTGATCAGGACGTCGATTTCTTTCCACTCGGCGGGCAGGGAGGCCAGGGTGGCATGGATTGCGCCTTTGTCGGTGACGTCCAGCTTGACCGGCAACAAATTCGGGCCCAGCTCGGTGGCTAAGGCTTCCAGACGTTCGACGCGACGGCCGGCAGCGATTACTTTATGACCGTTCTTGACGAAAACACGCGCCATCGCGGCGCCAAAACCGGCGGTTGCGCCGGTAACTAACACGATCATGGTCGAACTCCTATTATTAACTTTGGCGATTCTAACGCCAAACCGGTAAACCGGGGTCAGACCCAAGGGTCTGACCCGAGATGCCGAAGCCGCTGACTGTTGATCACGCGGGTCTGACCCTTGGGTCAGACCCTGGTTTACCGGTTTTAGGCCGGAACCACGGCAAAACATAGCGAAAAAAGCCAAACGATTGCCGGATCTGGCCACTTAATCTACAATCTTGGCTCCATTACGGTCTCACGTAACTGGCGAAAAACTAGCTGGCGCTTGCGCTGCTGGTGAGAGGTGGGCAACCACCGGGGAACGTGAGATATATCAATCAGCCGTTCGCCTGGGCAGCCACGATGGAAACGTGCGTTTCGGCTGCCCTGTCACTTTTTGGCTCCCGATTCGATCCAATCTGCCTTAAAAACTGGAGTAATTTCATGTTCGCAAAAGATCACACCCTCGCCAACGTTGACGCGGAGCTGTTTGCCGCTATCCAGAACGAGAACAAGCGCCAGCACGACCACATCGAGCTGATCGCTTCTGAGAACTACACTTCGCCAGCCGTAATGGAAGCCCAGGGCTCCCAGCTCACCAACAAATACGCCGAAGGCTATCCAGGCAAGCGCTACTACGGTGGCTGCGAGTACGTGGACGTCGTCGAGCAACTGGCTATCGACCGTGTCAAGCAGCTGTTCGGCGCCGAAGCGGCTAACGTGCAGCCTAACTCCGGTTCCCAGGCTAACCAGGGCGTGTTCTTCGCTGTCCTGAAGCCAGGCGACACCATCATGGGCATGTCGCTGGCGGAAGGCGGTCACCTGACCCACGGCATGGCGCTGAACATGTCCGGCAAATGGTTCAACGTGGTTTCCTACGGTCTGACCCCGGAAGAAGACATCGACTACGACGCAATGGAAGCCCTGGCGAAAGAACACAAGCCTAAGCTGATCATCGCCGGCGCTTCGGCTTTCTCCAAGAAGATCGACTTCGAACGCTTCGCTAAAGTAGCCAAGGCCATTGGCGCCTACTTCATGGTCGACATGGCGCACTATGCCGGCCTGATCGCCGCTGGCCTGTACCCGAACCCGGTTCCGCACGCTGACTTCGTGACTTCCACCACCCACAAGTCCCTGCGCGGCCCACGTGGCGGCATCATCCTGATGAAAGCCGAACACGAAAAGATCATCAACTCCTCGATCTTCCCTGGCATCCAGGGCGGTCCGCTGATGCACGTGATCGCTGGCAAGGCAGTGGCCTTCAAGGAAGCGCTGACCCCGGAATTCAAGGCCTACCAGCAGCAAGTGGTGAAGAACGCCGACGTGCTGGCCAAGACCCTGATCAAGCGCGGCCTGCGCATCGTGTCCGGCGGCACCGAGTCGCATGTGTTCCTGGTCGACCTGCGCGCCAAGAACCTGACCGGCAAGGAAGCGGAAGCTATCCTGGGCCAGGCGCACATGACCTGCAATAAGAACGGCATCCCTAACGACCCACAGAAGCCATTCGTGACCTCCGGTATTCGTCTGGGTTCGCCAGCCTTCACCACCCGCGGTTTCAAGGAAGCGGAAGCGGAAGAAGTGGGCAACCTGATCGCCGACGTGCTGGATAACCCGCACGACGCAGCAACCATCGAGCGCGTGAAAGCCGCTGTGAAGGTGCTGGCTGATAAATTCCCTGTTTACGCCTAAGCACGCGGTTGGTACTATCGAGGCGCCGGATCGAAAGGTCCGGCGCTTTTTCATTCAATAATAAGAGACGCCACATCCATGAAATGCCCGTTCTGCCAGCACGATGATATCCAGGTCCTCGACACCCGCGTGTCGGAGGAAGGGGACGCCATCAAGCGGCGCCGGCGCTGCGTGAATTGCGATAAGCGCTTCACCACGTGGGAGCGGATCGAACTGACCATGCCTTACGTGGTTAAGAAAAACGGCAGCCGCACCGAGTATTCGGCCGACAAGCTGCGCGCCAGCCTGATGCTGGCCTTGCGCAAGCGCCCAGTTGCCGCCGAGTCTGTCGACAAGGCGGTGTCCTCCATTGAAGAAAAGCTGCTGACCAGCGGCCAGCGTGAAGTCGATTCCGTCTTCGTTGGCGAACTCGTCATGGCTGAACTCAAACGCCTCGACAAGGTGGCGTATATCCGCTTCGCTTCCGTCTACAAGAACTTCGAAGACCTGGCCGAATTCCAGGACGCGATCGAAGAAGTTGGTGACGGTCAAGAGCTCTCTTCCAAGGCTTGATATTTCTCAAACCCGCAAGTCCTCTGCTGACTAATTTGATCAGCAGGGGGAGGGCTGCGCTATGCGTCATCCATTTGCTGGGTTCACCATGGTGGAAGTGCTGGTTGCCGTGCTGCTGCTCGCCGTCGGCCTGGTCGGCGCGCTGGCGATGCAGGCGCACGCCATGCGCTCTCGGCAGGAATCGGCACTGCAGACCGAAGCCCTGCAGGCTGCCGCGACGCTGGCCGACCGCATTCGCGCCAACGCTGCGCAGTCTTCCGCTTACCTGGGTTTTGAGTTTGATGCGGAAACGGCCGCGGCGCTCGATGCGCCGGCCAATTGTGCTGCTGCCCCTTGCGACCCGGCCACCATTGCACGCCTGGAGCTCAGTGAATTTCGCCGGCATCTAGCGGCCACGCTGCCGCGCGCCCGTGCTGTAGTTTGCCGCGATTCCAGCGCCGCGCCCGGCGGGCAGTTGCAATGGCCGTGCTCCGGCGCTGCCGATGCTCCCGTTGTCATCAAAATAGGTTGGCATAGCCGTCGCCCGGATGGCTCCAGCACCAGCTTCACCGCCGCGCCTGGTATAGCTTTGCCCGTCGCGCTTGCCGGGCCGCCGCTGCTGCCGCCATCAGGTGCGCCACCTGGCGCGGGAGAAGGGCAATGAAGCCGCTCCAGCACGGATTGGCCATGCCGGAAGTCCTGATCGCCATGGCGCTTAGCCTGCTGGTCGCGCTGGCGGCTGCTTCGCTGCTGCACGCCTCCAATGGCGACTTCCTGCATAACGGCGCCAATACGCGCATTGACGATAGTGGCCGCTTCGCTCTGTCGATCATCGGTCAATCCCTGCGCCAGGCAGGCTATCCCGGTGAGCCGGGCGCTGATGCTGCCACCGGACCAGCACCACCTCTTGCCATTGAGGGCCGCGATGCAGCTGGCGTGGCTACCAATGCCGAAGGCCTCGGCGACCCACAAGCATCCGTCAACGGCAGCGATGCACTGGCCATTCGTTACGCTGCCACTGCGATCATCGGCGCAACGGCTGGCGGGGCTATGCTCAATTGCGCCGGTTTTCCCGCCGATTCTGGCGAATGGGCGTGGAGCATTTTCTATCTGGCCCGGGCCGGCGATGGCATCGCCGAACTTCGCTGCAAATACAAGGGCGAGAATGGCTGGGGTTCCGATGCCGTAGTGCGCGGAGTCGATGCCTTCCACCTTCTATATGGCATCGATACCGACAGCCCGCGCGACAACATCCCCAACCTTTACCTGACTGCCCGCGGAATTGACGCCCTCGATGACATGCTCCCTGCGGCGGAACGTGTGATGCGGCCTCATTGGCGCCGCATCACCAGCGTCCGCATTGTCTTGCTGCTGCACGGGGAAAGCGGCTCGCGCGGCGGCAACCGGTTAAGCAGCTACGAATTGCTGCCGGGCGCCGATCCGGGAGCACGCATCGACGAAGCCAGCTTGCCAGCGCCGATGCAGCACCGTGCGCGGCGCCTGTTCACGGCGACTGTCGCCTTGCGCAACCCTTGACGGAGGCCGCCATGCACTACTACGAGCGTGGCGTCACTCTTCCTGTAACGATGCTGTTGCTGCTCGCCGCGCTGACCATCGGCGCGTCGGCGGCTCAAATGGCCATGCTGGGCGAGAAGGCCGCCCGCGCTGAACGGGACCGCCTGATCGCCTTCCAGTCTGCGGAGGATGCACTGATGGATGCAGAACGCGATATCAACGCCGGCCTGGGCCAGCCACTCGACCCGGCGAACAATTCCGGGCCCGCCCCCGCGTGGCAAGCCGTTGACCTGGCTGGCAATGGCGGCACTGAATATGGCGCGATGACTGGCGCCTCGATGGAAAGCGGGCAGGGCGTGCTGCCATTCCGCCGTCCGCGCTACCTGGTGGAGCGCATCGCCTATACGCCGGCCGGTGCGCCGCCGGCCTACTACTACCGTGTGACAGTGATTGGCTTCGGCACGCGTCCCGGCTCCGAGACAGTGCTTCAGGCCAGCTACACGCCACCGGCACCGGTGCGCCGCCACAGTTGGCGCGAAATCATGGATTGGCCAGCGCTGCACGACGCCGCGCGCCGCGAGGGTGGTCAATGAGCGCGCGCGACTGCGCAGGTGGCAGCCTGCTCGGGATGCTGGCCGCCCTCGTCATCATCGGCATACTCGCAGGCGTGGCGATGCCCGTCTGGAGCGAAGCCGTCATCCGCATGCGTCGCAGCGAAGCGCAAGCCGCACTGCAGGAGCTGATGCAGCAGCAGGAACGCCATTTCACGCGCTTCAACAGCTACGTGGCGTTCTCGGCCAACACTGCCGGGGACTACCGCTGGTGGTCCGGCCGCACTGCCGGTTCCAGTGCCTATGAGCTGGAAGGCAAGGCTTGCGACGGCCAGCAGATCCGCGACTGCATCCAGCTGGTTGCCACGCCCGGTACGTCCAACGTCGATAACCGCTTCAGGGATCCGCAATGCGAACGCCTCATCCTCACCAGCAGCGGGCTTCACCTGGCCACCGGCCCCTCGCGCAGCTGCTGGCGCTGATGCACGCGGCGCGCCAGCCGGTAGAGAAACGCCCCGGCTTCACGCTGCTGGAGCTGATGATCGTCCTCGCCGTCCTGTCCATCCTGTTTGCCTCCGCGCTGCCCGACCTCAGCAATATGCTGGCCGGTCGCCAACTGCGCACCGCTTCCGCCGACCTTCTGGCGGCCATCAACGACACCCGTGCCCAGGCCATCGCCCGCCGCCGCGTGGTGACCCTGCTGGCTGAAAACGGCGATTGGCAGCAAGGCTGGATGATTGTTGTTGACGCTAACGCCAACCGCAGCCCCGACCCTGACGAGGCAATCCTGTACCGCCACAGGGCGGCGCCCGAACGCCTGCGGGTAAGGGCCAGGTTCACCGACAACACAACCCCCTCCTATATTTCATATAATGCAGCAGGAACAAGCTGCCGCTCCGCCCATCCGAATGCCGCCAATTTTGGCACCATCACCCTTGAACTGGCCGGGGCGCAGCGCAATATCAAGATCAATATGCAGGGCAGGGCGCGCTTATGCGATCCCGTCCTGGAACCGGCTACTTGCGCAAGCATATGAATATCAACAGTGACCTCGAAGGCATGCGGCTCGCCCTGCAATGGGCGGAAAAAGGGCTGTTCACCACCTCCCCGAATCCTCGTATCGGCTGCGTCATTGTGCGTGACGGCGTGGTGATCGGCGAAGGCGTGACGCAAGCCGCTGGCCAGGACCATGCCGAAGTCCAGGCGCTGAAAGACGCCAAGCGCCGCGGCCACGATGTACGCGGCGCCACTGCCTACGTCACACTGGAGCCATGCAGCCACCACGGCCGCACGCCGCCCTGCGCGGACGCGCTGGTGCGGGAAGGACTTGGACGCGTGGTGGCGGCGATGGAAGACCCCAATCCTCTGGTTGCCGGCAATGGCATGGCGCGCCTTTCTGCCGCCGGGATTGAAGTCGCCAGCGGCCTGCTGGCCGACCAGGCCTATGAAATGAATATCGGCTTCTTCCACCGTATGCGCCATGGCTTACCCTGGGTGCGCATGAAGACCGCTGCCAGCCTGGATGGCATGACTGCCCTGCACAATGGTCAAAGCCAGTGGATTACCGGTCCCGAGGCGCGCGCCGACGGCCACGCCTGGCGCGCGCGCGCCTGCGCCATCCTGAGCGGTATCGGCACGGTAAAAGCCGACGACCCGCAACTGAATGTGCGTGCCGTCGAAACGCCGCGCCAGCCACGCCGGATCGTGGTCGACAGCAAGCTGGAAATCAGTCCACAAGCGCGCGTGCTGGAAGGTGGCGGGACCTGGATCATCGCCGCCGCCCATCATCCGGAAAAGGAAGCAGTCCTGCGTGACAAGGGCGCCGAGATCATTGTGCTGCCGAACGCGCACGGCAAAGTCGATTTGCCGGAGCTGATGCGTGAGCTGGGACGTCGCCAGATCAACGAACTGCACGTCGAGGCGGGCGGCAAGCTGAATGGCTCGATGATCCGCGAAGGCTGCGTGGACGAACTGCTGGTCTACCTGGCACCAACCCTGCTGGGCGATGCGCAAGGGATGTTCGCCCTGCCTGCGCTGACAGAGCTCAGCGGCAAGCACAGCCTGAAATTCCACGAGGTTAAGCAAGTCGGTGCCGATTTGCGTATCCTTGCCCGATTCAACCCTCATTAAAGATCACTATGTTTACTGGAATCGTAGCCGCCGTCGGCAAAATCAACACCGTAACCCCGCTGGAAGGCGGCGCTGATGCGGGCGTGCGCCTGGACGTGAACGCGGGCGGCCTGCCGATGGCCGACGTCGGCCTGGGCGACTCGATCGCCCTGAACGGCGCCTGCATGACGGTGGTGGAGAAAACCGCCACCGGCTTCACCGTCGACGTTTCGCGCGAAAGCCTGAACAAGACTGTCGGCCTGGATACCACCACGGAAGTGAACCTGGAAAAGGCCCTGACCCTGGCCGAGCGCCTGGGCGGCCACCTGGTCTCCGGCCACGTTGACGGCCTGGGTGTGGTGCGCAAGTTCGAGCCGGTCGGCGAATCGCACGAGCTGGTGATCGAAGCCCCGCGCGACCTGGCGAAATACCTCGCCTACAAAGGTTCTGTGGTGGTGAACGGCGTTTCGCTGACCGTCAACCGTGTTGAAGACAGCGCCAGCGGCTGCTCGTTCTCGATCAACCTGATCCCGCACACGATCCAGGTCACCACGTTGAAGCACCTGAAGGCGGGGTCCAGAGTCAACCTCGAGATCGACTTGATCGCCCGCTACGTTGAGCGCATGCTGTCGCTTAGCTCAGCGGGTTGATTTGGGACGCCACGCGCGGGTGCTGTGGTTTAGGTAATCAGGGCTTCGATTCCTTTCATCTCGACCAATTGAAGCAATTTTGCGGCTGCACCGCTGGGGCGTTTCCCGGCGGTCGGAGACTCCCACTTCTGCACGGTTGAAACGCTGACGTTGAGGAAGGATGCAAAGACAGCTTGGCTCATCCTGGCTTTAGTCGTGCGAATCTCGATGACCCGGTCAGGCGTGTAGGCGGGGGGCTCGTGGCAAAGCGTTCGCACATGCGCTAAGTCCGTTTTTGACATGACTCCATAAGTGCTAAGACTTTCCGCAGTCTCCAACAACTCGCCGAGCATTCGGGCCTCTTCACTCGCTTTCTTGCTCACTGCAGATTTCCTTCAAATCGCGGCTCTCAGCGAGCTCTTCAAGCTGGACCAGAGTTAATGCCTGTAGGCTCTCCGCGATAGTTTTTGCTGCGGTTACGACGGCATCAGGAAAATCTTGGCCGGGTTGGCTTTTCTCACGGCCGACCAGGAACACAATTGCCGAACTGTGCCGTTTTGCGCCTTCCTGGCCCAGCGGTCGAAAGTCTTCGTTTTGAACACCTTCTTACGATCCATGGATAAGTGTAGCACTTGGTGCTACACATTGTGCGCGATCAGCCAGTAATGTGAGCGGCGGCGATGTAGGCCGGCACTTCGGCGTTGATGCCCAGTTTTACCTGGCGGGTGAGGTCATCTGCCAGCACTTCCTCTTTACCTTCCGCGAGCGCTACAACGATTTGTGCGGCGACATCTTCCGGCTTGATCTTGTCAATCTCGTAGCCGGCAGTCATGTCGGTATCCATATAGCCCATGTGGGCGCCCAACACTTGCGTGCCTTGTGCGGCCAGTTCAATGCGCAAGCCGTTGGTCAGCGCCCAGGCGGCTGACTTCGACATGCTGTAAGTATTGGTCGGGCCCTGGCTGTACCAGGCCAGCACGGACAGGATGTTGACGATCGCGCCGCCGCCGTTGGCTTTCAACGCCGGGGCGAAGCCTTTGCTCAGCAGCATAGGTCCGATCACATTGGTTTCCAGCTCGGCGCGCGCCTGTTCAAGCGCGTTGTCGGCCAGGATGCCGCCGGCGCGGACGATGCCGGCATTGTTGATCAGCACGGTCACATCTTTGTACTCACGGGTAACGGCGGCGATTTCGTCGTGCTTGGTCACGTCCAGTTGGACCGGGGTTACGCCGGGCAGGGTGACTGTTTTCGGATCACGGGCGGCGCCGTAGACTTTCTTCGCGCCGGCTGCCAGCGCTGCCTTTGCCAGTTGCAGGCCCAGGCCACGGTTTGCGCCAGTGATGAATACGACGGAATCTTTGAGGTTCATGATGGGTTTCCTTGAAGGGTTAATGATGACGGTCGTCATCGAATGACTTAATAATAGTGATCGCAATTAAAAAATTCAAGGAAAATTTTGAAGGGGCGCGCGAAGCGCCCCGGCTGCGGACTAAAGCAGGGTAGCGGTGAGGGTGATGTTGGTATTCAGGACTTTGGAGACCGGGCAGCCAACTTTTGCCTTATTGGCAAGCTCCTCGAACTTGGCCTGGTCGGCGCCAGGAATCTTGGCCTGCAGGTCGAGGTGGATGGCGCTGATGGCAAAGCCGTCCGCCACCTTGTCCAGCGTTACTTCGGCCTTGGTTTCCATCTTTTCGGCCGTGAATCCGGCTTCGCCCAGGATCAGCGACAGGGCCATGGTGAAGCAGCCGGCATGCGCCGCGCCGATCAACTCTTCCGGATTGGTGCCCGGTTTACCTTCGAAACGGCTGGAAAATCCATATGGCGCCGCCTGTAACGCGCCGCTTGCCGTACTGATCGCTCCACGTCCATCCTTGATGCCGCCAGTCCAGACGGCCGAACCGCTAGTCTTCATCGCTGCCTCCTTGGTTGAAAAAGCAATTCAGTCTAGGCCAAAACCCCTAATGGCGGCGCTCAAGGGGCGGAAGTGCGCCAAATCCTTTAAAATAGCGGGTTAACAAAGAAACGCTCTGTGCCTCACATCAAAGGAAAAAAATATGTCCATTTCCAGCACCGAAGAAATCGTCGCCGAACTGCGCGCCGGTCGCATGGTGATCCTGGTCGATGAAGAAGACCGTGAAAACGAAGGCGACCTGGTGCTGGCCGCCGAGCACGTCACGCCGGAAGCGATCAATTTCATGATCAAGCACGCGCGCGGCCTGGTGTGCCTGACCCTGACCGAAGAGCATTGCAACCAGCTCGACCTGACCATGATGACGGCCAAGAACGGCACTTCGTTCGGTACCAACTTCACGGTATCGATCGAAGCGGCGGAAGGCGTGACCACCGGTATTTCGGCTGCCGACCGCGCCAAGACCATCCAGGTCGCCGTGGCCAAGGGCGCCAAGCCAAGCGATATCGTACAGCCGGGCCACATCTTCCCGCTGCGCGCAGTACCGGGCGGCGTGCTGATGCGCGCCGGCCATACCGAAGCGGGCTGCGACCTGACCGCGATGGCTGGCCTGATGCCGGCTTCCGTGATCTGCGAGATCATCAAAGACGACGGCACCATGGCGCGCCTGCCGGAACTGCTGGAATTCGCCCAGGAACACGGCTTGAAAATCGGCACCATCGCCGACCTGATTCACTACCGCAGCCAGAACGAATGCATGGTGGAGCGCATTGGCGAACGTCCGCTGCGCACCGCGCACGGCGACTTCCGCATGATCGCTTTCCGCGACAAGCCAAGCGGCGCGGCCCACCTGGCGCTGGTGCATGGCGATATGGCTCCTGGCAAGGAATCGCTGGTGCGCGTGCACCAGCCGGTCTCGATCCTGGACCTGCTGGAAACCGAAGCCACCACCCACTCCTGGAACGTGTCGTCCTCGATGAAGGCGATCAAGGCGGCGGAGCAGGGCGTGATGGTGCTGCTGAACTGCGGCGAGACCGCGGAGCAGCTGTTCGGCCAACTGGATGCGCTTGGCAAGAACGTGCGTCCGACCGGCCGCGCCGCCAGCATGGACCTGCGCAGCTACGGCATTGGCGCGCAAATCCTGCGCGATGTGGGTGTCCACAAGATGCAATTGCTGGCCAGCCCGCGCAAGATGCCTTCGATGACCGGCTTTAACCTTGAAGTCACCGGCTACATGGCCAAACCTGCCGCCTAAGCGCGGCTTAACCCGAATCCAGAAAAGAGGACCACCATGACCGTAGCAACCTACGAAACCAACCTGTCCGGCGAAAACCTGCGCATCGGCGTCGTGCAAGCGCGCTTCAATGAAGACGTTTGCCATGGCCTGCTGTCGGCCTGCCTGCAGGAACTGAAGAACCTGGGCGTGGAAGATGAAGACGTCCTGCACGTGACCGTGCCGGGCGCGCTGGAAGTGCCGCTGGTGCTGCAGAAGATGGCCGAGTCCAACCAGTTCGACGCGCTGATCGCACTGGGCGCCGTGATCCGCGGCGAAACCTACCACTTCGAGCTGGTGTCCAATGAATCCGGCGCAGGCATCACCCGCGTGGGCCTGGACTACAGCATCCCTATCGCCAACGCCATCCTGACCACCGAGAACGACGAGCAGGCGGAAGTCCGCATGGCCGTCAAAGGCGCCGAAGCTGCGCGCTGCGCCGTCGAAATGGCCAACCTGTCGATCGCCTTGGAAGAGCTGCACCAGGACCTGGGCGACGACGAGTAATTCAACAAGAAGGTAAGAACATGACTGACAATATGACGCACGCTAACCCGAGCAAGAACCGCACGCCGCGCCACCGCGCACGTGAGTTCGCGCTGCAGGGCCTGTACCAATGGCTGCTGAACAATGAAGAAGCGGCCAAGGTCGTCAACAACATCCGCGGCGCGCATGGCTTCGACAAGGCGGACGGCGAGTACTTCGCCGACCTGCTGCGCGGCACCATCAAGCAATCGGTCGAGCTGCGCGAAATGTTCACGCCGCTGGTCGATCGCGGCATCGGCGAACTGTCCCCGATCGAGCACGCTGTGCTGCTGATCGGCGCGTACGAGCTGAAGAACAATGTCGAAATTCCATACCGCGTCGTGATCAACGAAGCAGTGGAGCTGACCAAGTCCTTCGGCGGTATCGATGGCCACAAATATGTGAACGGCGTGCTGGACAAGCTGGCTGCCCAACTGCGCGGCGACGAAGTCGCGGCAGACAAGAAGCGTTAATCCCTTCCTCCGGGGCCTGCGGCAATCGCCGTGGGCCCGTCTTTCAGCACCAGTTGTCCCTTCACCAGCCATGCGGCTGAAAAGGCCATGACCGCAAGGGTCTCCGGCCAGAAGATGGATTGCTGCTGCCCATTCAGTTCCAGGATCGCAATCCATATGAAGGCCAGCGCCATGATGGCGCCGCAGGCTACGTAGACCTTGTTGCGTTGGCATTTCTCCCGCGTCGGCATGGACGGCGTGTTGGCGCGGAAGCGGAAGGTCACCAGGTAGAACGTCATCACAAAGAAGGCGGCGACAAAGATGAAGTGGTAGCCCAGTGGCCCATGAGGCGCGTGCAACAGGGCTGCCACCAGCTTGGTTTCGTCATCCGGCAGGATGGTGCCCGGTGATCGCAGGACGCCCATCGATATTTTCATCGGGAACAGGGCGATGCCGATTGCCGACGCCCCGGCGACGATGGAAATCCAGCGGTCGTGCCGATGGCCGGTATGAAAGAACGCCATGACCACGCCACCCACGACCAGGGCGCCGACGAATACGTCACGCGCGCTGCTGTAGTAATAGGCGCTGATGGAATTGGTGGTCCAGACCTGGTCCGGCGAGAGGAAGGCGAGCAGGCGAACGCTGACCGGCATCAGGAATGCGATCCAGCCCACGGTTTGCTGCAAGGTCCGTTCGGAGATGAGCAGGTGGTTTGCGGTCGACATACCCCCATTCTGCGCCGCACAATATAAAAAAGCCACCCGTGGGTGGCTTCTTGCGCGCAGGGGGGCGATTACAGGCCGGCCAGCTGGTCTGCGCTGATTGGCTTGTCAGCCTGGGCCACAGTGGTTGGGGCTTCTTTTGCCTTGGCCGGAGCCGGAGCGGCAGCAACCTGCTGCGGTGGGGTGATGTAAGGCACCTTCTTGCCGGCGGAAACCTGCTTCAGGCGGGAGTATTCCGCCAGTACGCGCGAGCCATAGCCGTCATCGGTCTCGAAAGCGGCTGCGCCAACATAGAATTTCAGGCCGGCCTCAACGGAGCCGCCTTTGGCCACGTAATCCCTCAGGATGAGGGCGCCAACACGGATGTTGGCAACCGGGTTCAGCGCAGCCTGCACGCCGCCCATGTCCTGGAATTTGTCGGTGTGGACCTTGGACATCACCTGCATCAGGCCTTGCGCGCCCATCGGGCTTTCCGCGAACGGGTTCAGGCCCGACTCGATAGCCATCACGGCCAGGATCAGCAGCGGATCCAGCTTGATTTCACGAGCGGTCAGGTAGGCGGTGGAAACCAGCATATTGGTGGCGTCGCCCGCTACGCGGTACCGCTTGGAGAGCCAGTTGGTGACCGCGTCCTGCTGCTGCTTGGAGCCCACCAGGTCCTTGTCCTCGGCAGCAAGCTGCGCTTCGGTGGTTGCGATGACCAGGCCGGCCGGACGTACCGCAGGCGCTTCCATCAGTTCGGACAGCGGAGGTGCAACCACAATTTGCTTCGGCACAGGCTGCTCGTCGCGCAGGGCATGGGCCAGGTCGGTTGCCAGTTCAGGGCGGGCAACCATGGCGCAAGCCATAACCAGTGCAGCGATACCGAAGAGGCTCAGCATGGACTGAGCTGCGGTCATCAGGCCGCGTGCCGAAATGCTTTGCGTGGAAATCCACGAAGCGGGCTGGCGAGCCCATAGGCGGGCGCTATCGAGCACCCCATTGAATCGATTGTTCATTCAGAACTCCCCTGAAATGTAAGAGTCAAAACGCGTCCCTGCCGCGTTGAAACGCGGTCAATTCGACGTGCCATAGTCGTTACATCAGTGTTATCTTCGCCCACCGCCGCACAGGTTGCACGGGACTGGACGCCATCATTGTTTGCTAAAGCTGGCGGGTCTATGGGGCCAGTTGCAACACAACTTTTTCCGGGTGAGAGGCAGACGCCTCGTGAAAAACACTCCTTAAAATGTCTGTGGAGCCCGGATACTCCGTGAATGTAATGAGTGACAACTTAGTTGGCATATGTGCCATGTCCTCATCAGGTAGGTCAAATTGTAGGAGGGGTATTATATCCCGTCAATACTAACGAAGACGTTCTTTATTACTTTTGAGTATAGCTTTCTCGTGTACACATTGACAAAAACCAATAAAATCAACGGCTTGACTAAAAGTGCTCAGACGACTCGTCGGGAGCAAAATAATCGTAAAAAAGTATGAAATATCGCGATCTCCGAGATTTTATTTCTCAACTGCAAGCGATGGGCGAACTTAAGCGCACAAGTTTGCCTGTTTCACCACACCTCGAGATGACGGAAGTCTGCGACCGCACCCTGCGTGCCGGTGGTCCTGCCATCCTGTTCGAGAAACCGGCTGGTTTCGACATGCCGGTGCTGGGCAACCTGTTCGGCACCCCGCGCCGCGTGGCGCTGGGCATGGGCGCTGACGATGTCGGCGAGCTGCGCAAGATCGGCCACGTGCTGGCGCAGTTGAAAGAGCCCGAGCCGCCAAAAGGCTTCAAGGACTTGATGGGCCTGGGCTCCCTGGTAAGAGCGGTGTGGGATATGTCGCCTAAAGAGATGCGCGGCGCGCCCTGCCAGGAGATCGTGTGGGAAGGGAATGATGTGGACCTGGCCCGCCTGCCGATCCAGCATTGCTGGCCTGGCGACGTGGCACCCCTGATTACATGGGGCCTTGTCATTACCAAGGGCCCCAACAAGAAGCGCCAGAACCTGGGCATCTACCGCCAGCAGGTACTGGGGCGTAACAAGGTAATCATGCGCTGGCTGGCGCACCGTGGCGGCGCGCTGGATTTCCGTGAGCACTGCATCAGGAATCCTGGCCAGCCTTACCCGGTCTGCGTGGCGCTCGGCGCCGACCCGGCAACCATCCTCGGCGCCGTAACGCCGGTGCCGGACAGCCTGTCGGAATACCAGTTCGCAGGCCTGCTGCGCGGCAGCCGCACCGAGCTGGTAAAGGCGATCGGCAGCGAATTGCGGGTGCCGGCGTCGGCGGAAATTGTGCTGGAAGGGCATATCTACCCGGATGAAAACCATCCCTCCGGCTATGAGCATGGCCTGGAAGGTCCCTATGGCGACCACACCGGCTATTACAATGAGCAGGACTGGTTCCCGGTCTTCACCATTGACCGCATTACCATGCGGCGCGACCCGATCTACCATTCTACTTATACAGGCAAGCCGCCGGACGAACCGGCGGTGCTGGGTGTGGCGCTGAACGAGGTCTTTGTGCCGCTGCTGCAGAAGCAGTTCAGCGAGATCACCGACTTTTACTTGCCGCCGGAAGGCTGCAGTTACCGCATGGCGGTGGTGCAGATCCGCAAGCAGTACGCCGGCCATGCCAAGCGCGTGATGTTCGGGGTCTGGAGTTTCCTGCGCCAGTTCATGTATACCAAGTTCATCATCGTGGTGGACGAGGACGTGAACATCCGCGACTGGAAGGAAGTGATCTGGGCGATAACAACCCGTGTCGACCCGAGCCGCGACACCACGCTGGTCGACCATACGCCGATCGATTACCTGGATTTCGCTTCGCCGGTCAGTGGGCTGGGCAGCAAGATGGGCATCGACGCCACCAATAAATGGCCGGGTGAAACCAGCCGGGAGTGGGGCACGACCATCGCCATGACGCCCGACGTGAAAGCCCGTGTCGATGATATTTGGCAGCAGCTCGGTTTATAGCCTATAATTGCGCCCGGGCGGGCCCCTGCGCATTGTGGCACGGTTAACCTGGTCAGGTCGGGAACGAAGCAGCCAAAGCTGTTCACCGCAAGTGCCGCAGATCAGGCTCGCCTCTTTGAATTTGTTAAAAAGCTGCCATTGGCAGCTTTTTTTATTTTCTCACTCGGAATCCAGCTCGGCCTGCAGCGGGCGAGTGGAAATCTCCATCAGTGGATTTTCCTTCAGCAGCGCCGCGTCGGCCTGCAAGCGGATCTGGTGCTTGTCGTCGCTGAGGAAGCGCTTGGTGCCGTTCCTCTCTTCGGCCA
Source organism: Massilia eburnea (assembly GCF_050709955.1). Lineage (GTDB taxonomy): Bacteria > Pseudomonadota > Gammaproteobacteria > Burkholderiales > Burkholderiaceae_D > Rugamonas > Rugamonas eburnea_A. The sequence goes on from NZ_JBNZFX010000023.1 coordinate 126,681, forward strand.
GCCATTGCGGGTTGGGCGCCTCACGGTGATATGCTTGCAAAAATGGCAAAGTCTAGATGAGCTCTGGCCAAACGTCTAATGTTGTCCGCAGTGCCTGCTATCTACGGTAAAATTCCGATCATGTCCTATCAAGTCCTCGCTCGCAAATACCGTCCCCGGAACTTTGAAACGCTGGTCGGCCAGGAGCACGTGGTTCGTGCGCTGACTCACGCGTTGCATACCGGTCGCCTGCACCACGCCTACCTGTTTACCGGGACGCGCGGTGTCGGCAAGACGACGCTGTCCCGCATCCTGGCCAAGTCGCTCAATTGCGTCGGCCCGGACGGCAATGGCGGCATCACGGCTACCCCGTGCGGGGTGTGCGAGGCATGTACCGCGATTGACGGCGGCCGCTTTGTCGACTACATCGAGATGGACGCGGCCTCCAACCGCGGTGTCGATGAAATGGCACAGTTGCTGGAGCAGGCGGTGTACGCGCCGTCCAATGCGCGCTTCAAGGTCTACATGATCGACGAAGTGCACATGCTGACCAACCACGCTTTCAACTCGATGCTGAAGACGCTCGAGGAGCCGCCGGAGCATGTCAAGTTCATCCTGGCGACCACCGATCCGCAAAAAATTCCTGTCACCGTGCTGTCGCGCTGCTTGCAGTTCAACCTGAAGCAGATGCCGCCGGGACATATCGTCGGCCACCTGGAAAATATCCTGGGCCAGGAAAACGTGATGTTCGAGCAGCCTGCCTTGCGCTTGCTGGCGCAGGGCGCCCACGGTTCGATGCGCGATGCCTTGTCGCTGACCGACCAGGCGATTGCATACGCCGCCGGCGCTGTCACGCTGGATGCGGTGCAGGGCATGCTGGGTGCGCTGGACCAGTCTTACCTGGTACGGCTGCTCGACGCGCTGGCCAATAAGGATGGCGCGGACCTGATGGCGGTGGCCGATGAGATGGCGGCGCGCTCGCTGTCGTACAACGGCGCCTTGCAGGACCTGGGCACCTTGCTGCACCGGATCGCGCTGGCGCAGACCGTGCCTTCCGCCGTGCCTGTGGACCTGCCTGAATATAACGATGTTGTGCGGCTCGCTTCCTTGTTTGACGCTGAGGAAGTGCAGCTGTATTACCAGATCGCCGTGCACGGCCGCAATGAACTGGGGCTGGCGCCGGATGAATATGCCGGCTTCTCCATGACATTGTTACGCATGCTTGCCTTTCGGCCCGGCATCGGTGGGGCAGATGGCCAAGCGGCCAGCGCCCCGGTAGCTGCTCGTCCCGCCGGCGCGAATCCCGCCCGCGCGGCTGCCGCAGCTGCCATGGCGGCCAGCGCCGCAACGGCGGATCGCATGAGTGTTCCGGTCGGCCAGCCGGCGCCGGCATCCAGTGCCGCCGTTGCACCGGCGGTGCCGCCAGCGCCGCCCGTGCAACAAGTCGCACCAGCCGCCGCTGCAGCAGCAAACGCCCCCAGCGCCGCGCACCTGACCAGCGTCCCGACCGCCCCTGCGGCGGCCGCCGTGCCGCCAGCGCCAGCTGCTGCGCCGCAGGTTACATTGCCGCAGGCTACTGCGCCTGCCGCTGCGCCATCGCAGGCTGCCGCGCCAGCCGCTGCACCTGCACCGCAGCCCGCGCCCGCCGCCGGCAGCCGCCCGATGAGCCCCGCCAAGATGGCCATCACGGCCGCATTGGAAGCGGCCCGCGCCGCCGCCGCCGCCCGTACTGGCCAGCGAGCCCCGGCACCAGCACGCCCGACCGCACCACCGGACGACGCTTCGGCGCCGCCGGCCGCCGCAGCGCACGCCGCACCCGCTGCCGCACCGCGCGTCGCGATGCTGTCGGCGCCAGCTCAAGCCCAGCACTCCGCTCCGGCCGCGCCATCCGCACCGCGCGCACCAGCGCCGTGGGAAGACGCCCCGGCACCAGGCGCACCTTGGGATGAACAGGGCAGCGCCGCCAGCGTGATGGAAGCCCCGTCGCAAGTGCCCCAGCGCCAAGCAGCCCCCGTGCAGCAACAGGCCGAGGACGACGACCTGCCGCCCTGGGTCACCGACTTCTCTGAAGACTCCGCAATGCCGGCCGGCGCCGGTCACATTTCCGGCATGTCGCCGGCAGCGCCACAGCAGCGCGCCAGCGCGCCCGTCAAGGCGCCGTATGAATACGTCATTAGCCCAGTGCCTGAACTGGGCTGGGATGGCAACTGGCCAGCGCTGGCAGCGCACCTGCCGCTGCGCGGCGTGGCGCAGCAACTGGCCACCCAGGCCGAACTGCTAAGCTGTGGCTTCGACGGCGATATGGCGGTATTCCGCATCCGCTGCCCGATCGAAACCTGGGCCACTCCGGCCAACGTGGAAAAACTGACCTCCGCGCTGACCGAACGCTTCGGCCGCGCCGCTCGCGTTGAAACCGAAATCGGCAAGGCCTGGTACACCACCAGCGTCGAAGCCCAGGCGCACCGCGACAATTGCCAGCGCGCCGCTGAAGAAACAGTGGCCGCCGATCCATTTATCAAAGCAATGATGCGCGACTTCGGCGCCTTCATCGTGCCCGGCTCGATCGTGGCGCCGATGACGCCGGCGCATTAAACCCAATACTCAACACCGAAATACGGAGAACCACACCATGATGAAGAACCAACTGGCCGGCCTGATGAAACAAGCGCAAGCCATGCAGGACAACATGAAAAAGGCGCAGGATGCGCTGGCCCTGATCGAAGTTGAAGGCCAGGCCGGCGCCGGTATGGTGAAGGTCGTGATGACCTGCAAGAACGACGTGAAGCGCGTATCGATCGACCCTTCGCTGCTGGGTGACGACAAGGACATGCTGGAAGACCTGGTAGCCGCCGCCTTCAACGACGCCGTGCGCAAGGCCGAAACCACCGCCTCCGAAAAAATGAGCGGCCTGACCGCCGGCCTGCCGCTGCCACCTGGCTTCAAGATGCCGTTCTAAGCCAACATCATGTTCATCATCACGCTCACGTATCTCAAATCGGCCGAGGAGATCGACAAGCTCCTCGCCGCGCACAGCGAGTACCTGCGCGAGCAATATGCCAACGGCATGTTCCTGATGTCTGGACGCCTGGTGCCGCGCACGGGCGGCGTCATCCTTGCCACGGCCGACAGCCGGGCCGATATCGAAGCGGTGATTGAGCTGGACCCGTTCAACGAAGCGGGTGCCGCCAGCTACGCGATCACCGAATTCGTGCCAACCAAGACGGCCGATTTCCTGAGCGCCTTCAAGCAAGCCTGACCTCATGGCGAAGTCCTTTGAATTCCTGACGGAGGCGCTGCGTCGCCTGCCTGGTGTCGGTCCCAAGTCGGCCCAGCGCATGGCATTCCACCTCCTGCAGCACGACCGCGAAGGCGCCGCCATGCTGTCGCGCGCCTTGTACCAGGCGGTGGAGCAGGTGCACCACTGCGCGCTGTGCAACACCTTCACCGAAACCGAGATCTGCGACACTTGCGTCGACGAGTCGCGCGACAAGCGCCAGCTATGCGTGGTCGAAACGCCGGCCGATCAGGCGATGATCGAATCCACGCTGACCTACAAGGGCCTGTACTTCGTGCTGATGGGGCGCCTGTCGCCGCTGGATGGCATCGGCCCGAAAGACATCCACCTCGAAAAACTGCTGGCGCGTGCCGCGGACGGAGTAGTGGAAGAAGTGGTGTTGGCAACGAACTTCACCAACGAAGGCGAAGCGACCGCCCACTACATCAGCGAAATGTTGAAAGCGCGCGGCCTGGCCGTAACCCGCCTGGCACGCGGCGTGCCGGTCGGCGGAGAGCTCGAATACGTCGACGCCGGCACCATCGCCCGCGCCATGCTCGACCGCCGCAGCACCTGATCAGCAGGCGAGCACTGTCCTGTCACAGCCTCCGACGGCGCTGTCGTAGGCAATTTCAGCTTGATAAAGGCTTGCTTATTGCGGCTGCCGCGATTGCCTACACGGACATGGGTCGGTTGGCACGAGAATGGCTCGGGACGAAGGCAATCATTAATTGGATTGCTGCGACAAGCGAATAGTTGTTTGGGCTCTCCCAGCGGGTAAGGAGGCGGGTGATGGCGTACCGCCAGAGAGCCGTAGCACACAATGTAAGCTTGCCGCAGCCAGCCAACAGCTGCCATTGAATGTTTGAAGAGAGATTTATATGAACGAACGCCCGATACCTGCTGCCGCGCAAAGGGACGCTGCGTCGCTAGAAATGCTGCGTGTATGGATAGCCGAGAAGCAGTTGCATTGCTCGCTGAAGATTGGCATGTATAGGGACGGGTTGGGTATTGATGAGGAAGTGGCTTGGGGAACGATCCTTGCGGATTCGGCCCGACATATTGCCCGAGCACTCCATCCTGAAGATGCGAATGCGGAAGCCGCTGCACTGCAGAAAATCCTTCATGGATTAAATCAGGAGCTTGATGCGCCGACATCGGACATTAATGGTGGATTTGTGTAAGCGACCCAATCCAGCCAACAGCAGGCCTTGGATTATGCAGTAAGAACTTATGGGACTTAAATAAATGAGCGTTCCTCAAATTTCATCGGATCAGCTTCAACGAGCGTGGCAATGCGCAGCTATTTGCGATGCCTTAATAATCTCGGAGGATTGGCTAAGAACATTCTGCTATATGCCGAACTGGGTAGATGGGATCGCAATGGCCAAATATGATAACGGTGCTGGAGATAACGTTGTCGCATTCTTCAGCTTCGACGGGAAAACTGTAATCAAGGGCTTTGACCACGAATCCAAAGTAAGCCCACATGCGCGTGAAGAATACGGAGTCTGGCCAGGCCTATACGACGGTTTGCCCTCCGATCTTTTGGGCTTGCTAAGCGACGAAGCAGCCGAATATCAAGACGTTACGTTTTGCTGCTGGAGCGTAGACGGTAAATCATGGAAGACCGGAAGCGCGGTAATTCCTGATGACATAGATGATGGTTCCGCATGGCTACTTCGCATGATTCAGATGAATGCAGAGCAGTTCATTAAGTGGGCAAAATCCTACTATGAAAAAGATTTTGACCGGATCGGAGAAAGCGGAATCCTCTCAGTGTTCAAGAATGGGGCGCCTAACTGCTGACGAAGTGAGCATTGAAGGTCGGAATTCGGCTGCGGACGCCAGTTCAAATATGAGAGAGTTGAAGTGACATCTGAAAGCGAAAAGGAATTTCAAGAGTTACTCGCTTATGTGGGGTTTTTCGCCACCGAAATTTGGGGAGTAGACCCTGAGTCGGACACCCACCCTGCGAGATCAATAGAAGCAACCCTCCGACAATTTGGCGAACCCATGGCGCTTATTGGCCTACGCCAAGCAGCCAACGATACTCTTGAAGAAACACTGCGTTGGAACGTTGATGCGAGAGCTTTCGTTGACGAGGCATTCAGGGCGGGAGGTGTGGTTACGGTGTCTGAGATTGCTCGTCGCTATTCTGCAAGTTATAAGCGCGTATTGAAGCGTGGCCAAATCCGCGACGAGACGGAATACTATGTCATTAATGCCGTCCTGATTGATCAAGGGAATGGAATTTCGGCCGGGGAACGGACTCAGCTGCAAAGCTTAATTGATATGTATGATGCCCATCTCTGACTTCCGAAGTCGGCGACAGCGGACTCTGACGACTGCTTGAATGTACGCGAGCGCCTTCTTCGCGGCGCGAGCTATTCCAGTACAGTGAGTGCCGTCAGGCCGGTGCAATACCGATCGTACTCGCCGTCAAAATTTGGCTAATGGCTTCTCGCGGGGCGGGGCGGCCGAGGAGGTAGCCTTGGGCCACGTTGCAGCCGTATTGCTTCAAGAGTTCGAGCTGCTCGCTGGTTTCAACGCCTTCCGCCACTACGATCATTTTCAGACCGTGCGCCATGGCGATGATGGCGCGTGTGATGGCGGCGTTTTCGCTGTCCTGCGGCAGGCCGCTGATAAAACTTTTATCGATCTTCAGCGCGCGCACATCGAAGCGTTTCAGGTAGCTCATCGACGAGTAGCCGGTGCCGAAATCATCGATCGACAAGAACACGCCGATGCCGCGCAACTGCTCCAGCGTGGCCAGCGTGGCCAGGGCGTTGTCCATCAAGGTGCCTTCGGTCAGCTCCAGTTCCAGCAGGTAGGGATCGAGGCCCGTGTCCTGCAGCACGGCCAGTACGGTCTGCGCCAGGTTTTCATCCTTGAATTGGCGCGCAGAGAGGTTGACGGCCATGCGCACCGGCCGCTCGCATTCGCGCTGCCAGTCGCGCGCCTGGTTGCAGGCGGTACGCAGTACCCATTCCCCGATCGGAACGATCAAGCCGGTTTCCTCGGCCAGCGGGATGAATTCCGTTGGCGGGATGATGCCGTGCTCGGGATGGCGCCAGCGTATCAGCGCTTCCACCCCGACGATGCGGGTGGTGGCTACGTCTACCTGCGGTTGGTACAGAAGGTATAGCTCGTTGTTCTGTAGCGCCTTGCGCAATCCCACCTCCAACTTTACGTGGCTCATGATCTGCATCGTCAGGGAGGAGCTGTACAACTTGGCGTTGTTCTTGCCGCAGTTCTTGGCGTGGTACATGGCGGTGTCGGCGTACTTGAGCAGCGAAGTGCAGTCTTCGCCGTCCTCCGGGTAAAGTGAGATGCCGATGCTGGCGGTGACGAAGATTTCGTGGCCGTCCAGGTTGAATGGCCGGCGCATGGCGTCCTTTACCCGATGCGCGACGGTGAGCGCATCGTCCACCCGCTCGATGTCGGGCAGCAGGATGGTGAACTCATCGCCGCCCAGGCGCGCAAGGCTGCACAGGTGGTCGCTGGGACGGATGGTCTCGCGCAGGCGCTCGGTAACGATTTGCAGCAGCAGGTCGCCGACGTTGTGGCCCAGCGTGTCGTTGATGCGCTTGAACGAGTCGAGGTCCATGAACAGGATCGCGAACTTGCGCTGTTCGCGCTGCGAGCGCTCCAATTCATGCTCCAGCGTTTCCAGGAAGGCCTGGCGGTTGGGGATGCCGGTCAGGCTGTCGCAATAGGCCAGCTTGCGAATCTGTTCCTCGGTGCGTTTGCGTTCGCTGATGTCGCGCACCAGGCCGAGGACTTCACCGGATGCGGTGCCGACCAGCCGCGCTTCGAAGTGGTGACTGATGGCGTCGCGCGTCAACTCGTAATCGACCGAATGCACGGAGCTGGAATGCAGCACGGCCGATAGCTGATCCAGCATGCGGTTTGCGATAGGGGCGGGCAGCACGTCGCGGATGTGGCGGCCCACGCATTCGCGGCTGGCGAAATCGGCGCCAGGCTCGTGGCCTTGTTCGTAATCGAGATAGTACCCGTCTGCGCTGAGACGGAAGAAGGTGTCCGGAATGGCTGCCAGCACGGCGCGGTTATGCGCATCGGCGATGCGCAGGCGGGCGATGGCGTCGCTGGCACGCAGCACGTACAGCACGCGGTGACCGAGGATCGGCCAGTTGATCGGCTTGGAGACGAAATCGGTGGCGCCGGCTTCATACGCTTGGGTGACGGCTTCCAGGTCGTCGCTGCCGGTGACCATGATGACGGGCACGTGGGACGAGCTTTCCAGCTTGCGGATGGCGCGGCAGACGGAGAAGCCGTCGAGCAGCGGCATGTCGACGTCGAGCAACACCAGGTCGGGCGCGTTGTCGCGGAAGCTGGTCACGGCGGCGCGGCCATCGCTCGCTTCCACGGCGTCGAGCCCGACCTGGGCCAGCATTTCAAGCATCAACAGGCGCATGACGGGATCGTCATCGGCCACCAGCACGGTGCCGCGTTTGGGGGAATAGAGCGCTGCCATGATGTCATGCTCCCTTCGGCAGGATGAGGCTGAGCGAATGCCGCACTGACTGGAATTCGCGCTCCAGCTGCGCTATCTGGCCTGCCGCGCCGCCGGTCTGGCCGGCGCGAGCCATTTGTTCCAGGTCCTTGAACAGCTTTGCCAGCATGTCGGCGCCGACGTTGGCGCTGCTGGATTTCAGGCTGTGGGCGGTCTTTCGGATGGTGGCCGGGTCGTTTTCCGCGACCGCTTCGTGCAGTGCTGCGAGCTGGCGGGGCGTGTCTTGCAGGAAGGTGGCCAGCACGCGGTGCAGCAATAGTTCGCCTTGGTCCGTGCTGAGTGCGCGGATGGCATCAAGCGCGAGCGGATTGATGGCGGCGGCCGGGGATGCGGCGGGGACGGCCGGCGAGTCGGGCGCGCGCGTTGGACGTGGCAGGGCGATCCAGCGCCCAAGCGTGTCGGCCAGCGCCTGTTGCGAGAACGGCTTGCTGATGTAATCGTCCATGCCTGCCGCCAGGCAGCGCTCGCGGTCGCCCTGCAGGGCGTTGGCGGTGATGGCGACGATCGGTGTGGTCCGTGTTCGGCCGCGCTGCTGCTCCAGCCGGCGGATTTCGGCAGTGGCGGCCATGCCGTCCATGACCGGCATCATGCAGTCCATCAGCACCAGGTCGTAATCGCCAGCGCGCACGGCGGCAAGCGCTTCTTCGCCATTGGCGGCGCATGCCACTTCCACGCCCAATCCGCGCAGCATGGCCGATGCCACCTCTACGTTCACCGGATTATCCTCCGCCAGCAAGGCGCGCGGCCGCTGGCCATGCCGCGGCCTCAGCGACGCCTGCGACGGCGGTGCGCCGGCCAGTGACGTCACGCCCACTCCTTCATTGGCGCGCACCGGCGTCACGATGCAGTCATACAGGTCGGGCTCGCGCACGGGTTTAATGAGCTTGGAAGGCCACGCCTGCGGCGCGGCGCTGCACCTGGTCCGCCGCATTGCGCTCGGAAGCCAGCATGATCAGCCGCACTGGCGAAATATCGGGATCGGATTTGATCTCGGCCGCCAATGCCAGCCCGCCGATATCGTCCAGGCCCATGTCGAGCAGCGCCACGTCGTAAGGAGTTCCGCGCGCTGCGGCCGCGTGTAGTTCGCGCAAGGCATCCGCCGCACTGGGCGCGCAACTGCCCTTCAGATGCCAGCGTGCCAGCAGGCGTTGCAGTGCCAGCGCACTCTCGGCATGCCGGTCGACCCACCAGCGCGCGCAAGCCCTTGGTCGGCTTCTGCTGGAAGCCCGCGTCGTCCGCATCGACGCGCCGCTTGTCGAACTGCACCGTGAACCAGAACACCGAGCCGCGCCCCAGCGCATTGTCGACGCCGATGGTGCCGCCCATCAGTTCCACCAGCTGCTTGGAAATCGCCAGCCCCAGGCCGGTGCCGCCATGCTTGCGGGTGGTCGAGCCATCGCCCTGCGAGAAGGAATCGAAGATATGTGTCCGAGCCTCGCGCGACACGCCGATGCCGGTGTCGTGCACCTCGATCCTGAGCCGGGCCGACTGCGCGTCCTCTTGCGCCACGCGCACCGCCACCTTGATCAGGCCCTGGTCGGTGAACTTGACGGCGTTGCCCAGCAAGTTGACGATCACCTGCCGCAGCCGGTTCGGATCGCCGCAGATCGCCAGCGGAATATTGTTCGCTACCGCAAACTCCATTTCGATGCCCTTGGCCTGGGCCTGCGGCGCAAACACGTTTTCGATATCGTCCAGCAGCTCGCGCAGGTTGAAGTTGATGTATTCAACGGTCAGCTTGCCCGCTTCAACCTTGGAAAAGTCGAGGATGTCGTTGATGATCACCAGCAGGTGCTCGCCCGAGCGCCTTACCATGCTGGTGTAATGACGCTGGGTTTCGGTCAGCTCAGTGGCCGCCAGCAGCTCCGCCATGCCCAGCACGCCGTTCATCGGCGTGCGGATTTCATGCGACATATTGGCCAGGAAGGCGCTCTTGGCCTGGCTGGCCGCTTCCGCCGAGTCCTTGGCCTTTTCCAGTTGCGCCGTGCGGATGCTGACCTGCCGTTCCAGCTCTCCACGGTATTGCGCCAGCTTGGTGTCGCGGCTCTCGATCTGCGCCAGCATGCCGTTGAAGCTATCGATCAGCGTGCCCAGTTCATCGCTGCGCTGGTGTTGCACCTGGGCGTAGGTCTGGCTGCTGCTTACCCTGTCGGCCGCCGCGATCAGCTGCGCGATAGGCGCCGCAATGCCCTCGCGGAAGCGGGCCGACAGCACCAGCGCCAGCCCGAACGAGGACGCGGTGGCCGCCGCCGTAATGCCAAGGTTGCGCAGGATGCCAAGCCACAGCGAGGCTTGCCCCGCCTCGATCATGACTGCACCGATCACATGCTGGCGCACCCGCACCGGCCGGTAAAGCCGCAGCAGCGGCGCCCAGGGTGGCCCATCACGCTCGGCCAGTTCGCCGGAAGCCAGTTGCTTGAGGCGCGGCGCGTCCAGCGCATCGGGCGCCAGTTCGGGCCGGACCGGATAAGAGGCGAACAGCTTGCCATCCCGGTCGAACAGCGCGGCGCGCGTGATGTCGCTCTTGACTGCCAATGTGGCCAGGGCTTGTTCGGCCGTAGGCCGGTCGGCATAAAGCAGGGAAGCGACGCTGTTGGCGCCGATGACGTCAGCCAGCGAGGTAAGCTGCTTGCGTTCCTCGCTGGTGTGGGAAAGGATGGACGCGACGGCGAATGCCACGAACACCAGCAGCAGGGCGCTGCCGGTGGTGAGCACCGAGATGATGGTCAGTTTCTGGCTTAGGCCGGACCGTTCGAAGTTGAGCATTTTCGCCGCCGAAGGACGATTCCATCGGGCAAAGAATAAATGCTAAGAAATTCGACACTTTGATCTGGCTCTAACTTCCAGTCGCTAGCAGCAACCACCTCGCTTGCCGGCGCCGCCGTAGCGTGCCTCTTGACGCTCGCGGAAGAATTCCTCGTAGCTCATCACGGGCTCACCCGGGTGGGTGGTCTCGCGATGGGCGACGTAGGTATCGTATTCCGGCAGGCCGCACATCAGCCGCATGCTCTGTCCGAGGTAGCGGCCCGCCTTGACGATTTCGCCCAGCATGGCGTCACTTGGCCGCAGCGGCGTATTGGGCCGGGGCTTCGTTGTGGGTTGGGCGGCCGGCGTTCCAGGCCGCCAGCGCAGTGCGCACGCCGAACACCAGCACGCTGACCACGACGATCATGAAGAAGGCTGCCAGGCCTGCATCCAGGTAGTCGTTGAAGATCACCTGCTGCATCTGTTCCATCGACTTGGCCGGTGCCAGCAACTTGCCTTCGGCCAGGGAGGCCTGGTACTTCGCGGCGTGGGCCATGAAGCCGATCTTCGGATTGGCGTCGAAGATCTTCTGCCAGCCGGCGGTCAGGGTGCACAGCAGCAGCCAGATGGTCGGCAGGATGGTGACCCAGGCGTACTTGGCGCGCTTCATCTTGAACAGCACGCAGGTCGCCAGGATCAGCGCAATCGCAGCCAGCATCTGGTTGGCGATGCCGAACAGCGGCCACAAGGTGTTGATGCCGCCCAGCGGATCGACCACGCCCTGGTACAGGAAGTAGCCCCAGGCCGCCACGCACAGGCCGGTGGCCAGCAGGCTGGCGAGCACGGAATCGGTGCGCTTCAGCGACGGTGCGAAGGAGCCCAGCAAGTCCTGCAGCATGAAGCGGCCGGCGCGGGTGCCCGCATCGACAGCGGTCAGGATGAACAATGCTTCGAACAGGATGGCGAAGTGGTACCAGAACGCCATCATGGCTTTGCCGCCGACCACGTTCGACAGGATGTGCGCCATGCCCACCGCCAGGGTAGGTGCGCCGCCGGCACGCGAGATGATGGTGGATTCGCCCACGTCTTTGGCGGTCTGCGTCAGCATTTCTGGCGTGACGTAGAAGCCCCACTGGGAGATTGCCTGCGCCGCCGATTCCGCGGTGGTGCCAAGCAGCGCGACCGGGCTGTTCATCGCGAAGTACACGCCTGGCTCGATGGTCGAAGCGGCGATCAGCGCCATGATGGCGACAAAGGATTCCATCAGCATTGCACCGTAGCCGATGAAACGGGCATGGGTTTCGTTCTCGATCATCTTCGGCGTGGTACCGGAGGAAATCAGCGCGTGGAAGCCGGAAACGGCGCCGCAGGCGATGGTGATGAACAGGAAGGGGAACAGGTTGCCGGACCATACCGGGCCGGTGCCGTCGATGAATTTGGTCAGCGAAGGCATTTGCAGCATCGGCGACACGATCAGGATGCCCAGTGCCAGGCCGACGATGGTGCCGATCTTCAGGAAGGTGGACAGGTAGTCGCGCGGCGCCAGCAGCAGCCATACCGGCAGCACGGAAGCGATGAAGCCGTAGCCGATCAGCATCCAGGTCAGTTCAGTGCCGGAGAAGGTGAACATCGGCGCCAGGGCAGGGTTTTCCTGCACCCACTGGCCGCCGAAGATCGCCAGCATCAGCAGCACGAAGCCGATCAGCGACACCTCGCCGACGCGGCCCACCCGGATATAGCGGGAGTAGACGCCCATGAACAAGGCGATCGGGATGGTGGCCATCACGGTGAACGAGCCCCACGGCGAATGCGCCAGTGCTTTCACCACGATCAGCGCCAGTACGGCCAGGATGATCACCATGATCATGAAGGTGCCCAGCAGCGCGATATTGCCCGGTACCGGGCCCAGTTCGGACTTGATCAGGTCACCGAGCGAACGGCCGTCGCGGCGGGTGGAAATGAACAGCACCATGAAGTCCTGCACGGCGCCGGCGAAAACCACGCCAGCCAGGATCCACAGCATGCCGGGCAGGTAGCCCATTTGCGCCGCCAGCACGGGGCCGACCAGCGGGCCGGCGCCGGCGATTGCGGCGAAGTGGTGCCCGAACAGGACGTTCTTATTGGTCGGCACATAGTCCAGGCCATCGTTGTACTTGTAGGCCGGGGTCAGGCGGTCAGCCTCCAGGCCCATGACGTTCTTGGCAATAAACAGGCTGTAGAAGCGGTACGCGATCAGGTACACGCAAACGGCCGCAATCACCAGCCAGATGGCGCTGACAGGTTCGCCGCGCTTGAGTGCAATCACGCCCAAGGCGCTGGCGCCCAGCACGGACATCGCTGCCCAGCCAAATTTCTTCATAACGGGATTCATCGGGGTCTCCTCCAAGGATGAATGGCCAGTATTCAGGAATTGAATATCTGTCACAAGCGCACCACTACGCAAACGCCGTCCGTATAACTACGTAGGACAGGTGCACGGCAGCGGGCTTACAATCGCCGCATGAAGCTGCGGCAAAAGTTCCTGTTCCTGGCCATTGCGCCCCTGATCCTGGCCCTGTGCGCGATCTCCATCGCGGTGCGCTACCAGGCGACCACGCTCGCCCGCCAGCAGCGCGACACCATCCAGCAGGCCTACCTGGCCAGCAAGGAAGCGGAGCTCAAACACTACGTGACGCTGGCCAATCACTCGATTGCCCACCTGGTCAAATCGGGCCGCAACGACCCGGCCACGCTCGACGAAGCGAAACGCATCCTGTCCACGCTGAGTTTCGGCGACGACGGCTATTTCTTCGTCTACGACATGCAGGGCAATTCGCTGATGCACCCACGCCAGCCGGAACTGGTGGGCCAGAACCTGTTCATGCTGAAGGACCAGGAAGGCAATCCGACCATCCAGCGCCTGCTGGCCCGCGCCCGTGAAGGAGGAGGGCTGGAGCGCTACAACTGGGTCAAGCCGTCCACCCATAAGTCCGCGCCCAAGCTGGGCTACGTGATCCCGCTGCCGGAATGGGGCTGGATGCTGGGTACCGGCATCTACCTCGATGACGTCGATGCGGCGCTGGCCAAGGTCGACGCCCAGCAGCGCGGCAATATCCGCAACACCTTGCTGTGGATGGCGGCGATTGCGGCCATGGCGCTGGTGGCGGTCGGCGTTTCCGGCCTGGCGCTGAATATCCGCGAATACCGCGTGGCCGATGCCAAGCTCAAAGTGCTGGCGCAGCGCGTGGTCGAATCGCAGGAAGAGGAGAGGGCGCGGCTGTCGCGCGACCTGCACGACGGCATCAGCCAGTGGCTGGTGTCGATCAAGCTGCAGATCGAAGCGGGCATCATCCGTCTTGGCAATCCGGCGCAGCAAGACAAGGCCAAGGCGGCTTTCGAGCACACGGCGGAGCAGTTGAACAATGTGCTGGGCGAGGTGCGCCGCATCTCGCACAACCTGCGCCCGGCCATCCTGGACGACCTGGGCCTGGCTGCCGCGCTGGACCACCTGGCCGCCGAATTCCGCGTGCACATCGGTGTCGACGTGGCCTTCAGCGCCACCGGCTGCACCGACGGCCTGCCGGACGTGGCCAACACGGTGCTGTTCCGCATTGCGCAGGAAGCGCTGACCAATATCGAGCGCCACGCCGCGGCCACCAGCGTCAATATCGGCCTCGAGGGCGATGCTGAAGGCGTCACGCTGCGCATCGCCGACAACGGCAGCGGCTTCGATGCCGAGGGCATTGCCGGCCATCCGAAACGCGGCATCGGATTACGGAATATGATGGAGCGCATGGATGCGATCGGCGGCCAGTTCCGCATCGAATCCTCGCCCGCCGGCACCACGGTGCTGGCGCGAGTAGACAACAAAGGCAAAAAATGAGTGAGCTGCGGACAAGGATCCTGCTGGTAGACGATCACCCCCTCGTGCGCGACGGTTTGCGCGCAAGGCTGGAAGCGATGGCGCAGTTCGAAGTGGTAGCCGAGGCAGGCAGCGCGGCCGAAGCGCTGGACGCTGCGCAACTGCACAGTCCCGAGCTGGTCCTGATGGACATCAATATGCGCGGCACCAACGGCATCGAAGCCACCGCCTTGTTCAAGCGCCAATTCCCATCGATTGCGGTGCTGATCCTGTCGATGCACGACAAGCTGGAATACGTGACCCAGGCCATCCAGGCCGGCGCCCGCGGGTATGTGCTGAAAGATGCGCCGGGCAAGGATATTGTGGTCGCCATTGAAACCGTGATGGCGGGCGGTATCTACTACAGCGCCAACCTGGCGCAGCAGCTGGCCAAGCCCATGGCTCAGGATAACCAGCTCACCACGCGTGAAGCGGAGGTGCTGCGCCATCTCGCGAATGGTGAATCGAACAAGCATATTGCGCGCGAGCTGGACCTCAGCGTGCGCACGGTGGAAACTCACCGCCTTAACATAAAACGCAAGCTTGGCATCGAAGGTCAGGCAGAACTGATCAAGTTTGCCGTCCAACACGCACAATTCGACAAGTAGAAATTAGTAAAATAATCAGTAATGTATCGTTACCGATACAAAACTGGCAATTCGATTGTCTCCTCTACCACTCAAAAGCTGACTTTTGGGCAATTTCTGTTAGACTCCCCGAGTCTTGTAACACAGGGTGTCCGCGTGCGCTCAATGGTTGCTTTACATCAATAGACCATTTACCATTGTTAGTGTTACCACACCGAGATTCCGATGTTTGCGTTAAACCCGAAATCGTTACCGCTGGTGGGAATCAAGCCTGTCCTGGATACCCAAAACCACTGGGTAGGACTGGCTTTTCAACTGCCGGAAGCGGCTTCGCTGTCGACGCTGCAATCGCTCCTGGGCTGCCCTGAATCCGAAGCACTGGGTTCGCTCGATTACTTCATTCCCCTCGCCGATCCGTTCGCACTCGATGCCAGCCAGCTTGATGGCCTGCCGCTTGAGCGCATCGTATTCACGGTTCCTGCAGCATTGCTGGCCGACGAGGCGGTGCAGAAGCATTGCAAGCGGCTGGCCGAGCGCGGCCTGCGCTTGCTGGCCGACGGCGAAGCAGGCGTCGCCGCGGCCCAAGCCGGCATCCGCGGCCTCGATGTCGATTGCGCCGATGCGCTGCCCGGTACGCTGGCGATGATGTCGCTGCCTGGCCCGCACCTGGCCCGCAATGCCGTCGCCATCCGCGCCGATGAATGCCGCAAAGCCGGTTTCACCCTGTTCCGTGGCGAGTTGCCGCGCGCGCAGGCGCATGATGCGGGGCAGGGCGATGGCAGCACCCGCAAACGCCTGCTTGCCCTGCTTGGCCTGTTGGCGCAAGACGCAGATTCACGCGAACTGGAAGCACTGCTGAAGCAAGACCCGGCGCTGTCCTTCCAGTTGCTCAAGCTGGTGAATTCAGCGGCCTTCGCTCCGAACAGCAACCCAATCCACAATTTCGGCCAGGCCATCAACCTGCTGGGCCGCCGCCAACTGCAACGCTGGCTGCAGCTGCTGCTGTACGCGCGCCAGCAAGCCGACGGCCCGGCCAATGTCTTGCTGCCACTGGCTGCCCTGCGCGCCGCGCAGATGGAAGCCCTGTGCAAGCTGCGCGAATGCGAACGCGATGAACAGGACCAGGCCTTCCTGGTGGGCGTGTTCTCCCTGCTCGACGTGCTGCTGGCGATGCCGATGACCGACATCGTTTCGGCCCTGAACCTTGACCTGGACGTGGTCGCGGCGCTGCTGGACCGCAGTGGTCCGCTGGGCGAAATGCTGGCGCTGGTGGAAATGCACGAGCCTCAGGCGAGCGCGCTGCGCGACGTCGGCATCGACAACGAAACCTACTGGCGAAGTCTATTGCAGGCCTACCATTGGGCGTTGCAGGTCAGCAGGAACGTATAGGCATGCTCCAGCAACCGGTTGCCAACTTCCTCGCCAGCAGCGCCGCTGTGTGCGATGCGGTGCTGCGCCTGCGTGGCCGCGCGCTGGTTGAAGAGCTGGGCCGCATTGCGCGCGAGGTCACCGGCAGCCCGCACGGCCGCTACGTGCCGAGCGAGATGACGCCTGCCACCGGTTTGCCGGGATGGGAAAGCGGCCTGTCGCAACTGATCCAGTACGAGCACCAGTATTTCGGCCGCTTTGAAGTTTCCGGCCTCGACAACTACACTGAAACCAGCCGGCAGAACCTGGCCAGCCTGGCCAGCCTCGCCGGCAGCGTACTGCAGGTGCATTCAATAGCGCAGCGCACCACCCACGCTTATGTGCAAGTGGAAGCGCGCTTGCAGCACCAGACGCAAATACTGGACCAGATCCACGAATCGGTGCTGACCATGGACCTGAACGGCTTCATCACAAGCTGGAACAAGGGCGCCGAGCGCCTGTTCGGCTATTCGGCGGTGGAAGCGGTCGGCCGCAACATCATCTTCCTCTACGACGACGAAGACGAAGACCTGGGCGATGAATTCCTGGAGCAGGGCGGCCGCCTGATGGAAGTGCGACGCAAGAAGAAGAACGGCGATGTGTTCTGGGCCAGCCTGTCGCTGTCGCAGTTATGCGATATGGAAGACCGCTCGATCGGCCTGGTCGCCTACCTGACCGACATCACGGAGCGCAAGGAGGCGGAAGAGCGCATCCACCACTTGGCTTACTACGACGCGCTGACCAGCCTGCCGAATCGTTCGCTGCTGACCAAGCTGGTCGACCAGGCCATGACCGTGGCCCAGCGCAGCAAGGCGGATGGCTGCGTCATGTTCATCGACCTGAATCGCTTCAAGCTGATTAACGACACGCTGGGCCGAGCGGTCGGCGACGCGCTGCTGCGCGAAGTGTCGCAGCGCTTCCGCCTTGCGCTGCGCGACCAGGACGTGGTGGCACGCCTGTCCGGCGACGAATTCGCAGTCGGCCTGTTCGACATCCACCAGCATTACGAAGCCAGCATGGTGGCCAACAAGCTGCTGTCGGCGCTGAACGAACCGTTCCTGATCGATGGCCACGACCTGCGCGTCAGCGCCTCGATCGGCATCAGTGTCTATCCGCAGGACGGCAATGACGCCGAGACCCTGCTGCGCCTGGCCGATATCGCCATGTACCGCGCCAAGCAGAACGCATCGACGGATGGCGAACATATCGCCTTCTACAGCCAGGATATGAACAAGGGCATGCAGGAGCGCATGCGCATCGAATCCGGCCTGCGCCAGGCGCTTGGCAATGGACAGCTGCTACTGCACTACCAGCCCAAGTTTGAAATCAGCACCGGCAGGATCATCGGCGCCGAAGCGCTGGTGCGCTGGAAGCACCCCGAACGCGGCCTGGTGCCGCCGGCCGAATTCATCCCGTTGGCCGAAGCAACCGGCCTGGTGGTACAGGTTGGCGAATGGGTGCTGGAAGCAGCCTGCGCGCAGGCGCAGGCCTGGAAGGAAAAAGGCTTGCCGCCGGTACGGCTGGCGGTCAATGTATCGGCGCGCGAGTTCACCTCCGCGCTGCCGGGCCGCGTGATGGAAACGCTGCGCCGTTACGGCCTCGAACCATCGTGGCTGGAACTGGAAATCACCGAATCCACCCTGATGCACAATATCGAACGCGTGATCGGCATCATGGACCGCCTGACTGCGGCCGGCATCACACTGTCGCTGGACGATTTCGGCACCGGGTATTCCAGCCTGTCCTACCTCAAGCGATTCCCGATCGACACGCTGAAGATCGACCGCTCCTTCACCACCGGCATTCCGGTCGACAGCAACGACTGCGCGATTGCCAGCACCATCATCAGCATCGCCCAGCAACTGAATCACAGGGTGATCGCCGAAGGTGTGGAAACCCCGGAACAACTGGCCTTCCTGAAGGATTCCGGCTGCGACGAAGTGCAGGGCTATCTTTTCTCGCGTCCCTTGCCCGCGCTTGAATTCGAGAATGCGCTGCTGCAGAACTGGGCGCCGCCGGAACCCATCGCCGCCGCAGGCTGACCATGTTCCGCGCCACCGCCCTGGCACTGCTGATTTCTTGCTCCACGCAGGCAGCAGAACCGGCGCGCATCAAGTTTGGGCTGCAAGATGACATCGCCCCCTTCGTCATGCCCGACCGCCAAAGCGGCCTGCTGGTTGACGTCCTGCGCGAGGCAATGGCAACCCAGGCCATTACCGCCGAATTCTTTTATTTGCCGATGAAGCGCACCGACGATGCGCTGCGCAGCGGCCTGGTCGACGTCGCGACAAGTGGCAAGCCATCGATGACGCCAATTGGCGTGATCAGCCGCTGGCCCGTGACCAGCTTCCACAATATGGCGATCACGCGCCGCGCGGACTTGCCGCGCCTCGATTCGGTCGCCGACCTGTCCCGTTACCGTGTGACCGCCTTCAACGGCGCCAGCCGAATGCTGGGCGGCGGCTATCGCGAGGCCGTGCAAGGCAATCCGCGCTACTCGGAGCCGCTGACGCTGCCGTCCCCGCTGCTTGTCCTGAGGCAGGTGGATGTGGTGATCTCGCAGCGCGATATTTTCAACTACTACCTGAGCCGCCAGTCCTACCTGCGCGACGGCGACTTCGACCTGGTGTACCACGATATCCTCGGCAAGCCGAACGAATACTGGTTCATATTCCGCACCGCAGAACAGCGCGACAGCTTCGAGCGCGGCGTCGCTGCGCTGTACAAATCCGGTGAGATCGACCGCATCTTCGACCGCTACAACAAGTCCTACGGCACCTCGCGCGAATTTTTCCGTCCGATCGACTGCCAGTTCGCCGCCGTCAAGCCCAAGCCCTGCTAGCGTAGCGCGGCACTACTCGTTCACCTCGTGGCGCAGCGGCGCGCCGCCACTCCACGACCATTGTGCACTGTTGAACTTATCGAAAGTTTAATTATTTTGCTATTCTAGCGGCTTCGCCACTTTGGTAATTGCAGTCCGATTCGCAAGAGAGGTAACGATTTGCTTAACAATTCGTCGCGCATATGGAGTGAGCTCGATAAGAAAGAACGCCATCTCAGCATCGGGCATGACGGACGTCCAACATTCGACAGCATGGGGCGGGAGTTGGGGCAGGTTCCCAACTTTGGATTCGGGAGCGTTGACAGCCAGTCGTCGCGTGTAAGGCGCGTACGGCACGCGCTGGAGCAGTCGGGCGATATGGCTCGCCGCATAATCGCGGACAGACTCGCTGGCATCGACATGTCGTCCATCTGGGGCATCCTCGTCGAGGTTTGCAAAGACATTGCTCTTTACTACGGTGGTTCGGTAGTTGCTGGTGCCGCAGTTGGCGCCACAGGTGGTGCATTCTTTGGCGGAGTGGGCGCTTTGCCCGGCGCCGCTGCCGGCGCAGCAGCGGGTTCCCAGATTGGTGCCTGGGTGATGGCGTTGCTGGGACTGAAGTCGCTGGTGGAAGGTATGGTGACAGCGATTCCGGAAGCGTTGGAGTATTACGAACGCGGCTTTCGCGAAGCATGGGGACCGGCGCCGCGCAGCCCGCGTACTTGTAGCTATGCGCTTGAAGACCCACAGCGTGGTGATGTAAGGCATGCCGCCTATGAATTCGCCAATGGCCACGTGATGATGATTGTGGCTATCCTTATGGCACTGATGGCCTACTTTTCACGCGGCGGAGGCAATAAGGCTGTGGCGCTGCAGGAGATTCGGGGAAGCTCCCGTTTGGGCCCACGTGTGGCCCGCTGGATTGAAGAAAACGAACAGAGACTAAGCCGTCACCCGGCCCTGCAGGCCCGCCGCAAAAATGTCGTGAGCGAGCAAGGCGAACCGGCTTCCTTACCGCCGAAACGTAGGCGGAAGGTTGAGGAACCGGAGCAGCCTCGTCCTGCAGGCATACCGCAAAAGAAGGTGCCATGTTTTAAACCCAATGATCTACCAAGTAGCAAGATTCCCGAGTTTGATCGCCAATTGGCGGGACAGGAAGCCGGCTTAAACGACATGACCGTTGAGGAGTACCTTGGCGGACGCGAAGCGTTTACATCGAAAGATGTGACCCGTGACCCAAGTGTGGCGAAACAGGCACGGGCAAGCCACGAATTCCAACTCAAGAAGAATCTGGAAAGGCAATTCTTGCGGGAGGGCTTATCGCCCAAAGCGGCAGCGGCCAAGGCATTAGACGAAGCTGCAAGGAAAATGAAGACTTTGGCAGCCTTGCACAATCCCGACATGGTTGCGGCCGGGCGGGACGCCATTGGCGACTTTGGTGACAGAAATGTTAATTCGCGAATCGGTTCTCAATGGCGAAGTCGCGTCGGCGCGCTAGACGAGGCCGTAAAAAAGGTGCCAGTATCACAGAGGGCATCTGCGAAAATGAACGTAAAACTTGAGCGATGTAAGTAGGACGGATGACTATGGATGAATACTTCGAATATTTCCTTGAAAAGATGGGCCCCCCTGTTCATAGGCGTCACGTGCCATCTTCGAGCATAGAGCGCTTCCGCGGAAAGCTTCCAGACCAACTTCTGAAATATTGGGAAGAGCATGGTTGGTGCGGTTATGCAGACGGGCTATTCTGGACGGTCGATCCCCATGAGTACGAGCCTGTGCTGGAAGCCTGGATAGGTGAAACGTCGTTCATGGAAAAGGACGCTTATCACATCATCGCGCGGAGTGCGTTCGGTGAGCTTTATTTTTGGGGTGAACGCACGGGCGAATCACTCAGAATATTCGCTCCAGGCTCCTATTGCCTTCCTAACGAAGCTATTTTCATCGAGAACGAGCTGGAGCTTGGTTTGCGGGCATTTTTTAGCGTGCGAGATCGCGAAGAAAACGACTTCGCTGAGATGTTCTCTCCGGCATTAGGAAAGCTTGGCCGACTAACGCACGATGAAATGTACGGCTTCTTCCCGGCACTGGCATTGGGTGGACCTGCAAACCTATCGCACCTGAAAAAAGTTAAGGCTGTCGAGCACTTGGTATTCCTCGCACAACTCAGCCCACTGGACGTGATGGCGCCCCCTGCCTGACAAAGGTGGCCGAAAGCAGGTTAGCGCGCCACTTCCATCATCCAGCGCGAGATTTCATCGCGCGAGGCGTTTGGCGCGCCTGTGTGCGTGGCGTCAGGTTCAAATAATCTGGTCTGCGGATTGCGTGGCAGTGCATCGACAAGGCTTTGCTTTTGCTTGATCAGGGAGGGGTAGTCGCCTTTGGGTACAATGAGTAACACAGGCATTTCCGGCTTCAAGGCGCGAATCGATTTCATCAGGTTCATGGCGCCATCGGGATCAAACCAAAGAACATAGTTGTCGGGCTTGCAGACAACGGCATAGGTTCCTTTCGCACCTTCAAAATCTTGCAACCGCGCCGTCTCGCCGCCTTTGCCCTCCGCAACCAGTTTGCGCGCCTCCTCCAGTGTTCCGCCCAGCTTTTCTCGAACCACTTGGCTGGCGGTGCTGGCACCCGGCGCAATGGAGATGATGCCATCCACGGCGTGCTTGCTGCCGTAGTAGAACGCGAACGTGCCACCCAGGCTATGTCCCGCCACGAACAGGCGGCTCGCGCCCTTTGCGCGCAAGCGGGCCAACGCCGCATCGACTTCCGCTTCGGCCGCCGCCGGGTTGACGTCGTAATTCCGGTTGCCGGACCAGGGCATTTCAATATTCGCGACCAAGTGTCCCTTGGCTTCCAGTCCTGACGCCAGTTCTGCCACAAACTTTGTCGGCGAACCGCCTTTGCCATGCATGACAACTACGCCTACAGCTTGCGGCGTAGTCTGCGCCACTACCGCACCAGTGAATAGGAACATTGCTGCAAGCTTGCTGAAAAATCGAAGCATGACGTCTCCCGCGTAAAAGTTTACAAGCAGAGTAGCACTTATGCCGCAGCGCTCAAGGCCTATCGCGGCACGAAGTTGTCGACTTCATCGATGAGTTGCGCGCGTCCTCGCGCTGGGCGTTCCAGGTGCAGGAAGTGCGTGCCGTTCGTAATGCGCACCATGCGTACGGCGGCAGAATGAACCAGGTCCGCCTGCAGATTCTGCATGTCTTCCGGCCGCGACCAGAAATCCTTCTCGCCGGCGATCGCGAGTACAGGCGCAGTGATCAGCGAAGCATCCCACAGTTGGCGGCCAGTCGCGAGGTAGAAGCTGTCTTCCATCGCACCACACGGCGCACGGAAGCTGCGCGGCTCGCGCTGGCCGCTGGTGCTGTCGCTATCCAGCGCGGCCTCCACGTAGGCCTTCGCCACTGCCGGATCGCGCGCGTCGTCCTTATCCTCGCCCAGGGTGCGGTCCCACGCGCCCAAAGTGGATGCCGCATCGGACACACGATAATTGCCGCAAGCGGCACGGTTGAAGGTGCCAGGCCGTTCTTTGTCCTCCAGCCCGGTGCCTCGCCCAATCAGCGGATGTGCTGAGGTGCCGCGATAAAGGCTATTCAACATGACGACCGCACTGAGTTTCGGCGAATGCAAGGTCGCATAATGCCCCGCCCACTGGCCGCCAGTTGCCCATCCAAACAACGCCACCTTGGCGCCAGCACTGCGCTGGCGCACGAAATCCACCGCCGCATCGATATCTTCAATCGCGGTATTAGTGCGCACCAGAGCCGCGCCGATCGTTGGTGGCGACTCCATTGCGACCAATCGCGTCGAGGCGCCATAGCCACGTACATCGAGGGTGTAGACATCGAACCCGCGTGTCGCCAAGTCGGCTGCCAACGAACCTCCCGCCACCGGCAGGTCGAACGACGCCTTCGAGCTGACCCGTGCCCCATGCACCAGCAGGATAGGGCGCTTGCCGCGATGCTGCCCGATCTCCGTGACCGCCAGAGTAACGCCCGGCGTCGATGGCACCTTGAATTGTTGCGAAGCCTGGGCCGGCAAAGCCAGCATGGCGGCTGCGACGAGAAGCAGTGAATTCACAGTTGCCCTTCCTTGGTTGGTGGAATGGCAAGATTATCATAATAAAAAGGGCGACCACATGGGCCGCCCTTTCCTGGTCGTTGGGAGCGCTCGACGCGCGATTAACCCCAACCGTACCAAGCGTCGCGCAGTTCGCCGACTTTGACGTTGGTCAGTTTGCTATGTTTGGACATCCAATCCTGTACCAGGGCACGATGGCTTTCTTCGACTTTGCCATATGGCTTGTTCGACACCACGATGCCGCCGAAGTCGTCGCTGTAGCCACCGCCAAACGCGAGGCCATTGGCTTCGATGGCTTCTTCTAGGAATTGGTGGATCAGGGCGTTGTGCTCGGCCAGGGTCAGGGTGCCGACCAGTTGGGCTTCGACGAGGAAGCCCAGTTCCTGGAATTCACCGAGGTGCTTTTTCTTGAGTTGACGTTTGTTATAGCGGCGGGATGCGGTCATGATTCGGAAAGGTTGGAATACTTCAAAGATAACAAACAGGGCTGGTGGCGATATTGTGCCACCAACCCCTTTGCTTAAGCTTCCCTCGTAATGCCAAAGTCGGCGGCCTTTATCTTCACCATGCGACCATCGGGGTGGTACCAGACCACGCCTTCCATCAGGTTTCTGGTTAAGTAAGACCTCAGTCCTTCGAAATCACGAGGGCAATCGTCCAGTACATCTTTACCGTGAGGTACCAGCAGGTGTTCAGTTAACCGTTCGGGATTCGCTCCGTGGCGAGTTCCTACCGATGGTCCGCAAAACTCATACGTCCCATCGGGCAGGTCTTTTTGGGCAGCCGCCGCGATTCGCTTCAAGTTCTTACCTTCAACTGTCACCCAGCCAGGCCAGTGGCCGGATTCAGGGTCGGGCTGTGGTTGAGCGGGTTCGAAACCAGGCGGAGGAGTGCGTCCGGTTTTCGCGTCGTAGCGAACATGGAACACGCCATCTCTCAAACGTACGGCCAAGCCATCCCACTTTCGGGTAGCGTAGCCGATACCTTCGGTGACCCATTCGGATCCGGGGACGATTTCGTCACGAACTTGACGATTTCCGTCGTAGTTACGCTGAAACAACGATTTGATCTTGATCATTTACTGCTCCTAGGTAGTTGGATGGTTTCGATCCCGTCACCTCCTACACTAGGTACTTCTACAACTGGCGGAGCGGTGAGATTCGAACTCACGAACGGGATTAACCGTCGGCAGTTTTCAAGTCTCCACTCTATTCCTTAAAAATCAAAATCTTAATCTAAAAAGCATTCCGCAAGTCATAGCAAGATTTCAGTTGTAAGTTGTTGATTGTACGTTATGTTCAAAAGAGTTGCGGAAATGTTTTTTATTGCCAAATTTGAACTTTGTGTTGTAATCTAGACTCGTTACATTGATGGGGGTGTGGCAGCATCTTCGGAATGTGCAAACGCCAGAAGAAGTCAACTTTTCTCCTGCGAACACCAAGGTGACGCGACGAAAACGTGCAGGGTGAAAGTGACAATTGGTTAGAATTTATTGCCTGGCGAGGCATATACTTTTACGAAGGAAACGCTCCCCTTCGGTCTGGCCTATGCCAGTTAAGCACGCACACTTCGAGGCACGATTTGGATACATTTCACAACCCAGACCGTTTCATGTCGGACCTGAGGCAAATACTGTCGCAGGGGAGAAAAAGAATCGGACTTTTGATTGGTGCGGGCGCCCCTCTTGCGGTTAGGGTTGGTGACGATGGTCAACTTTCTGCCAAGGGAAAGGCGCTTATCCCTGGAGTTGAGGAGCTTACGCGTCTTGCGTTAGATGGACTTGAAGATAAGCAAGCCGCTGCCGCGAAATCGATTCGGGATGATCTAGGGGCAAACGCAAACATCGAGACGATTCTTTCAAAAGTGCGTTTACTCCAGCAAGCGTTGGGCAAAACGGAAATTGCAGGATTGGACAGCGAAGGTTATCGGCAACTAGGGCAAGCGATTTGCGAGAAGATTGGTAGTTTGGTAGCGGCAACTTTGCCAGCTCAGCGAAACGCATATACAGAGCTTGTATCTTGGGTCTCGGGAACCCAGCGACCTCATGCAATTGAGATTTTTACCACCAATTACGACCTTCTATTCGAAGAGGCATTTGAGCGCGCGCGCGCCCCTTACTTTGATGGCTTCTCGGGTGGTAGCGCCCCGTTCTTTGATCCAGTAACAATCGCAGGAGATGATCTGCCTGCCCGATGGTCGCGCCTGTGGAAATTGCACGGTTCGCTGGGGTGGGCCTTGGAGCCGGGTGGAGTCGTGCGCGGAGGGGGGAGGAAGGCGGCTCAGCTCGTGTATCCCGATCACCTGAAGTATGACTTAACGCAAAAGCAGCCATATTCAGCCTTGTTTGAAAGGCTGAAACAGTTTTTGTTAACGCCGGATACATTGCTGTTGACTTCAGGATTCTCTTTCCGGGATGCGCATATTTGTGCCGTGCTGGATGAAGCGCTCGCGATGAACGCCAATGCTGCAGTGCTCGCTTTTCAGTTTCAAGCACTTAAGAATGAAGAGCCTGCGTGCAGAATAGCTTTTGACCGTCCAAACCTTAGTGTCTATGCTTCCGACGGCGCGGTAATTGGCGGCGTTCGAGGTCTTTGGCGACCAGGGGAGCTGCCGAAAAACTGGGCGGAGATTCGCTCTACTTTTTGGGGCAAGCGCTGGGATAGCGAATCGGATGTTTTCCTTCTTGGTGATTTTGCAGCGTTTACGCGTTTCTGTGCGCTGTCTCAGGCAACCGACTTAGCGTCTGCAAAGCCCGCAAGTGAAGGACTCGTTGAGGCCATTGGTGCGCCTGTGGAGTCAGCAAAAAATGAGTGAGCATGATCCGACATTCCTTGGCACGATAAGCGCGGTGTCGGGGGCCTCTCTGACAGTTAGATTGGCAAGTTCCCTTGCGTCAGGGCTGGCCATAATTCAGGGGCATACCTATCGAGTCGCACATGTGGGTAGTTTTGTTCGCATACCGCTAGGTTATCAAGACCTGTATGGAGTTGTTTGTGAGGTCGGGGCTACAGCAGCGCCCCCAAGTGCCGACGTGACAAATGTTGATGCAGGTCGTTGGATGCGTGTTGAGCTCGCAGGTGAGGCTATTGGGGATACGTTTGAGCGGGGGTTAAGTCAACATCCGAATATTAGCGATAGTGTGCACATCGTCACCGAAAACGATCTCAAGCGAATATATGGCGGTGGTGAAAATCAAGTCAAAATCGGCACGCTTTCAAGTGCCGAAAACATCGATGTTCGATTAACCCTTGACACGCTGGTGTCTCGGCACTCGGCGATTTTGGGGTCAACTGGTGCGGGAAAATCAACTACCGTTGCGAGTCTCTTGCGTTCCATTGTTTGCCCCTCTGATCCACGTAATATCGGGGCTGCGGCCGCGCGCGTTATCCTTCTGGATATACATGGTGAGTACACATCTGCATTAGGAGACATAGCTAAGGTCTTCAGTGCCACGCCTCAGCCAGGCGAGGCAGCTCTTTACGTTCCCTACTGGGCGCTTGAAGCAAATGAGTTACTGGATTTTTTGGTCGGAGGAGTAACAGAAAATCAGGAGATCGCGTTCACCGACAAGATCCAGGAATTGAAGACTGCTATTGTGGAAAGCAAGGGATTTGCAGGTCTCGACCCAACCTCTCTCACGGTGGATAGCCCAATTCCATTTAGCCTCAAGAAGTTATGGTACGAGCTAATCGACTTTGAAATAGCGACCTTTTCCGGCCCTCAGCGTGACCAGCGAGCGAAAGAGAGAGATGGTGATGCGTCGACCTTAACGGCACCAAAATATACCCCACACGCTATGGGCAACACCGGGCCGTTCTTGAATCAGGCAGCCCGAGGTATCAGGCGTCAACTAAATACGCTCCGATCACGGTTACTTGATCGTCGATTTGACTTCATTCTACATCCGGGGCCGTGGGAGCCTGACCTTGATGGTAATCCCGCTGAGGACTTGGATACTCTGTTTCAAGGTTGGCTTGGGCATGAGAAGCCTCTGACCATTATTGATTTGTCTGGTGTGCCGAGCAGTGTGTTGGTGCGGCTAATTGGATCGATTTTGCGGATAACTTACGAAGCGTTGTATTGGAGCAGAGAAAAGTCTGAAGGTGGAGTGGAGCGTCCGCTACTGGTGGTAATGGAAGAGGCACACAGGTACCTTAGCGCCGACAATGACGGAGAGGCTGGGATTATGGCGAGGCGAATCGTCAAGGAAGGGAGGAAGTACGGCATAGGGGCGATGGTTGTGTCGCAACGACCGGCAGAAGTTGATGAAACTGTGTTGTCCCAATGCGGAACAATAATTGCGTTGAGGCTTTCTAACCCTGCAGACCGTTCGCGTGTTAAAGGATCCTTGCCGGACAACTTGGCCGGGCTCATGGACCTTCTTCCTGTATTGAGGACCGGGGAAGCAATCATTGCAGGGGAGGCGGCAAGGCTGCCTGTTCGATGCAGGATTACCCTTCCGGCATCGGAGCATCAGCCGAGAAGTTCCGATCCTAAAGTTTCGCAAGCATGGGCTACGCGTCGCGTTGCAGAGGGGTACGACAGAGTAATGGCATCTTGGCGTGCTCAAAGCACACGAGCGGTTGTAAACGAGGTCACTATCCAGCGAATCGCGGTAGAAGAGAACGCACTGAAAATTGAGGGCCAAAATGAATAGAGATCCTGTCGCTTCTTCGAACGTAATATCTATTGGCTTCGATGAGCCAAGTCAAACACTTGAGATTGAATTTGCCAACGGCAGTGTTTATCAATATTTCAATGTTGGCCAAGTAACCTACGACGAATTAATGCGCGCACCTTCGAAGGGGCAGTACATGCACACTTATATTCGTAACGCTTTTCCCTTCTCACGCGTGGCGTGATGGTTTCTTTCGCGATTTGGCATTGTGTCTAGCCTGATCAATAACTTTGCGATAAGAAGCTTTCGTGAGACAGCCGACAAGGACTACATCGCTGCACGGATGGCTTATCGAGCGAGGCTGATTCAGCCGTTTCTGTGGTCTGCCTTGCACTGCCTGGAGAAGTATGTCAAAGGCATTCTTGTCCTCAATCGAGTGAAGGCTCATCATGGGCATAGCGTAATGCCCGGCATTAACCTGATGAAGCAGCACGGTAAGTTCGAACTCGATCTTAGCGCCACTACAGTCGAGTTCATCAAGAAACTCGAAGACTATGGTGCAGAATATCGCTACTACGAGGTTTCATACGAAGTCGAGCCATTCGACATTGTTCGGTTCGACCATGCAGTTTGGGAGCTTAGAAGGTACTGTCAGCCGCTGGACTATGACACAGTTGATGCGAACGGCAGCAAAGTGAACTCGCTGTCTCGTGAGCTTGATCGCATTCATCGAGCGAAGGCGAGGGAAGAAAAGGGGACATGCGTCATGGGAGGCGTGCTGGAAAGGATCATCGAAAAGAAAGATCACCCAGCGCGTGATGCATTGATTTGGAATAACCTTTACTTTGGGTCTTCACGACGCAAGCGTGTAAAGATGCGACCCGACTTTGAAGCTGGTAACTCGCCGTTCTTTTTGCACCCCGAGATCATCGACGAGGTTCTCAAGTACGTTTTCATTCCCAAGAAGATCGCCGAAGGCGTTCGCCAGTTTGCGAAGCAGAAAGAGGCCGAGAAGGCCAAGGCAGAGCGGGATGCAAAGAAGGCTGCGAAAGCAGCGGCTAAACAGTTGGGGAAGAAAAACTAGAGGGAGCCTAAACTGCATTTTCGATGGCAGCAGTGTTACGAGCGACCGTAGACTCGGGCACTGAACGCGCCGTCACAGCGACCCGATAGAGCTTGACGACTTTAGACGCGATGTGTCGGATCGAGCCCAGTGTCGATACATTCTCGGTCGCCGGCAGGTTGTTATCTTGTTGGCCTGACTGCTTGGCCGACCCGTCGATATACACGATCTGTAATGTCACCTTCTGTATGTCCCAGCAATTCGCTAGCTGCTTTGATGTCGGCAATTTCGCTGGCAGATTTAGCGCGGATGTCACGGAATTGGAATTTCTTAATGCGCGCTGCTAGTGATTTTTTCCTGATTCGGTTGGCCGAAGCGACCGCCGCGAAGGTTGCGTAGATAGCCCTTCAAGTAAGGGGGCCGTTTAGCCGAATCTGTATTGGCTCAGACTTCACCAGACGCAGACTGTCAGATCAAGGGCGGCTTTGCGACCTGGACCTGTCGAAAAACTTTGGCATCGTGGGCTATCTTGTTGGGTTGACCGCTTGCCCAACTCGGCGATATACACGATCTGTAATTTCACCTTCTGTATGCCCAAGCAATTCGCTGGCTGCTTTGATGTCGGCAATCTCGCTGGCGGACTTAGCGCGGATGTCGCGAAATTGAAATTTTCTTAATGCGTGCTGCCAGCGATTTCTTGCCTGATTCAGTTGCGTGATCGGCTGCCACGCTTCGCGCCGTGTCGAACCGCAAGCGGAGATTCCATTGTTTTAACGGATCGCCAGAAGGAAGTGTGACCAAGTAGGAATCTGGCTTTCTGCCTGGCCGCGCTTGGATGCGATCGAGCACTTTAGCCAACTGCGACTGGGTGCCGTTTGGGTGCAGCAGAATGCGAAGAAATTTGTTGGTCTTTCCCTGACGTACATAGAGCGCGCCGTCGCGCACGTCCGCATCTTTCATGCGGAGCACATCACCTGGCCGCTGGCCCGTTAGGTAGTTTAGGTCCATTGCGTCTTTCAATTCGGCTGCGGCGGCTGCATACACTGCATCCCATACTTCGGTGTCAGCATAGAAATCACGAGGCTGCTCTTTGTTTTTGCGCACGCCCCGGCATGGATTTTCACCTTTCAAATGCCCCCATTCACGCGCCATGTTGAGCACGTGTGATAGCAGTGCAATTTCTCGGTTGGCCCGAACAGGTGCCGACCGTGCGTCACGGTATCGGGCAATGTCCTGCGGCCGAATTTCATTGATTGGCGCTGCATCGAATATCGGTCGCAATTGTGACAAGCAAAGCATGTTTTCGCGTTGAGTGGATGGTTTTTTCTTGGGCAGTATGTCGCGAACATACTGGTCAAATGTGTGCTTCATCATCGATGCATCTGCAGGAACATCTGCGCATTCAAGTTCGGCCCATTTTCGTTTGGCGGCTGCAAGATCGGTGCCGAGAGGGAGCTCTTGGCGCTTTCCTTCATCTGAACGTCCATTGTAGTAATAGCCCACCCACACCTTACCGGAGGCTAAGCGGCGGCGTCGTGCAATCATGCGAGGTGGGAGCTTATTGCCTGTAGTTTTCGGGCGCATGATTTATCGGACCTTTGCCGTATCAAGCTGCCAGCCGCGATCATTCATTGCCATCGCGGCAGGATTGATTCCGGCGAGCTTCATGCGAGCGTACAGGCGGCCGATGACAGGCATGCCAGCTTTGTTCTGATGGAATATCCAACCATTGCGTTTCAGCCAATCGATCTGGTCGTTCTTGCGGCTGCTGCCAGAAATTTCGACGAGCTCTTCAGCGGAAAGTGTTTCTGAATGCAGTGGGAGTTCAAACATGGCGCTCATATTTGCGCTCCCGTGTTTTGAATTATCTGATGCATGTATATCCTATTAGTTAGTCGATATCGTTTGCTTGAATTTTTTTGGCGTCGAACCGATTCCATCTACGCATTCGGGCCTGCGCGCGATTTAGGAGGATGCGCCTGAGCACGGGGTCGTCCATTACCTCTCGGATGGTCTTTTTGGTGTGAAGGGACCTATATGCGAAGTCAAGTGCGAGAGCATTTGGAGATAAGGCAGGCATCACCTAGAACCCGTTTCGATGAACATGTAGCGCGCGCCGTACAGCGTTAAGGCGAGTGCACCCCTGCGTGCGGAAATGCGCGAACATTCCCCATATAGCGCGTAGCTGAGTCATAGTTTCGAGCCCGCCATAACCGTGACGCCACAGGCCCCAAAGTGTTCAAGCATCGACATGTGAAGGGAAATGCTATCTGTGCCAATTGCGGCGAAGGTGAAAGAGCTGGCGACAGTTCTGATCACAACAGTAAAGATCCGCATCTGTTTTCCTCAAAGGTTGGGATTCGAAGTGTGTTGAATTATTACATACGTATTTGAGTATTGCAATACAAATGTAATCAATGAGGGCGAATGGAGACGGTGCGCTAGAAATTACGTTTGGACTTGGGGAGGCTTGGTTGCATTAGTTGCAACCTAGAATGGAAGTGGGTCTTCCTTTTGGGGTTGTGGAGGAAGTGGGCTCCAAGTAACGTTTGGGGCCAAAAAAAGTTGGATAAGAATACCTTCGTGCTCGAATGTTGCGAATGAGCGCAGCCCAATTGGTGAACTTGCAGATGCCCAGACCAGCATGATCGGGAGGCAAGGGAAGTGGGGTTGTAACTGCGTCAGAAGGTCGGAGCGGACATCATCTCCGGGGCGACTTGGTAGCTCCACGACGGCAACAGTCGCACCAGAGGCTGAAAATAACGAACAACGCACAGCGTAGGGTCAGATGTGATCTGTTTCTCTTTTGACGACGCGGCCAACAACAATGCATTCGCCGTTGCGAGCGCTCTTGCGGTGATACTTCCTCTGGTCTGGGTTGTCTGATGTCAGCCACCACTGACCTTGGTCGCGTTGCAGTCGTTTGATAACCGCCTCGCCTTCATAGTTGAAGGCATAAACAGCGCCATCGGTCATCGAAAGGTCGGCGGTATTGATGATAACAAGATCACCAGCGTATAAGTTCGGCTCCATACTTTCGCCCTTAACGGTGAGAGCGATGAGCTTGTTAGGAGCGTACTTATTACGCTGAACCCAGTTCTTACGAAGGGCGAGTGTGCCGCCGTCATAAATTTCTGGAACTGTCTGAAAACCTGTGACTCCTGCTCGCAACTGTAACTCCACCTTCGGTATGTGATAGAACTCTGGATCGCCTGGGTCTGCGACGGTGACGGGAATTGCTTCATCCGGAACTGCGGAAGTGCCAAGCGCATTTTCAGGGTAGGGTGATCCTTTACCGTCAGCCAGCCAAGCAGGATCAACATCAAGCGCCTTTGCGATAGCAATGATGCTGCGTGACGTATTCGTTCGACCCGATTCAAGGTGTCCAATGGCACCCTGTGAGACTCCGGCTCGGTTGGCTAGGTCGGCCTGAGTGAAATCGTCCCCTTCCTTGAGGGATTTCTGGGCGCGCGCCCAGGCTAGGCGCTCGGCTAAAGTTTTCATACTACGATTGTAATAAAAAGATCAAATACATTGGTATTGATAAATTAAAATACATATGTAATACTTGATGCATGAACATCCAGCAAATTACACGCGAGCTACTCGACAAGAGACTGACCCAGCAAGACCTGGCAAGCAGGGCGGGGTGCAGTCAATCCACGATCAGCGCCTTCCTCTCCGGAAAGCGTGGGGCAAGACCTACGCTGGCCATCGGGATGCGGCTACTTGACCTGCATCGTGAGCTTTGCAGACCTGAGTATGTTCGAGATTGTGGGCTTGATGGCGACCACATTGACTGAACTTGGTTGCAGCGAACCAGTCACGGTGCCGGCTTGGCTGTTAGTAAGAGTGATTGAACGGGTCATATGGAAATGAACGGCATTGTGTGTGGGTGTTGCAACTTTAAAACCATTTTGCGAACAGCAAAACCAAAATTCTTTGAGGAATTGTATGAATTTACGTAGAGCGGTGCTAGACATGATCAATGCAGTCAACGGGAAATGGATCGTGGCGGCAGCACACTTGGGCTGGAGCGAAAGTGCGCTAAAGAATCGCGTCTACGAGACAAGGGGTCAGTCGCTCTCGATTAGCGATGCACTGGCACTTCAGCAACTGAGTGGGACTTCGCACTTTGCTGAAGCCATCGCGTGCGCAAGCGGCGGGACCTTTGTGTTGATTCCATCGCTTGGCGAGATTGAGAAACGATTCTATCCATGCAGCGATTAACGCGACCTATCGTGAGATCGGGCACCTTTACGACGTGTTTTCTGAAGCGACGAAGGACGGGGTCATTGATCGGGCCGAACGCGTAAGCCTCGAAGAGATTGGCGCCACGTTGCACAAGCGGACGGAAACTCTTCTGGCGCTGATGTTTGCGGTGTATTGCCCGCGCAAGGGCGCACTGGTGACTCAGGATGTGCGCCTGACGCGATGAGCGAGGTCTATCACCCGACGAGTTAACTCTCGCAATCTTACGGCCCCATGGGGCTTTTTCCATATGTACTTTCAGGTCGTTGGCCTAACTGAACTTTCACGATGAACTATTACCCGCATCATATTGGCGACTTCAATAGCGCCACGCGTCACTTGACGCGCCTGGAGCGCGGAATCTACCGCGACATGCTTGATATGTATTACGAGAAGGAGCTGCCACTGCCAGCTGATCAGCGCACGCTGTTCCGTCGGCTGTTGATCGTTTCATCGGAAGAAGTGACTGCAGCACAGCAGGTATTAGAAGACTTTTTCACGCTGACGGACGAAGGCTGGATCAACAAACGATGCGATCACGAAATCGAAGAATACCGAGCGAACCTGCGAAATGGGAACGCCGGCGCACGCGCTCGCGCATGGGGAGCTGCTGAAAAGGCTTTTAAAGCCTGCATCGAGGTCGGTGACGTTGTGTCTGCGGAAGCCAAGGTGGCTGAATTCGTGCGCAAGTGGGGTGATACGCCCGAGAGCGCCGCGTGCGCTGAATTGATTGCCAGTCTCAAGCGGCCGCTTCCCCAAGCTGGATTTGATTTCGGAGGCATGCGTTCGGAGCGCACGGCGCAGGCGGAAGATAGTGCGGATGGTATGGGCAGTGGTCTCGAACAAACCGTGGATACTCCGCGGATCAATCGCGGAGTATCCGCGGATAGTTCGCGGATACCTTTCGCTGAAACCAACCAGAACCAGAACCAGAACCAAAACCAGAACCAAGTAAACCCCCAGCAACAGCCAACACTAAGCGAAGACAGCGCGCGCGGGGCCGTGGCGCTCAGCGTTGAGTTTCGCAAGCACGGTGTGCAAACGCAGCCGGCAGACCCGCGTCTGATGCAGATGGCTGCGCAAGGCGTAGCCGTGGCCACGATTGCTGCGGCATGCGTGGAAGCGCGCCGCACCAAAGGCGATGCACTGAGCTTGGGATACGTCAAGGGCATTCTGGAACGCTGGTCGCGTGAGGCTGCAGCGATGAAATTGAGCGGGGCGAAGGTGCCCAAGCAAGGGCAGTCGACCGGCTTCACGGCAAGTCGCGTGGCGACGATTGCAGGATTAACCGGAGAGGAAGCGAACAATGCAGCACGTGACAACGTCATCGACATCACCCCATCAGCCACTGCCCATCAGCTGGGTTGAGTCGCTGTTCAAGCGAATGTCCTTTGCGTACGGTGCTAGGTTCGCTGACATGTGGGCCGGGGTGAATGCGACTGAGATGAAGGAATACTGGGCGGAGCGGCTGGGGACGCTATCGAGATCGGAACTGGCGACCGGGTATCGGCTGCTGGAATCGAGGGACAGGCCACCAACGCTGCCCGAATTTATCAAGCTGTGCAGGCCAAACCTCGATCCAGAGCTCGCATTCCATGAGGCGTTGGAGCAGGGCGTGAAACGGGAGCGATTCAATCCGAACGATCCCGATGTCTGGTCCCACCCGGCGATCTATTGGGCATGGGTGAAGGTCGGGGCATTCGCAATGACGCATCAGGGGTACGAAGTATTGCGGCCACGCTGGGTCGATGCGTTGCGACATTACGCGGAGCAGCCGGAACTGGCGGCGGTGCCAGTGAAGCGGCATGAGCTTCCAGCTCCAGGCAAAGCAAGGCTGCAGCCGGAGCGGGCAAGAAAGCTGCTGTCGCAATTGAGATTGAAGGGAATGCCGCAGCGCGCCGGCATCAGCGGGCAAACCGATTGGGCACGCGCAATTTTGGAAAAGCATGAGCGAGGGGAGTCCGTCTACATCGCTTCGATTGAGATGGCGGAGCAGGCGCTGGGCTTGCGTGAATAGCTGGGAAACGTTTGAACCTGGGCAGAAAGGGAGTAGCAATGGGTGGAGTTCTTGTGGTGGACGGAGTGTTCTTCGTCGAAGAGTCGAACCGGGGGCGGGGCGACATCGTGAAAGTGGTGGCACCTGCAATGTGTTCGGCAAAAACCCGTCAACGTCATTCCGGTTGCAGTGCGGCCAGAGGCGAAGGCGTTGGACTACTGCCTTGACGTATGGACACGCTGGCAGCGACGTGACGATACGCGCATCGGTTGGCGCGGACGCAGCGCAATGCTGCAAAGTGATTATGCCGACGACGTTGAGGGTGACTCGGACGAATTGTATGAAGACATGGACACGCGCGTCGCCGAAGGTGTTGAAGCGATGATGCAAAGCTTGCCGCGCCATCTTGACTGGGCGATTCGTCGCCGCTGCAACATCGCGACCGTCTGGCGCTTTCCATCCCTGGATTTCACGAATGTACTGGGCGAGGCTGAACAGGCATTGGAGGCGCTGTTGCGAAAGAATATTGCAACTCGGATTTTCTTCGATTAGAATGCGCCTCAGGGCAAGTCACGCCCCTACAAAATGAAACCTCGCTTAGGCGGGGTTTTTTTTCGTCCAACGTCTTTGCAGCGCTGCGCTCATGCTCTCCATTTCCGTCCAAACGAATGTCGATGCGGTTCGGAAGAACCTGACCGACATCGCAAAGAAGCAATTGCCATTCGCCGTCGCGAAGGGGCTGACTGCAACTGCCAAAGATGTGCAGGGCAAGCTCGCCCAGGCGTTGACTCAGCACATTGACCGCCCGACGCCATTTACCTTGCGGGCATTCGCCGTAACGCCGGCAACGAAATCGAAGCCATATGCCAGCGTGTTTGTGCGGCCGGATCAATGGAAGTACCTGACGTACCAATTCGACGGGGGCGACCGACGACCAACTGGCCGGGCACTCGTCCTGCCGAAGAGCGTGAAGCTGAACCAGTTTGGCAACATGCAACGGCGCGCGATCAAACAACTCCTCGCGAAGAAGAACGTGTTTAGCGGCGTGGTCAGCGGCGTGCCAGGCATCTACCTGCGCAAGAGGTCACCAGCAGGCAACGGCCTCAAGTTGCTGATCGGGTATGCGCAGCAGGCACGGTATCGCAGTCGCTATCCGTTCAAGGAACTTGCCGAGCGTTCCGTTGCAAAGGCATTCGACCGCAATCTCCAGCGCGCCATTGACGACGCGCTGGCCACGGCCCGTTAGCGGCGGCAAGGTTCAAGGTACTTCCAGGACTCGACCTATCGAGGGTAATTCGCGCCGCGATCATTCGCTAGTGACAGATTTATTCCGGAGTTAAAGAACCGGTTAATAGGTTAAAGAAACAGGTTAACGACATGGCTGAACTGATCACCAAAGCCGAGTATGCGAGGCGTCGCGGCGTCTCGCCGGCGGCCGTGACCAAGGCGGTCCAGGCCGGGCGCATCACCGAGATCGACGGCAAGATCGATCCAGATGTCGCCGACATCCAGTGGGCGCGCAATACAGACCTCACGCAGTCGGTTCGAACCAACCAGGCAATCCTCAAGCCGCCGCCTTCAGCGAAAGACTCTAGGCCTGAGGCACACGACGGAAGGGAAGACAGCGCGATCATGGTCGCGCGCACCCGGACCGAGACGGCCAGGGCGGAACTGTTCGAGATTGAGATTGCGGAAAAGCGCGGCACCCTGGTGGCGGCGGAAGGCGTCAGGAAGGCGGCGTTCGAAAAGGCGCGGATCGTGCGCTCCGCGCTGGAAGGCCTGCCGGATCGGCTGGCGCCGGTGCTGGCAGCTGAAGCCGATCCCGCCCGTTGTCACCAACTGATGATGGCAGAAATCAAACGCGTCCTTCGCGAGCTGGCAGCAGGGGAGGGCGAACAAACGAGGCAATGATGGGCGCAAGGGACGACTTTCTGGATGGTGAGCAGATCTACTGCGAGGCTTTCGAAGCGGGGCTGATGCCGGATCTGGACCTAAAGGTTTCCGAATGGGCCGAGCAGCATCGCCAACTGCCGCAGAAGGCGTCGCCCGAGCCCGGCCCTTGGCGTAACGACCGCACGCCCTACCTGGTCGACATCATGGATTGCCTGTCACCGGATTCACCGACTGAAGAAGTCGCCTTCATGAAGGGCACGCAGGTCGGCGGCACCGAAAGCGGCAACAATTGGTTCGGCTATGTCGTGCATCACTCGCCGGGCCCGATGATGATCGTTCAGCCGACGCTGAACCTGGCCAAGCGCTTTTCCAAGCAGCGTGTCGCGGCGATGATCGACGAAATGCCGATCCTGCAGGAGCGCATCAAGGATTCGCGCTCGCGCGATTCGGGCAACACCACGCTCATGAAGGATTTTACTGGCGGCGTCCTGGTGATCGCCGGCGCCAACAGCGCTGCGGACCTGCGCTCGATGCCTTGTAAGTATTTGTTCTTTGACGAGGTCGATGCGTACCCGCACGATCTGGACGGCGAGGGCGACCCGATTGATTTGGCGGAGAAGCGGGCGACGAACTTTGCCCGCCGCAAAAATCTGAAAGTCAGCACGCCGACCACGAAGGGCTTTAGCCGCATCGAATCGTCGTATGACATCGGTTCGCGAGAGCACTACCAGGTGGCTTGCCCGCACTGCGGCGAGTATCAGTGGCTGAAGTGGGCTGGCATCAAGTGGGATAAAGCCGACGACGGCGCGCACCTGCCGGACACTGCCCACTATGTGTGCGAGCACAACGGCTGTGTGATCCACGAGCATCACAAGACGGTGATGCTGGCTGGCGGAAAGTGGATTGCCGACAACCCGGCAGCAGGGCCGCGGCGTCGCAGCTTCCACTTGAGCGCGCTGTACTCGCCGCTTGGCTGGGCCAGCTGGGCCAGCATCGTCGAGCGCTACCTGAAAGCGAAGAACGCGCTGGCCGCGGGCGACGACACGAAGATG
Source organism: Massilia eburnea (assembly GCF_050709955.1). Lineage (GTDB taxonomy): Bacteria > Pseudomonadota > Gammaproteobacteria > Burkholderiales > Burkholderiaceae_D > Rugamonas > Rugamonas eburnea_A. Next base: position 164,879 of record NZ_JBNZFX010000023.1, read on the forward strand.
AAAGTGTTCGTCAACACCGACCTGGCCGAGACTTGGGAGGAGCAGGGCGACCAGGTGCAGACCAGCGACCTGCAGGCGCGTGCCGAGCCGTATCGCTTGCGCACGGTGCCGATGGCGGCGCTCTTGCTTACCGCAGGCGTGGACGTGCAGGGCAACCGACTCGAAGTCAAAGTCAAAGCGTGGGGGCCGGGGGAGGAAAGCTGGACGGTGGACTGGGTGACCTTGTACGGCGATCCTGCAGAAGATGATGTCTGGAACCAGCTCGATGCATACCTCGCGCGTCCGCTGTCGCATCAAAGCGGCAGCGCCATGTCGATCTCCGCGACGGGCATCGACACCGGTGGCCATCACACCCATCGGGTCTACACGTACTGCCGGAACCGCGCTTACCGCAATGTGATTGCAGTCAAGGGCATGTCCCAGGCAGGTAAGCCGATCATCGGCAAGCCTACCGACGTCGAGGTGAACCATCACGGCGTGAAGATCAAGAAAGGCGTCAAGCTGTGGCCGGTCGGAACCGACACGGCCAAGGCGCTGATCTACGGTCGCATGCGGCTGCCCCAGGCCGGCCCGGGTTACATGCACCACTCGGTCGACCTGCCGGCGGACTACTACGATCAGCTCACGGCTGAACGCCTGGTGACCCGCTACAGCAAGGGCCACGCGCTGATGTCCTGGGTCAAACCGAACGGCAAGCGCAACGAGGCACTGGATTGCGAAGTCTACGCCTTGGCTGCGGCGTACTACCTCGGCGTGCAGCGTTACAAGGAACAGGACTGGGCCAAGCTGCAAAACCGCGTCAATCCGGCGGTGCGCGACATGTTCGCGCACCAACCTGAACCGGAACCAGAGATCGAATCGCAGGATGTGCAGACGTCTGCACATTCCCCTCAACCTGAAATTCAACCCGCACCAGACCGGGCGCAGCAAGTCGGCGAAAGTGCGACTGCCATGTTCGGCTTGCCGGCAGCGGCGCCGA
>NZ_JBNZFX010000024.1:0-21368 GCF_050709955.1 Massilia eburnea
CAGTGACCGGAACTTCATCCGCATTAAATTCTGCGTGGAGGCCTCTAGTCAAAACCTCGGAATCTCCGCTCGTGGCTGGCAATTGGCAGCCAATCAGCGTGTATGCGGCACTCACGCCACGCGTGAGATTGTCCAGCACGATGTCGAGATAGGCCCGGAAATGCGCATCATCATTGCTGAGCGCATTCAGCGCACTGAGTTGCTCGGTGCTTAAAAGGGAAACTGACAGGCGGTAGGACTGATGCTTGAGAAGCAATAAGAGGAAAACAGTTTGTCGCGACGCCGGCAAGTTCAAGGACAAATCTGCCCAGCTACAGGCCGAACTATCCAACGCGCACAGGCGCGCCAGAATCGGCAGGAGTTCTCCATGCGTCGGCGTGCCTAACGCTCGCCATAATCTCAACCAGACGAGGCACTTTTCAGGCGGCTTGTTTCGCAACAACCATAGAAAATGGCGTGAGAACGCGACGGGTGTGCTTTCCCCTCGTCCTTGCAGCCCAAGTAACTGCGCAACAGTCGGTTGGCCATTGTTGAACAAGCTGTTTGGCAAGGCCTGGCCGTCCGGCCCCAACACTGGCCGGTTTTCGAAGTCGTGTCGCGAAAAAAAGCCATCCAGCAAACGGTCGTCCGCCATCCAGGCATGCAGGTCCAGGTCAACCTGCGGTGCTTTGGGTGGTTGGAATTTAGTGCCTTTGAATGCACGCGGATGGGCCGCCGTCGCGATGGGTTTCGCGCGCGGCGTGAGCAGCTGCGGCATTGCGGCGGGTGCCGATTCCTGTGGCTCTGAAAGCGTGGCCCAGAAAATTCGCCAAAATGCCGGCCACACGGATTCGATGTCGCGCGCGTTGCCCAATGCATGCCAATCTTCCGATAGCGCGTTCTTGTAGGGCAGCATAGCGCTGCTCAAAGCGTCCAAAGTACAGCTGGAGACCGACGGAATCTGTTTGTCAGATGACGCGAGGCTCACCCAGGCACTGATGCCATTACGATGCCGAATCAGGCTTAACAGGATGGGAGTGAACAATTTGATCGGTCTACGCTTTCTCAATGGCGAATTTTCTTCTTGGCAACATGATATCCTGTCCTGCTTATCGTGGTCGTTCCAGTGCATGGGGAGTTAGATTTTCTTGAGAAAGCTGAAGTCATTTCTGTTTAAATCCATAGTTGGTGTGCTTTTACTGGTACTCACGGCAGTACTTGTCGTGATGTTCATCAATCGCAAGGATGAACCGCCTTCCGAGGCCGCACTTAAGTTGCGAAAAATTGCCGAAAGCACGGCGCCGGTTGCGGACCGAGACAACGCCTTCGTGTATGTCATGGGATTTTCAGCGCCGGAGGACGCCGACGCCAGCGTCGTAGGTCTCTCTCGCGTGGAATGGTTGCGCCAATACATGGCTAGCCCCAGTAACCGTGCGATGCCTGAGGTGCCCGGAGAGAAGCGCGTTTCTTCCGAATCGCGGGACCCGGATTTGAAGTCGCTGGTAGTCACCTGCAAAGAAAACAATCGCGCCTGTGCAGATGCCTTGGAGCGCAATCGAGTACAGCTAAGTACCTGGACTCAACGCGAAGTAAAATTGATCGCGCGTTATGAACGCCTGATCGAGTTCAAGCAATGGCAAGAACTATGGCCAAGCGATGCACATGCCCCGTTTGCCCCGTTTGGCGATGTACTGGAGGCGCAACGCCTCATGCTTTTTAAAGCATGGGTAGTTGCCGATAAAGGTGGCGATGTGGCCTGCAAGCGCCTGCTGGAACGAGACCTTCAGTTCTGGCGTATGGCTTTGGTGGACAGTTCAAGCGTGGTTCCAAAATTGATCGCGGCAAGCGCGTTGGAACGGCATTTTGCATTGGGAAATCTTGTGTTGCGTCGTCTGCCCGCAAGCAAAGCCAGGAAAGCTGTGCCGGATGGGTGGCTCGAACCGTTTTCTGTTCGTGAACGTTCGATGACCAGGGCTATGGCCAACGAACTGATTTTCGCTGACAAGCTGATGGGCCCTGCGATACGCTCAAGCCATTTTCAGGAGTCTGACGATATCCTTGGCTCAAATTCCCTGATGGGAAAGCTATTTGGCAAATACCTTTTCCAGCCACAGGCCACGCTCAATATCAGCGCTGGGCGCCTGCTTGCCACCGCGGAGCTTTTCGATCGAGACCATCCTGCCATTACTCGTGCCGCGGACGCTTTGTTCGCTTCCAAGGACTTCGCCAGGAAGGACTTTTATGATCTCGGAATCTACAATTTTGCGGGAACTATAGTCGCCAATCTGAATGAGCCGGGAATTTATGCGCAGTATGGGTTCAATGTAGCAAACCTTGAAGGAGTACGCAGGGCGGCTCTTCTTGCGACCCAACTTCGTAGCAAAGGTGTCGAGGTCGTGCGTCTGGCAGAAAGCGTAAGCGGCGCAGAGCTACGCGACCCATATGACGGCAAGGCGTTCGCGTGGGACGCGTCAGATAAATCTATTGTGTTTCATCGGGCGCGTTCGGAAAAGCCGGATTTGAGAATTGCGTATTGAAGGTTGCATGGATACTTTCCCCGCGGGCCGCTACTAGTGTTGATGAGGTTTGCTGGCTTTGGTGTCTGGCACGGCTACGTTGACAGTCTGGCTTGTCAGAATCTTGTGATTAGGGTCGGCCAGTTCAAGCAGAATCTTGTGTGGGCCGGGAGTCAATCCGACCACGATAACTGGGTCGCCGCTGGTGTGCGCCCATGTACCGTGCCAGTCGTCGACTGTCACGTGCATGTGACCCAGGTGCGGTGACACGTCAGCTGCCTTAGGGCCAAACACTGGCATGATGCGCAGGTTCTCCGTGCGGAACTGTACGATCACTACGCCCCTCGCAAGCGCCTCCGGTTGCGGTGGATAGACGACCAGTTTGGCGGGCCCTTCGGAAGAGAGAGGGATGACTGGCGGAGGCAGGTCCACTTGCGCAAGGGCGTCGGCTGAAAGTATCGCGCCGTTGAAGGCACAAATCACCATACAGAACAGGTTTGGCATGGCTATTCCTTTCAAGGAAAGTTGATGACTGCTTTGGACGGCGACAATTTGATAGATTACACCTCCAGAAGCTCGTTACAATCCCGAGAACCCAAAACTCAGGAGACATGATGAATACCTGCTTAAAGACAGCTGCATTGCCGCTTATCCTGGCGCTGGCCAGCGTGGCCGGTGCGCAGGCGGCTACCGCCCCAGGCAAGCAATTCATCAAGATCCAGCTGGACGCAAGCGCTAACCAGGCCACCAATGGCCGCCTGCTGGTCTTTGCCAGGGACGCCAAGTCCGCCGAATCGGAAGCGTTTGAGAAGTCCAAGCAAAAATCCAGTGAAGTGACCGTGGTGGACGCAGATCCTTTCGCCGCGACCGCAACCGCAGTGACGGCACGAGAGGTCAGCCGCATCCAGCCCGGCCAAAGCGTGGAGATCGATGGCGACGACCTTGCGTTTCCCACGGCGTACTCGCAGCTCCCGCCTGGCGACTACTATGTCCAGGCTGTGTTGGATGTAGATCACAGCTATAACTACACCGGCCGTGGCGCGGGCGATTGGGTCAGTGATGTAGTCAAGTTGCACCTGCCTGCTACCGACATGCCTACGATCCGCTTGACCAAGACCTTGCCGGCGAAAGATCCATGGAAACGGGAGTCCGCATCCGAGAACGAGCGCACGGCGCTGGAAGCTGCGCATTTGCATGTCCAGCCGATTGATTTCACAAGTCCGGCGCTGAGTGCATTCTGGGGCCGCTCAGTGAAGATGGATGGCTGGGTGTTGACGCCGCCAGGCTATGATGCGAAGGCGAAAGTCAGTTATCCAACGGTCTACTTTACGCACGGCTTTGGAGGCAATGCGCCGCGCCTTGTGCCATTGCTGGCGGACCTTTACGGAGCCATGGCCAGCGGCAAGATGGCTCCCATGATCTGGGTGCTGCTGGACGAATCCAGTCCTACCGGGACGCATGAATTCGCGGATTCGGTCAACAACGGTCCGTGGGGCCAGGCCCTGACCGCCGAATTGATTCCCTACCTCGAGAAAAACTACCGGATGGACGGCAAGGCCAGTGGCCGCTTCCTGAACGGCCATTCATCGGGCGGTTGGGCCACGCTTTGGCTGCAGACGCGCTATCCCAAACTGTTTGGCGGTACTTGGTCGACGTCGCCGGACCCGTCAGACTTCCGCGATTTCACCGGCGTCGACCTTTATGCGCCACAGGCTAACGTCTTCCGCAAAGCGGATGGCAGCGCCTATCCATTGGTTCGCGACCACGACAAGGTGCTGGGCACGTTTGAGGAGTTCGCCAAGTTGGAGCGCGTGCTTGGCTCATATGGTGGCCAGCTCGCATCGATGGAGTGGGTGTTCTCGCCACGCAGCGCGGCTGGTGGCCCGCAGCCGATGTTTGACCGCGATACAGGCAGCGTTGATCCCGCCGTCGTTGCCTATTGGCGCGAGAATTTCGACATTGCCCACCGCATGAAGCGCGATTGGCCAGCGCTGAAAGCAGACCTGGATGGAAAAATCCATCTGTTCGTAGGTACCGCCGACACCTTCTACCTGGATGGTTCTGCGCAAAAGCTCCAGGCTGTGATGGAAGGGCTGAAGGCCAAGACAGATTTCCGGTTTATCCCCAACAAGACTCATTTCGACCTCTACCAGCAGGGCGAGAACAAGATGGCTTTGCTGCATGAAATCAGCTGGGAGATGTATGCAGTAGCCCGGCCTAAGTCAGTGTTGACGCCTGCCGCGAAATAACCACGACATGAACAAGTCATTTCCCTTGGCAGCAGTACTTTCGGCCGTGATCCTGTACTCGTCCGCGCCGCCCCGTTGTTCTGCTGCGCTTCCCGTATGCGGAAGCATTTCGTCTCAAGCGAAAAACGTACCGCTGGCATCAATGGGGATCAAAACGCCGGTCTATTTCATGCGCCGTGATGGGCAGTTCGCCAAAGCAGACCTGATCAATCAAGACAGCAAGCGCCTGGCTGAACACGAATTTGTGAATGGCGTGGACATGGCGCAGTCTGCGGATGGCCGCTGGATAAGCTATTTGGGAGTGCGTGCCGGGGACACAAGAATGCAGTATTGGCTGTTTGACCGGCAGACCAATTCTGTTCGGCTGGTCTACGAGCATCCCGCGCTCGGAGCACGTACCCCTATATTTTCACCAGACAGCAAATACCTCGTCGTCAGTGTTTCTGAAGTTGGTCTCTTCCTTTTCGATACTGCGTCAATGCGGAAGACCAAGTTAAGGCTGCCTGTCTCCATTCCGGAGAAGGAGATAGGGCCTTCGGCCAGGTGGTCAAAAGACGGCACCGAGTTGCTGATTCTTGTGCGCAGCATGCGTCATAACGGAAATGAAGTCCCTTTTGAGTACCTCTCTTATCGGCCAGCGTCGAAATCAATGGAGAAGCTTGCAGGTAGGGTCGAACCGAAAATCGCGCGGCATGCGTTCATGCGAAACGGCATGGAGATTCCCGTTTTCGAGGACTTGCTTCCTCGCTCTGCTCGCGAACCCGAGTCGGAGGGCTCTCCCAAGGGAACGTGGCACGCGTTTGTCGAAAATAAAGCCGATTCACAACAGTACGTGCTCAAGATTCGAAACCGGGATGGCAGCATAAAGACGGTCGGCAGCATAGGCGTTGCCTATTGTGGGCGGATGCTTATATCGGGTTGGCTGGATGAGGACCATCTCGTCATCAGGCATCGCTTCGATCAATACCTGGTATATGAAGCGAGCAGCGGAAATATGGCGGAGCTTCCTGAGGAGTTGAAGTCGTCGAGGAACTTTACCTGGTAGTCCTGACTGGGCGAGCTGCCTTTCGGGCAATCGTACGCGCCTCTTTTGGTCATTCACCTAGAATTGCCTCTTTTGTAACTTTATGAGAGTTGGTATGAAACTGGGCATTCAAAAAGCAGCAGCTGCGAGCGTCGTAATGATGGTGATGACCGGCGCCTTCGCACAGGAAGACGCGGTCGGCGAGGTAGAAGTGACCGATAAACTGATCAGCGTCAGTGGCAGCGGACACAAGCGTACATTTCCTTGCGACGGCCGCAAGCTTGAAGTAGTTGGCTCGGGCCACATTGTGACAACCACCGGAGTTTGCGGTGCGGTGGAGGTCCTGGGCGTTGGCAATACCGTGACTGTCGAAGTAAAGCCGAAAGGCCGGCTCGAAGTCACCGGAACAGACCACACGGTGCGCTGGAAATCTGAAGGCAAGATCGCGCAATCCGTCACTGGCACTGGGCACAGCGTTACCCGCATCAAGTAAGAAGGTCTGAGCTCCGGCGATTTCCTGTGAACTATCGGGCGATCTTGCGCGAGTTCGTCGCCAGTGCCAGGTCGGCAGCCAGTCGGTTATGGCGTTCAATCGTCAATGGCAGGTCGATGGTTTGCAGGATGCCATCCTTCACCACGACTTTGCCGTTGATGATGCTGTAGCTGACGTTGGCCGGTGTGCAGAATACGAGTGCGGCGACCGGGTCGTGGAGCGCGCCGGCAAATCCTACCTGGTCCAGCTTGAACATGACGATGTCGGCCGACATGCCTGGCTTCAGTGCGCCGATGTCGTCGCGGTTCAGCACTTTTGCGCCGCCCAATGTGGCCAGCTCCAGTGCCTGGCGTGCGGTCATCGCATCGGGGCCAAAGCCGACGCGCTGCAGCAGCATGGCTTGCCGCACTTCACCCAGCATGTGGGCACCATCATTGGACGCAGAGCCGTCGACGCCCAGGCCGACCGGAACGCCTGCGTCGACCATCTTGCGGACTGGCGCAATGCCAGATGCCAGCCGCATGTTCGAGCACGGGCAGTGTGCGACGCCCGTATTGGTACGCGCGAACATGTAGACGCCGTCGTCATCGAGCTGCACGCAGTGGGCGTGCCACACGTCGTGGCCCACCCAGCCGCAGTCCTCTGCGTATTCAGCTGGCGTCATATTGAACTTCTCGCGGCTGTAGGCGATGTCGTTGACGTTCTCCGCCAGGTGGGTGTGCAGCGATACGCCATGGCTGCGTGCGAGTGCGGCAGCTTCTTTCATCAGGTCGCGTGAGACGGAAAAGGGAGAGCAGGGCGCGACAACGATGCGCTGCATGGCGTGGCGTTCTGCGTTGTGATATGTCTCGATCAGGCGCTGGGTGTCGCGCAGGATCGCTTTTTCATCTTCAACGACGCAGTCCGGCGGCAGGCCGCCTTTCGACTGGCCAACACTCATGGAGCCACGGGCAGCGTGGAAGCGCATGCCGATCTTGCTTGCGGCTTCGATGCTGTCATCGAGCCTGCAATCGTTCGGGTAGATGTACAGGTGGTCGCTGCTGGTGGTGCAGCCGGAGAGGATCAGTTCAGACATGGCCGTCAGCGTCGACACGTGCACCATCTCTGCATCCAGGTTGGCCCAGATCGGGTACAGGTTGGTCAGCCAGGTGAATAATTCGCCGTTCTGCGCGGTGGGGATGACGCGCGTCAGGCTTTGATACATGTGATGGTGAGTGTTGACCAAACCTGGCATCACCACGTGGCCGGCAGCGTCAATGACTTCGCCGGCCGATAGAGGCAGCTCGGACGTCGGCCCGACTTGTTCAATGACATTGTCGCGCACGAAGATGGCGCCGTTGTCGATTTCGCGGCGCTGTTCGTCCATCGTGACAACCACGCGCGCATTTTTGATCAGGAGAGTTTTGCTCATTCAGTTCTTCTCGAAATGATTAAACACTGCGGAAACAATGCGCGCGGCAATGCGGAAACAATGTCAGGGAAAGGATCGGTCCTGCCACTTGCGGTGCAGGACCGGGGGAGTTTAGCCGACTTTTGGAATCAGCATAGGCTGCGGCACATCGTCTTCCTCATCCTCGTCGTGTTCGGCGACCGGGCGATCCGGCAGCACCAGGTTCAGCAGCACGGCGACGATGGCGGCGGTGGAGATACCCGAACCGAAAATCTCGTGCACGAAGGCCGGCAGCTTGGATAGCAGTTCCGGACGGACCGATACGGCCAGGCCGCAGCCCACGGATACCGCGATCAGCAGGCCGGTTCGCTTATCGTGTTCGACGTTGGACAGCATTTGTACGCCGGCCGCAATAATCATCGCGAACATCATCAGGCCCGCACCGCCCAGCACTGGTTGCGGAATCGTTACGACAATCGCGCCAAGTACCGGGAACAGGCCGGCAGCCGCCAGAAATACCCCGGTCAGCGCCACCACGTAGCGGCTTGCCACGCCAGTCAGCGAAATGACGCCAACGTTTTGCGCAAAGGTCGAAACCGGTGGCGCGCCCAGCACCGATACGAAGGCTGAACCCAGGCCGTCGCACAGCACGCCCCTGCACAGCAGCTTGCCTTTCATCTTGGTGTTGGTGGCGGAGCCCAGCGCCATGAAGGTGCCGGTGGTTTCCACGATGGTCACCACGTACGCCAGCGCCATGGCAAGGATGCCGCTGGGTGGAAAGGTCATGCCGAAGTACAGCGGCTGCGGAACGGCGAACACTGAGGCCTTCTGCACGGCAGCGAAATTCACCAGGCCCAGTCCCAGGCAAACGCAATAGCCAATTGCAATGCCAATCACCACGGCGGAGGCGGAGACGATGCCTTTTCCGAATTGGACCAGTGCGATCACGGTGGCCAGCACGAACAGCGCGATACCTAGGTTGGTAGGATCGCCGTAGTTCGCGCCGGCGTTCTTGCCGCCGGCTGCCCAGTCGACCGCAACGGGTACCAGCGACAAGCCGATCATGGTCACGACCACCGCCGTCACCTGGTGCGGGAACAGCTTGCGGATCTGCGGCATGAAGAAGCTGCCAAGGATCATGATTGCGGAGCCGGCCAGCGATGATCCAAGGATGCCGGCTACGCCATGTTCCAGGCCGACGCTGATGGCGGCGCCGACGAAGGCGAAACTGGTGCCCATCACGCAGGGCAGGCGGATGCCGACTCGGCCTACGCCGATGCATTGGATGGTGGTGACGATGCCGGAGCCTAACAGGGCGGCGTTGACCAGGGCAACCACCTGGTCGGCGGGGAGTTTCAGGACCGCGCCCACCACCAGTGGGACGGCGATGATGCCGCCCAGGGCAGCCAGCATGTGCTGGGCTGCCAACAGGGCGGTTGTGATTGGTGGTGGACGGTCGTCCACCTGGTATAGCAGGTTGTTCATGGTGTCTCCGTTATAGGATTTTTGTCTGAACTACTTTTTCCGGTGCTATCCGGCATGCCGCTGTGGGTCAGTGTTTAGAAATGGTACTCCGCGCGGATCATCGGGGTTTTGGCTGTGCTGCCAGGGATGTTATGTGGATTCCCGAACTTGTTGCGCCAGTATTGGTACTCCAGGCCGACTTTGAAGGTATTCGGCTTGGCGCCCAGGTGGCCGCTCAAGTCGTACATCACTTGCGCGTCGACGTTCACCTCCGGCGAAGTCTGGCCGCCGAATTCGTCCTTGCCTTTGCTGCCGATCCAGTTGGCGTAGCCTTCGAAGCTGAAGCCGGAACCGAGCGGGATGCCCCAGGCTGCGCTTAGCATCGCGTGGGTGTCGTATTTGTAGCGCTTGGCGACCCCGAGCGGCTGGTTGCTCTCCCACATACCGAGCAGGCTCACATTCAGGAAGCCCGGCACGTCGAGCATCAGGGTAGGGCCGGCTACGATCATGCGCTTGCGCGAGTTGTAGCTGTCGTCGTTCTTGGTGTTCCAGTCGAAGCCAGCGGTGATGCCGACGCCGCGTACCGGACCGAATTTGAAGTCCTTGCCGCTTACTTTGCCCAGGTCCAGGGTGTGGCGGTAGAGCAGGTAGGCTTCGTGCGCGTTGTTATCCTTGCCGTCGGAGCGCAGGAAGTCCAGGTTCATGTAGTTGCCACCGTATTTGTAGCCGTCGACGTAGGTCCAGTTCAGGATCTGCTTGTTGATGTCGTTCGGGTTGTACGGCTCGGCGAATTTGGTGCCGTAGCGGTAGCCAACGGAGGTGTCGCTCCAATCGGCGGCGCTGGCTTGTTGTGCGCCCATCGCCAGGGCCAGGACAGCGATGGTGCCTGCTGCCGCTACGCGTAATGCTTGCTGCATGGTGTCTCCTGTATTTTTTGATATGGAGTCCCGATTATGTCCGTGCAGGTCATGATTGATATTCACCACGGTGTATATATCGCAATGGCCTGCCGTATATGATTTTCCTCATTCACAAGAGGAGACCATATGGGCAAACTGAGTACACACGTCCTGGATATCACCCAGGGCAAGCCTGGCGCAGGCGTCAAAGTCAAACTTTTCCGCGTTGAGGGCAACACAAAAGTGTTGTTGAAGACCGACACCACCAACCAGGACGGCCGTTGCGAGACGCCTTTGCTGACTGGGGGCGAGGTCGTCGCTGGCAAATACGAGCTGGTTTTTGGTGCCGGCGATTACTTTGCTGCGCAAGGAGTGGCGCTGCCGGAACCGCGCTTTGTCGACGAAGTGATTATTGCGTTCGGCATTGCAGATGTTGATGCGAACTACCACGTGCCGATCGTGGTGTCGCCGTGGGCCTATTCGACTTACCGCGGCAGCTAGGAAGGTGTCATGACTACTTTGAAAGCGTTCCGCGCCAGCGTCCTGCATTTCACGGCGGATCCAACCTTCCATGCCAACGCATATGCTTGGCATGAGGACGGGCTGCTGGTGCTTGACGCAGGCCGCGTACAGGCGGCTGGCGATTACGCGAAGTTGAAGAACACCCTGCCGCCGGATATCCAGGTGCGCGATTACCGCGGCAGGATCATCATGCCGGGTTTTATCGACACCCACATCCATTATCCGCAGACGGACATGATCGCCTCGCCCGCGCCAGGACTACTGCCTTGGCTCGATACCTACACCTTCCCCACCGAGCGCCAGTTCAAGGACCCGGCGCACGCAGGGGAGGTGGCCGATTTCTTTGTCAAGGAGCTGCTGCGTTGCGGTACTACCACTGCCATGGTGTACTGCACCGTGCATCCGGAATCGGTGGATGCCTTCTTTGGGGCTGCGGAAGCGCGCAACTTGCGCATGGCGGCCGGCAAGGTGATGATGGACCGCCATTGCCCGGACTTCCTGCAGGACACTGCGGAAACCGGGGCGCGCGAGAGCGAGGAGCTGATTCATCGCTGGCACAACAAGGGCCGCAATATGTACGCTCTTACGCCGCGCTTTGCACCGACTTCCACCGAAGCGCAAATGCATATGTGCGGCGAACTGGCGCGAGCCTATCCGGACACATACGTTCAGACGCACGTGGCGGAAAACACGGATGAAGTGGCGTGGGTCAAGTCGCTGTTCCCGGATGCGCGCAGCTACCTGGACGTGTACGATAAATACGGCCTGCTGCGCCCACGCTCCATGTATGCGCATTGCATCTGGCTGGACAACGAAGACCGCGCACGGATGGCTGACACCGGCGCAGCCGTGTCGATGTGCGCCACGTCCAACCTGTTCCTGGGCAGCGGACTGTTCGACTTCGCTGCCGCGGACCGGCAGCATGTCGCGCTGTCGCTGGCGACAGACGTCGGCGGAGGGACCTCATTCTCCATGCTGCAGACCATGAACGAGACCTACAAGGTGGCGCGCATGGGCGGTACCTACTTGCCAGCGCTGCGCATGTTTTACATGGCGACGCTTGGCGGTGCGTGCAGCATGCACCTGGAAGGCACGGTGGGTAATTTCTCGGCCGGCGCCGAGGCGGACTTTATCGTGCTCGATCCGAAGGCGACGCCTTTGCTGGAGCGCCGCACCACTCGCTGCGATAGCTTGGAAGAACTGCTGTTCGCGCTGGCTTTGCTGGGCGACGATCGCGCTATCGCAGCTACTTATGCGGCAGGCGTTCAAGTACACCAGCGTGGCGAATAGTTGACCATAGCCTATGCGGGTCAGACCCTGCTTTGCCGGTTTTGGCGGCGTAAACCGGTAAACCTGGGTCAGACCCAAGGGTCAGACCCAAAAGCGAAAAAAAGACGCCGGTTGGAGGACCGGCGTTAAAAGAGAAAGTCTGTACTTTGAAGCCTATTGGGGCCAGATCTCGGCCAGGCGCAGCAGGTTGGTACTGCCTGGCTGACCGAACGGCGTCCCTGCGGCGATGGCGATCTGGTCGCCGGGTTTGACGAATCCTTCACGCAGCGCGGTACGGCAAGCCGCCGCCACCATTTCATCTACACTATTCACATCCTGGCTCACGGTGCTGTGCACACCCCAGGCCAGCGCCAGGCGGCGCGCCGTTTCCGGCTTTGGCGTGATGCTGACGATCGGTGCCATCGGCCGCTCGCGCGCGGTGCGCAGGCTGCTATGGCCCGAGGTGGTGTAGGCAACCATGGCTTTCGCGCCCATGATGCGGGCAGCGTCGCGCATGGCGGCGCTGATGGCATCGCCCTTATTCGACAGCGGCGCCTGGTGCTGGGCTTCGATCATGGCCGGATACAGTGGATCGCGCTCGACTTCCGAGATGATGCGGTCCATGATCGATACCGCCTGCACCGGATAGGCTCCGCTGGCCGATTCGGCCGACAGCATGACGGCATCAGCGCCTTCATACACGGCGTTGGCAACGTCGGATGCCTCGGCGCGGGTCGGCACCGGTGCGCTGACCATGGACTCCAGCATCTGCGTGGCGACGACCACCGGTTTGCCGTGCTTGCGGCACAGGCGCACGATGCGTTTTTGCACGCCAGGCACGCGCTCTGGCGGCAGTTCGACGCCCAGGTCGCCGCGCGCCACCATGATTGCGTCAGAAACGCCGACGATTTCTTCCAGCCGGTCCAGTGCGGCCGGCTTTTCCAGCTTGGATAGCACTCCGGCGCGGCCTTGCACCAGTTCCTTGGCCTGCACCACGTCTTCCGGCAGTTGCACGAAGGAGAGCGCGATCCAGTCCACGCCCAGGCCGAGCGCGAATTCGAGGTCGGCCTTGTCTTTCGTTGTCAGTGCAGGGATAGGCAGCACGGCGTCCGGCACGTTCACGCCCTTGCGGTCGGACAGCACGCCGCCGTTCACCACGCGGGTGCGGATGATCTCCGCGTCGCTGGCCAGAACTTCCAGCCTGATGCGGCCATCGTCCAGCAGCAGCGATTGGCCGGCACTGACGGCTGCGAATAGCTCAGGGTGCGGCAAGCGGACACGCGAGGCGCTGCCCGGTGCCGGCGCCTGGTCCAGCTGGAACTCCGCGCCTGCATTCAAGGTCACTTTGCCGCCTTCGAACTGGCCGATGCGCAGCTTGGGACCCTGCAAATCGGCCAGGATGGCGATCGGGCGTCCCAGTTCCTTTTCGATGGCGCGCACGATGCCATGGCGGGCCTGGTGGTCGGCATGGCTGCCGTGGCTGAAGTTGAATCGGAAGACGTCGGCGCCCGCTTCGAATAGCGCCTTGATGGTGGCGTAATCGCTGCTTGCTGGGCCGAGGGTTGCTACTATTTTTGCTTTGCGTTCGCGACGCATATAGGTGTCTCTCTCTATTCTCAATCGATCAAAGAATCAGGATGGCGCGGAAGTCGTTCACGTTGGTGCGTGTCGGACCGCTGACCACCAGGTCGTCCAGGGCGCTGAAGAAGCTGTAGGCATCGTTGTTGGCCAGCAGGTGCTTGCCGCTCACGCCCTTGGCATCGGCGCGGGCCAGCGAATCTGGAGAGTAGATGGCGCCGGCATTGTCTTCAGAGCCGTCGATGCCGTCGGTGTCGCAGGCGATTGCGTGCACGCCATCAGCACCTTCCATCGCCAGCGCGAAGCTGAGCAGGAACTCGACGTTGCGGCCACCGCGCCCGTTGCCGCGGACGGTGACGGTCGTCTCGCCGCCGGACAGGATCACGCAAGGACGCTGGAACGGCTGGCTGCGCGCCACCACCTGGCGCGCCAGGGCGGCATGCATCAAGCCGATGTCGCGCGCTTCGCCTTCGATGCCGTCGGACAGGATGTACGGTGTCAGGCCAGCCTCGCGAGCCTTCTCGGCAGCAGCTTCCAGCGCATGCTGCGCCGTGGCGATAACGTGGTGGCTGTGGTGATCGAAACGTGCATCGCCAGGCTTCGGTGTTTCGCTGGCCGCCGATTGCAGGTGCGCCAGCACGCTTTTCGGAATCTCTATCTGGTACTTGCACAGGATTGCCAGCGCCTCGGAGCTGGTGGAGGCATCGGGCAGGGTAGGACCGCTGGCGATCACGCGAGGATCGTCGCCAGGCACGTCGGAGATCAGCAGCGTCACCACACGCGCCTTGCCGCAGGCCAGAGCCAGTCGGCCTCCCTTGATTGCGGACAGGTGCTTGCGCACGCAGTTGATCTCGCCGATGGTAGCGCCGCTTTTCAGCAGCGCCTTGTTCAACGCCTGCTTTTCGGCCAGCGAAATCCCTTCGGCGGGCAGCGCCAGCAAGGCCGAGCCGCCGCCGGAAATCAGGCACAGTACCAGGTCGTTCTCGGTCAGGCCTTGCACCATTTCCAGCATGCGCGCCGCGGCTTTCTGGCCGGCGTCATCGGGCACCGGATGGGATGCTTCCACCACTTCGATATGCTGGGTGTCCGCACCATGGCCGTAGCGGGTCACTACCAGCCCGGACAACGGACCTTGCCAGCTACGTTCCACGGCTTGTGCCATGGCGGCAGCACCTTTGCCCGCGCCAATCACCAAAGTCCTGCCATTGGTGGGTGGTGGCGGCAGGTAGTCCCGCACCAGGTTGCGCGGGTGGACCGCACCGATGGCTGCGTCATACAGGTCGAGCAGGAGCTCGCGAGGGGCTGGTGCGGACGTCATATCAGGCCTGCGAAATGCGGTGGTTGGACATCAGTTCGATCGCCTGGCACAGTGCGGAGTGGTCGAGGCCGGACAAACCGTTGGCGGCGCAGGCGTTCATCAGCTCCTGCGTGGTTGATGTGTTCGGCAGCGACACGCCCAGCGCCTTGGCGCCTTGCAATGCCAGGTTCAGGTCTTTCTGGTGCAGGGCGATGCGGAAGCCAGGGTTGAAGGTGCGCTTCACCATGCGCTCGCCGTGCACTTCCAGGATGCGCGAAGAGGCAAATCCCCCCATCAACGCTTCACGCACCTTGGCTGGATCGGCACCGGCCTTCGATGCGAACAGCAGCGCTTCCGCCACGGCCTGGATGTTCAGCGCCACAATGATCTGGTTGGCGACCTTGGTGGTCTGGCCATCGCCGTTGCCGCCGACCAGGGTGATGTTCTTGCCCATCAGGTCAAACAGCGGCTTGACGGTGTCGAAGGCTTCCTGCGGGCCGCCAACCATGATGGTCAGCGAGGCCGCCTTGGCGCCTACTTCGCCGCCGGAGACCGGGGCGTCCAGGTAGGCACAGCTCTTCT
This sequence comes from Massilia eburnea, assembly GCF_050709955.1. Taxonomy (GTDB): domain Bacteria; phylum Pseudomonadota; class Gammaproteobacteria; order Burkholderiales; family Burkholderiaceae_D; genus Rugamonas; species Rugamonas eburnea_A. The sequence goes on from NZ_JBNZFX010000024.1 coordinate 15,263, forward strand.
TGTTGATTTTCTTGGCGAATTCCTTGGTGGCGATCGGGGAGATCGAGCTCATGTCCACTACGATCTTGCCCGCGCTCAGTCCGGCGGCGATACCGTTCTCGGAGAAAAGGACTTCTTCCACCTGCGGCGTATCGGGCACCATCAGGAAGATGATGTCGGCGCGTTTTGCCACTTCCATCGCGGAGGTGCAGACGGTGGCGCCGCCTTCGACCAGGTTGGCCGGCGGATTTTTCACGTCGTGCAGGTAGAGTTTGTGGCCGGCTGCCTGCAGGTGTCCTGCCATAGGGCCACCCATGATGCCGAGGCCGATGAATCCGAGTTTTTGCATAATGTGTCTCCTTTAAGTTTTAAACGCTGCGCCAGCCCAGGCCTGCTTCGGTGCCGGCCTTCGGTTTATATTCGCAGCCCACCCAGCCGTCGTAGCCGATTTCGTCGAGGAAGTTGAGCAGGTAGCGGTAATTGATTTCGCCGGTGCCCGGCTCGTAGCGGCCCGGATTGTCGGCCAACTGCACGTGCTTGATCACCGACAGGTGGTTCTTGATGCTGTTGGCCAGTTCTCCTTCCATGCGCTGCATGTGATAGATGTCGTACTGCAGGAACAGGTTGTCCGAACCGACGGATTCGATCAGGTCCAGGCCCTGGCGGGTGCCCGACAGGAAAAAAACCCGGGATATCGAAGGTGTTGATCGGTTCGATCAGCAGCGGGATGCCGGCCTTCTTCAGCGCGGTAGCCGCAAACTTCAGGTTGCTCACCAGCGTTGGCGCGGGCATCGGCATCGGCCACGCCTTCCGGCTTGATGCCGACCAGGCAGTTGATGCGCTGGGTTTCCAGAACGCTGGCGTAGGCCAGGGCCGTTTCCACGCCCTGTTCGAACTCGCCGATGCGGTTCGGGTGGCAAGCGATGCCACGCTCACCGCCGGCCCAATTGCCGGCAGGGAGGTTGTGCAGCACCATTTCCAGCTTGTGCTTCTCGAGTTGCTCGTGAACCTGCTGCGGCTCGAACTCGTAAGGGAACAGGAATTCCACACCCTTGAAGCCGTTGCGCGCGGCGGCGCCGAAGCGTTCCAGGAAAGGCTGCTCGTTGAATAGCATGGTCAGGTTGGCAGCGAAATTTGGCATTGCAGTTCCTCTTAAGCGGCGTCGATGATGTCGTTGAATTCGTTGATGGCGTTGATCTCGGTACCCATCGCGATATTGGTGACACGCTCCAGTATCACTTCCACCACCACCGGTACACTGAATTTCGCCATCAGTTCGCGCGCCTGTTCGAAGGCGGGGATGATGTCGTCCGGCTTGTGCACGCGGATCGCCTTGCAGCCCAGGCCTTCCACCACGGCCACGTGGTCCACGCCGTAGCCGTTCAATTCCGGCGCATTCACGTTTTCGAACGACAGCTGCACGCAGAAGTCCATATCGAAGCCGCGCTGCGACTGGCGGATCAGGCCCAGGTATGAGTTATTCACCAGCACATGGATGTAAGGCAGCTTGAATTGCGCGCCCACGGCCAGTTCTTCGATCAGGAACTGGAAGTCGTAGTCGCCCGAAATTGCCACGATGTCGGTGGTCGGGTCGGAGGCGCGCACGCCCAGCGCGGCAGGGATGGTCCAACCCAGCGGGCCAGCCTGGCCGCAGTTGATCCAGTTGCGCGGCTGGTAGACGTGCAGGAACTGCGCGGCGGCGATCTGCGACAGGCCGATGGCGGACACGTAGCGCGTATTGCGGCCGAAGTACTTGTTCATCTCTTCGTACACGCGCAGCGGCTTGACCGGTACGTTGTCGTAGTCGGTGCGGCGCAGCATGGTGCGCTTGCGGTGCTGGCACTGGGCCACCCAGCCGGTGCGGTCGCGCAGTTTGCCGGCGGCCTTCCATTCCTTGGCCACTTCGATGAAGAGTTCCAGCGCGTAGCCGGCGTCGGACACGATACCGAGATCCGGGCCGAATACGCGGCCGATCTGGGTTGGCTCGATATCAACGTGCACGAAGGTGCGGCTTTCGGTGAACACGTCGACGGAGCCGGTGTGGCGGTTAGCCCAGCGGTTGCCGATGCCGATGATGAAGTCGGAAGCCAGCACGGTGGCATTGCCGTAGCGGTGGCTGGTCTGCAGGCCGGCCATGCCTGCCATCAGCGGGTGGTCGTCGGGGATGGTGCCCCAGCCCATCAGCGTCGGGATCACGGGCACGTTGACTATCTCGGCAAATTCCTGCAACAGGGTGGAAGCGTTGGCGTTGATGATGCCGCCGCCTGCGGTGATCAGCGGATGTTCGGCGTCGTTCATCATCTCCAGTGCCTTCTCGACCTGGGCGCGCGAGGCGCGCGGCTTGAAGGCGTCCAGCGGGGTGTAGGTCTCCGGATCGAATTCGATCTGCGCCATCATCACGTCGAACGGCAGGTCGATCAGCACCGGGCCCGGACGGCCGGAGCGCATCAGGTGGAAGGCTTGCTGGAACACGCGCGGCACCTGGGCCGGTTCCAGGACCGTGGTTGCCATCTTGGTGACCGGTTTGGCGATGGACGAGATGTCCACGGCCTGGAAATCTTCCTTGTGCAGGCGGGCGCGCGGCGCCTGGCCGGTGATGCACAGGATCGGGATCGAGTCCGCTTGCGCCGAGTACAGGCGGTGATCATGTCGGTGCCGGCAGGCCCGGAGGTGCCGATGCAGACGCCGATATTGCCTGGAGCGGCGCGGGTATAGCCTTCAGCCATGTGGGAAGCGCCTTCAACATGGCGGCCCAGGATGTGCTTGATCTTGCCGTTCTTCTTCAGTGCGGCGTACAGCGGATTGATGGCGGCGCCCGGTACACCGAATGCAACCGAAATGCCTTCCTTCTGCAGTACGTGGACAGCCGCTTCGGCTGCCGTCATTTTTGCCATGGTGATCTCCTGATATGCATGCAAGCTCTGTTGTTGATGTTTTGTATGCTATAGGCGATGAGTTCCCCTGATAAGACGACAAAAAATCGTTTCATTCGATACACTGGGTATGGAATAATCGAAATCATGGACAAGCTGAAGCAAATTGAGGCCTTCGTGGCCGTGGTCGAGAAGGGCAGCCTGGCGCGCGCCGCGCTGGAACAGAACATCACGCCCGTGATGCTGGGGCGCCGGATCGACGCGCTGGAGAAGCGCCTGGGCGTGAAACTGATGCACCGCACAACGCGCCATTTGACGTTGACGGAGCAGGGCAATGTTTTCCTTGAAGATTGCCGCAAGCTTCTCTCTGGCCTGGACATCGCCGAGCGCAATATTTCGGAAGGACGGCACAAGGCCACCGGCCACTTGATCGTGTCGGCCCCGGCCTCGTTTGGGCGCCAGCATGTTGCAACCGCACGCGCCGGCGTTTTTGGCTGCCAATCCGGACGTGCAGCTATCCTTCAACCTGACCGACCAGGTGATCGACCTGGTGAGGGAAGGCTACGACCTGGGCATCCGCATCGGTGGCGTGATCGACCCGAGTTTCGTGGCGGTGCGGCTGGCGAAGAACCGCCGTGTTGTTTGCGGTACACCGGAATACTTCGAGCGTCATGGCATTCCGCGCACGCTGGACGACCTGGCGCAGCACAACTGCCTGGCCTTCAACCTGCAAGGCGGCCAGCAGCGTGGCTGGTACTTCCAGCAGGGCGGCAAGCCGGTAACGGTAAGGGTGCAGGGGAATCTGGACTGCAACGACGGCGAGCTGCTGCACCGCTGGGCGTGCGAAAGCCTGGGCCTGGCCTGGCGTTCAACCTGGGAAATCCAGGCGCAGCTTGCCGAAGGCAGCCTGATTACGGTACTCGACGATTTTGCGCTGCCGGATTACGACATCATGGCCGTCTACCTGCAGCAAAGGCATTTGCCGGCGAAGATACGCTTCTTCATCGACGAATTGAAGGAAGTCTATGCGCAGCCGGGGTACTGGACTAGGCCGACAGCGCTTGTTCCGGCAAGCGCGGCTGCGACAGGAACACGGCAATTTCCGCCATCGCCTTGAACAACGAGGCGGTCAGCAGCGAAACCTGGGTGCGCGACGGATCGTTCTCGAGATGGTTGACCGGCGTCAGCTCGCGCATCAGGCGCGCGCGCACGATCTGCAGGCCGCATTGGCCGATGATGGTGGCGAGGCGCGGCAACAGCTCCCGCATCTGCTGCATGGCTTCATTGCTGGCGGCGCCGATTTCCAGCACCACGCCAAGTTCCGATGGCTCCATCTGTATCACGATCTTGCCGATGTCGGGCAAGTTCATTTCCAGGCGCAGTGCCACGCGCGGCCTGCGGCGGCGCTGCTCCGGTGGCCCTTCTTCCTGGCCGGGATCGCGCGCCACCACACGCAGCGTGAGCTTCTCGGCACCCCAGGCGTAGACGGCAAAACGCCAGGCATCCAGCTCGGACACCAGGCCCGGATAAGGGCGGCTATCGCGCAACACGGGCGGCGGCGGGTCGGCCATGAACAGGCTGGCCGGCACGTGCCGGCCTTCATTCTGCTGCTGCAGCGCGGCGCGCTGATCGCCATAGGTGCGCACCATGACTTGCCATGAGGCGGCCAGCAAATTGGTATCCGGAGTGTGCCAGACCATCTGGCGCAAGGGGAACAACTGGTTTGGCTGCATCGACAGCGCTTCCTGCGACAGCAGGGCGCCGATGGTTGCCCCTGCGGCAGCCGTGCTGCGAACCAGCTGGTTTTGCTGCGCACCTTCCATTGCCTCGATCAGTGCGCCGACGGACGCGGGCAGGCCGCTTTGCAGCGCGAACTCGGGCGCATCGCCCGGCGGCTGGGCAACCGGCGGAACCGGCTGGGCATTGACCTGGCCGGGATTTTCCCGGACCTGGCGGTCGTGAATGCTCAGGCTCGAATTGGAAGGAGTGACGCGATCGATTGCCATACAAACTGATAGTAATACGGCGATATAAAAAAAGCCAACCGCGCACGGTTGGCTTTTTCAGGCCACACTGCGGAATTACTGCAGCAGGGACAGGACCAGGGAGGACTGGCTGTTGGTCTGCTTCAGCATTGCGGTGCCGGCTTGCAGCAGCATCTGCGAGGAGGTCATCTTCGCGGATTCGGAAGCGAAGTCCACGTCCATGATGCGGCCGGTTGCGTTCTTGGTGTTGGTCGAGATGTTCGACAGGTTGTTGAACACGTGGTCCAGGCGGTTGGCTGCTGCACCGAGGCTCGAACGGGCGGAAGCGACGGTATCGATCGCGGTCCGACAGCTTGTCGATGGTGGCGTTGGCGGCGGTGGTCAGTTCGACGCCTGGGGTGCCTGGAATGTTGTACACCGAGGTAGCAGCCTGGATGTTAGCGCCGATGGTGCCGGCGGTAGCGACTGGGCCGAAGGTGGCGGACAGGTCCAGCGTCATGGTTTCGCTGGTCGAAGCGCCGATCTGGAAAGTCATGGCTGCAGCCAGGGTGCCGCCTTGCATCAGTTTCTGGCCGCCGAAGCTGGTGTTGGTCATGACGTTAGCCAGTTCCTTGCCCAGTGCGTCGTATTCGCTCTGCATTGCGGTCTTGTCGGCGGCGTTCGACGAGGCGTCGGCTGCCTGGGTTGCCAGATCCTTCATGCGGGTCAGCATGTTGCCGACTTCGTCCAGCGCGCCTTCTGCGGTTTGCAGCAGGGAGGTCGAGTTCTGGGTGTTGCGCATTGCGACGCTCATGCCGCTGGTCTGCGACTTCAGGCGGGTGGCGATCTGCAGGCCGGCTGCGTCGTCCATTGCCGAGTTGATACGGAAGCCGGTGCTCAGGCGGGTCATCGAGGTCGACAGCGACGACTGGGTGCGGCCGATCGAGTTTTTGTGCGGACAGGGCGGCAGCGTTGGTGTGAAGGCTCAGCATGATAACTCCTGGGTGGTTTGGTCGGTTTGAGCAGCGAGTCTTTTTCTGCGCTCTCAGAAGTACAAGACGACCGTACAGTCAGGGGCATTAAATGCCGAGTGGAAATTTTTTCGAATTTTTTTGCGGCCCTATGAAAAAAGGGGCCGAAGCCCCTTTGCTGTTACATATTTGGATAGTTCGGGCCGCCGCCGCCCTCTGGCGTGATCCAGACGATATTCTGGGTCGGGTCCTTGATATCGCAAGTCTTGCAATGTACACAATTCTGCGCATTGATCTGCAGGCGGTCCTGGCCTTCGTC
>NZ_JBNZFX010000025.1:0-112026 GCF_050709955.1 Massilia eburnea
GGAAGCAAAGCACGCGCAGCGCGTCAAGGAACACAAGATGCGTAGCGACGCCGGGCTATTGAAGCCGGCCCCGGGTGCCATGCTCCCGCCCGATCCGCCCGCTGATAATACTGACCAATAGCCCGCAGATGCGGGCTTTCTTACGACCATGAAACTACTCGACATCCTCACCAGCGCATGGGCCATCCAGCCGGACAAGCTGCAGGAGATCCAGGCAATCTATGCCGCGCATTTCCGCGGCGAGAAGATCGACATCGAGGCGATCGAGGCCCGGCTCAACCGGCCCCTCGCCAACGAGCAGCAGGAATATGAACTGCGCGAAGGTGGCGTCGCGGTGCTGGCCATCGACGGCGTCATCGCGCCGAAGGCGAATCTGTTTACGCGCGTCAGCGGCGGCGCCTCGGCGCAGCTGATGACCAAGCAGATCGAGTCGGCCATCGCCGACCCCCGTGTGCGGTCGATGGTACTGGCGATCGATTCGCCCGGCGGCAGTGTATTCGGTACGCCTGAACTGGCGGCGGCGATCCATGAACTGTCCGCCAGGAAGCCGATCGTTGCCGTCAGCGAGGGCACCTTGGCCAGCGCCGCGTACTGGTTCGGCTCGGCAGCCAATGCGGTGTTTGTCAGCGGGCCGACTGTGCAGGTAGGCAGTATCGGTGTCGTGGCGACCCACGACTACAGCCCGCGTGCACCAGGTGCCATCACGACCGAGATCACGGCTGGCCGCTATAAACGCATGGCCAGCGGCTCCGCTCCCCTGACGGAAGAGGGAAAAGCCTACATGCAGGCGCAGGTAGATCACCTTTACTCGGTCTTCGTGGACGCCGTCGCGACGCATCGGGGCGTCACGGCGGACGAAGTACTCGAACACATGGCCGATGGCCGCGTGTTCATCGGCCAGCAGGCCATCGATGCAGGCCTGGTGGATGGTGTTTCCACGGTCGATGCGACGGTGGAGAAGCTGGCCAGCAACCCTTCCCAGTTTGCGAAGCGGAGCAAAGCCGTCTTCGCGCTGGGCGGGATCCCTGTGGCCGGCGCCGTTGATGCACCGGTCCACGACCCATCTCAAACCGTGATCAGCGCCGGTGATGCGCCGAACCACAACGACACTGAAAAGGAAATTTCCATGCCAGATCCAACCATTTCGCGTGAGTCTCTGGAGCGCGACCACACTGCGCTGTTCGCGCAGCTGCGCACCGAGTTCATCCAGGCGGGCGCAACTGCCGAGCGCGAGCGCATCCTCGGCATCGAGGCCCATGCGATGCCAGGCCATGAAACGCTGATCGCAGCACTGAAGGCCGATGGCAAGACCAACCCCGACCAGGCTGCGGCCCAGGTGCTGGCAGCCGAAAAGGGCAAGCTGAAAGCGACCGCCGCCGCGCTGGCCGCAGATGCGCCGGCACCGGTTCCCGCCGCAAACGAAGCAGCCCCGGCGGCGAAGCCTCAGGCGAACGATATCGCGACTCGCACGAGCGCCATCGTCACGGAAGCCAAGGCGGCAGGCCGCGACATCAGCTATGCGGTTGCCGCAGGCCAGGCTGCGCGCGAGCTGGCCATCAAGTAAGTCGAGCCACTGTTCACAACTTAAGGATCAATCATCATGCGAATCGCAGGACTCATCGTCAACTACGTGGCCGAAGGCGCCCTGGCCAAGAACCGAATCGTCTGCTTCGGCGCCACGGACGGTTTCGTCAAACAGGCCAGCACCGTCAACGACGCCATGATCGGCGTCACCGAAGGCTTCGCTTACGCCGCCGGCGAGCGCGTCGACATCGTGCGCACCAACCTGGCTGATGTCGAATACGGCGGCATTGTCACGCGCGGCCAACCGCTGACTGCCGACGCCCAGGGCCGCGCAGTGGCCGCTGCCCCGGCCGCCGGCACCAACAACCGCATCATCGGCTACGCCGAAGTGTCCGGCGTCGCAGGCGATATCGGCAGCGTTCTGCTCGGCGCGGAACTGATCCAGGGCTGATCGCTCCTGGCCCCGTAACCGAATCAACCATTTAACCCTTCAGGAGCAAGATATGAGTGCAGCAGCACCGTTTCCCATTAATCCAGCAGTCATCCAGGCGATCGTCATCGCTTACCGCAATGCGAAGATGATCGCCGACGGCGTCATGCCGCGCGTGCCTGTGGGCACGCAAGACTTCAAGTACATGCGCCAGAACATGGCAGACCAGTTCAGCGTGCAAGAGACGCGCGTGGGCCGCAAGAGCGCCCCGAACCAGGTGGAAAGCACCGGCGACCTGGTGCCGGCAACCGTCTTCGAGTATGGCCTGGACGAGATCGTTCCTGTGAACGACGTCAGGAACGCGGCGCCCGGCGTCGATCCGGTGGCCAATGCCGCCGAATTCGTCATGAAGCTGGTGACGCTCGACCGTGAGGTACGTGTCGCCGGCGCCGTGTTCAATCCGGCTAACCACGCTAACAAGACCACGCTGGGCGGCACCGCGCAGTGGTCCGACTATGCAAACTCCGACCCGGTCAGCGCCATCATGAATGCGCTGGACCAGCCGGTGATGCGTCCGAACGTGATGACGATCGGTCGCGCGGCATGGACCAAGCTGATCCTGCACCCGAAGGTCATTGACTATGTCAATGGCAAGGGCGGCACCAGTGGCGGCGTCACCCGTCAGCAGCTGGCTGACGCGCTGGAGCTGGAAGAGATCCTGGTCGGCGAGGCATTCGTTAACACCGCAAAGAAGGGCCAGGTGGCATCCTACCAACGCGCATGGGGCAAGCACTGCGCGTTGACCTACCGCGAAGTGCCAACGGACGCACAGCGTGCGACGACCTGGGGCTTTACCGCCGAATGGGGCGATCGCGTTTCCGATACCCAGTACGGCAAGGACTTCGGCGGCCTGGAAGGTGGCTATAAGACCCGCGCCGGTGAACGCGTGAACGAAGTCATTAGCGCACCGGACCTGTCCTACTTCTTCCAAAACGCCATCGCTTAACGTTGGTGTGCAGACGTCTGCACACCGCGTAGCGAGTAAGCGGTCTTTACAAACCCGAGAGCCTGCCATTTGGTGGGCTCTTCTCTTTTCAAGGAATGCCATGAAATTCAAAATCAATTGGAATCTGGATACGGGCGTCAAGCAGTACGAGGCAGGCGACACGGTCGATATGAAGGAAGCCGATGCAGCGCAGCTGGTCGCGTCTGGCGTGCTGACCCCGGCCGGCAAAGTCGCCGAACCAGCCGCCGACGGTGCTGCCGGCACCGGCAACGAATAAGCGGGAGGCGCATGTTTGCCGAGGATATGTCGGTCTTCTTCAACGTCAACGAACATGCGGATGAGGCCACCAGGCTGATGCCAGACGGATCGGTGCAGAAAGCGGCGGTGATCTTCGACCGGCCCGATGCACTCTTTGTCGGCGATATGGTGCAGGCCGCCAACGTGGAAATTCTGTATCCGCTTGGCTCGCTGGATGGTCTCGACCACGGCGACAGGTTGACCATCAACGCGCAGAGCTGGAAGGTGACGTCGCTCCCTGAGCGGACCGATGATGGCCGGATGATGAGGGCCCAGCTCAAGGAGGTGAATGCATGAGCACGCAGCGCAAGTTGATCCGTCACGCCGTGCGGGATGTGCTCAACGCCACGCCGTCACTCGCTGGGCGCGTCAAAGCGTCGCGCATGTATCCGGTCGCTGCGAAGAATTGCCCGGTAGTGCTGGTGTACACCGAACGCGACCCGGCAACAAAGAGCAACGACTTTCTGCAAAAGCGTGAGCTCCAGCTGAAGATCGTCGTCATCGTGCAGGCAGACGTCGATGCCGATGACGCGCTCGACGACTTGTGTGAAGCGATCGAGGCGCAGATCGAAGCGCAGATGAACGGTAGCGCGGGGCCAGTCGGTCAGCTCGCCAGCCTGGCGGATGGCGCTCAGTACGTCGATACCGTCTTGACCTACCAGGGGGAGGACGGGCGCGCCGACTTTGCACACGCGGAAATGCAGTTCACGATTTCCTATTACCACGAGCCGTCCCAAGCCTTCGACAACCTGGGGCAAGTCAACGTGCAGATCGACATGGCGAACCCCCGCAACGACCCGCCGGATCCGCACACGCCCGACGGCCAGGTCGATGCCCGTGCGGCCATCGTTTTGCCCGCCGGCCCATAACAAGAAAGGAATCCTGAATGAGAGTTATCAATATTGTGCCGGTGGAAGGCCGGCTGGTACGCGACCCGGCAACCGGGCGCGAAATCGAAGGCCCGACGCCGGTGAACGGTGACGACGGGTTCTGGATCCGCCGCATCGCCGATGGCGACGTGGCGGAGGCGATTGAGTCCGCTGAATCGCAGCCTGCCAAGAAGGGAGCGAAAGCATGACTGTCAGCTTCAACCAAATCCCAGTCAATCTGCTGACCCCGGGCCAGTATGTCGAATTCGACAACTCGAAGGCGAATAAAGGACTGGCCGTGATGCCTAACCGCATCCTGGTGATCGCCCAAAAGCTCGCAGGCGGCAGCGCGGCGGCAGACGTACCGTTCTTGGCAACCCGTCTGGCGGACGTTCGCACCGCCTGCGGTCGCGGATCGCACGCTGCGTTGATGTTCGAGGCGTCGCAAGGCGTGACCGACACGGTCGAAATCACGATCATCCCGCTCGCTGACAACGGTGCCGGTGTCGCGGCGACCGGCTCGATCGCGATCACAGGCGCCCCGACGGAAGCCGGCGTGTTGAACCTGTATATCAGTGGTGTCCTGGTCCAGGTGGCGATTGCCGTCACCGACACCCCGACCACGATTGCGACGGCCCTGGCTGCGGCAGTCAACGCCAATGCTGATCTGCCAGTGACCGCGGGGTCCGCAGCTGGCAATGTCACCCTGACTGCCCGCAACAAGGGCACGCTGGGTAACGACGTTGACCTGCGACTGAACTACTTCGCTCAATCGCAGAAGACACCGGCGGGGCTGAACGTCGCGATCACGGCCATGGCCGGCGGCGCCGGCGACCCGTCGATTGCCACGGCGCTCGCGAACCTGGGCGAAACGCAGTACAACACGATCCTGATCGGCCTGTCCGATAGCGCCTCCCTGCAGTTACTGGAGACCGAGCTGACCTCGCGCTGGGGGCCGCTGAAACAGAACGACGGGCGCGCGCATACCGCCGTGCGCGGCACGGTGGGCACCCTGAACACCTGGGCGAACTCCCGCAATAGCGAGCATGTCGTCGCCTGGTCGGTGGAGCAGGGCGGCTCGCCGATGCCGGTATGGAAGCATGCAGCGGTTTGGGGGACGATCTGCGCGTTTTACCTGGGCGGCATTGATCCGGCGCGCCCCGTGCAGACGCTGGTGGGCCCGGGCCTGCTGCCGGCGACGCAAGAGAAGCGTTTTACCAGGGCGGAGCGCAACAACTTGCTCAGCTACGGTTTGGCGACCTACATCGCCGATACCGGCGGCAACTTGATGGTCGAGCGCGCGGTCACGACCTATGTGCAGAACAGCGGCGGTTTCGTCGATCCCAGCTACCGCGATGCGGAGACGATGTACACGCTGTCTTACCTGCGTTACAGCGTGCGCTCGCGCATTGCGCAGAAGTTCGCACGCTACAAGCTGGCGAACGACGGCACCAACTTCGCGCCTGGCCAAGCGATTGTCACGCCGCGCACTATTCGCGGGGAGCTGATCGCACTGTTCCGTGACTGGGAGGATGCCGGCCTGGTCGAAAACTTCGACCAGTTCAAGGCCGACCTGATCGTCGAACGCAGTCAGACCGATGCGAATCGCATCGACGTGCTGCTCCCGCCGGACCTGATCAACCAGTTCCGCGTCTTCGCGGCAAAGCTGGAATTCCGGCTGTAATCAATTCACTGGGCCAGTCTAGCGCTGGCCCATTCTATGTAAGGAAAAATCATGGCAGACAAGAAGTTCACTGGCACGGCGTATATCAGCCTCAATGGCCGCCGTGTCGGCACCGTACCCGGCAGCGGCAAACTCAGCCCAGGCGGTGTAGTACGCACCCCGCTGGCGATCGACGGCGGCGTGACCGGCTATACCGAGAAACCGCAGCATGCCGAGATCGAGTGCGAGATCGCCATGAGCGGCGATGTCGACATCATGGAGATCAACAATGCCACCGACATGACGATCATGTTCGAGACGGATAGCGGCCAGGCGTACGTTGTTCGCAGTGCGGCTGTGGCCGAACCGGTAAAGCACGAAGCCGAGAAAACTGCGGCCAAGTTCTTCGGCTCGAAAGCGGAGGCTGCGTAAATGGAAACCACCAACAACAACGCTGCGAACATCGTTCGTCAACAGACCGGGCAAGTCGTTCCGTTTGAGCTGAGCTACCCGGTCACGCTCAAGGACGGAACGACCCTCCAGGTGTTGCATCTGCGCCGTCCTCTCGGTCGCGAGATGCGCAACATCGAGGTCACCGGCCGCAAGCCGTATGACCTGACGCTGCAGATCATTGAAGCGACGTGCGGGCTCACCCGTACAGAAGTGGATTCGATCGATGGCGGCGACGTTACCGCCATGATGGAGGTCGTGTTGCCTTTTTTGGAAAATGGCACTGGCGGGAAGCGGTAAAACTGATCGCCTGGACGTTCCGCTGGACGCCTGACGCGATCTTGAATCTCGACACGGCGGATCTGGACTTCTGGGCGGACATCGCCCAGGAGAAATACGAGGCGCAGAGAAAGGCGTCGTCCTGAAGAAAGGTGTGAGACATGACAAACCGTGCCGAGATCGTCATTACCGCACTGGATAAGGCCAGTGCGGTGATCAACCGGATTGCCGATCGCATGGATGCGCTCGGGAACAAGAGCAACATCGGCAAATCGTGGGATCGCCTGCAGGAGACTGCCGGCTTTGAAAAGGTCAGCGGCGCGCTGTCGAAGATCGGCGGAAATCTGAAAGCCATTGCAGGGTTCGGCAGTGTCGCCGCCGGCGCTATTGCCGGCGTCTTTTCGACGGCGGTGAACGCCGTCGATGACTTCGGCGATTCGATGGCCAACGCCGGCATCAAGGGCAAGCAGCTGGTCGAGATCAGTGCCTTGCGGGACTACCTCGGGCAGTTTGGTGTTTCGGCTGAGGATTCGTCTGCCGCGATGCTGAAGCTGACCGGCAATATGAGCTCGGCGGCTGCCGGCAACAAGGAAGTGCAGGCGGCGTTTGCCGCGACAGGCATTTCGATGGCGGACTTGAAGTCCAAGACGCCAGTCGATGTGCTCATGAAAATGATGGACGTCTTCAGCCAGAGCGACAAATCTGGCGCCAAGCTGAAGGTACTTCAGGCGCTCGCCGGCAAGAGTTCGGTCAAGATGGCCGAAGGTTTGAGCCAGGGCGTTGAGAAGTTTGAAGAATACAAGCAGCAGGCTAAGGCGGCTCTGCTGACCGAGAAGGATTTCGAGGATGCGGGCAATGCTGCCGACAGTATGACGCGCATCACTGGCCTGATCGGGCGCGCTGGGCAGAAGATGGCGGCGGTAGCTGCTCCTAAAGTGCAGGCGTTCCTCGATCGGCGTGAGGCAGGTCTGCTGGAGCTGATTCCGAAGCTGGTCGACTGGATGGACCGCTTTGTCGATTCCCTTGACGAGGATAAGGTCATGGGCTTCTTTGACGATGTCGGCGACGTCGTGTCCGGTGTCGCGTCGGCATTCCGCTGGTTAAGCGATAACACGAGCGCGACAACGCGCGTAGTGATGCTGCTAGGCGTGGTGTTTGCGCCGACGATTGCTGCGTTGTTCTCAATCGGGACAGTAGCGCTGCCGCTGGTGATTGCCGGCATGAAAGCGCTCGGCGCCGCCGCGCTGGCGAATCCCGTTGTGCTCGTCATTGCGGCGATCGCCGCCGGCGTGTACCTGATCTACAAGAACTGGGACGGTATCGCCGACTATTTCAGCGGCGTATGGGGCCGGATCAAAGCAGTCTTTGAAGTCAACTTCTTTGACGGACTGATTCAGCTATACCTCGAATCCTGGCAAGCACTTGGCAACGGGATTATTGGTGTCATCAAAAACATCCCTCTGATCCGGGACCTGGACATCGTCAAGAACATGTCACAGCTCGACTTCGCCACGAAGCGGGCGGCGGCAGTCACGGCGAGGGCGGCGGTCCCCTCAGTGGCCGCAACCGGCGCTGCCAGGATGGCGCCGGCTGCAACTGCCTCGAAGCGGGTCGAGGCGTTCGCCAGTCCGGTCGCAGAGTCGGCGGCCAAAGCAAACCGCGCCGCCATGGTCTCGCAGCTGGACGTCGCAGCGAAGCAGGCTGAGGCGATGACGGGAGTGACGGCGGTGCGCGCCAACGCGCCGGGCAGCATGCCAGGCATGGCTAATGGGCCAGCTCAGGGCAACGGCGCCGGGCAGTCGGCGAGCCAGGCAATCAAAGGTGGCGGCGGGAAGACCGAGGTCGGTGGCCGCATCCAGCTCGAGATCCTTGGAGCGCCGACGAAAGTGCGGCAGTTGTCGAGCACCAATAGCGCGGTGCCAATTGAGGTTTCCGCTGGATTGTATGGCGTGGGCGCCTAGCTCCCGCTTCTTGCAGTTTCCACTGTTTGTCTTTTTTGTGTGGTTCCTTATGACTTGGCGTGACAAATTACAGCCCGCATCGTTCCGTGGTGTCCCATTCGCGGTGATATCGGGAAGCTTGACGGCTGGCCGGCGCCTCGCGCGCCATGAATACCCGCAACGTAACCTCCCGTATCTGGAGGACATGGGACGGCGCGCGCGCGAATACAAGGTCGAGGCATACGTCATCGGCCCGGACTACATGTCGGGCCGTGATCAGTTGCTCGCGGCGATCGAGGAGGAAGGCCCAGGGCAACTGGTGCATCGTTACTACGGCACCAAAATGGTGGCCGTGGCCGAGTGCGAGTTGACGGAGTCGACTGAGTTTGGCGGCATGGCGCGATTCACGTTGCAGTTCGTCGAGGCAGGCGAACAGGCTGAACCCACTGTCGGCATCGACTCGGGCGCCGAGCTGCTGCAGGTTCAAGACGTCGCTTACAGCGCGATCATGGATGACTTTACGCAGCAATTTTCGGTCGACGCTCTGCCAAGCTGGGGCGTCGGCGACATCCTTTCATCCCTCATTGCATTTCTGGAGCTTGATGACTTCCGGGGGGAATGCTGCACAGGCTGCTGCGGTGACGTCCAGGCTTGGCTCTCTGGTATTAGCCCCCCAGGATCTCGCGTCAGAGGTTACAGGCCTGGTGCGTTCAGTCGATCGCACGACGAGCATCCTGACGCAGCCATACGTCGCCGCGAGCGCGGGTGGTGGGACCATCCAGGGCCCATCCGTGCGAAGTGTGGTGCAGCGACAGCAGGCCGTGACGACTTCGTTGGTCAAGCGCGCGGCCTTGGTTCGGTACGCCGGCCTCGCTTCCGGCGCCGACCTGTCGACCTCTGTCGACGTGCAGCAGGTGCGGGCCGATATTCTTAGGGTGTTCGATGAGCACGATTACGCGTCGGGGGCGCCGCGCCCATCTGTGACGGTTGCCACCGCTCTCAAGGCTGTTCGCACAGCGGCGCTGGTGCACCTGTCCAGACAGAGCGCCGCGCTGCCACGCACGTACTCCATGCAGTTGCTTGAACCGCAGCCGGCGCTGGTCTTGTCGTATGCACTGTACGGTGATCTGCGCAATGGCGACATCGTCAGGCGCAATGCCCTTCGGCACCCCGGCTTTCTACCAGCCGGCGTGCCGCTTCAACTTGCGGCGGAATGATGAACGATCGAGACAAATTGACACTCCATGTGGGCGGTCGGATTTATGGCGGCTGGAAGAGCGTGAATGTTCGCCACGGCATCGAGCAGATTGCCGGAACTTTCGATATCAGCCTGACGGAACGCTGGCCCAACCAGCAGACCGCGTGGGCAATTCCGCCTGGAGAATTCTGCGAGGTCAGGATCGGTGCGCATGTGGTCATTAGCGGCTACGTCGATTCAGTCAACGTGTCCTACGACGCGAACGATCATCGGATCCAGATCAAGGGGCGGGACCGCACCGGCGACCTGGTGGACTGCTCCGCTCCGAGCCAGGCCTATTCTGGTCTGACGTTCAAGCAGATCGCCGACCGGCTCTGTGCTCCCTTCGGCATTAAGGTCCATGACGAGACGACCAGCGCGAAGAAGCTGACCGTCCAGCAAAAGAAGATCGGGAAGACGGGAACGCCACCTAATTCGCCGCGTGTGGAAGGATGCCTGCCTAAGTGCGCATGCCAGAACGGTGAGACGGTATTCAGGGCGTTGGAACGGATCGCTCGCAATGAAGCGGTGCTGCTCGTTTCCGATCACGAGGGCGGTCTGTTGCTGACACGGGCAGGGCGGGCAGGGCGCATCGCAGTGCCGCTCGAGCTCGGCAAAGAACGTGCTGTCGGCAAACCTTGATGTGTCGCATGCAAACCTATTCTCAGAGATCACGGTCAAGGGGCAGGCGAGCGCGCAGGACGTTGACGATGTCGGCAAGTTCGAGTCGGTCATTTCCAGCAAGACGACAGTCAAGCGTGCGGCCCGGCGGTACGAAGACTGGCAGCAGCCAGATCGCCCGGTACCGCCCGCTGATCGTGGTCTGCGAGTCGCAGGCCGACGCGGCGCGCATCCGCCAGCGCGCCGAGTGGGAGGTTGGCAACCGGGAAGCGAAGTCACGCAAATATGTCGCCACCGTGCAGGGCTGGTATCCAGATCCGAAGGTCGATGACATCTGGCGCATCAACAGCATGGTGCGGGGTGATTGATCGCCTCAGTCGCATCGATGAGGAATGGCTCGTGGCGGCGATCACGTTCAAGCTCGACGAAGGCGGCAACGACGGCTGAAATCGAGCTGACCAGCCCAAAAGCGTTTGAGCAGTTGCCGGAGATTCCTGAACCGAAGCCAGGGCGCCAAGGATGCCGGCGGAAAATTTGAGTAGGGTGTGATGCTTGAAGCAATTGAAAAAATGACGGCAGCGGCGCGCGGCAGGGCGGCGCTGATGATAGGGCGCTGCATCCTACGGGCGATCGGCGACAACAGACCGGTGCAGCTGGTGCAGGCGCAGTTGCTTGCCGAAGAGGTGCATGACGACGTCGAACGCATCCAGGAATACGGGCTTCACCAGCGTGCCGAAGCCCGGTGCCGAAGGTGTCGTCGTGTTCGTCGGTGGCAATCGCGATCACGGTCTCGTGATCGCAGTTGAAGACCGGCGTTTCCGACTCAAGGGACTGGCGTCGGGCGAAGTAGCGATCTACGACGACCAGGGGCAGAAAGTCCATCTCACGCGCGCCGCGTATCGTGATCGATGGCGCTGGAAAGGATGTGACGATCCAGAATGCTCCGGTCGTGCACGTTCCGCAAGACCTGGTTGTCGGGCGCGACATCATCGCGCAGCGCGACGTCATCGACCACGGCAACAAGTCCATGGCCGGCATGCGGCAGACCTATAACGCGCACCGCGGCCACAACTTGCCCGGCTCGCTGCCAGAACAGGGAATGTAAATGGATATCCAGACTTTTTGGGACGCTGCCGGCGTGCGAGGCGACTGGCGCCTGGCTGCTGGGGGCCAGCTATCGGCTGGCCAGGACCTGAAGTCCGCCGCTTTGATTTCGTTGTTCACCTGGCGTAGGGCCCCGCGTCGACGACACGCTGCCGGATGAGGTTGGTGGACGTAAGGGCTGGTGGGGCGACGCAGTGACGCGCCGGCCCATCGGATCCAGGCTTTGGTTTGCTGCAGCGTGAGAAGCAGACCCGGCTCGTGGTCCAGCGTGCGAAAGAGTACGCGGACGAGGCTCTGGCCTGGTTGGTGGAAGACAAGGTGTGCACGCGCGTTGAAGTGATCACGGAGATTTCGGCCCCCGGGGTTCTTGGAATCCAATGCATCTTCATTCGAGAGCGCAAGCCGAACTTGAAATTCCAGTTCGACTTTGCCTGGAACAATCTGCAACTTGTAAATACCTGACATGCCATATTCCAGACCAGAACTTATTGAACTTCGCGACACGGCCTACGCCGACATCGAGCGCATCCCAGGCGCCGAACGCCAGGCTGGCGTTCGGCAACTAGAATGTGCTGGCGCATGTCCTGGCCGGTGCAACCGATGGCCTCTACGGTTATGTCGAATGGTTGAGCCGTCAGGTGTTGCCAGATTCAGCCGAGGAGGAATACCTGGAGCGGCACGCCTCCATTTGGCTCGAAGATGGCCGCAAGCCCGCCAAAGCGTCGTCAGGCGGGGTGATCGTCGAAGGCCCTGTCGGTGTCACGGTGCCAATCGGCACGCAATTCGTGCGCAGCGACGGAGTGCAATTTGCGGCCACGAACGAAGTGACGCTTGCCGCATTGACCGCGACCGTGCATATCCAGGGCCATGACGGCCGGCGCGGTGACGAACACTGCTGCTGGAACCAAGCTGACGCTCGTGTCCCCGATCGCCGGCCTATCGAGTCAGGCGACGGTTGATCCTGCTGGACTGGTCGATGGCTCCGATATCGAGAAGGATGCCCAGGCTGCGCGGCCGAGTCCTGCAGCGCATTCAGGAACCGCCGCAAGGGGGGAGCAGTTCAGATTACGTGAAGTGGGCAAAAGAGGTGCCGGGCGTTACGCGGGCATGGGTGTCGCCGCTTGAGATGGGTGCGGGCACGGTCACGCTGCGATTTGTGCGCGATGCAGACGCTTCGCCAATTCCTGACCCGGCAGAGATCAAGCGTGGTGCAGGCGTATATCGATGCCCGTCGCCCGGTCACGGCGGAGTTGTACGTAGTCGCCCCCGTCGCTGCGCCGGTTCCTTTTCAGATTCAGCTCACACCTGGTTCTGCCAGCGTGAAAGCGGCAGTCGAAGCCGAGCTGCGTGACCTGATTTTGCGCGAGTCGGCGCCGGGCCGGGACACTCCATGATCAGCCATATCCGTGAGGCGATCAGCATCGCTACAGGTGAAGAGGATCACGTCCTCGTGGCACCAGCAGCCAACGTGGTGCATGCGGTTGGCCAAATGGCGACGTTCGGAGGCATCACGTGGATTTGACCAAGGAGGATTATCAGCGGCAGTTGCTACAGCTACTACCGGAGGGGCCAGTTTGGCCACGTGACCAGGATACCTTCATGGCAAAGGTGCTTGGCGCTGCAGCCGAGAGCTTCGCTCGCGTTGACAACGGTGCGACAGCGTTGGTCCGGGAATTCGCCCCCCGCGAAGCCAGCCAGTTGTTGGATGACTGGGAGCGCAACGTAGGCCTTCCGGGACGAATGCCTGGCGCCGGCGACGAACGTTGCGGAGCGAAGGCGGCGGGTGCATCAAAAGTTAGCCAGGCAGGGCGGTCAGTCGACCGCCTTTTTTATTTCCCTGATGGCGTCGATGGGCTACCCAGGTTGCACGATCACCGAGTTCCACCCGTTTCGCGCAGGCAGCAAATGCAGCGCTGGCTTGAACCAGGGCGGTTGGCGCTACGCCTGGCGGGTCAATGTGCCGGTGGCGGTCAATGTGAAGTTTTTGAACGTGAACGCGCGCGCGAACGAGCCGCTCGCATCGTGGGGCGACGCTGGTCTTGCCTGCCTGCTGGCGAAGTACAAGCCTGCTCACTCAATTATCTATATTTCTTATGGAGGGGCCGCATGAAGCGGATTTCAACGGCGACCAAATCGGTCGATAAATTTGGTGCGGGTAAGCACGGTTTTACAAACGGCAATGCCGTTGCAGGCATTCCTGCGACGGACCTGGAGGATAGCTGGTTCGATAGCGTCCAGGAGGAGTTGTGCGCGATCATCGAAGCGGCGGGTCTCGCTTTGGATGGAAGCAACCGCGCCCAGTTGCTTGCTGCGCTGCGTGCGGCAGGGGTCTTTCAAACGGCTGTGCTTGGCGATCGTACGACCAAGCCCGCCACTTGCGCCTTTGTGCAGCAGGAGATGGGAGGCTTCTCCAACTATTCCAGTATCGCCGCATCGCGCTCCTTGACATCTGCGGATATTGGGCAAGCCCTTTGGTTCAGCGCAGCAGGGTTCACGCTGACTCTGCCAACACCAGCTAGCCTTGGCATTCCACTTGGGAAAGCCGTGACCGTCTTTGGGAATGGCTACACAGGATCGATCGTTGCTGGAAATGGGGCAGCCATTAACTTTACTTCGGTGAATGACGGCGCGATGTCTATTAAGCCCGGCCAGTCAGCAACGTTTGTCGCTGTTTCGACGACGACCTGGCAAGTCATCAGCGCAACCGCTGCAATGTCGAAGAATGCCGACTTTGCCGCTTCCCTGGCCGTTAGTGGATACCAGAAGCTGCCCAGCGGCCTGATTATTCAGTGGGGGCAGGTGACATCTGTCGCTAATACGCAGGTGTCGTTCAACTACCCAATCGCATTTCCCACGACGGCCTTTGCGCTCACGTGTTCAGTATTCAACAGTAGCGCGGGATTCGTTGGGGCAATGGGCCAGGCGGTTGGCGCGACATCTGGAAATGTTCTGGCCCAAGCCAGCGGCGTGCTGATTCAGTGGATCGCACTCGGATACTAAGGACTAATCAATATGAAGATACGTTTTTCCCCCAGCACTGGTGCGTTTTATCCACTGGATATCGACTATGGCGACAAGCTTCCCATCGACGTGATCGAAGTCCTGCAGGAAGACTACGATGCCGCCATGGCACGCCCTGTTGGCCATTCGTTCGCGTTCGTCAACGGAAAACTGGTGATTACTGCGCCGTCGCCGCTGCCATTCGCGGACGCGGCCTCGGCATACATGACCGAAGTGCGCGAAACACGCGAAGCCATCCTGAACCGCCTGGCTGGCATCGGCATGGCGGCGGTAATTGCCGGAGACATGAGTTCCGCCAACGCGATCGCCCTGGCACGCCAATCGCTGCTCGATCTCCCGAGCTGCCCGTTAGTCTCGTCTGCCATGAACACCAAGAGCCTGGCGAAGCTCGAGGAAGCGGTGAAAGTTCGCTACAAGGAAATCGTCGCTGCAGTACCGCTCGCCGTCCGTACCGCTTTCAATCAGGTGTCCCAATGAGCGCGCTCCTGTCCTTGCTGTGGTACTTCCCGCATGTAGTGGCCTTCGCCCTGGGCTTCCTCGTCCTGGCCGTGGCCTCGTTCTACCTGCTGTGGATTCTGTACTTGGCCGTGATGAACCTGCAGCGCGCCCGAGACAACGGCACGATCACACCCGCCGCATACCGCCTTGGCCTGCCGCTGTTGTACGTCGGCCTTCTGGTGGATTGCCTGGTCAACGTGATTCCCGTATCCGCACTGTTCCTTGAGCTACCGCGCGAGTTCCTGGTTACACAACGGCTGACGCGCCACGCGAACGCGGAAGGTGGATGGCGCAAGGGCCTCGCGATCTGGTTTGCAAAGAACCTGCTGGATACCTTCGACCCTAGTGGCCAGCATGTTCGCATCCTGGTCGACCAGCGGCCAGATCGCCGCTGAATCAGTTGGTTGGCTGGGGCGCTGCATGGTGCCCCAGCTCGCGACTACCCCCCATCAATTTGTCCTAAAACTTCAATGAAAGAGAACATGTCAATCGAAACGACTGCCGGCGGCGCCCTCATCAAGATCTATGGCGTGCCGGTCCTGGCCGGTGCCGCCGCAACCGGCCTGGCCTTCCTGTTCATGTGGCCCAAGTCGCTTAAGGAGGCCGCTATCCGCTTCGCCTGCACGCTGCTCGCGTCAGCTGTCGCCGGGCCATTCCTGGTGATCGCGGTCCACAGCTGGTGGCCGAGCTTGTTTGCGTCCGCTGGGCAAATGGCGGTCTTGAATGGCCTACGACCCGAGATAGGCGTCCTGTTTGTTTCCGCACCGATCCTCGTCCTCGCTGGTCTTCCGGCCTGGTGGATCCTGGGCGCTCTGGTCCTTTGGTTCGACCGTCGCCGAGGAAAAGACCTAGCCGAGATCGTGCAAGATGCGGCTGCGGCCGTGAAAGAGGTAAGGGGGGCTTTGTAATGACACCTGAAAAATTCATCGAGCAGTTGCTGCCGGCTGCGCAAGCCTGCCAGCGCGCCAGTGGCATCCCTGTCAGCTTCACCCTGGCACAGGCTGCGCTGGAGTCGAGCTGGGGCGCGCGAGCGCCAGGGTTTAACCTTTTCGGCGTTAAGCCTGGGCCTGTCTGGAAAGGCGCAACGGTGCTGGTCGACACGCACGAGTTCATCAACAAGGTGCGCACACCAGTCAAATGCGCCTTCCGTGCTTACGAGAACTGGCAGCACTGCATCCAGGATCACGCCGATTTCTTCCAGCAGAATCCGCGGTATCGAAAGTGCTTCCTGGAGAAGTCCGGCGAGGGCTGGGCGCGCGCTGCTGCCGTTGCCGGCTACGCGACGGACCCGGCCTACGCGGACAAGCTGATCGCGATCATGCGAGGCCGCAACCTGGCGCGTTTCGACATATTGCCTTCGCAGGTGCCGGCATGATGGCGGCGCTTGGGCGTCTGCAGGGCATCGTGCTGCCTTTGTGGTTCAAGTGGTTTGCTATCGCCGGCCTGTGCGCCGCCGTGTACGGCGTTGGGCGCCTGCAGGAAGCGCGGCGTGGTGCCGACGCCATGTCCGACTACCTGGCGGCACAGGCTGCCCGTACCGTGGCGGTTGGGCGTGCGCAAACAAAGGTGGTGGTGCAGACCGAAATCAAGTACCGCGACCGCATCCAGAAAATCTACCTGAAGGGAGAAGTAATTGAGAAACAAGTGCCTGTCTATGTCACTGCAGCTGATAACGCTGAGTGCCGCATTAATGCTGGCTTCGTGCGGGCACATGACGCCGCCTGGGCAGGTGAGCCTGCCGGACCTGCCGCCAGCTCTGACCGCGACCCCGCCGGAGTTTCGCTTGCTGAAGTCGCAGAAACCGACGCTTTCAACGCAACAGCATGCCTCGCCTGGCGCGCAAAAGCGATCGGCCTCCAAGAGTTCTACGGAGAGCAGCGAGTCATAACCAAATGACTCGGCAATCTCCCGCTTAGGCGCGCCGGTCGGCGAGGGAGTGTTTCCCGAACTGGCGCCGTTGCGTGGGGAACCCAAGCACACGTTCAATAATCGTGCGGTCGATTCCACAGTTGGCTAGGTATCGCAAGGCTTCGTGTCTGCCAGAGATATGGAGTAGGGCGATACCGCATTGGACCTTCTCCGCTGTGGTTTCATCGCGTCGACGAGAGTCGTTTACTGTTTCAGCCATATTCCACCTCAAGCATGTTTTTGCTGTTTGGATGGCTTTATTTTAGTTCTCGGAAAGTAGTTTGTGTAGACGTCTGCACAAACTCTTCGGTAGCTGCGCGTAGACGGCTGCATGGCGCCAAGAGTGCGCCCATGCAGGCGCCTGTTCTGGGGGGGCGGAAGCCGGAAGTTCGGAAACGTGAGCTGCTATAGTGGAAAGACTTTGAAGCGCGGTGGAAAGTGAAAGAAATCGTTAGTATTTTGAAGGGTTTTTGCTGATACGCTCCTGGCATTCGCGAATCAATTGAAAGTGCCCCGCATGCCAATCTATCTTGAGATGATAGTCGAACTTTTGATCGTTCTGTTGGCACCAAACTGCGCCGTTGCCATGGTACTCAAACGAAAGGGCGACGCTGCGGCAATCAGGCGGTCTATTCAGATGTACTAGCTCAAACTTGAACTGACATCTAGTGTCAGTTGGGGGGAAGCTGCTTCCTAAAGCAGACGGTGACTGCGCCCCGAAACTATACGGCGGCAATAAACGCGCAGTTCCGATCACCTCGGCCGTTAGAACAATGCGCTGACCGCCAACAATTTTTTTCCACTGGCCTCTACAGTTGAGGAGTCGTCCCGAATATAGGCACGCTCCCCTAAAAAAGACACGCCCTTTTGCGGCGGTATTCTAAATCGAATGACTGAAAGTCCTTTATAAGTTACGGTATCAATCTGGGACGATACTTGATGTCTTAGAACCTCAGAGAGGTCTGACTGTGTAACCATCGCGCTCAAGCGTTTCACGTAGGTTTCCAATGTGATTCCCAAGATCGGCAATTCACGATCTATGCCGACAACAAACCGATTTCCGATCTTAATCGCTTCAATTCCATCCAGTGTTTTCACACGCTTGGCATCAGCTTCCTTATCTGCTACACCCAAGAATAAGAAACCGCTACTATCCGGTCCAACATTTGCAATCGCACAGATTGTCTGAAGCAACGTCAATTCGAACGCCTTGTCTGCCTTGCGATCTGCGCTCAAATTAACCAATCCCTGTTTGCACTCGTAACGCCCCGTTTCAATTTTCGAACGTCGCATTGCGTTTTCGAAGTCAAGTGCCAATCCCGCGCCGTGTCTAAGCATTGGGGGATCTTTTTTAACAAAATACCGCTGGATTAGTCCTTTTGTTTTATCAATATTTTTTACTCGGTCTTCCGTCTTTGAGTATTTTGCTGTGCTGATCATAGCCTTTTGCAGACCGCCGATTGATTGCAAGATCTTTTCTGCCTCGCAAGGAGTTTTTTCTTCGACGATGACAAGGTCATGAAACGCCATGAACAAAGCAAAAAAGGACGCCTTTATCGGATTGTTTGAACCTGGGTTAATAGCCGTGCGTAACGCATTCACTGCGTCGCTGTACGTTTCCACGGTTTCTCTCAGCACTGACAAGGTAACCTTAACCTCTTCGTACAGTCGGTCCGAACCATACGCCGTGAGCTTCAGCCCTATGTCCAAATGCTCGGGAGAGTTGTCGTCATATATGGCGTCGAGAAGTTCCCTGCTCCGCGCTATGGGCTGGCCCTCTAGCAGCGAGGCGCAAATGTCCGCGAGAATCTCTTCATCTTCACTTTCTCGCAATTGTTTAGTCCAAAGAATCCCTTGTTTGCACCAGAATATATCTTCGGCTTTCAAGGTATACCCCAGTCCGCGACGGGCCGTGTCAATACTGATATCTGGCATCTCACTAAGTGGGAGAAGTTCCCTAGATGCATCGCCGCGAACTTCGGAAGCGAGCCGTCGAATCAACGATGAGAATTCGTTGATTTTCCCTGCTTGACGTCGATCTTGCCAACTCAACTGTTGCCCGCCAGAGTTTATACGCGCAAAAACTTCAGTAACTTGAGCTTCGCTTACGGTAGGGAACGTGGTCACCGCAAGCTGATAATCCAAATAATTAGCACATAATGCTGGTGTCAAAAAACTGCTGAACTCTACTCGATTGAATTTCCCCGCCTCAGCTGCCTGTCGCGCACGCGCAAATTGATCAACATCAAAGAACTTATCGGCTACACTAAACTCGTTCTCAATAAACGCGACAATAGCATTCAAACGCTGCATGCCGTCGATGATTTCGTAGAATACTCCGTTCGGTGACTGAACCTCTGCAAGTAAAACCAGAGGAATAGGATAGTCGCTTAATATGCTATCAATCAGCTTTTGTTTTTCCTCAAGAGTCCATACCAGTTTTCGTTGATATTTCCGGTTAACGACCAACTTATCTTCTCGATATAGTCGATAAGCTTCTTGAATACTCATGCCACGAGGAGCAATACTCATTGTTTATATTCTTTCAATTTTGTCCGTGGAACTGCCGCTTCACTTGAGAAATGTCGCAATAATTGGTACAGCAGCATCGAAAGCTACTCGTGGCGCACACCGAAAGTCCGATCCTGGCTGATTTCGGTCAAATGGCGACTCTACCTCATCTGAAAGGCAGTGTCAGATCAAGTTTGAGCCACTACAATTCAGATTTGCACGTCCCTGGTGTTCGTATTCACTTGCTTTGCATTTGCCCATGAAACCCTGCAAGTTCACAATCATGGTGGAGCCGCATTCATGTTGGTTGTTGCGCTGAGTATCGTAGGAGTTTTTTCTTCCCTTACCTTACATGTTTGTGATTCGATAGGACGCTGACTTTTCGGCTTATCGGAGCGAATGTTTGGTTGCCGGGCAGTGCGATGTTGGGGAAGTCGCCAATAAGCTGGCGATCATTTGTACTAACTCAGACTTGACCTGGCACGGGCTGAAAGATGAGTTAGAGTTCTTCAGGGCCGCATCCAACAGCAGACAGTTGCAAGAGAACGTGCTGACTGAAGGCAAGCTTGCTTCTCAGCGCGAGAAGTTACCGCGCAATGTTAAAAATAGCTTCTGATTCTGCTTCTGAATGTGAATTCTGGCACAGCGCGCTACCCAAATTGGGTGTAGGTTCAGTGCAAAGACTACCGACTTATGTCTGGTATAGAAGGAGCCCTACCTCCACATGCCAAACTTTTAAAATCCCGTTGGGATTCTTGAGACTTTGCCCACCTTCGGGTTTAGCCCGCATTCGCGGGCCTCTTTCTGATTGGACTTGGGGTTCTCGGCCAAATCCGTTTGCGCGGAACCATACTGTACGTCGCAAGCTGTAATTCCCGTTCACTGGATCCTTTACGAACAATTGGCGCAGCGTAGTCCTTCCAGGTTTCGGGCTTCAAAATCAAATCATCGGATATCTGATTGATCGCCATCATCTCGCGAGTCTGCATCCTCCGGAGGGCGGCAGAAGTCTAGTGCAAAAATCGAATAAGGTTTGCTCTGCGATAACACCTATCATTCCATGGTTCGGCGGCAAATCGTACGCCGCATAAGCGAACCGATTGGTCCTAGACCTCGCAGGCATCTTCAGAAAAAAGGCCCGTCAAAAACGGGCTTGTCGCCAAACCAACTGAGCGAGGAACGAAAACTACGGCGACCAAAGAGCAAGAGGTACATCAAGGTTCCATCAAATCCTTTATTGCTCGTTGCAAGTGTTGCAGCGGATCGTCTGACTTTCCAATCAACAAATTGGCATTCCCCCGATTCGACGGACACTTCACTTAGGCGCATTTAAGTGTTTGGGCTTCGAATTGTACCGGGCTAACGTAGCCCAGTGTTGAGTGTCTGCGTTTCGGGTTGTAGAACCTTTCAATGTAATCGAATACGTCGGCGCGCAAGGCGTCGCGAGTCCGGTAGTGCTTCCTGTTTAGCCGTTCTGTTTTCAGTGTCGAGAAAAAGCTCTCCATCGCGGCATTGTCCCAACAATTTCCCCTTCGGCTCATGCTGCATACGATGCAGTGGGTTTCGAGCAGGTTCTGAAAATCTTCGCTCGTATATTGGGATCCCTGGTCACTGTGATGCAGCACTTCCTTCGGACGACCACGTCGAAACACCGCCATCAACAGCGCATCCATAACCAACTGGGACGTCATTGTGGGCTGCATCGACCAGCCGACGACGCGCCGCGAATACAGATCGAGGACGACAGCTACAAAGAGCCAGCCTTCACCAGTCCATACATACGTGAAGTCTGCGGCCCACTTCTGGTCGGGCGCTGTAGCTTCAAATTGGCGATCCAGCAGGTTCGGCGCGATGGTGTGAACTTCGCCAAGGACTTGGCCTGGGTTCCGGCGCCGGCGCTTGCGGCCTATAATCCCTGCCTTCTGCATAAGCCTGGCAACTCGGTTCTCGCTGCACGTTTCGCCTTGGTCCCAAAGGTCTCTTACAACGCGTGGCGAACCGTAAGTGCTGTCGCTTGCTTCGTGGCTGATACGAATTGAGCGCAGTAGCCGTTGGTTTTCTACTTCACGTTTACTCGGCGCCCGTTCAAGCCAATCGTAGAATCCACTAGCTGAAACGCCGAGCAGGCGGCACATGGTTCGGGTTGGCCAAACTGCCCGATGGCGGGCGATAAAGGCATACTTCACTTGGGCTCGGCAGCGAAGTATCCGAGCGCTTTTTTTAATATGTCTCGCTCCGTCTTTACCTTAGCCAGCTCGCGACGCATGCGTTCATATTCATCCAACGACACCTTCTCGGTGCTACCAGGCTTGGCATCGCTGATGCCTTCGGCATCACGGCACCACCGTCCAAGCAAATTCGGGCCAATACCAAGGTCTCGAGCAATGCCGGACCTGGTGGCCCCGGGCTGCTTCGCCAGTTTGACCGCTTCTCGTTTAAACTCTTCTGTGAAAATCCTGCGTTCCCGCTTCATACAAAACCTCCGTAGGTGGCATCATACCTTTCGGAAGTGTCCGTCTAAACGGGGGAATGCCAAATGTCGAATTTCCATGAAAAACCCTTGGACAAACTTTTCACTGCGACGGCCTCGCGGCTTGGCCTGCCATCGTCTTCGTATTTCTAGCTCGTACATGGTCCAGATCATGATAAGTTGCCAGCCACATGGCAAAGCACCTATTCAACAATGCTAGAGAAAGATACGAAAGCAAGCGCCGCATCGCTTGCTTATAAAGCTGATAGGCTTGCTCTCGCTCGGTGCCGCTCGTCTTGAGCAACCGGGTTGCATGGATCTCCACCTTGAAACGCAGGTGTCGAAGTTGTTCGTCCTGAATTTCAACTCGACGGATGCATTCTTTAACTTTGTTACTGCTAAGCAAAGTGCTGTTCATGTTGACCCCATCCGGCATGTATCTCAGCTTCAGAGTACGCCGACTTACGCCGTGTAGCAAACAGAAAGTCACACCGTTAGTACACCTGTTGTATCGACACCTAGCACTTGGAAGGGGACGTTAAGGCGAAGGTCGCCGGTACCTTTCCGGGCGAATCCGTGGCATCAAACGCACACTCTCCCAACAAACGAAGCCATGCCACTGCCCAATGTGAGGCGGACCGCCGATCTTCGAGAGGCGCGGTGTAAAGACGGTCAAGAGCAACGCTTGCGCGGTAGCGAGCGTACGCCTGGACAGGGCGGTGACCGTCGAAATAGATAGGCATCGTTTCAGTCTAGCCAACAAGCATTTACAGAGCTTGATTTTGATCAAAGACCTGCAACTATCGAAGGTGCTTTCTTCTGTCCGCTAGGGTGCTCGTGCCTGAGGCTTCAATGCGGATTCTTGACAGTGGCCGACTAAATACTGCTTCTGCAAGTATGATGCTGACGCAGTAAAAAGAAGCGGCGCGCAAACCAGCTTTAGTTCCAAAGGCAGCTCGAGTAAGCAATGCAATGGAAATTCTCTCAGCCGTTCGAAAGTCTGTGCGCCGCGTCATTCAAACGACACTACTCCTGGTCGCCTCCATACGTCGCACCTTTGGTAAAAAATACAAGCATGCAATCTGCAATTAAGGGGCATACTCCGTAAAGGAGGAATGTCATGAGCGCTGACCGCCCGAACCATAACATGACTCACTTGGCCGAGGCAGCAATCGCCATCGCTGTCAGGCAGTCGCGACTTGCCGCAGTCAGGTTTCTATTCGACCGGGGCTGTGCTCCTGAAATGATCGCCAACGTCCTGGCGACATGTACGACAGCACAATGCCCAGCGGCCAAACATTCGCTCCGCTAATCTGACTCGACATCATCGCAAGGTTGCTTGAGATCCAACGGTTGGATGTCAGCCGTCGCTAATCTGGGCGAGTGGCTTTGAGAGTGATCTTCGTCAATGAAAATTGACGCAAGGTAGCGTTGGCCACAATGAGTTGCGGAAACCGTTTCCGCAACTCGCGCATGAAGCGCCACGTTTAGCGCACAGGAAGCAGTACCGTCGCATAGACTAGAAACGCAAATAGCCTTACAGATGTAAGGCTCCTCTGAACTTTCTGGCGGAAGCGGTGAGATTCGAACTCACGAACGGGATTAACCGTCGGCAGTTTTCAAGACTGCTGCCTTCAACCACTCGGCCACGCTTCCAGAGGGCTGGATTATACATTCCCGGAGCGGGTCACGCCAAGAATCGTGCCGTTCGTCGCAAATTGCCGCATTTGCCTACCGGTCGCGGGTAAAGTCGCCGCACTACTAAAACTCTTGGGGGACTGAATGAAATTGCACAACGTCGCTTTTGCTGCCATGGCCCTGGCCACCGGTATGGCCATGGCTGATCCGATCAATGTAAGCGTGTCTCCGGCCAAGCCGCTGATTGAGCAGGGCAAGGGCCAACAACTGCTGAACATCGACTTCCTGGTCAAAAATGATAGTCAGGACAAGGTTGAATTGAGCGAGGTTGAGGTATCCGTGCTGGGCGACACCGGCAAGCTGGTGGCGCAGTATCGCGTAGGTGCCAATGGCCGCAGCGTGTTGGTGGTGCCAAACCGCTTTATTGAGCCGGGCAAGTCGGAGCTAGTTTTCAATCCCCTGTTCGCGTTCCCTCAGGAGCTGGATTTATCCCGCCTGCGCTACACCTTCAAGTTCGACGTGGGCGATGACACCAAATACGCGGTTGAAGTCCCGGTGGCGCCAACCGCCTACAAACCGAAAGCGCAACTGCAGCTACCGGTCTCCGGGCCCGTGCTGGTGCACGACGGCCATGATTTCTACGGCCACCATCGCCGCCTGCCTTTGCTTGATCCGATGGCGCAGGCACTGAAATGGCAGCGCAACTTCATGCGCTACAGTTATGACTTCGTCGCTACCGACGATCAGGGCCGCATGTTCAAGGGCGACGGCTCCCGTAATGAAGATTGGTATGGCTGGGGCAAACCTATCCTGGCTCCGGCTGGTGGCAAAGTGATTCGCGCCGTTGCCACCATCCCGGATAATTCCAAGGGTAAGGGGCCATCGTTTGGCAAGGAACAGTTCATCGCCGACCCGAGCATCATGTGGGGCAACCACGTGGAAATCGACCATGGCAACGGTGAAATCAGCCTGCTGGCCCACATGAAGCAGGGCAGTGTGGCGGTCAAGGTGGGCGATACCGTGAAGGCGGGCCAGAAGGTCGGTGAAATGGGCTTTTCCGGCGACGCCTTCCTGGTGCACCTGCATTATGACCTGAAGAATGCGCCGGGTTTTGACGCCGACGCACTGCCATCTCCATTCAATAATTTCGAGCGCCTTACCGGCAAGAGCTGGATCAAGGTCAAAGAAGGGCAGGTCGATAGCGGCGACGTGGTGCGCCGCCGTCCGTAGGCACTAACGGATACGCCGTGTGGTCTCACGCACCACCAGCTCCACCGGCGGGATCGTGCCTTCCACATCCTCGCCGTTGATCAAGCCGAGCATGGACTGCACGGCAGTCTGGCCGATCACGTACAGTGGCTGGCGGATGGTGGTCAGCGGCGGGGTGGTGTAGGAGGAGCCTGGCAGGTCATCGAAGCCGACCAGCGAAACATCGTCCGGCACACGGATGCCTTTGCGGTACAGGAAGAGCCGTGCGCCGTATGCCGTCTGGTCATTGACGGCGAACACTGCTGTGAAAGGGTGGTTGCTGTCGAACAGGCGGTTCATCGCCATCAGGCCTCCGGCCTCCTGCAGGTCGCCTTCCACGACCAGGGCTGGATCAAAGACGATGTCGGCTTCTTTCAGTGCGCGCTTGTAGCCGGCCAGGCGCTCCACCGAGTCGCGGTTCTCGACCGGGCCAGCCAGGTGGGCGATGCGGCGGTGCCCCATTTCTATCAAGTGGCGTACGGCCAGCCAGGCGCCGTGCTCATTATCGAGTGCAAAGCCGATGGCGCGGTTGGTGCGCAGCACGCGGCCAAGCGATACGACCGGACGCTGGGCTGCGAAACCCAGCACTGCCGCATCGGTCATGCGGCCCGTCAGCAGGATGATGCCGTCCACTTTGCGTGCCAGCAGCAGGCGGATGCGCTCCGCTTCTTCGTCGGCGTTCCAGTGGCCGCTGACGATCACCGAGGCGTAGCCGGTGCCTTTCAGTCCATCGTCCACGCCGTGCAGGATCTCGTCGAAGAAAGGGGAAGCGATATCTTGCACCACGATCCCGATCGTCATTGTGCGCCCATGCTTCAGGCTTTGTGCCATCTGGTTGGGCGCGAAATTCAGCTCGCTGATCGCGGCTTGCACAGCTTGCCGTTTATCGTCAGCCACCTTGGCGGTGCCGTTCAATATGCGCGATACGGTGCTGGGTGAAACGCCCGCGCGGCGGGCGACGTCAGTCAGCGTGGCTGGCGAGGGGGGATTGGCGTGGTCGTTCAAGAGGTTTCTCATTCTGAAATGCTTTTCAAGTGGAGATTACCATAGAACTTGGCAGCAGCAGGCGCTCAGCGGTTCACTGTTGCACGAATGGCATGAAAATCTTTTCTGAAAGCGTTTTCATGCTGGCATAGCTGGGTTACCAAGGCGCGGTGGTCGGGCAAGTCCATCGCTGCGCGTATTGAAACCGCCGCAATATTGGCGAATTCCTGGCGTGCTGCATCGGCCATTGCTTCCAGGCCGGGCAGGGGCGGCATCGCCTTGGGGAAATCCATGCCATACAGGACGTACTGCCAGCTGGTGGGCGGGTACATTTCGACATCGGTCAGGAAATCCATGCGCTGCGGAGGGCGGCAGCGCCACATGGCGAGCTTGTCGTGCAAGCTGTCGCTCCAGGTGGCAGGGTCGCAATTGTCGACCCAGAATTGTTCGCGCCGTTGGCTCAGGCAGTAGTGCAGCTTGATGAAGTCGACGATGCGGGCATAACGCTCGCTCATGAACTGGTTGAAGTGGCGCGCCAGCGGCGCCATGTCGCCGTTGTGCGGGAACAGGGCACCCAGCATATGCACCGCCGTTTCGACCAGGCCGATGCCGGATGCTTCCAATGGTTCGAGGAAGCCGCCGGCCAGGCCGATTGCCACGCAGTTCTTGATCCAGTGCTGTTCGCGATAGCCGACTCGCATGGGGATCCTTCGCACGGCCAGGCCATCTGCGGCCGGGCCGGCGTAGGCGCGCAGCACTTGTTCGGCGCGTTCGTCGCTGGTGTGGCGGCTGGAATAAACGTAGCCGATGCCGCGTCGTTCCTGCAGGCCGATGTCCCAGGTCCATCCGGCTTCATGTGCGGTGGAGATGGTGGCGGAGGCGATTGGCGTGTCCGGCGCGGCGTGCGGAACCTGCACGGCCAGGGCAGTATCGCAGAACAGGACGTCGCTCACGCTGTGGAACGGTGCGCCGAGCGCTTCGCCGATCAGCAGCGCGCGGAAGCCGGAGCAGTCGATGTACAGGTCGGCCGTGAGCGCGCCGTGCTCACGTGTCTCGACGCTGGCAATGGCGCCGTCGATTTCGAGTCGCACGCCTTCGACGTGGTCCTGTATGTGGCGTACGCCAAGTTTGCGGGCGTGTTTGGCCAGCAGGCCGGCAAAGCGCGCCGCGTCGAAGTGGTAGGCATAGTTCATCGGGCCGTTGTAGTCGCCATCACCGGCACGTTTTGGCGCACGTTGCGCATCTACCACGCGCTTTTGCATGGTGACCGCTTCGGCGAATGGAGTATCGCCGGCCAGGCCTTGCAGCCAGTAGGGCAGCAGCTCCGGCGCGCCCGGGCGCTGGCTCGGCATCGAGAAGGGATGGAAGTAATGGTCGTCGCCATGCAGCCAGTTCTGGAAGGTGATGCCTTGCTTGAAGGAGGCGCTGGATTCGCGCACGAATTCCGCTTCCGAAATTCCGATCGCTGCAAGTGTCGCGCGCAGGGAAGGGAAGCTGCCTTCGCCGACCCCGATGGCGCCGATTTCAGGCGCTTCCACCAGGGTGATTTCCTTGCTGTCGCCGAACATCTTGGCCAGATATGCGGCACACAGCCAGCCTGCACTGCCGCCGCCAACGATGAGTATCCGTCGTGTTGGAATCGCTACCATTTTTTGTCGTCTCCTAAAAAATTTGTTGACTTTTTATTTTTTAAAAATGTACCATGAAATCGTTTTCAAGCAATAAGAAATCGTTTTCACAACAACTACCCGGAGACAACATGAAGTTTTCTGCAATCCAGATCGGGGTGCTGGCCCTGGTCGCGTCCGCCAATAGCGCTACTGCGCAGCAAGCCCCTGCAGCGCCTGCCGTAAATACCGAATCCACCGTCGTGCCGGAAGTGTTGATCACGGCGACCAAGCGCACCACGTCCCTGCAAAAGACCCCGGTGGCCGTGACCGCCCTGGATGCAGCGGCTCTTGAAGACGCACACGTGCAAACCATCCAGGACGTGACCAACCTGGTGCCAAGCTTCCAGGCCACAGGCCAGGGCGACCACGGTGTCATCACCATGACCATGCGCGGTATCGGCAACGACTCCGCCAAGACCGAATATGCCGATCCGGAAGTAGCGTTCTTCGTAGACGGCATTTATTCGCCGCGTCCGGAAGGCGCCACCGCGCTGCTGTTCGATGTGGAAGCGATTGAAGTCCTGCGCGGCCCTCAAGGCACGTTGTGGGGCCGCAACTCCACGGTTGGTGCGGTCAATATGCAGACCGTCAAGCCTAAACTGAAAGAATTCTCGGGTAGCGTTTCCGGCGGCATCGGCGATTACGCCCGCCTCGGCGCCCGTGCCGCCCTGAACGTGCCGACCGGCGACAACTCCGCCCTGCGCGTGGCTGTGATCCACGAGCAGCACGACGGCTACGTGAAGTACCAGACCTTGCCGAACATTTCGCTCGCTTCCCAGCAGGCGGCCTATCTGGCTGGTGGTGGCGATCCTGCCAAATTCCAGCCGATCAACCCTAATCAATACGTCGTCAACGGTCCGCGCTACAACGCACAGAACCAGAGCGGCGTGCGCGTGAGCTGGCTGTACCAGCCGACTGATCGCCTGAAGTGGAATATCTCCTACGAGCGCTTCCAGGACCGCGGCACCCCGAACATGAACCTGATGCAGACGCCGCGCGCCGGCCAGGACGAGTGGTCGGCCCTGATCGACACCGCGCCATTCCTGCACCGGAATGTGAATACGTTCCGCAGCCGCCTCGAATACGCGGTGAGCCCGGACCTGTCGCTGACCTATATTGCGGGCCATTCCAAGTTCTCCGGCTCGTCCACTTATGACCAGGACGGCGGTCGCGTGCTGCCAACCAGCTTCACCACCGGCGGCGACTACCAGGCCAATAACACTGTCTGGTCGAAATACAGCAGCAACAGCCATGAACTGCAACTGCAGTCGGTCGGCCAGAAGGAAGTTGACTGGCAACTGGGCGCATACTACGCAGCGGAAGACAATGGCATCCGCTTCGACATCCCGATCATGCACGGCACCCAGCAGGGCAGCGTGGCATGGCAAGGTTCCTTCATCCAGCCAAAAGAAACCGTGGATTCGCGCGCCGTGTTCGGCCAGGCCACCTGGAATGTCGGCAGCCTGCACCTGACCGGCGGCCTGCGCTACACCTCGGACAAGCGCACCAACGAAGGCGGCAATGGATATACCTGGAACTATGATGCCACCGTGCCGCAGGTTCCACTGAGCCCGAGCATCGACCCGACCAAGCCTGGCCAGGGTTACAACCCGAGCGTGCCATCCAACGATGGCCGCTACAAAGGCAGCAAGACCACCGGCCTGGCGCGTCTTAGCTACGACATCGACAAGAACCACATGCTGTATGCCAGCGTCGCCACCGGCTACAAGGCCGGCGGCCTGCAGGACGGCGGCCGTACTTACGATCCGGAGACCCTGACCAACTACGAGTTCGGCAGCAAGAGCTCCTTCCTGGGTGGCGCACTGCGCATCAACAATGCGCTGTACTACGAGAACTTCAAGGACTTCCAGTTCAGCTCTCCGGTCACCAATCCGGACGGTTCGCATACCTTCGTCACCAGCAATGTGGACGGCGCCAAGGTGTGGGGCTTCGAATCGGAAATCCAGGCCAAGCTGTCGGCGGACGACAAGCTGGCGCTGGCCCTGGCGTATACCCACACCAAGCTGGGCTTCCTGGTCGCCGGTTCCAACGACTATGCGCTGCCGTTCTGCCCGGACCTGAACTCGAACTGCCTGGACGTCACCGGCAACATCATGCCGCACGCTCCCAAGTTCTCGGCTCACCTGAACTACCAGCACACCTTCCGCCTGGCGAATGGCGACACCTTGATCCCACGCGTTTCGGCGCACTATGAGACCAAGGCCGAACTGTCGATTTTCAACCTGGGCCCGGAAGACCAGCAAGCTGCCTACACCAAGTTCGACCTCGGCCTGCGTTACCAGGGGCCGAAGCAGTTCTGGGTGGACGTTTTCGTGCGTAACGCAAGCGACAAGCGCATCAAGACCAGTGCCATGAACGGCGCAAATGTGTGGGTGGCGCAGTACCTGCCTCCACGCACCATCGGTGTTAACGCGGGCATCGACTTCTAAGCCCGTCGCAACGCGGCCTGCCTCGTCTCCCGGGGCAGGCCATCCCTAAGCTTTTACCTGCGAAATCAAGAATGAAAGACACACGCCTGCCGCCCGATTTTCTCTGGGGCGTAGCCACCAGCGCCTTCCAGATCGAAGGCGCCAACCAGGAGGACGGCAAAGGCCTCTCTATCTGGGACGTTTTCTGCAGTACGCCCGGCAAGATCAAGGATGGCAGCGATGGCAGCGTCGCCTGCGATCACTACCACCGCTACCGCGAGGACGTCGACATCATCGACTCCCTCGGTGTCGACGCCTACCGTTTCTCCATCGCCTGGTCGCGCGTGCAGCCGGACGGCAAGGGCGCCTGGAACGAAGCCGGCTTTGCCTTCTACGAACGCCTGATCGATGCCTTGCATGCGAAAGGCAAGCAGGCTTACGTCACGCTCTACCACTGGGATTTGCCGCAAGCCTTGCAGGAAGAGGGCGGCTGGCTGAATCGCGCCACCTGCGAACATTTCGCCGCCTATGCCGCCGAAGTGGCGCGCCGCTTCGGCAACCGCGTGGCCAGCATCGCCACCCATAATGAGCCTTGGTGCACGGCCAATCTTGGCTACGGCAACGGCCAGTTCGCACCGGGTGTGCGCGACGCCAAAGCCGCCGTCCAGGTCTCGCACCACCTGCTGCTGTCGCACGGCCTGGCCATGAGCGCCATGCGCTCCGTCGGCTCGAAAGCGAAGCTGGGCATTGTATTGAACCAGTGGACCGCCGACCCGGCCACCGACAGCGACGCCGACCGCGCCCTGGCCGAAGTGGAGTATGCGCGTTCGGTACAATGGTTCATGGACCCAATTTTCAAAGGCCACTATCCGGAACTGGCATTGCGCCATCACGGCGCCAATGCCCCGCAGGTGGAGGCAGGCGACATGGCCGCCATCCACCAGCCGATCGACTTCCTCGGCGTGAACTACTATTTCCGCGCCTTCTGCAGCGCTGAAGATCCGCCGCGCATGCCGCCGCTGGAAAACGGCCGTACCGACATGGGTTGGGAAATCTACCCGCAAGGATTGACCGAATTGCTGCTCAAGCTGAAGGGCGAGTACCAACTGCCGCCGATCTACATCACCGAGAACGGCATGGCCAGCAGCACGCCGGATCACGACGAAGAGCGCATCTCCTTCGTCTCGCGCCATCTCGACGCGCTGGCCGGCGCCATGCAGCAGGGCGTCGACGTGCAGGGTTATTTCATGTGGAGCCTGCTGGACAACTTCGAATGGGATTCCGGCTACGCCAAGCGCTTCGGTATCGTCCACGTCGATTACGCTACCCAAAAGCGCACGCTGAAGGACAGCGCGCACTGGTACCGCGACTTCATCAAGGTACAGCGCTCATGAACCGCTCGCCGCTGCAATGGGTGCCCACCGGCTATTTCGCGATGGCGATGGGCTATATGATGCTGACCAGCGTCACGTCCATCATGTTCAAGAACCTGGGCATGGATAATGGCCGCGCCGCGCAGTATTCGAGCATGCTGATCCTGGCCTACACCATCAAGCCGCTGTTCGCGCCGGTGGTGGAAATGTACCGCACCAAGAAGTTCTTCGTGCTGGTCACCCAGTTGCTGCTTGGCCTTGGCTTCGGCGCGGTGGCGCTGGTCATGGGCATGCCCGGCTCGATGGCATTGATGATGGTGCTGTTCTGGATCATGTCCTTCATCGGCGCCACCATGGACATTGCCAGCGACGGCGTGTACGTCACCTCGCTGAGCTCGCGCAGCCAGTCGTTGTACTGCGGCGTGCAAAGCCTGAGCTGGAATATCGGCCCGGTGGTGGCGTCCGGCGTGCTGGTCTACCTGAGTGGCCGCCTGCATTCGGACTATGGCATGGACTGGCTGGGCGCCTGGCGCATCGTCTTCCTCGCCGTGGCGATCCTGCTGCTGGCGATTACAGCCTGGCACTGGCGCGCGATGCCCGATGGTGCGCGCGCCGCCGATACGCCGGAAAGCCTGGCACAAGCTGGCTTTATCCTGCGCGACGCCTTCAAGACCTTCTTTGAAAAGCGTGGCGTGTGGACCATGGTGGCCTTCGCGCTGCTGTACCGTGTGTCGATCGGCCTGCTGGAAAAGATCGGTCCCTTCTTCATGGTGGATCCGGTCGAAAAGGGCGGCCTGGGCATGTCCAACGAGCTGCTGGGCATTGTCTACGGCACATATGGCCTGCTGGCCGTGCTGGCCGGTTCCCTGATCGGGGGCTGGTACGTGGCGAAACGCGGCCTGAAGCCGGTGCTGTTCACGCTGTGCTGCGTGCTGAACATCCCGATCGCCACCTTCCTGCTGATGGCGATTTACCAGCCGTCCAACCTGTGGCTGATCGGCGCCGGCGTCGTGGTCGAGAAGTTTTCCTTCGGTTTCGGCTCGGTGGGCTTCATGATCTATCTGATGCAGCAGCTGGCGCCCGGCAAATACACCACCACCCACTACGCCTTCGGCACTGGCCTGATGGGGATGTGCGGAATGTTGACCGGCATGGTCAGCGGCCACCTGCAGCAGGCCATGGGTTATGTCAGCTATTTCTGGCTGGTGATGGCGGCGACCGTGCCGTCCTTTATCGTTACCTGGTATGCGCCTTTCCATCACGAAGAAGCGCCTACCGTGGAGGAGTCCGATCAGCTGCAGTGCAAGGCCGGTTGACGCTTTCCGTCACGCGCGCCGATCACCTCGCGGATGGCGTTGACCACCACTTCCGGATTGGCCTGCTGCATCTGGTGATCGGAGTCGACGATCACCTTGCAGGCTTTCGGGTACATGTTCCTGACCATGGTGCGGGTCTGATCGTCGTCGTTGACGGTGCCCAGGTCGACTGCCACGGCGCTGGCCGACTTGGGCACGTTGAACAGGCGCACAACCGGGATATCGTCATTCCACGGCATCGCCAGCATGGCCTGGCCGGTACTGTTGATCTGGTCGATTTCCGCTTCCATCGCTGAATTCAGGAAAACGTACTTGGCCATGCGCGTCATGAGGGGAAAGTCCTGCGGCTTCTTGATGATGCCCGGGTAGAGCGAATCGACCAGCACCACGCCCTGGACTTCTTGCGGATAAGCGCGCGCATACATCTGCATGTACAGGCCGCCGAGGGAATGGCCAACCAGGGTATACGGCGGCCGCAAGCCTTGTTCGCGCAGTAGTTGGCGCAATTCTTCCACCACGGTTTTGCCGTCGCGTGGCGTGGACGGCTTGTCGCTCTTGCCGTAGCCTGGGCGGTTATAGGCGAACACGGTCGCCTCCTTGGCTACTTCCGGGATCACCTTGTTCCATTTGTCGAGGGTGTTGCGCGAACCGTTCTCGAATACCACGGTGGCCGGGGCGCCGGGCTTGGCGAGTTTGAGGACTTCTATCTTATGGCCTGCCAAGTCCTGCAGCTCGGGTTCGGCATGTGCATGGGCGCTTGCCAGCGCCAATGCCAGCATGGGCAGTGTGAAGCGAGTCAACGGCATGAATGTCTCCAGTTTGATAACAGGAGCGATTCTGGCCGCGGCCACTGTTGGCCACTGGGGAATTGCGACGAGTTGTCAAAAATGATGCATGAATTGCGCAAATCCCGGCCTGGGGGCTAGAATAAAAGTCACTACATCAAGGGGGGAATCGTCATGGCGCCAATCCTGTTCGCACTGCCCGGCAATGAAGCTATGACAGCGCAGCTGTCGGTATTGTCAGGCTGGGAGCAGGGGAGTTTGCAGGTGCGGCGCTTTCCGGACGGTGAATCCTACGTGCGCTACCACTCGGAAGTGAAAGGGCGCCAGGTGGTCCTGGTCTGTACCCTGGACCGGCCGGACGACCGTTTCATGCCGCTGTATTTCGCCGCCAGCATCGCGCGCGAGCTTGGGGCAGCCAGCGTCGGCCTGGTCACGCCTTACCTGGCTTACATGCGCCACGACGCCATCTTCAACCCGGGGGAAGGCATTACCTCCGCCCACTTTGCGCGCCTGGTGTCGGGCGTATTCCACTGGATGGTGACGATCGATCCCCACCTGCACCGCCACCACGACCTGGCCGAAATCTATACCATCCCGACCCGTGTGGTGCGCGCCGCACCGGCCATATCGCAATGGATCGCAGCCAATGTGGAACGGCCGCTGGTGATCGGGCCGGATGCCGAAAGCGAACAATGGGCGTCCGAAGTGGCTCGCGGCGCCGGCTGCCACTTCATCGTCCTGGAAAAAGTTCGCCGCGGGGACCATGATGTGGAAGTCTCTGTGCCCGACACCGACCGCTGGCTGCATCACACGCCCGTCATCGTTGACGATATCGCATCGACCGCGCGCACCATGATCGCCGCCGTCGGCCATGTGCGCCGGGCCGGCCTGCCGCCGCCCGTATGCGTTGCGGTCCACCCCCTGTTCGCGGGCAGTGCCTTCGAGGACTTGCAAGCCGCAGGAGTCGCCCGCACCGCGAGCTGCGACACCGTGCCACACAGCAGCAACGCCATTCCTGTCGCATCCTTGCTGGTTCAGCCCCTGGCAGACATGACACGCGGCGCTGCCTAGGCTATATTCCTGCCTATGTGGAATTGGATTCGTAACTGGTATCGCAAGCTGCGCATGCCCGCAGCCTACCGCGCTTATGAGCGCAGGCTTCGTGCCGCCCATGAGGAAGATGCGCGCAAGAAGTTTTCGACTGTGCGCTACGAGGCACGCCTGCTGGCGGCCAACAAGGCGATGGAGGAGCGCGCCCAGCGCCGCTTCGACATGCCGATCGCCAAACTGCAGCTTGAAGTGGTAGCGCTGGAGAAGCAGCTCGAGTCCTACGGTACCCAGTTAGGCAATTTCGAACGCCCTTTCCGCGATGAGTACGAAGTGCTGGAAGCGGAAATGGCCCTGCTGGGCGAACGCCGCCGCAACGCCTATGCGGCCAAGGACACCGGGGCCATCGATGAAGTCAACGCGGAAATCGCCGAACTGCAAAAGCGTACCAACGCCATGCGCGGCGATCTGGCGGTGCAGACCGACCTGCGCGACCAGGGCCTGACGCCTGAGAAACTGCGGCGTACCGTGCAGCGTTGCGAAGGCCGCTTGCAAACCATCCAGGATGAGCAGGAACGGATCCAGCGCGAACGCGCCACCTACATGAACCACTCGACCGACCGCGCCGAGATCGATTTGCTCGAGCGCGAAATGCTGGCGCTGGAACGCAAGCACATCCAGTTCCTGCGCGACTTCGACTCTCCAGCCGAACGCCGCCGCCGCGAACGCGCTCACGAACAGAGCTGGCTCAACGGCGCCTAATCGCCCCACCTTTAATCTGCATCAACCTTGGGCATGTTCGCGCCGGCCCTGCGCTGCCTATACTTGGCTTGTCGCGCCATGCCTTCGCACGGCGGATCGTCGGGAGGACGGCCATGCGCAATCAATCCCTTGGCAGCAATATCGGTGCAGTCCTGCGCCGCTGCAAAAAAATGGAAACCTCATTGCGGCGTGCGGGCATGCCAGCTTTCCTGGCCTGCCTGCCGATGGCGCTGCTGGCTTGGCAGTATGCGCTGATTCTGCACGAAAAAAAACGCCAACATCGGCCGCATCAGCCGCCGCATCCAGCGCTGGAAAGGCACCGTGTCGGAATTGTCGGCCCATGATTATGCCCGCACCGAGTTCATCGACCTTGACCGCAAGATGCGCGCCGATATCGAAGGCGCCTGCGACTCGATGCGCAAGCTGCGCGACCTGTGCAGCGACATCTGCGAAATGTTCAGCGCAACCGGCTACGAATCGCCCATGCTGATGCGCGGGCGTGACCGCTTCGATGCGACGGTCAAGGAGGCATGCCGTCTTTCGCAATCATTGATTGACCTGGTCGACGCCCATGACCGGCGGGCGCTGGCGATCCGCCAGCAGCAACATGCGGTGGAACAGGCCGGCGAGGCGAGCGCGGCAGCGCATGCCGCACGTGCCGCCGCCGAAGCTTAGAACCCTTCCAGCACAATCTTGCCGCGTGCCCGGTTGCTTTCCAACAGGGCGTGTGCGCGTTTCAGGTTGGCCGCGTTGATGGCGCCGAAGCGCTCACCGAGCGTGGTTTTCAGCACGCCGCTATCGACCAGGCGCGACACATCGTTCAACAGCGCATGCTGTTGCGCCATGTCTTCGGTCTCGAACATGGAGCGCGTGAACATGAATTCCCAGTGCAGCGATACGCTCTTGCGTTTCAGCAGGCGTACATCGATATGGGCCGGATCGTCGATCAGGGCCAGCTTGCCTTGCGGTGCCACCAGTTCGGCCAGCGCGGCAAAGTGCTGTTCGCTCTCATTCAGGCTGGCGATGTAATTGACGGGCGGCAGGCCAAGACGGCGGATTTCTTCATCCAGTGGCTTGCTGTGGTCGATCACGTGGTGGGCGCCCAGCGATTTTACCCATTCCGCGGTTTCAGGGCGCGAGGCCGTGCCGATCACGGTCAGTCCGGTCAACTGTCGCGCCAGTTGGACCAGGATGGAACCGACGCCACCGGCGGCGCCCGTTACCAGCAGGGACTTGCCGGCTTCGCGCGCCTTGTCGCGGCTTGCACCCAGGCGATCGAACAGCAATTCCCAGGCCGTGATGGCGGTCAGGGGCAGGGCGGCCGCTTCGGCAAAGCTGAGCTTGGATGGCTTGTGGCCGACGATGCGTTCGTCAACCAGGTGCAGTTCTGCATTGGTGCCGGGGCGTCCGAGGGCGCCGGCGTACCAGACCTCATCACCAGGCTTGAACAGGCTTGCGTCGGGACCGACCGCACGCACGATGCCGGTGGCATCCCAGCCCAGCACCTTGTTTTCGCCTTCGCCAGGGGCGACGTTGAAGCGGATCTTGGTGTCGACCGGGTTGACCGAAACAGCCTTGATTTCCACCAGGAGGTCGCGGCCGGTGGCAACCGGGGCCGGCAGTTCAACGTCAATCAGCGCATCGGCGTGGTCGATCGGCAGGGAGGCGCGGTATGCAACAGCTTTCATGATCAGGTCTTTCGTAAAAAGTGGCGATGTCGGTATCTTCGATCATCGCGGCTTCACGAAAAAGACTAAAATCATGGAAACACTTTCAAAGGAATGCCGAAAATGCTGCGCCTGGACGACCTGGAAGTCTTCGTCAACACGGCCGACCGTGGCAGCCTGTCGGCGGCTGCGCGCTCCCTGGACATTTCGCCGGCCCTGGCCAGTGCGGCCTTGAAGCGGCTGGAAGATGGATTGCAATTGCGCTTGTTTGCCCGCACCACGCGTTCGCTGCGCCTGACGGCGGAAGGCGAGCATTACCTGCGCCACGCGCGCGAGGCGGTGCGCCAGTTGCGCGAAGGGCATGAGGCGATCAGGCAGGGTCAGCAGGAACTGGCAGGCCTGCTGAAGATTTCGATGCCATCGGATGTGGGCCGCAATGTGCTGCTGCCATGGCTGGACGGATTCCAGGCCGAGTACCCGGCCATCAGCCTGCAGCTGTTTGTCAGCGACCGGGTCGCGGACATGTACCGCCAGCCGGTCGACCTGGCCCTGCGCTACGGCAAGCTCGATGATTCCAGCCTGGTGGCGATGCCTGTTGCGCCCGGCAACCGGCGTGCACTGGTCGCTTCACCGGATTACTTGCGCCGGCACGGCGCCCCGGCCAACCTGGACGAGCTGGCTCGGCACAATTGCCTGCGCTTTGCATTGGATGACGTGCTGTATGACCGCTGGGCCTTCCCCGCCCAAGGCAAAGTGGTGCAGGTCAGGGGCAATCGCAGTAGCGATGATGCCGACCTGGTACGCCGCTGGGCGGTAGCGGGATTGGGGATTGCCTACAAATCACGGTTGGACGTGACCGCCGACCTGAAGGCCGGTCGCTTGCGCTTGCTGCTACCAGATGTAATGGGTGAAGAGGTGCCATTACAGCTGGTTTGCATGCATCGCTCGCAGGTCACGCCCGTCGTGATTCGTTTGCGCGACTATTTGCGCGCCCGGTATGAACAGCTATGCGAGACTGAAGCTTAGTGAGCCTTGGAGAAGATCAGCAGCCAGCGGCTGAACAGCAGTACTTCCAGGTGGCCAGGCTGCACGCCGGTGTCGCACTCGATGATCGGGTTCACAGCGTAGAAGCGCTTGCGGAAGTCGCGGCACACCAGCACTTCGCGTTTGCCGAAGCGAACCAGGAAAGACGTAGGGGCATATTCCAGGCCAAAGCGGGAGCCGAAGGTGCTGTGCATCGTGTTCATGACGAATTCCTTTTGCTGTGTTGTGTGTTTAACGAGTGATTAGAATAACACAAATACTGTATGAATCAACAGTACTGGATGAAAAATCAGTTATTTTTAATGAGCGTTGTATGAGAGATACGATCCGACTTCCTTTGCATCTTGTGGCTGGACTGGCCCTGCTGATCGTGGCGGCGGCCGTTTTCGATGCCATTGCCGGTGCTGCGGTAGGGCCGGGCGCCCGCCTGGCAGCGTTGGATATCAATGTGTCGCAATGGCTGCATGCCCGGGCCGGCGAACCGTTGACCACCTTGATGCTGACGGTCAGCCATGGGCACAGCGTAGCCGGCATCGCTTTCCTGACGCTGCTGTTCGCCTGGCATCTTTGGCGCAGG
This sequence comes from Massilia eburnea, assembly GCF_050709955.1. Lineage (GTDB taxonomy): Bacteria > Pseudomonadota > Gammaproteobacteria > Burkholderiales > Burkholderiaceae_D > Rugamonas > Rugamonas eburnea_A. The sequence continues at coordinate 38,369 of NZ_JBNZFX010000025.1, forward strand.
CAAGCGCATTACTGGCTGCTGACTCTGCTGTTGTCCGTGCCGCCGGGCATGGTCCTGAACGTGCTGCTCAAGCACAGCTACCAGCGTGCCCGGCCCAGCTTTGAAGTGCCGCTGCTGACTTTACCGACCTTCAGCTTTCCCAGTGGCCATACGCTGGCCGCGACGGTGTTCTACGGCGTACTGGCTTGCTATCTCTGGACGCAAGCCCGCAGCCCTGCCGAGCGGGCCGCGCTGGTCGTGGGTGCGCTGCTGATGGTGGCGCTGGTCGCGTTCAGCCGCGTCTACCTGGGTGTGCATTACCTGACCGATGTGCTGGCGGCCGTGGCGGAAGGTTTGGCCTGGCTGGCGATCTGTGTGACGGCCGTATCCAGCCTGCGCCGGCACCGGGAGCGCCTGTGAGCCGCATGGCCGTCATCATCAACGCCGGCGCCGGCCTGGGTTATGGCCGGCCGTGGCGCGAATCGCTGGCGGCGCGCTTTGCCGGCCACGGCCTCGATGCGGATATTACGCTGGCATCCGACGTCAATCACCTGATGGAGGCGGCGCGTGCTGCGCTGGCCACCGGAACCTCAATCGTGGTGGCCGGCGGTGGCGACGGCACCATCAATGCCGTGGCCTCGGTGGTGCTGGATAGCGGCGCCGTGTTCGGGGTGCTGCCAATGGGGACGCTCAACCACTTTGCGCGCGACCTGCGCATTCCGATCCAGCTGGACGCGGCAATTGCCACACTGGCTGCTGGCCACGTGGCGCAAGTCGACGTAGGGGAGGTCAACGGCCGCATTTTCCTGAATAACTCCAGCCTCGGGCTCTACCCTGATATCGTGCGCGACCGCCAGCGGCAGCAGCGTCGCCTCGGGCGCGGCAAGTGGACGGCGTTCGGTTGGGCGACATTGGCTGCGTTACGGCGCTATCCTTTCCTCAGCGTGCGCCTGACGCTTGGCGAGCAAGGCCATGCGCGGCGCACGCCTTTCGTTTTCATCGGCAATAATGAATACCATATGCAAGGATTCAATATCGGCGAGAGGGCGCGCCTCGATGGCGGTGCCCTGAGCGTGTATGTAGCGCAGCGGCCGACCCGTTGGGGTTTGCTGAAACTGGCTTTGCGGGCGCTGCTTGGACGACTGCGCCAATCGCGCGAGTTTCATGTGTTCCAGGCCGGCGAGATGGTGATCGAGACGCGCCACCGCCGACTGCGCGTGGCGACCGATGGCGAAGTTACCGTCATGGCGCCGCCTTTGCGTTACCGGATCCGCCCGGCGGCCTTGCCGGTGATCGTGCCGCACCCTCAGGAGGAATGATGCGAACCCTGGTCCATATCTCCGATTTGCATTTCGGCCGTGTCGACAATGCGCTGCTTGCGCCCTTGCGCGAGTTGATCGGAGATTTGCGGCCGGATGTGGTGGTGGCTTCGGGCGACCTGACGCAGCGTGCCCGCAGCGCGCAATTTCGTCAGGCGCGGCATTACCTGGACACCTTGCCCCAGCCTCAAATTGTTGTGCCGGGCAATCATGACATCCCTCTATACAACGTGGCTGCACGCTTCTTCCAGCCGCTGGTCAAGTACCGCCGCTATATCACGCGCGACCTGGCGCCAGAATTTGTAGACGATGAAATTGCTGTGCTGGGCCTGAACACAGCGCGCTCGTTGACCTTCAAGGATGGCCGCGTCAATCGCCGCCAAGTCGACTACCTGCGGCAACGGTTTTCGCACCTGCCGCGCAGCGTTACGCGGGTTGTAGTGACCCACCATCCCTTCGACCTGCCGCCGCACAAGGATAACGACGATATCGTCGACCGGGCACCGATGGCAATGGAAGTATTTGCGCGCTGCGGAGTGGATCTGCTGCTGGCAGGGCACCTGCACACCAGTCATACCCACAATACTTCCGAGCGCTACGAGATAGACGGCTATGCCGCGCTGGTAGTGCAGGCCGGTACCGCCACCTCCACCCGCAGCCGAGGTGAGACGAACTCATTTAATGTGCTGCGCGTGCAGCACGATGAGATCCAGGTTGAGCGTTATAGCTGGATCGAAGGCACCGGCTTCACCCTCGCCGCCACCGACGTCTTCCGCCGCCAAGGCGACATTTGGCACCCTGCTGCCTAAAAAACGCCGACCACCTTGGCCAACAAGGCCAGCAGGCCACCCACCAGCGCAATCAAGAACATGATGAGCATGTAATAGATTTTGTTGAAGTGGTTGTGCAACTCCTTCCGGTTTGCGTCGATCCTTTCGTTAAGCTTTTCCAGCCCCGTGTCAATCCTGTCGTTGAGCTTTTCGAGCCCCGTGTCGATCTTGTCGTTGAGCTTTTCGAGTCCCGTGTCGATCTTGTCGTTGAGCTTTTCGAGTCCCGTGTCGATCTTGTCGTTGAGCTTTTCCAGTCCTATGTCGATCTTGTCGTTGAGCTTTTCCAACCCCGTGTCGATCTTGTCATTGAGCTTTTCCAGCCCAATGTCAATCTTGTCGTTAAGCTTTTCCAGCCCGTCATCGAGCTTTTTGTCCAGCTTGTCGACCTTGTGATCGAGCCTGTCGAGCCGCAGAATTACTTCTTCCACCATCACCTCCAGCCTGGTTACGCGCGTGGGGATACCTGCATGGTCATCGCCGGACGGCGGCTTGTCAAGCGAGGTGGGCGGCTTACGATCGTTCATGATTCTTTCAGCCTAGGCTGAAAGAGGTGACGCGATTTGACGAATATCAAAACTCAGAGCCAGTAGTCCCATACCCGGGCAAGCCATTCTTTGAGGCGGTTGGAGATGGGCCGTTTATTCCATTCCACCAGCGTGATTTCCTTGGAGTTGTGCAGGTCTTCTTTGAACGCTTTTTCCATTTCGAGCCCGAACACATCGCCCATCACGATCACGTTGACTTCGCTGTTGTGGAGGAAACTGCGGCGGTCAAGATTGGTGGAACCGACGGTAGACCAGACGCCATCGATCACCGCTGTCTTGGCATGCAGTACCGACAGCTTGAGCTCATAGATTTTCACGCCGGCTTCCAGCAAAGGCTGGTAGAACGCCCGCCCTGCATGGAACACCAGCCCGCTGTCCGACACGCTGGGCAGAACCAGTTGCACATCGACGCCGCGCCGGGCGGCATCGGTCAAGGCCTCCATGGTCTGGTCGTCCGGCACGAAATAGGCGCAGGTGATGTGGATCGATTTCTTTGCCTCTTGCATCGCCAGCTGCAGCGCCTTGTAAATTTCAAAGTGGCCCTCGGGTTTGGAGCCCAGCACCCGTAGCACCTTGTCGCCCGCTGGGGCCACCTGCGTAAAGTATTTGGCGTCGCGCAAATCATCCGCATCCTGCTCAATCCAGGTTTGCACGAACAGCCACTGCATTGCCTGCACGGCCGGCCCTTCGATGCGCACATGCGTGTCGCGCCAGCCGACGTCATTCTCACCCTTTTCACGGGCCGGACTGGAGCCGCCGCCAGATCCCGAGCCTGCACCACCGGAGCCGCCGCGGAATGGCGAGCTCTTCGAATAGGTATCGCTGATGTTGATCCCGCCGGTAAAGCCGACCCTGCCATCCACGACCAGCATCTTGCGGTGGTCGCGGGCATTCACCTTCCATCCATTGCCGCGCGCTTTGGCCGGATTCACCGGATTGAAGGCCAGCAGCTTCACGCCGCCTTCTTTCATATGGTCGAAGAATTCCTGCGGCACGCCGAGAGTGCCAACGCTGTCGTAGATCACATTGACGACCACGCCTTGCTTCTGTTTCTGGATCAGCAGGTCGGCGAACTTCATGCCCAGCTCGTCCTGGTCGAAGATATAGGTCTCGAAGTTGATATGGTCCTTGGCCGCCGCGATGGCCTTCATCATCTCGGCCATGGTTTGCGGACCGTCGAACAGCAATTGCACCTGGTTGCCGGCGATCAGCGGCACGCCGGTCGCCGCTTCCTCCAGTGCCGCCTGGCCCTTCAAATCCAGGGTGGATTTGGACCAGCGTTTTCTCAGCAGCTGTTCGGTCGTCTGGCGCGGCAGCTTGCCGTTGGCGCTAACGACTGCAGGCACCGCATTGGCGCGCGCCTTGGCCCGGTCGGCATCGACCTCCGGCAACGATGCGCAGGCCAGCAACGTCCAGCCCGCGAGGATAAAAGCCAGCCAGCGACTTGCCTTCATGAGTGACCTCCGAAGGCCAGTCTAAGGCAGCAGCGAACGCTTGAATGTTCGCTGCCGAACATAGTTAGCTGTAGTTCAGGCGGGCTGCCTCACGCCGCAATTCGCCCCGGAAGTCCGGATGCGCTATGGAAATCAATGCATCGGCCCGCTGTTTGGCCGATTTGCCGCGCAATTGGGCCACCCCGTACTCGGTCACCACATAATTGATGTCGTTTTTGCTGGTGGTCACATGGGTCCCCGCGCAAAGCGTTGGCACGATGCGCGAGATGCTGCCTTCCCTGGCGGTGGACGGCAGCACGATAAACGACTTGCCGCCGCGCGAACGATTCGCAGCGCGCACGAAGTCAACCTGGCCGCCGGTGCCGGAATAGGGCAGGTGGGCCAGGCTTTCCGAGCCGCATTGCCCGAGCAAGTCGACCTGCAGGCTGGCATTGATCGATACCAGCTTGTCGTTCTGCCCGGCGATATACGGGTCGTTGGTAAAGCTGACCGGATGCATTTCCAACATGGGGTTGTGGTGCATGAAGTCGTACAGCTTGCGCGAACCGAGCGCGAAAGTTGCCACCATGCGCCCCGGCATGAAGGATTTTCGGCGATTCGTCACGGCGCCGCACTCCACCAGCTTGAGGATGCCGTCGCCAATCATTTCGGTATGGATGCCCAGGTCCTGCTTGCTGGTGAGCTGCATCACCACTGCATCGGGGATGCCGCCATAGCCGATCTGCAAGGTCGAGCCATCCTCAATCATCGGCGCAACGTGGGCGGCAATCGCTTCCTGTACCGGGCCGATCTTCGGCAGCCCGACTTCGATCACCGGCTCATTGCTCTCAACCACCGCCGTCACCTGCGAAATATGGATGTGGCATTGGCCATGCGCGAACGGCACGTTGGGATTGGATTCCAGCACGATCACCCTGGCCTTCTTCAATGCCGCCATGGTGTAGTCGGCACCCAGGCTGAGCGAGAAGTTGCCGTGCGCATCCATTTCCGACGCCAGTGCAAACACCACGTCGGCCGGCATCTGTCCATGTTCGATCAAAGATGGGATTTCCGAAAAATAAGCGGGAATGAAATCGGCCCACCCCGCTTGTCCGGCAGGCCGCGAGGCGCCGCCGAAGAATAGCGCGCAATGCCGTACATGATGCGCCGTTTCCGGATCGAAGTACTCGTACTTGCGCATGGCCAGGATTTGCGCCACCTGCACGCCATGGAAATTCCGGCGCTGTGCCGACAGTTCCTGCAACAGGGCAGGCGGCTCGCCTGCGCCGGTCGGAACGATGATCATGTCGCCATCACGCACCAGGCGGATGGCGTCGGCGGCGCTGCAACGCTTGCTGGACATACTCGGTCTCCGAATAGTTTTGTTGGTGTGCGCACAGATTGCATGACACGGCTTACCCTAAGCTGACAGGCATGAAAGCTCTTGCCATCCTGCTTACATTGCCCGCACTGGCGCTGGCGCAGACCAGGGAACCGCCGGCGGGACAGGGCGTCCAGCCCTATGGCGTGGTTGATGCCGGCGTAGTGCTTGAGCGCGGCTGCCAGCAGAACTGTGCGCGCAGCAAGGTTTCTGCGGGTATATCGGAAGGCTCGCGCATCGGCATCACCGGGCGCGAACCGCTGGGCAGCAATGGCAACTCCGCCGTCTTCACCCTGGAAGGCGGTGTCGAGAACGATACCGGCCGCTCGGAAGAAGGGCGCTTGCTGGGGCGCCAGGCCTGGGTCGGGCTCGATGGACCTTGGGGCATGCTGGCGCTCGGGCGCCAGTACAACCTGCAATACGAAACGCTGGCTGAGGTGGCCGACCCCTTCCATGGCGGGCAGGCCGGTACCGCCACCAACCTGATGGGCTTCACCACCAAGCGCTACGACAATGCGGTGAAATACCGCACGCCCTCCGGACACCAGTGGAGCGCCGGCGCCATCTACAGCTTCGGTGAATCGACATTCAGTACCTCGCGCAACCGGGCCTACGGCGCAACGCTGGGCTTTGCCAACGGCATGTTCGATATCCGCATCGCCCACCAGCGCAAGCGCAACCCGATCGAGGCGGTTGGCACCACGCAGCCGGTGGACCTGTCCGCGCGCAACACGCTGGTGGCCGCCAACCTCAACTTTGGCGCCGCCACGCTGTTTGCCGCCTATGGCATCAACCGCGGCCTCGGCAGTTCGCCCTGGGATCCGTCCAATCCTTACGGCGCCTTGGCCCTGACCACGCCATCGCTGTACAGCCACGATATGCTGGCCGGCCTGTCCTATACCAGCGGACGCGCCACCTACATGGTGTCCTTCATCCACAAGGATGACCGCAGCCCGCCCAACCACGATGCCGACCAGGCAGCCGTCGGCATGGTGTATGCCCTGTCCAGACGCAGCGCGCTGCACGCCTCCTTCGCCCACATCCGCAACCGCAACGGCGCAGCCTATGCCGCCGGTACCGCGAGCGAAAGCGGCAAGGGCAACCGCGCCATTACCTTCGGCCTGCGCCACGCTTTCTGATGTGCTACATTCCCAAGCTGGAACTTTCAGCGGGGAACACGTATGTATCTGACTTACTTCAATGGAAACTGGGCGGAAGGCAATGCGCCCCTGTTCGGTGCGATGGACCACAGCGTCTGGCTCGGTTCGTCCGTCTTCGACGGCGCGCGCGCCATGCGCGGCAAGCTGCCGGACTTGCGCCCGCACCTGGAGCGGGTGATCCGCTCCGCGCGCAGCCTGGGCCTGGAATGTCCGCTCAGCGTCGATGAAATGGAAAAACTGGTGAAAGAGGGCGTGGCCCGTTTCCCTGCCGACGCCGAGTTGTACATCCGCCCGCTGGTATTCGCCACCGATGGCTTGCTGATTCCGGTTTCTGAAAAGTCGGCCTTCGCGCTGACCCTGTTCGATGCGCCGGTACCGCCGTTCAGCGGCTTCTCGGCCTGCCTGTCGGCCATGCGCCGCCCCGACGCCGACATGGCGCCGACCGATGCCAAGGCTTCCGCGCTGTACGCCAATTCAACCCGCGTGCTGCGCGAAGCGAAAGAGCGCGGCTATGACAATGCGGTGGTCTGCGATAGCCAGGGCAACGTGGCAGAGTTTGCCACCGCCAACCTGTTCTTCGTGACACCGGAGGGCAAGGTGGTCACGCCGGCCTTGAACGGTACTTTCCTGGCCGGTATTACCCGCGCCCGCGTGATCAAGCTGCTGGCCGAAGCTGGCATTGAAGTCGAGCAGCGCAGTGTCAAGCCGGAAGAGCTGGATCGCGCCAGCGAGATCTTCAATACCGGCAACTTCGGCAAGGTCACGCCTTGCGTACGCTATAACGGCCGCGCTCTGCCGGCCGGTCCTGTCGCTGCCAAGGCCCGCGAGCTGTACTGGGCCTTTATTGAGCGCGGCGAGTAGGGCTCTGTACTTCCGGCCCTGGTTTGCTGGGCGGCGCGGCGGGTGCCGGCGCCGCTACGCTGCCACAGTCGGCGCTGAGCCAGCGGCCGCTGCCTTCCACCACCATGTTTTGCGGCTTGCCCTGGGCTGAACTGTTCACGTTCATGCGCATGCTGTAGGCCGTATTGCCGTTGAAAATCACCTGGCCATTGCCGCTCGAAGGCGGCCGGGTGCAATTGAAGGTCACGTTCAAGCCGCCAGGCACCGGGGTGCGCGTGGTGGTGCACTGGCCCGGCTGGCCGGCCGGCAGGTCTTGCTTCTCGGCCATTTCCTTGGTCAGGCAATAGGTGAGCTTGACGCCACCGTTGTCGCCCAGGCCCAGGTTGACGCCGTGGCGCGCCATCATCTGTTCCATCGACTTGCGCTGTTCCGGCGCCATATTCGCCATCTGTTGCTGGGCCGCCGCCATCATCGCCATCATCTCGGGGCTGGCGGAAGCAATGCGGTTATCCAGTTCCCACAGTCCTGGTTTCAGCGTCTGCGCCATGGCCGGCGCGGCGGCCAGGCAAAGCAGGAAGAAGGATCGGATATTCATGGGGGGCTCCTAAGGTGCGGATAGTCGGCCCGCTGCACCATGCCGCGGGCCGTTCAGGCGAGCTTAGCCTTGTGGCTGGCGCGGCTCGGCCACGTAGATTTCCACGCGCCGGTTACGCGCGCGGCCGGCGGCGTCGTCGTTCGACGCCACTGGTTCCTGCTCGCCGCGGCCTTCGATCACGATACGGGTGGGCGACACGCCGCGGGTCGCCAGGTAGTCGCGGGTATGCGCTGCGCGATCGACCGACAGCGGCTGGTTGATGCTGGTGCTGCCGGTGCTGTCGGTATGGCCGACGATACTCACGGTGGTGGCCGGGTTTTCATTGAGCGTGCTGGCAAAGCGGTCGAGGACGGGGCGGAAGTCCGGCTTGATATCGGAACGGCCGGTATCGAACGAGATATCGCTTGGAATTTCCAGCTTCAGGCGGTTGTCGCCGGTTTGCGAGACTTGCACGCCAGTGCCCTGGGTGGCCTGTTCCATCTGCTGCTTCTGCGCTTCCATGCGCTTGGACCAGACGTTGCCGACCACCGCGCCGACTGCGGCGCCCAGCACGGCGCCACCGGCCGCCCGTTTGCCGCCGCCTGGACCGGTGGCGGCGCCCAGCACAGCGCCGAGGCCGGCGCCGACACCGGCGCCGGTGGCCGTGCCGCGCTGGGTGGCGTTCATATCCGCACAGCCTGTCGTGACGAGCACGGCAATCAGCAGGACAGCAAGGGTTTTATTGGGCATGAGCTTCTCCTTCGTTAAAAAATGCTCGAAAAAAAGCGGGACGGGTCCTGCGCCGCAGTCCCCGCCCCGCTAGTGTACGCCGGCTTGGCCGGCACTATCTAAATGCCGCGCCCGCTGATCAGGCGCAGCAAGATCATGATGACTGCCACGACCAGTAAGATATGGATGAAACCGCCCACAGTGTAGGAGGTCACCAGGCCAAGCAGCCACAAGATAATGAGTACCACAGCGATCGTATAGAGCATGATGTTTTCCTCTCATAGTCCGTAATCTTGGATGCATTATTGCTGCGTCCAACCGCGTCATCTGTACGTTGTCGAACATCAGCGCCGTTGTAAATGTCCTTTGACGACTTTTACATGGTCCCCAGCTTGCCAGTTGGCCGAGCTGCTGTTGATGGTACGCGTTTTGCCGTCCTCCATCCGTACGCGCACCTGGTAGGTGGTGGTCGACTTCATATTGCCTTCCACCTGGTTGCCGACCACGGCGCCGCCCACCGCGCCGGCGACCGTGGCCAGCTTGCGGCCATTGCCGCCGCCGACCTGGTTGCCCAGCAGGCCGCCGACAATGGCGCCGCCTGCCGCGCCCAGGCCGCTGCCCTGGCCGCGCTGGGTCACCGCATGCACCGACTCCACCACGCCGCAGCTATGGCAGGCGGCAGGCGCTGCAGCCATCTGTGCGGGGCGCTGGCGCGCAGGCGCTTCCGCTTCCTGATAGCGCGCGTCCGGCGCATGCGGCTCGGACCGGGCGGCAGCGCCGCCGTAGCTGCCGCCACCGTTGCCGGACGTCTCGGCCAGGCGGTCGACCGGCGCATAGCCTGCCGGCGCCGGTGGCGGCCCCATGTCATGTGCATCCAGCTGCAGCGGTGCCTCGGCAACCGGCGGCCCCATCTTCGCGCCCGATTGCGGCAGCCAGCCCATGACCGCGGCAATGCCGACACCGCAAAACAGCACCACGGCGATGGCGGCGATCAGCAGCATCGGATGGGTGGTATAGCTCATGACCTTGGTTTCTCGTTCCATGCTGAAATCCTTTCCTATTGGATAGTGGCATTGTGGCGGCCGGGCTGGTCAGCTTCCGTGCGTCAGCGTACATACAGTCTTTTTAATTGCCGATACGCTCCGCCTAAACTCCACCAGGCCGACGGCAATGACCCTGAATCTTCATACCGTTCCAAGCAGTGAATCGCCACCACCCCGCATTGGCAACCGCTTGCTGGCAAGCCTGCCGGAAGACGACCTCGAGCATCTCGAGGGCTTGTGCGAAGTGGTGGATATCGAGGCCGGCAACATCTTGTTCGAAGCTGGCCAACCCATCGACTACATTTATTTCCCGCTCGACGCGCTGGTGTCGCTGCTGGCCGTGGCGGAGGGCCGGATGACGCTGGAGGTCGGCTCGGCCGGGCGCGAAGGCATGGTCGGCGCTTCGGTGGCGCTGGGCCAGCGCCTGGCCCAGGTGCGCGCCGTGGTGCAGCGCAGCGGCCATGCGCTGCGGATGGCGGCCGAGGATTTCATCGCCGAATTCGCGGAACTGGAATCGCTGCAGCGCCTGCTGCATCGCTATACCGACAGCCTGCTGGCGCAAGCGATCCAGATTGCCGTGTGCAGCCGTTTCCATGTGCTGGAGGCACGCCTGGCGCGCTCGCTGCTGGTGACCCGCGACCGCCTGCAATCGGACCGCTTCCACATGACCCACGAATTCCTGGCCCATGCGCTGGGCGTGCGCCGCGTCGGCGTGACCAAGGCGGCCAGTACGCTGCAAGGGCAGGGTTTGATCAGTTACAGCCGGGGCAATATCGAAATATTGGACCCGGCTGGTTTGGAGGCGCTGTCCTGCCGTTGCTACCAGCAGGTCCGCATGCCGACTTAGCGGCGTGGTTTGTCGACCTGGTTGCCGATGACGCCGCCGACCACGGCACCGCCCACCGCGCCGGTGGTCGAGCCGCCGGTCAGCACGGAACCGGCGACAGCGCCGACACCGGCGCCAATCGCCGTGTTCTTATCCTGCGCCGACATCGAGGAGCATGCACCCAGGCCCAGCATGGCAGTAGCGATAGCAAGGCGGGCTGCGATCTGTTTGGTATTCATGATGTTTCCTCCGTTTCTTGGATTACAGTGCCTAGCTTAGGCGGAGCGTCGGAAGTGATCTGTTCGCCAATTCACGGTGTAACGGTTTGTTACCTTTGGGTCTTGCCGGGCGGCGGCGCCTTCGGTTTTTCGCGGGCTGCCGCCAGCAGGGCGGCGCACTGGTTGTCGGCTTCACCGCCGGCGCTGATCAGCGGCGCCAGCGCGGCCACCGGGGCTGCAATCGCGCCCAGGGCCAAGGCGCCCCCGGCGCGCATCGCGATCACGCCCTTGTCGATGTCGACATCGGGCTGCTTGAGCGAACCGCGCACGTAGATCGGCGCACGCAGCGAAAAGATGCGCAAGCCCTTGCTTTCCGGTTTCAGCGTCAGGTCGATCTTCTCGCTGGCCAGGTTGACGGCGCCATTGATGCGCACGGTGGCGTCTTCGGTGTCGGCAATGAAGTAACGCGTCTGCGCCAGGCCGTCGCGCACGCCAAAATCGCCGGCCAGGCAATTCAGGTGCACCGGCTTGTCGCCGAACAGCTTGGTCAGCACGATATTGCCGATGTTCAGGCCCATCTGCTCCAGCAGCAGCTTGCTGACGGTGCCGTCGTTGACCAGCGTTTTCAGTTCGCCATTGGAATGGGCCAGCAGGGTTGCCACCGAATTGCCGGTGGCGGTCAGCTTGGCGTTGGCGTTGATCTCGCCGATGGTGGCCTGCTTGAGTTCGGGCAGCTTGGGCAGCAGTTGCCGCAGCTTGATGTGGCGCGCGCTGGCATCGAGCGTGGCGGCCACCGCTTCGCCACTGCTGCCGTCCAGCGTGGCCTTGGCGGCGACCTGGCCGCCGGCAAAGTCGAAGTTGAGCGGCGTCAGGCGCAGCACGCCATCCTTCAGGTGGAATTCCGTTTGCAGCTTGCTGAGCGGCAGCTCATTGGTGCGCACGATGCGCTCGGCGCGGAAACTGACGTCGGCGTCGATGGCGGTCCAGCGCTCGGTCTTGAAGGTTTCCACCGGCAACAGCTTGCCGGCCGGCTGCACTGCCGCCACGCCGCGCTGTTCTTTCTTGGCGTTGGAGTCGGCGCCGATCAGCGGCCCCAGGTCGACAAATTGCAGCAGGCGCGAATGCACCGCGCCGGTCAGCAGTCCGCGCGGCTGGCGTTGCTGGAACGATAGGGTGCCGGCGATATCGCTGTCGCCGACGCGGCCGGTGAATTTCTCATACGTCCATTGGCTGGCGCCTTCGGCCAGGTGGCCGCTCAGGCGTCCGGCCGTGCTGAAGGGCGGGGTTTCCGGCAGCAGCAGTCCGGTCAGCGCATACAGCCGCGCGGCCGAGGCGCCGGTGACCTTCAGCTGCAAGTCGATGGCGGCCAGCTGGGCCGGGTTGGTCAGCGTGCCTTCGGCCGCCACGCTGACCAGGCCGATCCTGGCATCGGCCTGGATCGGGAACGGCAGGCTGGCGTCGCGCAAGGCCAGCACGGCGCCGGTCTTGCCCTTGCCGCTGATGTCCTGCTTATTCCACTTGCCGGCCAGCGTCCATTGCACGCCGTAGCGCGCATCGTTGTCGAGCGTATCGACGTGGGCGGTGGCGGCGATCTTTTGCTGCGCATCGTCGAGCTTGATGGTGCCGCGCGTGAACACCACGCGCTCCAGCTCCATGCGCCAGGCGGAAGGCGGGCGCTGGGGCAGGGTCCAGTTGTTCTTGCCGTCGGCCTGGCGCAGCAGGGCAAGCTGCGGCTGGTCGAAACGCAGTTCAGGGATGGCGATCTTGCGGCCCAGCAGGGCCAGCGGGCTGAGCGAGAATGCCAGTTGCTGCGCGGCGGCGGTATCGCCGGCGGGCAGGCCGGCAGGGTTGCCGACGTGCACATCCTGCGCTACCAGGTGGGGCCAGGGAATATGGTCGCGCCAACTGCGCGCCTGCGCCGGCAGCGGCTGTTGTTGCCAGGTCAGCGACAAATTGCCGCGCAACTCCACCGGCCTCTGCAGTGCCTCGCTGGCGCGCGCACCGAGCCAAGGGCGGGCGCGATTCCAGTCATAGTTCAACAGGATCAGCAGGGCCACCGCCGGAATGGCCAATAGCAAGCCTGCTACAGCGAGGCTTATCTTCGCGCGGCGAGTAATTGTATGTGCCATGGCGACAGACTACACCGGGCAGCCCGGCTTCAATGTGCGGCACCGTACTGAACCCAGCCTGGACAGCTTATATAACTGCCATACCCCAATCGCTTTGAGGAGAACAATAATGGATTCGCCGAATCGCTTACCGCTGTTGACCGCCGCATGCGTGCTGGCGTTGGCTGCTTGCAGCAGCATGAAGACCCCGGCCACGGCCGAAGTCGCATCGTCGCGCACGGCAGTGGAAGCCGCTGCCTCGACCGGCGCACCGGAACTGGCGCCGGCCGAGATGGCGGCAGCGCGCGACAAGATGCTGCGCGCTAACCAGGCGCTGGCCGCCAAGGATTACCGCACCGCCCAGGACCTGGCACAACAGGCCCAGGCCGACGCCAAGCTGGCGCAAAGCAAGGCCAGCAGCGCAAAGGCCACCGAAGCCGCCAATCGGCTGCAAGAAGACATCCGGGTGCTGCGCGAAGAACTCGAGCGCGCCAACAGCACCATGACGCGTTGAGAAAGGAGCCATCATGTTCAAGCCATTCCTTAAACCTGTTGCGCTGGCGGCGGCCCTGGCCCTGGCAGGCTGCAGCACCACCCCGACCACCACCAGCGAACTGGAAACCGCGCGCGCCAATTACGCGCAAGCCCAGGCTAATCCGATGGTCGCCAAGTATGCCGGCGCCGAATTGTCCGCCGCCACCCGCGCGCTGGACCAGGCCAATACTGCCGCAGCGCGCAACGAAAGCCTGCAAACCATCGACAAGCTGGCGTATATCGCCAAGCAGAAGACCGCCAGCGCCGAGGAGATCGCCCGCGCCAAGTCTGCCGAGGACCAGTTGAAGGATGCGGCCTCGCAGCGTGACCAGGTGCGGCTGCAGGCCCGCACGGCGGAGGCCGAGGCGGCCCAGCGCCGCGCCGACCAGGCCCGCATGGCTGCCGAGAACGCACAGAACCAGGCCGCCAGCGCCGAAGCGGCCACGCGCGACGCACAAGCGCGCGCCGCGGCGCTGGCGGCTGCGCTGTCCGAACTCCAGGCCAAGCAGACCGAGCGCGGCATCGTGATCACCTTCGGCGACGTGCTGTTCAACGTCGACCAGGCCGTGCTGACCGCGCAGGGCATGGCCACGGCCCAGCGCCTGGCCGACGTGTTGCGCGACAACCCCGACCGCAGCGTGCTGGTCGAAGGCTTTACCGACAGTACCGGCAGCGATGCCTACAACCTGCAACTGTCGCAGCGGCGCGCCGAAGCCATTCGCAGCGCCCTGGGCCAGATGGGGGTGGAGCGTTCGCGCATCGAAACGCGCGGCTATGGCGAAGCTTACCCAGTGGCCGGCAATGCCACGGCTGGCGAGCGCCAGATGAACCGGCGGGTGGAAATCGTGCTGTCCGAAGCGGGCCGCCCGGTGACCTATCGCCGCTAACAAGGAGTTTCCATGATCGATAAAAATGCGATCCGCGCGGCGGCCCGCAATATGGCCGACGGTCCCGTGACCGAAGGCTATAAGGGCAACCGCGCGCAGGTGCTGCAAATGCTGAACGAAGCGCTGGCCACCGAGCTGGTCTGCATCCACCGCTACAAGCGCCACTACTACATGGTGACCGGCCTGTCGAATGCCTCGATCAAGGCCGAGTTCCTGGAGCATGCGACGCAAGAGCAGGAGCATGCCGACTGGCTGGCCGAGCGCATCGTCCAGCTCAATGGCGAGCCCGATTTCAATCCAGCAACGTTGCTCGACAGGAGCCATGCCGAGTATGATGACTCAAGGGAGGTGCAAGCGATGGTGCGGGCCAACCTGGTGGCAGAACGGGTGGCCATCGAGAGCTATCGCCAGATGATCGAACTGATTGGTGACAGCGACCCGACGACCAAGCAACTCTTGACGCAAATCATGGCGGTGGAGGAAGAACACGCCGACGATATGCGAGACCTATTGGCATAAATCACTTACCAAAGAGGAGTCCTATCATGCTGGAACAGAACATCAGTACCGTCAATAACGATGTAAAAACGCTGGTCAAGGATGCGCAGGCTTTGTTTACTGCCGCTACTGCGCTGACCGGCGAAAAAGCGGACGAATTGCGTGGCCGCGGCATGAAAGCGCTCGATTCCGCGCTGGCCAAGGCCCATGAAGCCCAGGCCAGCGCGATTGCCGGCGCCAAGCAGGCCGCCGCCTCGACCGATGCCTACGTCAAGGAAAACCCATGGCGTTCGATCGCCGTGGCCGCTGGCGTGGGCTTGCTGGTGGGCGTTATCCTCGGCCGCAAATAAGCGATGTCCGCCGAGAACCAGGTACCACCACCGCCCGGCCTGATCGCCTCAGTGGCCGGGCTCGCCAAAAACAGCCTGCACCTTTTACTGTCGCGCCTTGAATTGGCAGCCCTCGAGTTGACCGAGGTGCGCGACACCGTGCTGCAATTGTCCATCGTGTTTGCCGTGGCCCTGCTGGCTGCCTGGTTCGCTATCGCGTTCGGCACGGCGACCCTGATCTACCTGTGCTGGGAAGCGATGGGCTGGAAAATCCTGCTGGTGCTGGCGATCGCCTTTGGCGTGGTGGCGATCGGGCTGGTGCTGTGGGGACGCAGCCTGGTGCGGCAAGGCAAACTAGGCTTGTCGGCGACCATGGCGGAACTCAAGTCCGACCGCGACATGCTGCTTTGAAAGGGAGAACATGGCGTCCAGACAGGAATTACAGGCGCTCGCTGTGGCCAAGGAAAGGCTGGTGCGGGAAGGTGAGTTGTACCGCCTCAGCGCGCTGCGCTCCAAGCATGAAGTGATCAACGCGCTGCAGCCGCAAGCCTTGCTGCATGGCGCAGTGGACCAGGCCATCGGCACGCTGCAGTCGCGCCTTGGGGCCTTCATCGGCCACGGCGGCGGCTTGTCGGGCATCAGCTTCAAGACGGTGCTGCCGTACGCGGTGACGCTCGGTTCTTGGATTGCCCGCAAGCGGATGTGGAAGCCGGCCGCGGCGGCCGGGGTGCTGGCGGCAGTCGGCGCCTGGTGGCTGATGCGCCGCAAGCCCGAGGCTTAAGGCGTCTTGCGCAGGCGCGACATGTACTGCGTCGTAATGCCGAGGTAAGAAGCCAGCGCGCGCTGGGTAATGCGTTGCTCCAGGCCAGGGAACTGGCTGCGGAACGCTTCCAGCCGCGCTTCTGCCGTGTTGTGGCTGCGGATCTGCAGGTTGGCCGCATAACGGCGGATACTGCACTCGATAATCTTCAGGTAATACTCGTGCACGAAGCCATGCTCGGCCTTGTGGCGCTGCATCGCCATCCAGTCGATGCGCCAGGCTTCGACCGCGGTTTCCGCCACAAAGAATTCCAGCGCCGGCTCACCCTGCAGGCCGCCCATCATATCGCTGTGCGAGCCGGTGTTTTCGCCTTCCGTGATGAAGCCCAGCGTCAAGTCTTCGCCGGCCACGGAGATATGGCCGCGCCGTGCCACGCCGCTGGAGATCCAGTAGTAGTGGGTGGCGCGGGTGCCGGCCTCCTGCAGCATGGTGCCCTTGCGCACGTGGACCGGCGTCACGTGCGGGGCGCTCAGCGCGGTATAGCGGTCGTAGAGCTCAAGGCCGATGCCCAACCGTTGAACGGTTGTCGCCCGGTGTTGCTCTCTTTGTAATTGGTATGCATGTGGCATGCCCGCATCATACCTGACCTGGCCAACGGTCAGGCTGACTTTTTATGCGGCAAGCAGTTTGCTTGCTTATTTGCCACTGGTTTCGTAGGTACGCGCCATGTCGCGCGTGGCCAGCCGGATCTGGCGCGCGTTCGCCATGTCCGACTGGGCGATGCTGCGCGCATCCTTGGCGCAGTCGCTGTGCGCGCCAGCCCCTTGCTGCTTGCAGGCTTCCAGGGCTTCACGCAGGGCTGCGTTGATTTCCTTGCGCAGCGTGGCTAGCTGGGCCGCTTCGGTGCGGTCCGGCCTGGTCCAGCGCGGCGGGTCGCCGCGCTGCAGTTCTTGCTGTTGCTGCCGTACTACTTCAGGCGGCGTGACCTGGGCCGCGGCCAGCCCGCTCAGGGCCAGCGCGGCAGCGCCAATCAGCATTTTCATGATGTGCTCCTTCGTTACAGCCTGCCAGTCAGCAGCAGGATGAGCAGAACGACAACAATCAAGCCGGCCACGCCGCTCGGGGCATAGCCCCAGTTGCGGCTATGCGGCCAGGTCGGCAGGGCGCCAATGACAAGCAGCACCAGCACTATCAGCAGAATGGTGGCCATGGCAAGCCCCCCTTAGTAACGATACACCCGGCCATCGACCACGCGCACGCGCGTGCCGACCCGCAGGTCGTAGGCGCTGTCCTGGTTGACGGTACGGTAGTCGCCGTTATCCAGGCGCACGCTGACCTGGTACACGTCGCGCGGCATGTTGCGGCTATCTTCAACACGGTTGCCGATCACGGCGCCGCCGATGGCACCGGCGGCGGTGGCCGCGGTACGGCCGGAACCGGAGCCGATCTGGCTGCCGGCCAGGGCGCCCAGCAAGCCGCCGGCGACCGCGCCGGCGCCGCTGGTGGCCGGGTCGACGCGCACCACGCGGATCGAATCGATCGTGCCGTAAGTAGAGTTATCCGCTTGCGACGAGTAGTCGGTCGCTTGCGGATAAGTGGAGTTGCTGGCGCAGCCAGCCGACAGTGCGGCCAGCGCCACCATCATTGCTGCGAGGGATACAGTCGGTTTCATGATGCCTCCTCCTGTGGGTGGGATTGGGGTCAGGATAGGGACGATGGGCCATGCTCGTCTGTGCGATCCCGCACAATGTTCGCCAGCGAACAGAACGCGGGCCCGGTTAGCTGGACACTAGTGGCCGAAGCACCCCACCACACATAGGAGAAGCGTCATGAAATTCACTCAGAAATTCGCTGCTGCCGTGTTCATTGCATCCACCCTCGGCCTGGCCGGCTGCGCCTCGACCCCAACCCAGGAAAGCGTCGGCGAATATGTCGATGACTCGGCACTGACCACCAAGGTCAAGGCCAGCATCTTCAACGAGCCATCGCTGAAGTCGACTGAAATCAATGTCGAAACCTTCAAAGGCACCGTGCAGCTGAGCGGCTTCGTCGCCCAGCCTGCCGACATCACCCGCGCCGGTGAAATTGCGCGCGGAGTGAAAGGGGTCAAAGAAGTCAAGAACGACATCCGCGTCAAATAAACGCGGCTGGCATGGCTCATGCGCCTGGCGCAGACCATCATTGCCACCGTCGCCTTCCTGTACGCCTTGCAGTGGGGCCGGGGTTTCCTCGTGCCCCTGCTGATCGGCATCCTGCTGGCCTACACGCTCAATCCGCTGGTGGCCTGGCTGGAGCGGGTGCACGTACGGCGTGCGCTTGGCACCACGCTGGTCACGTTCGCCATCCTGCTGGGCGCTTCAGTGACGGCGGAGAAGGTGCATCTTGAATTTTCCAACATCATCGAAGAACTGCCGGATGCCGGCCGCAAGCTGTCGCGCCTGGTGGCCAGCACCACCGGCGGCAAGGACAGCACGCTGAAGCGCATCCAGGACGTCGCCACCCAGATCGAGCAAGCCACTGCCGGCAAGCCGGCCACGCCGCCGCGCAAATCGGTGGCCGTGGTGACGCAGGAGGGCGGCCATATCAAGGTGATCGACTGGGTCTGGGCCGGCTCGCGCGGGCTGCTGTCCTTTTTGAGCCAGGCCACCATGGTGGTGTTCCTGGTGTTCTTCCTGCTGCTGTCCGGCGATACCTTCAAGCGCAAGCTGGTCAAGCTGGCCGGGCCCTCGCTGTCGCGCAAGAAGGTCACGCTGCAGATCCTCGACGAAATCAACAGCTCGATCCAGGGCTATATGTTCATGCTGCTGGTGACCAATGTGCTGCTGGCGCTGCTGATGTGGCTGGCCCTGCACTTCATCGGCCTGGAGAACGCGGGCGCCTGGGCCATCGTGGCCGGCCTGCTGCACCTGATGCCGTATTTCGGCCCGCTGCTGATCGTCTGCGCGCTCGGTGTCGCCACTTACCTGCAGTCGGAATCGCTGCCGATGGTGGTGCTGGTGGCATTCGCATCGATTGCCATCGCCACCCTGGTCGGTACCGTCATCGCGACCTGGATGACCGGCCGCATCGCGCGCATGAACGCCGCCGCGGTGTTTGTCAGCCTGCTGTTCTGGGGCTGGCTGTGGGGCGTGTGGGGTTTGCTGCTTGGGGTGCCGGTGGTGGTGATCGTCAAGGTGGTGGCCGAGAAGGTCGAGGGCATGGAAGTGGTCGCCGAACTGCTCGGCGAGTGAGTTTATTGGCGGTGCCGCAGGCTGCCGAGCTGGAGCGCATATTGGCGCGCGAACTCGGCGCCGAGAAAGAACACCTGGGCCGAGTAATACACCCACAGCAGCACCGCAATCAGGGAACCGGCGGCGCCGAAGCTATCGGTCACGCCGCTGTTGCCGATGTAGACCCCGATGCCGTACTTACCCAGCGTGAACAGGGCGGCGGTGCCCAAGGCGCCGATCACCACGTCGCGCCAGGACAGCTTGACGCGCGGCAGCATCTTGTAAATCACCCCGAACAGGGCGGAAATCACGCAGAAGCTGATCACGTGGTTGAGGATGGTCAGCAGCAGCGCGGCATCGCGCCAGTAAGCGCCCATTTTTTTCTCGACGAAGGAGAGCGCGGCGCTGACCACCAGCGATACCAGCAGCAGGAAGCCCAGCACCAGCACCATGCCGAAGGAGAGCAGGCGGGTGCGCACGGTATCCCAGATGCCGCCACCGGCGGAAGGCGGCAGTTGCCAGATTTCGTCGAGGCTGCCTTTGAGTTCGGTGAACACGCTGGTGGCGCCGAACAGCAGCAGGGCGCCGGCGATGAGGGTGGCGATCAGGCCTTGCGTTTCATTGGTGGCGCCGGACAGGATCAGCTGGATCGCTTGCGCGCCCTGGCTGCCGACCAGGCCGCGCAACTGGAAGAACAGCTCGCCCTGCGCCGCTTCCTTGCCGTAGAACAGGCCGGCCACGGCGATCACCAGCACCAGGATCGGCGCCAGCGAAAACAGGGTGTAGAAGGCGAGGGCCGCGCCCTTGCTGCTGGCGCGGTGTTCGAGCCATTCGGTCACGGCGCACCAGCCAACGGCGGGCAGCTTTTTGGCGATGTGGGGCAAACGTCTCCAGTTCATCAGGCCAGCTTACGCCCGTGCGGCCAGGCTGACGGTGCGCCGGGGCACAAATGAAAAAGGAGCCCGAAGGCTCCTTTTCAGACTGCGTTGGCGGTGCTTACTTCACGCGGCGTTCAGCGGTCACCTGGTCGATCTCGACGCGACGGTTTGGCTCCAGGCACTTGATCAGGTCAGGGCGCTTCATCTTCTTGTCGTTGCACTGAACCAGTGGCTGGGACTTGCCCTTGCCTTGTGCGGTCAAGCGGGAAGAATCAACACCTTTGCCGACCAGGTAGGCCTTGACGGCTTCAGCACGGCGCTCGGACAGCTTCTGGTTGTACTTGTCGGAACCCAGGCGGTCGGTGTGGCCGGTGATGACCACGTTGTTGACCGATTTGTCTTCGCTCAGCAGCTTGGCCATGTCGTCCAGCTTAGGCTGTTCCGGTGCCAGGTTGGCGCTGTCGAAACCAAACAGTTCCTGAGCCGACATGGTCACTTTTTCGAACTTCGGTGCTGGCGGCGGCGGCGCCACCGGCGCCACTACTGGCGCTGGGGTTGGCTCAGGTGCCATCACTGGCGCTACCGGTGCTGGCGCTGGTGCCGGCTGCGGCGCTGCGCCCAGCAGGTAGTTCAGCGAGAACATCAGGTACTTGTTGTTCGCTTTCGAGTTGTTGAACTCGTTGCCGCGGATGAAGCCGTGCACATTGCGCAGGTCAGCTTGCAGGAACAGGCGCTCGGTGATGTTCGCCTGCAGGCCCAGGCCGACCGAGACGAATGGCGAATTGCGCTTTGGCTCGGCCGCGCTGTTAGCTGCGGTGAACACGTCGCGTTCCACGCCGGTACCTACCAGCAGGAATGGACGCACGGATTTGCGGGAGAACATATACAGGCCGTCAACGCCCAGGGTTTTCTGGCCGTAGCGGGCGCCGTTTTCTTTGACCGAGCCCTGGGTGGCGTTGAATTGCAAGTCCCACTTGTCGTTCAGGGCTTTGCCCAGTTTCAGGCCGTAGGCAGCGTCGTCCTTGTCGATACCCCAAGCGCTGTCAGGGCGGATGACACCGGCGCCAGCGCCGAGGTACCAGTTTTGGTTGAGCAGGGTGTCCTGGGCCGAAGCGGCAAACGAAGCGGACAACATCGCAGCGGCGATGGCGATATTCTTAATCTTATTCACTAGAAAACTCCCGTTGTTTGAGTAGCAAAGTCGCAAAAAAAAGTTACGCGACTCCCTTTCCCAGCGGTGATGCATTGCTGTGGGTTCAGTTTAGGCGTTGTTACTCGCCAGTATCAGTGCGCTAGCGCACATTTTGCTTGGAAGTGTAGCAAGTATGTAGCATTTCTGCAACATGGACCTTCATTCACTATTGAAATTTTCGTCAAGCCGCCACCTAAACGGGGATAGGTGGCGGTTGGTTGACAAGCTGACTATTTCTTTTCAGGTTCAGGCGGGGCGACCTGCGGTTGCACGATCACGGTGTCGCCAGCCTTGCCAGGCTCGCCTTGCGGGCCTGGCGAGCCCGGCGTACCTGGCTCACCTGGAGGCCCGGGAGGGCCCGGCACGACGACTGGTGGTGGTGCCGGCTCGACGGCCGGCGGCGGATTATTGGTGACGGTCTTTTCGCAGGCGGTCAGGCCCACCAGGGCCAGGGCTGCGAGCAGGACTGGATATTTCATGGTCGTTCCTCTCTGGTTGGTTGATGCCGGATCCAGCATAGGTCGCTGTCGGGTAAGTGTTCTGTTCGGGAACACACACAGGAAACGCTGCTTTAAGGCTGTAATGCAACAAAAATTGGCAATCAACCAATATTTGTGCGCTTGTATGTTCGTTGCCGCACAGACCGATGAGTCACGGGCGGGCACTCTGGAGCCTGCGAATCCACCCTGGCATCTACAAGGAGTGTTCAAATGCACGCAATCAGAGAATCGTCCCATGGCCTCGAAATCGAAGCTACCGCAGAGCTGCCGGCACCATTGCCGGCGGTGCCGTCCCGTCCACGCCTGGCGCTTGTCGAGCGTCCCGGTCCTATGACGGAGCGCAAAGCCCTGTCGCTAGCGCCGATCGAACGCGTCCGATCCACCTCGGCGACCTTGCGTCGTATCGAAAATATGCAGAAACTGGTGGCGGAATTACAAAACCACGAAATGCTGGCCGACGAAATCGCCTGGTTCCTGAAATTTTCGCCATCCGGCGCCCGCAAGTACATCCGCGACCTGCGTGAAGCCGGCGTGATCGAATTGGCCCGCTATATCGAGGGCACCGCGACTTACCTGGGCAAGGCGGTCTACCAGCTGACCCCGGACGCCGAACGCGTGCAAGCCTTCCTGGCCGCGATCGCCCAGCCTAAGCGCGAAGGTGCGCCGCCGCGCAAGGAACGCCCCAGCCTGCGCGAGCAGAGCATGGCCGGCAATGGCCGTCACTTCCATATCCTGGCAGACGACACGCATTATGCGATCCGCGTCAACCGCGGCCCGGTGCAGCGTGACCCGCTGGTGGCGGCCCTGTTCGGCGCCCCCGGTTCCATGCAAAAGGCCATGCCCTAAGCGGTATCAGTGATAAGCTTCCATCGATGGCATGTTGAAATGCCATTGACCAGCCCCATCTGTGGCGGAACGAGTTCTGTTATGGACGGCATCATGGACGCTTGGGTTTTGCTTATCTTGACGGCGCTGGGTATCGCGGCGCCGATCGTGTATCCACGCTGGAGCTTGCGGCGGGCGCTTGCTCAGCCGCTGGACGCCGCCGGGCAGGCTACGCTCGAGCGCAGCGTTCCCTTCTATCGCGCCCTGGCGCCGGATTTACAGCGCCAGCTGCAGCGCATGGTGGTGCAATTCCTGCACCAGAAAAAATTCGTCGGTTGCGCCGGCCTCGAGGTGAGCGATGAGATGCGCATCACCATCGCGGCCCAGGCTTGCCTGCTGTTGCTGAACAAGCCGAACAATGTGTACCGCTCGCTGCATACCATCCTGCTGTATCCCGGCGCCTTTATCGCCCACCGCGATGAAATGGGTGCCGGCGGCGTCATCACGCCAACGCGCCAGCAGATGCTGGGCGAATCGTGGAGCGACGGCCGTATCGTGCTGTCCTGGGACGATGTCGTGCGCGGCACGCTGGACTGGCAAGCCGCCAACAACGTGGTGCTGCATGAATTCGCCCATCAGCTCGACAGCGAATCGGGCAGCACCAACGGCGCCCCCTACCTGGGCAGCCCGGACAGCTACCGCAGCTGGTCGGAAGTGCTGTCGCGCGACTATGCCAACCTGCGCCATGAAGCCTGGCTGGGCCGCCAGGATGGGGTGCTGGACCACTACGGCGCCACCAGCCCGGCCGAGTTCTTTGCCGTGGTGACGGAGACCTTCTTCACCCGGCCCTGGCAATTGGCCGAGCGCCATGGCGCGCTGTATGGCGAGCTGCAGAAATACTACCGGGTCGATCCGCGCGACTGGCTGGCGGCACCGCCGCCGCCCGCGCCGGAACCGGCCTTCCTGTCGATGGCCTTGCCGGTGCGCGCCTTCGCGCGGGCCGATTGGTAAGGGAGACCACAGGGCGCCATGGAATTCGAAGATTTCGACTTCATCACCAGCGAAGCGCCGGCCCGCGCCAGTGAGCCGGCCGATCCGCTGCAGCGCCTCAAATACCTGGTCGACAATACCCCGGCCATCATTTACAGCACGGTGCCGAGCGGCGACTTCAAGATGACCTTTGTCAGCGCCAACGCGTTGAACGTGCTGGGCTACCGGCCGGCCGACATGGTGGCGGACCCCAATTTCTGGTTCGACCATATTCATCCCGACGACGCGCCGCACATCTTTTCCAGCCTGGCGCAGATCTTCAGCGAAGGCGAGAAGGCGTACGAATACCGTTTCCGCACTGTCGATGGCCGCTATCTGTGGATGCACGACCAGCTGCGCCTGATCCGCGACGAGCAGGGCGCGCCGCTCGAGGTGATCGGTTCACTGACCGATATTACCGACCGCAAGCAGATGGAGGAAACCCTGCTGCAGGCGCAGAACATGGCATCGATCGGCCAGCTTGCCGCCGGCGTGGCGCACGAAATCAACAACCCGGTGGGCTTTGTCACGTCCAATATCAGCACCCTGAAAAGCTATGCCGACACCCTGTTCGAACTGGTCGAGCACAGCGCTTCGGCGGAGCAGCGCAGCAAGGCCGATTTCGACTTCATGAAGGAAGATACCGCAGCCTTGCTGCGCGAATCGATGGATGGCTTGCGCCGCGTGCGCGATATCGTGCAGGCGCTGAAAGACTTCTCGGAAGCGGGCGACAGCCAATGGCAGCAGACCGACCTGCATGAAGTCCTGGACGGCGCCCTGCACGCGCTGGCCGGCGAACTGCGCGTCGAGGTCAAGGTCGACAAGCATTACGGCAAGCTGCCGCCGCTGCGCGGCTTGCCGGGCCAGTTGAACCAGGTATTTCGCAACCTCCTGCTGAATGCGGTCCAGGCCATTCCGGGCCCGGGTATCATCCGCATCGTCACCGGCGCCGACCGCGAGGCGGTGCACGTGCGCATCCAGGACAATGGGACCGGCATCGCGCCCGACAACCTGGGCCGCATTTTCGATCCCTTCTTCACGACCAAGCCGGTCGGCAGCGGCACCGGGCTCGGGCTTTACCTGGCATATGGCACCGTCAGCAAGCACGGCGGACGCATCAACGTGATTTCCGAGCCCGGCAAAGGTTCGGCGTTTACCGTGGTGCTGCCACTGCGCTACGCTGAACCCAGATAGGCAGGCGGTGGCCGCTCTTTTTTTCGAAATCCTGCAACTGCTGGATCATGCGGTCATTCAGCACGTGGTCCGAGGCCAGCAGCATCAGGCCATCGCGGCTGATCACGTCGCGCGACAGCACCATGCCCGGCACCAGTTCGCCCGACAGCAGTTCGACGTCGGTGCTTTCCGCCGCGCCGCGCACGCCGCCATCGACCACCTGGCGGAAGGCTTGCACCACCGCCGGGTCGTAGCGCTTGCCGCTGCCGTCCATCACCAGTGATTTGGCCTCTTCCGGGCGCAGGTGGCGCTGCACCAGGGCGCCCTGCTGCAGGTTGTAGTAATCGATCGCCAGGGTCAGGATGCGCGAGCCGATCGGGATCGCAAAGCCGGCCAGCCGCTCCGGGTAGCCCTGGCCGTCGAAGCGCTCCATCTGGTGGCGCACGATGGCAGCCACGCCGGCCATGTCGGTCAGCGGCATCAGCAGCTGCGCGCCGGATACCGGGTGCTTGCGGAACAGCGCCAGGTCGGCTCCTTGCAGCATGGTCATCGGGGTGCGCAGCATCTCGTCGGAAAAGCCGATGCGGCCCAGGTCGTGCAGCAGGGCCGCGATGAAGATGTCCTGTACCTCATTCATGTCGAGCTTGAGCTGGGTCGCCATCTTGCGCGCCAGGTCGGCCACCTGGCGCGTCTGGCCGGTCTGGCCGGTGCCGCGCGCTTCGGCGATACTGGACAGGATCTTGATGGTGGTGAGGAAGTTGGCCTTCAGCTGGCGCGTGCGCTCTTCGACCTTGTGTTCCAGGCCGGCGTTGAGCGACTTCAGCTCCTCGTTCTGGGCCAGTGTCAGCGCTTCCAGGCGCTGCTTTTCCAGTTCCAGCTGGTGCCGTTCCAGCGCGTGCCGCACGATCAGCAGGATGTCGTTGTCGTCCCAGGGCTTGGTGATGTAGCGGTAGATCTCGCCGCAATTGATGGCGTCCTGGATCGACTGCACGTCGGAATAGCCGGTCAGCAGCAGGCGCACGGTATTCGGCCAGCGCTCGCGCACCTGGGCCAGGAAGCGGGCGCCATCCATCTCCGGCATGCGCATGTCGGAGATCACCAGGTCGACCGGCTGCTGCTCCAGCAGATCCAGGCCCTGTGCGCCACTGATGGCCGTCAGCACCTCGTAGCCTTTGCCGCGGAACAGGCGGCGCAGCGATGAGAGGATGTTCGGCTCGTCGTCGACACACAGGATGGTCATCATAAGGTGGCTTCCTTCTGCTCGTTGGGCGGACGCTTCTTGGGTAGGGTGACGCGGAATGTGGTGCCCTTGCCGAGCACCGATTCGACTTCGATCCGGCCGTGGTGCTTTTGCACGATGCCATACGACAGGGACAGCCCCAGGCCGGTGCCCTTGCCGACTTCCTTGGTGGTGAAGAAGGGATCGAAGATGCGGCTCAGGTTGTCCGGCGCGATGCCGCTGCCGTTGTCGCTGACGCTGAACCAGACCTGCTCGCCATCGCAGCCGGTACGGATCTCGATGCGGCCGCGCATCGAACCGATGGCGTGGGCGGCGTTGACCAGCAGGTTCATCGCCACCTGGTTGATTTGCAGCGGCAGGCATTCAATGTCGGGGATGTCGCCGTATTCGCGCACCACGTCGGCCTTGTACTTGATTTCGTTGCTGACGATGTTGAGGGTGGAGTCGATGCCATGGCGCAGGTCGGCCCACACCCACTCCTGCTGGCTGTCCACGCGCGAGAAGTCCTTCAGGTCCTGCACGATGTGGCGTACCCGCACGATGCCTTCCTTCGACTCCTGCATCAGGGTCGGGATATCGGTGCGCAGGAAGCCCAGTTCGACCTGGTCGCGCATGGCGCGCAGGCGGCCCGCCACGGCCGGATCGACAATCGCCGCCTCGGCTTCCTGATAGGCGTCCAGCATGCAAAACAGGCTGTCCAGGTAGCTTTGCAGGGTGCCGAAATTGGAGAAGATATAGCCGATCGGATTGTTGATTTCGTGCGCCACGCCGGCGGCCAGCTGGCCGATCGAGGCCAGCTTGTCGGACTGCACCAGTTGCTGCTGGGTGCGGCTGAGGGTTTCGTTGAGCTCGGTCAGTTCGATATTGCGACGCCGCAGTTCTTCTTCGGCGCTCTGGCGCTGGCGGATATCTTCCGCCAGTTGGGCGGTACGCTGGCGCACGGTCTGCTCCAGGTTGTCGTGCGCGCGGCGCAAGGCGTTTTCCGCCACGCGCCGCTCGGTCACATCGCGCAGGCTCTGGATTGCGCCGACCAGCTTGCCATCGTTGCCGCGCAGCGGCGCTGCGGTCGATTGCAGCCAGTGCCCGGCCGCCCCCAGGTTGGGGAAGAAGTCTTCCTCCTCGTAGGCGCCGTCGATCAGCGAGGAGGGTTTGTACTTGTCGCGGAAATTACGGTCGGTGGCGGGGTCGATATTGTCGACAATCAGGTCGGCCAGCAAGGGGCGCGGCTTGCTGTAGAAGGCTTGCCAGTGCTGGCGCGTGCCGACCATTTCGTGCGTGCCCCAGCCCAGCAGGTGCTCGCAAGCCTTGTTCCAGTGGGTGATGACATGGTCGACGTCGATGACGAAGGTCGCAACGGGGTGACCGTCCAGCAGTTCGGACAGTGCGATGGCCGTGCGCTCGACAGTCCTTTCGTTGTAGAAGCTACTCATGTCAAAGTGGCATCTGATGTGGACGAAGTGATTATACGGCGGGAAATAGAAAAGGTGCGCGTGCGATAGCTAACAGTCATAAAAGCGTGGCTTAGGCACGCTAGGGCTTTTGGAGGAAACAACCATGGCCACCATCATTGCAGGACATTTCCAGTTGCAGGAAACCGCGCTCGATGTTTGCGAAGCGTTCAAGGCGGCCGGCTTCGATGCCGGCCGCGTCACGACTTTCTTCAACAACCCGCCCGGACAGCACAATGTGATCCCGACCGGCGGCGACCGCGCCGAGTCGCCTGGCGCCATTCAGACGCCGCAAGCGGTGGCCAAGGGCGAGGTGACCGGCGCGGCCATCGGCGCCGCGGCCGGGGTGGCGGCGATCCCGCTGGCCGGACCGCTGGGGCCGGTGCTGGGCGGCCTGGTCGGCGCGCACGTGGGTTCGCTGTACAGTTTTTCAGAGATGAAGGAAAAAGATGAATCGGGGCCGCCGCCGCGCCATTCCGGCATGATGGTCGCCGTGGCGGTCGAGGACGAGCAGGCGGCGCGCGCCATCACGCTGATGCGCCAGCAGGGGGCCGAAAACGTCGAGCGCGCCGAGGGCACGATTGAAAACGGCGACTGGAAAGATTTCAATCCCTTGTCGTCGCCGCAATTTGTGTGACCGGCTGTTGCGGAATGCAAACGCCCTTGGAGCGAAAAGTAATTTTCGTAATGATAGTTGCTACAATAAAAGCAGTGAACTAGACGTGGATCATGACCGCGCGGTGCCGTCCAGTACATCATCTGCCACAAGAGCTAGCGCTTCGTTCTGAGGGGAGAGGGCCAATGACACAGGCATGGGTAGTCCTTTCGCGGCCCGACCGCCGCGATGTTTCGGCGCCGTCCGAAGCCCAGCTGACGGCGGCACTGTCGGATGTGTACGGCGGCAAGATCCACGGCCCCGACGGCATTCCCGGCAGCGCTACCCTGAAGTTCGGCTATGACGATGGCTTGATGTACCAGGTCGAGGTCGGCCAGGATGGCGCGGTACGCTATGAGGAATGGTCGGACCGCGATTGCGAGATCGCCCTCGCCACGCCGCGCCATATGAGTTGCAAGCAGGA
The DNA here is from genome assembly GCF_050709955.1 of Massilia eburnea. Taxonomy (GTDB): domain Bacteria; phylum Pseudomonadota; class Gammaproteobacteria; order Burkholderiales; family Burkholderiaceae_D; genus Rugamonas; species Rugamonas eburnea_A. The sequence goes on from NZ_JBNZFX010000025.1 coordinate 66,935, forward strand.
AGATGCGCTGCAGATCTGGAAGTGGCTGGCGATGCGCCAGGTGGCCAAGATTCGCAACCAGGCCTGGCTGTCCGGCGATTGAAGCCGCCTAGTGCGACATCAGCAGCGGCAGCGTCATCGCATCGAGCACGCTGCGCGTGACGCCGCCCAGCAGTGTTTCACGCAAGCGCGAATGGCCATACGCTCCCATCACCAGTAAATCGCAGGCGCGCTCGGCCGCCAGGGCCAGCAATTGTTCGCCCACATGGCCGGATCGCTGCAACAAGCCCTGGCGCTCGCCATGTCCGAGTACCAGGTTCGCCAGCACGCCGTGCCGTTCCAGCCAGGCCAGCACGTCGGTGCCGGGCGGCTCGCCGAATAGGCCAGGGCGCGCTTCCGGGTCGACAATCGCCACGGTCACGCAGGCGGCGCGGCGCAGCAGCGGCAGGGCATCCTGCAGCGCCCGGCCGGCTTCGCGGCTGGCATTCCAGCCGACCAGGATGTGGCGCGCCGGCGCCGGGCCGCCCGGGCTGGCCACGCCGTCGCTGCCGACGGCAATGGCCGGCGAGGTGCGGGCCGCGAACGGCATCACGAGTACCGGCTTGCCGCTGGCGGCCAGCACTTCGGCCGGCACGTCGGGACCGCGCCCGTTCGGGTCCAGCTGGCCGACAATGACCAGGTCGGCATGGCGCGCCATCAGGCTCAGGCCGGCAGCCGCTTCATCGTCGAGGATGCGCTGTTCAAACGATTGCACGCCCAATGCCTGCAGGCGCGGCGCGAATTCGGCCAGTGCCTGGCCGGCGCGTTCGCGCAGGATGTCGAGGTGGCGCGCCAGGTTGGGATCGCTGTCGTCCACCGTTTCATTCTGGTACAGGAAGCGCGAAATGCCGGTGGTGGCGACGCCCACCACGTGGGCGCCTTCCTGCAGCGCCAGTTCCCCCGCCAGCAGGACGCGCGCCGCGCTATGCGGGGCGTCATCAACATGCACCAGGATAGTTTTATAGGCCATGGCTTGCTGTCAGCGCAGGGCCGCCGTCGCCTTTTCCAGCCGCGTCTGGCAAGCGATGCACAGCGGCGCTTCCGGCCGCGCATTCAGGCGCGAGAAGGGGATTTCATTGCCGCAGTTGTCGCACAGGCCGTAGCTGCCTTCATCGATCTTGACCAGGGCGTGGCTAATACTGCTGAGCTGGGCCTGCTTGTGCTCGTCGGCTTCCAGTTCCAGCTGGTTCAGGGTACGGTTGCTGGCGCTGTCGGCCGGCGAGGTTTCGATTTCCTCGACTGCCGGAACACGCGCCAGCTCGCCGTCCATGCGGCCGGCAAGCTGCTGCAAAAGCGCTAGCTTGCGTTGCTCCAGCGCGGCTTGCAACGATGCAAGCTGATCCGGCGACAGGCCCATGGCGGTCTCCACGAATTCGTTGTTCGGAAGACCATTGTATGCCTGCTGCGTTATTTACGCACTCTCGCGTGCATGGCGTGCGGCGAGCTGTTTTTTCAGGCTTTCCAAGGGCGCTGCCAGGTGTTCCGGCCGGGCCGCCGCGATCGCTGCCGCCACGGCCAGCAAGTCGGCGCTGATGCCGGCCAGTTCCTGCACGCGCTCGATGCGGCGGATGGTTGCGCGCGCTGCCGCGGCCAGGCGCAGCAGCTCGGGCAGGGTGACGCCCATCCCTTCCAGCGAATGGCTGGCAGCATCGATGTACAGGCTGTTGGCTTGTTGGCGCAACGCGACTTCGTTTTCGAACAGGGCCTGGGCGGCGTCCTGGGTCAGCGGCGCGCTGCCGCCTGTGCCATGGCTGCTCTCGAGGCGCTGTTGCTGGCGGATGCCGCGCATGATGCGCTGGTGCAGTTCGTCGGCGCTGGCCGACAGGCTGTCGGCCAGCGCTTCCAGGTCGTGCGGCAGGGCGGCGGTCAGGCTCATGGCTGGACTCCTTGGGCGATGGCGGATGGGAAGGCGGGCGCGGCGGCGTCAGCGGCTTCTGGCGCCGGCAGCGGGTCGAGGCCGCGGTACAGTGCGGCATGGCGTTCGCGGATGGCGTCCAGCTGCTGCGCCGCCAGCGTGTGGCGCAGGCCCAGCAAGCGGTACTCGCGCAGCTTTTCCTGCTGGTGCGCGCGGGCCAGGGCGGCCAGCAAGCGGTCGCGCGGCGCATCGGCATAGGGGATTTCCACTTCCAGCATGCCGAGCACGATGCGTTGTTCGTTGTCGTGGTTCTTGTTGAAGTAGCGCAGCAAAGTGGCCATCGCATCGAGCGTGCCTTGCAGCGGCTGGTAGCCGTCGCGCAGCATGGCTTGCACCGCCTGGTCCTGTTCGCGCGCGGTGGCGGCGCGCAGCAGCAGGCGCACCAGGCCGGCGTAGGCGTTGACGTGGCGGTCGCTCAGGCCGGTATCCGGCCAGGCCTTGATGCTTGCGGACATCTGCTTGACCTGCTCGCCATAGTTGAAGGTGGCGCCGCCGGCCAGCGCGCCAAGCGCGCGCAGGTAAGTGGTGGCGGCGCTATGCAGGGCGATGAAGTCGGGATAGGCGTCGCGGCGCTTGCGGTCGATGGCTTCTTCGCGCTGGGCTGCCGCGGTGCCGAGATAGGGTTGCTGGCGCTGGTAAGTGTCGCGGAAGCGTTGGCTGAGGTCATTGAATCCTGCCAGCTTGGGGGCGTCGTCGGCGAGCGCGCGCACTTCCTGCAGGCGCGGGTTGCTGGCGCAGCCGGCGAGTAGCAGGCACAACAGAATGCACAGGTAGCGTTTCATGATGGCTCTCCTGGGGCGGCAGAGACCATCTTGCACCTCGGCGCAGGCGGCGCGTTTGCGCCAGCGCAAAGGTCAGGCGCGAAGGTAAGGATCGGCCCAGGCCAGGCCCTCTTCGGTGCGCCGGGCCGGCAGGTATTCGCAGCCGATCCAGCCATGGTAGGCAAGCTCGTCGAGCAGGCGGAACAGGAACGGGTAGTTGATCTCGCCGGTGCCCGGTTCGTGGCGGCCCGGCGTGTCGGCCAGTTGCATGTGGCGGATATGGGGCAGGCAAGCGCGGATGGTGTTGGCCAGTTCGCCTTCCATGCGTTGCATATGGTAGATGTCGTATTGCAGGAACAGGTTGGGGCGCGCGGCGTCGGCCATGACTTCGAGCGCCTGCCGGCTATGGTTCAGGAAGTAGCCGGGAATGTCGAAGCGGTTGATCGGCTCGATCAGTATTTCGATGCCATGCGGGGCGAACTGATCGGCGGCGTATTGCAAGGCGCGCACATACGCTTCGCGCGCCCGTTCCGGCGCCAGGCCGCCAGGCAGGATGCCGGCCATGCAGTGCAGGCGCGGCGTGCCCAGTTCCCTGGCGTATTCGAGCGCGATGCCGACGCTGTCCTGGAATTCCTCGAAACGGCGCGGATCGCACGCCATGCCGCGCTCGCCCGCCTGCCAGTCGCCCGGCGGCAGGTTGTGCAGCACCAGTTGCAACTGATGGCGTTGCAGGCGTTCCTTGATCTGGTCGGAGTCGAAGGCGTAAGGGAAAAGGAATTCCACGCCCTTGAAGCCTGCCGCATGCGCCAGCCCGAAGCGCTCGATGAACGGCGCTTCGGTGAACAGCATGGACAGGTTGGCGGCGAGCTTAGGCATGCCGCCGATTATAAATGTCCACTTCGGGGTCAGGAACCACAGTGGACATTTTTTCTGGAAATGTCCACTTCACCCGGGGCGCCGTACCGTCCGACCCCCAAACAGGCATTTAACGTGGCGAGCGGTTGCGCGGGGCGTTGGATGGGCGCGAGCCGCTTGGGCTGCCGCCTGGGCGGGCGTCGCGACGGATGCCGGCTGGGGCGGCACCACGTGGTGCGCCGCCATTGCCGCTGGCGGCGACGCGCGGCTTGCCCTGGCCGTTCTGGCTGCGGTTGCCGCCGCCATTGCCATTGCCACCGCCGCTACCTTGGCGTGGCGGGCGGTTCTGGTGGTGGCCGACGCCGCTGCGCAACTGGATCGGCTGTGCCTTGGCGTTGGGATCCGGTTCGAAACCGGCGATCACTTCGCGCGGCAGCGTCTGCTTGATCAGGCGCTCGATGTCGCGCAGCATGCTGTGTTCATCGACGCACACCAGGGACACCGCTTCGCCCTTGGCGCCGGCACGGCCGGTACGGCCGATGCGGTGCACATAGTCTTCCGGTACGTTCGGCAGGTCGTAGTTGACCACGTGCGGCAGCTGGTCGATGTCGATGCCGCGCGCGGCGATATCGGTGGCGACCAGGCATTGCAGCGTGCCATCCTTGAACTCGGCCAGGGCGCGGGTACGCGCGGTCTGGCTCTTGTTGCCGTGGATCGCCATGGCTTTCACACCGTCGCGGCCCAATTGTTCGACCAGCTTGTTGGCGCCGTGCTTGGTGCGGGTGAATACCAGTACCTGGGTCCAGGCGTGGGTGCGGATCAGGTGCGACAGCATCGGGTGCTTCTTGTCGCGGTCGACCGGGTGGATTTTCTGCGAAATCATTTCCACCGTCGAATTGCGGCGCGCCACTTCGATGGTCTTCGGGTTGTCCAGCAGGCCGTCGGCCAGCGCCTTGATCTCGTCGGAGAAGGTGGCCGAGAACAGCAGGTTCTGGCGCTTCGGCGGCAGCGCGGCCAGCACTTTGCGGATGTCGCGGATGAAGCCCATGTCCAGCATGCGGTCGGCTTCGTCCAGGATCAGGATCTCGACCTTGTCCAGGTTGACGGTGCCCTGGCCCATGTGGTCGAGCAGGCGGCCCGGGGTGGCAACCAGGATGTCGACGCCGTGCTTGAGCAGCTTGATCTGCGGGTTGATGCTGACGCCGCCAAAGATCACGGCCGAATTCAGCTTGGTGTATTTACCGTAGGTCTTGACGCTTTCTTCAACCTGGGCCGCCAGTTCGCGGGTCGGGGTCAGGATCAGGGCGCGGATCGGGCGCGGCGAGGTATTGTTGGCCAGCTTGCTGCCGAAGGCGTCGGTGGACAGGCGATGCAGGATCGGCAGCGTGAAGCCGGCGGTCTTGCCGGTGCCGGTCTGGGCGCCGGCCAGCAGGTCGCCGCCGTTCAGCACGGCTGGCACCGCCTGGCTCTGGATCGGGGTAGGGGCTGTATAGCCGGTTTCGGCTACCGCGCGCACGATGGCATCGGACAAGCCGAGATCGGAGAAAGACATAGTGTAGTTATTTTATAAATTAGGTGGAAATTATTGCCATACAGAAACGTCGGCGCTGTGGGGAGTATAACAGCAAGTCAGATTCGTTGACGCACGGCAATAACAAAAGAGGCCCCGCAGGGCCTCATTGTGTGGCGATTTTGGGCTGATCTTTATGCAAACTCTGCCAGCAAGCCAACCATCTGGCCGAACACCTTGGGCGAGGCCGCAATGATGTGGCCGCTATTCATATAGTCGGATTCGCCATTGAATTCGCCGGCGATGCCGCCCGCCTCGGTCACCAGCAGGGCGCCGGCCGCGATGTCCCAAGGTTTCAGGTTCTTTTCGTAGTAGCCGTCCAGGCGGCCGCAAGCGACGTAAGCCAGGTCCAGGGCGGCGGAACCGGCGCGGCGGATGCCGTGCGAGCGCTCAGCCATGAGGGTGAACATCTTGGCGAATTCCGCGATGGCGGCCGGGCTGCCAGGCTTGTAGCCGGAAGCCAGCAGGGCGCCGCTGATGCGGTCGAGCTTGTTGACGCGGATGCGCTTTTCGTTGAGGTAGGCGCCGGCGCCCTTGGTGGCGGTGAACAGGTCGTTGCGTACCGGGTCGTAGATCACAGCCTGGGTCACCACGCCTTTTTGCTGCAGGGCGATGGAGATGCAGTACTGTGGGAAGCCGTGCATGAAGTTGGTGGTGCCGTCCAGTGGATCGATGATCCACACGTATTCGCTCTCGTCATTTACGGTGCCGGTGATGCCGGACTCTTCGGCGAAGATGGCATGGCCAGGGTAGGCTTTCAGCAGCACTTCGATGATTGCCTGTTCGGCGGCCTGGTCAACATCAGTGACGAAGTCATTGTGTTGTTTTTCAGTTACGTTCACGCGATCGAGGTCAAACGATGCGCGGTTGATCACAGCGGCGCCACGGCGCGCGGCCTTGATGGCCGTATTCAGCATTGGGTGCATACTAGCTTCCGTAAAATAGACATTGCCGCCCGCGGAAACGCTTCGCGCATCCGGCAGCGGAAATGATGACAAGATTGAAAAAGAGCGGCGCGTTGTGTGGGCAAGGTAAAATGCGCCCCAACGCAGAATCCCGCTATTGTAAATGAAGCAGACCGAAACCGCATCCTCCGCCTTCCTCCGCCTGCGCGTCGTGCTGGTGGAAACCAGCCGTCCGGGCAATATCGGATCGGTGGCGCGCGCTATGAAAACCATGGGTTTTTCCGACCTGGTGCTGGTCAATCCGCGCTTTGAAGGGGCTTGCGAACACGAAGAGGCGGTGGCCTTTGCCTCCGGCGCGCAGGACATCCTGTCAGCGGCGCGCGTGGTGGGCAGCATGGCCGAAGCGCTGGACGGGATCAACTTCACGGCGGCCGTGTCGGCGCGGCTGCGTGAGTTTTCGCCGCCGGTGGTGACGCCGCGCGAATTCGCCGGGCAACTGGCGGCCGGCGCTGAACTGCGGGCGGCCCTGATCTTCGGCAATGAGCGTTTCGGCCTGCCCAATGAGATTGTCGAGCCATGCAATGTGCTGGTGAATATTCCCGCCAATCCCGATTATTCGTCCTTGAACCTGGCGCAGGCGGCGCAGGTGCTGGTATACGAATGCCGCATGGCGGCGCTGGATGGCCAGCGCACTACCAGCCCGGTCGGTTTCCACGGCGAGGCGGCCAGTGCGGCGCAGATCGAAGGCATGTACCAGCACCTGGAGCAGGCGCTGGTCGAGGTCGGATTCCTCGATGCGAACAACCCGCGCAAGCTGATGCCGCGCCTGAAACGCATGTTCGCGCGCGGCGGGCTGGAAGCGGAAGAGGTCAACATCCTGCGCGGCATTGCGCGCCAGATGCAAGCCCGCAGCCGCAAGGATTAGAGGCCTTTCTCTAGCCGGGGCGCGATGGCGTCCTTAGAATCCCCGTATAACTATTAAGAGGGGACTAGATGCAACGCAGATCATTTTTGAAGGCTGGGCTGCTTGGCGGCCTGGCGCTTGTCGCGGGCGGCGCCGTGTACCGGCAGTTGCGCCCGCCGGTGGCCGAGCGCTTCGCGCTGGATGCGCAGGGGCGCAGCATGCTGGCCGTGCTGGTACCGGCCATTACCGGCGTTCATCCTGACGCGGCCGCGCTGGAGGCGGGCATCGATCGCGTCGGCGCAGCCATCAACGGCCTGCCGCTGCGCGTGCAAAAGGAGATCAGCGACCTGTTTGGCCTGCTTACCATGGCGCCCACGCGGCGCCTGCTGGCCGGCGTGCCGGCCTGGCCGGAAGCGACCCCGGCCGAGGTGGCGGCCTTCCTGCAAAGCTGGCGCACCCACCGCACCGAAATGCTGCAAACGGCCTACCATGGCCTGCATGACCTGGTGCTGGGCGCCTGGTATGCCGAGCCTTCGACCTGGGCGGCCATCGGCTACCAGGGCCCGATGAAGGAGCTGAGCGCATGAGCAGCCCGATCCCGGATCCGATCCAGGCCGGCATCGCCGCCGGCTGGCAAGTCATCGACGCTTCCACCTTGCAGCAGGACCGCAACTTCGACGCCGACGTGGTGGTGGTGGGCACCGGCGCCGGCGGCGGCGTCACGGCGGAAATCCTGGCCCAGGCCGGCCTGAAAGTGCTGATGGTGGAAGAGGGCGCGCTGAAATCGTCGAAGGATTTCAAGATGCGCGAGGCCGATGCCTACCCTTCGCTGTACCAGGATTCCGCTGCCCGCAAGACCGCCGACAAGGCGATCAACATCCTGCAGGGCCGCACGGTGGGCGGGACCACGGTGGTCAACTGGACTTCCAGCTTCCGCACCCCGGCCGATACGCTGGCCTGGTGGCAGGCGAAGTACGGCCTGCGCGACTACGGCGTGGAAGACCTGGCGCCGTGGTTCGAGAAGATGGAACAGCGCCTGCACATCAAACGACTGGCCGACCCCGCCGAACGCCAACAACGACCTGCTGCGCGCCGGCGCCGACAAGCTCGGCATCAAGACCGCCCTGATCCGCCGCAACGTCAACGGCTGCTGGAACCTGGGTTACTGCGGCATGGGCTGCCCGACCAACGCCAAGCAGTCGATGCTGGTCACCACCATCCCTGCGGCGCTGGAAAAGGGCGCCGTGCTGCTGACGCGGGCCCGCGCCGAGCGCTTCACGCTGGCCGGCGGCCAGGCCACGTCGCTGGAGTGCGTGGCGCTGAGCGCCGACGGCATGCAGCCGACCGGCCGCCGCCTCACGCTCAAGGCGCGCCACTTCGTGGTGGCCGGCGGCGCGATCAACTCGCCGGCGCTGCTGCTGCGTTCCGGCGCGCCCGACCCGCAGCAGCTGCTTGGCCAGCGCACCTTCCTGCACCCGGTGGTGATCTCGATGGGCTTGTACCCGCAGGCGGTGGAAGCGTTCAACGGCGCGCCGCAGACCGTGTATTCCGACCATTTCCTGCACACGCAGGCGCCCGACGGCCCGCTGGGCTACAAACTGGAAGTCGCGCCGCTGCACCCGGTGCTCGGCGCGACCACCTTGTCGGCCTATGGCGCGGCCCATGCCAACCTGATGAAGCGTTTCGCGCACGTGCAAGGCATGCTGGCGCTGCTGCGCGACGGCTTCCACCCGGAGGCAGCGGGTGGCCGCGTCACGCTGCGCAGCGATGGCTCGCCGCAACTGGATTACCCGCTGACGCCGTATTTCTGGGACGGCGCCCGCCGCGCCCTGTTGACGATGGCGGAAATCCAGTTCGCCGCCGGCGCCGATGGCGTGAGCCCGGTGCATGAACTGGTTGTGGCGCCGTACAAGAGCTGGGATGAAGCGCGCCAGGCCATCGCCGCGCTGCCGATGCAAAAGCTGCTGACGCGGGTGGTGTCGGCCCACGTGATGGGCGGCTGCGCCATGACCGGCGATGCCGCCAGCGGCGTGGTGGCGCCGGACGGGCTGTATCGCGGCATCGGCAACCTGTCGGTGCATGACGGCTCGCTGTTCCCGACCTCGCTGGGCGCCAACCCGCAGTTGTCGATCTATGGCGTCACGGCCCGCCTGGCAAGCGGCCTGGCCGAACGGCTGTCGCGAAAGGGCTGACCAATGGTAAAACGCATGCTGATGATGATCATGGCCATGCAAGTGGCCGTTGCGGTCGGCATCGCATGGGGCTTGTCGCGCCTGGTTCCGGCCGACGTGGCGTTGCTGCTGGCGGTAATCGTTGTACTGTTGGTACGCTTGGCGATCACGGCCAACAATTTCCGCATGACGCTGCGGCCGGTGCCGGAGGGCGCGCAGATCGGACTGTTGCAACGGGTGCAGCTATTCTTTCACGAGTATGCGTCCACCATGGCGGTGACGTCCTGGCATATGCTGCGCCACCAGCCACGCCTGCATATTGCAAGCGCACCGCGCGGCTTGCCGGTGCTGCTGGTGCACGGTTATGGCGCCAACGGCGGCTTCTGGGTGCACCTGGCCGCGCAGTTGGCAGAGCGCGGCTATAGCCATGCCACCGTCGACCTGGAGCCGGTGTTCGGCGACATCGAAGACTTTGCGGTGCAGCTGGAGCAGGGCGTGCAAGCACTGCTTGCCGCCAGCGGCAGCGAGAAAGTCATCATCGTGGCGCACAGCATGGGCGGGCTGGTGGCGCGCGCCTGGCTGCGCCGCTTCGGCGCGGCACATGCGGCGCGCATCATCACGCTGGCCACGCCTCACCACGGCACCGACCTGGCGCATATGGGTCCGGGGCACAACGCGCGCCAGATGCGGCGCGACGCCGAATGGCTGGCGCAACTCGATGCCGCCGATCGCGGCCAGCGCGGCCTGTTCACCTCGATCTACTCCTGGCACGACAACATCATCGCGCCGCAGGATTCCTGCCACCTGCCCGGCGCCCGCAACATTGCATTGCATGGCATCGGCCACGTCGGCATGGGCCGCCATCCCGAAATCGCAGGCCATATTCTTGCGGAGATTTTGGGTATCACTTAGACTGTCTTGAGGCCAAGCAAGAAACGCTGCAATTTTGATCCGAGTTGGTTTCAATCAGAAAGCGGGACGATGGCGACAGACTACGGCAAGCCCGAAGATACCCTGGAGGCCGAAGTGCGCTTCGGCAGCCTGCTCGAATCCATGCCGGATGCGATGGTGGTGGCCAGCGAAGATGGCCGCATCGTGTCGGCCAACAGCCGGGCGGAAGACCTGTTCGATTACCTGCCCGGCGAGCTGCACGGCATGGCGCTCGAAGCGCTGCTGCCCAAGGGGCCGGATTCCCGCGCCGTGCGCAAGGGCGGCGACAAATTCCCGGCCGATGTGCGCAGCAGCCAGCTGCGAGACGGCGAGCGCAAGCTGCAAGTTCATTCCGTGCGCGATATCAGCGAATTGGCCAAGGCCAGCCAGGCCAAGGAGCGCTTCCTGGGCAGCATGTCGCATGAACTGCGCACGCCGCTGAATGCGATCATCGGTTTCACCGGCACCTTGCTGATGCAGCTGCCAGGGCCCTTGAACGCGGACCAGGACAAGCAGCTACGCACGGTGCAAGCCAGCGCACGCCAGCTGCTATCCTTGATCAACGACCTGCTGGACTTTGCCAAGATCGGTTCCGGCAAGGTGGAGCTGCAGCGCGAGCCGCTCAATTGCCGCGCCGTGGTCGAAGAGCTGGCGCTGGTGTTCCGCCCGCAGGCCAAGCAGAAAGGCCTGGTGCTGCATTTCCGCGCGCCGGCGCAGGCCGTGATGCTGCGCACCGATCGCCGCGCCCTGCAGCAAATCCTGGGCAACCTGTTGAACAATGCGATCAAGTTCACCGAACGGGGCGAAGTCAGTATCGCCCTGGAACGCAGCCAGGCAGACGGCAAAGCGGTGGTGCAAGTCAGTGTCAGCGACACCGGGACCGGCGTCACGGCGGACATCATGCAGCAGCTGGGCATTCGCCTGAGCCAGAAATTGGCGGCATTGTTGAACGGATCGATCCGGCATTTCGACAAGCCGGGCAATGGCAGCATATTTGTGCTCACATTGCCCGTGGAATAGCGGATACTAGAGGCGATACATTGACAGGAGTACCAATGTCAGCACGCATCCTGATTATCGAAGATAACCCGACGAATATGGAGCTGATGGTGTACCTGCTCCGCGCCTTCGGCTACCATCCGCTCCTGGCCCATAACGGCGAAGAGGGCGTGGAGGTGGCGCGCCGCGAAGTGCCCGACCTGATCATCTGCGATGTGCACCTGCCTAAGCTCGATGGCTACGGCGTGGTGGCGCAACTGAAACAAGATCCGGACCTGAAACATATCCCGGCGCTGGCCGTGACTGCGCTGGCCATGGTCGGCGACCGCGAAAAGCTGCTGGCGGCCGGCTTTGACGGCTATATCGGCAAGCCGATCGAACCCGACACCTTCGTGACGCAAATCGAGTCTTTTTTACCGGGGGAGATGTCGCCCCAGTATGAGAACGACATCGCGACGATCCTGATCGTCGACGACCATGTGCTGAACCGCGAGTTCCTGATGACGCTCCTGGGCTACAGCGGTCATCGCCTGCTGGAAGCGTCCAGCGGCATGGAAGGCTTGAAAGTGATGGAGGCGGAGCGGCCGGACCTGGTCATTTCCGACATTCTGATGCCGAACATGGACGGCTATGAATTCGTCAACCGCATCCGCAGCAAGCCGGACCTGGCGGACGTGCCAATCATCTTTTATACCGCGACCTACCGCGAGCGCGAGGCGATGGCCGTGGCCGAGGCCTGTGGCGTGCGCTGGGTGCTGCCCAAGCCGTCCGACCCGGACGTGATCCTGAAGACAGTGCACCAGGCGCTCGGGATGGTGGAGCAGGGCGAGGCATTGCCGGCCTTCGCGCCGGAGCAGCCCAGCCAGGGCCGCCTGTTCGATATCGAGCACAAGGTGGCAGAATATATCGACGAACTGGAGTCGAGCAGCCAGCACATCACGCGCATCGCAAACAATGGCGAGTCGCATGATGGCGAACCGGAGCACCTGAGCCAGATGACCGAACGGCTCTCGCGTTCCCTTTCCAGCCTGCAGGCGGTCAGCCTGCGCCTGACCGCCCTGATCGAACTGGGGATCGAACTCGGCGCAGAACGCGATGCGCAGGGCCTGATCGAAATCGGCGTGCGCGTGGCGCAGAATATCTGCGTGTCGCGCTTCGCCTGCATCGGCGTGCTGGAGCAGGATGCGCAGGAAACCAGCTATTTCGCGACTTGCGGCACAGGCGATCAGGCCAAGTTGATGGCGGGCCTGCCGCGCGCCGGCATCCTCGACAGCCTGCTGCAGCAACGCCAGCCGGTGCGCATGAGCCGCCTAAGTGGCGACCCGCGCGAAATTGGCCTGCCGATCGGGCACCCGCCGGTGCATTCCTTCCTTGGCGTGCCGATTGCATCGCGCGAGCGGGTGCACGGCTGGCTGTACCTGGTCGATAAACTCGGCGCCGACGAATTCAATGAAGTGGATGAACGGGTGGCGGTGACGGTGGCGGCCCAGATTTCGGTAGCCTATGAGAACCTGCTGCTGTACGAGGAAATCAGCCGCCACCACGCCCAGCTCCAGCTGGACATGAACGCGCGCATCCGCCTGGACGAAGACCTGCGCCGCTTCCGGCTGGCGATGGATGCCACGGCCGATGCGATCTTCCTGGTCGACCGCGCCAATTCCTGCTTCATCGACGTCAACGTGACGGCCTGCCGCATGCTGGGTTTTGCGCGCGAGGAATTCCTGAAAGTGGGCCCGGAGCGCGAGCGCGAGGCGGGCCTGCAGCCGCTGCAAGACCTGTATGACAAGCTGCTGGCGGGCGACCAGAGCGGGGCGATGGCCGAGCTGCTGCTCGAGTGCAAGGACGGCTCGCCGCTGTCGGTGGAAGTGCAGCGCCGCACGCTGCGTTCCGGCCAGAACTGGATCCTGGTGGCCGTTGCGCGCGATATCACGGAGCGCAAGGAGGCCGAGCGCCGCCTGCTCAAGCTGGCCCATTTCGATACCCTGACCGGTTTGCCGAACCGCAGCCAGTTCTACGATTCGCTGATGCTGTCGTTGAAACAGGCGGCAGAGCATAACTGGGCGCTGGCGGTGCTGTTCCTCGATATGGACCGCTTCAAGAACATCAACGACACGCTGGGCCATACCATCGGCGACGAGCTGCTGCGGCAGTTCTCCAGCCGCCTGGTGGAATGTCTGCGCGTGCGCGATACCATCGGGCGCTTCGGCGGCGACGAATTCGCAGCGATCTTGATGCTGCCTGAAGGCGCGCAGAATGCCATTGCGGTGGTCGACAAAATACGCGATGCGATGCGCCAGCCCTTCGATTTGAAGGGGCATGAGGTGACGGTGACGGCCAGTATCGGCATTTCCGTGTTTCCGGAGGACGGCAGCGATCCCGATACCCTGATCCAGTACGCCGATACGGCGATGTACCGCGCCAAGGAGGCTGGACGCGACGCCTTCCGCTTCTTCACTGCGGAGATGAATGCGCAATCGCTGGCGCGGCTGGACATGGAGAACGCGCTGCGCCGCGCCATCGACAACAGTGAATTCCGTCTTTTCTACCAGCCCAAGGTGCATATCGCTTCGGGACGCATCAGCGGGGCCGAGGTGTTGCTGCGCTGGGAGCGGCCAGGCCATGGCATGGTGTCGCCGGCGCTGTTCATCCCGCTGCTGGAAGAGACCGGGCTGATCGTGCGGGTGGGCAGTTGGGTGATTCATGAATCCTGCCGCAAGATTGCCGAATGGGCCAGGGGCGATGTCGGGCCGGTGCACCTGTCGGTCAATGTATCGGGCATCCAGTTCTTTGTCGGCGGGCTGGAAGAAGAGGTGATGCGGGCCATCAAGGAGAACGATATCTCGCCCGAGTTGCTGGAGCTGGAACTGACCGAAAGCTCGCTGATGTCGAATGCCGAAGAGACCATCACGGTGCTGCAGAACCTGAAGGCGCTGGGCGTGAAGATTTCGATCGACGATTTCGGCACCGGCTATTCTTCGCTGGCTTACCTGAAGCGCTTCCCGATCGATAAGCTGAAGATTGACATCGCCTTCGTACGCGAAGTGACCAGCAATCCGGATGATGCGGCCATCGTGCTGGCCATTATCAATATGGCGCACAGCCTGAAACTGAAGGTGATAGCGGAAGGCGTGGAAAAGGACGCCCAGCTGTCTTACCTGCGGCGCCACGATTGCGATGAGATGCAGGGTTATTATTTCAGCCGTCCTTTGCCGGAGCCCGACTTCATGCAGATGCTGCGTGAAGGCCGCCACCTGCAAACGCCGTCAGACGAAAGCATCGTCGACCAGCAAACCTTGTTGATTGTCGACGATGACGCTTTCATGCTTGATGTGCTGAGCGACTTCCTGGCGCAGGATGGCTATCGGATTTTGACCGCGCAGACGGCGGCGGAAGGTTTCGACGTGCTGGCGCGGCACCGGGTACAGGTGATCCTGTGCGACCAGTGCATGCCGATGATGACCGGGACCGAGTTCATGGAACGCGTCAAGAACCTGGCGCCGGATACTTTCCGGATCATGCTGTCGGCGTATGCCGACCTGACGCCGATCATGGCGGCCATCAACCATGGCGCGATCGACCGCTTCTACACCAAGCCCTGGAAAGGCGCGGTGCTGCGGGAAAATATCCGTGAAGGATTCCGGCTGCATTCGCAGATCCGCGCACCGCAATATCTCAATTAGTCTGCCACGTGGCCGAGGGCGGCGAAGTGCAGGACCCAGCGGCCTTTCTGCGCCTTGACCAACGACGCTGCTTCATCGTCGTAGAACGCGCCGACGGGGCAGGCGCCCAGTCCCCTGGCGACGGCGCCGAGCAGCCACCGTTCACCCATCAAGCCCGCTTCCAGGAAGGCCATGCGGTAGCCGCGGGCGCCGTTTTGCAACGCTTGCGCGCTGTCGGCGGAGAGGATCAGGACTACGGCGGCGTCGCCGATCACGTCCTGGTCCAGCGCCGCGTTGCGGGTCTGGGTGGCGAAGTCGCCAAGCTGCACTGGCTGCAGCGCGTGCCGCTGCGGCTGGTAGCGGTAGACGCCGGGTTCGAGTCCCCTGACGCGATTGACCACCAGGTCCGCATGCAGGGCGCCCGACAGGAGCGGTGCCAGCGCCATCTCTGCCAGGATCGACGCCAGTTGCTGCTGTTCGACCGGCCGCTGCGAGAAGCGGCGCTGGCTGCGGCGCTGCAAGATCGTTCGCGCCAGGTCCATCTGCGCCACATCGCCGGCTGGCAGCAGCACCAGCGCTTCCTTGCTGCTCTCGTCGCCGACCCCAGCCGTGCCGCCGCTGCCGCTGCCGTGGATTCCAGTGAGCGAGGTGGCGCTATGGACCTGGCTGGTAACGCCCAGGCCTGCGGCACCTGCCGTTGCAGCTCTTTCCGCGCGCCTCGGCCGGTCTATCGGCAACTCGGGCGAGAGCGCCGGGCCGGCGACGAAAGACGCCGCAGCGATCACGCCTTCCTGCAGGCCGTCCAGCCCGAACAGCGACTCAAGCGTCACTTCATCGAACTGTTCCAGCAGCGCGACCTGTGCGCCGACATAATGTCCAGCCAGCCGTGCGTTCTCAAGCAAGTGGCCAAGATCAGCCGCAACATAACGGTAGGCGCGGTCTCGGTACTTGTAGCCGGTCCGCTGGAATACCGCCGACACCACCATCAGCAAATCCGCATCAACCGCCGGCTTCCCTGCAGGCGGACCGCCGAGCCATGCCAGCCGGTGCCGCTCGGGATCGAAGTGATAGAGCCCAGGCGGCACGCCGTCGACACGCCGGACCAGCAGGTAAAGCTCGGCGGGAAAGAGGGCGCCGGAAGAGGGGGCGGCGCGCAGTGCCAGGCCGCCGCGCCGCGCGGTGACGCCCGCTGTCAGGTGCAACAGCTGCCCGACGGCTGCAAGATCAAGAGCCCGCGCCGGGGCTGCGGGCGCCGCGCCGCGCAGCATCGCACCAAGGTTGCGCGCAGCAGTATCGTCCGGTAAGGCACGAGGCAGTGCGATATGCGGCGCCGCCGGATAAACCTTGAAAGGTGGCGGTTGCGCGCCCCAATCCACTACCGGAGCGCGGCGCAGCACGCCGCTGCGCGAGGCGGAGGACGCGTCGTGGTAGCGCTGCACAGTGGCAATCGCCGCCGATGTCGCGTCGCCGCGAGTGGTGGTGGCGTCCGGCGCAGGCTGTACAGCGCGGCCGCCCCAATGTGCCCCGAGCGCAAATGCCAGCACCAAGGCTCCTGACGCGCCGGCCATCCGCGCCATGCCGCGCCCTGCGGCGCCGCTGGCGGGGCGCGGCGCAGGTGCAGCCCGCCGCTGCCACAGCCAGCGCAAGGCCATCGGCAAGTTGAAGAACAAATGCAGCGACACCAGCAGCAGCGTCGCATATCCAAACAGGTAATGCCAGTCAAACACCGGCAACTGCTGGTTGGCGACCCAGAACAGCCCGAGCCCGGCGGTCGCGAGAAGGTAGGCCAGCAGCAGCAAGCTGCTGTGCATATTGACCGCCAGGCGCGACGGCACCTTCCCGCGCCAGGCCAGCGCGAGCAGGGCGGCATATACCGCCAACGGCAGCAGCACCCACAGGATTTTCGGCCCCATGCGGGCATTGTAGACCGCATTAGAAGCCCTGTTCTAGAGAGTGCCCCTTACAATATCCGGAGAACAAAGAGAGGAGGCACCGCCATGGGTAAAAAGACGAAATCGTTTGAGGAAAGCGAAGAACGGCTGACCAAGGCAGTGCGCGAATCGGCGCAGGAAATATGGAAAGCCGGATTGGGGGCTTTCACCGACCTGCAAAAACGCGCCCGCGCCGTCGAAGGCGACCGCGCCGTCCATGTGCGCGAAACGGTCAATTCACTGGAAAAAGTGTTCGAAGAGCGGGTAACCCGAGCCCTGGAATCAATCGGCGTGCCGATGCGGCAGGACATCAACGCCCTGATCGACCGGATGGAAGAATTGAGCCGCCAGGTCGAAGAATTGAAAGCGTTGGTTAAAAAGCCAGTCAAAAAGACCACAACGAAAAAAGCGTAACTTCTGGAAAACTTCTAATAGTGATATCCTTGCAGGGGAAACAATAGACCCCCCCTGTTATGCTACAAAAAGCGCCAAGACGAACCCGCGAACGCATCCTGGAACTCTCGCTGCGCTTGTTTAACGAGTTCGGCGAGCCAAATATCACGACCACCGTTATCGCCGAGGAGATGAATATCTCCCCGGGGAATCTCTATTACCATTTCAGGAACAAGGACGATATCGTCAACTCGATCTTCGTCCAGTTCAAGGCTGAAGCGGAGCGCATGCTGCAGGTGCCGAGCGGTCGCCGCTCGAACGTCGAGGACGTGTGGCTGTACCTGCACCTGATGTTTGAGCTGATCTGGCGCTACCGCTTCTTCTACCGCGACCTGAACGACCTGCTGTCCCGCAACCGCAAGCTGGAGCTGGAGTTCAAGGAGCTGCTGGCCCACAAGATCAAAGTGGCGCGCAACCTGTGCCTGGACCTGCGCAGCGAAGGCTCGCTGGAAGCCAGCGATATGGCGATCGATGCGATGTCGGTGAATATGGTGGTAGTGGCGACCTATTGGCTGTCCTATGAATACGTGCGCAACCCGCGCAAATACTCCGAGCAGCAATCGATGGCCGATGCGCTGGCGCGCGGCTGCTATCAGGTGTTGTCCCAGATCGGCCCATACCTGCGCGGCGAGACCCACCTGCTGTTCCAGAAACTGTCCGAAGAATACCTGAAGAAGCTCAAATGAAATCGATTTGCGTGTATTGCGGCGCCAATGCCGGCGCCTCCCCCCGTTACGCCGAACAGGCGCGCGCGCTGGCTGCGGCGCTGGTGGAGCAGAACCTGGCGCTGGTGTACGGCGGCGGCAATGTGGGCCTGATGGGCGTGATTGCCGACGAAGTTCTGCGCCTGGGCGGTGAAGTGACGGGCGTGATCCCAACCGCTCTGGTGGAGCGGGAAGTGGGGCATACCGGCCTGACGCGCCAGTTCATCGTCAAGGATATGCACGAGCGCAAAGCCATGATGGCGCAGCTGTCGGATGGCTTTATCGCGATGCCGGGCGGCATGGGGACGCTGGAAGAACTGTTTGAGATGCTGACCTGGTCGCAGCTCGGCATCCACAGCAAGCCGGTTGGGCTGCTGAACGTGGACGGCTTTTACGACAAGCTGGTCGGCTTCATTGAACACGCCCGCAACGAAGGTTTCATCAAGCCGCAGCACGCCGCGCTGGTGCGCGTGAATGCCTCACCGGCCGCCCTGGTGCAAAACCTGCGCGGCTAAGTCCAGAGCTTGTTACCTGACGCATCGAGGTGCGTCAGGTAGAGGCGGGTGTCGAACTCGTACTGGTGGTAGTTCGGCTCCATATAGGTGCACAGCTTGTAGAACGCCTTGTCGTGCTGTTTTTCTTTCACGTGCGCCAGTTCGTGCACGGCGATCATCCGCAGGAATTCCAGCGGTACATCCCTGAACATCGTTGCGACGCGGATCTCGTGTTTGGCTTTCAGCTTGCCGCCCTGGACGCGTGATACCGAAGTATGCAGGCCAAGCGCGTGGTTGATCACGTGGATCTTGCTGTCGAATGCGACTTTGTCGATCGGCGCCGCATTGCGCAGGAACTCGTTGCGCAAGTCCTGGACGTAGTCGTACAGCGCACGATCGTTGCGGATTTCGTGGGATTTCGGATAACGTTGCAGCAGCACCTCGCCCAAGCGGCCCTGATCCATCACCTGGCGGACCTGGGAGAGTGTCTGTTCTGAGTAAGCGCTGAGGTATTTCATGGCGGGCCGAATGGTATCATGCCCGCATGCGCACCCACGTCAATTCGGTGGGACTGCTGGTGGTCAGCGACCCCGTTTTGAACTTCAGCTATCCCGCCCACATCCCCAGACAATGCATCGATGCCTTGCCGTCGCTGCCTGGGGTATACATTTTTCGCGACGCTTCCGGTAAGCCGGTTTACATCGGCAAGAGCGTGAACATCCGCACGCGGGTACTGTCGCATATGCGCACAGCGGAGGAGATGCAGATGCTGGCGCGCGCCGCCAGCATCGACTTCGAGCGCAGCGGTGGCGAAATTGGCGCCTTGCTGCGCGAGGCTGAGCTGGTCAGGCAGCACCAGCCTGTCTTCAATTCCAAGCTGCGCCGCTTGCGCGAGATGTGCTCGATCAGCATGGCCCGCGAGGTGCCCGAGATCGTCTTCGCGCGCGAGGTGGACTTTGCTTTGGCCGAGCAGCTTTACGGCCTGTTCGGCAGCAGGAAGGCCGCCATCGAAACGCTGCGCGACGTGGTGCATGGCCATGACCTGTGCACGGTGGCGACGGGGCTGGAGAAGGGCATGCCGGGGAGGCCATGTTTTGCGCGGCAAGTGGCGCGCTGCAAGGGCGCCTGTACTGGTGAAGAGTCGGCAGCCGAGCACGCGGCGCGTGCCAGGCTGGCGCTGCAGCCGTTGCGCGTGACGCGCTGGCCGTTTGCAGGGGCGGTGGCAATCGTCGAAGAATCGGGCGACCTGCGCCAGCGTGCCATTGTTGATCGCTGGTGCTACCTGGGCGTCGATCAGCCGCGCGCGGCAGCGGTGAGCTTCGATATCGATGTGTACAATATCCTCGTGCGCCCGCTGCAGTCGGGCGCCTTACGCATCGAGGAGCTTTGAATGTGGTTGAAGTTCAATGTATTCGGCACGCGCATCCAGATCGAGCGCCGGGGCAATCGATGGGCTGCGTACTATCCCGGTTCGGACGGCAAGCGCCGTCCGGCCGATTTCGTCATTCCGCATGACGTCGAAGAGGCCGACCTGGCACTCTATCTCGGCGATCTTTTCCACGAAGAGGCGCGGCCCGCCTATCCGGAAGTGGTCAGGCTGGCCTGAATACGCCTATTTGTCGGCGTCGCGGGCGGATTCGAAGCGGGTGCGGGTCAGGTCTTCGTTGCGTTCGCCGAAAGCGTAGTTCGCTTCCAGCCACATCACGTTGATGATGGCGGCGAAGACGGCGACGCAGATACCGAGGATCCAGGTGAAGTACCACATGGCTGATTCCTTTCAATAAGCGGAGTGTTCGTTTTCGTGGATGTGGGCGGTGGTGACCTTGCCGCGCACTACGCGGTACACCCAGCTTGTGTACATCACGATAATCGGCAGCATGATCACCACCACCCAGAACATCACGGCCAGCGTCTTGTGGCTGGACGTGGCATCCCACGCGGTCAGGCTGTGCGAGGGCGTCAGCGAGGACGGCAGCACGAAGGGGAACATGGCGCCGCCGGCCGTGAGCAGGATGCCGGCCACGCTCATGCCGCTGGCCAGGAAGGCTGCGAGCGTGCGGCGTGCGGTGCTGAGCACGATCGCCAGCACGGCGCCGAGGATGGCTGCCGCAGGGAAGGCCAGGGTCAGCGGCCAGCGCGAATAGTTGTCCATCCAGGCGCCGGCGGCAACGACTACTGTTTTCGCCGGCGGCATGAAGGCAGTGCCGGCATCGGGCATGGCGGTGATGCGGTAGCCGGGCAGGACGGTGGCGACCCATACGCCGGCGGCGGCGAACAAGACGATGGTCAGCGCGGCGGCGAGCATCGCCATGCGGCGCGCGCGCTCTGAGATCGCGCCTTCGGTTTTCTGGTGCAGGAAGGTGGCGCCGTGCATGGCCAGCATGGCGACGGCCAGTACGCCGGACAGCAGGCCGAAGGGATTCAGCAACTGAAAGAAGTTGCCGGTATATTCAAGGCGCAGCAGGTCGTCGTAGCGGAACGGTAGCCCTTGCAGCACATTGCCCATGCCGACACCGAAAATCAGCGGTGGCACGAAGCCGCCGATGAACAGGCCCCAGTCCCAGGTGTTGCGCCAGCGCGGGTCGGCGATCTTGCTGCGGTAATCGAAGCCCACCGGACGGAAGAACAGGGCGAACAAGGCCACGATCAGCGCGATGTAAAGGCTGGAGAATGCGGCGGCATAGACCAGCGGCCAGGCGGCAAACAGCGTGCCGCCGGCGGCGATGAACCAGGTCTGGTTGCCTTCCCAGGTCGGCCCGATGGTATTGATGATGACGCGGCGTTCGGTGTCGTCTTTGCCGAGGAAGGGCAGGGACATGCCAACGCCGAAGTCAAAGCCGTCGGTCAGCGCAAAGCCGAGCAGTAGCACGGCGACGAAGCACCACCAGATCACTTTATAGGTTTCGTAATCGAAGATCATGATTGCTGCTCCCAATGGTATTTGCCGGTGTGCAGGGCGCTTGGGCCGAGGCGGGCGTACTTGAACATCAGCTTCATTTCAATCACCAGCAGGACTGTATAGAATAGGGCGAAGCCGGCCAGGCTGAAATACAGGTTCGATGGCTGGATGTTGGAGGCCGACAAGTGCGTCGGCAAGATGCCGGCAATCGTCCACGGCTGGCGGCCGTATTCCGCTACGATCCAACCCAGTTCCGCGGCAACCCACGGCAGCGGGATCGCGAACACGGCCAGCTTGAGCAACCAGCGCTGCGGTGCCAGGCGCTGGCGGATCAGGAAGTAGAACGCAGCGCTGAAGATAAACAGGAACATAAGCCCCAAGCCAACCATGCCACGGAAAGCCCAGAACAGCGGGGCCACTTTCGGGATGGTGTCGTCTACCGCCATCTTGACTTGTGCATCGGTGGCATCGACCACGATTGGCGTGTACTTCTTCAGCAGCAGTCCGTAACCGAGGTCATCCTGTAGCGCCTTGAAGGCTGCCACCGCTTCCGGCGATTTGTCACCCGATTTAAGGCGAGTCAACGCTGCGTAGGCCTTCATGCCGTTGCGGATGCGCACTTCGTGCTCGTCCTTCAGGTCCTTGATGCCGGTGACTTGCTTGTCGACCGAGCGCGTTGCAATCAGGCCAAGCACGTAAGGAATTTTCACCGCATAGTCGGTGCGCTGCTCCTTGTCGTTCGGCAGGCCGAACACCGTGATGCCGGCAGGGGCGGGCACCGTATGCCATTCCGCTTCAATCGCCGCCAGCTTGACCTTGTTCACTTCGCCCGCCGTATAGCCTGATTCGTCGCCCAGCACGATGACCGACAGTGTCGACGCCAGTCCAAAGCCGGCGGCAATGGCGAACGAGCGCAGGGCAAACGCCACGTCGCGCGCCTTCAGCAGATACCAGGCCGAGACGCCGAGCACGAACATCGAGGCGGTCACGTAGCCCGCCGCCACGGTGTGCACAAACTTTACCTGCGCTACCGGGTTGAAGATCACGTCACTGATGCTGGTCAGCTCCATGCGCATGGTTTCGTAATTGAATTCCGCGCCGACCGGGTGGTTCATCCAGCCGTTGGCAATCAGGATCCACAGCGCGGACAGGCTGGAGCCCAGCGCCACCAGGAAAGTCACGAACAAGTGCTGGCGCTTGGACAGCTTGCTCCAGCCGAAGAAGAACAGGCCAACAAAGGTCGATTCGAGGAAGAAGGCCATCATGCCTTCAATTGCCAGCGGCGTGCCGAAGATATCGCCCACATAGTGCGAGTAATAGGCCCAGTTGGTGCCGAACTGGAATTCGAGCGTGATGCCGGTGGTGACGCCCATGGCAAAGTTAATGCCGAACAATTTGCCCCAGAACTTGGTCATGTCGCGATAGATTTCGCGGCCGGTCATCACATAAACCGACTCCATGATGACCAGGATCCAGGACAGTCCCAGTGTGAGCGGGACAAACAGGAAATGGTAGAGAGCCGTGAGCCCGAACTGCAGCCGGGACAGGGCAACAACTTCATCGACGGGTGCCATGATTCACCTTTTCGGAAAGGGTTGGCGCGGGCAGCGCGAGCAAATGTTTCTCCACCTGCTCGGTCGGCAACCGCATTTTCTTGGTTTGGGGATGTGAGAAGAAGGCGTACCACAGGCCGTACAGCAGCAAGGCCTTGACGGCCAGCGCAATCGTAATCGTCAGTGCCAGGTTGCGGCGGCCGGGGGGCTTCACTTGCTGTCCTCTTCCGCCTCGCTGCGGCTGGAGCGGAATTTGCCGCGCACGACGTCGCCGACGTCGAGCAGCTTCTTGACGGTGGAGCCCATTTTCATCAGGGAGGCCAGGGTGTCCGGCGACAGGCGCTGCACGTCGTCGAACCAGGAGCTGGAAAGCTCGATCAGTTCGTACATTTCGCGCATGCGCTCCTGGGCATAGCGGTCTTCCGCAGTGGCGGCGGACTCCAGCATGGCGTCGCGCAGCATCGACAGGGTCGGTTCCACTTCGCGGCGGCGGCGCTCTTCCAGCAGGGCCTTGAAGATGTCCCATACATCTTTCGGCGGTTCGAAATATTCGCGGCGGTCGTTGGGCTGGTGCAGCAGCTTGACCAGGCGCCAGGATTGCAGCTCCTTTAATCCCATCGAAACGTTGGAACGCGAGAACTCCAGGTGTTCGGCAATTTCGTCGGCGTTCAGCGGGCGGTTGTTGACGTAGAGCAGGGCATAAATCTGCCCGACAGTGCGGTTGATGCCCCAGCGGCTGCCCATTTCGCCGAAGTGGAGGATGAATTTTTGTGCGAGCGGGCTCAGGTTGACCATTTCTTGATCTGCTTTCTTGAATTCTTGAATTTTCAGGATTTCCTGAAATTATAAAACGTTCCAAAAAATTTTGCGCTGTATAATCATGTATATTGCGCTTTTGGAAAGGAAAGCTGATGAAACGTATCACCGCTGTCTTGCTGTTGTGCGCCGCCGGCGCCGCCGCTGCTGCCGATATCACTGTATCCGCAGCAGCGAGTCTCAACAACGCTTTCCGTGAGGCAGCAGCTGCCTTCGAAGCTGCCCATCCCGGCGACAAGGTGTTGCTTAATTTCGCCGCTTCCGATGCGCTGGTAGCCCAGATCGCCAAGGGCGCACCGGTCGACGTGTTCGCCTCCGCTGACCAGGAAGCGATGGATAAGGCCCAGCCGCACGTGGCGCCAGGCAGCCGCCGCGACTTCGCCAGCAACCGCCTGGTGGTGGCTGTGCCATTCGGAAGTCGGCTGGACCTGCGCACGCTGGCCGACTTGCGCCAGCCGGCTGTCCAGCGCCTGACCACCGGCAATCCGGCCAGCGTGCCGGTAGGACGCTATACCAAGGGTGCGCTGGAAAAAGTGGGGCTGTGGGGCGAACTGGAGCCGAAGTTTGTGTTCGGCACCAATGTGCGCCAGAGCCTCGATTACATCGCGCGCGGCGAAGTCGAAGCAGGACTGGTGTACCAGACCGATGTCGCCTCGCAGGCGGAAAAGGTGCGCGCGGCGATGGTGGTTCCGACCACCACGCCCATCACCTATCCGCTGGCAGTGATCAAGGATGCGCCGAATGCGGCCGGCGGCCGCGCCTTCGCGGATTTCATCTTGTCGCCAAACGGCCAGGCCATCCTGGCGCGCTTCGGATTCGGAAAACCATAAAGCGATGGATGCTGCGCTGATTGCCCTTGGCCTGTCACTGAAGGTGGCGTTGTGGGCCACCTTGATCGACCTGGTGCTAGGCGTCTGCTTTGGCTACCTGTTGGCGCGCGGCCGCTTTCCCGGCCGCGATGTGCTGGATGCCTTGCTCACGCTGCCGATGGTGATGCCGCCGACAGTATTGGGCTATTACCTGCTGGTGCTGATCGGCCGCAATGGTCCGATCGGGCACTGGCTGCAGCAGCACTTCGGCATCAACCTGATTTTCACCTGGCAGGGCGCGGTGATTGCGGCTGCGGTGGTTGCTTTCCCGCTGGTGCTGAAGGGAGCGCGCTCGGCCTTTGAAGCGGTTGATGTGCAATTGGAGCAGGCCGCGCGTGTGCTCGGCGTGCCGCCGCTGGGCGTGTTCCTGCGCGTCAGCCTTCCGCTGGCGTGGCGCGGCGTGCTGGCCGGCACCTTGCTGGCATTCGCGCGCTCGATGGGCGAATTCGGCGCCACGCTGATGGTGGCGGGCAGCATTCCCGGCAAGACGCAGACGCTGTCGATTGCCGTTTATGAAGCGGTGCAGGCAGGGCAGGACGATACCGCCAACCTGCTGGTGATCATCACTTCGCTGACGTGCGTGGTTGTGCTGGTGGCGGCGAACCGGCTGGTGCCGAACCGTGCGCAGGGGGCGGCATGACGATCAGCGTGAATATCCGTAAATCCTTGCAGGCCGGGACGCGCAGCTTCCAGCTGGATGCGCAGTTCGAGTCGGCCAGCAAACGCGTGGTGATCTATGGCGCATCGGGCGCGGGCAAGAGCCAGATGCTGAAAGCAATTGCCGGCCTGTCGAAGCCGGACAGTGGCGTGATCGAACTGGATGGGCAGAAGCTGTTCGACAGCAGCGCCGGCATCGATGTGCCGGCGCGCAAGCGGCGCGTGGGTTATCTGTTCCAGGACTATGCGCTGTTCCCGCACCTGAACGTGCGGCAGAACATCGGCTTCGGCCTGCAGCGCGGCTGGTTCAATCCCGCGCCGCGCGGAGAATCCGAGTCGGTGCGCTATTGGCTGGAGGCTTTCGGGCTGGCCGAAGTGGCGCACCAGCGACCGATGGAATTGTCCGGTGGCCAGCGGCAGCGCGTGGCGCTGGCGCGTGCACTGGTCGCAGAGCCGAGCGCACTGCTGCTCGACGAACCGTTCGCGGCGCTGGACCCGGCACTGCGCGTGCGCATGCGCGCCGAACTCGATAGCCTGCAGCGGCGGCTTGATATCCCGATGCTGCTGATTACGCATGATCCTGACGATGCCGCCACTTTCGGCGGCCATGTATTGACGATGGCGGATGGCCGCGTGGCCGGGGAGGGCAGTAATGGTTAAGCAGGTTGCGCTGCAAGGCGAAGTATGGATTACGCTCGATGGCCAGGACTTCGGCGGCCACCAGCGTGTCGAACTGCTGGCCAGCATTGCGGAGCATGGCTCGATCACGCAAGGCGCAAAGGCAATCGGCATGAGCTACAAGGCCGCCTGGGATGCGATCGATGCGATGAACAACCTGGCCGGTGAACCGCTGCTGGAACGGTCGGCCGGCGGCAAGGGCGGCGGCGGCACGCGGCTTACGCAGCGCGGCGCGCAACTGGTGGCGAATTTCCGCCGCATCGAATACGAACACAATGTGTTCATGAAACACCTGAGCCGCCAATCGCAAGGGTTGGCAGATGATTACCTCCTGTTGCAATCAATGAAAATGAAAACCAGCGCGCGCAATCAGTTCTCGGGCACCGTGGCGAGCATCAAGCCGGGCGCGGTCAATGACGAAATCATCCTGCGCATTGTTGGAGGGCAGGAGATTGTTGCAATCATCACACACGAGAGCGCAGAAAGCCTGTGTTTGCAAGAAGGAACTGAAGCTTTCGCTTTAGTTAAGGCTTCTTCGATCATCCTGGCGACCGGCGAAACCGGCAAACTGTCGGCGCGAAATCAACTGCGCGGCACCGTATGCCGCGTGCAGCCTGGGGCCGTTAATTCCGAGGTGACGCTGGCCTTGCCCGGCGGCGGTACGATTGCCGCCACCGTCACGCGCGACAGCGAACTGTCAATGGAACTTGAAGCAGGCATCGAAGCGACCGCCCTGTTCAAGGCATCCAGCGTGATCATAGGTGTTCCGATATGAATTCCGTTGTGCAACTTTCTGAGGATTTGCTAAGCTAGTTCCCTTTTCGGGCCCGCCCCGTCCTTTGTAGGAAAAGAAATGGAACTGCTAGCAAAATATTTCCGATGCCAGGGGCGCATCAATCGCCGTACCTGGCTGACACGCATCATCGCACTTGGCCTGGTCTGCCTGGCCTTCGGCATGCTCGCCAATGAGATGCTGGGCGACCCCGGCGCCGCAGTGTTTGCGCTGGCATTTACCTGGGGCGCATTGGCCATCTCCACCCAGCGCCTGCACGATATCGGCCGTTCCGGCCCGAGCCTTCTTTTGCTGTTGATCCCAGTCCTGGGCCCGCTTTGGGTACTGCTCCTGCTTTGCCGCCGCGGTGGAGAAGGCAAGAACCGTTATGGCGATGATCCGCTGTCGCGCCACGATTACCTGCAAGTGAACATCGCAAAGTAAGACTATGCCAACCGTAAACGACGTTACCCAGCTCAATCCGATCAATGTCTACGCCGTAGCGACACCAAGCACCACGGCGGATTTGCAGGACGCGCTGCGCAAGACCAGCCTGCCGATCTCCATCGGCGGCGGCCATTTCAGCATGGGCGGCCATACGGCCAGCCCGGGCAGCCTGCACCTTGATCTGCGCGGCATGAACCGCGTGCTCGAATTTTCGCCGGCGGACCGCCTGATCCGCGTGCAGGCCGGCATCCGCTGGTGCGATATCCAGCGCTTCATCGACCCGCACGGGCTGTCGGTGAAGATCATGCAGACCTATGCCAATTTCACGGTTGGCGGCGCGCTGTCGGTCAATGCCCACGGACGCTATATGGGGCTGGGCCCGGTGGTGCTGTCGGTGCGTTCGATTACGCTGGTGTTGGCCAGCGGTGAAGTGCGCGAAGCGAGCCCGCAGCAGAACAGCGAACTGTTTTACGCGGCCATCGGCGGCTATGGCGCGATCGGCATCATCGCCGAGGCGGAATTGGAACTGGTGCCGAACACGCGCGTGCAGCGCGGCAGCCTGAAGCTGGCGACCAAGGATTATCCGGCCTGGTTCGATGTGAATGTGCGCGGCCGCAAAGAGATCACTTTCCACAATGCGGACCTGTATCCGCCGCAGTACACCCGCGCGCGTGCCGTGACCTGGACCGTGACCGACCTGCCGGCCGACAAGCCGCGCCTGCAGCCGTTGAACCGCGCCTACCTGGCGGAGCTGTATTTCCTGTGGTCGGTGTCCGAGTCGCCGTTCGGCAAATGGCGCCGCGAATACCTGCTTGATCCGCTGCTGTACCGGAAGAAGAAGGTCCACTGGCGCAATTACGAGGCGGGCTATGACACGGCGGAGCTGGAACCCTTGGGCCGTACCGAGCGTACCTATGTGCTGCAGGAGTATTTCGTTCCTTGTGCACGCATGGACGAATTCGTGCCGAAGCTGTCGGCCATCCTTGCCAAGCATCGCGTCAATACGATCAATATCTCGATCCGGCACGCACTGTCCGATCCAGGCACCTTGCTGTCGTGGGCGCGCGGCGAAACCTTCGCCTTCGTGCTGTACCACAAGCAGCGCACGCGCGACAATGCGCGCGAACGGGTCGGTGTATGGACACGCGAACTGATCGACGCCGTGCTGGAATGCGGCGGCACCTACTACCTGCCATACCAGCTGCACGGTACGCATGAACAATTCCACCGCGCCTACCCGCGCGCGAAGGAATTGTTTGCGATGAAGCGCGAACTCGACCCAGAGTACCGCCTGCGCGGCGCCCTGTGGGATAAATACTATGCGCCGACGCTGGACCTGAACCCGGA
This sequence comes from Massilia eburnea, assembly GCF_050709955.1. Taxonomy (GTDB): domain Bacteria; phylum Pseudomonadota; class Gammaproteobacteria; order Burkholderiales; family Burkholderiaceae_D; genus Rugamonas; species Rugamonas eburnea_A. The sequence goes on from NZ_JBNZFX010000025.1 coordinate 95,242, forward strand.
CGGCGAGGCGGCGCGCCGTTCGCTGTTCCATTCCGTGTACGGCTGCGAGCGCGAGGCGGACAAGTTCTATGCCTTCCTGCAGAACATCTTCAACCTGTTCCCGGAAGACCGTTTCCACACCCTGATCCGCAAGGCGACCACCGAGAACCACGACGAGGAGTCGATCTACCGCGCCTTGCAGGCCGGCCTGCCGGGCATTACCCCGCCGCTGTCGCTGCTGCGCTATGCGCTGCCGTCGCTGGTGGTGCAGAAGGAAGAGATGGGGGCCCAGGCCAAGCGCCTGCTGGGCGAGCAGCCGTTGCGGGACTATGTTGAAATCGGCACCACCGGCCGCTACGTCAACGCGCTGCGCAAGCACCTCAAGCTGAGGGGCAAGGTGACGCTGGTGCACGACAAGGCGCCTGGTTATTCGCCGGTCGACATCGTGGAACGCGGCGGCCTGATGCAGGTCGGTAAGTTCGTGCACATGAAGGATTACGCGCCGATCGAATTGCCGGAACAAAGCGCGGACCTGGTCAGCTGCTTCGTCGGCCTGCACCATATGGAGCCGGAGAAGCTGAAGCCGTTCCTGGCGTCGGTGGCAAATATCGTGCGCCCCGGCGGCTATTTCGTGGTGCGCGACCACGATGTAAAGGATCGTTCGATGGACGATTTCGTCAGCCTGGCGCACTGCGTGTTCAACGCCGGCCTGGGCGAGCCATGGGCCGTCAATTCGACGGAGCTGCGCTTCTTCGCCTCGGTTGACGAGTGGATCAAGCGGGTGGAAGCCGCCGGCTTCGAGCACACGGGCGAACGCATCGTGCAAGATGGCGATCCTTCCGCCAACGTCCTGATGGCTTTCAAACGGATCTGATATGCGCAAACTCTTGCTGGCATTGAGCCTGCTGGCCGCTTGCCTGACCAGTTCTGCCGAGAGCCCGATTGCGCCGGAACAGCGGCGCAGCGTGGAGCAGACTTTCCTGACGTTCCCGGAATGGTTCCTGGTGCACAGCCCGGCCGAATACGCCCGTTACGTGAAAAAGCACCCGGCCCACAATTTCCCTTTCCTCGGCCATGCGGCCCAGATCTGGACCAGCTATGCAGCCGTGACTGAGGAACAGGTGCGTGCCAAGTACCCGAGCAACGCCGGCTACCACGTCATGATCGGCGTGATCGGCGGCAGCACGACGGTGGAATACAGCCTGCGCTCGCTGTACGAAAACACGCTGGGCCGCATCAGTTGGGCCACCGCTTCGTCGCTGACGCCGGAAGACGAATACGGCGCCCGGGTGGCGCAGGATTACGTCGATTTCATCCGCAAGGAGCCGTGGTACCTGTTCGATTTCGGCGCCAAGCTGAAAGGGCTGTGGGCGGATACGCCGCTATTTGGCGCCGATATGCTTCGCAAGCTGGAACGGCGCTATGCGCTCACCACCGAGTACCTGGTCAAGGCCGCCTATGGCCAACTGATCAAGCTGGGCACGCACGCGGCCTACGAACCGGCCTTGATGACGACCCAGGTGGTGGCCGACCATGAGCCATACGACCTGGCCGAGCAGCCCAACATCAAGCTGCTGCGCATGCTGGACGATGGCCGTGCAGTGCTGGAGCTGCCACGCTATTACGACTTCCGCCTCGCTGCGACGCGCCTGGGATTGCAGGACGTCCAGCTTCAGGACATCGCCGGCAATAGCGACGTGATCCTGGTGACGGTGCTGACGCGGGGGCAGGGCACGGCGGCGCCGCCCGACACCCGGGTGCTGTTCGAACAGCCGATCCTGACCGAGCCGGGGCGCAAGCGGGTGGCGCTGGTGATGCGGGTGGCGGCGCTGTCACGCTACCTGGTCGACGCGCCGCGGCAGGGCGTGGAAGTCGAACACGTGTATGACTATTAAGCGCCTGCTGGCCTATGCGCTGCTGGCGCTGGCCGGCGGCGCGGCCGCGTGGGCCACGGTATCGGTGTGGCAGGCGCAGGCGCGCCAGACCGGCAATCGCGAAACACTGGCCCCCAAAGGCGGCGAGTTTGTCGATGCGGGTGACGCACGGATCTTCATGCAGCGTTCCGGCAGCCGTGACGCGCCGGCGGTGGTGTTCCTGCATGGCACGGGCTCGTGGAGCGAAACCTGGCGGGCGTCGATGGCGACTGCCACCAGCCTGGGCTACCAGGCTGTCGCGCTTGACATGCCGCCGTTCGGCTACTCGATTCCGCCTGAATCGGGCGAATACGACAAGCAGCAACAGGCAGCGCGGCTGCGCAGGGCGCTGGACAATGCCGGCATCCGCCGCGCCGTGTTCGTGGCGCATTCCTTCGGTGCGGCGCCTTTGATGGAAGCCTTGCTGTCCACGCCGGACGAGGGCAGGGTACAGGCCCTGGTGCTGGTGGATGCTGCGCTGGGCCTGGATCAACCCCAGGAGCAGGGCGACAGCCTGTTGCAGACCATGCTGCGCTGGCGCTGGGTCAGCCAGCCGCTGGCGGCCGGACTCCTGACCAGGCCCGAATACACCGAAACCCTGCTGAAAAGCTTCGTCAGCGAAAAAGAGAAAGCCACGCTCGCCTGGCAGCAGGTGTACCAGCAACCACTGGCGCTGGAAGGCAGCTACCGGCACGTCGCGGCCTGGCTGCCGGAATTGCTGGCACGGCGCGGCCATGCTGCCAGTGACTTCCACGATGCCTATGGACGCATCGCCTGGCCGGTGACTTTGCTGTGGGGCGAGACCGACACGATCACGCCCCTGTCGCAGGCGGAAAACCTGCAACGCCTGATTCCCGGCGCGCAAATCGTGCGCATTCCGCGCGCAGGGCATATCCCGCAGATTGAGGAGCCTGAACTGTTCCAGCAAGCGCTGGCGCGCATTCTGCAGGATGCCAAGCCCGGCCGCTAAGCGTTGCGCATTTAGCCTGCCTCGTCTTTGCCCCCCTGCCGGTTGCCATTGCGGGTGGTTTGCCGGCTCTCGCCTCCTTTGCGGCCGATTTTCGCCATGTGCTCGCGGTTGCGGCTCACGACTTCGCCGCCTTTCTGGCCGGCGCGGCGCGCTTCTTCCGAGGTGAATTCATGCGCCGTGCCCTTCTGGTGCGCAGCCTGGCCGCCCTTGCTGGCAATCATGCGCTGGGTTTCCTTATCCATCGCCGCGAAGCCGCGCTTGCCATTGCCGATCCTGACCTGTTCATCCGGTGTAGCCATGATCCACCTCCGTCAATTGCCCAAGAATCCGGGCGTGGGCCCGGGCTGGAAGCAGCGTCGCGGCTGCTTCTTGGGCTTTGAGGGAAGGTCGGCGGTAAAAGTTCCAATTATTTTTCGAGTTCAAGAGCCAGCTTGGCCGGTGGCGGATCGCTCGCCTTCCGCTTCGGCAGTATTGTTGCCGCGCACGGGTTGGGCGCCGAAATCGTGCTCCAGTTCTTCCTTGCGGTCTTTTAACTGTTCGCACATTTGGACCAGGTCGGCATCGCTTTGCCGTACTTTGGGGAAGATTTCCTGTTCTTCCTCAGTCACGTGGTGTGCTACGCATTCGCGCAGTTTCTGCACCGCGCTATCGAGTTCACTGTTGCCGGTGGCCATGCCGCGGATATGCTCGACCAGCTCCTTGATGGTGCCGTGCTGTTCCAGCGCTTCATCGACCTGTTGCTGTGCGCCGGTTTCGGCGCGCACGGCAGGATAAAAGATTTCCTCTTCAATCGTTGCGTGGATCGTCAGGTCCATGCAGATCTGCTGCGCCAGGTCATGCTTCAAACCCTGGTGCGAGGCATCGCATTTTTCAAACTCGCGGAATAGTTTCTTGACCTTGTCGTGGTCGGAGGTGAGGAGCGCCACGGCATCCTTGGCCGTGGCGCTTTGGTTTTGCTGGCTCATGCTGGCTCCTTCGCTGCGTCGGTTGAGCCGCGCACAAGGAGCTGCAGGGAAGGGCGTCAGGCGACCTGCAGCACCAGCTTGCCGAAGTTCTTGCCTTCGAACAGCATGGTCAGCGCCTGCGGGAATTTCTCGATGCCTTGCACGACATCTTCCCGGCTCTTGATCTTGCCTTCCTGCAGCCATTTGCCGAGCGCGGCAACGGCTACGTGGTAGCGGTCGGCGTAGTCGAACACAACCATGCCTTCCATGCGCGCGCGGTTCACCAGCAGGGACAGGTAGTTGGCCGGACCCTTGACCGCGGTCGTGTTGTTGTACTGCGAAATTGCGCCGCAGATCACGATGCGGGCCTTCAGGTTGATGCGCGTGAGAACGATGTCGAGGATGTCGCCACCAACGTTGTCAAAGTATACGTCAACGCCGTTTGGACAGTGTTCCTTCAGGCCGGCACGCACGTCGCCGCCCTTGTAGTCGATGCAGGCGTCGAAGCCGAGCTCATTGACCACGAAGGCGCATTTTTCCTGGCCGCCGGCAATGCCGATCACGCGGCAGCCAAGCTGCTTGGCAAGCTGGCCGACGGTCTGGCCGACAGCGCCGGCCGCGCCGGACACGACCACAGTTTCGCCGGCTTTCGGCTGGCCCACTTCCAGCAGGCCAAAGTAGGCCGTCATGCCGGGCATGCCCAAGGTGTTGAGCCAGGTGGTGGCCGGCGCCAGGCGGGTGTCGATCTTGTGCAGGCCGGCATGGCGGTCGTCGGCGGCGCCGATCCAGTACTGCTGCACGCCAAAGCCGCCGCCAACCTGGTCGCCCACGGCAAAGCGCGGCGATTTGGAGGCCACCACTTGTCCCAGGCCGCCGGCGCGCATCACTTCGCCGATGCCGACCGGGCGGATATAGGATTTGGCGTCGTTCATCCAGCCGCGCATGGCGGGGTCGAGCGACAGGTAGAGGGTCTTGACCAGCACTTCACCGTCGGCCAGCTCGCGTACCGGCTCCTTGGTAATTTGCCAGTCGCTTTCCTTGGGCAAGCCGACCGGGCGGGCGGCGAGGCGAAACTGGGTGTTCTCCATATTTGCTCCTTTTTAGAAATAGTACGGTCATTCTATTCCGGAATTTGCCAGCCGTGGCAATGTTCATGCGACAATACCGTCCCGCCCATGACTTGAATTGCCATGAATCATCCAGAATACATCCTCACGCTGTTTTGCCACGACCAACGTGGCATCGTCCATCGCGTATCGGGATTCCTGGCTGAACATGGCTGCAACATCATCGATTCCGCCCAATTCGGTGACGCGGAAACGCAACGTTTCTTCATGCGCGTGCACTTTGCGCGCGAGGACGCGGCCTACAGCGATGCTGTGTTGCGCCAGGATTTCGCCAGGGTGGCGGAGTCGATGGGCATGGAATGGGCGCTGCACGATGCCAACGCCAAGCCGCGCGTGATGCTGATGGTGTCCAAGATCGGGCACTGCCTGAACGACCTGCTGTTCCGCTACAAGAGCGGGCTGCTGCCGGTCGAGATTCCGGCCATCGTGTCCAACCATATGGACTTTTACCAGCTGGCGGCCAGCTACAACATCCCGTTCCATCACCTGCCACTGGCAAGCGGCGCGCCGGAACAGGCCAAGCTGGCGCAGGAAGCGCGCATCGTGGAGCTGATGGAAAACCACAAGGTGGACCTGGTGGTTTTGGCGCGCTATATGCAAATCCTGTCGCCATCGATGTGCGAGCGGCTGAAAGGGAAGGCGATCAATATCCACCACTCCTTCCTGCCTAGCTTTAAAGGCGCCAAGCCGTATGCGCAGGCGCACAAGCGCGGCGTAAAGCTGATCGGCGCCACGGCCCACTTCGTGACGGGCGACCTGGATGAGGGCCCGATCATCGAGCAGGACGTGGAGCGCGTCGACCATGCCATGGATTCGGATGCGTTGACCGCGATCGGCCGCGACGTTGAGTGCGTGGTGCTGGCGCGCGCTGTGAAATGGTTCGTCGAGCACCGCATCCTGCTGAACGGCGACCGAACTGTAATCTTCAAATAAAAAGTAATGGCACTGAAATCTACGATCTACAAGGCGGAACTGTCCATCGCGGACATGGACCGTAACTACTACGCTACCCATTTGCTGACCCTGGCACGCCATCCGTCCGAAACGGATGAACGCCTGATGGTGCGCCTCGTCGCTTTCGCGATCCATGCCGATGAAGCGCTGGTGAATGCGAAGGGCATTTCCGATACCGAAGAACCGGACCTGTGGCAGATGGACCTGACCGGCGCGATCCAGCTCTGGATCGAAGTCGGCCAGCCGGACGAGCGCCGCATCCTGAAAGCGGCCGGCCGTTCCGACAAGGTGATGGTGTACTGCTACAGCTCCGCTTCGCACGTGTGGTGGAAGCAGATCGCCAGCAAGATCGACCGCGCCAAGAATGTCAGCGTGGTGAATATCGACGCCGAAGCCAGCGCCCAGCTGGAGAAGATGGCGCAGCGCTCCATGCAGCTGCAGTGCACGATCCAGGACGGCCAGATCTGGCTGACCGATGGCACCACCACGGTTGAGATCCTGCGCGAGGTGTGGAAGGCCTGAGCGGGCGAATCAGTGGCAGAATGTGCTCATCATGCTGCGCTACCTGATTGCCTTTTTCTTCATCGCCCATGGCGCCGCGGCCAATGCCGTGACGCAGGCCGAAGTCATGGCCGGCTCGGCCAAGCTATACCGCGAGCAGATCGATGAACTGCGCCAGGGCTATCGCCTTGACGACGACGAGCGCTTCGGCGCCCGGGTGGCCGCGCTGGCGCGCCCGCTGATCGAGCAGGCCAAGCGCGAATTCCCTGAATCCGCTGCATGGGACTGGGAGCTGCACACCACCACCGAGGGCGATGCGAACGCGTTTGCCATGGCGGGTGGCAAGATGCTGGTTAGCCGCGCCCATGTCGAAGAGCTGGCGCTGACCGATGCCGAACTGGCGATGTTGCTGGCGCATGAAATCATGCACGCTGTGTTGCGCCACAACCTGAAGGAATTCGAGGAAGCTTTAAGGCTCGAACCGGCGCGGGCGACGCAGCCATACCAGGAGTTCGAGCACGACATCGACCACGATAATGGGTTGATGCGCAAGCTGGCGAACTTCAACCGGCGGCAGGAAATGGAAGCCGACCGCGAAGGGCTGTTGTTTGCGACGCGCGCAGGCTGGCCGCCGCAGGCGCTGGCTGCATATTTCCGCAAGCTGGCAAAGCAAAGCCATTACCCCAATTTCGATCGCTTCGACCATCCTTCACCGGCCAGCCGCTGGCGCGCCGCGCGTGAGCTGGCTGCGCAAATGGAAGCGTCCCGCTAAGCTATAATGCCCGCCATGCGTATGAAATCGTCCACCCGCCTGCGTTGGATCTGGATCGCGTGCCTCGCCATCCTGATGAACGCGCTCGCGCCGGCGATTTCGCACGCGGTGAACGGCAAGCCGCGCACCTGGGAGATCTGCCTGAACGACGGCACCCGCGTGACCGGCGTCGGCGAACTCGATTACGCGACCTTCGTCGCGGTGACCGACCGCAGCAAGGCACAATCCCCGGCGCAACCGATGGCGCAGATGGACATGGAAGACTGTTCCTACTGCCTGCCGCACGCGGGCTGGTTTGGCCTGCCTCCGTCCGATCCTGCTTTACCCCTGCCGTTCGGCAGCGCCGCGCTGCGCCCAACCCTGTTCTACCAGTCGCCACAACCTTTGCCGGTGTGGTCGGCGTCCGTTCCGCGAGGACCGCCTGCACACGCCTGATTTCGTCCCCCATTTAACGAATCAAGGAGTGAAAAATGAAAAAGCAGATCTTCGCGCTCGCAATGTCGATCGCCTACGCCGCATCCGCTGCGGCACAAGTTACCGTGCGCGAGCCATGGATTCGCGCTACCGTGCCCGCAGCACAGGCGACCGGCGCCTTCATGGAGCTGGTCTCCAAACAGGATGCGCGCCTGATCGAGGTGCGCTCGCCAGCCGCCGGCATTATTGAAATCCACCAGATGTCGATGCAGGGCGACCGCATGATGATGTCGGCAGTCGAAGGCATCGACCTTCCCGCCGGTAAATCCGTGGCGCTGGCATCCGGCGGCTACCACATCATGATGATGGATTTGAAGCGGCAGATGAAGGCGGGTGAAAGCGTCCCCATGACGCTGGTCTTCCAGGGCAAAGGCAAGAAACAGGAGACGGTGGAAGTGCAAGTGCCGGTCAAGCCTTTGTCCTACACCGCTCCCAAGCACTAAGGAGCCGATCATGAAAAAATACCTGATTGCCGCAGCTTTGCTCGCGGCGACGTCTGCGCACGCCCATATCTCGCTGGAACAGCGCGAGTTCGCGGCGGGCAGCTATCAGAAACTGGTGTTCCGTGTCGGCCATGGATGCAGCGGCAGTCCGACGGTTGCGGTCAGCATCCGGTTGCCGGAAGGGTTTGCACCGATGCGGCCGATGCTGAAAAACGGCTGGAGTATCGAGCGTACGCCCGATAGCCTGACCTGGCGCGGCGGCCCGTTGCTTGACGACTTCTACGATGAATTTGTCATGTTCGGCAAATTGCCGGCGGCGGGCAGCCATAACTTCAAGATCGTCCAGTCCTGCCAGTTTGGCAGCGCGAACTGGGAAGCCATTCTCGAAACGCGTTAAGGACCGATCATGAAACTCCAATACAAACCGCTGGCTGCGATGCTGGCGGCGATGGGCTTCGCTTGCCCGGCGCAAGCGGACCACGTGGTGACGATCAACGCTGGCCGTCCTACATCTCTGCCAACGCAGATCCCGACCACGATCGAGGGCATCACCGGCGCTCAGGTTGAAGAGCGCATCAATGCCTTCGACAGCGAGGACGCGCTGAAATACCTGCCAAGCCTGAACGTGCGCAAGCGCTTCATTGGCGATTACGATCATGCCGTGCTGGCCAGCCGCGCTTCCGGCACTGGCAATAGTGCGCGTTCGCTGGTGTATGCGGATGGCATCCTGCTGTCGAACCTGTTGGGGAACGGCGCGACGTATACGCCGCGCTGGGGGCTGGTGACGCCGGAGGAAATTGAACGCGTCGATGTGTTGTATGGCCCGTTCTCGGCGGCGTATGCCGGCAACTCGGTCGGCGCGGTGGTGGATTTTCAGACGCGCATGCCGAGCAAGCTGGAGGCGCATGCCAAGCTGTCGTGGGTCGGCCAGGATTTCGAGCAATATGGGACCGATTCGCAGCACATTGGCCGCCAGTACAGCGCCTCGCTGGGGGACCGCGTTGGCGCGCTGTCATGGTGGGTGAACTTGTCCCGTCTCGATAGCGATGGCCAGCCGATTGCCTTCGCCAATAAGCTGCGCTCGGCCGGCGTCACGCCGTTGGCGGGCGAGCCCGCCGGCGTCCCGGTAACCGGCGCTATCGCGGACCGCAACCCATCCGGCAAGGACTGGTACATCCTTGGCAGTACGGGCCAGGTAAACACGGTGCAGGACCATGCCAAGGTGAAGCTGGCTTACGACGTCTCGCCAACGCTGCGTGCCAGCTATACGCTTGGCTGGTGGCAGAACGATGTCGTGCGCAGCGTCGAATCCTATCTACGTGACGGCGCCGGCAATGCGGTGACCAGCGGCGCGATCAATGTCGGCGGCAAGCGTTTCACACTGCTGCCTTCCGATTTTGCCGGAGCGCGCGCGGACCTTGAGCATGTGATGCACGGCCTGTCGTTGAAGACGCATGGACGCAGCAGCTTCAATTGGGAAATTGCCGGCAGCGCTTATGACTACTCGCGCGACCAGGCACGCGTGCCTACCGGAGGCGGGCGGGGCAACCTGACCGATATGGGCGGCAGCGGTTGGAATACGCTGGCGTTGCGCGGCAACTGGCGTGCCGGAACCGCGCACCAGGTGGAATTTGGGGCGCAGCGCGAGAGCGCCAAGCTACGCACACGTGTGACCAGTGTAGCGGATTGGGTTATTGGCGAGGGCGGCAAGCTTGTATCGACCTTCAACGGCAACACGAGGCTGGAGAGCTGGTACACACAGGACAGCTGGCGCCTTTCGCCCGAATGGAAGGCGACGTTGGGCCTGCGGCACGAAACCTGGCGTGCATATGGCGGTGAAATTTCGGGCACGGCCGGCAAGCTGCTGCCATTTGGCGATCGTCGCGAGCAGGCATGGTCGCCCAAGGCCGCTTTGGCGTGGCGTACGGGCCAAGCGTGGACGCTGAAGGCATCGGCCGGCCGCGCAGTGCGGAATCCAACTGCGGCGGAGCTGTTCCAGGGCTCGATTGTAGACGACAAGATAGTCAACACCGATCCGAACCTGCGCGCGGAGAAGTCGTGGACCAGCGAACTGACTGCGGAGCACATGACGGCGCAAGGCAGCGTGCGTGCCACGTTGTTTGGCGAAGTCACGCGCGATGCGTTGTACTCGCAGCCACTGACCGCTACCGTCAACACGGTGCAGAATGTCGGCAAGGTCCGCACGCGCGGCCTGGAACTGTCGCAGCAGGCCGACGATGTCCTTACGCACGGGCTGACGCTGCAAAGCAGCCTTACCTATGCGGATTCGGAGATTGTGTCGAACGACGCCATGCCTTCCAGTGTCGGCAAGCGGCAGCCGCGCGTGCCCAAGTGGCGCGCGAATATGCTGGCTTCATACCATGTTGGCCAGCATTGGACCGCGACGTTCGGCGTGCGCTACAGCGGCAAGCAATACGGCACGCTCGATAACAGCGATCCGAATGGCGCAACGTATATGGGCGTATCGGACTACCTGGTTGCCGACGTGCGCTTGCGATACCGTCTCAACCGCCAATGGACGGCGTCGGTCGGCATCGACAATTTGAATGGCGAGAAATACTGGGCTTTTCACCCATACGCCCAGCGTACCTTGAGCGCCGACCTCAAGTTTGATCTTTAGTGCTCTCTAGCGCACAGCGCACAGCGCCCCGCCCGCGGGGCGTTTTCCTTTGCGCAAAGCCAATACCTTGCGCCGCCAGATTTCTACAATCGAGTGATGCCATTCCAACATGACTCCGCGTTTAAGCTTGTATTTAGCTATCCTGAACTGGTGCAATCCCTGCTGGAACTCGTACCGGATTGTCCAGCAAGGAGCGTGACTGGTTTCGAACGCCTGAACTGCAGCTTTGTCAGCAGTTCAGAGCGCCAGCGGAATGCGGACATGGTCTGGCGCATCTATTGCCAGGAGTCCGTCTTCTATCTATTGCTCGAGTTTCAGTCGACCGTCGACCGGCAAATGACGCAAAGGATGAGAGTCTATTCTGGCTTGCTGGCGCAGGATCTACATGCCCAGCATAAAAACGCGGAACCTTTGAACCTGCTGCCGGTCGTAGTCTATTCTGGGCGCCGTAAGTGGACTTCGGCTAACACGGCGGTCCTGGCTTGGTTAAAACCTTTACAGGAGAGGAAAGTGTATGTGCTGATAGATGAGGAGTCCGCTGGCGACTCCATCATCGGCGATGTGATCCGCATGGTGCGTGCTGACACGTTTGCTGATGTGGTGCGGTCGCAGAATGCCTTGCTGGCCTGGCCAATGGCAAGTGAAGGGTTACGGCGGGATGTGTTAACGGTAGCCAATGAGTGTATGACGCACTTTGGCGCCGATCAGGAGGCAATCATGAATGAAACTGTCAACAAGGCGGGTCGAAAGGAGTTTACTGAGGAGGAACATGTCCTCATCAGGCAATATATCCTGGACGTCTATCACGCGGCCAAGGAGATACCCGAGTTCAAGCGGGTAGTCGAGGCGCAGATGGTTGCGAAACGCGAAGGGCGGGAAGAAGGGCGGGAAGAAGGGCGGGAAGAAGGGAGGGGAGAAGGGAGAACTGAGGCGTTTCGGACAATGCTAAGCAAGGTGTGTAGGCAGCGCCGTGGCGCTGAGCGCTTTGAGACGCGGATCGCCTGTGCTGATTTGGCACAGCTGGAAAGCTGGTGCGACAAGCTGATCGCTGGTGAAAATCTGGAAGAGTTGCTGGGGGAAGGTGGCCCGTGAAGCTTGTGGCGACACGGGCCGGGACAAAACCCTGATCAGTTCGGGCCGCCAGCCAGGCGCTTGACGCTGCCGGAACCCATGACGCTCTTGGTCAGTTGCGGCTCGCCGTAGTAGCTCACATCGCCCGAGCCAGCCACGCTGACGGACAGCGATTGCTTGGCCCACACCACCGCCTGGCCTGAGCCGCCGATGCTGACTGCGGCTTCGCGTGTGGCCAGTTGTCCGGTGCTGACCTTGCCGGAGCCGCCGATCGAGACCTTCAGCTTGTCGGCTGAGCCGGTCGCCTTCAGGTTGCCGCTGCCGCCCAGGGACACGGTGACCGATTCCCCTTCGATATTGCGCAGGTTCATGGAGCCCGAGCCGCCGACATTGAAGGACAGCTTGCCGCCACGCAGGCCTTCCGCATCAACCGAGCCGGAACCGCCGACCGAAATGCGTTCCAGTTTCTTCGCGGTGATCACAACCTTCAGGTTGCGGGTATCGAACTGCAGGTTGGGGCGGATAGGACGCACTTGCAGGGTGCCGTCTTCGACCACGGTTTCAATCAGCGGCAGGATGTTGTCATCCGTCTCAATGCTGACGCTTTCAGCGCTGCCGATGCGGACTTCCACGCTGCCCGGCAAGCCCAGGCCGAGGCCGCTGAAGTTGCTCGCTTCGCGTGCCTGCTTGGAGACTTTGCCATTGCCCTGGACACGTTCGCCGGCAAACCAGCCCAGCGGAGCGGCCGACACCACGGCGACCGGGGCGGCGACAGCAAAAACGGAAGCGGCGATCAAGGCGTTGCGCACTGCAGCAGACATTTTCATCGTGTTTCTCCTCAATTTGAATGAGAAGCATCGTACCGAAGCCGGCGCCCCAGCGCCCGCCCGGTGCGACAGGGCGCTTCCTCGCAGGAACAGAATGCAAATGCCGGGGACAGGGCGTCGCTCCTGTATCATCTCGCCCATGCTTACAATCATCATCAAACAGGGCAAGGAGAATGCAATCCTTGCCGGCGACCCCTATATCTACCTGTCCGCCATCGAGCGCGTGGACGGGCGTCCCGCCGAGAAAAACAAGCCTGGCGCCACTGCCACGGTGGTTTCCTCATCCCGCAAATTCCTGGCGCGCGCTGCGTATAACGCCAAATCGCAGATCGCCGCCCGGGTCTGGACCCTGCGTGAAGACGAGGCGGTCGACCATGCCATGGTGAAGCGCCGCGTGCGTGCGGCCATCGCCCGCCGCAGGCATTCCCTGGATTCGGCCCGGCCCGATGAACTGGTGCCAATCGTGCTCGGCGATGAAGACGGCCTATCCGGCCTGCTGGTGCAGAGTTATGGCGGCAAGGCTGGCTACCTGGTGTGCCAGTTCCAGTCGGCTGCGGTGGAAGCATGGAAAATCGGCATCGTGCAGGCCCTGATCGCAGAAACGGGTTGCCAAAATGTTTACGAGCGCGCAGATAAGCTGATCCGTGAAGGCGAGGGTTTGCACGTGAAATCACGCGCGCTGGCTGGAGAAGAACCGCCGCAGCGGCTGACTGTGAGCGAGCGCGGCCGCAGTTTTTCCTACGATATCCGCACTGGATTTGAGTATCCAAAATAAATGTTGTTCACCAGCCACTTACATTTCATTGGGTAAATGCAATAGAATCATGCGTACCAATTGGAGAACACAGGCACTATGGAATACTCGCAAATTCGCACCTTGACGTATATCGAGAACGAAGACCATCCCGTCTTCGGCACGCTGGTCGAGCAAATCCTGCACCTGCTGAACTCCAAACTGGTCTTTTCCGACATCCTGATTCACCAGAACAGCCCTTTGCTGCTGCGCCAGCCAAAGGGCCTGGTGGCTGTGAGCGATTCGCCGATCACACGCGAAGAGCTGGAAGAATTCTTTGAAGTGGTAGAGCCGAACTGGCGTGAACGCATCCAGGATCGCGCTTTCGACCGTGCCATAGACCTGCATACCGCGCGTATCCGCGCCAACTGCTTCAGCTTCCAGGGCAAGAAGCGCCTTGGTTGCGTGATCCGCCGCTTCCCGAAAGAGCCGCTGCTGTTGTCCGGCTTGGGCCTGCGCCCGACGGAAGAGAAGTTCGCTCAGCTGTCGAGCGGCCTGGTGCTGATCATTGGCGATACTTGCCAAGGCAAGTCGACCACCATCGCATCGATGCTGGACGATATCAACAAAAACCGTTCGGGCCACATCATCACCATTGAAGATCCAGTGGAGACCCTGATCCCGCAACGCAAATGCGTGATCACCCAGCGCGAAGTGGGCTTTGACGGCGACGTCGAAACCTTCGACCTGGGCGCGAAGGATGCGCTGCGTGAACGTCCGGACGTGATCGTGATCGGCGAGATCCGCGACGCCGAAACTGCGCACGAAGCGCTGGCTCTGGCCGAATCGGGTCCACTGGTGCTGGCCTCCTTGCATGCACGCTCGACGGAACTGGGCCTGCAAAAGATGATCCGCCTGCTGGGCAACACCGAACCGCAACGCCAGGCCCTGGCGCATGCGCTGCGCGGCGTGCTGTGCCAGGCGCTGATGCCGGCAATGGACGGCGACCGCTACTACCTGGCCACCGAAAGCCTGAGCGTCAATCCGGAAGTGGCGGCCGTGATCGAAAACGGCAATGTGGCCGACCTGCGCAATGTGATGGAGCACAAATCCGCGCCAGGCTGCCACACCATGAACGAATGCCTGCGCAAGCTGCTGGCCGAGAAGAAGGTCAGCATCGAAGACGCCCGCCACGCCACCACCGACCGCCTCGGTTTCGCCGACATGCTGTAAAGACGAAAGTCGGGGTCAGCTCCGGCAATCGGACAAAATGTCCGATTGCCGGAGCTGACCCCGACTTTCATTATTCTAGGGGCACGTTGCGGTAGCGGTTCACTGTCGTGCTTTCCACCGGTGGGGGCGTTGTTGCCCCAGGCGGCGCGCAGGTAGGACACTACTTGTGCTACTTCCACATCACTCAAAGAATGGCTGAACGGCGGCATGCCGTATGGGCGTGGATTGCCTGCCGTGCCGGGGGCGAAGCCGCCATTCAGCACGATGCGGATCGGATTCACTGCTTGATCCATCGTCAGGGCGCGGTTGCCGGCCAATGGCGGGTAGTGCGGGGCGATGCCCTGGCCTTTTTCGCCGTGGCAGTCGAGGCACTGTTTGCTGTAGATCTTCTCGCCGGCAGCCAGCCAGGCCACTGCCTCGGCTTCCTTCGAGCGTTCGTACGGGTCGCGGTTGCCGCTTTCGTTCGGCAGCGATTTCAAATACACGGCCATCGCGCGCGCATCTTCATCACTCAGGTGCTGCAGGCTCTCTCGAACTACTTCCGCCATCGGGCCGAACACGGTCGCGCGCTGCGAGATGCCGGTTTTCAGCAGGTCGGTGATGTCCTTCACGTCCCAGTCGCCCAGGCCGGCCTCGCGGTCTGACGTGAGCGAAGGGGCGTACCAGCCCAACACCGGAATCAGGCCGCCCGACAAGCCTTTGTCGCTGGCGCCGAGGGCATTGCGTTCGCTGTGGCAGGCGATGCAATGGCCGGGGCCTTGCACCAGGTAGGCGCCGCGGTTCCATTCGGCGGACTTGCCGGCGTCAGGCGCGTAGACGGCGGGCTTGAAGTACAGGGCGCGCCATACCGCCAGCATGGCTTGCTGGTTGAACGGGAAGCGCAGCGTGTGCGGGGCGCTGGCTTGCTTCACGGGCGTGATGCTCTGGAAGTAGGCATACATCGCGTCCGAGTCGTCACGCGTCATTGCAGTGTAGTTCGTGTAGGGGAAGGCGGGGTACAGCAGGCGGCCGTCCTTGGCTTTGCCGTTGTGCAGGGCGTTCCAGAAATCGTCGGCGCTCCAGTTGCCGATGCCGGTTTCCCTGTCCGACGTGATGTTCGGTGAGATCACATTGCCAAACGGTGTTTGCAGGGCGCGCCCGCCGGCAAAGGCGGCGCCGCCGCGCGTGGTGTGGCAGGCCATGCAATCGGCTGCCTTGGCAAGGTAGGCGCCGCGCGCGACCTTTTCGGCGGCCGGCATGGCTTGCGAGGCGGCGCTTGGTGCCGGGCCTGTATCGTGCTTGGGCCAGATGAAGCCTACCGCTGCAACAACCAGCAAAAGCGGTACGGCGATGGCGATTTTCGTATTGCGGTTCATGATCTGCTCTGGTTATTTCGGGACGCCGCCGCATTCCATCGGCAGCGGCTTGGCCAGGGAGGTGGCAGGGCGAGCGTTCGGATCGGCGGCTTGTGCGGCCAGCCAGCCGGAGACGGCTGCTACGTCGGATTCACTCAGGCGGTTGGCCACTTCGGCCATGCAGTCTGGCGTGTGGGCCTTGCGCTTCTGGTTGCGCCAGGCGCCGAACTGCGCGTTGATATAGTCGCGCGGCAGGCCAATCAGGCCGGGAATGGCGGGCGCTACGCCGGTCATCGCGTCGCCGTGGCAGGCGGCGCAGGCCGGTACTTTGCGCGATGGATCGCCCTGGTGCACCAGCACGCGGCCTCGCTCGATCATTTGCGCCGTTGCGCTGGTGGCGGCCGGCGGCGGATATGGGGCGTGCTGTTCGGAGAAGTACTGCGCGATCTCGCGCAGGTAGGCGTCCGGCAGTTGTTCGACCATATACGTCATCATCGGGTACTGGCGGCGGCCTTCCTTGAAATTCAGGAGCTGGTTGTACAGGTAGCCGGCGGGTTTGCCTGCGATGCGAGGGAAGAAGGCGTCGCCTTGCTCATTGGCTTTGTGGCAGGCGATGCAGGCTGCGACGCGCTGCTCGACGGTGTCCGGCAGGCTGGCCGGCGCGGCCAGGGCGGAGCTGGCCACAAGCGCAGTGCTAAATGAGAGAATGCGGAGGGAAAGTCGCATGATGAATCCGTTTTTCTTGTGATGGGTCAAGGATACGCCTGCGAGGCAGAGAATAACAGGCTCAGAATGGCCGCGGAATGAGGGTATCAGTTTGAAGCTTTACGAGGCGCTAGCCGACCAATTGGCGCAGTCGATGGCATCCG
>NZ_JBNZFX010000026.1:0-13121 GCF_050709955.1 Massilia eburnea
ACATATAATGCTGTCATGAAAAATCTAATTATCCTGGCCGCGCTGTGCGCCGCCTTCTCCGCGCAAGCCGCGGAAACCACGCCGCAAGCGGCACTTGATCAATTCCTGAAGTTCGAGCTGGATGGCGGACGCCTGCACAACGATACCGAAGGGTATTACGAACAGGTTCACCTGGTGGACGGCTGGAAAACCGACGCAGTGAAATGCGACGGCGCACGCTGCAAGGCAACTGTCACCTTCACCTACACCCCGACGTCCGGCTTGGATATGGAGCAGGCCGTGCCACATCCGAAAGGCGGCACCGCGCAAGTCGAATACGTCGTGCTTCAGAATGGCGGCCAGTGGCAGGTGGAAGCCGGCAAGGACACGCCCCACGTTTCGCGCGTGGCGTTGGAAAAAATGCTGAAAGAAGGTCTCTAATTAAAAGTCGGGGTCAGCTCCGGCAATAAGACATTTCGCGCAGCGAAATGTCTTATTGCCGGAGCTGACCCCGACTTTTAAGCACTAACCAATGAAGGAGTCGAACTGCATGTCGAACTCCTGCAGCGCTTTCTGGGCGTTTTGCATTTTCTTGCGGAACTCGGGGCCGCGCTTCAGCGCCAGGCCGACGGCCAGCACGTCGATCACCACCAGGTAGGCCAGGCGGGCCGAGATCGGGGGGTGTAGGGGTCGGTGTTGAAGATCAGGTCGATCGGGATCAGCACCGTGGCCGCTTCCGCCAGCGGGGTGCCGGATGGTGCCAGCACGATCACGTCGGCACCGCCTTCCTTGGCCAGCTTGGCCGAGCGCACCAGCGCCGGGCTGTTGCCGCGCTGGGAAATCGCTACCACCGCGTCGCCTTCATGCAGCAGGGCCGCTGAAATACTGTGGATCGCCGGGTCGGCGTAAGCCACGGTCGGCACGCCGGAGCGGAAGAATTTGTGCTGCGCGTCGGCTGCCACGATACCGGAAGTTCCGTGGCCGTAGAACTCGATCTTGCGTGCGCGCGACAGGATGTCGAGCGCTTTCTGCACCGGTTCTGCGTTCAGGTTGTTGCGCAGGTCCAGCAGCGTGTTGATGGAGCGGCTGCAAATCTTGTTCACCAGGTCGGACGCCAAATCGTCCTGCGCCGGCTGGTCGTTCAGGCCGGGCAGCGCGAGGGCCAGGCCCTGCGCCAGCTTCAGCTTGAATTCATGCCAGCCGTCGTAACCCAGCGTGCGGCAGAAACGCACCACGGTCGGCTCTGACACTTGCGCGCTCTTGGCCAGTGCCGTGATGTTGGCGCCCACCGTGCGGGTAGGGTTGTCTAGCACCGCCAGCGCGACCTTGCGCTCCGATTTGGAGAGCGAGTCGAGCTGGGTGCGGATGGAGTCGAGCAGCATTTAGTCTTCAGGCAGGGCTTCTTCGCGCCATTGTAGCCCGTCACGGCCGATCAGCGCACTGGCGGCCGCTGGGCCCCAGGTGCCGGAGGTGTAGGGCAGCGGCGTGGAATCGTCCTGCTCCCAGTTGTTCAGGATCGGTTCGACCCATTCCCAGGCAGCTTCCAGTTCGTCGCCGCGCATGAATAGGGTCAGTTGGCCGCGCAGCACGTCCAGCAGCAGGCGCTCGTAGGCATCCATGCGCGGCATCTTGAAGGTTTCGCGGAAGTCCAGTTCCAGCTCCGCCGGTTTCAGGCGCATGCCTTCGCCCGGGGTCTTGGCCATCAGGTTCATGCGCAGGCCTTCGTCCGGCTGCAGGCGGATCACCAGGGAATTGGGCTGGAAGCTGGAAGTCGGCTGGTTGAAGATCGAGTGCGGGATCTGCTTGAAGCGCACCACGATCTCGGCCAGCGAGTCGGCCATGCGCTTGCCGGTGCGCAGGTAGAACGGCACGCCGGCCCAGCGCCAGGTGTCGATTTCCACTTTCATGGCGACGAAGGTTTCGGTCTTCGAATTCTGCGGCGCTTCCGGTTCGTCGCGGTAGCTCGGTACGGCCTTGCCTTCCACGTGGCCGGCGCGGTACTGGCCACGCACGATGTTCTGCGCCAGCGTGGTCGGGGTGAAGCGTTTCAGGGAGCGCAGCACCTGCAGCTTGGAGTCGCGCACGGCGTCCGGTGCGATCGAAGTCGGCGGCTCCATGGCAACGATACAAAGCAGTTGCAGGAGGTGGTTCTGCAACATGTCGCGCAGCGCGCCGGAGGTGTCGTAGTAGCCAATGCGGTTGCCAACGCCCAGCTTCTCGGCAATGGTGATCTGCACGTCGGAGATCCACTCGCGGCGCCACAGCGGTTCGAACAGGATGTTACCGAAGCGCAGGGCCAGCAGGTTCTGCACGGTCTCTTTGCCCAGGTAGTGGTCGATACGGTAGATCTGCTGTTCTTCGAAGACCTTGCCCACTTCCTTGTTGATCTGCTTGGCCGAAGCCAGGTCGCGGCCCAGCGGTTTTTCCAGCACCACGCGCGAATTGGCGGTGGCCAGGCCGTTGTCCTTCAGGTTGTCGCAGATGCGCGAGAACAGGGCCGGCGGGGTTGCCAGGTAGTAGACGCGGGTAATCGCAGGATCGTTGCGAAGCGCCTCCAGCAGGCCCTTATAGCTGGAGGAGTCGACGGCATCCAGCGCGACGTAGACGATGCGGGCGATGAAGCGGTTCCAGTTTTCGTCGGTAGCCTTGGCGGACTTGATATGGGGACGCGAAGTGGTGGTCACCATATTGATGAACTCTTCCTGCGTGCTTTCCTGGCGGCCGACGCAAACGATGCGCGCGGTCGGAGGCAGGTCGCCGCAAACGTCGCGGCTGAACATTGCGGGCAGCAGCTTGCGCATTGCCAGGTCGCCGCTGCCGCCAAACAGAACCAGGTCGAAATCAGAGAGAGCCATAATCTTCTTCAGTGTGGGTTGGATCAATTTTCTACGTAGGCCGGCTCAATGCGGCCGGCAACGGGCACGCGTACCGACAGTACTTTACCGCTCAGCGGCATGGCCGCCAGTTCGTCGGCCGGGCGCTTGCTGGCAGTGGTGATGTACAGCGTGCGCAGGTCGGGGCCGCCGAAGGCCACCATGGTCGGGCAGCGTACCGGCAGGCGGATCTCGTCGAGCTGGTCGCCTTGCGGCGACAGCTTGAGGATGCGGCCGCCTTCAAACATGGCGACCCAGTAATTACCTTCGCTGTCGACTGCCGCGCCGTCCGGGCGGCCGCCGTAATCGGCTGCCGATTTGTCGGTGCTGAAGCGGCGCACGTCGCGTTCATCGCTGACGGTGCCGGACAGCAGGTCGAAGGCGAAGCGGGTGACGCGGTGGCTGGCTGTCTCGGCGTGGAACATGGTCTTGTTGTCCGGGCTGAAGCCCAGGCCATTCGAATTGACCATGCCGCCCGACCACACCTTGCGCACCTTGCCGCGTTCGAGCACAAACATTTCCGCGGCCGGCTTGTCACGCGGCTCGTAAATGGTGCCGCACCAGAAGCGGCCAGCCGCGTCGCATTTGCCGTCGTTAAAGCGGGTCGTCGATTGGTCGAAAGGCGCCTCCGCCACCAGTTTCAGCTCGCCGGTATCCGGGTTGAAGTGGGAAAAACCGCGGCGCTGGGCAACCATCAGGCCGCCTTTTGCAGCACGCGCCAGCGACGATGCTTCGCTGTCGACTTTCCATTGGTCGTGCTGGCCGGTGCCGGTGCACAGGCGATGGATGGCAAAGCCTTCGATATCGACCCAGTACAGGGCTTTTTCGTCCGGCGCCCACAGCGGGCTTTCGCCCACGGTCATGGTGGCGTCGCAGGCGACATCGATCTGGTAGCTGCTCATTGGATCTGGGCCGACTTGGCCATCACGATCAGGCCGTTGGTCGAACTGTCATGTGCTTCCGGATCGACCTTGCCGGTCAACTCGGCCTCGATTTTCCTGGCCAGCACCTTGCCCAGTTCCACGCCCCATTGGTCGAAGCTGGCGATATTCCAGATCACGCCCTGCACGAAAGTCTTGTGCTCGTACAGCGCGATCAGCGCGCCGAGGGTGGATGGCGTGAGCTGGTCCATCAAGATGGTGTTGGAAGGGCGGTTGCCGGGGAAGGTCTTGTGCGGGACCATCTCCTCGATTTCCGCAACCGGCAGGCCGGCGCCTTTCAGCTCTGCGCGTACTTCGTCCTCGGTCTTGCCCTTCATGAAGGCTTCCGACTGGGCAAAGCAGTTCGCCAGCAGGGCGTCGTGATGGCCCGGCAGGTCGTGGGTGGCGCGCAGGGCGGCGATGAAGTCGATCGGCGTGACGTCGCTGCCCTGGTGCAGGAGCTGGAAGTAGGCGTGCTGCGCGTTGGTGCCGCACTCGCCCCAGACGATAGGGCAGGTTGGCGTGTCCACCGGCTGGCCGTTCTTGGTCACGCGCTTGCCGTTGCTTTCCATGTCGAGCTGCTGCAGGTAAGCCGGGAAGCGGTTCAGGTCCTGGTGGTATGGCGCGATGGACAAGGAGCTGGCGCCGAGGAACTGGCGATTCCAGAAGCCGATCAGGGCCAGCAGTACCGGCATGTTCGCTTCCAGCGGTGCTTCGCGGAAGTGTTCATCCATCGCATGCGCGCCTTCCAGGAAAGCCTGGAAGTAGCCGAAACCGATCGCGATCGCAACCGACAGACCGATTGCCGACCACACGGAATAGCGGCCGCCTACCCAGTCCCAGAACGGGAACATGTTTTCAGGATCGATGCCGAAGGCGCGCACCGCATCGGTATTGGTGGACACGGCGACGAAGTGGCGCGGCAGGTCTGCTTCTTTTGCCTTGGCCAGGAACCAGGTGCGCGCGGTCTGCGCATTCAGCATGGTTTCTGCGGTGGTGAAGGTTTTCGAGGCGACGATGAACAGCGTGGTTTCAGGATTCACTTGCGCCAGCACCGCATCGATATCGTGACCGTCCACGTTGGAGACGAAGTGCGTTTTCAAGCGCGGGTGGCAGTAGGATCGCAAGGCCAGTACCGCCATCTTCGGGCCCAGGTCGGAGCCGCCGATGCCGATGTTCACCACGTCGGTGACTGGCTTGCCGGTGTGGCCCAGCCAGCCCCCATTGCGTACCTTGTCGGTAAACACCTTGATTCGGTCCAGCACCGCGTGCACGTCGGCGTTCACATCCTGGCCATCGACCTTTTGCGCCTTGCCGCGCGGCATACGCAGGGCCGTGTGCAACACGCTGCGGCGTTCGGTAATATTGATTTTTTCACCGCCGAACATGGCATCGCGCTGCTCGGTCACGCCGCGCGTGCGGGCCAGGTGCACCAGCAGCTGGATGGTCTCGTCGTTCGCGCGGTTCTTGGAGTAGTCCAGGAACAGGCCTGCCGCATCGACCGTCATGCGCGGGAAGCGGCCAGGGTCGTTCTGGAATAACTGGCGCATTTGCCAGTCGCGGGCATCGTGGGCGTGGTTTTCGAGGGCCTGGTAGGCCGCGGTGGAGGTCAGGGCGGGCAAGCGCATAATGTCCTGTGGCATATGGTTTTATGAATTGTGTTTAACTATACAGGAAAAAAAGGTAAATTCACTACAAATCTTTTCATGCGCAGGTGTTGTGAGTGTCTGACACCCGTAATTTGGCGTGTTTTGATGCAAAGGTAGCGCTCGCGATCTGGAATTTTGTAGTAAAATTTCCGAAAATTCATTGAAAAGGAACGATCATGCCGTTGCATCCAGTCCTGGAAAAAGTCACCGCACGCGTCATCCAGCGCAGCCGCGTTTCGCGCGGCGCCTACCTGGCGCACCTCGAGGCGGCCCGCGTCAAAGGCCGCACCCAGCGTGGCACCTTGTCCTGTACTAACCTGGCGCACGGTTTTGCCGCGTTCCCGGCAAACGATAAGCTGATCCTGAAGGAAGTGAAGCAGCCGTCCGTGGCGATCATCTCCGCTTACAACGACATGCTGTCGGCCCACCAGCCCTTCGAGACCTTCCCTGCCATCATCAAGGATGCGGTGCGCAAGGTTGGCGCGGTGGCGCAGTACGCGGGCGGCACCCCGGCCATGTGCGACGGCGTGACCCAGGGCCAGCCGGGCATGGAGCTGTCGCTGTTCTCGCGCGATGCGATTGCGATGTCGGCGGCGATCGGCCTGTCCCACAATATGTTCGATTCCGTGCTCTACCTGGGCGTATGCGACAAGATCGTGCCGGGCCTGCTGATCGGCGCGCTGCACTTCGGTCACCTGCCTGCCGTCTTCGTGCCGGCAGGCCCGATGACCTCCGGCCTGTCGAATAAAGAGAAAGCGGCGATCCGCCAGCGCTACGCCCAAGGCAAGGCCACCCGCGAAGAGCTGCTGGAAGGCGAGGCCCAGTCCTATCACGGCGCCGGCACCTGCACCTTCTACGGCACTGCCAATTCCAACCAGTTGCTGATGGAAATCATGGGCCTGCACCTGCCGGGCGCCGCCTTCATCAATCCGGGCACTCCGCTGCGCGATGCGCTGACTGCCGCCGCCGCACAGCGCGCGGCGCAGATCACCGAGATGGGCAACGAGTACATCCCGGTTGGCCATATCGTGGACGAGAAGTCCATCATCAACGCCGTGGTGGGCCTGCTGGCTACCGGCGGTTCGACCAACCACACCCTGCACCTGGTGGCGATTGCCAAGGCGGCCGGCGTGGTGATCGACTGGGACGATTTCAATGAGCTGTCTGCTGTAGTGCCGATGCTGTGCCGCATCTACCCGAACGGCGACTCCGACGTGAACCACTTCCACGCTGCTGGCGGCACCGGCTTCGTGATCCGCGAGCTGCTGGATGCAGGCCTGCTGCACGACGACGTCAACACCATCCTGGGCAAGGGCCTGCGCGCGCACTGCGCCGAGCCGTTCCTGAACGACGATGCGAGCGGCGTGATCTTCAAGGAAGCGCCGCTGAAGAGCGCCGACGAAAAGGTGCTGCGCGGCGCTGCAGATCCGTTCTCGAAGGATGGCGGCATGGTGCTGGTGCAGGGTAACCTGGGGCGCGCCATCATGAAGGTATCCGCGGTCAAGGAAGAGCACCGCAGCGTGGAAGCGCCGGCCCTGGTGTTCGATTCGCAGGAAGCCTTCATGGCGGCCTACAAGGCCGGCACGCTCGATCGCGACTTCGTGGCGGTGCTCCGCTTCCAGGGTCCGAAAGCCAACGGCATGCCGGAACTGCACGCCCTGACCCCGGCACTGGCCAACCTGCAGGACGCCGGCCGCAAAGTGGCGCTGGTGACCGATGGCCGCATGTCCGGTGCTTCCGGCAAGGTGCCTGCTGCGATCCACGTGTCGCCGGAAATCCTGGCGGGCGGTCCACTGGGCCTGGTGCGCGACGGCGACATCATCCGCGTCGACGCCGCCAGCGGCACGCTGGAAGCGCTGGTGTCGTCCGACGTCTGGCATGGCCGTTCGATGGCGCAGGCCGATCTGTCGCCAAATCAGATCGGCATGGGCCGCGAACTGTTCACCATGTTCCGCAACAACGTGTGCGCAGCGGAGCAGGGCGCCACCAGCTTCCCGCTGCCGTCCCCGATCCAGACCACCGTGCCGCTGCACGGCGAAGACAATGTGGGCAATACCGTGCCCGGTTCCGATGAAGATTTCCTCGCAAAGAAAGCTTGACATGACCCTGCTCGAAATTATGCGTACTTCGGCCGTGATCCCTGTGATCGCGATTGACGATCCCGATCACGCCGTGCCGCTGGCAAAAGCCCTGGTGGCAGGCGGCATCCGCGTGCTGGAAGTGACCCTGCGCACCCAGCACGGCCTGGGTGCGATCCGCGCCATGAGCCAGGTGGAGGGCGCCATCGTCGGTGTCGGCACACTGACCCAGCCTGAGGAATTCGTCGCCGCGCGCGATGCCGGTGCGGTGTTCGGTGTGTCGCCGGGCCTGACGGATGCGCTGATCGCTGCCGCCAAGTCGAGCGGCCTGCCGCTGCTGCCTGGCGTGATGACCCCATCGGAAGTGATGAAGGCGCGCGAGCAGGGCTTCAAGCAACTGAAGCTGTTCCCGGCCGTTCCAGCCGGCGGCGTTGGCATGCTGAACGCCATCGCCGGCCCGCTGTCGGACGTGGTGTTCTGCCCGACTGGCGGCATTTCGCAAGACACCGCGCCAGCCTTCCTGTCGCTGAAGAACGTGGCCTGCGTGGGCGGCTCCTGGCTGACGCCAAAGGATGCCATGCAAGCCGGCGACTGGGACCGCATCACCGCCATCGCCAAGGCGGCCAGCGCGCTGCGCCACTGATGGAAGTCATCGCCCGGCCGTTGACGTCGGGTGAGATCGCGCTGGCCCGGCTGGTGTTCGGCGGCGCGATCGACTACCAGCGGGTGCGCATCCACAACACCCGCTTCATTCCTTTCCTGCAGCGTAAAGACGTCTGCATCACGCCGAACGGCGAACTGTATTTCCACATTTCCCGCTACCGCCCGGACTTCTCGCTCGCCACCGAGCGTGAACAGCATTGGTTCATGCACGAGATGGTCCATGTCTGGCAGCACCAGCTTGGCTATCCCGTGATGTGGCGCGGCGCCATCCGCCTGGGCCTGAACTATGACTATGAGGTTTCGCCCGAACTGCGGCTGTGCGACTTCAATATGGAAGCCCAGGCCGAGGTGCTGGCCGACTACTTTGCCATGGTCTACCAGCACAAGCTGGATGCGGGCCTGTACCACGACATGCTGCGCGATTTTCTGCGCGATCCCGCATCGCCGGCCAATCTGCCACGTATATTTTTTGCTAACGGTATGCTATCGTAGTTGCTTTAAAGCACCTATTTGAGCATCCATGCATAACCCCTATCAAACTCCACTAGCCGACCTTGACACCGCGCGCGCTGAAGAAATCGACACGCCGCCCGAAGTCGGTGGTTTCTGGATTCGTGTTGGCGCCCAGATACTGGACGTTATCTTCCTATCGCCCGTCATCGGGCTGACCTTCTGGCTTAGCTCCATGTCGCGTTATTTCTACGCGATCTGGCTCATTCCAGGAACGATGCTGGGCATGTTCCTGACGGTCTACCTGGTGCGCCGGTATGGCGGTTCGCCTGGCAAGCTGGTGCTGAAGCTGCGTGTCCAGATGCAGGATGGCGCACCTGTTTCGACCAAGGCGGCCTGGCTACGCGTGGCGCCAGTGCTGGCGCTGTCGCTCGCAACGAATATCGGAAGTGCCTATGCCGCGATGAACCTGGATCAGGCGACATACTTCTCGTTTGGCTTCATGCAGCGGGCCGCGGCCATAGCCGCTCTTTCTCCAGGCTGGGCTTCGTTGGCACAGACACTGATGCAGGTGTGGATGTTGGCAGGTGCGGTGGCCATGCTGTGCAATAAGCGCCGCCCGCGCCCTGCATGATTTCCTGGCCGGGGACCGTCGTCGTTAAAGCGAAGCGGGACATCTGATGGCGGAGCGCCAGACACCGCCCTTGGTCGCTGGAGTTCTCGGGGCTATGCTTGGCGGTGTAATGGGGCGCTGCCGCAAAGGGTGCCACCCTCGCCTGGGGCCAAGCGGATCCCGGATGGGGCCTCGTATCGGCGCTGCTTGGGCTGGTCTCCGGCCCTTTTATGCTGGTGCTTGACTTGCTGGCCCTGTTCGGAAAAGGCCCGCCAAGTAATCTGGAAATGTTGTCATGGAGTGGTATTGGAGTCGTGATCGGGACAATCGCCGGCTACCTTAGCAATAAAGATCAATAATTTGCTAACATGCAAACTTTGCATTTGGCGGAGCAGCGGCGATGGGGATGGAGATTGAAGTGGCAGGCGACCTGGTGACGGCCAGCCTGGTAGCCAAAGAGGTCGAAGGCGATGCAGGCAGGTCCGGCGAACACGCGCACAGCGCACCATGCGCCAACTGCGGCACGCCAGTCACCGCCAATTACTGCAGCAACTGCGGCCAGAAGGGTCACCTGCACAAGTCGGTGCTGCATCTGGGGCGAGGAGTTGATCCACGGGCTGCTGCACTTCGATACCAAGGGGTGGCGCACCTTGCCGCTGCTGGTTGCCCGTCCGGGCCAGCTGACGCGCGCTACATCGACGGCCAGCGCACACGCTTTGTCTCGCCGCTGGCACTGTTCCTGTTCATGATGTTCTTCATGTTCTTTGTCTTCTCGCTGACGATGGGCACCAGTTCGGGCCCGAGCACCGGCAAGGTCAACGACGGCAAGAATGGCAAGGCTGCCTTCGAGAGGACGATGAACGGCAAGATCGCCGAGCAGAAAATAAAGATTGCCGAGGCGGAGGCGGACCTCAAGGCGGCGGAACCCGGGTTCGGCCGAAGTTCGTAAAGCCCAGCACAGGCTGGATGAGGCAAAAGAAGCGTTCGACGGGTTGAGCAGCGCCCTGGCTGCCGGCAAGATTGCGATGACCGGCACTTCCAAGTTCACTGAAACGATCAGCCGGCCGGCAAGGATGCCGGCAAAGATGCTGGCAACGATACAGGCAAAGATGCAGGCAAAGATGAAGCCAGGGAGGCAGGCGAGGGTAGCGCCAAGGAAGCGCGAACACGAAGGAGCCTGGCATCATTGAGGAAATCCTCAACGATGTCGCCGAAGAGGTAACGGAGGAAGACGCGGCTGGCGGCAAGAGCGCCAAGCATTCCGACGCAGGCTGGATTGGCAAGGGCATCAAGCACGCTGTCGACAACCGGAACTGGCCAAGTACAAGCTGAAGAACGCAGCCTACAAATACTCCTTCCTGCTGGTGCCGATTTCCTTGCCCTTCCTGTGGCTGATGTTCTTCTGGCGCCGCGGCATCACGATGTACGACCACGCCGTGTTCTCGCTGTATTCACTGTCGTTCATGTCGCTGCTGTTTACCATCGTCGCGACACTGAGCTACTTTGATTTCGGCGGCTTGGGCGCGCAGTCCTGTTCGTCTTCATCCCGCCGGTGCACATGTTCCTGCAACTGCGCGGCGCCTACAGCCTGTCACGCTTCGGCGCGCTGTGGCGCACCTGCTTCTTGCTGTTCATGACCTTCATCGTGCTGACCATGTACACGCTGGTCGTGCTGGCGCTGTCGGCGACTTAATCCTGCAGCAGCGCTGCACCGGCGCGGGCGATCTGGGCGTCTTGCGATGCCTGGACGCCCGCCACTCCGATGGCGCCGATCACTTTGCCGGCGGCCACCAGGCGCACGCCCCCTTCCACCGGCAACGAGTCCGGCAAGCCGAGTACGACGGCATTGCCTTTTTCCAGCAGGTCCTGGTGAAACTTGGTATCGCGGCGGTAGTTGACCGCATGTCGGGCTTTGCCTTGCGCTACGATGACCGTGGAGTTGGCCGTGTCGTCCATGCGGACGAAGTGTATAAGCTGACCCGCTTCATCGACGACGGCAATCGACACGTTCCAGTTGTTTTTTGCGCGCTTCCGCCTCGGCGGCTGCGGCGATCTGTTTCACCACATTCAGGTTCAGTACCGCGCGTTGAGTGAGCTGGGAGTTGAGTGGCGCGGCGCGCGCAGCGATCGGCAGGGCTATTACCAGGCAAAGCAGGGCGGTTCGCAGCATTGAGGCCTCCAAGGTTAGAATGCTCGCAATTCTGTCATAGATTGCATATGAAAGTTGACATCGAACGTATCCGCGCCGGCGCCTCAGGGGCCGAAGCCGCGGGCTTCCTGCTGGCGGACCAGCAGGCCCTGATCCATCAACAGGGCTGGCTGAAAATGCTGGCGCCGCGCGCTGCGGGCGGGGCGGAAATGCCTTTGCCGCAAGTGGTCCGGCTGGAAGAGGCTATCGCGGAGGCGGATGGCAGCATGGGGTGGGTGGTCACGCTATGTGCGGGAGCGGGCTGGTTCGCAGGCTTCCTGCCGCCTGAATCGGCGCGAGAAATCATCGCCACGCCCAACGTCTGCCTGGCGGGCAGCGGGGCCCCGACCGGTTTCGCTGACACGGAAGGCGATGGCTATCGCATTACGGGCCGCTGGGACATCGCAAGCGGTGCGCCGATGGCAACGCATTTCACGCTCAATGCGGTGCTGCGCGGAGAACGGCCTTCCGCTGAACCGGACCGGATGGTGGACCGCAGATCCAGGCTTTCGTGGTGCCGGCCCGCGCAGGTGGTGATTGAGCCGACCTGGCGCAGTTTTGGCATGAAAGGTTCTGCCTCGCACAGTTACCGTATCGATGGCGCGTGGGTGCCGGCCAGCCATGGATTCACGGTTGATCCCGCGCATGCGACGGCGCGGGGTACGCTGTACCGCTTCCCCTTCATGCTGTTGGCGTGGGTGACGCTGGCAGCCAACTTGTCCGGCATGGCGCGGCATTTCCTGGCCTTGGCGCAGGACATCGTCGCGGTGCGCCGCCAGCCGCCTGCCAGCGCCCAGGATGCGCTGGCAAGAGCGGCGCTGGCGCTGCAGGGCGCGCGTGAGCGCATGGTCGCGTTGCTTGACCCAGGCCTGGGCCCAGGCCGGAAGGGGAGGATGGCCGCGTCGAGGAGGCGCTTGACGCGCAATTGCGCGAAGCTTCGATGGCGCTGGTGCTGGCGGGCGCGTCGGGCAGTGGGCGACATCTATCCGTACTGCGGTCTGCGCGCTGCGCAAGAAGATTCTGAGATCAACCGTGTCTGGCGCGATTTCCATACCGCCAGCCAGCATGCCTTGTTCACACCATGATTGAATTCCTGTTCGAGTTAATTGGCGAGTTCCTGATTCAGCTGGCGGTGGAAGCATTGGTCGAACTGGGCTTTCATTCCTTCGGAGAGCGCCGTCGTCCGCTCAATCCCTGGCTGGCGGGCCTTGGCTACGCCATCTTCGGCGCCATTGCGGGCGGCATCACGCTCTGGCTGCTGCCCGACCACCTGGTGCGCAACGAAGTGCTGCGCAAACTTAACCCTGCTGGTTACTCCGCTGGCAGCGGGCGGCCATGATGTGCCTGATAGGTGCCTGGCGCGCCCGCCGCGGCGACGCCGTGTTGCGTATCGACCGTTTCGCGTATGGTTATGTATTCGCGCTGTCGCTGGCGCTGGTTCGTTTTGCTTTTGCACAGTAGGAGAGGGCAATGGCCTGGCTGATCTTCAAGTACCTGGTTACGGCCGGTGTGGTGGTCGCAGTATCCGAATTCGCCAAGCGCAGCGATCGCCTGGGTGGCCTGATCGCGGCGCTCCCGCTGGTGACGGTGCTGGCGCTGATCTGGCTCTACGTTGAAAAGCAGCCGCATGAAAAGATCGCCAACCACGCCTGGTATACCTTCTGGTACGTGGTGCCGACGCTGCCGATGTTCCTGGTCTTCCCGTGGC
>NZ_JBNZFX010000027.1:0-67331 GCF_050709955.1 Massilia eburnea
ATGCGCTACCTGGTCGACGGCGCGCCCGATATGGCTGGAAACCCGTACTGCGGCGATCGAAGTGCTGCAGCCGGACGGCAGCTTGCTGAAAAAGAGCAAAGCCTTCTACTTCAGCAAGCTGGGTGCGGTGATGGCGATACCAGGCAGCCCACAGGGGCAGGGCGGCCTGCTGGTGCTGGGCGACCCGAATCGCAACAATACGCGCTCGATGGAGCAGTGGCTTGCGATGGGGCGCGCCCGGCAGCGTGCAAGAGTTGAAGCAGCAGCTCGAGCGCCTGGTTGGCCTGCCCTGGGTAAATACGGTGGCGGCGGATCGCAACGGCGGCGCATTGTACGTCGATGCCAGCGTCGTGCCGCACCAGGGAGCCGACAAATTCGGCGGCGATTGCCTGTTGCTGGCGGCATTGCTGATGTTCGATGGCTCGCGCTCCTCCTGCGCCTGGGGGCGTGACGACGACGGCACGCCGGATGGCATTTTCGGCGGTGCCAACGCACCGTCCATGCTGCGCTCGGATTACGTGGCAAATTCCAATGACGGCTATTGGATCACCAATGCGCGGCAACCGCTGGTCGGGCCGACGCCGCTTGGATATTCGCCCTTGTACGGCCCGGTGGGCGTGGCGCAGCACCTGCGTACACGCAGCGGCTTTATCGGGATCGAAGAACTGCTGGCGCAGCGCGGCCAGGTTGGGCCCCAGGACCTGCAGGCGCTGATGTTCAGCAACCGCGTGCTGGCGGCGGAACTGGTGCTGCCGGAACTGCTCCCGGCCTGCATGGCCGGTGCTGATGCATTGCTGCTGAGCTTGGCAGAGGCATGCACCGCCTGGCGCAGTGGGACCGCAAGGCGGAGCTGGATAGCCGCGGCGCGGTGCTGTTCCGTGAGTTCTGGAACAGCGCGGCCAAGCTGCCGGGAATCTGGTCGCTGGCATTCGATGTGGCCGATCCGCTGCACTCGCCGCGCGGCCTGGCGCCGGCAGCAATTCCGGCCATGCTGGCGGCGCTGAAGGATGCGGCGTTGCGCCTGCAGCAGCTTGGCGTGCCCTTTGACGGTCGCCTGGCCGAGTTCCAGGTCGAACCGCGCAATGGCCAGCGCTTCCCTATTCACGGTGCGATTGGCGATATCGATGGCAGCTACAACTCGATCCATATGGCCGGCGTGCTGGGAGCATCGGGCTACGAACGCGTTACCTGGGGGCACCAGCTATATCCACCTGGTCAGCTTCGACGAAAACGGGCCGCTGGCGCGCGGCCTGCTGGTGTATGGCCAGTCCACCGATCCGCGCTCGGCGCATTATGCCGACCAGTTGCCGCTGTACGCGGAAAAGCACCTGCCATTACTGCCATTTACCGCAGCCGCCGATTGCCGCCGATCCGTCGCGCCGGTCTAAGCAATTACGAGAATAGTGACGTATTGCAACTCCACAGCGGGCTTGCCAGTCACCGGGCATGGGCATACGATTGGCGCATGAGCCCACAGCGCATCCAGCCGCCGGCGCTGCTCTTCATTGAAGGCGACCTCACGATCCGGCGCGTGCAGGAATTGAAAGACGTGCTCCTGGCACGCCTTGCCCAGTCGCAGGCGCTGGAAGTGGACCTGGCGGGCGTCACCGAGATCGACACGGCCGGCGCGCAGCTCCTGCTGATGGCGCGCCGCGCCGCGCAAGCCGGCCAAAAGGAGTTGCAGCTGGTCGCCCCCAGCCCGGCTGTCGCCTCGCTGTTCGAGCTGCTGCGCATCCAATAGGAAGGCATTCCCCATGGACCTGGACGAAGGCTTGCAGGCGTTTGTCACCGAGGCGGGGGAATTGCTGGCCGAAATGGAGGCTGGCCTGTTGAAGCTTGGCGAGCATTCTGCGCACGAGGAAGCCGTCAACGCCATCTTTCGCTCCGCCCACACCATCAAGGGCACGGCCGGCCTATTTGGGCTGGACTACATTGTGCTGTTCACCCATGCGGTGGAAAGCGTGCTGGAAGAGGTGCGCAACGGTACGCGGGCCGCTCGACGACGAACTGGTGGCGCTGCTGCTGGACTGCGCCGACCAGATCGGTGCGATGGTGCGCGATGTCGAGCGAGGCGGCCACGGCGATCTTGGTGAACGCTGCCGCCCGCAACTGGATGCGCTGCATGCCTATCTCGTCCCCGCGCCAGGGCTGGTGCTGATGCCGGCCGCGCTCCCGGCATTTAGCATCGGCACCGACGCCGGCCCAAGCGGCTGCTGGCTGGTATCGCTGGATTTTGGACGCGACGTCTTCCGGCAGGGGATGGATCCGGCCTCGTTTATCGCCTATCTTGGCCGCCTTGGCCGCATCGTGGCGCTGGCCACGGTGGACGCCGGACTGCCGCCGCCGGAGCAGATGGACCCGCAAAGCTGCTATCTCGGTTTCGAAGTCGTCCTGGACACCGCGGCCAACGCCGAAGACATCAGCAAAGTATTCGAGTTCCTGCACGACGAATGCACCATTCGCCTGCTGCCGCCGGGCAGCGGCAATGAAGACTTCCAGCGCCTGGCAGAAACGGTGCCATTGCACGGCGCGGCAATCGCGGAAGTGCTGCAGGCCAGCGCGCTTGGAACAGTGGTGCCGGCAGCGCCGCCGCCCGCTGCCGCATCCCTCGCCCCTGGAGCCTGCCGGCGGAGCGGCGGCCAACTCCCGCCAGCACGAAAGCCGCACCATCCGCGTCGATGCCGAGCGCCTTGGCCAATTGATTACGCTGGTGGGGGAATTGATCATCGCCAGCGCGCGCACCCAGATGATCGGCGGCCGCTTCAAGGATGCCGACCTGCAGGACAGCACCTTGGCGCTGGCGGAGCTGGTAGAACAGGTGCGCGACAGCGCCCTGCAACTGCGCATGGTGAAGATCGGGGCCACCTTCAACCGCTTCCAGCGGGTGGTGCACGATGTGGCGCGCGAAATCGGCAAGGATATCCGTCTCGTCCTGAGTGGTGAAGAGGTGGAACTGGACAAGACGCTGGTGGAACGCATCGGCGACCCCTTGACCCACCTGGTGCGCAACGCCATCGACCATGGCATTGAAGCACCCGAAGTGCGGCGCCAGCGCGGCAAGCCTCTGCAGGGAACCGTATCCCTGAACGCCTTCCATGACTCGGGCAGCATCGTGATCGAGGTAGGGGACGACGGCGGCGGCCTGCAGCGCGAACGCATCGTTGCCAGTGCCATTGAACGCGGCTTGCTCGAGCCGGAGCACAGGCCGAGCGGACAGCGAAGTGTTCGCGCTGATATTCGAGCCCGGGTTTTCCCACCGCCAGCGCGGTGACCAGCCTGTCGGGGCGCGGGGTCGGCATGGACGTGGTCAAGCGCAATATCGAGGCGCTACGCGGCAGCATCACCATCGACAGCGAAGCAGGGCGCGGCACGACGGTGCGGGTGCGCCTGCCGCTGACGCTGGCCATCATGGACTGCATGCTGGTCACTGTCGGCAGTTCACGCTTCGCCATTCCGCTCGGCGCGATAGAAGAATGCGTGGAATATGAACGTGAGGGCGAGCGCGGCTTTGGTCGACTTGCGCGGCGAAGTGCTGCCAACGGCGGCGCTGCGCGAACTATTCCGCCTGCACGGCGCAACGCCGCGCCGCGAAAGCGTGCTGGTGGTGCGGCATGCCGGGCCAGCGCGCAGGCCTGGTGGTTGATGGCCTGCAGGGACAATGCCAGGCGGTGATCAAGCCGCTCAGCCCTGTATTCAGCGGCAATCTCCTGCCTGAGCGGGTCGACCGTGCTCGGCAAGCGGCGAGGTGGCATTGATTCTGGACATACCGGCCCTGCTCAAGCTACTACAGGCTAGACAAGCCGGAAACCTGGCAGCATAGGAGCGAGACGATGCAGCGAAAACTGACGGTTGGGATGCGCCTTGGCCTGCTGGTCGGGGTGCTGGTGGCGATGATGGCCGGCATAGGCTATGCCGGCATGCGTGGCATGGAATTCAGCAACGCGCGCCTGAAAGCGACTTACGAAGACCGGACAGTGGCGCTGATTTATCTGGGCAAGGTGAATGAATACATGCTGCGCACCCGGCACCGCATGGTGATGACTGCCGCTGCCAGCAGCCTGGCCGAGGTGGAAGCGGCCCAGCAAGGCGATGCCTCGCACCAGGAGTTGATCCGCAAGAACTGGAACGCGTATATGGGCACTTCCCTGACGCAGGAAGAACAGCAGTTGGCCGCGCAGTACACGGTGGCGTGGAACGGCTGGCAGGATGTGCGCGGCGCCATTATCCAGAAGGCGCGCGCCGGCAAGCATAGAGAAGCCCTGGAAGATGCGCGGGCCGCCGACGTCCAGTTCCGGTCTGTGCTGGCGGCCATGGGAAAGGTGGTTGAAATTGCAGGAGCGGGTGGCGCGCGAGGAATACGAGGCGGCCATGGCGCAAACCGCGGCCACCATGCGCACCAATGCCACGCTGCTGGGCAGCGGCCTGCTGGCTGGCATCTTGCTGTCGATGTGGATGATACGTGGGCTGTTGCGACAGCTCGGTGGCGAGCCGGATTACGCCGCCCATATCGTGCAGGAGGTCGCGCACGGTAACCTGGCGGTGCAAATCCAGCTGAGAAAAGGGGATGAACGCAGCCTGCTGGCGTCAATGAAGCAGATGGTGGACAAGTTGTCAGGCGTCGCCATCGGAGGTGAGCAACGGTGCGCTGGCGCTGGCGGCGGCCTCGGAGCAGGTCAGCGCCACGGCGCAATCGCTGTCGCAGGCGGCCAGCCAGCAAGCGGCCAGCGTCGAGGAAACCAGCGCCTCGGTGGAAGAGATGAGCGCCTCGATCGGCCAGAACACGGACAATGCGCGCGTTTACCGACACCACCGCTTCCAAGGCGGCTGGAGAGGCGGGGGAAAGCGGCGACGCGGTGCGCAGTACGGTCAGTGCCATGCGCGATATAGCGAAGCGCATCGTGATCATCGACGATATCGCCTACCAGACCAACCTGCTGGCGCTGAATGCCGCCATCGAAGCGGCGCGCGCCGGCGAGCACGGACGAGGTTTTGCCGTTGTGGCGGCGGAAGTGCGCAAGCTGGCCGAGCGCAGCCAGGTGGCGGCACAGGAAATCGGCGAGCTGGCCTGCGGCAGTGTGCAGGTGGCGGAACGGGCGGGTAGTTTGCTCGAAGCCATGGTGCCGGCGATCGAGGAGACCTCACGCCTGGTTCAGGAAATTGCCGCCGCCTCGACAGAACAGGCCTCCGGGGTAAGCCAGATTAATATGGCCATGGGGCAGTTGAGCCAGAGCACGCAGCAGAATGCGGCCGGTGCGGAGGAATTGGCGTCCACTGCCGAAGAAATGAGCAGCCAGGCGGAGGAATTGCAGCAGCTGATACGCTTCTTCCGTGTCACACAGGACGAAGCGCCGCGCCGCAACGATGAGGCGAAGCCGCCCCCCAGCCAGCGTGCCGCGCAGCGCCGCCTGGCGCGGGTGCCGCCGCTGGATGAAAGCAACTTCACACGATTTTGAGGCCCAGGCATGGAAGCGGAACACCAGTACCTGAGTTTTCGCCTGGGCCAGGAAACGTTCGGGCTGGGCATACTTGCCGTGCGCGAGATCATCGAGTACGGTGGCGTGACCGATGTGCCGATGATGCCGCCATGTGTGCGCGGCGTGATCAACCTGCGCGGTGCCGTGGTGCCGGTGCTGGACCTGGCGGCGCGTTTCGGGCGCGCCGGTGGCGCCATCGGGCGGCGCAGCTGCATCGTCATAGTCGAAAATGGCGCGGCGCCGGAGCAGCAGGTGCTTGGCCTGCTGGTCGACGCGGTGAATGCGGTGCTCGACATCGATGCCGGACAAATCGAACCGCCGCCCAGTTTTGGAGCAGGGCTGCGCAATGATTTCGTCACAGGAATCGGCAAGGTCAACGGAAAATTCGTGATCCTGGTCAACCTGGAGTCAGTGCTGAACGTGCCCGAAATTGCTGCCATGGCGGGAGATGTGAATTGATGCAGCCGGTCGTTCCCCTGACGGACCGCGAGTTCGTGCAATTCCAGCGTTTCATCCACGAAGCGGCCGGGATCTCGCTATCGGACGCCAAAAAGCCGCTGGTGTCCGGGCGGCTCGCGAAGCGGCTGCACCACCTGCAGTTCAACAACTACGGTTCATATTTCCAGTTGATCAGTGGCGGGGCCGCGCCCGAGGAAACCCAGATCGCAATCGACCTGCTGACCACCAACGAAACCTACTTTTTCCGCGAAATGCGCCATTTCGAGCATTTACGCTCCGTGCTGAGGGAGCGCAAGCAGGACAGCGCGCCATTCCGCGTCTGGAGTGCGGCCTGCTCCACTGGGGAGGAGCCTTATTCGATCGCCATGGTGCTGGCCGACCTGTTGCCGGCGCAAGGCTGGGAAGTGCTGGCCTCCGACATCAGCGCGCGCGTGCTTGAGACGGCACGCCAGGGCCATTATCCGATGACGCGCGCCGCCCATGTGCCGCCGGAATACCTGCGCCGTTTCTGCCTGAAGGGCATCGAGGTCGAAGACGGCACATTGCTGGTGTCGCGCGTGCTGCGTGAGTGCGTGGAGTTCGCCCAGATCAACCTCAATGCCGCGCGCCTGCCGTCGCTGGGCAAGTTTGATGTGATTTTCCTGCGCAATGTGCTGATCTACTTCGACGCCGAAACCAAGCGCCGGGTGGCGCAGCGGGTGCTTGACTACCTGCGGCCGGGAGGCCAGCTGTATATCGGGCATTCGGAAAGCCTGCACGACATGGGACTGCCGGTGCGCAACGTCGCGCCGGCAATCTATCGCAAGGAGTGACATGGAAACCGGCGCCGCTTTCGAAGTCTACCTGCTGCCCGGTGAGTACTTTGTCGGCGACGCGCGCTATCGCATCCGCACGGTGCTGGGGTCCTGTGTCTCGATCACGCTGTGGCATCGCCGGCTGCGCATCGGGGCCATGTCGCACTTCCTGCTGTCGGAGCGCGAATCCGGCCCGGACCCCGAGCCGGCCACGGAACTGAGTGGCCGCTACGGCAAGGACGCGCTGGAATTGATGGTGACGCAGCTGCGTGCGTGCGGGGTGCCTGTGCGCGAATGCGAAGCGAAGGTGTTTGGCGGCGGTACCATGTTTCCCTCGATCGAAGCGGGGCGGCAACCCGGGATCGGCCATCGCAATGGCGTAGCGGCGGAAAAGCTGTTGGCGGAATACGGCATACCCGTGGTATCGGAAAGCCTGTTCGGCACCGGTCACCGGCATATCCTGTTCGACGTGGCGAGCGGCGACGTCTGGGTGCGGCAGGGGGAACTGACGGAAAATGGAGGAGTATGAAGCAGATCAAAGTCATGGTGGTGGACGATTCTGCCGTGGTGCGGCAAGTGCTGAGCGGCCTGCTCGGGCGCGAACCGGACATGCAGGTCACTTATGCCGTGGCCGACCCGATCCTGGCCGGAGAGCGCATGCGCCTGCAGTGGCCGGACGTGGTGGTGCTCGACGTCGAAATGCCGCGCATGGACGGCATCACCTTCCTGCGCAAGATCATGGCCGAAAGGCCAACTCCCGTCGTGATCTGTTCCTCACTGACCGAAAAGAGCACCCGCACTTCGATGGAGGCCCTGGCCGCCGGCGCCGTCGCCGTCGTCGGCAAGCCCAAGCTGGACCTGCGCCAGTCCCTGCGCGATGGCTGCGACGAGCTGGTGGCCGCCGTGCGCAGCGCGGCCCAGGCCAGGCTGCAGCCACCGAGCGGCAGCCGCCCGCCAGCGCCCCCCGTGGCGCCATCGGCCAAGCTGAGCGCGGACGCCATACTGCCCCCGATGGGAGAGGGCGCACCGCCGGCGCGCGGGAATGGGCGCGTGGTGGCGTTGGGCACGTCGACCGGGGGCACGCAAGCACTGGAACGCGTACTGACCGAGTTGACACCCGCCGCACCGGGCATCGTCATCGTGCAGCACATGCCGGAACAGTTCACCGCGGCTTTCGCCGAACGCCTGAATGGCTTGTGCCAGATCACCGTCAGGGAGGCGCGCAATAACGACCCGGTGCGCCCTGGCCAGGCCCTGATTGCGCCCGGTGGCCGCCACATGCTGTTGCGGCGCGGACCTTCCCAATATTTTGTCGAAGTGGTTGAAGGCCCCCTGGTCAACCGGCACAGGCCATCGGTCGACGTCCTGTTCCGTTCTGTCGCAAAATGTGCCGGTGCCAGTGCACTCGGCATTATCATGACCGGGATGGGCGACGATGGCGCGGTCGGCCTGCTGGAAATGCGCCAGGCCGGCGCCCGCACGCTGGCGCAAGATGAGCAGAGTTGCGTGGTGTACGGCATGCCGCGCGAAGCGGTCAAGCGCGGCGCCGCGGAGCGCAGTGTGGCCCTGGATGCAATCAGCCGCGAAATCCTGCAATATGGCGGTATGGAACGGAGGGCGAATGAAGGACTTTAGCGAAAGCACGGCCTTGATCGTCGAAGATAGCACGGTGCAACGAGAGCACGTTGCCGGACTGCTGCGCCAGATCGGCTTCGGCACCGTACTGATTGCGAACGACGGCATCAACGCGCTGCGCACGCTGGAGCTGCGTGCCGCTCCGGTGGATCTGGTGCTGACCGATCTCGATATGCCCGGCATGGACGGAATGGAGCTGATCCAGCAGTTGGCGAAGCGGCGCTGGGCCGCCAATCTGATTGCCGCATCGGCCAACCAACCGCGCTTGCAGGAAGCGGCCGGCAGCTTGCCGCCTGGTAGTGCCATGCGCCTGCTGTCGACCATGCCCAAGCCGGTGCGGCTGGAAGCGCTGCAAGGATTGCTGCACGATGCATCGATGCTGGCGCTGGCCGAACTGGAACAAGAGGTCGCACCCGAAGCCCCCACTATCACTGAAATCGAAGCTGGCCTGGCGGACGGCGAGTTTATTCCTTTATATGCGCCGCGCGTCGCTCTTGATAGTGGCCGGATGGTGGGCATCGCGGTGCAGGGCAGTTGGCGCCGTCCGGGCCGCGACCCGATAGACGTCGACAGCCTTTTGCCGTCACTGGCCGGCGACAGCGAAACCATCGGTGCGCTCCTGCTGGCGCTGGCAACGCAAGCTGCGGCGGACTTGCACAGTTGGCAGGAAATGGGGCTGTCTGCAATCAAGTTATCGCTCCCGCTGCCGGTCGAACTGCTGGAAGACCTGGGGGAGCTGGGCCGGCTGGTGGCTGGCATCCAGGCGCAGGATGTCAAGCCCGGCAGCGTGTGCTGGGAAGTCAGCGAGGCAGTGGTTGCCGCCTGCGAACCTGAGCTACTGCACAATATTGGCCGTCTTAGCTTGCGTGGCTACGGCATCGGCGCGGTCCACTGCGGGCGTTACGAAGCAAAGATGCGGGATTTTGCCTGTTTCCCGCTGTCGGAAATTTCGATCGACCCCATGTTTGTACACGAGGCGGCGCAGCGCAGCCATCGCAGGCCGCTACTCGACGGCCTGCTTGCCATGGCCGGCAAGCTCGGTGTGCCGGCTTGCGCCGACGGCATAGAGAACGTTGACGACTGGGCGCTGATGCGGGAACTGGGCTGCAGCACGGGCCAGGGGCCACTGGTTGCGGTCCCGATGGAAGGGGGCGAGTTCGTCGAATGGTACAAGGACAGCCGCCAGCGCCTGCGTGACTGCGCGGGACATCGCCTCAGTGACGTGGCGCCTCCAGCGGCAGGGACAGGGTAAAGCAGGTTCCGCCACCTTCTTTGCTGCGCACAGTGATCCGGCCGCCCAGGATATCGGACACGATGCTATGCA
Organism: Massilia eburnea; assembly: GCF_050709955.1. Lineage (GTDB taxonomy): Bacteria > Pseudomonadota > Gammaproteobacteria > Burkholderiales > Burkholderiaceae_D > Rugamonas > Rugamonas eburnea_A. The sequence goes on from NZ_JBNZFX010000027.1 coordinate 9,687, forward strand.
CGATATGCAAGCCGAGGCCTGAGCCTCCCACCCCCATCTTCGTGGTAAAGAAGGGATCGAAGATGCGCTCCTGGTTGCCGGCGCTGATGCCATTGCCGTTATCTCGCACATGCAGTGCAATCCAATCGGGCTTCTCATATTCCGCCACCAGCTCCACCTTGCCTTCGCTGCGGCCGTCGAAGGCGTGCATGATGGCGTTGTTGACCAGGTTGGCGATAACCTGGCCGAGCGGGCCGGGGTAGCTGTCCATCATCAGTTCATCGGGCACGGACTGCACCACTTCGAACGGCGTACGCCTGATCGAGGGCAGGAGGGTCAATACATTGCCCGATACGACTTCCGACAGCAGGAAAGTGCGGCGCTGGGTGCTGGTCTGGTCCACCGCCACTTGTTTGAAGTTGGTGACCAGGTCGGCCGCACGCTGCAGGTTGCGCATCAGGATCTCGGTCGTAGTACAGGCGTTATCGAGGTAGCCGGCCAGCTCCGAGCGGCGCATGTTCTCACCGTTGGCGAAGTGTTCCCGTAAAGCGCCTGTTTGGGCTTCGAAGGTGCTGGCTACCATCAGGCTATTGCCGATCGGCGTATTCAGTTCATGGGCAATGCCGGCCACCAGCGAGCCGAGTGCCGCCAGCTTTTCATGGTGCACCAGGTCTTCCTGGGCACGGGCGAGCGACTGGTAAGCCCGTTTCAGTTCATTGTTAGCGCGGCGCAGGGCGATGTGGGTATTAATGCGGGCCAGGACTTCCTCGACCTGGAATGGCTTGGTGATGTAATCAACACCGCCTACGGCAAAGCCGCTGACAATTTGCTTGGCATCGCTCAGGCCAGTCATGAAGATAACCGGCACGTCGCGCGTGTCGGCATCGGCCTTCAGGCGCCGGCAAGCCTCGAAGCCGTCCAGGCCTGGCATAACAATATCGAGCAGGACCAGGTCCGGTTCGGCCAGCGCCGCGCGCATCATGCCCTCCCGCGCATCATGTGCCAGTACAACCAGGAAGCCGTGGTGGCTCAGATGATCGAGCAGGGCCAGCAGCAAGGTCGGCGAATCGTCGACGACCAAGACTGTTGGCGGGCGCGCTTGAACTTGCTTAGACGGCATTCCAGACTTTTTCACGTGTGGCCCTTGTCAGAGTGAATCTGGCTTGCTATAGTTCTGTCCCTCGCAACGCAACGCTGACAAATCAGCGAAGCGAAACGAGAAAAAGATGGGGTTGACGAGTTGCACGCTGTACCGCATAATCTCGCTTCTCTGCTGCTGACGAACACAACGCTTCGTCGAATAAAGAAAGCAGCGATCTTTAAAAATCAACAGTCGATAAGTGTGGGCGTTTGACGATATTGCCACGAACCTTCGGGTTCGATGCTCAAAATATAGTTATACGCTCGCACAAATATATTAAACGTAATCTCGCAAGAGATTCGTCAGTATTTTGAGTGAGTGACCTGCCGCAGAAATGCGGCAACAACAGAGATTAAACTGAAGAGTTTGATCCTGGCTCAGATTGAACGCTGGCGGCATGCTTTACACATGCAAGTCGAACGGCAGCGCGGACTTCGGTCTGGCGGCGAGTGGCGAACGGGTGAGTAATATATCGGAACGTACCCAAGAGTGGGGGATAACGTAGCGAAAGTTACGCTAATACCGCATACGATCTAAGGATGAAAGCAGGGGATCGCAAGACCTTGTGCTCCTGGAGCGGCCGATATCTGATTAGCTAGTTGGTGGGGTAAAGGCCCACCAAGGCAACGATCAGTAGCTGGTCTGAGAGGACGACCAGCCACACTGGAACTGAGACACGGTCCAGACTCCTACGGGAGGCAGCAGTGGGGAATTTTGGACAATGGGGGCAACCCTGATCCAGCAATGCCGCGTGAGTGAAGAAGGCCTTCGGGTTGTAAAGCTCTTTTGTCAGGGAAGAAAAGGCTGTAGCTAATATCTACAGCTGCTGACGGTACCTGAAGAATAAGCACCGGCTAACTACGTGCCAGCAGCCGCGGTAATACGTAGGGTGCAAGCGTTAATCGGAATTACTGGGCGTAAAGCGTGCGCAGGCGGTTTCGTAAGTCTGTCGTGAAATCCCCGGGCTTAACCTGGGAATGGCGATGGAGACTGCGAGGCTAGAGTTTGGCAGAGGGGGGTAGAATTCCACGTGTAGCAGTGAAATGCGTAGAGATGTGGAGGAACACCGATGGCGAAGGCAGCCCCCTGGGTCAAAACTGACGCTCATGCACGAAAGCGTGGGGAGCAAACAGGATTAGATACCCTGGTAGTCCACGCCCTAAACGATGTCTACTAGTTGTTGGGTCTTAATTGACTTAGTAACGCAGCTAACGCGTGAAGTAGACCGCCTGGGGAGTACGGTCGCAAGATTAAAACTCAAAGGAATTGACGGGGACCCGCACAAGCGGTGGATGATGTGGATTAATTCGATGCAACGCGAAAAACCTTACCTACCCTTGACATGGATGGAATCCCGGAGAGATTTGGGAGTGCTCGAAAGAGAACCATCACACAGGTGCTGCATGGCTGTCGTCAGCTCGTGTCGTGAGATGTTGGGTTAAGTCCCGCAACGAGCGCAACCCTTGTCATTAGTTGCTACGCAAGAGCACTCTAATGAGACTGCCGGTGACAAACCGGAGGAAGGTGGGGATGACGTCAAGTCCTCATGGCCCTTATGGGTAGGGCTTCACACGTCATACAATGGTACATACAGAGGGCCGCCAACCCGCGAGGGGGAGCTAATCCCAGAAAGTGTATCGTAGTCCGGATTGTAGTCTGCAACTCGACTACATGAAGTTGGAATCGCTAGTAATCGCGGATCAGCATGTCGCGGTGAATACGTTCCCGGGTCTTGTACACACCGCCCGTCACACCATGGGAGCGGGTTTTACCAGAAGTAGGTAGCTTAACCGCAAGGAGGGCGCTTACCACGGTAGGATTCGTGACTGGGGTGAAGTCGTAACAAGGTAGCCGTATCGGAAGGTGCGGCTGGATCACCTCCTTTCTAGAGTCGGCATCAGACTCAAACGTTCACACTTATCGACTGTTGTAATACGAAGAACAGCAAATGGGGCTGTAGCTCAGCTGGTTAGAGCACCGTGTTGATAACGCGGGGGTCGTTGGTTCGAGCCCAACCAGCCCTACCAGTCCCTTGGCAGTACACACGGGGGATTAGCTCAGCTGGGAGAGCACCTGCTTTGCAAGCAGGGGGTCGTCGGTTCGATCCCGTCATCCTCCACCAAGATTTCAAATGTAAGCGCAGACGCTTAGGTTTGAACTCTTATGTTCATCGTTCTTTAACAATCTGGAAGAAGTAAAAGTTTTATTAAGCGATATCGAAAGATATCACTTAGGGTAGTAGTAAAACTCATCAAACACAGTAGTAAGTGCTTGAACTTATAGCCGTCAAGGTTATAGGGACAAGTGAATAAGTGCACATGGTGGATGCCTTGGCGATTACAGGCGATGAAGGACGTAGTAGTCTGCGATAAGCTTCGGGGAGCTGACAAACAAGCATTGATCCGAAGATTTCCGAATGGGGAAACCCGGCCTTTTAGGTCATTGCATACTGAATACATAGGTATGCAAAGCGAACGCGGCGAACTGAAACATCTAAGTAGCTGCAGGAAAAGAAATCAACCGAGATTCCCAAAGTAGTGGCGAGCGAAATGGGAAGAGCCTGTATGTGATAGTCGTTCTGATAGTGGAAGCCTCTGGAAATAGGCGCCATAGCGGGTGATAGCCCCGTACGCGAAATCAGAGCGGTGGTACTAAGCATACGACAAGTAGGGCGGGACACGAGAAATCCTGTCTGAACATGGGGGGACCATCCTCCAAGGCTAAATACTCGTAATCGACCGATAGTGAACCAGTACCGTGAGGGAAAGGCGAAAAGAACCCCGGGAGGGGAGTGAAATAGATCCTGAAACCGTGTGCATACAAACAGTAGGAGCCTCGTAAGGGGTGACTGCGTACCTTTTGTATAATGGGTCAGCGACTTACATTCAGTGGCGAGGTTAACCAATTAGGGGAGCCGTAGAGAAATCGAGTCCGAATAGGGCGCTAGTCGCTGGGTGTAGACCCGAAACCAAGTGATCTATCCATGGCCAGGTTGAAGGTGCGGTAACACGCACTGGAGGACCGAACCCACTAATGTTGAAAAATTAGGGGATGAGCTGTGGATAGGGGTGAAAGGCTAAACAAACTTGGAAATAGCTGGTTCTCTCCGAAAACTATTTAGGTAGTGCCTCAAGTATCACCGACGGGGGTAGAGCACTGTTATGGCTAGGGGGTCATCGCGACTTACCAAACCATTGCAAACTCCGAATACCGTTGAGTGCGAGCTTGGGAGACAGACATCGGGTGCTAACGTCCGGTGTCAAGAGGGAAACAACCCAGACCGCCAGCTAAGGTCCCAAAGATTGGCTAAGTGGAAAACGAAGTGGGAAGGCTAAAACAGTCAGGATGTTGGCTTAGAAGCAGCCATCATTTAAAGAAAGCGTAATAGCTCACTGATCGAGTCGTCCTGCGCGGAAGATGTAACGGGGCTAAGCCAGTCACCGAAGCTGCGGATATCCGCAAGGATATGGTAGGAGAGCGTTCTGTAAGCCTGCGAAGGTGTCTTGTGAAGGATGCTGGAGGTATCAGAAGTGCGAATGCTGACATGAGTAGCGATAATGCGGGTGAAAAGCCCGCACGCCGTAAGCCCAAGGTTTCCTGTTCAACGTTCATCGGAGCAGGGTGAGTCGGCCCCTAAGGCGAGGCAGAGATGCGTAGCTGATGGGAAGCAGGTTAATATTCCTGCACCGTCGTATGATGCGATGGGGGGACGGATCGCGGAAGGTTGTCTGACTGTTGGAATAGTCAGTTTCTGGTTCATAGAAGGCGCTTAGGCAAATCCGGGCGCGTAATTCAAGGGACTGGGACGAGTGCACTAGTGCACGAAGCAATCGGAAGTGGTTCCAAGAAAAGCCTCTAAGCTTCAGTCATACGAGACCGTACCGCAAACCGACACAGGTGGGCGAGATGAGTATTCTAAGGCGCTTGAGAGAACTCGGGAGAAGGAACTCGGCAAATTGGTACCGTAACTTCGGGATAAGGTACGCCTCGGTAGTTTGACCACTTTACTGTGGAAGGACGAAAAGGTTGCAATAAACTGGTGGCTGCGACTGTTTAATAAAAACACAGCACTCTGCAAACACGAAAGTGGACGTATAGGGTGTGACGCCTGCCCGGTGCTGGAAGATTAAATGATGGGGTGCAAGCTCTTGATTGAAGTCCCAGTAAACGGCGGCCGTAACTATAACGGTCCTAAGGTAGCGAAATTCCTTGTCGGGTAAGTTCCGACCTGCACGAATGGCGTAACGATGGCCACACTGTCTCCTCCCGAGACTCAGCGAAGTTGAAGTGTTTGTGATGATGCAATCTACCCGCGGCTAGACGGAAAGACCCCATGAACCTTTACTGTAGCTTTGCATTGGACTTTGAACCAATCTGTGTAGGATAGGTGGGAGGCTTTGAAGTAGGGACGCCAGTTCCTATGGAGCCAACCTTGAAATACCACCCTGGTTTGTTTGAGGTTCTAACCTTGGTCCGTAATCCGGATCGGGGACAGTGCATGGTAGGCAGTTTGACTGGGGCGGTCTCCTCCCAAAGTGTAACGGAGGAGTTCGAAGGTACGCTAGGTACGGTCGGACATCGTGCTAATAGTGCAATGGCATAAGCGTGCTTAACTGCGAGACCGACAAGTCGAGCAGGTACGAAAGTAGGACATAGTGATCCGGTGGTTCTGTATGGAAGGGCCATCGCTCAACGGATAAAAGGTACTCTGGGGATAACAGGCTGATTCCTCCCAAGAGTTCATATCGACGGGGGAGTTTGGCACCTCGATGTCGGCTCATCACATCCTGGGGCTGTAGCCGGTCCCAAGGGTATGGCTGTTCGCCATTTAAAGTGGTACGTGAGCTGGGTTTAAAACGTCGTGAGACAGTTTGGTCCCTATCTGCCGTGGGCGTTGGAAATTTGAAGGGGGCTGCTCCTAGTACGAGAGGACCGGAGTGGACGAACCTCTGGTGTACCGGTTGTCACGCCAGTGGCATTGCCGGGTAGCTAAGTTCGGAAGAGATAACCGCTGAAAGCATCTAAGCGGGAAACTTGCCTTAAGATGAGATTTCCCAGAGCCTTGAGCTCTTTGAAGGGTCGTTCGAGACCAGGACGTTGATAGGTCAGGTGTGGAAGTGCAGTAATGCATTAAGCTAACTGATACTAATTGCCCGTACGGCTTGTCCCTATAACCTTGCCGGTTATACAGCACTTGCCTGTGTTTGAGATACCCAACTTTACTTCTTCCAGATTGCGCACCTTGCTCAGCGAGCAGGGTGCATACAAGTTATGCCTGATGACCATAGCAAGTCGGTCCCACCCCTTCCCATCCCGAACAGGACCGTGAAACGACTTTGCGCCGATGATAGTGCTGCAACCAGTGTGAAAGTAGGTTATCGTCAGGCTCTTATTAGAAAAGCCCGCTAGGCATATGCCAGCGGGCTTTTCGCATTTTTGCAATATAATTTCGCATCTAGTTATTCTCAGTTCGTGATGCGAAACTTCCTTTTGCCCGTCCTGGCGCAATTCCTCGTTGCGCCTCTTGTCCTGGCTGCCTCGTCGCTCAGCATTAATGATGCCACTGCTCCTGGCTCGATGGTGAAAGTGGTCATTTCACCCGATACCAAGCACCTGGCCGCGATCGTTTTTAACGGCACTAACTACGGATTGGGTCTTTTTGACAGCGAGACCCTCAAAAGCAAGTTGATCTACGACGGAAGTAACGCAACCTGGGGCAGCGGAACGTATGCACGAGCCCCGCGCAATGTGGAATGGGCAGGCAATGATCTGTTGGCCGTAGATCTCGGGCTTGATGTCGCGAGCATGTCGCTGGAAGGCAAAGTTGTGGTGAAATTTGCCGAATCACTGATCGGACCTGCCGAGAGGGGGAACAAAAGCTCCGTCATGAAGCTGGTTTATACGGATAGCGATGACGGTGACATTGCCTTGGCCAATGCGCAAACTGGCGAGCTTCGGAAGTTCAGTTATCCCAGTGGGAAGCCGGTTCGCTGGGCCTTCGACAAGTCAGGGCAATTGCGTGCAGTTACATTGATGAACTCTGCTTTCTGGAAAGACGTCACAAAAGTCAGCAATTGGTATCGCGCCAGCCCCGAAGCGAAATGGGAGATGCTGGCAGAGTTCGGTGTGCATGAAGACTATTGGACGCCGGTTTATGTGCCAGATGAAACAGGCAAGCTAGTGGTGCGTTCACGTATGGGCCGCGACACATACGCGCTGTATGAGTATGACGTTGGGACGCGGGCATTAGGCAGCATGATGGTCGGCCATCCCACGCTCGATATTATTCAAGCTGATGGCGTGTCCAGTGGAGTTGATGCGATTGACAGGGTGTTCACTCATGGAATGAAGCCACAGGTAGCCTGGTTTAATCCTGTGTGGGCAAGCCTGCAGGCGAGCGTAGACCAGACTTTCCCTGAAACGATCAACTCCCTGTCCGGCGATCCGGCAAAGCGAATCCTTATCCATTCTTACAGCGATGTCGATCCGGGCTCCTGGTATCTCCTCGATATTCCCACGATGCGCTTAAGGACAATCGCGGCCGCCAACCCATTGATCAAATCGGAAGAGATGCGCCCGATGTCAGTGGTCCAATACGCAGCGGCAGATGGGCTCGTCATTCCGGCTTACCTGACGCGCCCGGCTAACGCGGAGGGTCCACAGCCGACCGTGGTGATGATTCACGGTGGCCCCGTTGCCAGGGATCACTGGCGATGGGATGCGGATGTGCAACTGCTGGCCAGCCGAGGCTACGTCGTCTTCCAGCCCCAATTTCGTGGTTCCAGCGGCTTCGGGAAGAAATTCGAGAAGGCGGGAATGGGCCAGTGGGGCCTTGCCATGCAGGATGATGTTACCGCAGGAGTGCAGTTCCTGATACGCGAAGGAATCGCAGATCCCAAGCGGATATGCATTTATGGCGCGAGTTATGGCGGCTATGCAGCTTTGTGGGGGCTGGCCAAAACGCCTGAGCTATATCGTTGTGGCATCAGCTTCGCCGGCGTGTCGGACATCGAGCATATGTGGACCGATTATTCGGATCGTTCGGAAAGTAAAGTTGGCCGTGAGTCCATGAGAAATTTGATTGGCGACGTACACACCCAGCGAGAGAAATTTGCCGAGGTTTCCCCGGTAAAGAATGCAGAAAAAATCAAGGCTCCGGTATTGCTGATTCATGGGCAGAGGGACCGCAGGGTGCCAATCAGCCATAGCTACGATATGTGGTTTGCGCTCAAGCGCTTCGGGAACAAAAACGAATGGCTCAGCTTTGAGGATGAAGGGCACGGCATTGCCTTGGTGAGTAACCAAAGGGACTTTTACAAGCGGCTCCTGGACTTCCTGCAAAAGCATATCGGGGGACTACCAGAGGTGGCTGAGCCGGCTGCGGGAGTAAACGTGAAATAAACAGCCGGGTACAGATGCGAGGTTTTTGTTTTACTATACGGCACGCAATTCTTTATAAAGGAATAACGATGCCGATCACGAAACTCCTCAGTGGCCTGACCCTGGCCCTGCTTTCCCTTCACGTCTCTGCGGCTACCGAGCCGGCTTGGATCACCAAGAGCAACGAGAACGCCAAACTGCTGCTGAACCTGCAAGCCAAGTATTCTCCTGAAAGCGCCAGCAGCCTGGGCGTCGATGGCTATGACGAGCAGATTACCGACATGTCGCGCGACCTGTTCGATGTCACCGTCAAAGATACGCGAGCTGTCATCGCCGAACTGCAGAAACGCCTGAAGGCGGAGAAGGACCCGAAGGTCAAGCAGGACCTGGAGATCTTGATCGGCGCGGCGGAAGACCAGTTGCGCTCGGCTGCAGTGAACCGCAAGCATTTGCTGCCATTTCTGGACCTGACCCAGCTCATGTTCGGCGTGATGCGCCAGACGCTGGATCCACGCATCCCGAAAGAGCGCCAGAAAACCCTGCTAGTGCGCATGGAAAAATACGCCGGTATTACCAAGGGCTACCGTCCGATTACTGACCTGGCTTACGAGCGCTATGTGGAACGTCAGAAGGCCGACAAGAACCTGCTCGGCCCTTACAAGGGCGAGGTGGAGCAGGCGCTGAGCGCGGCCCCGGCCATGATCAAAGGCATGAAGGACCTGCTCAGCAAGAGTGAATTGAAAGGCTGGGAGCCAGCATTCGCCGCAATCGAAACCCAACTGACCGCATATAACGCCAAGATCAAGGACCAGATCCTGCCGAAGGCGCGTGCCGACCATCGCTTGCCGGTGGAAGTGTACGCCGACAACCTGCACCAGTTCGGCGTAGATATCGCGCCGAAGGAGCTGATTGCGAAGGCTTTGACGTCGTTTGCAGAAATCCGTAACCAGATGGCCATTACTGCCAGCCTGATCGCCAAGGAGCGCAAGCTGCCGAACGCGGACTACCGCGCCGTCATGCGCGAGCTGAAAAAGCAGCAGATCCCGGCTGATCAGGTAATGCCGCTGTATGGCGAACGCCTGACCCAAATTGAATCCGCCGTGCGTGAGCAAGGCATCGTTACCCTGCCGGACCGCAAAGCGGTGATTCGCCTGGCGAGTGAAGCCGAGAACGCGCAGCAGCCTGCGCCGCACATGAGCCCTCCACGCCTGATCGGCAATACCGGTGAGTATGGCGAGTTCGTGCTGACCACCGGCATGCCGCCTGACGCCAGCGGCAAGAAGCTGGTCTTCGACGACTTCACCCACCAGGCTGGTAGCTGGACATTGACCGCGCACGAAGCACGCCCAGGCCACGAACTGCAGTTTGCGAAGATGATCGAGATGGGCGTGTCGACTGCCCGCGGCGTGTTCGCTTTCAACAGCGTGAACGTGGAAGGCTGGGCGCTGTATGCCGAGGCGGAAATGCAACCGTTCGAGCCGCTCGATGGCCAGTTGTTCGCGCTGCAGGCCCGCATGCAGCGTGCAGCCCGCGCTTTCCTCGACCCGATGGTCAACCTGGGTGAAATCAGTCCCGAAGGCGTGAAGTCGTTCCTGATGGATGAGGTTGGCCTGTCCGAAGGTATGGCAACGCAGGAAATGCAGCGCTACACTTTCCGCGCGCCGGGCCAGGCGACTTCATACTTCTATGGCTATCAGCGTCTGATGGAAACCCGCCAGGCGGCGGAAGTGGCCTTGCGTCAGAAATTCAATCGCAAAGCGTTCAACGACTTCGTGCTGTCCCAGGGGATGCTGCCGCCTGCGCTGCTGCGCAAGGCGGTCATGGAAGAGTTCGTACCGGCTCAGAAATAAGCCAGAGGTGGGGCTACACGCCCCACACAATATCGTGCCCGCCGGTCTGGGCGGCACGCAGCATTTCCAGGAGGGGGAAGGCGCGCTGCGCGAATCCTACCTTCTGGGTTTCGCCGAAACCGGCATCCCCATCATCGTCGGGCAGCGCATGGCTGGGCATATGGGCGGCATGCTCGGAATCGACTTCCGGATGCAGTTTGCTTAGTGCAACTTCCTTCTCGAGCAGTTGCAGCGCCTGGGAAGCTTCCGCTGCCGTGATGACGCCTCGCGTGGGACTTTTCTTCAGCAGGTCCATGATGCGTTCGACGTGCTCGCGAGCCATCATGAGTTCCGGCGACGAAATGGATTTAAATTTGATCAACATGGCGCGCTTCCCTTAGTTTGTTGATGTGCTAATACGATAGCACGAGTGCAGTCGCGCGCGTCGTGCTACTTAATACAATTTAAACGAACTCAAGAATGTATCAACCGTATCCGCATCAAAATGTTTCTGGTTCCCCAGAATGACGACCTGATATACGCGTTTATCCTTCGCCAGAAAGCGGCCATGCATGGCCAGCGGGGCGCCATTGGGCGCGGCGCCGCGTGCTTCCACTTCAAACGCACCATCCTTGGTGCTTTCTTTGGTAATAGTACCGCCGATATTACGCACCATGGCAAGCTTCATCGCTTGCACCGCCTGGGCTGCCTTGGCGGCATCGGGTAGCTCAGCAGTACCGACGGCGAACATGGTGCCGTCGACTTCTGCTGCGGACATGGTCATCTTCACTTCCTGGCCATCGAGGTTGACGGCGCGGGTGTGGGTGGCGGCTTTGCCGGGCAACATGATGGTGTACGGTGCATCGGTGCTGCGGAAATCGCGCCAGTCGAATTTGGGGCTGCAGGCTGCGAGCGCAACTGCAGCAAGCAGGGCCGCGAGGGCTTTGTTCAGGGTCGGTTTCTTCATAGCCTGAATGGTAGCACCTCGCGCTCGGATCATTCTCCGCCGGGGCCGGGCCCCATGCCGCCGCCTGGAGGTGGACCCATACCAGGGCCGCCCTGACCGCGCATGCCACCTGGCTCGCGGTCAGGCCCGCCTTCCCGCCGCGTGCCTGGCGCGCCGCCGAAGCGGTAGGACAGGCCGACGTAGATGATGCGGCCATCGAATTCGCGCAGCGAGCGTTCGCGCAGGGCATAGGTGTCGGTGACTGTCGACATCTTGTTGCTGTTGAAGACGTCGGTGGCGTTGACCATCAGGGCCAGTTGCGGCGTGATGGCGTGGCGCCAGGTCAGGTTCAGCGTGGTGTTTGGTTCGCGGTAGCCCTGGCCAGTCAACATCTTGCCTTGCGCCTGGACGGCTGCTTGCAGCATATCGGTGCTGGTCGCCTGCCAGTTCAGGCGCAGGCGGCCGCTCAGTGAAGACGCGGTGCGCTTGGTCTCGTCGCCAGTCACTTCCAGCACGCTCTGTTCGAAGCGCGCTACGTTGCCGCTGAGGTTCAGCGATAGCGTCGGCAGAAGCTTGCCGGTCAGCGTGAACTCCATGCCGCCGGAGCGCGTGCTGCCGGCATTTTCGCGGGTGGTCAGCAGCACAGTGTCGCTGATGAAGTATTTGCGGTCCAGGATGGAATCGGCCTCGTCGCGGAAGTAGCCGCGCAGATTGGTCTCCAGGCCGAACAGGCGGGTCTCGTAACCGAGTTCGAAGGAATCCGTTTGGGCCGGCTTCAGTTTCGGATTGCCGGAGGAGACGTTCAGTTCATCGCGGTAGACCACGAAGGGATTCAGGTCTTGTGCATTCGGGCGGCGCAGGCGGTGCGCGTAGGCGAAACGCATTTGCGAGTTTTCGCTCATCTTGTAGGTGGCGAAGAAGCTCGGGATCAGGTTGGTGTAGCTGTTGCCTGCGACGACCTGGCTGGTGAGCTGGTCGATTTCCATCTCGGTATGCTCGGCGCGAAGGCCTGCCATCAGGCCCCACTGCTCGTTGAGGCGCATCTGGTACGAACCGTAGGCGGCGTAGATGGTTTCCTTCATGTCGAAGGCATTACTGCGCAAGGCGTTGGGCGAGCCTTCCTGCGTGATCGGGTCGATGTTGGTGTAATCGATGCTGGAATCATTCCGGTTCTGGACGATCTTGTAGCCAAGCTTGGTAACGCCGCCAAGCAAGTTAGCCTCGTAGTCGCCGGTGAAGTCGATGATCTCGTTCTTGTTGCGGTTCTTTTGCGCGCTGTCGACCTGGCTGCCGATCGGCGGCCGCACCACGTAGCTATTGCGGTAGTTGTTGTCGGAATCGTTGGTGGCGATCGAAACGCGCAAGTCCATCTTGAAGGTCTCGCCCGGCGCGTCGCCCTTGTGGTCCCAGCGCGCATTCCACGAGTAGTTCGTACTTTCACCTTCGCGCAGGGTGCCGCGCAGGTAGTTGTCGGTGACGAAACCGTCAGGATCTGTCGACAGGTAGTTGTCGGTCGCGCGCGCATCGTTGGTGCGGTGCGAGTAAGCGACTTGCGCGCCCAGTGTATCGCTGGCGCCCAGGTTGTAGGTGACGCCACCGTTCAAGCCTGCATTGTCATTCAGGCCGTTCGATTGCGATTGCTGCTCGCTGTGCGACAGTGCGCCGCTGCGCGGATCGATGCGGTCGCGCACCGTTTCGCCGACCGAGTTGCGGCCGTCGTGACGCAGGTTGATGCCGCCCTGGAAGCCCCACAGGCCTTGGTTATAAGTGCCGGACAGCGCGCTGTTGTAGCGGCCCGCCGTTCCGTAGTTGGCATTGGCTACGCCGAAGCCGCCTGGTTTGCGCGAACGCTTCATCACCAGGTTGATGATCGGACCGCCGCCGCCTTCGTTGCCGAATTGCGCGCCGGGGTTGTTGATCACTTCCACCGATTCCAGGTCTTCTGCCGGGATCGACTGCAGCGCCGGGCCACGGTTATCGCCTTGCAGCATGGCCGATGGCTTGCCGTCGACGTAGACCTGCACATTGCTGCTGCCGCGCAAGGTCAGCGAGCCGTCCGGGTCCACATTCACGGAAGGAACGTTGTTCAGCGCATCGGCTGCGGAGCCATTGCTGCTGGACGTGTCGGATTTCACATCGTAGACCTGGCGGTCGATGCGGTTGGTAGGGCGCTCTGCTGCCACCGTCACACTGGCGATGTTGCCAGGCTCTGGGGGGACTTCCTTTTTTACGGTTGCTGGCGCGGCGTCGGCCTTGGCTGGCTGGGAGGTCTGGGATTGGGCAGCGGCGCTGCCGCAGCACAGAAGAATCAGGAGAGGGCCGGCGCAGTAGCGCGAGTAACGGTATTGGGTAGTCATGGTGGCGGCAATTCTAGCGAAGAAAGCGCCACCCAAACCACGGATTTACGCGGAATTACATTTGAAACTTGGCGTTGCCGAAGGGAGTTCACCTGCATCGGAATTGAATTCCCGTAGCACCTTCATGGCAAGCGCACCTTTTCCCAGGCCGGTGCCGCGGTTATGTGAGCTCAAATTCTGGCGATCCGTTACGTCGTCCCAGAGGTCCACGGATTCAACCTTCGTGTGGGATGCATCCGTGTCGATCTCGAACTCGATGAATCTCCCAGCATTGGTCAGCAGAAGGCCGGACAGGCTTGGCATGCCTGGATAGTCGATATCGAGGTCCAGGAAAACGCAGGTGGTGCAGTCGACGCCGCGATCGGTAGCGACCGTGACGAGTGCCGACGGCAAAGGCTTGATTCGCCAATAGTTGGCGCTGCGTCGAATTTCCTCCTCGATAACCAGATTCTGCTGCTGGACGTTTCTCTGCTTCATAAAGGGCATTGTAACGGTATCAGGGTTCGCGCAGGGCGCGGCGCAAATTGATCGCTTCAGATACGTGCTTGCCGCCGATCTGCTTCTGGCCATCCAGGTCGGCCACGGTGCGGGCCACGCGCAGCACGCGGTGATAGGCGCGGGCCGACCAATGCAGCTTGTGCATGGCGGCGCGCAGCACGGCTTGGCCGCTGGCATCCGGCTTGCAGAATCGGTCGATTTCGCGCGGCGTAAGCTGCTGGTTGGTTTTGCCCTGGCGGGCGATCTGGCGTTCGAAGGTTGCATGCACGCGCGCGGCAATTGTCTCGGATAGTTCGCCAACGGCATCCGCTTGCAGGATGTCGGGTGGAACAGGGCCGACTTCGATCTGCATGTCGATGCGGTCAAGCAGGGGACCCGATACCCGGCTTTGGTAGCGCAGGATCTGGTCAGGCGTACAGTGGCAAAGCCCAGCGGGGTGCCCAAGGTAGCCGCATGGGCAGGGGTTCATGGCAGCGATCAGCTGAAAGCGGGCAGGGAAGTCGGCGTGCCGCGTGGCGCGGGCGATGGTGACGCGGCCGGATTCGAGTGGCTCGCGCAGCACCTCCAGTACGCGGCGGTCGAATTCGGGTAATTCGTCGAGAAAAAGCACGCCGCAGTGGGCCAGCGAAATTTCGCCGGGGCGCGGTACGCTGCCGCCACCGACCAGTGCCGCGCCGGACGAAGTGTGGTGCGGGGCGCGGAAGGGGCGCACCTTCCAGCCTTCGACGGTGAAGCCGCTGATCAGGGACTGCACGGCAGCGGCCTCCAGTGCTTCGTCGTCCGTCATCAAAGGCAGCAGGCCTGCAAAGCGGGTAGCCAGCATGGTCTTGCCGGCGCCGGGCGGGCCGACCAGCAATACCGAATGGCGTCCTGCGGCGGCAACCTCCATTGCGCGCTTGGCGAAGATCTGGCCTTTGACGTCGGCGAAATCGGGAATGGCTGGCGGCAGAGGCAGGGGCTGGGACACATGGCGCGGCAGGGCGAAGCTGCCATCGGGATCCAGCCCGAAATGGGCGCATACCTGCAGCAGTGTGGCTGCGGGGTAGATGCGCGCGCCGGCGACCAGCGCGGCTTCGTCGGCGTTGGCCGTGGGCAGGATGAAGCCACGGCCGGCGCCACCGGCGGAGCGCTGCATGGCGTAGGTCATTGCCAGTGCACCGCGAATCGGGCGTAGCTCGCCGGTCAGCGACAGTTCGCCGGCAAATTCGAATTGTTCCAGTATCGATGACGGGACCTGGCCGGAGGCGGCCAGGATGCCGATGGCGATCGGTAGGTCGAAACGGCCTGATTCCTTGGGCAAGTCGGCCGGCGCCAGGTTGACGGTGATGCGGTGTTGCGGCAGTTCGAAGCCGGCGTTGGTGATGGCGGCACGTACGCGGTCGCGCGACTCTTTCACTTCGGTGTCGGCCAGGCCGACGATGGTGAAGGCCGGCAGGCCGTTAGCCAGATGAACTTCGACGCTGACTTCCGGCGCCTGCATGCCGGCCAGGGCGCGGCTCTTGATTACGGCAATGGTCATGGTGGCCTCCCGGTCTACAACTGAACATCGTAGGCCTCGGGCGCCACCGCTCGTTTGAGCTAGCGCAAGGGGATTACTTGTCGGCCAGCTTGGCTTCCAGCTCGGCCAGGCGCGATTCCATCAGGTCCAGCTTGGCGCGCGCCTTGGCCAGCATCTGGGCCTGGATGTCGAATTCCTCACGGGTTACCAGGTCCAGCTTGGCAAAGCCCTGGGTCATCATCGCCTTGACGTTCTTTTCAATATCCTTGGCAGGCGAGTTTTCGATGACTTGGTTGACCTTTTGTTGCAGGTCATTGAAGAAGGCGTTCATGTCCATGTTTTTCTTTCCGATATGTGAGTTTGTGCACCACGAAGGTGCGGCTTTGGCATTAAATGGTGCGGAAACCTGTCCTTATATCAATTCGCGCACGAATTTTGGCTGGCACGCAATCTGCTAATAAGCAAGAAAGCTGTTATTTCAGACTGAATTTTAAACCGCAATAAAAGTTCACTCAAAAGGAAATCGCCATGATTCACAAGAGCAAGAAGCTGGGTCTCACCGCTGCAGTCGCATTGGCAATGGCAACGATGGGAACCGGTTTGGCCCAGGCGGCCGATGCCGCCCCGGAGGCGAAGCCTGATAATGAGTTCAGCTATAACGCGGCCCTGACCAGCGACTACCGCTACCGTGGTATCTCGCAAACCCGCCTGAAACCAGCGCTGCAAGGCGGCGCCGACTGGGTCAACAATCCGACTGGTTTCTATGCAGGTGCCTGGGGCTCCACCATCAAGTGGATCAAGGATGGCGGCGGTGATGCTTCCGTTGAACTGGACCTGTATGGCGGCAAGCGCGGTGAAATCGCGCCTGGCGTCAGCTACGACGTGGGCTTCCTGGCTTACGTTTACCCCTCCAACGACCTGCATCCAAGCCCGAATACCCGCGAACTGTATGGCCAGGTAGGCTATGGCCCGGCAACCCTCAAGTATTCGCATTCGCTGAGCAACCTGTTCGGCTTTGCCGACAGCAAGCACAGTACCTACATCGACGCTTCCGTCAACCAGGAAGTGTACGAAGGCATCGTCCTGAACCTGCACGTTGGCCGCCAGAAGGTGAAGAACAATAGCGTCTTCAGCTACACCGACTGGAAAGTCGGCGCGACCAAGGACTTCGGCGTGGCTTCCGTGGCACTGGCCTATATCAAGACCAATAGCGACGTGTATATCGCGCCGACCAATGGCAAAAACCTGGGCAAGGGCGGCTTGGTGCTGACCGTGTCCAAAACCTTCTGAAGAGGCACTCGTATGAAAATGATTACCGCCATTATCAAGCCGTTCAAGCTCGACGAGGTGCGTGAAGCCTTGTCGGCGATCAACGTGCAAGGTATTACGGTGACCGAAGTCAAAGGCTTCGGCCGCCAGAAAGGCCACACCGAGCTGTATCGCGGCGCGGAATATGTGGTCGATTTCCTGCCAAAGACCAAGATCGAGGCGGCGGTGGACGATGCCATCGTTGACCAGGCGATCGAGGCGATCGAGAATGCCGCCCGCACCGGCAAGATTGGCGACGGCAAGATTTTCGTCTCGTCGCTGGAGCAAGTAATCCGTATCCGTACCGGTGAAACCGGCAACGAAGCACTGTAAGGGGAACCGTGATGCACAAGACCATTAAGAAATGGCTGGCGGGGGTGACTGTCCTGTTGGCCTTCAGCGCAGCACTGCCTGTGCTGGCGCAAGATGCCAAGCCGGCCGAAGCTCCGGTTGCCGCTGCAACTGCCGCCGTGCCTGCGGCTGCTCCGGCAGCGCCGGTGGCGGCGGCAGCCGATGCCGCCACTCCGGCTGCCGCTGCTGCTGCTCCGGCCGCGCCGGTAGCACAGAAGGGCGATACCGCCTGGATGTTCGTGGCGACCCTGCTGGTGATCATGATGACTATCCCGGGCCTGGCCCTGTTCTACGGTGGCCTGGTGCGCTCGAAGAACATGCTGTCGGTACTGCTGCAGGTGTTCTTCGTATTCGCGCTGATCATCGTGCTGTGGTGCCTGTATGGCTACTCGATTGCCTTCACTGAAGGGAATGCCTTCTTCGGCGGCTTTGGCCGTTCGCTGTTGTCCGGCATTTATGATCCGGCCAAGGGCTTCTCGGTGGCCGCGACCTTCAGCAAGGGCGTTGTGATCCCTGAATTCATTTATGTTGCCTTCCAGGGTACCTTCGCCGCCATTACCTGCGGCCTGATCGTCGGCGCGTTTGCCGAGCGCGTGCGCTTCTCCGCTGTGCTGGCCTTCATGGTGCTGTGGTTCACCTTCAGCTACCTGCCGATCGCCCACATGGTCTGGTTCTGGACCGGTCCTGATGCGATCACCAATGCCGAGACCCTGGCGACCGAAACCGCCAAGGCGGGCTGGATCTTCCAGAAGGGCGCGCTGGACTTTGCCGGCGGCACCGTGGTGCACATCAATGCCGCTGTCGCCGGCCTGGTGGGCGCGATCATGATCGGCAAGCGGGTTGGCTACGGCCGCGACTCCATGGCTCCGCACTCGCTGACCATGACCATGATCGGCGCTTCGCTGCTGTGGGTGGGCTGGTTCGGCTTCAACGCCGGCTCGGCGCTGGAAGCTGGTGACATCGCTGCACTGGCCTTCGTCAACACCCTGTTGGCAACTGCCTGCGCAACCGTATCGTGGGTGTTCGGTGAGTGGATCTTCAAGGGCAAGCCTTCCATGCTGGGCGGCGCCTCCGGGGCGGTGGCCGGCCTGGTGGCGATCACCCCGGCTTGCGGCTTCGTTGGCCCGATGGGCGCACTGGCGATCGGCCTGCTGGCCGGCATCATCTGCCTGTGGGGCGTGAATGGCCTGAAACGCCTGATCGGCGCCGATGACTCGCTGGATGTGTTCGGCGTGCATGGCGTGGGCGGTATCCTGGGCGCGATCCTGACCGGCGTGTTTGCTGCACCATCGTTGGGCGGGCAGGGTGTATTTGACTACGTTGCCAATAAGGCAAGCGCGGACTACTCGATCAGCGGCCAGGTGCTCACCCAGGCGACCGCTGTCGGCATCACCATCGTGTGGTCGGCTGTTGTTGCCTTCGTGGCTTACAAGCTGGTCGACATCGTGATTGGCCTGCGCGTGCCGGAAGAAGAAGAGCGCGAGGGCCTGGACATCACCAGCCACGGCGAATCGGCTTACCACGCCTAATAAGCTTAGAACTTTAAAAGCGCCTTTCGGGGCGCTTTTTTTGTTTCAAAGTATCTTTTAATCGGCGGTTTTGCCCCAAAATGGAGAGTCTGCAAATACCAACCCGCAAGGAAGTCACATGGTTCCCCATCTCGTCACGGCCCTGACCGGGCCGTTACTGGATCTTGAAGAAAAGATCATTGCCGCGACCCCAGCCATTGAGCGCTGGTTCCGCCTCGAATGGCAGGAGCATACGCCGCCGTTCTATGCTTCGGTGGACTTGCGCAATGCCGGCTACAAGCTGGCCCCGGTGGATACCAACCTGTTCCCGGGCGGCTTCCATTTCCTGGCCAACGAAATGATCCCCCTTTCGGTGCAGGCGGCCATGGCGGCGATCGACAAGTATTGCCCCGATGCGCGCAACTTGCTGCTGATCCCGGAAATCAAGCCGCGCCATCCGACCTATTTCCAGGGCGTGGCGCGCCTGATGCAGATTTTCCGCCAGACCGGCCTCAGCGTGCGCTTTGGTACGCTCGACCCGTCCATCACCCAGCCAACGCCGCTGGCGCTGCCTGACGGCAATATGCTGGTGGTGGAGCCGCTGGTGCGCTCACCGAACGGCCGCCGCCTGGGACTGAAGGATTTCGATCCTTGCACTATCCTGCTGAATAACGACCTGTCGGCCGGCATTCCCGACATCCTGACCAACCTGCACGAGCAAAGCCTGTTGCCGCCGCTGCATGCCGGCTGGGCGGTGCGCCGCAAGTCCAATCACTTCAATGCCTACGACGAAGTGGCCAAGAAGTTCGGCAAGCTGATTGGCGTTGATCCATGGATGGTCAATCCGTTCCACGCCAAGTGCGGCGCGGTGGACCTGGCGACCGGGGAGGGGCAGGAATGCCTGGCCTCGTCGGTCGATGCGGTGCTGGCCAAGATCCGCAAGAAATACAAGGAATACGGCATCAAGGAAAAGCCGTTCGTCATCATCAAGCCCGATGCTGGTACGTATGGCAAGGGCATCATCACCATTCGCGATGCGGCCGAGCTGAAAGAGTTGTCGGAAGAGCAGCGCGCGCGCATGACCGTGATCAAGGATGGCAAGGCGGTGACCGACCTGAATATCCAGGAGGGCGTGCCGACCTTCGAGAGTATCAAGGAAGCGTTTGCCGAGCCAGTCGTCTATATGATTGACCGTTATGTGGTGGGTGGTTTCTACCGTGTGCATGGCGAGAAGGGGCCGGACCAGAACCTGAATGCGCCTGGGTCGCAGTTCGTGCCGCTGGCATTCGCGCAGCAGCACGCGCTGCCCGATGTGAAGGCCAAGCCGGGCACCGCTGTGCCGAACCGTTTCTACGTCTACGGGGTGGTGGCAAGGCTGGCGCTGCTGGCTGCTTCGCTGGAGATGGAGCGCACCGACCCGGATCCTGAGGTGTACTGAACGCCAGTCGCGCAGATCGGCTAGAATCAGTTGTTACATTTTTGGACTAATCCATGAAAATCGCCTTCCTCGCCGACCCGCTGTCCAGCTTCAAGATCTACAAGGACTCCACCTTTGCCATGATGGCGGAGGCGGCGCGCCGGGGGCATGAGGTGTATGTCTTCCAGCAGCGCCATATGGCGCTCAAGGAAGGCAAGGTCACGGCGCACGTTTCGCGCATCGAGCTGACCGGCGATGCCCACGACTGGTACAAGGCCGCGCCGTCGGAAGACACCAGCCTGGCCGCCTTCGACGCGGTGATCCAGCGCAAGGATCCGCCGTTCGACATGGAATACGTCTACGGCACCTACCTGCTGCAGCTGGCGGAGAAGCAGGGCGCGCAAGTCTTCAACAAGCCTTCCGCCATCCGCGACCACAATGAAAAGCTGTCGATCGCCCAGTTCTCGCAGTTTACCGCGCCGACCCTGGTGACCAGCGATGAAACCCGCCTGCGCGACTTCCAGGCCGAACACGGCGACGTGATCCTGAAGCCGCTGGACGGCATGGGCGGCGCCGGCATCTTCCGCGTGAAAGCCGATGGCCTGAACCTGGGCTCGATCATCGAGACCCTGACCCAGCTCGGCACCCGCACCATCATGGCGCAGCGCTATATCCCCGACATCGTCAAGGGCGACAAGCGCATCCTGCTGATCGACGGCAAAGCGGTGCCGTTCTGCCTGGCCCGCATCCCGCAAGCCGGCGAAGTGCGCGGCAACCTGGCGGCCGGCGGCACCGGCGTGGCGCAGCCGCTGTCGCCGCGCGACCGCGAAATTGCCGAGGCCCTCGGCCCGGAATTGGCTTCGCGCGGCCTCTTGCTGGTAGGATTAGACGTGATCGGCGATTACCTCACCGAGGTGAACGTCACCAGCCCGACCTGTTTCCAGGAGATCACCCAGCAGACTGGCTTCCAGGTCGCGTCCATGTTCATCGACGCGGTGGAAGCCCGGGCAGGCAAGCAAGGATAAACATGGTAGGGATTTTATTGATGACACACGCGCCGCTGGGCCAGGCTTTCCTGGCTGCCGCAGCGCATGTGTTCCGGGCCCCGGTTGAAAAACTGGAGGCGATCGACGTGCTGGCAGACCAGGACCTGAACGAAGTGCAGCAGTTGGCGCGAGAAGCCATCAAGCGCCTCGACACCGGTGCCGGCGTGCTGGTCATGACCGACATCAAAGGCGGCACGCCCGCCAATTGCTGTAATAAGCTGGCCGATGCGGGCCAGGTCGAGGTGGTTGCAGGCATCAGCCTTCCCATGCTGCTGCGTGCCATCACCTACCGTACCGATACGCTGGACGTCGTAGTGGAAATGGCCCTGGCCGGCGCGCAGAATGGCGCGGTCAAGGTTGATAACCGCATCCGAGTCAATTAACGAGTCAACTAAGCAAAACTAAAACATGATTCAGCAAGAACTTGAAATCATCAACAAGCTCGGATTGCATGCACGTGCTTCTGCAAAATTCACCCAACTGGCAGCCAAATTCCAGAGCGATGTCTGGCTGTCGCGTAATGGCCGCCGCATCAACGCCAAGTCCATCATGGGCGTGATGATGCTGGCTGCTGGCAAGGGCGCCAAAGTCCTGCTGGAAGCGGACGGCGCCGATGAACAGGATTGCATCAACGCACTGGCCGGACTGGTCAACGACAAGTTCGGCGAAGGCGAGTAAATGCGGGACGGCAGCCCGATGGCATCGTTCTCTCTCCACGGAATTCCGGTTTCGCGAGGCATCGCGATCGGCCGCGCGCACATCCTTGCGCCGGCGGCGCTCGATGTAAAGCATTACCTGATCTCCGAGGAGAACGTGGAAGCGGAGGTGAAGCGCCTGCAATCGGCGCTGGCCGCCGTGCACCGCGAACTTCAAACGCTGTGGAACGAGCTGCCGAAGGACGCCCCGACGGAGCTGGGCGCCTTCATCGACGTGCACGCGCTGATCCTGTCGGACCCGATGATTTCCGAGGCGCCGCTGGATATCATCCGCAGCCGCCATTACAACGCCGAGTGGGCGCTGCTGACCCAGATTGACGAGCTGTCGGCCCAGTTCGACGAAATCGAAGACCCTTACCTGCGCGAGCGCAAGGCCGATATCCAGCAGGTCGCCGAGCGCGTGCTGAAAGTCCTGCTGGGCAGCGAACCGCTGCTGCCGAAACAGGCCGAGCTCGAAGGCGATGAATTCCTGGCCCAGATGATCGTGGTGGCCCACGATATTTCGCCGGCCGACATGCTGAAGTTCCGTGACCGTTCCTTCATCGGCTTCGTGACCGACGTTGGCGGCCAGAACTCGCACACCGCGATCGTGGCGCGTTCGCTCGACATTCCGGCGGCAGTCGGCATGTCGCAGGCCTCGACCCTGATCCAGCAGGACGACTGGGTGATCATCGACGGCGACGCCGGCGTGGTGATCGTCACCCCAAGCGCGCAGGTGCTGGAGCAGTACCGCGAGCGCCAAATGGCGGCGATGCGCGCCCGCAAGAAGCTGGGCAAGCTGAAAAAAACGCCGGCCATCACCAGGGACGGCACGCAGATTGCGCTGATGGCGAACATCGAGTTGCCGGAAGACTGCGAGCACGCGATGGAGTCGGGCGCCAACGGCGTTGGCCTGTTCCGCTCCGAATTCCTGTTCATGGGCCGCGATGGCCAGATGCCGACCGAGGACGAGCAATACGAGCAGTACACCAAGGCCGTGCTGGCCATGAAGGGCCGTCCGGTCACGATCCGCACGCTGGATATCGGCGCCGACAAGCCGCTCGACCAGATGGAGCATACCGCCCTCAATCCGGCCCTGGGCTTGCGCGCCATCCGCTATTGCCTGGCAGAGCCGCAGATCTTCCTGACCCAGCTGCGCGCCGTGCTGCGCGCTTCGGTGCACGGCAAGGTGCGCATCCTGATTCCGATGATGGCGCACGCCTTCGAGATCGAGCAGTCGCTGACCATGATCAAGCGCGCCAAGGCGCAGCTTGACGACAGGGGCGAGAAGTACGACCCTGAAGTGCCGGTCGGCGCAATGATCGAAATTCCGGCTGCCGCGCTGGCGCTGCCGATGTTCGTCAAGAAGATGGACTTCCTGTCCATCGGCACCAATGACCTGATCCAGTACACGCTGGCGATCGACCGCGTCGATTACGAAGTGGCGCACCTGTACGATCCGCTGCACCCGGCAATCCTGCAACTGATCGCCATGACCATCGCCGCCGGCCACAAAGCCGGCATCGAGGTCGCGGTGTGCGGCGAGATGGCGGGTGACGCCAAGATGACGCGCCTGCTGCTGGGCATGGGCTTGCGCGAATTCTC
Source organism: Massilia eburnea (assembly GCF_050709955.1). Lineage (GTDB taxonomy): Bacteria > Pseudomonadota > Gammaproteobacteria > Burkholderiales > Burkholderiaceae_D > Rugamonas > Rugamonas eburnea_A. The sequence goes on from NZ_JBNZFX010000027.1 coordinate 33,245, forward strand.
AATGCACCCGTCGCAGCTGCTGTCGGTCAAGCAGGAAATCCTGAACAGCGACCTGGAACAGATTGCGCCGCAGATGCGCAAGATCATGCGCAGCATGGATCCTGAAACGATTGCCGACGCAGTCAACGCCCTGCAAGCCCTGTAATACCAACTTTCGCATCACAATTTAACGACTAACCGGATTCACATGCCTTCGATTGGAATCGTCTCGCCGCAGACAATGCACTTTGCGGAACCCCTTCGGCTACAGAGCGGAGCGTCCCTGCGCGACTATATGCTGATGTACGAGACCTATGGCACGCTGAATGCGGACAAATCCAATGCGGTGCTGGTGTGCCACGCGCTGAATGCCTCGCACCACGTGGCCGGCTATTACGCCGACAATCCAAAGAACGTGGGCTGGTGGGACAATATGGTCGGCCCCGGCAAGGCACTCGATACCGACAAGTTCTTCGTCATCGGCGTGAACAACCTGGGCTCCTGCTTCGGTTCGACCGGCCCGATGCACATCAATCCGGAAACCGGCAAGCAGTATGGCGCAGCGTTCCCGGTGGTGACGGTGGAGGACTGGGTGGCGGCACAGGCACGCCTGGCCGACCAGCTGGGCATCCAGCAGTTCGCTGCGGTGATGGGCGGTTCGCTGGGCGGCATGCAGGCGCTGGCCTGGTCCATCATGCACCCTGAGCGCCTGCGCCATTGCCTGGTGATCGCTTCCACGCCGAAGCTGTCGGCGCAGAATATCGCCTTCAACGACGTGGCACGCCAGGCCATCCTGTCCGACCCGGACTACCATGGCGGCGACTTTTACGAACACAACGTGGTGCCGAAGAACGGCCTGAAGGTGGCGCGCATGATCGGCCACATCACCTACCTGTCGGACGACGACATGGCCGAGAAGTTCGGCCGCAAGCTGCGCGATATTGCCGCCAGCGGCGGCGACTACAAATTCGGCTTCGGCATCGACTTCGAGATCGAATCCTACCTGCGCTACCAGGGCGACAAGTTCGCGGAGTACTTCGACGCCAACACCTACCTGCTGATCACCAAGGCGCTCGACTACTTCGACCCGGCGCGCAAGTTCGACGGCGACCTGACCAAGACCCTGGCCGCCACGCGCGCCAAGTTCTTCCTCGCTTCCTTCACCACGGACTGGCGCTTCTCGCCGGAGCGCAGCCGCGAGATCGTACAGGCTTTGCTGGCGAACCGCCGCGAGGTGACCTACGCTGAAATCGACGCGCCGCACGGCCACGACGCTTTCCTGCTCGAGGATGCGCGCTATATGAACATGGTGCGCGCCTACTACGAGCAGGTGTGGAAAGAAACGAACAAGGAACAAGCAGCATGACTTTCGATGACCTGAGCAGCGCCCGTCCCGACCTGGCCTTCATTGCGCACTGGGTGCGCGAAGGCGCCCACGTGCTCGACGTGGGTTGCGGCAATGGCGTGATGATGGATTACCTGCAGAGCGGCAAGCGCTGCACCGGTTACGGCCTGGAGCTGGCGGACGAGCAGGTACTGGCATCGACCCAGCGCGGCGTGCGCGTGATCCAGCAGGACTTCGAGAACGGCCTGGGCATTTTCGGCGATAACTCTTTCGATACGGTGTTATGCCTGTCCTCGCTGCAGATGATGAAGCACGTGGAAGACCTGCTGCGCGACATCGTGCGCGTCGGCCGCGAAGCCATCGTGTCCTTCCCTAATTTCGCTTACTGGCCGCACCGCGTGGCGCTGATGAAAGGCCGCATGCCGGTCTCGAAATCGCTGCCATACCAGTGGCACGACACGCCGAACGTGCGCTGTGCCACCATCTACGACTTCCAGGAACTGGCGGAAGAGGTGGGGCTGGAAGTGATCGAATGTGTGGCGCTGGCGGAGGGCAGGACCGTCTCCTTACTGCCTAACCTGCGCGGCGATTTGGCCGTGTTCCGGCTCCGGAAAAAGCAATCCAGTTAAGTTGTGTTATCTTAAAACCATGAAGAAGTTCAAGTTCACCCTTATTGCGCTGGCGCTGGCCGCCAGCACCGCATCGGCTCAGCAAGCTGCACCGATGAACCCAAAAGCTGACGGCATTCCCGTCACCAAGCTTTCGCGCCTGCGCGTCTTTGCTGACGAGCAGCAAATGGACCAGCAGTCCAAGCTGCAGTACTCGCAGCTGCTGAACGAAGCCAGGCAGAAGGAAGCGCTGGTGCCGGAGTCCGACCCGCAGGTCAAGCGCCTGCGCGCCATTGCTTCCCGCATCGTGCCGAATGCCCAGCGCTGGAATCCGTCCGCCGCCAACTGGCAATGGGAAGTCAACCTGCTCAATTCCGACCAGGTCAACGCCTTCTGCATGCCGGGCGGCCGCATCGCCTTCTATACCGGCATCCTGACCAAGCTGAACCTGACCGACGATGAAGTGGCGATGGTGATGGGCCATGAAATCGCCCACGCCCTGCGCGAGCATGCCCGCAAGCGTGCCGTGCAATCGACCGCCGTGTCGCTGGCCAGCAAGCTGGGCGGTGCCGTGTTGTCGTCCTACCTCGGCATTGACCCGCGCATCACCGATGCCGGCGCCAATGTGGCCGGCCAACTGACCGTGATGAAGTTCTCGCGCGGCGATGAGACGGAATCCGACCTGGTCGGCATCGACCTGGCGGCGCGTGCCGGCTTCGATCCGCGCGCCGGTATCGCACTGTGGCAGAAGATGAGCGCCGTCAATGCGCAGCAGCCGATGGAATTCCTGTCCACCCACCCAAGCGGCAATTCGCGCATCCAGGACATGCAGAAACAAATGCCACTGGTGTTGCCGGTCTACGCCCGCCAGCGCGGCCTGGACGTGAACAAGCTGCCGCCGTACCAGACTTCCCCGCTGCCCAAGTCCTGAAATGGCGCGCCAGAAGCACGCCTCGGGCGCGCCGCCATTGCCGATGCGCGATGGCGTCACGCCCAGCTACCTGTGGCTGCCGGAGGGCGACTGGCCGGACATGATCACCTTCATGGCCGCCAATTTTCCCGCCGTGTCGGAAGCCAGGTGGCGTGAACGCATGGCGCGCGGCGACGTGGTGGACGGCAAGGGCATGCCGGTGCGGCCCGAATCGCGCTATGTGCGCGGCGCCCGCGTGTGGTACTACCGCGAGCTGGATGTCGAATTCCCGATCCCGTTTGAAGAAGAAGTGCTGTACCAGGACGAGCACATCGTCGTGGTCGACAAGCCGCACTTCCTGCCGACGATTCCGTCCGGCCGTTTCGTCAGGGAGACGCTGCTGGTGCGCGTGCGCCGCAAACTGGGCATCGAGGACCTGGTGCCGATCCATCGCCTTGACCGCGAGACGGCGGGGCTGGTGATCTTCTCCTGCAATGCCGGCAGCCGTGGCGATTACCAGTCGCTGTTCCAGAAGCGCCTGGTGCAGAAGGAGTATGAAGCACTGGCCGGCCCGCTGCCGGGGCGCGAATTCCCCTTCGTCTACCGCAGCCGCATGGTGGAGGGAGACAAGTTCTTCACCATGAAGGAAGAACCGGGCGAGCCGAATTCGGAAACCATGATCGACGTGATCGAACAGCGCGGTGAATATGTGCTGTATCGACTGTGGCCTCACACGGGCCGCCAGCACCAGCTGCGTGTGCACCTGTCGTCGCTCGGCATCCCGATCGTGAATGATGTCTTCTACCCCGTTGCCCTGCCGTGCAAGCAGGACGACGTGTCGTCGCCACTGAAGCTGCTGGCCAAGGCCATCGGCTTCCCAGATCCGCTGACGGGCGAATGGCGCTACTTCGAGAGCAAGCAGCGTCTATAGCGGTTCCTTGAATCTGGTCTTGTTATGCGGTCCTTAGCCGAACGTGTGGCGGACCAGCAGGCCGATAGGGAACCACATGCCGAACTGGATCGCGAGGGCGATGAACAAGGCCTGGTTCGATGGGCGCAGGCCGCCTGCGGCGCCTTCCGAAATAGTGCGCGTCATCGCCGCATGCGCCACTTCGCGCAGCGTCATGCCGGTGGTGGCGACTTCGGAAATCGTTTCGGCCAGAGGGATGCGCGACGTCAGGCTGGCAAGCAGCCATGGCAGCGGCTTCGGCAGGCCCGATTGCAGGTTCAGGAAGCTGCGCCAGCCGCCGAGGAATTTCTCCGACAGTGGGCGGCCCGGTTCGGAATTGACGCTGCGCAGGAAGGTTTCCAGAATGCCTGCGCCCAGCTTGGCGAGCAGGCCCGCCTGGCTTTCCACCACCCGTGCCAGGATACCCTGCAAGCCGAGCTTATAAGCCATCATGCCGGTGAACGCGACGGCGATCATGAAGGGGGCCGCGACAAAGGCAGCATAGATCATGGCCGAGCCGTGGCTGCCACCCAGTTCGCTGCGGAACAACAGCGTGACGCCCAAGGCGTTGACGATCAGCGCCGCAAGTACTGCCAGTACGGTGCGCAGGATGCCGGCACCGGCGCCGCGGGTGATGTCGCCTGCCAATTGTTTGGCGAGGGCGATCTTGTCGATGCTGCTGTTTTCTTCGTTTGACGGTGTCAGGACTTGGTTCATGGCCAGTGCAATAGTTGTTTGAATTTTGGCATTCTAAACAACTAAGGCACGAATGGGCGTTTTTAATTGGTTCAGTGCGCCGGCGTGGACTTGGGGCTGTAGCTGGAGCCCGGCGGAGCCCAGAACAGCGGGCCTTTCGGGGAGATCTGCAGGCTATCGCTCAAGCCCTGCTTTTTCAGCTCTCGGCGCAGGCCTTCCACGCCATCATCGCTCTCGATGATGAAGGCTTCGTCGATCACGTCGCCATAGTGGCGGTTGGTGGTTTCGATTGCCAGCTCGACCAGGTCGCCGTCGGCTTCGATGCTCCACAGGTGCACATCTTCGTCCTCGGCGAACGTCTTGAAGCGCCAGGTGCCTTTGTCCGTCCGCACGAACTGGATCGTGTCGAATTGCTCGTCGGTGGCTTCCGACTCTTCGTCGTTGATAAAGCTGCTCTTGATGGTCAGCAGGAAAAGAACCAGTACAGATTTCATTTTAAATTCCGGGCGATTTTTTATCCCCGTATTATAGGCGCGTGCTAGCAGCCGCAGGCTGCCTGGCTGCCGTGGGTGTGGGCTGCCTTGCGCAGCAGGACGCTTTCCGCGGCGCCGGAGGACAGGTACAGCCTCTCGTCGTATGCGCAGCTCTCGTCGGGGATGCCCATCAGGAGATCGAGCTTGCCGTCGCCGTCCATGTCGCCCGCCCAGTAGATCACGGCCATGGTTTCACCGCCGTATTCGCCCAGCGCGTTGACCGCGAACAGGAACTGTTTGGTGGCGCCGTCACTCAGGTGATAGCGCTTGCGTTCTTCGGCAGTCGTGACGTCGTTCTCCGGCAACACCGGCGGCCATCAGCAGCGAGGCTGCGAGCGCGCCGCGCATCAGGCGTGGTACTCGATGATCAGCGGGGCGTGATCGGAGAACTTTTCGTCCTTATAGACAGACACGGTGTGCGCCTTGGAAGCGATGCCTGGAGTGGCGACGTGGTAGTCGATGCGCCAGCCCACGTTCTTCGCGTAAGCCTGGCCGCGGTTGGACCACCAGGTGTACTGCTCGGGGCGCTGGTCGAGGCCGCGGTGCACGTCGACGTAGCCGACTTCGTCGAACAGCTTGGTCATCCAGGCGCGTTCCTCAGGCAGGAAGCCGGAGTTCTTCAGGTTGCCCTTCCAGTTTTTCAGGTCGATCTCTTTGTGGGCGATGTTCCAGTCGCCGCAGATGACGAACTCGCGGCCCTCGGCGCGCAGCTGCTCCAGGTGCGGCAGGAACAGTTCCATGAAGCGGAACTTGGCCAGCTGGCGCTCTTCCGACGAGGAGCCGGACGGGCAGTACACCGAAATGACGGTCAGGTTACCGAAATCGGCGCGCACGTAGCGGCCTTCGGCGTCGAATTCCGGGCTGCCGAAACCGATCTCCACGCGGTCAGGTGCAAGCTTGCTGTAGATGCCGGTGCCGGAATAGCCTTTCTTCTCCGCGTAGTGGAAGTGGCCATGGTAGCCGTGCGGGTTGAGGAATTCTTCGGTCATGTCCGGTGCCTGCGCCTTCAGTTCCTGCACGCAGATGATGTCGGCGTCGATCGTGCCCATCCAGTTGAAAAAGCCCTTCTTGGCGGCGGAGCGGATACCGTTCAGGTTTGCGGAAATGATTTTTGGCATAGGTGTTCCGGTTAAAATATCGGCACTTTGAACAGAGATGGGTGCACTATGAGCAATTTGAGGCAAGAGTTTATCGCGTTTTCCGTACAGGCGGGAGTGCTGAAATTCGGCGAGTTTACGACCAAAGCAGGGCGCCAATCGCCCTATTTCTTCAACGCTGGCCTGTTCCATGACGGCGCGACGCTGGCCCGGCTGGCCGACTTTTACGCCCAGACCCTGCTGGACTCCGGCGTTGAATTCGACATGCTGTTTGGCCCGGCCTACAAGGGCATCACCCTGGCCTCCGCAACCTCGATGGCGCTGGCCGGCAAAGGCCGCAATACCTCCTTCGCCTACAACCGCAAGGAAGCCAAGGACCACGGCGAAGGCGGCACCCTGGTGGGCGCTAAATTGACTGGCAAAGTTGTCATTATTGACGACGTGATCTCGGCCGGTACCTCGGTGCGCGAATCGGTGGAGATGATCCGCAACGCCGGCGCCGAGCCTTGCGCGGTGCTGATCGCGCTGGACCGCATGGAACGCGGCGGCAAGGATGGCCAGATGTCCGCGCTGTCGGCAGTGCAGGAAGTGAGCAAGAACTACGGCATCCCGGTGATCTCGATCGGCAACCTGTCCGACCTGTTTACCTACCTGTCGGCCGACCCGTCGCTTGCACAGTACAAGGACGCTGTCGCCGCTTACCGCAGCCAATACGGCGTGGAATAAGCCGCGCTGGCGCCGGCCGGGCGTTGTGCTAGACTGTGATTGCTTCCTTACAACATTAAACCGAGGAAAGTAATGAACATCGCAACGCTCAAGGTGTACGGCGACGAAGCCGCGGTCGCGGACGTGCGGGACGGGCTCCCCAGTGAGCCCGAAAGCGACTGGAAGAAGGGCGACACCAGCCCGACCGGCCGCACCCGCCTGGACCATGGCTTTTACGCCACGCTGGGCACGGACCCCGTTCCGGATGCCTTGATGCGCAAGGTGCGCGCCTACCTGCACGAGTGCCAGGCGCGGGGCATCACCTTCGACGTGGCGCCGATTCAGGCCGAATTGCGTGTTGCCTTCTCTTCCGCCGCGTCCAGCCAGGGCGCATCCACTCTCGATTTCACGCTGGCCGACCTCTCGCTGCTGCTGGAGATGGGCATTGCGCTGAGCATTTCCTCGTGACCGCATGAACCGATTCTCAGAAGACCGCTTCGCCACCTTCAAGGGGCGCAATGGCGCCGAACGCAAGATCCACATCTGGGAGCCGGAGAAGCCTGCGGCTGGCGTGCTGCTCGCCATCCACGGCGGACTGGCGCATGCGGGCGACTATGTGACGCCGGCGCTGTATTTCAAGCAGCACCGCTTTGCTACCGTGGCGTTCGACCTGTGCGGGCATGAGAATGCGCGCCGTGTGGATATCCCGGATTTCGGCGTCTTCATCGAGGAAGTAGAGCTGTTCCTGCATTGGATCAAGCAGCATTATCCGGGCGTGCCGGTGTTCATCATGGGGCATTCGATGGGGGCCTTGATTGCGACGCGCTTCGGGCTGGAAGTGCTGGAGCGCGATCCGCTGGTGAAAGGGTTCGTGCTGTCGTCGCCGTACTATGTGAATGCGATCAAGGTGCCGGCTTTGATGGAGAGACTGTCCGGCGTGCTGGCGGCGTTGGCGCCGACCATGAAGGTGCCGATGGCTTCCTTGACCGATGTGCTGACGCATGATGCTTCAATTACGGCGCGCCATCATCGCGATGAGGCGGACGATGTGCGGGCGCGGGAGTGCACGGTGCGCTTTGGCGTGGCGCTGCAGGGGGCTCAAAAGGGGCTGGCGGAGAAGATGCCGACCTGGCGCTGGCCTTTATATGCGGTGGTGGCGGGCGACGACAAGCTGGCCGACCCGAAGGCTACTTTGGATCTGCTGGCGATGATCGATCCCAAACTGCTGGAGTGCCATGTGCAGCATGAGAACTATCACGAGAATTTCAATGAGGTGAATCGGGAGGAGATTTTTGCGGATATCTTGCGGTGGATGTGCGCACACCTTTCAAAAACGGTAAACCAGGGTCTGACACCAGTGTCAGACCCCGTATGATCTCGCTGGCGCGGGGTTGGTTCTAGGCCTTTGACTTTCGTCGAAGATCAACAGCGCACAACCGAAACCCTTTGCCGCGCCGCAGACGGGGTCAGACCCTTGGGTCTGACCCCGGTTTACCGGTTCTAGGAAGCCAGCTTCTGCTTCAGCAGCTCGGTCAACTGCGCCGGGTTGGCCTTGCCTTTCGAGGCTTTCATGGCCTGGCCGATCAGGGCGTTGATGGCCGCTTCCTTGCCGGCGCGGTACTGTTCAACGGACTTCTCGTTGTTGGCGATGACTTCGTTGACGATGGCTTCCAGCGCGCCGGTGTCGGAAATCTGCTTCAGTCCTTTCTGCTCGATGATCACATCGACCAGGTTCGGGTCTTCCGACTTGGCTTCCCACATCGCACCGAATACTTCCTTGGCGATCTTGTTGGAGATCGTGCCGTCGGCGATGCGCTTCAGCATGCCCGCCAGTTGTACTGGCAGCACCGGCGCCTCGGCAATTTCCACGCCTTCGCGATTCAAGGTCGACGACACGTCTCCCATCAGCCAGTTGGCGGCAGCTTTGGCGTTTTCCTTGCCCGCGGCAGCAACCACGGCCTCGAAGTACAGCGCCATGCCTTTGGATGCGGTCAGGATCAGCGAATCGTATTCCGGCAGCTTGTACTCTTCCACGAAGCGTGTGCGCATCACGGCCGGCAGCTCCGGCATGGCGGCTTTCACGCGCTCGATCCAGTCCGCGCCGATGGTTAGCGGCGGCAGGTCCGGGTCAGGGAAGTAGCGGTAATCCTGCGCATCTTCCTTCTCGCGCATCAGGCGCGTTTCCTTCTTGTCCGGGTCGTACAGGCGGGTCGCCTGCACTACCTTGTCGCCGTCTTCGAGCAGCTCGATCTGGCGCGCCACTTCAACGTGTACGGCTTCCTCGATGAAGCGGAAGGAGTTCAGGTTTTTCAGCTCGCAACGGGTGCCGAATTCCTTCTGGCCTTTCGGACGTACGGACACATTGATGTCGCAGCGGAAGGAGCCTTCCTGCATATTGCCGTCGCAGATGCCCAGCCACATCACCAGGCCGTGCAGGGCCTTGCAGTAGGCCACTGCCTCGGAGGCGCTGCGCATTTCAGGCTCGGACACGATCTCCAGCAGCGGGGTGCCGGCGCGATTCAGGTCGATGCCCGACATGCCGTGGTAATCCTCGTGCAGCGACTTGCCTGCGTCTTCCTCGAGGTGGGCGCGGGTCAGGTTCACGGTCTTGGTAACGAACTTGCCGTCCTTTTCGTAACCGAAGGTCAGCTGGCCACCTTGCACCACCGGATCTTCGAACTGCGAGATCTGGTAGCCCTTCGGCAGGTCAGGGTAAAAGTAGTTCTTGCGGGCGAAGATCGACTGCGGCGCGACTTTCGCGCCCACAGCCAGACCGAAGCGGATCGCGCGTTCAACCGCAGCCTTGTTCATGACAGGCAGCACGCCTGGCAGCGCCAGGTCAACCGGGCTGGCCTGGGTGTTTGGTTCGGCGCCGAACTTGGTCGGCGAGCCGCTGAAAATTTTGGAGTCGGTAGTGAGCTGTACGTGGTTCTCAATACCGATGACGACTTCCCATTCCATAATATTCTCACTTAGCAAATGTCCACTTCGGGGTCAGGCACCAAAGTGGACAGGGTAGTTCTCTGTCCACTTCGGAGCCTGACCCCAAAGTGGACATTTGCGGACCTGTCCGGTATTAAATTTCAGAAGGCGCGCGCTTATGCCAGTCAGTCGCCTGCTGGAACTGGTGGGCCACATTCAGCAGCTTCGCTTCCGCAAAGTAGTTGCCGATGATTTGCAGGCCTACCGGGCGCTTGGCGTTCTTCTCGCCTTCGCCAAAACCACACGGGATGGACATGCCAGGCAAGCCGGCCAGGCTGGTGGACAGGGTGAAGATGTCGGCCAGGTAGTTCGCTACCGGATCGTCCGCCTTCGAGCCCAGGTCCCAGGCCACGGTCGGTGCCACAGGGCCCATGATCACGTCGCACTGGCTGCCCAGCACATTGGCGAAGTCCTGCGTGATCTTGCGGCGGATCTTCTGCGCTTTCAGGTAGTAGGCGTCATAGTAGCCGTGACACAGGATATAGGTGCCGACCATGATGCGGCGCTGTACTTCCGGGCCGAAGCCTTCGGCGCGGCTCTTCTTGTACATGTCCTGCAGGTTCAGGTTGCCTTCGGCGCGGTGGCCGTAGCGCACACCGTCAAAGCGCGACAGGTTGGACGAGGCTTCCGCCGGAGCGATCATGTAGTAGGCCGGGATCGACAGCGCGGTATTCGGCAGCGAGATGTCGACCAGGGTCGCGCCCAGTTCCACGAACTTGGCCAGCGCAGCGCGCACGGCTTTCTCGACGTCGGCAGCCAGGCCTTCGCCAAAATATTCCTTCGGCACGCCGATGCGCAGGCCGGTCAGAGGCTGGTCCAGGTCGCGGGTGTAGTCTTCGGCAGCGTTGCCTTGTTCGGCGCTCAGGCTGGTCGAATCGCGTTCGTCGAAACCGGTCATGGCGGACAGCAGCAGCGCGCAGTCTTGCGCGGTCTGCGCCATCGGGCCAGCCTGGTCCAGCGAGGAGGCGAAGGCGATCATGCCGAAGCGCGAGGCGCGGCCGTAGGTTGGCTTGATGCCGGTGATGCCGCAGAACGCAGCCGGCTGGCGGATCGAGCCGCCGGTATCGGTGCCGGTCACGCCGGGCGCCAGGCGCGCAGCTACCGCAGCGGCGGAGCCGCCGGAGGAGCCGCCCGGAACGGCAGACTTGTCCCAAGGGTTTTTCACGGCGCCGAAAGCCGAGTTCTCATTCGAGGAACCCATGGCGAATTCGTCGCAATTCAGCTTGCCGAGGGTGACCATGCCGGCGTCCAGCAACTTGCGCACCACGGTGGCGTCGAACGGGCTGACGTAGTTGGCCAGCATCTTCGAGCCGGCGGTCGAGCGCCAGCCCTGGGTGACGAAAATGTCCTTGTGCGCGATCGGCACGCCGGTCAGCGGGGTGGCCGTGCCGTTGGCGATGCGCTGGTCCGCTTGTTCGGCCTGGGCCAGCGTCAGCGCGCGGTCCACGTGCAGGAAGGCGTTCAGGTCGCTTTTTTCAATCCGGTCCAGGAAATGGGTCGCCAGTTGGACGGCGCTGATTTCCTTCTTTTGCAGCAGCTCGGACAGCTCTTTGATTGTTTTGTTATGCATGCTTTACTCGCTTTCGATGACCTTTGGCACCAGATACAGGCCATCTTCGGTCTTTGGCGCCACTTGCTGGTATGCCTCGCGGCGATTCGGCTCGGTTGCCACGTCTTCGCGCAGGCGCAGTGCGACCTGCATGGCATTGGCCAGCGGGTGAGACAACGGGGCAACACCCTCGGTGTCCACGGCCTGCATCTGCTCTGCCAGCGCGAAAATGCCATTCAGCTTGTCCAGCATATTGGCGGAATGGGCTTGGTCCATCTCCAACTGGGCCAGCTTGGCGATGCGTTCAACGTCGTTGAGTGTCAGGGACATGGAATTGTCAGAAGTGTAATTTATTGGATCGGTTGCCTATCACCAGTTAAATCGCGGCGAACACCGCATAAATCAACGGTTGCGTGCTCGCACAATAGAGTGGATTTAGGGCAAATAAGCTGTAGATTATAAGGTACAATCGCGGGTTAATGCGCTGCTGGTGCTGAAGACCCGCCTGGCCGCATTTGACCGCATACCTCATATAACGAATTTTGCGCATTGCGCCCTACAGGACACTCATGTTTGGTTTTTTACGTCGCTATATTTCGTCTGACCTGGCAATCGACCTGGGTACGGCAAACACCCTGATCTACGTACGCGGTTCCGGCATTGTGCTGGACGAGCCTTCCGTCGTGGCGATCCGCCAGGAAGGTGGCCCAAATGGCAAGAAAACCATCCAGGCCGTCGGTAAAGAAGCAAAGCAGATGCTGGGCAAGGTGCCTGGCAACATTGAGGCGATCCGCCCGATGAAAGACGGCGTGATCGCCGACTTCACCGTCACCGAGCAGATGCTGAAACAGTTTATCCGCATGGTGCACGACTCGAAATTCTTCCGCCCATCGCCACGCATCATCATTTGCGTGCCTTGCGGTTCGACCCAGGTGGAACGCCGTGCGATCCGTGAATCGGCGCTGGGCGCCGGTGCATCGCAGGTGTACCTGATCGAAGAACCAATGGCAGCGGCGATCGGCGCCGGCCTGCCGGTCTCCGACGCAACCGGCTCGATGGTGGTCGACATCGGCGGCGGCACCACCGAGGTTGGCATCATCTCGCTGGGCGGCATGGTGTACAAGGGCTCCGTGCGCGTGGGCGGCGACAAGTTCGACGAAGCGATCGTCAACTACATCCGCCGCAACTACGGCATGCTGATCGGCGAACAGACCGCTGAAGCGATCAAGAAGGCCATCGGCTCCGCCTTCCCTGGCTCTGAAGTCAAGGAAATGGAAGTCAAGGGCCGCAACCTGTCGGAAGGCATCCCGCGCTCGTTCACGATTTCGTCGAACGAGATCCTGGAAGCGCTGACCGACCCGCTGAACAACATCGTTTCCGCCGTCAAGAACGCGCTGGAACAGACCCCGCCGGAACTGGGTGCGGACATCGCTGAAAAAGGCATGATGCTGACCGGTGGCGGCGCGCTGCTGCGCGACCTGGACCGCCTGCTGATGGAAGAAACCGGCCTGCCGGTGCTGGTGGCAGAAGACCCACTGACCTGCGTGGTGCGCGGCTCCGGCCTGGCGCTGGAGCGCATGGACCAGCTGGGATCCATCTTCTCCTACGAGTAAGGTTGAGAAAAAGGGCAGCGGAAGCTGCCCTTCTTAATTGGAAGACATGGAATACAGTCCACCGCCACTGTTCAAGCAAGGCGCGTCCGCCCGTTTCAAGATGATGGTGTTCGCGTGCATTTCGATTGCGCTGCTGCTGGCCGATTCGCGCGTTAATGCGCTGACGGCAGTCCGGCAGGGCGTCGGCTTTGTCCTCTATCCCTTGCAGAAGATCGCACTGCTGCCGCGCGACGCCATGGTCGGCATGGGGGACTACTTCTCCACGCTGTCGAAGCTGGAGAAGCAGGTCAGCGTCCTGCAGCAGCAACAGATTGCCGCCTCGCAGGCCTTGCAGCAGGCGCAGCTTTACCAGGCAGAAAACAACCAGCTGCGCAAGCTGCTCGATGCGCAGCAGCGGGTGCCGGGCAAGTCGCAACTGGCTGAAATCCTGTACGAAGCGCGCGATGTGTTCACGCGCAAGGTGATCCTGAACCGCGGCATCCAGCATGGCGTGGCCGCAGGCTTGCCGGTGATCGACAACCAGGGCGTGGTGGGCCAGGTGACGCGGGTGTTCCCGTTCACCTCCGAAGTCACGCTGTTGACCGATAAGGAGCAGGCGATTCCGGTGCAGATCCTGCGCAATGGCCTGCGCTCCGTGGCCGTCGGCCGCGGCCAGTCGGGCAACCTGGACCTGCGCTTCATGGCGCCGACGGCTGACGTGGTGGTCGGCGATATCCTGATTACTTCCGGTATCGACGGCGTCTATCCGGCCGGCCTGGCCGTGGCGCGCGTGGTGCAGGTGGAGAGCAATGCCAGCGGCGCCTTCGGCCGCGTGGTGTGCGCGCCGCTGGCCGGCACCGAGCGCAATACCGCGCTGCTGATCCTGATGTCGCTGCCGGACATACCGCCGCGCCCTCCGGAGGAGGAGCCGGTCTCCAAGCCGTCGAAGAAAAAGGATAAGGAAAAGGCCAAGGCGGAAACCGCACAGGCGCCGGCTCCAGCAGCCGCGCAAGCACCGAAGGAGGCGACCCGATGAACCGTCCACAATACATCCTGCTGCCGGTCAGCCCGCTGTTCATTTTCTTCAGCCTGTTCTGCGCGGTGCTGCTCAATATGCTGCCGTGGGGCCGCTTCTTCGCGGCACCGGACTTCGTGGCGCTGACGCTGGTCTTCTGGGGCGTGCACCAGCCGCGCAAGGTCGGCATCGGCACCGCGTTCTGTCTTGGCCTGCTGATGGACGTGCACGACGCTTCGCTGCTGGGCGAGAATGCGCTGGCGTATACGCTGCTGTCCTATTTCGCCATCATGCTGCACCGCCGCATCCTGTGGTTCCGGGTGACCACGCAAATCCTGCACGTGGTGCCGCTGCTGTTGCTGGCGCAAACCGTGCAGATGGTGGTGCGCTTCATCGTGGCCGGCAAATTCCCTGGCTGGTACTTCTTCATCGAAAGCGTGGTGGCGGCGCTGTTGTGGCCACTGGCCACCATGCTGCTGCTGGCGCCGCAGCGCCGCGCAGTGGATAAAGACCACACCCGCCCGATCTGAGCATGACCGAGTTTAAGAATACAGAGCAAGACCTGCACCGCTTCCGGGTGCGCCTTTCCGTACTGGGCGGGCTGGTGTTCTTTTGCTTCTCGCTGCTGCTGGCGCGCTTCATCTGGCTGCAGGTCATCAAGCATAACGATTACATCGCCAAGGCCGAGGACAACCGCATCGCGGTGGTGCCGATCGTGCCAAGCCGCGGCCTGATCCTCGACCGCAACGGCGTGGTGCTGGCGCGGAACTACTCCGCGATCACACTGGAGATCACGCCGTCCAAGGTGGCCGCGCCGATGGAAGAGGTGATCGACGAGTTGGCCAAGCTGGTCGAGATCTCCGCCAAGGACCGCCGCCGCTTCAAGAAGCTGATGGAGGAATCCAAGAGCTTCACCAGCGTTCCGCTGCGCAGCCGCCTGAGCGACGAGGAAGTGGCGCGTTTCGCCGCCAACCGCTTCCGCTTTCCGGGTGTCGATATCCAGGCCCGCCTGTTCCGCCAATACCCGCTGGGCGAGGTGGCCTCGCACGTGGTCGGCTATATCGGGCGTATCAATCCGGCCGAGTCGAAGGCGCTGGAAGGGACCGAGTACGAAGCCAATTACAACGGCACCGAACATATCGGCAAGGAAGGCCTGGAAAAGAGCTACGAACGCCAACTGCACGGCCAGACCGGCTACGAAGAAGTGGAACGCACCGCCGGCGGCCGCGCCATCCGCACGTTGTCGCGGACCCCGGCGACGCCGGGCTCCAACCTGATCCTGTCGATCGATATCGAATTGCAGAAAATCGCAGAAGAAGCGTTCGGCGAGTACCGCGGCGCGCTGGTGGCGATTGAGCCGAGTACCGGCGACGTGCTGGCCTATGTGTCGCGCCCCGGCTACGACCCCAACCTGTTCGTGGACGGCATCGACGCGCAAAGCTGGAGCGAGCTCAATACCTCGCTCGACAAGCCGCTGATGAACCGGCCGCTGTCGGGAACCTATGCGCCAGGCTCCACCTTCAAGCCTTTCATGGCGCTGGCGGCGCTGGAAACCGGCAAGCGCACCACCGGCCAGGCGATTGCCGACCCGGGCTTCTTCTACCTCGGCACCCACAAGTTCCGCGACGACGTGGTGGGCGGCCATGGCATGGTCGACATGCGCAAGTCGATCGTGGTGTCGTGCAATACCTATTACTACATGCTGGGCCGCGACATGGGCATCGATTTGATCCATGACTTCATGGCGCCTTTCGGCTTCGGCCAACTGACCGGCATCGACCTGGAAAACGAGAAAAAGGGCGTGCTGCCTTCGCAGGAATGGAAGCGCCAGCGCTTCAAGAAGAATCCGGCGGCAGGAAAATGGGTGGGCGGCGATACGATTTCGGTGTCCAACGGCTCCGGCTACAACAACTACACGCCGCTGCAGGTGGCGCACGCGGTGGCCAACCTGGCCAACAACGGCGTGGTGATGAAGCCGCACCTGGTCAAGATCCTGGAGGACGGCGGCACCCGCAAGCGCACCCTGACGGTGGCGAAGGAAAGCTACCGCATCCCGCTCAAGCAGTCCAACATCGACTTCATCAAGGATGCGATGGTGGGCGTGACCACCGAGCCGGGGGCCACCGGTTACCGCGCGTTCCTGAACGCAGGCTATACCGTGGGCGGCAAGACCGGTACCGCGCAGGTGGTGGCGATCAAGGCCAACGAGAAGTACAACGCGGCGCGCCTGGACGAACGCCTGCGCGACAACGCCTGGTTCACCGCCTTCGCTCCGGCCGACAAGCCGAAGATCGTACTGGCGCTGATCGTGGAGAACGCCGGCTTTGGCGGCGCCGTGGCGGCGCCGATCGCCCGTAAAGTGCTGGACTATTGGTTGTTGGGCAAGCGCCCGACGGAGAAGGAAACGACGCCGGTGCCGAAGGAAGACGCGGAAACCGTGCCAGTGGAAGACTTGCCTGAAGCCGATGTGGACGCGGCAGCCGAGCGCCGCGCGCAGCAGCAAGGCCAGGCGGCAGTGCCGGCGCCGCAGGCACCCGCGCCCGCGCCGGTCCCGGCGGAACAGAAGCCGCCGGCCGGCCCGCCGCGCAAAAGAGAATAAGGAGGCAGCATGCCTATCAATGAAAGGCGTTCACTGTGGCGGCGCATGCGCCCTTATGTGACGGTATTCGATGGCCCGCTGATGCTGGTTATCGTGCTTTTGCTGGCGACCAGCCTGGTCGCCCTGTATTCCGCCAGTATCGGCATTCCCGGCAAAATCGAAGACCAGTTGCGCAATATCGCCATGTCCTTCCTGGTGATGTGGTTCGTGGCGAACATCTCGCCGCAGAACATGATGCGCATTGCGCTGCCGGCCTATGTGGTGACGCTGTCGCTGCTGCTTGCGGTGGCGCTGTTCGGCACCATCAAGCTCGGTGCACGGCGCTGGCTGAACCTGGGCTTTGTGCAGATCCAGCCTTCCGAGTTCGCCAAGATCGCCGTGCCGCTGATGCTGGCCTGGTACTTCCAGCAGCGCCATGGGCATATGCGCTGGCACGCCTATATCCTGGGCGCGGTACTGCTGCTGGTGCCGGTATTCCTGATCGCGCGCCAGCCCGACCTGGGCACGGCGCTGCTGGTGGTGGCGGCAGGCGCTTGCGTGATCTTCCTGGCCGGCCTGGCGTGGAGGGCCATTCTTGCCCTGGTGGTGATGGGCGCGGCCTGCCTGCCGGTTGCCTGGTCGATGATGCACGACTACCAGCGCGAGCGGATCATGACCCTGATCGACCCGACGTCCGACCCGCTGGGCAAAGGCTTCCACATCCTGCAGTCGACCATTGCGATCGGCTCCGGCGGTGTGACCGGCAAAGGCTGGACCCAGGGCACCCAGGCCCACCTGGAGTTCATTCCCGAGCGCACCACCGACTTTATCTTCGCCGTGTATTCGGAGGAGTTCGGCCTGGTCGGCAACCTGGTCCTGATGTTCCTGTACCTGCTGCTGATTGGCCGCGGGCTGATGATCGCATCGGGAGCACCGAACCTGTTTACGCGCCTGCTGGCAGGCGCGATCACGATGATTTTCTTCACCTACGCCTTCGTCAACATGGGCATGGTGAGCGGCATCCTTCCGGTAGTGGGCGTGCCACTGCCGTTCATAAGCTACGGCGGCACTGCGCTGCTGACACTCGGATTGGCATCGGGCATCCTGATGTCGATCCAGCGACATAGAAAGCTGGTGCAAACTTGAACAAGCACGCAATCCGACTCCTGCCGCTTGCGGCAGCCGCCCTGCTGGCCGCTTGCGGTACCACGCAGACCGACTCCACTTCGCGCAAGCCGCCGTCGCCAGTGACGGCAAAGCCCACGGCCAGCATTCCGGTGCTGCCGGCGGCCGGTTCCGGGCGCGGCGCCTATTACCAGGACGACGGTCCGGGCGCAAACCCGCCCGCAGGCTTGCTCGATACGCCGGACGCGGAGGTGCGCAACGATCCTCTCGCGCCGTATTCCAATCGTCCTTACGTCGTATTCGGCAAGACCTACAAGCCGATCCCGCTTGGCTCGGATTTCAAGCAGCGCGGTCCCGGCACCTGGTATGGCAAGAAATTCCATGGCCAGCGTACCTCGTCCGGCGAGATCTACGATATGTACAAGATGACGGCGGCGCACCCGACGCTGCCGATTCCTTCCTATGCGCGTGTGACCAATATCGCGAACGGCAAATCCGTCGTGGTTCGCATCA
This sequence comes from Massilia eburnea, assembly GCF_050709955.1. Classification (GTDB taxonomy): domain Bacteria; phylum Pseudomonadota; class Gammaproteobacteria; order Burkholderiales; family Burkholderiaceae_D; genus Rugamonas; species Rugamonas eburnea_A. The sequence goes on from NZ_JBNZFX010000027.1 coordinate 51,421, forward strand.
ATGACCGCGGGCCGTTCCATTCCACCCGCGTCATCGACGTTTCCTATACGGCGGCGCTGAAGCTTGGCCTGCTGGTCAATGGCACCAGCCAGCTCGAGGTGGTGCACCTGCCGCCGGCTGAAATCGAGCGCATGATCGCAGCGCGCAAAGACGGCGGCAGCGCGCCGGAGACGGCTTCCGCGCCCGCGCCGCAGAGCATGCCGAAGGCGGCGCCGATGCTGGCGTCTTCCAGCGGCGACGAGGCCAAGCCGATACTGCTGGGCGGCTCAGGCGCGCCAGGCTTCTACCTGCAACTGGGTTCCTACGCGCGCGAAGACGGCGCCGATGGCCTGCGCAAGCGGCTGGAAGCCAGCGACGCCGGACTGAAACTGGATATGGAGCAGGCGGGCAAATTCTATCGCCTGTTTGCCGGCCCGTACGCGAGCCGTGAAGATGCGCTGGCAGCCGGCAAAGCGCTGCCTTCGAGCCTGAAACTAAAGCCGATCGTTATCGAGCGCTAGAGCAGGAACGGGTTTCCTGTTCCTGGAACTTGGCGGCGATCTTCTCGATGCGCGCCTTGGCGTCTTCGCTGATGTTGCGGAACTGGAAATACACCTGCTTGCTGCTGGCGTAGCGCGGTGCCACGCGGGCACTCTGCACGCCTTGCTTGACCAGCGCGGCCAATTGCGCCTGGGCGGCTGCTTCGGTACGGAACACGCCCAGTGAAATCCCCCACTTCAACGGCGAGCTGTCGTTCAGGATGAAGAAATTGGTGACACCGAGTTCGCGCAATTCGTCGGCCTTCTTTTCGGCGGCGGCGCGGCTGGCCTGCGGCGGGATATGCACGATGAAGCTCGAGACTTCCTGCTCCGCCACGTTGCGGCGCTGCTGGCGATCGCCCAGTTCCAGCGGCGACAGGCGGTTTTCAAACTTGCGGGCTTCGTCCAGCGCGAAATTGCCCACTTCCAGGCAGGCGTTGGTTGCCGGCTCGTCGCGTGGCACGGGTGGCGGGGGGGCGAGCGCCGCGACGGCGCTTTCGGCCTTGCCGGCGCTGATCAACTGCAGCTTGTCGACGTTCTGCTGGCGGTGCAAGCGTGCCGGCTCATGCTCGTTGCCGCTGAATTGGCCAAGGTAGCCTTCGCCGTACGCAAACAGCGCGGCATTGGCGACCAGCAGCAGGGCGAAAATCAGTTTCAGCACGGGTACTCCATATGGGTCAGGCGCTACGCAGTGCAGCGTGCAGTCCTATCATCACAATGTTTTCGACATGGCGGTGCGGCACGGGGACCGCGGGCGCGATATATGGCGCGGCGCCGCCGGAAATAATACATTCTACGGCCTGATGCAGCTCGAATGCGCGCTCAATCGCACCGGCTTGCGCCGCCAGGCAGCCGGTCAGGATGGCGTCGTCGGTGTTGTCGGCGAAACCTTCCGGCAGCTTGCCGGGCTTGACCTGCGGCAGTTGGGCGGTGTTCCTGGCCAGCGAGGTGGCCATCAGGCCCAGTCCAGGCAGGATCATGCCGCCCAGGAAAGTGCCGTCGGCAGTGATCGCGTCGATGGTGGTGGCGGTGCCGCAGTTGGCGACCACGATGGCCTTGCCTGGGCACAGTGCATGCGCGCCGATGGCCGCGGCGAAACGGTCGCATCCCAGTTGCGCCGGATTGCGGTAGGCGTTGCGCACGCCTGCGCGCTGCGCGACGGAAGCGAACCATTCGATGGCTTGCGGCTGGATCTGCAGCTGCGGCGCGGCTAGCCAGCTTGCCAGCATGTCGCGTATGGATGGTCCGGCGACGTTGGCGATCAGCACGCGGCCGATGGCCGGCTGATCGCCGGCGCCCGCTGCGGCCAGGGTGGAAGTCAGGGCGGCCGGGAAGCCGGCGGCGTCAGCGTGCATGTGCGCGTCTTGTGCGAGCCAGTCGCCAAGGGCGGCAGCGGGTGCGGCCAGCGCCCACTTGATGCGGGTATTGCCGGCGTCGATCAGCAGGTCGTACCTCATGGCGCGAGCCTCAGCGAAACGTCGCCCGACAGCACGGCCACGCGGCCGGCAGGCGTGTCGAGCAGCAGCCGGCCCTGCTCGTCGACGCCGGCGGCCAGGCCTTCCTGCTGGACTTCGCCCTGGTCGAGCAAGCGCACCGGTTGCCCGCGCCACGCCTGCAGCGCGTTCCAGCGCTCGCTGAAGGCGGCAAAGCCGGTATCGTCGAATTCCGCCAGCACGGCGCACAGGCGGCTGAGCAATTGCGCCAGCAGGGCATTGCGGTCCATCTGCGCCAGCCACGGCGCCGACGATACTTCGCGGCCGATGGCCGCTTCCATCTCGTCCGGCATCAGCAGGTTCATGCCGCAACCGATGACAGCCCAGATGGTGCCATCCGGCGCGGCCTGGGTTTCCACCAGGATGCCGGCCAGTTTGGCGCCGTCCTTCAACATATCGTTCGGCCACTTGAGCTGGACCGGCACCCCCAGGCCATTCACCGTTTCGGCCAGCGCCACGCCAACCGCCAATGGCAGGCCCACCATGCGGTGCAGCGGCGCGCGAAACGGCCAAGCGAGGGAGAAGGTCAGCGATGCGCCTGGCGCGGAAAGCCAGCTGCGGCCGGCGCGGCCACGGCCAGCGGTCTGGCGTTCGGCCACGCGCAGCACGGGTCCGTGCAGTGCGGCGGGCGCCATCTGCGCCGCGCCAGGAACGCGCGCCAGCAGGTCGGCGTTGGTGGATCCGGTTTCGTCCACCACTTCAATGGCGACGTGCGACGCGCTGTCGGCAACCAGGGCGTGGATCGCAGCAGCGGCGAGAGGCGTTGCATTCATGTCGTGCCCTTGCGCGCCTTATGCGGCGCCTTGGCGAAAGCCCGATCGTACAGCCAGTTCGGCAGCGCACCGAGCAGGCGCGCAATCATGCCCGCCCCGAACGGGATGACACGGTAGCTGTCGCCCCGTTCGATGCTGCGCGCTGCGGCCGCCGCAAAATCGGCAGGCTGCATCAGGAAGGGCATCGGATATTTGTTCTGCTGCGTCATCGGGGTATCGATATAGCCCGGCGCGATAGTGACCACCTTGATTGCGCTGTCGCGCAATTCAACGCGCAGCGATTCGCAATACACCCGCACCGCAGCCTTGGAGGCGCTGTAGGCGCCGCCGCCCGGCAAACCGCGCACGCCGGCAACGCTGGCAATCCCGACCAGGCGCGCCGGCGTCCGCTGCGCGCGCATGGCCGCCACGAAAGGCGCAAAGGTCGCCACGGTGGAGGTGACGTTGGTGGCGATAATCGATTCGAAAACCGGCAAGTCTTCCGGCAGTTCGGTGACGGTGCCGTGCGAGATGCCGGCGCTGGCGATGACGATATCGCAGCCGCCGGCATAGCCGAGGAAAGCTTCGGCGGCGCTGCGCAGCGCCACATGGTCGGTTACGTCGGCCGCATAGCAGCGGTGGCGCTCCGGATTGGGCAGGGTGGCGGCAAGCGCCTGCAGCGCATCCGCACGACGTCCCAGCAGGCCGAGGGTGCAGCCTTGCGCGGCGTAATGCGCCGCCAGTGCTGCCCCGATGCCGCTGGAGGCGCCGGTAATGAATACGCGCTTCAAAGCCTTACTTCTTCTCCGCCTTGGCCTTGGATACCAGGAAGTCCAGCACGGTCAGCGCATTGGCGTGCTGCTGGGCTTCGTTAGGCACCGGCTTGACGTTCTTGTTTGCCTCGGCAGGGGAGGTCATGTACTTGCCATCGACCACCAGCATCGGCCAGTAGTCGACGCGGTAATCGCCCATCATGCGTTCCGTGCGGCGCAGTTTGGCGGCCACGCCGAAACTGTTATAGGCCTCGGTGAATTTGGTCTTGTCGATGCCGTTGCTGGCGGCCCAGTCGATCACTGCCGTGTCGTTGCGCAGGGAGTTGCCCTGTTCATGCATGGCAGCGAATACTTTCGCGTGATTCTGCTCCACCAGGCCCATGGCTTCCAGCGCGAAGTACAGCTTTTGCTGCGGCAGCACGGACGGGCCGCGGCTCACGTGAACACGCTTGAAGACTACATTGTCGCCCTGTTTCTTGACCCAGGCCGCCATCGCCGGCTCGAGCGCGTAGCAGTGCGGGCAGTAATAGGCGAAGAACTCGATGACTTCGACCTTCTTGCCGGAGTCGACCGACTGCGGCTCGGGCAGCACAACGAAATCGGTGCCGGCAACCGGAGCCGCCGGGGAAGCAACGGCGCCAAACGCCATGCTGCACAGGACCGTGGCCAGGATCTGCTTAAACAGTTTCATCGCTCAGACTTCCCTTATTTTTGATTGCGGACGACGGCAACATCGATGCCGTTTTCGGACAGCTTGGCACGCACCTTGTTCATGGCTTCCACCTGGGTGAAAGGACCCATGCGTACGCGGTGCAGCACGCCGGCGTCGGTGGCGCGGTCGGAGACCGTGGCCTCGAAGCCCAGTAGGGCCAGTTTGGCGCGGGTGTTCTCGGCATCGCCGACCTCGCGGAAGGCGCCGGCCTGCAGGTAGTACACGAACTTGTCTTCGCCTGGCAGGGCGGGCGCCGGCGCGGCTGCCTGTGCCGGCGGCGCTGCGCTGTTGACTGGCGGTGGCGCCGCCGGCGAAGTGGCGGCCGGCGCTGGAGCCGGGGCCGGAGCGGCCGGAGCCTTGGCCTGCGACTGGCCCTGCGCCTGGATGGTGTCCACTACCTTCTGCAGTTCGTCGGCTGGCGCCTTCTTGGCGTTGTCGCGCTCGAACTCGCTGTTCGCCTTTTTCACCGCTTCCTTATTGCCGTACATCGGCTTGTTCGGATCGGCGATCTGGCCGGATGCTTCATCGGTCGCCTTGCCGTTTTTCGGCGCCTTGTCGGTGAACGGCGTCTGGCCCTTGGTGATGCTCAGGGCTACGACGACGGCGATGACCAGGCCAATAACCAGGCCGATGATGAAGCCAACGAGAGTGTTACCTTCTTGCGAACGCGGAGAACGAAAAGCCATGTGGACCTTACATTTGGTTAGGAGCGGAAACGCCAATCAGTGCCAGGCCGTTGCGCAGCACCTGGCGGGTGGCAACCATCAGGGCCAGGCGGGCCAGCTTGGTTGCTTCGTCTTCCACCAGCACCTTTTCGGCAAAGTAGAACGAGTGCAGGGCGGCGGCCAGGTCGCGCAGGTAGAAGGCTACCTGGTGCGGGCCAAGTTCGGACTGGGCACGGGCCAGCACTTCAGGGTACTGGGCCAGGGCGGCCAGCAGGGTAGCTTCGGTCGGCGCGGTCAGCGGCGACAGGTTGACGTTGGCCACGGAGGCTTCATCGCCGCCCCAGTTTTCCAGCATGCGGCAGATACGCGCGTGGGCGTATTGCACGTAATAGACCGGGTTCTCGTCGGAAGTCTTGAGTGCGACGTCGACGTCGAACACGAACTCGGTATCTGCTTTACGCGAGATCAGGAAGAAGCGCACGGCGTCGCGGCCCTTGGTGATGTCGCCGCCGCCGGACCATTCGATCAGGTCGCGCACGGTGACGTAGGAGCCGGCGCGCTTGGAGATTTTCACCTCGGCGCCGTCTTTCATCACGGTGACCATCTTGTGCAGCACGTAGTCAGGGAAGCCTTGCGGGACGCCCAGGCCGACCGCTTGCAGGCCGGCGCGAACGCGGGCAATGGTGCCGTGGTGGTCGGAACCCTGCACGTTGATGGCCTGGGTGAAGCCGCGCTGGAACTTGACGATGTGGTAGGCGACGTCCGGCACGAAATAGGTGTAGCCGCCGTCGGTCTTGCGCATGACGCGGTCCTTGTCGTCGCCGTAGTCGGTGGTGCGCAGCCACAGCGCGCCGCCGTCTTCGTAGGTGTGGCCGTTTGCGACCAGCGCTTCCACGGCTTTTTCCACCTTGCCGTCGGAGTACAGCGAGGATTCCAGGTAGTAGTTATCGAACCTCACGCCGAAGGCTTGCAGGTCGATGTCCTGCTCGTTACGCAGGTAGGTGACGGCGAAGGCGCGGATGTTTTCGATGTCTTCCACGTCGCCGGAGCCGGTCACCGGCTGGCCGTCGGAGGCGGAAACGGTCTTCCTGGCCAGGAAATCGGCGGCGATGTCGGCGATGTAGTCGCCGTTGTAGGCCGATTCAGGCCATTCCGCGTCGCCCGGCTTGAAGCCTTTGGCGCGGCACTGGACCGAATTGGCAAGGGTCTGGATCTGGACGCCGGCGTCGTTGTAATAGAACTCGCGGGTGACCTTGGCGCCTTGCGCTTCGAACAGCGAAGACAGGGCGTCGCCCAGGGCTGCCTGGCGGCCGTGGCCCACGTGCAGCGGGCCGGTCGGGTTGGCGGAGACGAATTCGATGATGACGTTCTTGCCGGCCAGGGACTCGCTCTGGCCGAAGCTTGCGCCTTGCTGCAGCACCGCCTTGACCACGGACTGCTTGGCAGCGTCGGTCACTCGCAGGTTGATGAAGCCAGGGCCGGCGATTTCGGCGGAAGCCACCAGGGCCTTGCCGGCAGGGGATTCCTGCAGCGCGGCGACGATTTTCTGTGCCAGTTCGCGCGGGTTCATCTTGAGCTGCTTGGCCAGCTGCATCGCGATATTGCAGGCGACGTCGCCGTGCGACGCGTCGCGCGGGCGCTCCAGCACCACGTTGGCTGTAACGTCGGAACCTTCCAGGATCGGCGCGAGGGCGGCCTGGAACAGGGAAATGATCTCTTGCTTTTGTTGGGCGAGCATGTGAATAGCCGGGAACGTCTGAAAGAGGAACATTATACTTGTTTGCAAGAACCGGTAAATCAGGGGGAAACAAGGGGTTAGGGCGCTTAACCCGGGTACAATCTTGGTTTTCACAGATTTACCGCGATGAACACGGCCGCATGGCCGTGCCGCCGGCTGGCGGGCGCGATGACAGGATTGCAATGACTAAGAAAGAGCGCCCAACCTTATCCCTCAAACCAAAGGCTAAACCGGCTGCGCCGGCGGCCAAGGCGCCTCGTGCGCCAGGGGATGGCGGACAGCGCTCCGCGGGGGCGGACCGTCCGCGTGCCGCTGGTCCGCGCGCGGCCGGCCAGCCACGCAGCGAATCCGCTCCACGCAGCAACGGACCGCGCCCGAGCGGCGAGGCAGCCCAGCGCAGCTCCGGGCCGCGTCCGGATCGCGAAACCCGTGGTGAAGGCCGCAGCGAAAGCCGCGGCGAAGGCGGCCAGCGCGGTTTCGGCCGGCGCGAAGGCGCCGAGTTCCGCAACGACTCGCGCGCCGAGGGCAACCAGCGCGGTGTCGGCCGTGCGGCGGGCGGCGAGGGTGCCGTTTCTGGCTCGCCTTGGGCGGCCCGCAAGCCGGCAGCCCGTGGTGCAGACGCGCCAGCGCCGCGCGCTCCCGTCAAGCCAGCCTTCCGCGAAAGCCATCACCGCGACCTGAAACCGCGCGTGCAGACCGACTTCCAGTCCGAGCTGAAACAGGACTCGCTGGCCTTCGCGATCATGGGCGCCGCAACATCGGCCGTGCAGGTCCAGCAAGGCACCGCATTGCCGCAGGCTCTGGCAGCAGTCTTCGCAAGCAACAACGTCACCCCGCAAGCGCGCGGTGCAATCCAGGACATCGCCTACCGCGCCATGCGCCAGCTGGCCCTGAGCGAAATCCTGATCGGCCTGATGGCGCCGAAAGCCCCGGACCCGTTGGTCCAGGCCTTGCTCGCCGTCGCCTTGCCGCTGATGCATCCGGCCGACGGCAGCCCGGCCCCATACGAAGCCTTCACGGTGGTCGACCAGGCCGTCACCGCAGCCGGCTCCCATCCGGATACCGCGCGCGCAAAAAACATGGTCAACGCCCTGCTGCGCCGTTTCCTGCGCGAGAAAGAAGAGTTGCTGGACGAAGCCATGCAGCAGCCGGAAGCCAGATATAACTATCCGCAATGGTGGATCGACTCCGTCATCACCGCCTATCCGAAAGACTGGGAACAGGTGCTGGCCGCCGGTAACAAGGCGCCGCCGCTGACGCTGCGAGTGAACTCCCGCCGCACCTCGCTGGCCGACTACCTGGTGCGCCTGGCCGCGGAAGGCGTCGAAGCTGCCCAGGTCGGCGACTTCGCCGTGCGCCTGGCCAGGCCGGTGCCGGTGCACCAGATCCCGGGCTTCGACCAAGGCGACGTCTCGGTGCAGGACGCCGGCGCCCAATTGGCCGCACCGTTGTTGGACGTACAACCAGGCATGCGCGTGCTGGACGCCTGCGCTGCTCCGGGCGGCAAGACTTGCCACATCCTCGAACTGGCTGATGTCAATTTGACAGCATTGGACGCCGATCCGAAGCGCCTGCAGCGCGTGCAGGAAAATCTGGACCGCCTCCAATTGCAAGCAAACCTGCTGCCGGCAGAAGCCGAAACCGACACCTGGTGGGACGGCCAGCAGTTCGACCGCATCCTGGCCGACGTGCCTTGCACCGCCTCCGGCATCGTGCGCCGCCACCCGGATATCCGCTGGTTGCGCCGCAAGAGCGACACCCGCCAACTTGCAACACTTTCGTCGCAAATTCTCGACAACCTTTGGAAAATGCTCGCCCCCAATGGTAAATTGCTGTTCGTGACATGTTCGTTGTGGCCGCAGGAGTCCGAGGCGCAGGCGGCCGCTTTCGCGGTGCGCAACCGCGCCACACGCCTCGATGCGCCGGGCCAATTGCTGCCTCTGGGCGGCGCCGGGCAGGATCACGATGGTTTGTTCTACGCATTGTTCCAGAAAGATGCGTAACCCTTTGACGAGCACCAGGCAAGTGATCCAAAGATTTCTTCGACTCCTTTGCTGGCAGTTGCTGTTGACGCTTGCGTGTGCGTTGCCGCACGCCGCCCACGCCTCCGACGAGACGGTGGAGATCACCCGCGCCTATATCGAGGCGGCGGAAGAAGGGTATCGCCTGCGTGCCGACTACGCCTTTGAATTGAGCCACGGCCTGGAAGATGCCGTGCAATCGGGCGTATCGCTGCACTTCACCACCGAAATCAGCTTCACCCGTCCGCGCTGGTACTGGTTCGACGAAAAAGCCGTCACCGCCAAGCGCACCCACAAGCTGTGGTACGACGTGCTGACGCGCCAGTATCACGTCAAGATCATCGGCTCGGTCGCCCAGCCTTTCCAGTCGCTGGACGAAGCCCTGTTTTTCATCCGCCGGCCGACCCGCTGGGTAGTCGCGCCGCGCGGCGCGCTGAAGGTGGGCGAAACGTACAACGTGTCCCTGCGCATGGGCATGGACAAGGATTACCTGCCCAAACCGATCCAGGTCAACGCCTTCAACAACAGCGAGTGGCGACTCTCGTCGAACAAGAAAACCTTCCAGTACAGGGCTGAGTAAGTGACGTCTGCCCTCAGGTATTTGTTTGTCGTCGCGGGAGCGATCTGCAGCATATTGCTGTTCCTGCTGGCATCGGCTTCCGACAACTCCGGCTTCTTCGACCGCTATTACGGCTGGCTGCTTGGCCTGAACGCCTCGGTCGCGGTGGCGCTGGTGCTGCTGGTCGGCGTGTCCCTGTTCCGCCTCTATGCCCGCTACAAGAGCGGCAAATTTGGCTCGCGCCTGATGACCCGGCTGGTGGTGCTGTTTGCCGCCATCGGCGTGCTGCCCGGCCTGGTGATCTTCCTGGTATCGGTGCAGTTCGTATCGCATTCCATCGATTCCTGGTTCAATGTGCGCGTGGAAGAAGCGCTGGACGCAGGCCTGGACCTGGGGCGCTCGGCCCTGGACGAATCGTTGGCCGAACTGGAGGCCCAGGCGCGCGGCACCGTGCGCCAACTGGCTGAGGACCCGTTCTATTCCGCCCCGGCGACCCTGGCCCGTTTCGTGCGCCGCCACCCCGGCACCCAGAGCGCCATCATCGTCGACACCGACGGTGGCCTGATCGTGTCGGCCATGGGTGAGCGCCGCATCAACCTGTCGGCCGACCTGCCGAGCGCGCTGATGCTGAACAAGGCCAAGGACGAACCGTCGTATGCCGCCTACGAAGGCGGCGGCGAGTTGCGCGACGACAGCATCGGTGCGCCGCAGCCGGCGCCGCTGGACGCCAACAGCGTGCTGCGCCTGCGCGTGCTGATGGCCATTCCAGATCCGGTGCAGCCGTCCGGCGCCCACCTGGCGCCGCGCTACCTGCAGATCATCCAGGCCGTGCCGCAGAAACTGGCCAGCAACGGCGAAATGCTGCGTACCGCCTTCTCCGAATACAAGGAGCGCTTCGTGGCCCGCGTCGGGCTGCGCAAGATGTATATCGTGACGCTCACCCTGACCCTGCTGCTGGCGGTATTCGGCGCCATCGCTGCCGCCTTCCTGATCGCAAACGACCTGGCCCAACCGCTGCTGCTGCTGGCCGAAGGTACCCGCGCCGTGGCGGAAGGCGACCTGTCGCCGCGCCCGATCGTGGCCAGCTCGGACGAACTGGGCACGCTGACCCAATCCTTCAACACCATGACGCGCCAGCTGTCCGAAGCGCGCAGCGCGGTGGAGCGCAATCGAATCGCGCTGCAGAACGCCAAGGCCCACCTGGAATCGGTGCTGGCAAACATGTCGGCAGGGGTGATGGTGCTCGATTCCGAGTTCCGCCTGGTCACCTGCAACGACTCGGTCGAACGTATCCTGCAGCATGCCGGCGTGACGCTGATCGGCCAGCCGCTGTCGGAAGTGGAGGGCATGCAGGAATTCGCCGCGGCCATCATCAGCGCCTTCTCGGCCCAGAGCGCGCAAACGGCCGCCGGCCGCAACGTGGCGCGCCTGCATTGGCAGCGCCAGATCGAGATCCCGCGCCAGCCAGGCAGCCCCGAGGACAATGAACAGATCCTGCTGACACGCGGCTCGCGCCTGCCGCTGGAAACCGGCACCGGCTACATTGTGGTGTTCGACGATATCACCGACGTGATCTCGGCCCAGCGCTCGATCGCCTGGGGCGAAGTGGCGCGCCGCCTGGCCCATGAAATCAAGAACCCGCTGACGCCTATCCAGCTGTCAGCCGAACGGCTGCAGATGAAGCTTGAATCCAAGCTGTCCGGCCCCGATGTGGAACTGCTCAACAAAGCCTCCACCACCATCGTCAACCAGGTCTCCGCCATGAAGCGCATGGTGGATGACTTCCGCGATTACGCCCGCACCCCGCCTGCCGTGCTGCAGCCGCTCGACCTGAATACCCTGGTCGAGGACATCCTGCACCTGTATGTGAGCGGCGAGGGCAACGACATCATCCACGCCAGCCTGGCGCCCGCCCTGCCCATGATCCTGGGCGACGACACACAATTGCGCCAGGTGATCCACAACCTGCTGCAAAATGCGCAGGACGCGCTGCAGGAGCATCCTCCTGCCGACGCCGAGCCGCGCATCGATGTGGTCACCGAGGGCATCATCTATCAAAGTGCGGATGGCGGGACACGTATTGCAGTGCGCCTCTCAATCTCGGACAATGGCCCCGGTTTCGCACCGAAAATCCTGGCCAACGCGTTCGAGCCGTATGTAACGTCGAAGGCAAAGGGCACTGGCCTGGGCCTGGCGATGGTGAAAAAGATTATCGAGGAACACGGGGGCCGGATCGATATCCAGAACCGTGACGATAGTAGTGGAGCGTCGGTGCTGATTTTGCTGTTAAAGTTGGCGTCGGTGTAGTTGGCATAATATTGTTGGACTAATAAAATCATTGTCACGCCGACAGGTATAGAATGCCTGCGTAGAGAGCGATAAAAATGAGGGAAGGGGCAAGGGATACATGGCAAACATTCTCGTAGTTGATGATGAAATGGGGATCCGGGAGCTGCTCTCGGAAATCCTGGGCGACGAAGGACATGCGGTCACGCTGGCGGAGAACGCCCAGCAGGCGCGTCAGGCCCGCGCAGGCGGCACGCCCGACCTGGTCTTGCTCGACATCTGGATGCCGGACACGGACGGCGTTACGCTGCTGAAGGAGTGGCAGCGCGATGGCTTGCTGACCATGCCGGTCATCATGATGTCAGGTCACGCGACCATTGATACCGCGGTGGAGGCGACGCGCATCGGCGCCATGAACTTCCTGGAAAAGCCGATTGCGATGCAAAAGCTGCTCAAGGCCGTGCAGGCTGGGCTGAGCCGGGCGCAGGAAGCGGTGCGAGCGCCGGTGATGGCGAGCCGTCCGGTGATGCCAGCGCCGGTCGAGGAAACCAGCTTCGGCCAGGTGCAGGTGACACAGCAGCCGGTGACCCATAACCTGGGCATGGCACGTGCGGTGAACGGCGACAACCCGATCTTCAACCTGTCGTTCGACCTGCCGCTGCGCGAAGCACGCGACGCTTTCGAGCGTATGTACTTCGAACACCACCTCGGCCGCGAAGGCGGCAGTATGACCCGCGTGGCCGAGAAGACCGGGCTGGAACGTACCCACCTGTACCGCAAGCTCAAGCAACTGGGCGTGGAACCAGGCAAGCTGTCTAAGAAGAATCAGGCGTGATGGATCAAGCTTGGTCCTGACAACCCTGGTAACAGGCCCGACGGCCGCAACGCGTGAGAGCGCGATTGCGGCCGTTTTGTTGCATGGCGCGCCAACGGCCGTCATCCTTGAAGGTTTGGCCGACGCTAATTCTCCGTTGGTGTATGATGAAAGTGACCCGACGGTATGGCAGCCGCAGGTACACCGCATCGCTCCCGGCTGCCTATGCTGCGCCGGTAATCTTGTCTTACGTGTTACATTGAATCGTCTCTTGCGCCGTCCCCCGGCGCAGCTCTTTATCAGCCTGGCGGATGCCACTCACGTGGATCGCCTGCGCGCCATGCTTGCCACCGCCCCTTACGACGCCTTGCTGCGCCTGGAGCCGGTACTGAACGCTTGAAAATGGCTAGGACAGCCCCATCTCGGTTTGGAAACGAAACGTGAAGGAAGCCATATGAACCTGATTTACAACAGCGAGCAATACAGTGTTGTCGAATTTGGCGCAGACCGCAGCCTGGAAGCCTTGCGCTTCGGCGGCTATGAGATTGTCGACAAAGGCGGCAAACGCGAAATCTTCATTGCCGGGGTCATGGCGCAGAACTTCCGCCGCGACGTTAACGAACTGATTGCCAGTGAGCCCACCATCGAGGAGATCGATGATTTTCTGGGCAACTATGAAGCACTGATGAGTCAACCAGTGCTGCTGCACTAAGGTTTTTTGCATCCTTCGGTGGAGCGCTACCTTGCTCCATCACGGGCAGCCATGTCAGCGCTGCCCGTTTTCCGTTCGAGATTGTTCAATGCCTGTTTAGCTGGCATAGTTGCGCTTTATAAAAGAGCCAACAAGACAGTACAGTCACTTATGAACACATTGCATGAGAAAAAATACCTGCGCGGAATTCTGAAGTATTTGGATCGCGCGCCGCGCAGCGTTTTCCTAAGCCCATGGTTTAAAGTTGCGCACTGGATCGTTCTGGCCTTGCTCTTTTTTGCCCTGTTCAAAATGGAGCCCAGGGCTGAGGTGCTGATTGCTGTTGGCGTTGCCTTTGTTGTCGGGATGGGCCAAGGATTTTCCTTGTTTCAGGAGTTCGCCATACGGTGCTGGCCATTCATCCGTCCTCATCTAAGTCGCGAAACCATTGAAGCGCGGATTGCCGAACTCGATGAGAGCGAAAAAATCTCTAAGCGCAGTTAAGCCGCCAACGCCTCCAGCCGATAATCAAAATCATGCCCGCTCTTGGATTCAGCCATTACAACCTGCGCGCACCGCGAGAGCTGCTCGATGAGTTGCGTGATTTCTATTGCGACGTGGTCGGGTTGATTGCCGGTCATCGGCCGCCGTTTCGCAGCTTTGGTTATTGGCTCTACGCAGGTGAGAGCGCAGTGCTGCACCTGTCCGAAGCCGGACCAGATGAAAATCGGCCAGCGCAGCCGGCAGGGACGTTCGACCATGCAGCCTTCCGGTGCACGGATCAAGCGGCCTATGCGCATAAGCTCACCTCGCTTGGTATCAAGTACCGCGTCGCCATCGTTCCGGCAACGCAGCAACTTCAAATCTTTCTCACCGACCCGGCGGGAAACGGCGTTGAACTCAATTTCGCAAACCAGGAAGCCTGAACTTAAGAATCCGGGAGGGGTTTGGAGATGAAGCGGACCTGGACAATCATCGGCGTCGCCGACGTCGCACACAGCTTCAACTGGTACCAGACACTGTTTGGCCAGCCAAAGACCGCGCCAGCCCACGAATTCTTCGGGCAGGTCCTGGATAGCGATGGAACGGTCCTGCTCTGTCTCCACCAGTGGGGATCGCACGATCATCCCACGCTTGCCAGCCCCGCTAGTTCGCAGCCCGGCAACGGGCTGTTGCTGTTCTTCCGCGTCGACGATTTTGACGCAGCGCTGGCCAGGGCACGCGGCCTGGTGGCAAAGCTGGAGCAAGAGCCAGGCATAAATCCCAGCACCGGCACGAGGGAGTTTGCACTTCGCGATCCGGACGGCTATTACGTGATGGTCAGCGCATGGGACTGAAAACAAGATTGACCGGGAAGCTGGGGAGCGCGCACTGATCAATCCGAGTCGATATCTAATTGTGGCCGTTTCAGTTGGCGCCTATGCATCAAGTTTGCTGATGCCTGCCTTGCTTTGTCGATCCAACCAGATGATGGGATTCCAAGTCCTGCTCATGGGCTGGCTCGGCATCATAGGTTTGCAGCCCGCGTGGTTCGCAAACATTCTGTACTTCCTCATGATCTATCGCGTGGCGCGCGGGACCGATAATCGCAACGTGTTCCTGCCTGGGGCAGCTTCGTTTCTGGCAATCGCCGGTCTGGCGGGCGGGCCGGGTTGCGGCCCCGATATCGGAAATATGTCGCTCGGATTGAGTGCCGGAGGTTACTTATGGATTGCCGCGATTCTTGTTGTATCGGCTTACTATGCGGCCAATCGACCGGCACCCGCATGTTAAAGTTGAGGGATGTGCCAATTACTAGCAATGAACTGCAATGTCCCGACCGACATTGTGTTCAGTTTCACCGGCTTCGCCCTGCGCGGCGGGCAGACCGATACCCACCATGACGGCTGGGGCATCGCCTTTTTCGAAGGCGCCGGCGTGCGCCATTTTGTCGATCACCAGGCCGCGATCCATTCACCGATTGCGGAGCTGATCAAGAACTACCCGATCAAGTCGAAGAACGTGATCGCACATATCCGCAAGGCCACGCAGGGCGAGGTCATGCTGGAGAACTGCCATCCCTTCGTGCGCGAGCTGTGGGGCCGTTACTGGGTGTTCGCCCACAACGGCGACCTGAAGGAATTTGCGCCGGTGCTGCACGGGCCTTTCCGTCCGGTCGGCACCACCGACAGCGAACAGGCCTTCTGCCTGATCCTGCAGGAGTTGAGCGAGCGTTTCGGCGACACCTGCCCGCCGCTGCCGATGCTGCGCGCGCAGGTCGAGAAGACCGTGCGCAGCATTGCCGCACATGGCACTTTCAACATGATGCTTTCCGACGGCCGCACGATGTTCGCGCATTGCTCGACCCATTTGCATTACATCGTGCGCAAGTTCCCGTTCGACACCGCCAAGCTGTCCGACGAGGACGTGAGCGTGGACTTCTCTCAGGTCACCACGCCCAATGATCGCGTGGCACTGATCGTCACCCAGCCATTAACTACTAATGAGCAATGGACAGCCTTCGTGCCGGGCGAGATGAAATGCTTTGTGGATGGCCTGCCGCAAAAGCGGGACTTCGAGAAAATTTAACAGACACCGGCAGAATTTGATGCCAAAATGGCAGGACACGTCAGGAATTTCCCTATGATCGACCTTTCCAGCAACGATGCGGCCTCCCAGAGCCTGAAAGTTCGCGAAATTTTATCTGGGCCGGCAGCCGATCTTGGACCGGAACCAGGCCTTGTACGGATACGAGTTGCTTTTTTCGCAACGCTCCGGTTTGGGCCAGCCAACAATCAATACTTCGGCATTGTCCGCCACCGCCGCGGTAGTCGCGCACGCGCCGCGCAACTGGGCCTGGAGCGCACCATCGGCGATGCCATCGGCTTCGTCAACGTCGATTCGGACGCC
>NZ_JBNZFX010000028.1:0-77209 GCF_050709955.1 Massilia eburnea
GACCTGGCGGTGCTGAAGCGCGTGATCGTGATGAACGTCGACGAGCATGGCTATGCGGTGCTGAATGCGACCGATCCGATCGTGGCCGCCATGGCGGCCAAGTGCAAGGGCAAGGTGATCTTCTTCGGTGCGGACCGCTATCACCCTGTGGTGGCGACGCACCTGGCGCAGGGCAAGCGCACCGTGTACATCGAGAACGGCCAACTGGTGGCGGTGGAAGGCAAGAACGAGCAGCGCATTCCGCTGGCGGACGTGCCGATCACCTTCAACGGCACCATCGGCTTCCAGGTGGAGAACACCATGGCGGCGGTGGCGGCGGCGTGGGCTGCGGGCATCGACTGGGATTCGATCCGTCGTGGCCTGCTGACCTTTACTACCGACAGCCACAACGCGCCAGGCCGCTTCAACATCTTCAAGTACCGCGGTGCGACCGTGATTGCGGACTATGGCCACAATCCGGATGCGATGCTGGCACTGGTGCAGGCTGTCGATGCAATGCCGGCCAAGCGCCGGTCGGTGGTGATCTCGGGCGCCGGCGATCGCCGTGACCAGGATATCCGTGAGCAGACCGAGATCCTCGGCAAAGCCTTTGATGATGTGATCTTGTACCAGGATGCTTGCCAGCGCGGGCCGATCTGACGGTGAAGTGGTCGGCTTGCTGCGCCAGGGCCTGGAAGGCGCTACGCGCACCAGCCGGATCGACACCATCACTGGTGAGTTCATTGCGATTGATACCGCGATGGAGCGCTTGCAGGATGGGGATCTGTGCCTGATTCT
Source organism: Massilia eburnea (assembly GCF_050709955.1). Lineage (GTDB taxonomy): Bacteria > Pseudomonadota > Gammaproteobacteria > Burkholderiales > Burkholderiaceae_D > Rugamonas > Rugamonas eburnea_A. The sequence continues at coordinate 778 of NZ_JBNZFX010000028.1, forward strand.
GGTGGATCAGGTGGAGGAGTCGCTGCGGCATATTGCTGAGCGGATTGCGGCGGGCTGAAACCGGTAAGGCGGTGTCTGACCCAAGGGTCAGACACCCAACGGTATTACGGCCGCGGTTCGGGTTGTGCGCCTTTGATCTTCGCAGAAAGTCAAAGGCGCACAACCCAGCCCGCGGCCGCAGCACAGACGGTGTCTGACCCTTGGGTCAGACACCGGTTTACCGGTCTTCAGGCAACCAAAACAGCCTTCGGCGCCACCAGCCGCGCCGTCTCGCCCTCAACAAACTGCGCCGCAAACACCCGCTTCTCAGCCGCCACTTCCCCGTCCGCTTCGATCAGGCCGCAAATCAAATCCGCAGTCGCCACCGCCATCTTGTGCAATGGCTGCTTCAGCGTAGTGAGCTCATAGCTCAGCCAATGCGAGCCTTCCACCGCATCGCAACCCACGACCGACATCTGCGACGGCACGTCGATATGCAAATGCTGGCGCGCCGCGTCAACGCAGCCCATGGCCATCGCATCGTTGCCGCAGATTACCGTGTCCGGCACCGCGCCAATGCGCGCAATCAGTTCATGCAGCCCCGCCACGCCACTGGAATAGTCGAAGCAGCCGTGGAACACCGGCGCTTCCGGCAGTCCCAGTTCCGCGATCCGGTCCAGCGCTCCCCGCAAGCGTTCGCGCGCCACGGAATTCTGGGCTGGCCCGCCGATCAGGGCAAACTGGCGATGCCCTGCAGCGGCCAGGCGGGTCACCAGGGCGCGGCTGGCGTCATACTGGTCGCACAGCACGGTATTGACGTCCAGGTCGCGCAAGTGGCGGTTGAACACCACCAGAGGCACCTTCCTGCGCTTGAATTCCCCCACATGGGCTTCGTTCAGTTTGGACGCAGCCACCACGCCATCCACCTGGAACTGCCAGATTTCGGTCAGGATGTTCTCGATCTCGCCTTCATGATGCATGGTGAAGAGCAGGGCGCGCTTGCCGCGGCGATTCAGCTGCTGGCTAAGCTCCGACAACGCCGCCGGGTTATACAGCATGCTGGTGTGCGACACCACGATCGCAACGATATTGGTGCGGCGCGTAATCAGGCTGCGCGCCGCGGCGTTCGGGATGTACTCGAGTCCCTCGGCCGCCTTCATCACCCGCGCGTAGGTCGCTTTCGACACGCTGGCGCCCGGCTTGAAGCAGCGCGAAACCGCCGATTGCGATACGCCCGCCACCAGCGCCACATCATAGGAGGTGACGCGGCGTCCCTCCAGGAGGATGATGGCCTTTTGTTCGGCAAGGCTGATGGCAGTTTGTGGCTTGGATTGGCGCATGAATGCGGAGGTTGCGGCTGGTGGGCTTGCGATTTTGAAAATAATCTCCAATCTTACCACATGGCAATAGTTTCCCGGCGTTTACGCGACCCCGGCAGGGCTGCGGTGTGGCGCACAAGCCGCGCCGCGCTCTGTTAAAATATCGCCCCTTTTGGTTTCGGATGATTAAGATGGCTCAGGCTTGCGGCATAGACTTTGGCACTTCCAACTCCACCGTAGGATGGGTGCGCCCCCGGCCAGCCCATCATGCTGGAACTCGAAGATGGCAAAATGACTCTGCCGTCGGTGGTTTTCTTCAATGCGGAAGACGAGGAAACCAGCTACGGCCGCGCGGCCCTTGCCGAATACCTGGCCGGCTGCGAAGGGCGCCTGATGCGCTCCCTGAAAAGCCTGCTGGGCACCAGCCTGATTGACGGGCAGACCGAGGTTGGCGGCCGCGCGCTGCCTTTCCGCCTGTTGCTGTCGCAGTTCATCGGGGAAGTGAAGCGCCGCGCCGAAAGCGCTGCCGGCCGCCATTTCGACCACGTGGTGCTGGGGCGCCCCGGTCCATTTCATCGATGACGACAAGACTGCCGACCAACTGGCTGAAGACACCCTGGGGGAAATCGCGCGCAGCGTCGGTTTCCGCGAAGTGGCCTTCCAGTACGAGCCGATCGCGGCAGCATTCGAATACGAATCCCAGATCGACCGCGAAGAGCTGGTGCTGATTGCCGACATCGGCGGCGGTACTTCGGACTTTACCCTGGTGCGCCTGGGTCCCGAGCGCGTGGCGCGCACCGAGCGCGCGGACGACATCCTTGCGACTGGCGGTGTGCATATTGGCGGTACCGACTTCGATAAGTACCTCAGCCTGTCGAGCGTGATGCCGTTGCTGGGCTATGGCAGCCAGTTCCACAGCGGCGCCGAGGTGCCGTCCAGCTATTACTTCAACCTGGCCACCTGGCACACCATCAACTTGGCGTACACCCGCAAGATGCAGGCGCAGTTGACCGAAATGATCCGCGATGCACGCGAGCCGGCCAAACTGGAACGCCTGCAGCACCTGATTGAAGAGCGCGCGGGACACTGGCTGGCGTTGAAGGTGGGAAGAGGCCAAAATCGGACTTTCCAGCGACGACAAGGTGCAGCTCAACCTCGAGCGCTTTACGCCGCCAGTACTGCTGGACGTGACGCGCGGCAGTTTCGACAGTGCGGTGGACCAGCTGGTTTCCAGCGTCGGCGCCACTGTGACGCAACTGCTGGCCGATGCCGGTGTCCAGCCAGGGCAGGTCGATACTATCTTCTTCACCGGCGGCTCCAGCGGCGTGCGCGTGCTGCGCGAGCGGATTGCAGCGATGGTGCCGGACGCCCGCCGCGTCGAGGGCGACCTGTTCGGCAGCATTGGCGCCGGCCTGGCACGTGATGCATTGCGCAAGTTCGCATAATCTGCTTACAATAGCTGTCGTGAAAAAAGCCAATCGCCATTTCCTGCACGTTTTACTCGCGCTGCTGCTGGTACTGTCCCAGCAGCTCGGGATGGCGCACGCGGTTTCGCACTGGTCGGACTTCCGGCACAGCAGTGAACCGCAGCAGCTCACCGATGTCGATGGCAATGGCCTGAGCGCGGGCCTGGCGCTGGACCACAACTGCAGCCAATGCGCAGCCTTTGCTTCGCTGGCGACGGCGATCCACTCGCCAAGCTTCACCTTCCCGTCCGTCGACTACAGCGCGCCGCAAGCCGGCGTCGCCTTGCAGCACCTTCACGGCGCACGCGCCGCACGCGCTTACGATTCGCGCGCTCCTCCCCTGGCTTGACACAAACAAGGTAGTGCATTTGCTGCCGCCGTGGCTCGCGCCGCGGGCTGGCTATTGTTTGTCGTATCCAGAGGTTAACTATGAATTTCAAGTACTCCCTGCTGGCGGGCGCTGTCCTGTCGGCCGTATCCGCCATTGCCTATGCCGATGATGGCGAAGTGACCAAGGTCGTTGTGACCGCCAATCCTTTCCACAAAGGCGAAACCGAACAGATCCTGCTGCCGGCGAAAGTGCTGTCCGGCGAAGAACTGCGCGACAAGATGGCGAACTCGCTGGGCGAAACGCTGTCGTCCGAGCTGGGCGTGTCTTCTTCGGCCTTCGGCGCCGGCGCTTCACGGCCAATCATCCGTGGCCTGGAAGGTGCGCGGGTGAAGATGCTGGAAAACGGCATGGCGGTGTCCGACGTATCCGGCTTGTCCAACGACCACGCGGTGTCCGCTGAAGGCGCTGTGGCGCACCAGATCGAGATCCTGCGTGGACCGGCTTCGCTGATGTACGGTTCCGGCGCCATTGGCGGCCTGGTGAACGTGGTGAACGAGCGCATTCCGCCGGCGCTGGAACAGAAACTGACCGGCCAGGCCGAAGCGCGTTACAGCACGGTCGATGATGGCAAGGCGGCTTCCGGCACCATCGATGGCGCCATCGGCAAGGTCGCGCTGCACCTGGATGCAAACACCCGCCAAAGCGGCGACTACAAGATTCCGGGCAACCGTGTTGACGGCGATCCCGATTCGGCTTCCGGCCGCCTGCCGCACTCGGGCACCAAGGAAAAAGGTGCCGGCTTCGGCGGTTCCTACATCGATAGCTGGGGCTATGTCGGCGCATCCGTTTCGGGCCTGGATAACAAGTACGGCATTCCGAGTGCGGAAGGGTCGACGATTGACCAGCACCAGACCCGCTACGACATCGACAGCCTGTTCAAGAATCCGCTGCCAGGCATCGAGTCGGCCAAGTTCAAGGCTGGCTACACCGATTACCATCACGCCGAACTGGGCGACGACGGCCAGCCGGAAGTGCTGTTCAAGAACCGTGCGGTGGAAACCCGCGCCGAAGCGGTGCACAAGGGCATCGGCGGCTGGCACGGTACTTTCGGCATGCAGACCGAATTGACGCACTTCTCGGCGCTGAGCGCGGAAGGTGGGCCGGACACGGTTCCAGTCACGCGTTCGAATTCCACCGCAGGCTTCCTGGTTGAAGAAAAAGAATGGGGCCCGGTGCGCGTCAACGCCGGCTTGCGCCTGGAACGCGTCAAGCGCGAACCGGTGAGTGGCCTGGACCGTTCGTTCTCGCTGCAAAGCGGCGCGCTTGGCGCGCTGTGGTCGTTCACGCCGGGCTACGCGACGGGCCTGACCCTGTCGCGCGCCCAGCGTGCTCCTTCGACCGAGGAGCTGTATTCCGGCGGTCCGCACGACGCGACCATCACCTTCGACCAAGGCGACCCGAACCTGCGCAAGGAAACCTCGCGCAATATCGAGTTCTCGCTGCAGAAGACCGCGGGCCTGGTGCGCTGGAAAGCCAACTTGTTCCATAACAGCATTTCCGACTTCATTTTCGGTCACGTTACCGGCCGCTCGCTTGACGAAGAGGGCAATGAAGGCGGCGAATTCCGCGAACGCCTGTTCAGCCAGGGCGATGCCACCGTGCGCGGCGCCGAGGCGGAGATCGAGTACAACCCGTTGGCCATGGGCCTGAACGGCCGCCTGTTTGCCGATACCTCGCATGGCGACCTGAAAAACAGCGGCAGCCTGCCGCTGCAGCCGGCATCGCGCGTCGGCGCCACCATCGGCTACCGCAGCGCCAACTGGCGCGCCGGCGCCACCTGGATCCACGCGCAGTCGCAGGACCGCCTGGCGGCGTTCGAATCCACGCCAACCGGTTCCTACAACCAGCTGAACGCCAACCTGTCGTACACGCAGAAGCTGAAGGACTTGGACCTGACCTGGTTCGTGCTGGCGAAGAACCTGCTGAATGAAGAAATCCGCGTCTCGACCTCGCTGCTGAAGGACGTTTCGCCTTTGCCCGGCCGCAGTTTGGTATTTGGTGTGCGCGCCAAGTTCTGAGTTTGCGCAAAATCAAACGTAGCACGGAGTCGCTTCTTATACTTTAGATAACAATCGAGGGTATGGGAGGCGGCGATGGGCAAACGTCTGGCAGACCGGGAGCGCATCTTCCGGTGGTTTCTTGGCTCCGCCCAGCGGGGCAATCCTTACGCACAGTTCAACCTGGCGCTTCTTTACAAAAACGGGCAAGGCGTCGAAACCGACGTGCGCCTGGCATTCAGCTGGATGCGCATGTCGGCGCTACAGGGGCTGGCCTTCGCCCAGAACCAGCTCGGCGCGATGTACTACAAGGGCGTTGGCACCGGCAACAGCGATGCCGAAGCGCTGTACTGGTTCCGGCGCGCTGCGCGCCAGGGCGATCCCGCCGCACAGCAAAACCTCGGGCAGATGTACCGGCGCGGGCGCGGGGTTGCGGCCGACGAGGAGATGGCCGCGCGCTGGTTCAGCCGCGCGGCGGAACAAGGTGTCTCCAGTGCCCAGGCTTTGCTGGGCGAGGCCTATCTGAATGGACGTGGCGTGCCGCCTGACTGCAAGCTGGCGCAAGCCTGGCTGCGCAAGGCCGCGGTGCGCGGCGAGATTCATGCGCAATGCCTGCTGGGCAGCATGTTCGCCCACGGTACAGGCGTGGAGCGCGACGCGGTACAGGCGCTGATGTGGTACTGCCTGGCCGCGGAGGGCGGCTCGGCCCAGGCGCAGTTCAGCGTGGCGGTGCTGTATGCCAGCGGCGATGGCATACAGCGTGACCTGGTGAAAGCGGTGCGCTGGTATCGCAGCGCGGCTGAAAAAGGCGATGCGGCGGCGCAGAATAATCTGGGCGTGCTGTATGCAACAGGGCAGGGCGTAAGCCAGGATGAAGCCGAAGCGCTGCGCTGGTACAGGCGTGCGGCCGCCCAGGGGCACGCACTGGCGCGGCACAACCTGGCCGGTTTGGGTGGCGGCGCAGCGAATGCGGCGCTGCCTGACGAAGTGGCGCATGGCGAGATTGACTTCGACGAGGCGTGGCGCCTGCGCTCCCACGTGCCGGAGGCACGCAACAGCCCGCGCTGAAGCGGCCTAGCGCTGCGCGGTCAACGGGCGATCGGGACTGGCGGCCAGCATCACCGTGGTGTTCAGTCGTTCCAGTCCGGCTTGGGCGTCGACATTTTCGATGCGCATGCTGTAGCTGCCACGCGCCAGCGCAATGTTGCCAAGGCTGCGCGAACGCTGGTTGGCCCATTTGCTGGCGACGCACAAGGTATTCACGGTGCGCGAATGCACCAGCAAATTGTCCGGTTTGCGCCGTACTTCCACCTTGAAGGCCATCGGGCGCCCATAACTGGCGCGCTCCTGTTTCGCGACCTTGGCGAGGTCGGTGCCTTGGTCGCAGTCTTCCACGCGGCGGTCGCCGATGATCGATATTTCCTGCTTGCTCAGCGAGTCGCCGGCAGGATTGCTCATTTCAAGCATCAGCGTATAGCTCAGATCAACCGGCACTTCAAGGTCGGCACTGGCGACAGTGCCGGCTTCGCCGAGCTTTACCTGAACGTCTTTCACGAGCGGAGGGAATTCACACAGTGCGACAGTCGCCATCGCCAAGCCGACAATGGGTTTCTGGCACAGGTTGTAGATGAATGGGCTCATGAATTCAATATAGACTATGCCCCTTGCGTTTGCATCCTGCGGTCGAGGAAAAGGCTGTTGCCGTGTATCTTTTTAGCCTGCTTCTTGGCATCGGCCGCGCTGGCGGCGATCTGGTGGTGCGAATAATACTGGCGCGGTTCGACGCGGATCACGCCCACCGATAGGCTCATCAGCGAGTAGAACACTTTCTTGCCCTGGCGGTCTTCGCTGATATAGCCGCCGCGTTCGCGGTCCTCGTTGCTGTAAAACTCCGAAATGGCGCTGGCGAAATCCTCGAGCACCGCCTGGCAGCGCTGTTCCCAGTCTTCGCTCTGGAACAGGATCACGAAGTCGTCGCCGCCGATGTGGCCGACGAAATCGCGATGGCGGTCGGCGCGCTTGGCCAGGATATGGCCGGTGAGCTGGATCACGTCGTCGCCGCGGCGGTAGCCATAGACATCGTTGAAGGGCTTGAAGTGATCGAGGTCGACATAGCAGACCCAGAAGCGCGTGGCGCTCTCCAGCAAGCGGTCGATATGCTCGTTGATCGGCACATTGCCCGGCAACTGTGTCAGCGGGTTGGCGTAGCGCGCCGCGTTGATCTGCATCTGGGTGATCTCGCGCATCAGGTCGTGGCCGGTGCCCATGCCGATATAGCTGCCGCCTTCGGTGATGATGAAACCGTTGAACAGGTGATGCGCGTCCGATTCGGCCATGCGGCAGGACAGGTCTTGCAGGCTGGTGTCGACGTCGGCAATGATCGGTTTGGCATCCATGAAAAGTGTGCATGGTTTCTTGCCGTATAACTCGCGCTGGTAAGGGCGCGCGAAGTGGTCGATCATTTCGAAGCGCGACACCAGGCCAAGCGGGCTGCCCGCGTCGACCACAGGAATGATCATCAGCTTGGGTTCGGCCATGAAGATTTCATAGACGTCGTTGTTGTTCATGGACGGCGGCACGGCGGCCACGTCGTGCAACAGCTTGCGGATGGACACGGCATTTCTCTCGGCAGCGCGTTGCGGGTAGACCGCCACACCATTGCGGCCCAGCACCTTGACTACTTCCGCCGGCAGGACCCGTGCCGGCTGGAGGTGGGGACGGCCCAAATGGTATCCCTGGCCGTATGCAATGCCAAGGTCGCGCAGCACCAGCAGCTCGGCCGCTTTCTCGATGCCTTCTGCGATGACCAGGGTATTGGACTTGTCGGCGATTTCCTGGATCGAGCGCACGAACTGCAGCTTGACCGGGTCGTGCTCGATGCCCTGGATGAAATGCATGTCGATCTTGACGAATTCCGGGCGCAGCTCGGACCACAGGCGCAGGCTGGAAAAACCTTCGCCCAGGTCGTCGATCGCGATCTGGAATCCCATGTTCCGGTAATGCAGGACGGCCTCGCGCATGCGCTGGTAGTCGTAGGTCGGCTGGTTCTCGGTCAGCTCGATGATGACGTTGGCCGGGTTGAGGCCGAATTCGTGAATGTAGCCGAGGGTTTCGCCCTGGCTGCCATCGGGTTGGCGCACCAGCGATTCCGGACTGACGTTCAGGAATAGCTTGCCCGGGAGCTGCAGTTCGGCGAAGCGCTCAAGGACGATGTGCCGGCACAGGTATTCCACTTCACGCGACAGGTTGTTGGCGCGCGCCGCACGGAACAGGTTGAGCGGCGAGTGCAGCGGACTGTCCGCGGGGCCGCGAATCAGTCCTTCGTAAGCGATGATCTCGCCGCTTTGCATGTGGACGATGGGCTGGAACAGGGCGTGCAGCTGGCGGCGCTGGATGATGTCCAGCAGGTGCTGGCCCAACAGCGTATCCGGCGGCGGGCGCAGGTAGCTTACGTTGTTCGGGAGGGCGGCGGTTGGAGGGCTCACGATGGCGGGCGCAAAAATGGCAACGTGATGATTCTGTGTCGCAATTGTGACAGCATGATGAACGCCGGAAACACTTTTTGGCGTTACAATAAGCCTTCCACGTGCTTGATTGAGAACGATGCCGCGCCAGTCCTTGATCCGTCCCGCTGCCCTGGCAGTCTTTTGTTTTTCCGGTGCCGCCGCTGCGGCCAGCGGGATTACCGTGCACATTGCCGACGCCAATGGAAAGCCGGTTGCCGATGCCGTGGTCTACCTGGAGGCGGATGGCGGGCAGTCGCTGCCGAAGCCGCAGAAGGCGGGTGAAATCAGCCAGAAGGGCCTGAAATTCAATCCGCTGGTGACCGTGATCCAGGCCGGCAGCAAGATCTACTTCCCGAACAACGACAAGGTGCGGCACCATATCTACTCGTTTTCAGCGCCGCACAAGTTCGACCAGAAACTCTACTCCGGCACCACCGCCGATCCGCAGACTTTCGACAAGCCGGGCACGGTGGTCCTCGGCTGCAATATCCACGACAAGATGATCGCCTATGTACGCATTGTCGACACGCCGTATTTCGGCAAGACCGATGCCGGCGGCGACGTGGCTGTGGATGCTCCCGCCGGCAAATACGTGCTGAAGGCATGGCACCCCGACATCGTTGGCGGCAATGCGCAGGAGCAGGCGGTACGCCTGAGCGACGGCACGGCGAACGCCAGCTTCAAGTTCGCGTTGAAGCCACCATCAACCGATCCGGACGCGCCAGCCTACTGATACCATGCGATTCCGTAGCCTTGAAAGCCGTATCGTCACATTGTTCCTCGTGTTGCTGATCGTGGTGCAGCTTGTGGGACTGGTCGTGATCCAGCGCGGCATCGACAGCAATGCCCGCTCTGCGATCGCCTCGGAGCTGGTCAACGGCAGCAAGGTGTTTGCGCGCCTGATGGACCAGAACGCGGAAAACCTGCGCAATGGCGCGCGATTGCTGTCGCGCGATACCGGTTTCCTGTCTGCGATCGGCAATACGGACGACGATGACCGCGCCACCATCGAGTCGGCGCTGGCCAACCATGGCCGCCGCATCAAGGCGGCCATGACGATGCTGGTGAGTCCGGAGCGCCAGGTGGTGGCATCGACCAGCGATGCGCAGGCTGCGGGCCTGGAGCACATGGTCATGGCCATGCTGGACAAGGCGGAACAGGGCGACGGCGCATATGGCGTCGCCATCGTGGAACGCCTGCCGTACCAGGTGGTTGTGGTGCCGGTCAAGGCGCCGGTAACCATCGGTTTTGTGGTGATGACGTTCCCGCTCGATGAGCGCCTGGCGCGGGACATGCAGGAAACCACGGCGCTGCAGACGCTGTTGCTGACGCGCGATTCGAACGGGCGCTGGCTGTCGGTGGCATCCAGCCTGGCGCCTGTTGCCGTGGGACGCATCATGGCGCAGCTCCAGGGTATGGGCGGCATGCCTGGCGAAGCCTTCGACGTCGACATCGGCGGCGACAAGCTCAGCGTACACATGACGAAAATCGGCGAGGATGATGGAAATGCCGCGGTGGCGATGCTGGGCCGCTCGATCGACGAGGCCACCGCCGAATATGCGCGCCTGGAACGTTGGCTGCTTGGCCTCACTGTGGCCGGCATGATCGTCTGCGTGATAGCCAGCGTATTGACGGCCAAGCGCATCGCACAGCCGCTGCGCCAATTGGCCGATACCGCGAAAAAACTGGAGCAGGGCGATTACAAGGTCGATATCGCGTCCTCCCGTGCCGATGAAATCGGCGAACTGGCGCATGCCTTGGGCAGCATGCGTGACGGTATCGCCAAGCGCGAACAGGAGATCCGGCGCCTGGCGTATTGGGACCCGCTGACTAACCTGCCGAACCGTGCGCAGTTCCTGCTGCTGTTGAACGACGCCATCGGCGAGGCGCGCAAGCGCGGCGGTTCGGTGTATGTGCTGATGATGGACCTGGACCGCTTCAAGCACGTGAACGACGTGATGGGGCACAGTTTTGGCGACGCCTTGCTGAAGCAGGTGGCGGGCCGGCTGTTGCAAAAACTGGCAAACCGTCGCTACCCGGCCCAGGTGGCGCGCCTGGGCGGCGACGAATTTGCCGTCCTGCTGCCCGGCTCGGACCTGGACCAGGCGGTGGTGGTGGCGGCCGAGATCCTGCAAGCGCTGGAATCACCGCTGTCGCTGGACGAGCAGATGGTCGACATCGGCGCCGGCATCGGCATCGCCGGCTTTCCCGATAACGGATTGGATGGCGAAGAGTTACTGGGCAAGTCGGAAATTGCCATGTACACCGCCAAGCAGCGTAACGAAGGCGCGGTGGTCTACGAGGACGCGATCGACAAGGGGAGCCAGCAAAGCCTTTCCTTGCTGACGGAACTGCGCCAGGCGGTGGAAAATAATGAGCTGCGCCTGTTCGTGCAGCCGAAATTGACGCTGGCTACCGGCCTGGTGGTGGGCATGGAAGCGTTGGTGCGCTGGCAGCATCCAGTGCGCGGCAATGTCTTCCCTGACCAGTTCATTCCGTTCGCCGAGCAGACTGGCTTTATCCGCGTGATTACCCACTGGGTGCTTGAGCGTTCGGCCGAGTTGTGCCATGAGCTGGCGCAGCGCGGCATCCACCTGAAAGTTTCGGTCAACCTCTCCACGCGCGATTTGCTGGACCAGGAGCTGCCGTTCAAGTTCGGCGAGATCTTCATGCGCCACCATGTTTCGCCGGGCGCCTTCTGCCTGGAGATTACGGAAAGCGCAATCATGGAGGATCCGGTGCGGGCCCAGCAAACGCTGGAACGCCTGCACAGCATGGGATGCGATCTTTCAATTGACGACTTCGGGACAGGCTATTCCTCGCTGGCCTACCTGAAACGCCTGCCGGTCGACGAGTTGAAAATTGATAAATCGTTTGTGCTGAACATGGCGAACGACGTGGGCGACGCCAAGATCGTGCGCTCCACCATCGACCTTGGCCACAATATGGGCCTGCGCGTGGTGGCGGAAGGCATCGAGAGCGAGGCGGCCTGGAACATTCTGGCGGAAATGGGATGCGACCAGGGCCAGGGCTACCATATGAGCCGTCCGATCCCGGCCAATGAACTGGCAGGCTGGATCGAGAACTGGAAAGCTTCCGTATTGGCCGAATAAACACCGGCGCTGAAGGCTTCGGAGAGTTACTTATTTGTTAAAGTTCAAGTTATGATCGTTGCCGCATCATAACTACTCTACGGAAGACCAATGCCATTCAAGCGCGCCACCCTTGCACTTTCCCTGATTGCCGCCTTCTCCGCTCAAGCCCTGGCCCAGTCCCAGGCCTGCCCGGCGGGTACCCCTGCAGTGAGCTATCCAACCACCAAGAAGGTCGAGCAGCAGGACAACTACCACGGCACCATGGTCGCCGATCCATACCGCTGGCTGGAAGATGCCAACAGCGACGAGACCAAGGCCTGGGTGGTGGAACAGAACAAGGTAACGCAAGGCTGGCTGGCCCAGATTCCCGAGCGCGAGGCAATCAAGACGCGCCTGACCAAGCTGTGGAACTATGAGCGTTATGGCGTGCCCTCGAAGAAGGGTGGCCGCTACTTCTACAGCCGCAATGACGGCCTGCAGAACCAGGCGGTCCTGTACACCGCCAAAACCCTGTCCGAAGCGCCGCGCGTGCTGCTCGACCCGAACACCCTGGCCACTGACGGCACCGTCGCGCTGGCTGGTACCGCCGTGAGCCCGAACGGCAAGTTCCTGGCCTATAGCACCGCCGCATCCGGCTCCGACTGGAACGAAATCAAGGTGCGAGACATCGCGACCGGCAAGGACATGGCCGACCATATCAAGTGGGTCAAGTTTTCCAACACCGCCTGGGCCGCCGACGGTTCCGGCTTTTACTACAGCCGCTACGACGAGCCGACCGAAGAAAGCAAGCTGGCTGGCGTAAACTATTTCCAGAAAGTGTATTTCCACAAACTGGGCACCGGGCAAAGCGCAGATGTGCTGGTCTACCACCGTCCGGACCAGAAAGAGTGGGGTTTTGGCGCAGAGGTGACCGACGACGGCCGCTACCTGGTGATCAACGGCTCGCATGGCACTGAAGCCAAAAACCGCGTCTTCATCAAGGACCTGAAAGCCAAGGACGCGCAAGTGGTCGGCCTGCTGGAAGCGTTCGATGCTTCCTACAACCTGATCGACAATGAAGGCCCGCTGTTCTACTTCATGACCGATAAGAATGCCCCGCGTTCGCGCGTTATCGCCATCGATATCCGCAAGCCGGGCATCGAGAATTGGAAGGAAATCGTTCCGGAAACCCAGCAAACCCTGACCGGAGCCAGCATCGTCAACAAGCAACTGGTGCTGAACTACCTGAGTGACGCCCACAGTGCCGTCAAGGTGCTCGACCTGAAAGGCAAGCCGGTGCGCGATATCGCGCTGCCAGGACTGGGCACCGCCTCCGGCTTCGGCGGCAAGTCGACCGATACCGAGACCTTCTACGCCTACACCAGCTTCACCACCCCGACCACGATCTATCGCCTGGACCTGAAGAGCGGAAAATCGAGCATCTATCGTCAGCCAAAGGTCGACTTCGACCCGAGCGCGTTTGATACGCGCCAGGAATTCTTCACCAGCAAGGACGGCACCAAGGTACCAATGTTCATCGTGTCGAAGAAAGGCATGAAGCTGGATGGCAGCAACCCGACCTACCTGTACGGCTATGGCGGCTTCAATATCTCGCTGACTCCAAGCTTCTCCGTGTCCAACCTGGCGTGGGTTGAAATGGGCGGCGTGTACGTTGTAGCCAACCTGCGCGGTGGCGGCGAGTACGGCGAGGCATGGCACCAGGCAGGCACCAAGCTGCAAAAGCAAAACGTATTCGACGACTTCATCGGCGCGGCCGAATGGCTGGTGTCGAACAAGGTAACTTCGCCGGCCAAGCTGTCGATCGGTGGCGGCTCGAACGGCGGCCTGCTGGTTGGCGCTGCAATGACCCAGCGTCCGGACCTGTTTGGCGCAGCGGTGCCTGCAGTCGGTGTGATGGATATGCTGCGCTTCCAGAAGTTCACCATCGGCTGGGCATGGGCCTCGGACTACGGTTCGTCCGACAACGCGGATGAATTCAAGGCTTTGGTCAAGTACTCGCCGTTGCATAACCTGAAGCAAGGCGGCTGCTATCCGGCCACCATGGTCATGACGGCCGACCACGACGACCGCGTGGTACCTGCCCACAGTTTCAAGTTCGCCGCTGCAGCTCAAGCGGCACAAGCAGGTGCCGCGCCGATCCTGATCCGCATCGACTCCAAAGCAGGTCATGGCGCCGGCAAACCGACCGCCAAGCAGATCGAGGAAGTGGCTGACCGTTGGGGCTTCCTGAGCCGCGCCCTGGATATGCATCCAGCCGCATCGGCCACCATCACCGGCGGACAGTAAGCCATGCGCGCGCTTCTGCTGCTGTGGACAGTCTTGCTTGCGCCAGCCACGGCGGCGGAAGCGCCGGAAATTTTCACCGAGCAGACCCAGTCGCTCGCCGCGCAGCCTGGTTTCATCGAGGTCTGGCGCGACGCGGCGAAGGGCAGGGTGCTGCTCTCCGTGCGCGAACTCGACCAGCCATTCCTGCTGGTCTCATCGCTGCCCTATGCGCTCGGTTCAAACGATGTAGGCTTGGACCGCGCGCAGCCTGGCAGTCCGAAGCTGGTACGCTTCCAGAAGTTTGGTAACCGGCTGTTCCTGGTGCAGGAGAACACGCGCTTCGTGGCGCGTTCGGCGGATGCGGACGAGCGCAATGCGGTGGCTGAATCCTTCGCCGGGGCAGTTCTATGGTCTGGCGACATTCTCGCCAGCGACGGAGCGCGCCACCTGGTTGATTTCTCGAGCTTCCTGCTGGCCGACCAGCACGGCGTAGCGCAGCGGCTGGATGAAACCAAGCAGGGCGCATATCGTGTGGATGAAAAGCGCAGCGCCGTATTGCCGACCGAAGCCAAGGCCTTCCCGGACAATATCGAGCTGGAGTCTTTGCTGACCTTTGCCGGTCCTGGCAGCGGCGAATACGTCAAGCAGGTAGCGGCCGATCCGGCCAGCCTGTCGATGCGCCAGCATATTTCGATGGTGCGGCTGCCGGACAATGGCTACCAGCCGCGCCGCTATCACCCATTCTCCGGTGGCTTTGACACCGGTTACTTCGACTTCGCCACGCCACTTGCAAAGAGCCTTGACGTGCGCTGGCAGGTGCGCCACCGCCTGGAAAAAGGCGGCAAACCAATCGTCTATTACCTTGATCGCGGCGCCCCGGAGCCGGTGCGCTCCGCATTGCTGGAAGGCGCGCGCTGGTGGGCCAGCGCCTTTGAAAAGGCTGGTTTCAAAGATGGCTTCCGCGTCGAACTGATGCCGGAAGGGGCCGACCCGGCAGATGTGCGCTACAACGTGATCACCTGGGTACACCGCGCCACGCGTGGCTGGTCGTATGGCAATGCGATCACCGATCCACGCACTGGCCAGATCATTCGCGGCGCCGTGACGCTCGGCTCACAGCGCGTGCGGCAGGACATCCTAATTGCAGAAGCCTTGCTGGCACCATATGGAAAATCCGTTCCCGCCGAGCGCCGTAAGCTTGCCGAACAAATGGCGCTGGCACGCCTGCGGCAGCTGGCAGCCCACGAGGTAGGTCACACCCTCGGCTTCGCCCACAACTTTGCGGCCAGCCGCCAAGGCAACGGCTCGGTGATGGATTACCCGCATCCGGTCCTGAAGCTCGGCGCAGATGGTGCAATCGACCTGCAAGATGCCTATGGCGTTGGTGTCGGTGCGTGGGACGATTACGTCGTAAAGCATATTTACGGCGATTTTGGCGGGGGCGAAGCCGAATCGACCGCACTGGCCGGGCTGCGCAGCGATGCGCGTGCCGCCGGCCTGCAATATGTGTCTGACGAGGATGCGCGTGCACCTGGGGCGTCACATCCGAATGGACTGCTGTGGGACTTTGGCCCTGACACCTTGAAGACCTGGGATCAGTTGGGCGCCATCCGCCGCCGCGCCCTGGACAACTTCTCCTTTGACGTTCTGCCCGATGAACGCCAGGCCGGCGAACTGGAGGCACGCTTGGTGCCGGTATATCTGCTGCAGCGCTACCAGGGGGAAGCCGTAGCTCGGCTGCTGGCTGGCGGTGAATATGAATCCGCCACCGGTGCCGACATCCGCGCCGGGCGCGCCGCCGCGGGAATCAAGATCACCCCCGCCGCCACGCAACGGGCGGCGCTCACACGCCTGGCCGATACGCTGCGCGCCGAGTACCTCGCTTTGCCGGCAGGTGTGCTCGACCTGTTGGCGCCGCCATCGACTGGTTTCGAGCGCAATAAAGAATACTTCGGCACCCGCATGACTGCCGTCTTCGACGCGCTATCCGCCGCTGAATCGGGCGCTGCGCAAACTGCGAGCTTCCTGTTCGACGCCGGCAGGCTGAATCGCCTGTACTGGCAGCACGCGCGCGACGCCGCAATGCCGGGCGCCGACGAAGTGGTTGAAGCCGCACTGGCCCGGGGCTGGAAGCGCGGCCCGGTTCCCGCCAATGTGACAGGTGGCGAGGCGGTCCAGCTTGCAGCCAACTGGGTTGTGCTCGACGCACTGCTTCAAGTACTGGACGGCGGCAAGCTGCACGCCAACGTCGACGCCGGCCTGCGCCAACAACTGCGCGTCTTCTGCGGCTGGTTGAAAGCGAACCCCGGCAAAGGAACTACCGCTTCCAGCCGCGCCCAGGCAGCCGATCACGTGTTGCGCTTCCTGGCCGACCCGCGCAGCGTCAAGCTGCGTACACTGCCCGCAATCCCTCCGGGTGCTCCAATTTAGAGAAATGATGATGCGCTTGATTCATATTTTTGCACTGCTTGCATTCTATGGACCGTTGGCCCAAGCGGAGGAGTCTATGCCAACGCATTGCAGGACAGGCGAAATTGCGCTCCTTGACGCCTGGATGGGGCCCATCGACGATGCGGAGCAGGGCGATGAACGTTATCCTGCCAGCGGCAAATTGCTTTCCTTGTGCGCCGAGGGGCAAGGGGAGTCAACTACGAAGCTGGCCTTCCGCTATGGTCAGCTGAAGCGCCCGGAGATCGAAGCAATCGCAACTCCTCACTCAAAGTTTCGGATCTACAGCGGGTCAACCACGCCTCACACTGGAGAAGAGGTCGTTTCCTTCAACAAGGGGTCGTTGACCTACTACGTTGTAGTCGCAACAGGGCAAGGCCATGGCGCCTCGTTGTTCATTTTTAAAGGCAATAGGAAAATCAGATCGATGCACTCCGCTTTTGAAGAAGGTGTCGCCTATCAGCGGGGAGCTGCAGCGTACGATTTCTTCGATCGGCGCAATCGGATACCTGTCGCTGTATGGGCGAAGCCTCAGCATAGATTCGGTTGGTACTAACGCGGGAGCGAGAAGGAAGTACCGTGCTAACATTTGCAGAAATTTTAATTGAATGTAACTTTGGGTATGGACGGATTTCGGATCACCACGGAAGTAAGCGAGCTTGATACTGGGCTCGTTCATCGCTTCCTCTCGCTGCAAAGTAGTTGGGCCAAGGGCATTTCGTTCGACCTGGTTGAACGATCGATGGCTAATTCGCTCTGTTTTGGCGGCTTCGTGGGCAAAGATCAAATCGCTTTCGCACGAGTGATCTCCGATTACTCAACCTTCGCGAATCTGGTGGACGTCTTCGTCTTGCCTGAACATCGGGGAAAAGGCTATAGCAAAGCGTTGATGGCCGCAGTATTCGCGCATCCAGACCTTCAGGGGCTGCGTCGATTCACGCTGGCTACCGGTAATGCGCATGGACTGTACGAACAGTTCGGTTTTTCGGCACCGTTGTATCCACAGTCGCTCATGGAGCGCTATTTTCCGGGGATGTACGCTGTTAAGCCATAACGAGACTTGCGGCCGAAAGGCCGCCTGCCACGCTCCAGCATCAATATCATGATTCGACCTCCAATACGTTTTGATCCGCAGTTTCTTGCGTCGCCGGAAAAACTGTTCGACCATCTGCTAACGTCGATCGAATGGGACATGCGGATGAAAGCCCGGAAGACTGCGAGCTTTGGCGTCTCTTACGATTACTCGCAAATGTCGTACGAACCGGCACCAATGCCGAGCGTACTCGCTTCGGTTTCGGAGCGGATCGGACAGGTCCTCGGTTTCACGCCCAATAACTGCCTGCTCAACTACTACGAGGATGGCAGTTCCTCGATGGGCTTCCACTCCGACTCGAGCGAAGAACTCAGCGCAGGGACCGGCGTGGCAATTGTCTCGCTGGGAAGCGTAAGATCGCTTGTCTTCAGGAGCAAGGCCGACAAGGCGGTGGAGTTCGACTATCCTCTTCCGCCTGGCTCGTTGATCTATATGACCAAAGAGGTACAAGATCACTGGCTCCATGCCATTCCGAGAATGGAGAATACGGGCCCACGTATCAGCCTGACCTTCAGGTCTATCGTCAAACAGGAGCAATGTGATGACTAAACGCCTCGCATCATGCAGCTGTGGCCAACTTTCTGCCGAAGTGATCGGCGAACCTGTGCGAATCTCGATCTGTCATTGCCTGGCTTGCCAGCGCAGGACAGGCAGCGTATTCGGTGAGCAGGCCAGATTTCCGCGTGAGAACGTGACTGTGTCCGGCGTCTCGACAGAGTACGAACGGGTTGGAGATGAAGGGGGCAAGGTAAAATTTCATTTCTGCCTAGCTTGCGGTTCAACGGTATATTACGGTCTCGAGAGCGTTGACGGTTTCGTGGGCATTCCGGTCGGAGCTTTTGCAGATCCAGGCTTCCCCACGCCCCGGGTGTCCGTGTACGAAGAACGGATGCACAGTTGGGTAGTCCCGCCGGCAGATGCGGAACGTATCCCGTAGCTGCAGACGCGCGTGCGTTTAGCGGTGGATCACCACCAGCAGCGCTTTGGCTTCCGTTTTTCCTGGATTGCGGATGGCGTGGTGCAGGTCGGCGGAGTAGCGCGCTGTACCGCCTAACTTGATCTTCTTCTTATTGGACCCGACTTCCAGCTCCATCGATCCGTGCAGGATCGTCAGGTGCTCGGTCGTGCCTGGATCGTGCGGCTGGGAGACCAGTTCGCCGCCTGGCGACAGCGTCAGCTCATACCATTCGTATTTACCCGCCAGCTCCATCGGTCCCAAGATCCGCAGTACGTAACCGGCGTGGGCGCCGGGCAGGGTAGGCGTTTCGTGCGCATCCACCAACTTTATCGCTTCGACATCCTTCTCGACGTCGGACAGCAGCTCGCCGATCTGCACGCCCAGTGCATTGGCCAGGCGCCAGGTAATGGCGATGGTCGGATTGGCTTTTTCGCGCTCAATCTGGGATAGCATTGACTTGGAAACGCCTGCAATACGGGACAGGTCTTCCAGGGTCAGCCCGCGCGCCAGGCGCAGTCGTTGCAGTGCGGCGCCGACTTCGGGCGGGGCGTTGGTGGAAATGTTCGGCTTCACGCTTGCAGAGTTCAATATAGTAAAGTACGATCCCGTATATCGAATTTACGTTCAATATAGTGAATTCGCGTCGAAATAGTGAAATAAGAGTAAACTTTACATCAGAGGACGACCATGAGCCAAGCGACGAATGCGTTTTACACCGGCCTGCAACAAAACCTGGAAAAGCTGCGCAGTGACGGCCTGTACAAACCTGAGCGCGTAATCGCTTCCCGCCAGGGCAGCGAAGTGCAGTCGGAAGATGGCCGTACCCTGATCAATATGTGCGCCAACAATTACCTGGGCCTGTCGGGCCAGGAGTGGGTGGCGCAGGCCTCCATCGAAGCGACCGAGAAGTACGGCTATGGCCTGTCGTCGGTGCGCTTCATCTGCGGCACGCAGACCGTGCACAAGCAGCTGGAAAAGGCCATCTCGGAATTTCTGGGCACTGAAGACACCATCCTGTACGCGGCGGCATTCGACGCCAACGGCGGCGTATTCGAGCCGTTGTTCGACGAAAACGACGCGATCATCTCCGATGCTCTGAACCACGCATCGATCATCGACGGCATCCGCCTGTGCAAGGCCGCGCGCTTCCGCTACGCCCACAACGACATGGCCGACCTGGAAAAGCAACTGCAGGCAGCTGCGGACAAGCGCCATAAAGTCATCGTCACCGACGGCGTATTCTCGATGGACGGCACCATCGCCCAGCTGGACAAAGTCGTTGAACTGGCCGAAAAATACGGTGCCCTGGTCATGATCGACGAGTGCCACGCTTCCGGCTTCATGGGCAAGACCGGCCGCGGCACCCACGAGCACCATAATGTGCTGGGCAAGATCGACATCATCACCGGTACTCTGGGCAAGGCCCTGGGCGGCGCGATGGGCGGCTTTACTTCCGGCCGCAAGGAAGTGATCGACACCCTGCGCCAGAAATCGCGTCCTTACCTGTTCTCGAACACCCTGGCTCCAGCCATCGCCGGCGCCTCGCTGGAAGTGTTGAAGCGCCTGTCTGCTTCGACCGAATTGCGCGACCGTCTGCACGAAAACACCGCCTACTTCCGCAAGGAGATCGAGCGTATCGGCTTCACCATCAAGCCAGGTACCCATCCGGTCGTGCCGGTGATGCTGTTCGAAGCACCGGTGGCACAGAAATTCGCGGCACGCATGTATGAACTGGGCGTGCTGCTGTCCGGCTTCTTCTATCCAGTGGTGCCGATGGGGCAGGCACGCGTGCGCGTGCAGCTGTCCGCCGCACACACCCGCGAGCAACTTGACAAGGTCCTCGCAGCATTCGAACAAGCCGGCAATGAGCTGGGCATCATCAAGAACTAATCAGGAAAACAGGTAAGAATCATGGAACGTATTCTCGTCATCGGCGCCAACGGCCAAATCGGTAGTGAACTGGTTGAAGCGCTGGCCAAACAGCACGGCCAACAAAACGTCATCGCAACCGACATCAGCCCGGTCAATAAGTACAACGCAGCGCGCTACCAGGTGCTGAACGTGATGGACAAGGCCGCGCTGCAAGCATTGGTCGCCGATGAAGGCATCACCCAGGTGTACCAGCTGGCCGCGATGCTGTCCGCCACCGGCGAAGCGGCGCCGCTGAAGGCGTGGGACCTGAACATGGACGGCCTGCTGAACATCCTGGAAGTGGCGCGTGAGCGCGGCGAGCAGGGCAAGCCGCTGCGTATTTTCTGGCCATCGTCGATCGCGGCTTTCGGCCCGAACACGCCGGCCGAGAATACTCCGCAATACACCGTGATGGACCCGACCACGATTTACGGCATTTCCAAGCTGGCCGGCGAACGACTGTGCGAATATTACTTCCTGAAGTACGGCGTGGACGTGCGTTCGATCCGCTACCCAGGCATCATCAGCTTCAAATCGCCGCCAGGCGGCGGTACCACCGACTACGCAATTGCGATCTTCCACTCCGCGCTGCGTGGCGAACGTTACGATTGCTTCCTCGGCCCGAAGACCACGCTGCCGATGATCTACATGCCTGACGCGATTCGCGCAACCATTGAATTGATGGACGCACCCGCTTCACAAATCAAGATTCGTTCGTCGTACAATGTCGCCGGCGTTTCCTTCAACCCGGAAGAACTGGCCGCAGCGATTACCCGCGCACTGCCTGACTTCAAGATCGCCTACACGCCGGACAGCCGCCAGGCTATCGCGGACAGCTGGCCGCGCAGCCTGGATGATTCCAAGGCAAGCGCGGACTGGAACTGGAAAGCGAAGATCGGCGTGGAAGAGATGGTGAAGGACATGCTGGCGAATATCGACGTGAGCCTCAGTGAGGCCGCATAACTAGAGAGAGACAAGCAACAATGGACATGAGTGTTTTCGACTTATTCAAGATTGGCATTGGCCCATCGAGCTCGCATACGGTGGGACCAATGGTGGCGGCGCGCCGCTTCCTGGTCGAAAACGGTCCATTGGAAGATGTCACCTCGGTGACGGCCGAGCTCTACGGCTCACTGGCCTTGACCGGTATCGGCCACGGCACCGACAAGGCCGTGCTGCTTGGCCTGATGGGTGAAACGCCGCAAGGGGTCGATCCTGATGCGGTGGACGATATGCTGGCAGCGGCCGACGTTGACGGCGAGTTACGCCTGCTGGGCGAGAAGAGCATTGCATTCACCCGCAAGCAGCACCTGTTCTTCCATATGTCGGAGAACCTGCCGGAGCATCCGAACGGCATGCGCTTCACGCTGACGCGCGCCGACGGCAGCACCGCTTCCAGGATTTACTACTCTGTCGGCGGCGGTTTCATTCGCGCCGAAGGCGAAGAGGCGGCCACCGATGGCAAGCCTGCCGTTCGCCTGCCGTACCCGTTCAACACCATGGCGGAGCTGCTGGGACATGGCGTCAGCAGCGGCAAGACCATTCCACAGATGCTGCGTGCAAATGAGCTGACCCGCATCAGCGAGTCTGAGCTCAATGAGGGCATGGACCGCATCTGGCACGTCATGCGCGACTGCATCCAGCATGGCCTGGAAACCTCCGGCCAACTGCCGGGCGGCCTGAATGTGAAGCGCCGCGCGGCCGATCTTTGGCGCCAGGCGCAAGGCGGCGATCGCGCCAACCAGCTGCCGCACGATGCGCTGAACGGCGTGAGTTTGTACGCGATGGCGGTCAATGAAGAGAACGCAGCAGGCGGACGTGTTGTAACGGCGCCTACAAATGGCGCTGCCGGCATTATTCCAGCTGTGCTGAAATACTATGCGGAAGACTGCAAACCGGTCGACCCGATTGCCGGCGTGCGCGCGTTTATGCTGACCGCTGCGGCGATTGGCATGCTCTGTAAGCGCAATGCGTCGATCTCCGGTGCCGAAGTCGGGTGCCAGGGCGAGGTTGGCGTGGCGTGTGCGATGGCGGCGGCAGGCCTGGTCGCAGCGCTGGGCGGCAGCAACGCGCAGATTGAGAATGCGGCGGAGATCGGGATTGAGCATCACCTGGGCATGACCTGCGATCCAATCGGCGGGCTGGTGCAGATTCCTTGCATCGAGCGCAATGGGATGGGGGCGGTGAAGGCGATTACCGCTGCATCGCTGGCCCTGAAGGGAGACGGTACCCACTTTGTCACGCTGGATAATGTGATCGAGACCATGCGCCAGACCGGCGCTGACATGCAGGCGAAGTACAAAGAGACTTCGCTGGGCGGCTTGGCTATCCACGTCGTGTCGGTGAATCACGCTGCTTGCTGACGCTAGAAAATTCCGAAATTTAGCTAAATTCACAAAGAAAGACTGGTGGCACTATAATAAGTGTCCGTTTTCACCTGCCACCGGACTTTCTACTCTATGCAATACGTGTCTACCCGGGCCGACGCGTCGGCTGCATCCCACTCCCTCCAGCAATTTTCCGACATCCTCCTGGGTGGTCTGGCGCCAGACGGCGGCCTGTACCTGCCGGTCGAGTATCCGCAAGTCAGCGGCGAAGAGCTGAACAAGTGGCGTCATCTGTCCTACGCTGACCTGGCGGTGGAAATACTGAAGAAGTTTGCCGGCGACATTCCAGAAGCCGACTTGCGCGCCCTGGCCAAGAAGACCTACACCGCCGATGTCTACCGCAATGTGCGCGAAGGCGAGAACGCCGCCGACATCACCCCGCTGCGCGTGCTGGAAGAAACCGACGGCAAGAAGCTGGTGCTGCAATCCTTGTCGAACGGCCCAACGCTGGCTTTCAAGGACATGGCGATGCAGTTGCTGGGCAACCTGTTCGAATATGCCCTGGCCAAGAAGGACGCGCAACTGAACATCTTCGGCGCCACCTCCGGCGATACCGGCAGCGCCGCTGAATATGCAATGCGCGGCAAACAAGGCATCAAGGTTTTCATGCTGTCGCCGCACAAGAAGATGAGCGCCTTCCAGACCGCCCAGATGTTCAGCCTGCAGGACCCGAACATCTTCAATATCGCCGTCGAAGGCGTGTTCGACGACTGCCAGGACATGGTCAAGGCGGTGTCGAACGACCTGGAATTCAAAGCCCGCCACAAGATTGGCACCGTGAACTCGATCAACTGGGCGCGCGTGGTGGCGCAGGTGGTGTACTACTTCCGCGGCTACGTGGCGGCGACCAGGGACAATGAGCAGAAGGTGTCCTTCACCGTCCCGTCGGGCAATTTCGGCAATATCTGCGCCGGCCATATCGCCCGCCAGATGGGCCTGCCGATCGACAAGCTGGTGGTCGCCACCAACGAGAATGACGTGCTGGACGAATTCTTCCGCACCGGCATCTACCGTGTGCGCAAGTCGGCCGAAACCCACCACACCTCCAGCCCGTCGATGGACATCTCGAAAGCCTCGAACTTCGAGCGCTTCGTGTTCGACCTGGTGAAGGGCGACGGCAAACGCGTGCGCGAACTGTTCAAGAAAGTGGAAACCGAAGGCGGTTTTCGACCTGTCCGGGCGCGCCGGGCAGCGACGGTGATGAATTCAAGCTGGCGGCAGGCTTCGGCTTCAAATCGGGCAAGTCGACTCACGATGACCGTGTGCAGACCATTCGCGACGTGGCCGACGATTACGGCATCGTGATCGACACCCACACCGCGGACGGCATCAAGGTCGCCAAGGAACACATGGAAGCGGGCGTTCCGATGATCGTGCTGGAAACCGCGTTGGCCGCCAAGTTCAACGAAACCATCCTGGAAGCACTGGGCCAGGACGCCGAGCGCCCAGCCGGTTTCGAAAATATCGAAACGCTGCCGCAGCGTTTTGAAGTCATGCCGGCCGATGTGAGCAAGATGAAGGCTTACATCGCGGCCAATACAGGACTGTAAGGCATGGCAATGCTCGCCGTACGCGAAGCCCTCGATTTCCTGCTCGCGGCCGCCCGTCCGGTGGCAGGGGGTGGAGAACATCCCAACCCTGGAAGCCAATGGCCGTGTGCTTGCGAGCGCCGTGGTGTCGGCCATGAACGTGCCAGGCCATGACAATACGCAGATGGACGGCTATGCCGTGCGTGCCGCGGATTGCGCCAGCGGCGATGCTACGCTGACCGTCACGCAGCGCATTCCGGCAGGCCATGTCGGCCAGCCGCTGCTGCCCGGATGCGCCGCGCGTATTTTCACCGGCGCCTTGATTCCCGAGGGCGCGGATGCCCGTCGTCATGCAGGAACAATGCGAAGCAAACGATGGCCTGGTAACCATCCGCCATGCGCCTAAAGCAGGCGAATGGATCCGCCGTACCGGCGAGGACATCAGCGTGGGAAGTGTGATCCTGGCAGCGGGCACACGCTTGCGCAGCCAGGAGCTGGGCCTGGCCGCATCGATCGGCATGGCGGAGCTGAACGTGCGCCGCAAGCTGCGCGTGGCGGTATTCTTTACCGGCGACGAGCTGGCGATGCCGGGCGAACCACTGGCGCCAGGCGCGATCTACAATTCCAACCGCTTCACGCTGCGCGCCTTGCTGGAAAACCTGGGCTGCGAGGTCCGCGATTTCGGCATCGTGCCGGATTCACTGGAGGCCACGCGCAATGTGCTGCGCCAGGCGGCGGACGGCAATGACCTGATCATCACCTCCGGTGGCGTCTCCGTCGGCGAAGAGGACCACATCAAGCCGGCCGTTGAAGCGGAGGGCAAACTGAATATGTGGCAGATCGCAGTCAAGCCGGGCAAGCCGTTGGCGTTTGGCGAAGTAGGGCAGGCGTTCTTCCCTCGGCCTGCCAGGGAATCCGGTGTCGAGCTTCGTCACCTTCCTGTTGTTCGTGCGCCCATTCCTGCTGCGCCTGCAGGGCGCCGACGTGCCGGCGCAAGCGCGCGGCATCTTGTGTGCGCGCCGATTTCAACTGGCCAAAAGCTGACCGCCGCAACGAATTCCTGCGCGCTAAACTGAACGGGCAGGGCGGCCTGGACCTGTTCCCGAACCAGGGTTCCGCTGTGTTGACCTCGACTGTTTGGGGCGATGGCCTGGTGGATAATCCAGCGGGCAATCCGATTGCGCCGGGCGACCTGGTGCGCTTCATCCCTTTCAGTGAACTGATGTACTGATATGCTGATCAACCTTAAATATTTTGCCAGCGGTGCGCGAAGTGCTGGGCAGTGGCGAGCAGGTGGTACTGCCGCCAAGCGCCGAGACGGTGGGCGATGTGCGTGCCTGGTTGTTGGCACGCGGCGAGCCGTGGGCGAGCACCCTGGCCGAAGGGCGCGCCTTGCGCATGGCCTGCAACCAGCGCATGTGCGACGCGATGACGCGCGTTGCGCCGGGCGACGAGGTTGCCTTTTTCCCACCTGTGACAGGCGGTTAACACTGACTGCTGTGCGCACGCAACAGTCGAGTTCCGGCTGTTGACCACCGGCACTGTCGCGTTATACTGGCTGACATGCGGCCCCAAACCTGCGCCGCGCCTGTCACCTCACACCGTTCCTGTCGCCTCTTCCCTGCGGCTTTTCCCTTCACTGCAAGGAGAGTCGCAATGGGTTTCGTCTTTGCCGCCCTTGGCTTGAATGCCATCACCAGGGCTCACGCTCCGGTCCCACCGCGCAAGCGCGCACAGAAGCTGCATATCGCCGGTTCCTCCACCATGGAACCCCTGTTGCAGGAAATCGCTGCCAAGTACCGCTTGATGCACCCTGAGATTGGTGTCGAAGTGGAGCTGGGTGGTTCATCGCGCGGCCTGGACGATGTGCGCTCCGGCCACGCGCACATCGCCATGCTGTCCCGCGCACTGGCGCCGGCCGAGCGCGATTTGTACGGCATTCCGATCGCCCGTGACGGCGTTGGCGTTGTGGTGCATGCGAATAACCCGGTGCGGCAGGTGAGCGATGAAGAGCTGCAAGCCATTTTTACGGGCCGCATGCGCGAATGGCCGGGCGCGGACGGCGGCAAGGACGACATTTATGCACTGGGTGGGCTGCGCGACGGTGCTTCCAGTTCCCTGTTTGCGCGCTTTCTCCGGCAGCCGCTCGATAGTTTCCGCCTGAACGCGGCAGTTGAATCGGATATCGAGCGCCTGGCCGTCGTGGCCTCGTGCGAGAACGCAATCGCCTACGTTTCGGTGGGCGCCGCGGAGCATGCCATTTCACAAGGCGTGTCGGTACGCCTGCTGCCGATTTCCGGCGTCGCCGCCTGCACAGCGAACATCCGCAACGGCAGCTACCCAATCTGCCGTGTACTCACCCTGGCAAGCAGGGATGCGCCAACCGGCGTCGCACGAAGCTTCTTCGCCTTCTGCCTTTCCGCCCAGGTGAACCGTATTCTGTCGGCATTCGACTTGGTACCTTACCTGGACTGATGGCATGGAAAACCTGGCCCTGAACAGCATGCCTGAAGCAGGCAAGCGCGGCGCGGCGGAACATGCGCTGGCTTGCCACGATCCGGCCACAGCCCTGGCCAGCCGGACCTTGTTCAACGACCGCCTGCGCCAAGCGGTGATGGCCGTCGGGCGCACCGGGCGCAAAGTCGCAGTAATGGCTTTGACCATGGACTGCTATCGTGGCGTCAAGTCCAGCCTGGGTCACGACGCTTGCAATGCCTTGCTGATGCACGCTGCATCTGCCATCAAGTCCTGTCTGGGGGAACGCGCTACCGTAGCGCACTTGCTCCGCAACGAATTTGCTGTAATCGTGCCTGACATGGCCAGCGATGACGACGTGCTGCCGCTGGCATCCAAGCTGCTGGAGGCAATCAAGCAGCCAATGTACTGGCAGGGGCAGTTCCTGACGACGACTGCCAGCATTGGCATCGCGTTGATGGGCAAGGATGGCGGCGAAGCCGCGCGCATGCTGCAGTCGGCCAATTCAGCCATGGCGCATGCGCTGGGCCACGGGGGCAATCGCTTCCGCTTCGTTGCGCACGAGATGAATGATCGCGCTTCGCTGATGTTCGCGCAGGAGGCCGAACTGCGGCGCGCCTTGATGTACAACGAGTTCGTACTTCACTACCAACTGCGTACGGGGGCGGCCGAGGAGGGTCCGGTTGCGGCCGAAGCGCGTGTCCTCTGGCAGCATCCGAAGCGCGGGCTGGTAGCGCTGGCGGACCTGATTCGAGTGGCTGAAATCAGCGGCCTGATCGTTCCTCTCGGTGCCTGGGTGATCCGCGAAGTATGCCGCCAGCAGCGTGCGTGGCGGGACGCAGGGGGGCCGATGTTGCCGGTCTCGATCAGGCTGTCGCCGCGCCAGTTCAGCGAAGATGGCCTGGTCGAGCATATCGAGGTGGCAATGGAAGAGTATGGCGTCCAATCCGACATGCTGAGATTCGAGATCACCGCAGCGATCGGTCAGGACTACCTCGGCGAGACCGAGTCTGTGCAGAAGGAACTCAAGTCGATTGGCGTCAAGCTGTCATTTGTCGACTGTGGCAGTGGCCAATCGGCGGCGGGCCAAGGAATCTGCCCCTCAATCATCGACCAGCCGCTGCCGGCGGACGCCTTCGCCCAACTCCTGGCAGCCGATCGCCCGAGATCGACTACAATGCTGCCCCTATGGAAAGCAATCAATTACAAGGCGTAGCGGTGATCGGCGGCGGCCCCGCCGGCTTGATGGCGGCCGAAGAATTGGCAGCAGCCGGGGTGCGTGTGGATGTGTATGACGCGATGCCCTCGGTCGGCCGCAAATTCCTGCTGGCCGGCCGCGGCGGCATGAATATCACCCATTCCGAACCGTATGAAGCCTTTATGGCACGTTACGGCAGCCGCGCCGGCGCCTTGCGCCCAATGCTGGATGCCTTCAAGCCCGACGACCTGCGCGCCTGGGTCCACGGCTTGGGCATCGATACCTTTGTCGGCACCTCGGGCCGGGTGTTCCCGACCGAGATGAAGGCCGCGCCCATGCTGCGCGCCTGGCTGCACCGCTTGCGCGAAAGTGGCGTGCATTTCCACCAGCGGCATCGCTGGCTCGGCTGGTCGCCAGACGGCGCCTTGCGATTCGAGACGCCGCAAGGCGGGCGGACGGCACGCCACGGCGCCGTCTTGCTGGCCCTGGGCGGCGCAAGCTGGGCGCGCCTCGGCTCGGACGGCAGCTGGCAAGCGCTGTTGGCGGAACGCGGCGTTGAAGTCGCACCCCTGGTCCCCGCCAACTGCGGCTTCGATGCCGGCTGGAGCGCCCACTTTGCCGAAAAATATGCGGGGCAGCCCCTCACCACGGTGGCGATCGGCGGCCGCAAAGGCCAGATGGTGGTCACTGCGACCGGTGTCGAAGGCAGCCTGATTTACGCGCTGTCGGCGGGCATCCGCGACAGCATCGCGGCACAAGGCCGCGCCATCATCGAGCTGGACCTGCTGCCCGACTGGCCGCTGGAACGCCTGCAACAGGAGTTGTCGCATCCGCGCGGCTCGCGGTCGATGTCGAGCTTCCTGCAAAGCCGCGTCCATATCAAGGGCGTCAAGACTGGCCTGCTGCATGAAGTGCTGGATAAGGAAGCCTTCCACGATCCGCAGCAAGTCGCGGCAACGCTGAAAGCCCTGCCTGTCACGCTGCGCGCCCCGCGCCCGATCGATGAGGCGATCAGCAGCGCCGGCGGCGTTCGTTTCGAGGCTCTGGAAGGGACGATGCTGAAGGTGATGCCGGGCGTTTTTGTGGCCGGCGAAATGCTGGACTGGGAAGCCCCGACCGGCGGCTATCTGCTCACTGCCTGTTTCGCCAGCGGCCGGGCCGCCGGCAGGGACATGCTGCGCTACTTAATGAACCCAGCTGACGCCGCCTGAGCCGCTGCGGCTGACATTGCGTTCGGATGGATTGCCAAACACGCGGATATTGCCGGTGCCCTTGACGGTGAGATCGGCCGATTGACGGGCGAACACATTGGTGGTGCCGGAGCCCAGCAGGGTCACCACCACCTTGTCGGTTGCCAGGTGCTGCGCATCCAGGTCGCCGGAGCCGGTGACTTCGGCAGTGAGTTCCTTGCAGCTGCCGCTGGAGGTGATGGCGCCCGAGCCCACCATCTCCAGCATCACCTTCTCGCCGTGGCCGGTGTTCAGGTTCAGGTCACCGCTGCCATGCACGCCGGCTTCCACATTCTTGTAACGGCCATTGAAGGTCAGGTTTCCCGAGCCTTGCAATTGCACGCTCAGGTGCTCGCCACTGAAACCGTTGACGTTGCTGTCGCCGCTGCCGTTGATCACCAGTTCGTTCAGGGATGGTAGTACCAGCTCGACTTCAATCGGGCGGCGCGGATGCAGCAGCAGGCCTTTGGACCCGATACGCAGCGTCGATCCATCCTGTTCGGTGCCGATATTCGCCAGCAGGCGTTGCTCGCCGCGCACTTTCAGGGACGCCACATCGCCCTGTTTCAGGCGCAGGTCGATCGGGCCAACCAGTTCCACATTTGAAATCATCGCGCTGACCTCGCGCACTTCGGTGCGGGCGGCGCGGCCGGCCACGCTGGTTGGATTGGTGGCGCCCTGGGCGCGCAGCATGCTGTAAGTGACGGCAGTGAGCAGCACTGCGAGCAATGCCATGCCGAAACCGATTTTGAGCAGGGAACGGATATTCATTGCGTTTCCTTTCAGTGCCCGCGTAGCAGCGAAACGTTCATCTGGATGTAGCGTTTCAAGCCGATCAGGGAGTAGCGCGTGATCACAATGCTGGCCAGGCTCAGCACGATACCAAGCAGTACCAGGCCAATGCCTACGGCGGTCTGCGTGGCGCGCGATTCGTTATCGAGGTCGGAGGTGATGCGTACCCCGCCTTCGGCCATGGCTTCCGCGCCTTCCAGCCATTTCTCGGACTTGCTGTCCGCCTCAGCCCACTCCTTGCGCAGGCCCGGCGAAGGTTCCTGGAATACGTCGATGCCCTGGTCGCTGATCGAAATCTTGGTCTGCATGCGGGTGTCGACCTGGTCGCCTTCGTCGTCAAAGATCACGAGGTGGCGCAATGGGCCGCTCAGTACCAGTTCGTTGGCGCCCGCCAGGCCGGTTGCCGTTACGGCAATGCCGCTGACGTAAAAAGCGAAGGCACTGGCGTAGATCGACAGCAGCAGCGCGGAAAACACGGCAGCCGGCACCACCATGAAGAGGTTGAAGATGCCAAGGCCGATGAGCGAGAACATCATGCGCGCCAGGTTGGCCGGGTTGCGTTTTTGCTTGAATGCGCCGCGGTGGACGTTGGCGCGCAAAGTCATGGCGATCTTGCGCGGCTCGTCCAGCTCGGCGGCGATTTCCGCTTCGGTCTGGCCGGCGGCCAGGCTGTCGATAAACCGCTGCTCGTAGTAAGCCATCGTCTTGGCCGCCAGGTCAGGCGGCAAGCCGGTGAGGGCCTTCCTTAGTGCATCCAGGTACTCATGCTTACTCATGGGAAACTCAAGCCTCCTGTTGTTCCATGATTGCACTGTAGCGCGTGCACTGGAGGGCCCCGAGCTGTTTACGACAGGATGCAGGAATGGGGGAGCAGGCGACTAAAACGCGGGACAGGCGGAGCATCAAGGTTTGGCCTTCGCGAGCAGGCGGGCGGCTTGCACACCACTGCGGACAGCCATTTCGAGCGTGGCGGGATATTCGCCGGCGGTATAGTCGCCAGCCAGGACCAGGCCTTTGGCGGGCGTTTCGTTGCCTGGGCGCTTGAGGCCGGGCGCACAGGCGTAAGTTGCGCGCTTTTCCGTGATGACCTTGCTCCAGACTGGCTTGGCCAGTCCCGGTTGCGCCAGGTCGACGGCCAACTGAGCCGCCACAGCCGCCGTCAGTTGCTCTTGCGGCAGGCTGGCTGCTTCGCTGGAGGCGCTGATGACGACGGCGAACAGGCCGTCCTGCCCGCCATCGAGCTGGCCGCGGTCAAACACGAACTGGCCCCAGCGCTGGCTGGCCGGATCGTCAACCAGGGCGTAGAACGGGAGTTCCAGGCGTGTGCCTGGGGCGTATTGCAGATAGCAGGTAGTGATCGGCTCAGGCGCGAACGCCGCCAACTGGCTTGCCAGTTCGGCAAACTGCGTCGAGGCGCCGAGCAGGCCGGCGGTCGCGGCGGGCGAGGCGGCCAGTACCACACCGTCGAAATTTCCCGTCCAGTCGCCGCCTAAGGCTGCGCCGCTGGCGTGCACGCTCCAGCCATCGGCAGAGGGCCTGGCCGCGGTGACTTTCGCGCCTACGTGAATGGCATTGCCTTTACCTTGCAGCCAAGCTGCGGCGGCGTCGGGGAACAGCGCGGATAGGTCGGCGCGCGGCAGCAGCATGTCCGACGCGGCGCGGTTGGCGCCGAGGCTGTCGCGCAGCACGGCAAGGAACACCTGGGCCGACGCGCGCTCCGGCGGTGTATTCAGCGCGGCAAGGCATAACGGCCGCCACATCAGCGCCACCAGCCGTGGCGTCTGGTCGAAGCGCTCCAGCAACTCCGTTACGCTGCAATCGTTATTCAAACGCCAATCCATCCAGCGCGCAGTAGTGCTGAAGCGCGCCAGCGCCATCTTGTCCGCACGCGACAGGCCGCGCGCGCGCAGCAGGGCCATGCCGAGATGCAGCGGCGCCGGCAAGCGCGGCGCCAGGAAATCCATGCCGCCGCCAGCGGGCGGATACCGCATCTGCAAGGGCAGGGTGAGAACGGCCGAACGCAAATCCACGCCGACCGCGCGCATGATGCGCAGCGATTCCGAGTATGCCCCCAGCATGATGTGCTGGCCATTATCCAGTTCACGGCCATCGATGGAAACGCGTCGTGCCCGGCCGCCCAAGGTGCGCGCCGCCTCGAACAGGGTTACCCGGTGACCGGCTCGAACCAGTTCCACGGCGGCAGCAAATCCCGCCCAGCCGCCGCCGGCGACGGCAAAGTGCTTAGCCACGAACCCAGGTCTTCCATGCCAGCCACAGTTTGCGGATAGGCGTCAGCGAAATGCGCTGTTTGAGGACGTGATAGCCATCCTCTTCGATCTCGTTCAGCAAGGTGCGGTAAATGGCCGCCATGATCAGGCCCGGACGCTGGGCGCGGCGGTCTTCCTTCGGCAGCAACGCAAACGCTTCGTCGTAGGCTTTCTGCGCGCGCGCCACCTGGAACGCCATCAACTTCGCGAAATTCTCTGTTTCACGGGCGTTGAGCAGGTCCGCCGCAGTCACGTTGAACTGCTGCAGTTCATTGACCGGCAGGTAAATGCGGCCTTTGCGCGCATCCTCGCCCACGTCGCGGATGATATTGGTGAGCTGGAACGCGTGCCCCAGCTTCTCGGCGTATTGCAGGGTTTCCGGCCGCGTCACGCCGAAAATCGAGGCCGACAGGATGCCGACCACGCTGGCCACATGCCAGCAATACTTCGACATGCCCGCGTAATCCAGGTAGCGGGTCTGGTTCAAGTCCATCTCCATGCCGTCGATGATGGCCTGCATATGCTCCTGCTTCAGGTCATATGTCGCGATATGCGGCTGCAAAGCCTGGGTCACGGGGTGCGTCTGTTTGCCCTGGTACATCTGGGCGATCTCATTGCGCCACCAGGCGAGCTTGATGCGCGCCAATGACTCGTCGGTGCACTCGTCGACGGTGTCGTCGACTTCACGGCAAAAGGCATACAGCGCGGTGATTGCACGTCGGCGCTCCGGTGGCAGGAACAGGAAGCTGTAGTAGAAACTGGAACCGCTGGCGGCGGCCTTTTGCTGGCAGTATTCGTCGGGGGACATGTTCTTTTGGCTTGGGTAATGCTGACAAAGGCGCTATTTTATAGTGAAGAAGGCTTCATTCGAAGCGCGCGCCATAAAACCTTGAACCAATCGCGCTTTTCAAGCTTCGGACGACGCAGGAAAACGTCGTAATCGACTTCCTCGATCGCCTCCAGAATGCGCAGGCCGCCCTGTACCACCATGCGCAGCTCCAGGCCGATGCGGCCTTTCAGGCGGCAGGCCAGCGGGGCGCCGGACAGCATCAGGGCGCGGGCGCGGTCAACCTGGAATTTCATCATGGCGCTCCATTTGGCCCGGTTATCGGGGCGCGCCAGGTGGGCCGGTGACAGCGCGTAGCGCGCCAGGTCTTCCATCGGCAGGTAAATGCGCTCCTTATGCTCGTCGATCGCCACATCTTGCAGGAAGTTGATGATCTGGAGGGCTGAGCAAATGGCGTCCGACTGGCGGATATTTTCTTCATTGGCCGCGCCGTACAGGTGCAGCATCAGCAGTCCGACCGGATTGGCCGAGCGGGCACAGTAATCCAGCAGGGCCGCGTAGTCCTGGTAGCGGTGCACCACAATGTCTTGCTTGAAGGCGGACAGCAGGTCGTAAAAAGGGCGCAGCGGCAGTTTATGCTGTTCGATCACGGCGGCCAGCCGCTCGAACATGGGTTCATGGCCACCCTCGGCCCGCTCGATGCGGCCCAGGGCTTCCTGGTAGGCGTCCAGGCCGGCCAGGCGCTGCTCGGAGGTGGCGACGCCCTCGTCGGCGATATCGTCTGCGCTGCGGGCAAAGGCATAAATCGCCTCCACTGCCGGACGCAATCGGCGCGGCATGAGGATGGAAGCGACAGGAAAATTCTCGTAGTGGTCAACGGACATAGAGGTGCTGTTCTAAATTAATGACGCGAAAGTCATTTGCAAGTGCGGTTGACCCGGATATAATTTTTTCTTACTAAACGGAAAGTCATTTAGTTCCAAACGGGAAATAATAATGGCAAACATGCACTCCCGGCAATTGCCAGAGACACTAAAAAGGAATTCCATCGTGTTCGTAGCGAAAAAACTACCCCTGGTTGCGGCCTGCGCCTTGCTTCTCGCAGCCTGCTCAAAAGAGGCCCCCAAGACCGAAGATATCCGGCCGGTACGCGCCATGGTGCTACAAAGCTCGGACATCGATGTGAATGCCGAATTCTCCGGCGAAGTCCGTTCGCGCGTCGAATCGCGCCTCGGCTTCCGGGTTGGCGGCAAGATTATCTCCCGCAAAGTCGATGTGGGGAGCGTCGTCAAGCGCGGCCAGGCCCTGATGGATCTCGATCCGCAGGACTTGAAGCTGTCGCAGGCGCAGTCGATGGCGGCCTTGCGCGCAGCCGAAACCACGCGCGACCTTGCCAGTGCTGAATTGAAGCGCTACCAGGAGCTGCGCGAAAAGAACTTCGTCAGTCAGGCCATCCTGGACGCCAAGCTGTCGAGCTATAAATCGGCGCAAGCGCAGGTCGACTCGGCGCAAGCGGCCTACCGCGGCATGTCCAACCAGGCCGGTTACGCCAGCCTCGAAGCGGACATCGACGGTGTTGTCACCGCAGTCGATGCCGAAGTAGGGCAGGTTGTCTCGCCCGGCACGCCGGTGGTGCGCGTCGCCAAGACCGATGAAAAGGAAATCGTGTTCGGCGTGCCGGAAGATAAGGTCGACACGCTGCGCTCCATCTCCGATGTGCATGTGCGCCTGTGGGCCACCCCGGGCAAGTCGGTGCAAGGCAAGATCCGCGAAATCTCGCCGGTGGCGGACCCGTTTACCCGCACCTACGCTTTCCGGGTCTCGATTCCCGCCAGCCTGTCCGAGGCAAAGCTGGGCATGACCGCGCTGGTGGCTTTCGCCTCGCGCTCGCCGCAGCCACAGATCAAGGTGCCGCTGACGGCACTGTTCCATGAGAAGTCCGCAACTTCCGTGTGGGTGGTGGAAAACGGCGCCGTGCGCCTGGTGCCGGTCACTGTGAACGGCGTGTCGGGCAATGACCTGGTGCTGGGCAGTGGCGTAAAAGCCGGCCAGACCGTGGTCACAGCCGGCGTCAACCTGCTGAAGCCAGGCCAGAAAGTCACCATCCTCGGAGCGTCTAAATGAAGGGCTTCAACCTCTCGCGCTGGGCGCTGGAGCACATCCCGCTCACGCGCTACCTGATTGCGGTGCTGCTCCTGGGCGGCATGCTGGCGTACAAAAACCTGGGGCAGGATGAGGACCCGCCGTTCACCTTTCGTTCCATGGTGGTGCAGGCTTTCTGGCCTGGCGCAACTTCGCTGCAGATGGCGGAGCAGGTTACCGACAAACTGGAAAAGAAGCTGCAGGAAACGCCTTTTATCAATGAGATCACCAGCTATTCCAAACCTGGGCAAACCCTGATCCTGATTAGCCTGCGCGAATCGACGCCGCCCAAGGAAGTTGCGCAGGCCTGGTACCAGGTGCGCAAGAAGATTGGCGACATCCGCTCGACGCTGCCGTCCGGAGTGCAGGGTCCCGTTTTCAATGACGAATTCGGCGATACCTACGGCTCGATCTTCGCGCTGTCCGGCGACGGCTTCACATATGCGGAGTTGAAAGACTACGCTGACCTGGTGCGCCAGCAGCTGCTCGGCGTGAAGAAGGTCTCCAAGGTCGAGTTGTTCGGCGTGCAGGACGAGAAGATCAACATCGAGTTCTCGCACAAGAAATTCGCCCAGCTGGGCCTGACCATCGAGCAGATCGCCAACCAGATCGCCACCCAAAACGTGGTGGAAGCGACGGGCGTGGTGGTGACGCCGACCGACAACCTGCAAGTGCGCGTTTCGGGCGCGCTGCGTACGGTCAAGGACCTGGCAGAGCTGGAGCTGCGTGCCAATAACACGACTTTCCGCCTGGGCGACTTCGCCACCATCAAGCGCGAATACCTTGATCCGCCGCGCGACAAGATGCGCTTTAACGGCAAAGAGGTGATCGGCCTGGGCGTGTCAATGGAGAAGGGCGGCAACATCATCCAGATGGGCAAGGAGCTGGAGAAGACCGTCAACTCCATGAAGACCAAGCTGCCGGTCGGGATTGAGCTGGCGCGCGTGTCGGACCAGCCGGCCGCCGTCACGGCCTCGGTGGGCGAATTCCTGCATACCCTGATCGAAGCGGTACTGATCGTGCTGGCGGTGAGTTTCGTCGCCCTTGGCCTGCACACCAAGCCGAAATTGAGCATGGACACGCGTCCGGGCCTGGTGGTGGCGCTGACCATCCCGCTGGTGCTGGCGGTGACCTTCCTGTTCATGCGCATCCTGGACATCGACCTGCACAAGATCTCGCTCGGCGCCCTGATCATCGCGCTCGGCCTGCTGGTAGACGATGCCATCATCGCGGTTGAAATGATGGTGCGGAAAATGGAAGAGGGCCATTCGCGGCTGGAAGCGGCGACTTTCGCCTATACCTCAACGGCGATGCCGATGCTGACCGGCACCCTGATTACCGTCGCAGGCTTCCTGCCGATCGGCCTTGCGGCATCGGCGGCGGGCGAGTACACCTTCTCGCTGTTCTCGGTGAATGCGATCGCGCTGGTGACTTCGTGGATCGTGGCCGTGGTGTTCACGCCTTACATCGGCTATATCCTGTTGAATGTGAAACCGCACTCGGAGGGCGGCGGCCATCACGAGCTGTTCGATACGCCAGGCTACCGCAAGTTCCGCGCCGTCGTGAACTGGTGCGTGGAATTCCGCAAGACCACGATTGTGGCGACACTGGTGGTGTTCTTCCTCGGCGTGTATGGCTTCAAGTTCATCGAGAAGCAGTTCTTCCCGGATTCGAGCCGCCCCGAACTGATGGTGGAGATGTGGTCGCCGGAAGGCACCGCGTTCGCCCAGACCGAGCTCCAGGCCAAGAAATTCGAAGAATTCATCCGCAAGGAGCCAGGCGTCGCCAGTGTGACCACCTACGTCGGCACCGGCAGCCCGCGCTTCTACCTGCCGCTGAACCAGATCTTCCCGCAGACAAACGTGTCGCAGGCCGTAGTGCTGGCGAAAGACCTGCATTCGCGCGAAGAACTGCGCAAGAAGATCAGCAATGTCTTCAAGACCGATTTCCCTGAAGTGCGCGGCCGCGTGCAGTTGCTGCCGAACGGACCGCCGGTGCCGTATCCGGTGCAGTTCCGCATCACCGGTACTGAAGTGGAAGGGGTGCGCTCGATTGCCGACCAGGTGAAGGACATCATGCGCGCCAATCCGAATGCGGTGGGCGTCAACGACAACTGGAACGAGTCGATCAAGGTGCTGCGCCTTGACCTGGACCAGGACAAGATGCGCGCGCTGGGCGTTACCTCGCAAACCGTGATGCGGGCGGCGAACACCATCCTGTCCGGTACGCCGATTGGCCAGTTCCGCGAAGGGATCCGCCTGATCGACATCCAGGTGCGCCAGCCGCTGGACGAGCGCAACACCATCGCGGTCCTGAACGACACCTACATTCCGACCAATAGCGGTCGTTCGGTGCCGATCTCGCAACTGGCACGCGTGCAT
This sequence comes from Massilia eburnea, assembly GCF_050709955.1. Lineage (GTDB taxonomy): Bacteria > Pseudomonadota > Gammaproteobacteria > Burkholderiales > Burkholderiaceae_D > Rugamonas > Rugamonas eburnea_A. The sequence goes on from NZ_JBNZFX010000028.1 coordinate 38,393, forward strand.
TTCGTGTGGGAGCCGGGCGTGGTATGGCGCGAGGGTCGCGAATGGGCGATTACCGTGCAGTCGGACGTGGTCGAGGGGGTGCAGGGTCCGACCGTGTCGGGGCAGATCAATCCGAAACTGGATGAGCTGCGCGCCAAACTGCCGCCGGGCTACGAGATCAAGGTGAAGGGTGCCGCTTCGGACAGCAGCGCCGCGGAGGAGTCGATCGCCGCCAACCTGCCGCTGGCTGTATTCATCATCTTCACGCTGCTGATGCTGCAATTGCACAGCTTCTCTCGTGCGCTGCTGGTGTTCCTGACCGGGCCACTGGGCGTGGCGGGGGCGGCGATGGCGCTGCTGGTGATGGGGCGTCCGCTGGGCTTCGTGGCGAACCTGGGCATTATTGCGCTGTTCGGGATGATTATCCGTAACTCGGTGATCCTGGTGGACCAGATCGAGCAGGACATCAAGGCGGGCGTGCCGGCATGGGATGCCATCGTGGAATCAGCGGTGCGCCGTTGCCGTCCGATCATCCTGACCGCTGCAGCGGCGGCGCTGGCGATGATTCCGTTGTCGCGTTCCGTGTTCTGGGGGCCGATGGCGGTGGCGATCATGGGCGGCCTGATCCTGGCGACCGCGCTGACCTTGCTGTTCTTGCCAGCTTTGTATGCGGCTTGGTTCCGCGTGCCAAAACCGGCAAAGTAGGATCAGGCGGGTCCGACCCTTGGGTCGGACCCGGAATTGCCGGTTTTGCTCAAATGTTGCGCATAACGCAAAAAAACCACTTCCGCACTCTAGAAACACCGTATAGAATGCCGGGTTGAAGTTGAAAGCCCCGGGCGACCCCGTTTTCACTGTAAGGTCGCCCTTTGCTTTTGTGCAAATATGCCGCGAGGATGGCGAAATTGGTAGACGCACCAGGTTTAGGTCCTGACGCCAGCAATGGTGTGGGGGTTCGAGTCCCCCTCCTCGCACCATAAGTACACTTAAATTTTTATTGGACGATTTTTACAATGGCCACTGCAGTTGAAACCCTGGGCACTCTCGAACGCCGCATGACGATTTCCTTCCCACTGTCGGACGTACGTTCCGAGGTGGAAAAGCGCCTGAAAGTGCAGGCTCGCTCCGCACGTGCTCCTGGCTTCCGTCCAGGTAAAGTGCCAATGAAGATGGTTGCCGCACAATACGGCTACCAGATCGAAACTGAAGTGCTGAACGACAAAGTCGGCCGCGCTTTCAACGATGCTGCCAATGAAAACCAGCTGCGCGTAGCTGGCTTCCCACGCATCGAGCCAAAACAAGACGCACCAGAAGGCCAGCTGTCCTTCGACGCAACCTTCGAAGTCTACCCGGAAGTTGAAGTCGGCGACCTGACCAATACTGAGATCGAAACCGTCAAGTCCAACGTGACCGACGTGGAAATCGACAAGACCATCGACATCCTGCGCAAGCAGCGCGTGCACTTCCACGTGAAGGGCGAGAAGGGCGAACACGGCGACGGCGGCGAAGCTATCGCTGCCAACGGCGACCGCGTGACCGTGGACTTCGTCGGTTCCATCGACGGCGTTGAGTTCCCAGGCGGTAAAGCTGAAGGCTACCCGTTCGTACTGGGCGAAGGCCGCATGCTGCCGGAATTCGAAGCCGCAACCGTCGGCCTGAAAGTGGGCGAAGCCAAGACCTTCCCGCTGTCGTTCCCAGAGGACTACCATGGCAAGGACGTGGCTGGTAAAACCGCCGAGTTCACCATCACTCTGAAGAACCTGGAATGGGCGCACCTGCCGGAAGTCGACGCTGAGTTCGCCAAGTCCCTGGGCGTGGCTGACGGCGACCTGGCCAAAATGCGCGAAGACATCAAAGTCAACCTGGAGCGCGAAGTTGCTGGCCGCGTCAAGGCGCGCAACAAAGAAGCCGTGATGGACACCCTGGTGAAGACCGCGACCCTGGAAGTGCCACAGTCGCTGATCGCCCAGGACACCGAGCGCCTGGCTGAGATGACCCGTCAGGACATGGCCCAGCGCGGCATGAACGTAAAAGATGTACCATTCCCTCCAGAGCTGTTCAAGGACAAAGCCGAGCGTCGCGTACGCCTGGGCCTGATCCTGTCCAAGCTGGTGGGCGACCAGAACCTGCAGGCTACCCCTGACCAGGTGAAGGCGCAGATCGAAGACTTCGCACAAAGCTACGAAGATCCACGCGAAGTGCTGAAGTACTACTACTCCGATCGCCGCCGCCTGGCCGAAGTCGAAGCTCTTGTATTGGAAGAAAACGTCGTTACTTACGTCCTGGGCCTGTGCAAGAACGTCTCGAAAGAAGTTCCTTTCGACGAACTCATGGGAAGCGTACAAGCTTAATAGCTTGATATCATTCGACGCCGGCCCCGAGCCGGCGTTGTTTTCAAAGGAATTGGAATGAATCGTAATCCCGCACTCGATACGGAAATGCTCGGCCTGGTGCCGATGGTGATCGAACAAAGCGGCCGCGGTGAGCGCTCGTACGATATCTACTCGCGCCTGCTGAAGGAACGCGTGATCTTCATGGTCGGTCCGGTCAACGACCAGATGGCCAACCTGATTGTCGCCCAGCTGTTGTTCCTGGAAAGCGAAAATCCGGACAAGGACATCTCGCTGTACATCAATTCCCCGGGCGGTTCCGTTTCTGCGGGCCTGGCGATCTTCGATACCATGCAGTTCATCAAGCCTGACGTGTCGACCCTGTGCACCGGCATGGCCGCCTCCATGGGCGCCTTCCTGCTGGCCGCAGGCGCCAAGGGCAAGCGTTTCTCGCTGCCGAACAGCCGCATCATGATCCACCAGCCGTCCGGTGGTTCGCAAGGCATGGCGTCGGATATCGAAATCCAGGCGAAAGAGATCCTGTACCTGCGTCACCGCCTGAATAGCATCATGGCAGAGCGCACCGGCCAGTCGATCGAGCAAATCGCCAAGGACACCGACCGTGACCGCTTCATGTCTTCGGATGAGGCTGCGGAATATGGCCTGATCGACAAAGTCTTGACCAGCCGCGCATAAGCGTCCTTGCAAGTCGACGCCCGGACGCTACAACGTTCGGGCGTTTTGCTTTTATTTCGGGTAGCATGTGGTTGTGCGCAGGATTTCTTGCTTGTGCGCACGGCAAATTTGCACCAAAACTAAAGATTAGTCCCATGTCAGAGAAAAAATCCTCCAGCGGTGAAAAACTGCTTTACTGCTCGTTCTGCGGCAAAAGCCAGCACGAGGTGAAGAAGCTGATTGCCGGCCCGTCCGTCTTCATTTGCGACGAGTGCATTGACTTATGCAATGACATCATCCGCGACGAGACGTCCAGCATCGAATCTGTCACGGGCGCAAAATCGGACCTGCCAACCCCGCAGGAAATCGCCGATCTGCTGAACCAGTACGTGATCGGCCAGTCGACTGCCAAGCGCATCCTGTCCGTGGCCGTGTACAACCATTACAAGCGCCTGAAGCACCTGGGCAAGAAGGATGACGTCGAGCTGGCCAAGTCCAACATCCTGCTGGTGGGCCCGACCGGCTCCGGCAAGACCCTGCTGGCCCAGACCCTGGCGCGCATGCTGAATGTGCCGTTCGTGATCGCCGACGCCACCACGCTGACCGAAGCCGGTTATGTGGGTGAAGACGTTGAGAACATCATCCAGAAGCTGCTGCAGAGCTGCAACTATGATGTGGAAAAAGCACAGCGCGGCATCGTCTATATTGATGAAATCGACAAGATTTCCCGTAAGTCCGACAATCCGTCGATTACCCGCGACGTGTCGGGTGAGGGCGTGCAACAGGCGCTGTTGAAACTGATCGAAGGCACCATGGCTTCGGTGCCTCCGCAAGGCGGCCGCAAGCATCCTAACCAGGACTTCGTGCAGATCGACACCACCAACATCATGTTCATCTGCGGCGGCGCGTTTGACGGCCTGGCGAAGATCATCTCCAATCGCTCCGAAAAATCCGGTATCGGTTTCGCGGCGGAAGTGAAGAGCAAAGAGCAACGTTCGAACAGCGACCTGATGTTGGACGCCGAACCGGAAGACCTGATCAAGTTCGGCCTGATCCCTGAACTGGTGGGCCGTCTGCCGGTGGTGGCAACGCTGGCTGAGTTGACCGAAGAAGCCCTGATCGAAATCCTGGTCGAGCCGAAGAATGCCCTGGTCAAGCAGTACTCCAAGTTGCTGGAAATGGAAGGCGCCGAACTGGAAATCCGTCCTGCCGCATTGCATGCCATCGCCCGCAAGGCACTGGCCCGCAAGACCGGCGCCCGCGGCCTGCGTTCCATCCTGGAACACGCGTTGCTGGACATTATGTTCGACCTGCCAAACCAATCGAACGTCACCAAAGTCGTTATTGATGAAAATACGATCACCAGTGGCGCAAAACCCCTCCTGATTTATCAGGAATCCCCAAAAGCAGCAGGGGAAAACTAAATAGGGTTTTGAATCGCTGAGGCAAGGCGTTACAATCGGTCTCAATAACCAAACGCCGGCTTCAGTCGAAAAGCCACTCGCGATCTCCCATCGCGCGTGGCTTTTTTTGTTCTAAATCGGCATTAAGTTAGAGTGCAAAGCATTTCCCTCAAAGCAAATATAATTGTAGTACTGGGCTTGTGAATTGGCCGCTGGGGCTTATATCAGATCCAAGCTTTTAAAATAAGGTACGCCATGACAACTACCAAACTAACTGAGCAAACTCAACTGCCTCTGTTGCCACTGCGCGATGTAGTCGTCTTCCCGCACATGGTGATCCCGTTGTTCGTTGGCCGACCAAAGTCCATCAAGGCGCTCGAAGCTGCCATGGAGCAGGGTAAGAGCATCATGCTGGCAGCGCAAAAAGCCGCTGCCAAGGACGAACCTTCGCCTTCGGATATTTATGAAATCGGCTGCGTCGCCAACATCCTGCAGATGTTGAAGCTGCCTGACGGCACCGTGAAGGTGCTGGTCGAAGGTGCACAGCGTGCGCGCATCAAGAAGATCACCGATAGCCCAACCCATTTTATTGCCGACCTGATGCCGCTCGAATCCGAGCAAGGCGATGAGTCGGAGATCGAGGCCATGCGCCGCGCGATCGTCCAGCAGTTCGACCAGTACGTCAAACTGAACAAGAAGATCCCGCCTGAGATCCTGGCTTCGTTGTCGGGGATCGACGATGCCGGCCGTCTGGCCGACACCGTGGCAGCCCACCTGCCGCTCAAGCTCGAGCAGAAGCAGGTGATCCTGGAAATCATTGAAGTCTCGAAGCGCCTGGAGCATCTGCTCGGCCAGCTGGAAGGCGAGCTCGATATCCTGCAGGTTGAAAAGCGCATCCGTGGTCGCGTCAAGCGCCAGATGGAGAAGTCGCAGCGCGAGTACTACCTGAACGAACAAGTCAAAGCCATCCAGAAGGAGCTGGGCGAGGGCGAAGAGGGCGCCGATATCGACGAACTCGAGAAGAAAGTCGTCGCCGCCAAGATGCCGAAGGAAGCGCTGGAGAAAGCCCAGGCCGAGCTGAAGAAGCTGAAGCTGATGTCGCCGATGTCGGCCGAAGCGACCGTGGTGCGCAACTATATCGATACCCTGGTGTCGCTGCCATGGAAGAAAAAGTCCAAGGTCAACAACGACCTGGCCAACGCCGAGAAAGTGCTCGATCACGACCACTACGGCCTGGAGAAGATCAAGGAACGCATCGTCGAGTACCTGGCAGTCCAGCAACGCGTGGACAAGCTGAAGGCGCCGATCCTGTGCTTCGTGGGTCCGCCAGGTGTTGGTAAGACCTCGCTGGGCCAGTCGATTGCCAAAGCCACCAACCGCAAGTACGTGCGCATGGCGTTGGGCGGCGTGCGCGACGAGGCCGAGATCCGCGGCCATCGCCGCACTTACATCGGCTCGATGCCGGGCAAGGTGCTGCAGTCGCTGTCGAAAGTCGGCGTGCGCAACCCGCTGTTCCTGCTGGACGAAATCGACAAGATGGGGCGCGGACTTCCGCGGCGATCCGTCGTCGGCCCTGCTGGAAGTGCTGGATCCCGAGCAGAACCACACCTTCTCGGACCACTACATCGAAGTCGACTTCGACCTGTCCGATGTGATGTTCGTGGCGACTTCGAACTCGTACAACATCCCGCCGGCACTGCTGGACCGTATGGAAGTGATCCGCTTGTCCGGTTACACGGAAGACGAGAAGACCAACATCTCCTTGCGCTACCTGTTGCCGAAGCAGGTCAAGAACAACGGCTTGAAGGACGAGGAGATCGCCATCAGCGAAGGTGCTGTGCGCGACATCATCCGCTACTACACGCGGGAAGCCGGCGTGCGTTCGCTGGAGCGCGAAATCTCCAAGATCTGCCGCAAGGTCGTGAAGATGCTGCTGCTGAAGAAGTCCGACAAGAAGGTCAGCGTTACGCCGAAAAACCTGGACAAGTTCCTGGGCGTGCGCCGCTACGACTTTGGCGTGGCCGAGAAGACCAACCAGGTTGGGACAGGTGGTCGGCCTGGCATGGACCGAAGTGGGCGGCGACCTGCTGACCATCGAATCGGTCAGCATGCCTGGCAAGGGCAACGTGATCCGCACCGGCACCCTGGGCGATGTGATGAAGGAATCGATCGAAGCTGCCCGCACCGTGGTGCGCAGCCGTGCCGCGCGCCTGGGCATCAAGAACGAAGCCTTTGAGAAGAAAGACATCCACATCCACGTGCCGGAAGGCGCGACGCCGAAGGATGGTCCATCGGCAGGTATTGCGATGACCACGGCGATGGTGTCGACCTTCACCGGCATCCCGGTCCGTGCGGACGTGGCGATGACTGGCGAGATCACGCTGCGTGGCGAGGTGCTGCCGATCGGCGGCCTGAAAGAGAAGCTGCTGGCTGCGCATCGCGGCGGCATCAAGACCGTGCTGATTCCTGAGCAGAACGTGAAAGACCTGGCCGAGATTCCGGACAATGTGAAGAACAAGCTGGAAATCGTGCCGGTGCGCTGGATCGATAAAGTGCTGGAAGTTGCGCTGGAACGGCAGCCGGAACCAATCACCGAGCCAGTGGCGCCGGTGGAAGTGCCGGCCGTGGCTGCGGCTGATGGAAGCAGTGAAGTAGTCAAGCACTAAACCGGTAAATCTGGGTCAGACCCAAGGGTCTGACCCGACCTGCGGCAGTCGCGTATGCGGGTCTGACCCTTGGGTCAGACCCTGGTTTACCGGTGTAAAGGGCGCCAGAAATGGCGCCCTTTTTGTTTCATCTCCCGATTTACCCTTGACACAGTGCAACCCCGACCTGTTTAATACGGCCTGAGATTTTTATACGCACCAAAACGCGGCATAAAAAACGGGTATAAACGATATAAACCTTTGTGACGGGGACTGTAATGAACAAGACCGAACTGATCGACCACATCGCGACTTCCGCTGACATCTCCAAGGCTGCAGCTGCACGCGCCCTGGATGCTGTGATCGATGGCGTAACCACCACCCTGGCCAAGAACGACAGCGTCCACCCTGGTCGGCTTTGGCACCTTCTCGGTGAGCGAGCGCGCAGCCCGTACCGGCCGCAATCCGCGCACCAAGGAAGAGATCAAAATCGAGGCAGCAAAAGTTCCTAAATTTAAAGCTGGTAAAGCTTTGAAAGACGCTGTACAATAATGGCCTTCGGTAAGCAGCAATGCTTACCGGCCAGTTTAAGCGGGCGCTTAGCTCAGTTGGTAGAGCGGATCCCTTACAAGGATTAGGTCGGGAGTTCGAGCCTCTCAGCGCCCACCAAGCTTAAACAGACGTTGTGTGAATGCTGGAGCGGTAGTTCAGTTGGTTAGAATACCGGCCTGTCACGCCGGGGGTCGCGGGTTCGAGCCCCGTCCGCTCCGCCAGCAAACGCACACACACGCAGTATCTGGAGGCGGTAGTTCAGTTGGTTAGAATACCGGCCTGTCAACGCCGGGGGGTCGCGGGTTCGAGCCCCGTCCGCTCCGGCCAGAATATAGAGAAAGCCCCATACGTCCAAAAGACTATGGGGCTTTTTCATTTGCCATGTGAGCAACAGCCCTGTAAAATCGCGCGAGCAAGTTTTCACGCCTCCTCTATACGGAAAAAAATAGCTGACATGTTTGATTTTGTACGCACGCATCAAAAGCTGATGCAGATTATCCTGGCGCTCCTGATTGTGCCTTCGTTTGTGCTGGTCGGCGTCGGCGGCGTCAAGCTGTTTGGCGAAGACGCGAACACCATCGCCAAAGTGGCCGGCCATCCCGCTGACCCAGCAAGAATGGGGAAAACGCGCAGCGCCGCCAGTTGGACCAGATGCGCCAGCAAATGGGCAAGAACTTTGACCAGAAGGCGTATCGACACTCCCGAGTTCAAGCAGAACATCCTGGACCAGCTGATCGCCCAGCGCGCCATGAACGCTGAGATCCGCACCGCCCACCTGACGGTGAGCGAGCAGAAGGTGCAGGACGCGATCACGAGCCAACTGCCACTGTTCAAGGCTGACGGCACCTTCGACAAGGAGCAGTACCTGCAGATCCTGGCAGCGCAAGGCATGAATGCCGGCATGCACCAGGAGCAGGTGCGCCACGACCTGGCCCCTGCAGCAGGTTGCCACCGGCGTGGAACTGAGCGGCTTCGTACCGCGCACCGTCTCCAAGGCGATTTCCGATTTCGGGCGCGCAAGAGCGTGAAGTGCAGGAACTGGCGCTGCCGGTTTCGCAATTCCTGCCTGCGAATGTGAAGGTCACCCGACGAAATGGTGAAAGCCCTTCTACGACAAGAACGCCAAGCTGTTCGAGATCCCTGAGTCGGCCAAGATCGAATACGTCGTGCTGAACGCCGACGCTATCGCTTCGCAAACCACGACCAGCGATGAAGAAGTGGCCGGCTACTACGAGTCAAACAAGAAGCGCTATACCGATGAAGAAGCCCGCCGTTTCTTCGCACATCCTGATCCTGAGCGAGAAGGATAAGGCCGCTGCGAAGGCGAAAGCTGAAGCGGTCCTGGCGGACGTGCGCAAGAATCCTGCCGATTTCGGCAAGATCGCAAAGGCCAAGTCGGAAGACCCTGGTTCCGCTGAAAAAAGGTGGCGACCTGGGCGTCCTCGAAAAAGGCCGTTTCGTCAAACCAGTGGAAGATGCCATCCTGAAGCTGAAGCAGGGCGAGATCAGCGACCTGGTCGAATCCGAGTACGGCTATCACATCATCACCGTGACCGAAGTCAAGCCGGCCCAGGTGAAGCCACTGGAAGAAGTGAAGGGCGAAATCGCTGCTGAAATCAAGAAGCAGAAGGCCGCCAAGCTGTACTCCGACCTGTCGGAGCAGTTCACCGATACCGTGTATTCGCAATACGAAAGCCTGAAACCAGCGGCCGACAAGCTGAAGCTGAAGATCGAAACCATGGACGGCATTTCGCGCCAGCCTAACCCGATCCTGGGCGCAGCGCCATTCAACAACGCCAAGTTCCTGACCGTGTTGTTCTCCGACGATGTACTGAAGAACAAGCGCAATACTGAAGCAGTTGAAGTCGCTCCGCAAACCCTGGTTTCCGGCCGTATCGTCGAATTCAAGCCAGCTGCAAGGAAGCCGCTGGCGGAAGTCGAAGCCGCCATCAAGCAGCAGGTGACTCTGGAAGAAGCTGTCAAAGCGGCCAAGAAAGCCGGCGAAGAGAAGCTGGCAGCCGCCAAGAAGTCGGGCGACGCTACCGGACTTCGGTGAAGCAAAAACCATCTCCCGTTCCAAGGCGGACGGCATCAATCCGGCGGCCGTGGCTGCGGTGATGAAGGCTGATGCAGCCAAGCTGCCAGCCTACGTTGGGCGTGGAAATTCCAGGCCAGGGCTACGGCGTGTATCGTATCGGCAAGGTCGGCCAGCCGGCAGAACAAGACGCCGCCCGCCGCGAACAGGAAGGCCAGCGCATCAACCAGATCGTTTCGCAGCAAGAGATGACTGGCTACATCGACGCGCTGAAACAGAAGGCCAAGGTCAAGATCCTGCACCCGGTTGCAAACGATCAAGGCGCAAGCCGAGTAAACAGCTGAACCTACTATGAAGGCCGGGGCCCGTGCAAACGGACCCCGGCCTTTTTCTTATGTGCGGACAATGCTTGCGGGGGACGGCGCCCCGCAGGGATGCTGGTGCTTGTTACGCCTGATGCAGCTTGCTTGCTGCGGCGACAAAGGACTCAGGCGAAATATCGGGGCAGCGCCAGTTCAGTAGCCTTATCGAACTGCACGAAATTGCGGTGGATCGACTTGAGGTATGCCGGGTCGTAGTGGTCCACCAGCAGTTCATCGACCAGCGCCGGCATTTCGCCGGCATTCGCCATCGACTGCCAGCGTTCGATGCGTTCGCGGCCATGCAGTTGCACACCAGGAACTCGAGCTGTGCATTCAGGGCAGGGGCGTTGCAGGCGAAATGCTGGTAATCCTCGATCAGCAGCTTGACGCGGTCTTCGCGCGCTACCTGCATCGAGATGCACGGCGAAGGCACGCATGCGCTCCATCAGTGCATCCCGGCACGCGCAGGCCCCCAACCTTGCGACTCTCGGCTTCGACAAACACCGGCAGGCTCGGATCGTAGCGGCGCAAACGGTCCCAGATAGAGGTCTCGAAGGCTTTTCTGCGAAGGCTGCGGCTGGCAGGGGATATTGCCCAGCACCGAGCCGCGATGCGCCGCCAACTGTTCCAGGTCCAGCACCTGGGCGCCGATCGCTTCCAGCGTATCGAGCAAACGGGTTTTGGCCGCTTCCTGTGGTGCCGCAGATGACGCGGAAATCCAGCTCCGGGGTTTGTTCGAGCTGGGTGTTGATGGCGCCTCGGAAGGCCTTGTAGCCGCCATCGAGCTGCACCACCGGCCAGCCGATCTTGGCCAATACGGTCGCCATGGAGCCGCTACGATTGCCGCCGCGCCAGCAGTAAATCAAGGGTTTCCACTCACGAGGTTTGTCCAGCCACAGCGTCTCGATGTGGTAGCCGATATTTTTCGATACCATGGCCGCGCCAACCTTCTTTGCTTCGAAGGCGCCGACCTGCTTGTACATGGTGCCGACCGTGATGCGCTGCTGGTCGTCCAGCACCGGGCAGTTGATCGCGTTCGGCAAGTGATCGAGCGCGTATTCGGACGGGCTGCGCGCGTCGATGATGGTGTCGAAGTCGTCGAGGCGGGCCAGGACGTCTTCAATAGGCAGGATTTCTGGATACTTCATTTTGTTTTCAGTATTGGCTGGAGATGGGGCCAGATATTGCCCAGGATGACGGGGTGTGCCGTCGCCAGCGGATGCATGCGGTCTGGCTGGAACAGTTCGGGCTTTTGCGCGACGCCGTCCAGCATGAAGGGCGCCAGCGGTGTTTTCAGATCCTTGCTCAGGATGCCGTACATGGCGAAAAGCTTGTCGGCATAATCGCGCCCATAGTTGGGCGGAATGCGTATGCCGACCAGCAGCACCTGGGCGCCGGCCTTGCGCGACTCGCCGACCATGGCGCGCAGGTTGGATTCGGCAGCGGCCACGGGCAGGCCGCGCAGGCCATCGTTGGCGCCGAGCTCGATGATCACGATATTCGGCTTGTGTTTGCTCAGCAGCGCAGGCAGGCGGGTGCGGCCGCCGCTGGTGGTCTCGCCGCTGACGCTGGCGTTGACCACGGTCACCGGCAGCTTCTGGTCCTTCATGCGCTGGTCGAGCAGGGCAACCCATCCGGCGCCGCGCGCGATACCATACTCGGCCGAGAGGCTGTCGCCCACCACCAGGACGGTTTTTGATGCAGAATAGGCGTTCGTGGCGGCGCTGAACATCAGGATCAGCACCGCGAAGCTGCGGACTATATTTTTGAACATGATCATGCGAGATATTCCTCAAACCTCCAGCCAAGTGGCCAAGGCGGCAATTTCCGTTTCGGGCCTGGGCAAGCGGGTGGCCGACGCCAGTGGCGAACTGACCATCCTGCATGGAGTGGATTTTACAGTGCAAAAGGCGGAAACGCTCGCCATTGTCGGGGCCTCCGGCTCCGGCAAATCAACCTTGCTTGGCCTGCTGGCGGGGTTGGATACGCCGACCGAGGGCAAGGTGGTGCTGGATGGCGTCGATATTTTCGCGCTGGATGAGGATGGCCGGGCTGCCTTGCGCAAGGAAAAGCTGGGTTTCGTATTCCAGTCCTTCCAGTTGCTGCCCCATCTGACGGCAGCTGAAAACGTGATGCTGCCGCTGGAACTGGCCGGCGACGGCGCGGCGCGCGAAAAGGCCGAGGCCATGCTGGGCCGCGTCGGGCTGTCCAGCCGCTTGAAGCATTATCCGAAATTCCTGTCCGGCGGCGAGCAGCAGCGCGTCGCACTGGCGCGTGCCTTCGTCACGCAGCCGCCATTGCTGTTGGCGGACGAGCCGACCGGCAGCCTCGATGCGGCCACCGGCGAATCGGTCATCCAGTTGATGTTCGAGTTGAACCGCGAGCATGGATCGACCCTGGTACTGGTCACGCACGACACGCATATTGCAGCCCGCTGCGGGCGCGTTATCACGATCGCAGCGGGACGGATCGCCTGACCGTTCAAGTGCCGTGGTAAGCGGCCAACCGGTTGACGGCCGTTGCGGATGGCGGGAATCAATTCGCTGGCCGTGAGGCCGATCGGGCCCGCACCGTCGGTGACCAGATCGTCGGCGGCCATGCCATGCAGCCAGACCGCAGCCAGCGCCGCTTCCCATTCCGGCCAGCCCTGCGCCAGCAGGCTGCCGCACAAGCCGGACAGCACATCACCAGTGCCAGCGGTAGCGAGGGCAGGATTGCCGGTCGTGTTGATCACGATTTCGCCGTCGCGCGCGGCAATCACCGTTCCCGATCCCTTTAGTACGACGCTGGCCGCCAACTGTGCGGCCAGTGCGCGCGCGGCAGAGGGCCGGTCCGCCTGGACTTCGGATACCGTGATCCCCAGCAGGCGCGCGGCTTCCAGCGGGTGTGGCGTCAGGATGCAGGGCGCCTTGCGCTGCGCCAGTTGGGTGCGCAGGGCTTCCGAGCCGGCCAGCAGGTTCAGGGCGTCGGCGTCCAGCACCACGGGGCTTTGGCTATGCAGGGCACTGGCCAGCATTTCTGCGCTGGCGGCGGAGCCCCCCATGCCGGGGCCAATCACCAGCACCGCGCTGTTGAAGTCATACTCCTGCGCGCTGCGGCACATCAGCTCAGGCTGGGCCGCATCGAATGCCGGCGGCTCGCCAACGAAACAGGCATAAACCCGGCCGGTGCCGCTATTGAGCGCCGTGCGTGCGGCTAAAATCGGCGCACCGGCCATGCCGCGTGCGCCGCCCACCACCGCCACGCTGCCATTGCTGCCTTTGTGCGAGCTATGGCGGCGGCGCCGCACGCAGTGGGCGAACAGTGCGGCGTCGTTCAGCTGGGCTCGCGCCGCCGGGAATAGCTCGCGGTCGATTGCGAGATTGTTGACGAGGACAAGGCCCGCGTGGTCCCGTCCCTCCGCTGTGTGCAAGCCAGGCTTGTCGCCGATGAAGGTCAGCGTGTGCGTCGCGCGCACCGCCACGCCTTGCGCGCTCGCGCCGACGATGGCTCCGGTGTCGGCATCGAGGCCACTCGGCAGGTCCAGCGCGATGACCGGGCAGGCCAGCGAGTTGACTGCATTGACCAGTTCTGCAAAGTCGCCCGTGATGGGCCGTGCCAGGCCAATCCCGAACAAGCCATCGACGACGAGGGTCCAATCGGTGCCTGCCACTACGGCACGCGCGTCAGCGGCGCCGTTGATCGCAGCAAAGCTGGCAGGGGAGCTGCGTGCCCGCTGGAGCGACTCGATGCGTTCCGTTGCAGGAGTGCCGGCGGGTGCGAAATGCAGGATAGTGACTTGCGCTCCCGCATGGCCGAGGTGTGCCGCGGTTTCGAGCGCGTCGCCGCCATTATTACCCGGTCCTGCCAGCACCAGCACTTTGGCGCGGTGAATGGTGAAGGGCAGGCGGTCAAGCGCCTCGTTGGCGCCGGCCTGGCCGGCGCGCTGCATCAGCGCACCATCGGGCAAGCGCTGCGCCGCAGCGTGCTCGATCGCGCGAATTTCTGCAATCGTAAAGAGGGGCGTCATGCGAGGCATTCTAGCACTACAATTACTGCTTCACGATTAGAGCGAGGCAGCGCAATGGACTGGCAATTCTGGATCGACCGTGGCGGCACTTTCACCGATATCGTGGCCCGCCGGCCTGATGGAAGCCTGGCTACCCATAAGCTGCTGTCGGAAAGTCCCGAACATTACCGCGATGCCGCGATAGCCGGCATCCGCCACTTGCTGGGCGTCGCGGCCGGAGGCGCCATCCCTGTCGAGCAAGTCGAAGCGGTCAAGATGGGCACCACAGTGGCCACCAATGCGCTGCTGGAGCGCAAAGGCGAGCCAACCGTGCTGGCGATTACACGGGGATTCCGGGATGCGCTGCGGATCGCTTACCAGAACCGTCCGCGCCTGTTCGACCGCCATATCGTGCTTCCTGAACTGCTCTACCGGCAGGTGGTGGAAATCGAAGAGCGCATGGGCGCGCATGGCGAAGTGGTACAGCCACTGGACGCGTCCGCCGCGCGTTCCGCCCTGCAGGCGCAATACGACAAAGGACTGCGTTCGATCGCCATCGTCCTGATGCACGGCTATCGCTATACCGCGCACGAAGCGGCGCTGGCGCAAATTGCCCGCGAGATCGGCTTTACGCAGGTCTCGGTTTCCCACCAGGTCAGCCCGATGATGAAGCTGGTGGCGCGCGGCGATACAGACTGTTTGTCGACGCATACCTGTCACCCAATCCTGCGCCGCTACGTGGACCAGGTGGCGTCCGAGCTCCCTGGCGTTAACCTGCAGTTTCATGCAGTCCAACGGCGGCCTGACCGATGCGCGCAAATTCCACGGCAAGGATTCGATCCTGAGCGGCCCGGCCGGCGGCATCGTGGGCATGGTGCGGGCCAGTCGCGCGGCCGGCTTTGAAAAAATCATCGGCTTCGACATGGGCGGTACGTCGACCGACGTTTCGCACTTCTCGGGCGAATTCGAACGCGTGTTCGAGACCCAGGTTGCCGGTGTGCGCATGCGTGCGCCGATGATGAGCATTCACACCGTCGCAGCTGGTGGTGGCTCCATCCTGCATTTCGACGGCAGCCGCTTCCGCGTTGGGCCCGATAGCGCCGGTGCCGATCCCGGCCCGGCCAGCTACCGCCGTGGCGGGCCGTTGGCGGTCACCGACTGCAACGTCATGCTGGGAAAAATCCAGCCCGGATTTTTCCCGAAACTGTTCGGCAGCGACGGTGCGCAGGCACTCGACGCGGCAACCGTGCGCGAAAAGTTCAGTGCCATGGCAGTCGAAAATCCAGCCGGCGACAGGCGCGCCTTCCTCGCCGGAACAGGTGGCGGAGGGCTTTATTGAAATCGCAGTTGGCAATATGGCCAACGCGATCAAGCAGATTTCCGTGCAACGCGGCCATGACGTGACCGAGTATGCGCTGACCAGTTTCGGCGGCGCGGGCGGCCAGCACGCCTGCCTGGTGGCCGATGCGCTGGGCATGAAGACGGTCTTTATTCACTCGCTGGCCGGCGTGCTGTCGGCCTATATGGCATGGGCCTGGCGGACCAGACTGCGATAGCGAGAAAGCGCCGTCGAGTTGAAGCTGGCGCCCGAAGCGCTGCCGGCGCTGGAAGCCCGCTTGCAGGCGCTGGGCGCAGAAGCGGTGGCCGACCTGCACGCGCAGGCCGTCGCCGATGAGCGTATCAGCGTGGTGCGCCGTGTCCACCTGCGCTATGAGGGCACGGATTCAGCCTTGATCGTGCTGTTCGATACCATCGATGGCATGAAGTCGCAGTTCGAGGCCGGCTACCGTAAGCGTTTTTTCCTTCCTGATGGCCTGGCAAGGCGATGATCGTGGAAGCGGTCTCGGTGGAGGCAATCGGCAAATCGGATGCGCCGCCGGAGGCCTTGCCGCAGCAGGCGCCGCGCCACGCACCGCTGGCGCCATCGCAAACCGTGCGCATGTACAGCGGCCGGCCAATGGCACGACACGGGGCTGTTCAAGCGCGATGCGACCCGTATTGGCGACATCATCAGGGGTCCCGCCATTATTGCCGAGAGCCAACGCCACGACCATCGTGGAACCCGGCTGGCAAGCCGAAGTGACTCCGCAGGATCACCTGGTACTGACCCGCGTGGAAGCGTTGCCGGTGCGCCGTGCCATCGGCACCACGGCGGATCCCGTCATGCTCGAGATTTTCAATAACCTGTTCATGTCGATCGCCGAGCAAATGGGGCTGCGGCTGCAGAATACCGCTTACTCGGTCAACATCAAGGAACGGCTGGACTTCAGCTGCGCCATCTTCGACGCCGAAGGCAACCTGATTGCCAATGCGCCGCATATGCCGGTGCATCCTTGGCTCGATGGGCGAAAGCATCAAGACGGTGATGCGCGAGAATGCCGGCCGGATGCATCCCGGCGACGTCTACATGCTGAACGACCCATACAACGGCGGCACCCACCTGCCGGACGTGACGGTCATCACGCCGGTCTTCGACCAGGCTGGTGGCGAGATCCTGTTCTACGTCGGTTCGCGCGGCCACCATGCCGATATCGGCGGCAGCACGCCGGGCTCGATGCCGCCGGACTCGCGCAGCATCGAGGAAGAGGGCGTCCTGATCAAACAATTTCAAGCTGGTTGACGGTGCCTCCGGCGGCCAGTTGCGCGATGCCGAGGCGCGCGCCTTGCTGGCCGGCGCGCGCTACCCGGCGCGCAATCCCGACCAGAACATGGCCGATTTCCGGGCCCAGGTCGCTGCCAACCAGAAGGGCGTGGAAGAGTTGCGCAAAATGGTCGCGCACTTTGGCCTCGATGTAGTGCGCGCCTACATGGGGCACGTGCAGGATAACGCCGAGGAAGCTGTGCGCCGCGTGATCAGCGCCCTGCGCAATGGCAGTTATGAACTGAAGCTTGATAACGGAGCCATGATCAAGGTCGCAGTGCGCGTCCATGCCGCCGAACGCAGCGCCGAGATCGATTTCAGCGGCACGTCCGGCCAGTTGGACAATAATTTCAACGCGCCTTCCGCCGTTTGCATGGCGGCAGTGCTGTATGTGTTCCGCACCCTGGTCAACGATGATATCCCGCTTAACGCCGGCTGCCTGAAGCCGCTGCACGTGATCATTCCAGCAGGATCGATGCTGAACCCCCATTACCCTGCGTCGGTGGTATCGGGCAACGTCGAAACCTCGACCTGCATTACCAATGCACTGTATGGCGCGCTCGGAGTGCAGGGCGCTTCGCAAGGGACGATGAACAACTTCACCTTCGGCAATGCGAAGTACCAGTATTACGAGACCATCAGCGGCGGCTCCGGCGCCGGAGAGGGATTCAATGGTACCGATGTGGTACAGACCAATATGACCAACTCGCGCCTGACGGACCCGGAAATCCTGGAATTCCGCTTCCCGGTGCGGCTGGAGAGTTATGAGATCCGCCCTGGGTCGGGCGGCGGCGGCCACTGGCATGGCGGCAATGGCGGCGTGCGCAAGGTGCGCTTCCTGGAGCCGATGACGGCCGCCATCCTGTCGAATAACCGCATCCATGCGCCGTTCGGCATGGCCGGTGGCGAGCCGGGCGCGCTGGGCCGCAATACAGTGCTGCGCGCCGGCGGCGGCACCGAACAACTGGGCCACATCGGCAAGATCGAGATGCAGCCCGGCGATATCTTCGTAGTCGAGACGCCGGGCGGCGGCGGTTTCGGGCCGGTTTAAGCGGTGGTAGAAATACCGTACTTGCGCTGGGTACCCGAATACTGCGTCAGCAGGGCTTCCAGCGCAGCGCTGCCGGCGTCGAGCCGGCGGATGCGGTCGATCAGGGTGCCGGCCTGGTCGCCCAGCGGTGCCTCCCAACCCAGTTCGTCCAGCTGGCGCAGGATGGCCTGGACCGCGGCATACAGCACCTTCAGGTTGCCCGGCGTGCGGCGCAGCGCCTGGTGCAGCGTCGCCACAGCCGCCCGGTGATCGCCCTGGCGGGCCATGGACTCGGCCCTCGCTCACCAGCTCCTGCATGACGTTGTCGATTTTCTCGCCGACGCCCTGCGCCAGGTCATGACGGCCGGCTTTTTCGAAGACGCTCACCGCTTCTTCCATGGTGATCGGCTTCTCGTTGTCGTTCATCATATGCATGACGACATCCGCTGCGTCCTTGTCCAGCCGATGCTTGAGGCATGAGTCGACCAGCCCGATGCGCAGGCGGTTCGACAAGCCGCGCGCCATGCCGACCGCCGTCACCGCATTCGACAATTCAGATGCGGCCTCGGTTGCGTGCCCGGTCATGTCGAGCAGCAGGGCGGAGGAGATATGCTTGCACACTTCCGTATTGGCGCTGGCGCGCAGCGTGCGCTCCATGTCGCGGATGACGCCGGAGGCCTGGTTGGCGTCTCCCTTGCGCACCAGGGCGCGCACCAGGTTCACATGGTCCTCAGGATCGCGGAACTCGGAATAGCGGGCCTTGGTCACGACCTGGCGGAAAGCCTTCTCCGCCGCGGTGATATCGCCCGTGCCATAGGCCACCTCGCCAAGGTGGCGCAGGCGGCGCACCATGTTCGGCGACATGGAAACCGCGTCTTCCAGGATCTTCTTGGCTTGCTGCGACTGCCCCATGGCCTCGTATGAGCGGGCCAGCAAGTCATAGGCTGCCATCAAATTTGCATTGGCCTCAAGCAGGCGCTCCAGCGTGCCTATCGCATCGGCATAGCGTTCCAGGCCGAACTGGCATCGCGCCAGGCCGAGTTGTGCCCAGCCCGTGGGACGGCCGATCAGGATCCCCTGGTAAGCCAGTTCCGCTTGGGCGAGCTCGCCGGCCTCGTAATGGAGTTCGGCGCGCAGGCGCGCAAATTCGGTGGCGTAGCGAGGATTGGCGGCTTCGGCTTCCTGGCAGGCATCGATGGCTTCGCGCTGCTTGCTTTGGGCGATCAGCTGGTAGACCGGCATGAATACTGCGCGACGCTCGACGGCGCGGCCGATGCGCTGCATCAGGCCATCGACAGTAAACGGCTTCAACACATAATCGGTCGGCGTCAGTTCGGCGGCACCGATCACTTTGGTCTGTACCGCCTCCGAAGTGAGCATGATGAAAATGGCCGAGCGGTCGATCAGCTTGTGGTGGCGCAGGTCTTCCAGCAACTGTTGGCCATCCTGCCCGTTGTCTTCATTGCCGCTGCCAAGATCGTATTCGCACAGGATAACGTCAAAGCGTTTATTGGTCAGTTGGCGGATCGCCGTGCCCGAGCTGACGGCATACTCGATCCGCGTGATCGAGGACTGGTTCAGCATATTGTGCAGGTTGCCCCGCATCGCTGGGTTGGGGTCGATGATCAACACCGACAGGTCGCTATACGATTGCATTAACTTCGTCTCTTATTGTTTGCCCCGCAGGGTGACATATTGTGATGATAGCGCAGCCAGCATCGGATGATGGGGATCCGCCTTGCGCATTCGTATTAACAGTGCAGCACATTGCTCGCCCAGCGCCGATTCCCAGCCGCTGTCGCCCATCAGGCGCAGCATGGCGGCGGCCAGTGCCGAGATCAGCCCGGCATTCCCGGGGCGCCGCCGCACGGCAACCTGGAGCACCTCGATGGCGCCGCGCTGGTCGCCCTGGCCGCTGCGCGCGGCCGCCTGCCTTACCAGGCCGTCGAGGTAGCGCTCCACGCTGTCGCCCTGGTTCTGTGCCAGTTCTGGGCGGCCCGCACGCTCGTAGACCGCTGCCGCGTCGGCTTCACTGATGCCGCTGACCGGATCGCCGGCCAGCGCATCGAGCAATTGCATGCCTTGTTCATCCATTCCTTGCTGCAGGCAGTGTTCGGCCAGGCCCAGTCTCAGCGCACTGGAGAGGCCATCGGCTTCGCTGGCGGCGCGCACCGCGTTTGCCAATTCCGCATGCAGGGCCGCGCCATTGCCGTTCAAATCCTGTACCAGGGCGGCGGAAAAGGCCTTGCAAGCGTCGGTCGCCGGACCGCTGCGCGCCGAACGCTCCAGCTCGCGCAGGGCATTCGCCGCGCCGTGGGCATCGCCTTTCTGGACCAGGGCGCGCACCAGGTTCACATGGTCTTCCGGGTCGCGGAACTCCGAATACCTGGACTTGGCGACCACCTGCCTGTAGGTCTTTTCGGCGGCTTCCAGATCGCCCGCTTGCATCGCCACCTGGCCCAGGTGGCGCAGGCGCCGCACCATGTGGGGCGAAATCGAGACCGCCGCCTCCAGCGCGGCCCGTGCCTCCGCCGGCTGGCCAAGCGCTTGCTGGGTGCGCGCCATGAGGTCGTAGGCCGCCATGTACTTGGGATTGTCGTCGATCAGGCGCTGCAGGGTGTCCAGAGTTTCGGCCAACTGGCCTTGCTGGAACTGGCAGCGCGCCAGGCCGAGCTGGGCCCAGCCCAAGGGGCGCGTTTCAAGGATTTCCCGGTACAGTGCTTCCGCCTGCGGCACTTCACCCAGGGCGGTATGGGTCTCGGCGCGCAAACGCGCGCATTCGGTGGCATAGCGCGGGTTGGCCGCTGCCGCGACTTCGCTGGACAGGATCGCTTCGCGTAGCCTGTTGCGCTCGATCATCTGGTGAATTGGGAGCAGGGCGCCGCGCCGGTCGACTGCCCGCGCAATGCGCTGGGCCAGCACGTCGACCGTGAAAGGCTTGAGGATGTAATCGGTCGGCGTCAGCTCCGCCGCGCTCACAACCTTGCTGTAGACGCCTTCGGTGGTCAGCATGATGAAGATGGTGGAAGGGGAGATCAGCTTGTGGTGGCGCAGGTCCTCCAGCAACTGCTGGCCGTCCTGTCCGTGTTCGTTGCCCAGGTCGTACTCGCAAAAGACCAGGTCGAACGCCTTCTTTTCGAGGAGGCGGATGGCAGTTCCTGCGCTCACGCCGTGCTCGATGCGGGTGATCCCCAGTTGGCCGAGCATATTGTGCAGCCCGCTGCGCATATGCTGGCTGGGGTCGATAAGCAGGACTGACAGGTCGCTATATTCTTGCATTTTGAAGGCAAAAGGCTGTCATAAAGCCAGAATACCCCAAGGACGAGCAAAAAAACAGGCGTAAACGCAGCAAATGTTGCTTTCGGGCCAATGAAGGAAGGGTGGGAAGTGATGCCTGAAACAAGTATAATGTCGGCAAATCGAAATACAGCAAGACCAGTCAGCTCGTGCACAGTATTCCTTTAAACCGCAGCTACGCTGCATTCTTCACGCCCCCACTATGTTGATTCTGCCGGGCTCCAACGCCCTGTCCTCCTTCCGTAGCCAACGCCTCCTCAACCAGCTTCAAGCAGTTCTGCCTGCCATTACGTCGGTCCAAGCCCGCTTTATCCACTTTGTCGACGCCGCTTCCCCCCTGTCCGAAGATGATTTGAACCGCATGCATGGCCTGCTGACTTACGGCGAGCCTGCCTTGCCGGAGCATGCTGAAGGCGTGGTGGAAGAGTTTGTCGTCATTCCGCGTTTCGGCACCATTTCGCCTTGGGCTTCCAAAGCCACCGATATCGTGCACAACTGCGGCATGGCGCACATCCATCGCGTGGAACGTGGGGTTGCCTATCGCATCAACCTGAAGGGCGGCATCCTGGGCACCGGCCTGGGCGCAGCCAAGAAGCTGGATAGCGAGCAGGCGCAGGCCGTGGCCGCGCTGCTGCACGACCGCATGACTGAATCGGTGCTGCGCCACCCGGATCAGGCTGCCGGCCTGTTCTCGAGCCTGGAAGCCAAGCCGCTGGAATCGATCGACGTGATGGGCGCTGGCCGCACCGCGCTGGAAAAAGCCAATACCGACCTGGGCCTGGCGATCTCGGACGACGAGATCGACTACCTGCTGGAAGCCTTCACCAGCGCCAAGCGCAACCCGACCGACGTCGAGCTGATGATGTTCGCCCAGGCGAACTCCGAGCACTGCCGCCACAAGATCTTCAACGCCGACTGGACCATCGACGGCGTGGCGCAGGACAAGTCGCTGTTCAAGATGATCAAGAATACCCACGAGAAGAACCCGCGCGGCACCATCGTGGCCTATTCGGACAACTCGTCGATCATCGAGGGCGCGCAAGTGACCCGCTTCTACCCGCGCGAAGGCCAGGAATACGCAGCGTCGACCGAGCTGGTGCACACCTTGATGAAGGTGGAAACCCACAACCACCCGACTGCAATCTCGCCATTCCCGGGTGCTTCGACCGGTGCCGGCGGCGAAATCCGTGACGAAGGCGCAACCGGCCGTGGCTCCAAGCCTAAAGCCGGCCTGACCGGCTTCACCGTATCCAACCTGATGATCCCAGGCGCCGTGCAGGCATGGGAAAACGCCGCCAACGTGACCGCGCCGGTGGGCAAGCGCGATGAAAGCCAGGTGTACGGCAAGCCGGAGCGTATCGCTTCGCCGCTGCAGATCATGATTGACGGTCCGCTGGGCGGCGCGGCGTTCTCGAACGAATTCGGCCGTTGCGTTCTCGGCGGTTACTTCCGTACCTACGAGCAGAACATCGGCCAGCAATTCGCTGGCGGCAAAGACACCGTGATGGGCTACCACAAGCCGATCATGATTGCCGGCGGTATCGGCAACATCTCCGGTTCGCACACCCACAAGAACGACATCCCGGTAGGCAGCCTGCTGATCCAGCTGGGCGGTCCTGGCATGCGCATCGGCATGGGCGGCTCGGCCGCTTCGTCGATGGCGACCGGCACCAATACCGCCGACCTGGACTTCGATTCGGTCCAGCGCGGCAATCCGGAGATGGAACGCCGTGCCCAGGAAGTCATCAACGGCTGCTGGCAACTGGCTGACCAGAACCCGATCATCTCGATCCACGACGTGGGCGCGGGCGGCCTGTCGAATGCCTTCCCTGAGATCACCAACGATGCCAAGCGCGGCGCGATCTTCGACCTGCGCAAGGTGCCGCTGGAAGAATCCGGCATGGCCCCGAAAGAGATCTGGTCCAACGAATCGCAGGAACGCTATGTGCTGGCCATCGCCCCAAGCGACCTGGCACTGTTCCAGGCCCTGTGCGAGCGTGAGCGCTGCCCGTTCGCCGTTGTCGGCGTGGCAACTGAGGAACGTCAACTGAAGGTGATCGACCAGGAAATGGGCAACAACCCGGTCGACATGCCGATGGATGTCCTGCTGGGCAAACCGCCTAAAATGCACCGCGACGTCACGCATGTGCAGAACGAGCTGCCGGCCATCGACCTGACCGGCATCCAGCTGGAAGAAGCCGCCAAGCGCGTGCTGCTGCTGCCAACCGTGGCCGACAAGAGCTTCCTGATCACCATTGGCGACCGTACCGTGGGCGGCATGTCCGTGCGCGACCAGATGGTCGGCCCATGGCAGGTGCCGGTGGCTGACTGCGCCGTGACCACCTTGAGCTACGACGCCTATGTGGGCGAGGCGATGGCGATGGGCGAGCGTACTCCGCTGGCCGTGATCAACGCGCCGGCCTCGGGCCGTATGGCGGTCGGCGAGACCATTACCAATATGGCTGCCGCGCCGATCAACGATATTTCCGACATCAAGCTGTCGGCCAACTGGATGGCGGCCTGCGGCCAGCCAGGCCAGGATGCCGCGCTGTTCGATACCGTGAAAGCGGTCGGCATGGAACTGTGCCCTGCACTGGGCCTGTCGATCCCGGTCGGCAAGGATTCCCTGTCGATGCGCACCACCTGGAAGGACGAAGGCGCCGACAAGGCCGTGATTTCGCCGGTGTCGCTGATCGTTTCGGGCTTCTCGCCGGTGTACGACGTGCGCAAGTCGCTGACCCCGCAGATCCGCACCGACCTGGGCGAAACTTCCCTGATCGTGATCGACCTGGGCCGCGGCAAGAACCGCATGGGAGCCTCGGCGCTGGCGCAAGTCATGGGCCAGTTGGGCAACACCGCACCGGACGTGGATTCGCCGGAAGACCTGAAAGGCTTCTTCAATGCTATCCAGCAGCTGAACAAGGAAGGCAAGATCCTGGCCTACCACGACCGTTCCGACGGCGGCCTGTACGCAACCCTGGTGGAAATGGCCTTTGCCGGCCGCGCCGGCCTGTCGGTCAACCTGGACATGCTGACCCTGGGCGAAGAAGGCACCATGGACCACGGCGATGCCAAGAACTGGGCCGGCCAGGTGGCTGAGCGCCGCAACGAACTGACCCTGTCGGCACTGTTCAATGAAGAACTGGGCGCCGTGATCCAGGTCCGCGCAGAGGAGAAGTCGGCCGTCATGGACGTGCTGCGCAGCTTCAACCTGGGCGCTTGCAGCCACATCATCGGCAAGCTGAACGACCGTGGCGTGATCGAATTCACCCGCGACGCCAAGACCATCTACTCGCAGCCGCGTGCCGAACTGCACCGCCTGTGGAGCGAAACCAGCTGGCGTATTTCCCGCGTGCGCGAAAACCCAGCAACCGCGGATGCAGAATACGATCGCCTGCTGGACGAAACCGATCCAGGCATGCAGCCAAAGGTCGCCTTCGACATGGCGGAAAACATCGCTGCACCATTCCTGTCGTCGGGCGTGCGTCCGCGCGTGGCCATCCTGCGCGAACAGGGCGTCAACTCGCATATCGAGACTGCATGGGCGATGCACCGCGCCGGCTTTGCCGCCGTCGACGTGCACATGAGCGACCTGATCGCACGCCGCGTTTCGCTGGACGACTTCCAGGGCATTATCGCCGTGGGCGGCTTCTCGTACGGCGACGTGCTGGGTGCCGGCGAAGGCTGGGGCCAAATCCATCCTGTTCAACCCGGAAATGGCTGAGCAGTTCGCCAAGTTCTTCCAGCGCAAAGACACTTTCGGCTTGGGTATCTGCAACGGCTGCCAGATGATGTCGAACCTGAAATCGCTGATTCCAGGCGCGCATGCATGGCCTAAGTTCACCACCAACAAGTCCGAGAAGTTCGAAGCACGCTTCTCGATGGTGGAAGTGCTGGATTCGCCGTCGATCTTCCTGCAGGGGCATGAGCGGTACCCAGGCTCCGATCGCGATCGCGCACGGTGAAGGTTTCGCCGACTTCAGCCAGACCGGCAATATCGACGAGGCAATCGGTGCACTGCGTTTTGTGGATAACAAGGGCAGCGCCACCGAAACCTACCCGTACAACCCGAACGGTTCGCCACGCGGCCTGACCTCGGTGACCACGGCCGATGGCCGTTTCACCGTGATGATGCCGCACCCTGAGCGTGTTTCGCGCACGGTGCAGAACTCCTGGCATCCGGACGGCTGGGGCGAGGATTCGCCTTGGGCGCGCATGTGGGGCAACGCGCGCAAGTTCATTGCTTAAGGCTTAAGCGCGTCGCCGGCGGGCCGCCAGCAGGGCGGCAATACCGCCTAGCATCAACACGGCTCCGCCCGGGGCCGGCACCTGGGTCGCATCGACGAATTGGAAGTCGTCGGCGACCCAGTTTCCATTCAGCTGTCCAAGTTCGCGCCGATCGATCCGGTAGCCCGTGATCGGGCCCAGGGCCGCGAAAATACTGGTATCGACAAATGACAGGGGTTCCGGCTGGCCGGGATGGCTTTCCGGCAAATCAAACACGACCGCAGCAAGTTCGCTCGCCCCATTCAGGGCCACGATGGTGACCTGGTCCGCGCCGCCTTCCCCAAACCCGTAGTACTGGTTGCGGCCGAACCAGGCGCCGGTCAGTACCTTGTCCGTGGCCAGTGTCAGGCCTGACGAACCGTCAGCGTTGGAAACGAAATAATGGCCGGAATGGGGAATGCCGAATAAGGGGCCGCTCGGGCCGCCCACGCGATATTGGTCGCCCACGACGCCAAAACGGGCGTCCCAAATGACGCCTTGATAATCGAGGCTAGCCGTCGCATTAGTCCACTGGATGCCGGTTGCACTATCGAGCGCAGGCGGAAAAGGCAGGTCATCAAATGTCGCGATGACGCTTGCCATGGCGGGAGCTGCGGTAATGAAAGCGCCACAAGCGATTAACTGCCGTAATGCGAGTTTAATCATTTTCCAGCCTCCTTTTAGTTGTCACGAGTTTAACGTGACATTTTCAAAAGCGGCAATTGTGCGCATTATTGCTGTTGTTTTGGCGTCGCGTATTGGCTACCGGGATGCACGCCAACATCTGGCTTGTATCCGCCAGATCCAGGCTTAGTTCACGGGCATCAAATGCTTACCGGCCTCGCGGATGCTCAATTTCGACAATGCGGTCTTATTTTCATTAATGAATTGAGCGACATTATGTGGGGCGTGGCGGGCATAATCGCGCAAGGCCCAACCAATTGCCTTTCTGAATGAAAAATTCATTTTCATGGCCGAGTGCGATGGAATATCGGAACAGGCGCATTTCATCGGTTTTTCCGCGCCAGCCTAATTGGTGGAGCAGGGCAATTCGGCGCATCCAGAAATTATCGTGCTTTAATGCCGCGTCCCATTCCGTGGTGGTCAAAGCGCAGAACGTCTCCGACAATGCCGGCCATCCCGTCGACCGAATCCCACCACGACTTGCGTAATACAAAGGCCAGCAATTCCGGCAAATCGTCAGTGTTGAATTGCTTCCAATGTGCTGCCATCAAATCCAGGGCCGCATACTGGTATTCCCGTTCAGGCAGTCGCCATAGCTCGCCGGCCACGCTGATGAGCCCGCCCGGCGACGCGTCCTTGAACTGCTTGATGACTGGTTTGATCGCCTCGCGGCGCACCGGGGTGGCAATGCCGAGGAAGGGGAACTGCTCGCGCATATAGGCGCGCATCGCGGGCGCCCGGGCCGCATCGGCCAAAGGGGCGAGGGCGGAAACGAAGTCTCTTGTCGTTGGCATAATAAAAAAGCGCCCCGTAGGGCGCTTGGTCGAGGCGGCCGATAAAGGCGTACCCGGGATTATTACTGCACCTTGGCCTTGGCTACCAGCTGGTCGCGGTAAGCCGCAACTTTACGCTGGGTCAGGGACTCGGAGATCTGGCCTTTGATTTCTTCCAGTGCCGGCACTTTAGCTGCGCGGGAACCTTCCAGTTTGATCACGTGGTAGCCGAATTGCGATTGCACTGGCTTGTCGGTGACCTGGCCGTCCTTCAGGGCCACCATGGCATCCGCGAATGGCTTCACGTAGTTGCCTGGTGCTGCCCAGTCCAGGTCGCCGCCGTTGGCAGCCGAACCTGGATCTTGCGAGGCCTTGGCCAGTTCTTCAAACTTGGCGCCGCCTTTCAGCTTGGCGATGATGTCGGTTGCTTCTTTCTCGGTCTTCACCAGGATGTGGCGAGCGTGGTATTCCTTTTCGCCTTTGGAAGCCTTGAACTGGTCGTAAGCGGACTTGATCTCGGCTTCGCTCACTGGGTTCTTCTTGACATAGTCAACCAGCAGGGCGCGGATGATGATGTCCTGGCGAGCTTGTTCCAGGGCTTCTTTCACTTCCTTGTTGGCAGCAACGCCTTGCTTGGTAGCTTCCTGCACCAGCACTTCGCGGCCGACCAGGGATTTCTTGATCATGTCGCGCAGTTGTGGCGAATCAGGCTGGCCTTGGGCGGCAGCTTGTTTGACAGCGGCTTCCATCTGGGCGGATGGGATGGCTTTACCGTTCACGGTAGCGACGTTCTGGGCGAAAGCAGGGGTAGCTGCAACTGCGATCAGGGCCAACAGCAGGGTGGCTGGTTTAAATTTCATTGAGTGTTTCCTTAGTTAAAATAAATCCGGCGCCGCTCGGGCGCCGGATCAGGTCCGTGACGGATTATTGTACTTTGGCTTTCTTAACCAGGGATTCCTGATAGGACTGCAGTTTTGCGCGCATCAGGGAATCGGCGATACGTGGCTTCACTTCTTCCAGGGTCGGCAGCTTGACCGCACGGGTGTCGTCAACCTTGATCACGTGGAAACCGCTCGGGGTTTGCACTGGCTTCTCGGTAACCTGGCCTTTTTGCAGGGAGGTGAATGCATCTGCGAAGACTTTAGGGAAGTTGCCTGGAGTACCCCAGTCCAGGTCGCCGCCGTTGGCTGCGGAACCGGTGTCCTTGGAGTTCTTGGCCAGGTCTTCGAACTTGGCGCCGCCTTTCAGCTTGGCGATGATGTCGGTGGCTTCTTTTTCGGTTTCCACCAGGATGTGGCGCACGTGGTATTCCTTGTCGCCTTCGGCGCTGACAGCGCGCTCGTATTCAGCCTTGATTTCGGCGTCGCCAACCGGGTTCTTCTTCACGTAATCAGCGGCCAGGGCGTTCAGCATGATGTCCTGGCGGGCTTGTTCCAGAGCGACGGTAACGTCCTTGCTCTTGGACAGGCCTTGCTTCTCGGCTTCCTGGATCATTACTTCGCGGCCGATCAGGGACTTCTTGATCATGTCGCGCAGTTGTGGGGTGTCTTGCTGCTGACCTTGAGCAACGACTTGCTTGACCAGGGCGTCAACTTTGGCGGTAGGGATGGCTTTGCCATTAACGACGGCGGCGTTCTGGGCGAAAGCTGGTGCAGCGGCAACGGCGATAAGTGCGAGCAGCAAGCGGGCTGGCTTGAAAGTCATTTAGTTTAATTCCTACGGAAAGTTTACTGAATTGCGGGGATTTTGGGCTGGTTCGCCGAGATGTCTCTACTATTCAACGATCGAGGTTCTTTTTGATGTTTCCCAAAAACTCCGCGCATATCATACTTCGGACGGTGCCAGTGCGGTAATGGCCAATGCATGAATTTCTTTATGCATCATATCGTGCACGGAATCATACACCAGACGATGGCGCATGACGAGTTTCACACCCTCGAATTTAGTAGAGACTATTTTCAGTCTGTAATGGCCGCCACCGGAGGCCGCGCCGGCATGGCCGGCATGCAGCGCGGATTCATCATCGAGCACGATTTCAGACGGAGCCAGCGCCGCTTCCAGGCGCTCGCGAATCTTGGCCAGGCGCGGGTCGCTCATGCTTCATCCTTAATATGTTTAGAGAGGTAGAAAGCCTGGGCGATAAAGAACACCAGCATCAGTCCGGTTACGCCAAAAGCCTTGAAATTGACCCAGGCGTCGTTATCCGACTTGAACAGGATGAAGGCAACGAACAGGTTGACGAAACCCAACACCAGCCAGAAGGTGATCCACATGAAATGCAGGCGGACCCAGACGTGTTCTGGCAGCTGGACCTGCTTTTCCATCGCCAGGCGGATCATGTTCTTATCGAAGAAGCGGTAAGCGACCAGCATTGCGGTAGCCAGCGACCAGTAAATAATGGTCGGCTTCCACTTGATAAAGTCATCGTCGTGGAAATAGATAGTCATGCCGCCGAATACGATAAACACCACTAGGGAAACCCATAGTGCGCCATCGACTTTCTTACGGCGCGCCAGCAGATATAACACCTGGGCTGCGGTGCCGATAATACCGACGATGGTGGCAACCACGATAGGCGCCTGGGAAGCGGGAATTGCACCGCCAGATACCAGGCCGCCCAAGTGGGCATTCAACATGGCGTGCGCGGCTTCCTGGTGGCCGCCGGCAAACTTATAGCTGACAAAGAACAGAATCAGCGGGAACAGGTCAAAAATAATCTTCATCTTATTAGGGATGTGGTTCAAAGCGCAGCGAAGCCGAGTTAATGCAGTAGCGCAATCCGGTCGGCGGCGGACCATCCGGGAACACGTGACCCAGGTGGGCATCACATACTGCACAGATGATTTCGGTGCGCAGCATACCATGCGTGCGATCCGTTTTCTCTATGATATTCGCCGGATCGAGGGCCTTGAAGTAGCTTGGCCAGCCGCAGCCAGAGTCGAACTTGGCGTCTGATTCAAACAGGGGCGTGTTGCAGCACACGCAGGTGTAGATGCCGTGCTCGTGGTGATCCCAGAACTTGCCGGTGAAGGCGCGTTCGGTGGCGGCATGGCGGGTGACCTGATATTCCATCGGATCGAGCTGGGCGCGCCATTCTGCGTCACTCTTGACTACTTTGTCGCTCATTTTGTTTCCTCACGAAGAGCAGCTTACCGAAAGCTGGCTGGACCAGTCCGGAGGGAAGCCTGCGTATTGTTCATTTTCGGGTTGCTCGTCGAAGGGGCGCTCGAGCAGTGCCAGCAGGCGCTCGACCTCGGAGAAGTCCTTATTCTGCGCCTTTTCGATGGCAACTTGTGCCATATAGTTTCGCAGCACATATTTGGGGTTGACCTGATCCATCGCAAGTTTTCGAGAGGTATCGTCGCTGTTTTCGGCGCGCAGGCGCGCCCGGTAAGCTTCGGCCCAGTTGTCGAAAGCAGGGCGGTCAATGAACAGGTCGCGCAGCGGTTCGTCGCCGTCGGTGCTGCTAGCGCGCAGGCCGCCCAGGCGACGGAAGAAGATAGTGAAATCGGTGTGATTGGCCTGCAGGACAGCAAACAAGCCATCCAGCAGTTCGCGGTCGCCTTCCTGCGTAGTGGTCAAACCCAGTTTGGCGTGCAGCAGCAGGTCGATGTGGCGCGCGAACTCGGGCTGGTAGACGTCCAGCGCCTCTTGCGTCAGCTCCACTTCCCCGATCAGGGGCAGCAGGGCCTGCGCCAGGGCGTAGCAGTTCCAATGACCGATCTGCGGTTGGTTGGAATAGGAATAGCGGCCCTGCTCGTCGCTGTGGTTGCAGATCTGGTTGGCGTCGAAGCCATCCATGAAGCCAAACGGGCCGTAATCGAGGGTTTGGCCCAGGATCGACATATTGTCGGAATTCATTACACCATGCATGAAGCCTACGGCTTGCCAGTGCGCAATCATGCGCGCAGTACGTCGCGTGACCTCTTCAAGCAGGGCCGCATAGGGGTTTTCCTCGTCGCGCAGGGACGGGTAGAAGCGGGCGATAACGTAATCGGCCAGCTGCTTGAGTTCTTCCGGCTTGCGGTTGTAGTACCAGTGTTCGAAAGAACCGAAGCGGATGAAGCTTGGTGCCATGCGCACCACCACTGCCGCGGTTTCGATCGATTCGCGCACCACGCCTTGGTCCGAGCCGACCACGGACAATGCACGGGTGGTGGGAATGCCCAGGCCGTGCATCGCCTCGGAGCACAGGAACTCGCGGATCGATGAACGCAGGACCGCGCGGCCGTCACCCATGCGGGAGTATGGTGTCATGCCCGCACCTTTGAGCTGCAGCTCCATTGGACCATCGTCAGTCGCGATATCACCAAGCAGGATGGCGCGGCCATCTCCCAGTTGCCCCGCCCATACGCCGAACTGGTGCCCGGAATAAACTGCGGCCAGAGGCTTTGAGCGCTCGGCCACGCGGTTGCCGGCCAGGATCTCGACAGCTTCCTGCGTTGTGAGCGCCGTGGGATCGCTGCCGATCAAGCGAGCGGCGGATGGGCTGAACGCGACGAGGTAGGGCGCCGGCAATGGCGTCGGCATCAGGTGCGTGTAGAACGAGTAGGGAAGACCTGCGAAGGAGTTCTCGAACGAAAAGATGGTGGCACTCATATGCCCGCATTGTATCGCAGCTCGGTGGCCGTCGTGGAGCTGCGTGCGGGCAATATAAGTATCCTTTAAGAATCGATAAATCCCTAATTTCACTTCGAAATCTGTCGGTAACTTTTACACGGGATGACTGCGAAGTCAATATGGCTGAGGTTAACTGCTTGATTCCATACACTTGTGATTCTTGGGCACGCTTCATGCATAAAGCAAGTTACCTACAACCAGGGGGGGGGCCATGAAAAATCTAAGCAAAATGTTGGGTGCAGCAGCACTGATGTTGGCAGCTGCAATGCCGATTGCAAAAGCAGACGTCGTCTACGAATTCACCAATCCAGCTGCCTCGGGTACAAGCATTCCGGGTCTGGGTACCGATGATATTTTCGCAAAGGCGACTTTTACCGCCATTTCGGGCGGCGTTCAGCTGCGCCTGGACGTGTTCAGCATCATGCCCGGTTCTGCGTCAATTGACGAATGGTATTTCAACTTGAATGGGGACGCTTCGCAGCTTTCGTTCGCGAATGCGGGTGAGGCCGGATCAGTTACCCCAAGTTCGTATGAAAAGGGGAATGAATGCTGCGTCGCCGACGGTACTGGGAAATATGACTTTGTTGTTCACTTCGCTGAAAATAGCGGCGAACTGAATTCGGACAGCTTTGCAGTGATCAACATCACCATGGCGGGCTTGACACTCGACATGATCGCTGAAGCTTTGTCTTCGCAAAACGGCCAGGGCAGTGGCGCGGGCGGCGGGTTTGGTGCTGCCATCCACGTCCAGCAAATTGGCACGGCTGACGATAGCGGCTGGTTCACCGCGAACTGTGTCGTGAATCCCGATACCGGCGAATGCGACGGTGACGGTGGGGGCGGAGAACAGGAAGTTCCTGAGCCAGGGACCTTGGCGATCATCGGTGCAGGCCTGGCGGGATTGGCATTTATCCGCCGGCGCCGGTTCCAGTAAATTGATGCTCACAAAAAAAACGGCAGCCGCGGCTGCCGTTTTTCATTCCAGGGACAGGTTACTTGCGTACACTGACGGTGCTGGTCGAGGTGTTGCCGGCACGGTCCCGCGCAACTGCCTTCAGGGTGTGGCTGCCATTGCTTGGCTTCCAGTTATACGACAGGCTGGACCCACTGCCGGAAATGGCCAGCGCACCGTCCACATACAAGGACATCGAAATGCCTGCAGCGCCGCTGTTGTCCGATGCATTCACGGAAACGTTGACGTTGCCGTGCACAGTGCCGCCATTGGTCGGGTTGGTGATGGCCACCGCCGGCGCGGTCGTGTCGGTCGTCGGAACTACAGTAGTGGTGCTGTTCGAGACGTTGACACTAACCGGGCTGGACGATGTCATGTTGCCTGCTGCGTCATAGGCAATTGCAGTCAGCGTTGCCATACCGTTGGCTACGCCCTTGGAATCCCATGCGAAGCTGAACGGGCTGGCGCTGTCGGTGGCGACAATTGTGCTGTTGACCTTCAACTGTACGCGCGCCACACCGACGTTATCGGCAGCATTGATGTTCACCGCTACCGTACCGGAGACAGTGCTGCTGCCCAATGGGGCGGCAATGGCGACCGTTGGACGCGTGGTGTCGGCGCTGGTCACGGTGCCGGTTGCTTTCGCAATTGCCGCCGCGGCGTTGACGCGGCCGTAGCCGAAGTAGATGTCACGGCCTGCAGTACCCAGGTCGACGGCGGTGGTGAAGAGGATACTCTTCACCTGGTCGGCGCTCAGCGATGGGTTGGCTGACATCACCAGGGCGGCCACGCCGGCGGCGACCGGGCTGGCGAAGGAGGTGCCGTTGACGGCGCCGTAGCCGCCACCCATCACGGTGGTGTAAATGCCGGTGCCAGGCGCCGACAGCGAGACGAAGGCGCCGTAGCTGGAGAAGCTGGAACGGTTGTCGGCGGAATCGGTGGCCGAAACGGCAATCATGGTATCGGTCGGGGTGAAGCCTTCGTCGCGGTTGTAGTTACCGGCCGAGACGAACAGCAGGCCGCCCTTGCCCTTCAGGTAGTTGGCGGCGCTTTGCACGGCCGAGCTGGTTGGGACGTTGGCGTAGCTGATGTTGACTACGCGGGCGCCGTGGTCGGCAGCCCAGGTCACGCCGCTGGCCATGGTCGAGAAGTAGGCGTAGCAGGAACCGGAGTTGTTATAGGCGATACGCACTGGCATGATGCGGGCTTGGCCGGCAACGCCTGCCACGCCAACGCCATTGTTCAAGGCAGCGGCTGCCGAGCCGGCTGCTTTGGTACCGTGGCCGCAGACGTCGGCGGTGTTGGTGTTGTTGTCGTAAGAGTTATAGCCGGCGACGAGGCGGCCCGCGAAGTCCGGATGGCTTGAGTCGATGCCGGAGTCCAGGATGGCGATGGTGATGCCTGCGCCCTGGGTTTTGTCCCAGGCGGTGTTGACACCCATCTTAGCGATGTGCCATTCGCTGCCCAGGTACGGGTCATTGGTCGTGGCGCTGACCTCGACGCGTTCATCCAGCTCGGCGAACTTGTAGTGCGGATTGTGCTTCAGCTTGTTTGCCAGCGCCTTCTCGGAGCCATGCGGCACTTCGATAACGTGGATGTTGCTCTGGCCAAGCTTGTAGGCTTTGCCTGCGCCATGGATTTTCAGGTCCTTGGCGAATTCATCGATGGTGAGGCCGGCTTGCGGCTCGACCAGGATGCGGCCTTTGGCAAATTCGGGGTCGCCGTGGTTTGGGGCGGAGAATGCCAGTGGGGTTGCAGCAGCGAGGATCAGGGCGATGCAGGTGCGATTCTTCATTTAAAGCGAGTCCTGTTTTCAAGGTTACAGAAAAAAGAGGACTGCCCACCACCTGGAATAGGTGGTTGAAGAGCACACCGGGGACATCAGGGTCACCTGTGTATCTGGCAGTCCAGCCGTCATAGACGTTGAAGCGTCGTTAGACCGTTGACTTTGCGTCCCGCACTTTCGCGCGGTTTGCCTTTATCAGACTTCAGCATCGATAGTAATTCACGATTTGCCGTGTGGCAAATGATTTCGCGCGGAAATTACATCCTGAAACAAATATGTCTGAGTATTTGTGCAAAGTTGGCTTGCAAGATTGTAGCGAATAATAATATTCAGTCAAATCAATGAGTTAACTAATGTCGCGAAGAAATTGTTATTAATCAATTTTCATTTGGTCGCATATTAACTATAATTTCCATATGATAATAAAAAAGCCCGGCCGAAGCCGGACTGAAACAGGGTTCTTATTAATTAGCGGGTTACTTGCACGCTGCGGGAGGTGGTGTTGCCGGCTGCGTCCTTGGCGACCGCCTGGACGGTGTGGGTACCGGAAGCGATCTTGCGGGTGTTCCAGCTGTAGGACAGGGAGGCACCAATGCCGGAAGCTTTCAGTTGGCCGTCGATGTACAGGCTCATGTTGATGCCGGCGGCGCCGCTGTTATCGGACGCGTTCAGGCTCACGTTCACGGTGCCGGAAACCATGCCGGAGGTCGGGTTGGCAATGGCCAGCGCAGGGGCGGTGGTGTCGGCGACGATGGCAGGAGCAGCGTTGGCCACGTTGACGGACACGGTGCTGGAGCTGGCAACGTTGCCTGCTGCGTCATAAGCGATGGCCACCAGGTTGTTCATGCCGTTGGCCACACCGGTGGAGTCCCAGCTGAAGGCGTAGGGGCCAGCGCTGTCGGAAGCGACCACGGTACCGTTGACCTTCAGGTCGACGCGGGCCACGCCCACGTTGTCGGCAGCGTTGACGCCGATCGAGACCAGGCCGGTAACGGTGCTGCCAGCCAGCGGGTTGGCGATGGCGACGGTCGGCGCAGTGGTATCAGGGGCCGGCATGGACTTGGCGGCAGCCACGGCGGCGGCGGCGTTGACACGGCCGTAGCCGAAGTAGATGTCGCGGCCGGCAGTGCCGAGGTCGACGGCGGTGGTGAACAGGATGTTCTTCACCTGGTCAGCGCTCAACGATGGGTTGGCCGACATCACCAGGGCGGCCACGCCGGCGGCGACCGGGCTGGCGAAGGAGGTGCCGTTGACGGCGCCGTAGCCGCCACCCATCACGGTGGTGTAAATGCCGGTGCCAGGCGCCGACAGCGAGACGAAGGCGCCGTAGCTGGAGAAGCTGGAACGGTTATCGGCGGAATCGGTGGCCGAAACGGCAATCATGGTATCGGTCGGGGTGAAGCCTTCGTCGCGGTTGTAGTTACCGGCCGAGACGAACAGCAGGCCGCCCTTGCCCTTCAGGTAGTTGGCGGCGCTTTGCACGGCCGAGCTGGTTGGGACGTTGGCGTAGCTGATGTTGACTACGCGGGCGCCGTGGTCGGCGGCCCGGGTCACGCCGCTGGCCATGGTCGAGAAGTAGGCGTAGCAGGAACCGGAGTTGTTGTAGGCGATACGCACCGGCATGATGCGGGCCTTGTTGGCGACGCCGGCCACACCGACGGCGTTGTTGGCGGCGGCGGCGGCGGAGCCGGCAGCCTTGGTGCCGTGGCCGCACACGTCGGCGGTGTTGGTGTTGTTGTCGTAGGAGTTGTAGCCCGCGACGGTGTTGCCGGCCAGGTCAGGGTGGGCCGCATCCATGCCCGAGTCCAGAATGGCGATGGTGATGCCGGCGCCTTGCACGCTATCCCAGGCGGTCGCCGCGCCGATCTTGTTGATGTGCCATTCGCTGCCCAGCATCGGGTCGTTGGTGGTGGCCGATACGGCGACGCGCTGGTCCAGTTCGGCGAACTTGAAGTGCGGGTTGTGCTTGAGCTTGTTGGCGATGGCCTTTTCCGAGCCGTGCGCCACGTCGATGACGTGGATGTTGCTTTGGCCCAGCTTGCGGGCGTTGCCGGCGCCATTGGCTTTCAGCAGCTTGGTGAATTCAGCCACGGTCAGGCCGGCACGCGGTTCCACGATGATGCGGCCCGAGGCGAAATCGTCGTTTTGAGCGGCGAAGGCTGGTGCAGCCAGGGTGGCGATGGCGGTAGCGATTGCGGCGGAGAAGGTGGTGATGGTTTTCATGGTGCGAGTCCCTGTTTTCGAAAAATAAAAAAACGAGGACTGCCCGCCGGTCTATGCCGGTAGAAGACTGCATCACAAAGCACACAGGCATGCGAGCCCGCGGCTGGGGAATACTTTTGTCTGGCAGTCCTGCCGTCATGGAGCCGAAGCTCTGTAGACCGATGACTTTGCGTCCCACCGTTTCCAGTGGTTTGCCCTTTTCAGATCTTGCTGTACGGAATCTTATGTCGCTAATTGCCGCATGGCAAGCAAATCTTTAAAACTTTTTTTGAATGTCGCAATTAAGTCTGAAGTTAAAGAAACTTTAGTTAATTCAACGACTTGGATTATTTCTTATAGTTACTATTACTTTCGTAGTTACAATAATGAAATTAAATAAAAAAACCCGGCCGAAGCCGGGCTGGAACAGGGGTTCTTATTAATTAGCGGGTCACTTGTACGCTGCGGGAGGTGGTGTTACCGGCTGCGTCCTTGGCGACCGCCTGTACGGTGTGGGTACCGGAAGCGATCTTGCGGGTGTTCCAGCTGTAGGACAGGGAGGCACCAATGCCGGAAGCTTTCAGTTGGCCGTCGATGTACAGGCTCATGTTGATGCCGGCGGCGCCGCTGTTATCGGACGCGTTCAGGCTCACGTTCACGGTGCCGGAAACCATGCCGGAGGTCGGGTTGGCAATGGCCAGCGCAGGGGCGGTGGTGTCGGCGACGATGGCAGGAGCAGCGTTGGCCACGTTGACGGACACGGTGCTGGAGCTGGCAACGTTGCCTGCTGCGTCATAAGCGATGGCCACCAGGTTGTTCATGCCGTTGGCCACACCGGTGGAGTCCCAGCTGAAGGCGTAGGGGCCAGCGCTGTCGGAAGCGACCACGGTACCGTTGACCTTCAGGTCGACGCGGGCCACGCCCACGTTGTCGGCAGCGTTGACGCCGATCGAGACCAGGCCGGTAACGGTGCTGCCAGCCAGCGGGTTGGCGATGGCGACGGTCGGCGCAGTGGTATCAGGGGCCGGCATGGACTTGGCGGCAGCCACGGCGGCGGCGGCGTTGACACGGCCGTAGCCGAAGTAGATGTCGCGGC
This sequence comes from Massilia eburnea, assembly GCF_050709955.1. Taxonomy (GTDB): domain Bacteria; phylum Pseudomonadota; class Gammaproteobacteria; order Burkholderiales; family Burkholderiaceae_D; genus Rugamonas; species Rugamonas eburnea_A. Next base: position 75,709 of record NZ_JBNZFX010000028.1, read on the forward strand.
CGGCAGTGCCGAGGTCGACGGCGGTGGTGAACAGGATGTTCTTCACCTGGTCAGCGCTCAGCGATGGGTTGGCCGACATCACCAGGGCGGCCACGCCGGCGGCGACCGGGCTGGCGAAGGAGGTGCCGTTGACGGCGCCGTAGCCGCCACCCATCACGGTGGTGTAAATGCCGGTGCCAGGCGCCGACAGCGAGACGAAGGCGCCGTAGCTGGAGAAGCTGGAACGGTTGTCGGCGGAATCGGTGGCCGAAACGGCAATCATGGTATCGGTCGGGGTGAAGCCTTCGTCGCGGTTGTAGTTACCGGCCGAGACGAACAGCAGGCCGCCCTTGCCCTTCAGGTAGTTGGCGGCGCTTTGCACGGCCGAGCTGGTTGGGACGTTGGCGTAGCTGATGTTGACTACGCGGGCGCCGTGGTCGGCGGCCCAGGTCACGCCGCTGGCCATGGTCGAGAAGTAGGCGTAGCAGGAACCGGAGTTGTTGTAGGCGATACGCACCGGCATGATGCGGGCCTTGTTGGCGACGCCGGCCACACCGACGGCGTTGTTGGCGGCGGCGGCGGCGGAGCCGGCAGCCTTGGTGCCGTGGCCGCACACGTCGGCGGTGTTGGTGTTGTTGTCGTAGGAGTTGTAGCCCGCGACGGTGTTGCCGGCCAGGTCAGGGTGGGCCGCATCCATGCCCGAGTCCAGAATGGCGATGGTGATGCCGGCGCCTTGCACGCTATCCCAGGCGGTCGCCGCGCCGATCTTGTTGATGTGCCATTCGCTGCCCAGCATCGGGTCGTTGGTGGTGGCCGATACGGCGACGCGCTGGTCCAGTTCGGCGAACTTGAAGTGCGGGTTGTGCTTGAGCTTGTTGGCGATGGCCTTTTCCGAGCCGTGCGCCACGTCGATGACGTGGATGTTGCTTTGGCCCAGCTTGCGGGCGTTGCCGGCGCCATTGGCTTTCAGCAGCTTGGTGAATTCAGCCACGGTCAGGCCGGCACGCGGTTCCACGATGATGCGGCCCGAGGCGAAATCGTCGTTTTGAGCGGCGAAGGCTGGTGCAGCCAGGGTGGCGATGGCGGTAGCGATTGCGGCGGAGAAGGTGGTGATGGTTTTCATGGTGCGAGTCCCTGTTTTCGAAAAATAAAAAAACGAGGACTGCCCGCCGGTCTATGCCGGTAGAAGACTGCATCACAAAGCACACAGGCATACGAGCCCGCGGCTGGGGGATACTTTTGTCTGGCAGTCCTGCCGTCATGGAGCCGAAGCTCTGTAGACCGATGACTTTGCGTCCCACCGTTTCCAGTGGTTTGCCCTTTTCAGATCTTGCTGTACGGAATCTTATGTCGCTAATTGCCGCATGGCAAGCAAATCTTTAAAACTTTTTTTGAATGTCGCAATTAAGTCTGAAGTTAAAGAAACTTTAGTTAATTCAACGACTTGGATTATTTCTTATAGTTACTATTACTTTCGTAGTTACAATAATGAAATTAAATAAAAAGCCCGGCAAATGTCGGG
>NZ_JBNZFX010000029.1:0-153567 GCF_050709955.1 Massilia eburnea
GCACTCTCAAATTCAAGATTTACCGTTACGATCCGGACAAGGACGCCAAGCCGTACATGCAAGACCTGACGGTCGAGCTGAAAGACACCGACAAGATGCTGCTGGACGCACTGCAGCGCATCAAGTCCGACGTTGACGACTCGCTGTCGCTGCGCCGCTCCTGCCGCGAAGGCGTGTGCGGTTCCGACGCGATGAACATCAACGGCAAGAACGGCCTGGCCTGCACCACCAACCTGAACGAGCTGAGCGAGCCGATCGTGCTGCGCCCGCTGCCAGGCCTGCCGGTGGTGCGCGACCTGATCGTCGACATGACCCAGTTCTTCAAGCAATACCACTCGATCAAGCCGTTCCTGATCAACGACTCGATCCCTCCGGAGAAAGAGCGCCTGCAGTCGCCTGCGGAGCGCGAAGAGCTGGACGGCCTGTACGAGTGCATCCTGTGCGCCTGCTGCTCGACTTCCTGCCCATCGTTCTGGTGGAACCCGGACAAGTTCGTCGGCCCGGCCGGCCTGCTGCAAGCCTACCGCTTCATCGCCGACTCGCGCGACGAAGCCACCGGCGAGCGCCTGGATAACCTGGAAGACCCGTACCGTCTGTTCCGTTGCCACTCGATCATGAACTGCGTCGACGTGTGCCCGAAAGGCCTGAACCCTAACAAGGCGATCGGCAAGATCAAGGAACTGATGGTGCGTCGCGCCATTTAATAAATATGGCCGAACTCGAAAAACGAGCGCATCAGGCCGATCCGACCAACCGTGCGCGCCTACGCTGGCGCGCACGACGGGGCCTGCTGGAAAACGACCTTATCCTGACTCGTTTCCTCGATGCGCACGAAGCAGGATTGACCGACGAGGAAGTGGACGCGTTCACGCGACTCCTCGATTTGTCGGACAATGCACTGATGGATCTGGTCTTGGCCCGTAAGGAGCCGGAAGGCGAAATAGACCTGCCGCATGTACATGCGTTACTGGCTCGCCTGCGCCAAGCCTGAGTTAAGTTTTTTTATTTGCTGCATCTCTCCCAAAGGAAGAGTCCATGAACATCTCTGATACCAAAGCAACGCTATCGTTCTCCGACGGCAGCCCATCGGTCGAAATGCCGATCTACAAGGGCACCGTGGGCCCGGACGTCATCGACATCCGCAAGCTGTACGGCACCACCGGCAAGTTCACCTACGACCCAGGCTTCATGTCGACCGCGTCGTGCAACTCCTCGATCACCTACATCGACGGTGACAAGGGTGAGCTGCAGTACCGCGGCTACCCGATCGAGCAACTGGCCGTGAACGCCGACTTCATGGAATCGTGCTACCTGCTGCTGAACGGCGACCTGCCGAACGCAGTGCAGAAGAAGCAGTTCGTCGACACCGTGACCAAGCACACCATGGTGCACGAGCAGATGCAATTCTTCTTCCGCGGCTTCCGCCGCGACGCGCACCCGATGTCCGTGCTGGTTGGCACCGTCGGCGCGCTGGCATCGTTCTACCACGACTCGCTGGACATCAACGATGCCAAGCAGCGTGAAATTTCCGCCATCCGCCTGATCGCCAAGCTGCCGACCCTGGTCGCCATGGCATACAAGTACTCGGTTGGCCAGCCGTTCGTGTACCCACGCAACGACCTGTCGTACTCCGCCAACTTCATGCGCATGATGTTCGGCAATCCATGTGAAGAGTACAAGGTCAACGACGTGCTGGTGCGCGCCCTGGACCGCATCCTGATCCTGCACGCAGACCACGAGCAGAACGCTTCGACCTCGACCGTCCGTCTGGCCGGTTCGTCGGGCGCCAACCCGTTCGCCTGTATCGCTGCCGGTATCGCTTGCCTGTGGGGCCCTGCCCACGGCGGCGCGAACGAAGCTGCGCTGAACATGTTGAAAGAAATCGGCACCGTCGACAAGATCCCAGCCTTCATCGCTCAGGTGAAAGACAAGAACTCCGGCGTCAAGCTGATGGGCTTCGGTCACCGCGTGTACAAAAACTTCGACCCGCGTGCGAAGCTGATGCGCGAAACCTGCCACGAAGTGCTGCAAGAGCTGGGCCTGCAAGACGACCCACTGTTCAAGCTGGCCATGGAACTGGAAAAGATTGCGCTGAACGACGAATACTTCGTGTCCCGCAAGCTGTACCCGAACGTGGACTTCTACTCCGGCATCGTGCAGTCGGCACTGGGCATCCCGGTGTCCCTGTTCACCGGCATCTTCGCCATGGCCCGTACCATCGGCTGGATCGCCCAGTGGAACGAAATGATCGCCGACCCAGAGCAGAAGATCGGCCGCCCACGCCAGCTGTTCGTCGGCTCGGCAGTGCGCGACGTGCCTCCGCTGAAAGACCGCAAGTAATCTTGCAGCTTTCCTGGCAATAAAAAAAGCGAGCTTCGGCTCGCTTTTTTTTGGGGAAAATTCGGCGCCAAATTCGGTGCCAGGTCTGTCATTCGGACAAGCATGAAGCACTATTGATTTAGCTCGAAAAGTCATTTTCCGCGACGTCGCGGGTGATGTGTGAACGCCCGTATTGGAGAGTATTGAGAATTATCAAAAGTGCGTGTTGGCTGTCCGAATGACAGACCTGGCACCGAATTGGGCACCGAATTGTGGCAACGAATTCGCCAGGCTCGGTATCGTTAATTGCTACTCATGGGAGCGCCATGCTAGCACTGAAAATCGAACTGCGGATCCCCTAGAATAGGGACGTCCAAGCATGCCATGATGCTAATCCTTATATTTAGCAAGGAAATAACGCATGTTGAAATGGATTGTTTTGGTGACTTCAATGTGGGTGACTCCGTCCTGGGCCGCCGATATTCAAGAGCTGCAACTGGATGACATGCGGCTGTCAATTCCTTATGCGGAGTTCGTCAAAGTGCGGCCGCAAGCGGCAGGCCAAAACAATTGGTATATGTATTCTCCTGCGCCAAAAGATAAGAAAGAGCTGGGATTTCCGGTGCGTGGATATATGCGTGGCTTTGATAGCGGGCGCGGTTGTTCGGCCGCGATAGGATTCTCGAAAACGGCGGTGACCGATCAGGGCGGCGCCCGTTTTAGTTATTGGGAAGGGCCGGGTGCTTACGCTTCGATCGATAGATATGCCAAAGGTGGCGAAACCTTTGGCGTCTCCTTGCAGATGACACTGAAGACTTGCCCTGATAGTGCGGACCAATTCAAGACGCGTCCACCAATTAAATAACGATTCAACGGTGAATTGAACCAGCAGGATGCGCGCTGCGGCTCCATTCTCGCTGGTTCATGCCGATAATTGGCATGTTCAGGCTCAAATTTGGTTCGAAAGTGTTGTGGTTTTCCGTGTGGGGGCTGGGTTCTGTTATCGTTGAGTCCGTCCGCCGCTGCAGTCCAAGTACTTTCCCATCATGGAGGCTTGCTTGTTCACCAGTCGTACCCTCATATTCGCCACAGCGTTGGCACTCCCACTTGCGGCTCAAGCCGTTCCGAATACTTCCGATACCCGCCTGCTATCCGATCCGGCAATTTCAAAAGACCACATTGGGTTTATTTATGCCGGCGATGTCTGGCTGGCGGATCAGAATGGCCACGATGTGCGTCGCTTGACTTCCGACGTTGGCGAAAAATCCAATCCCTACTTTTCTCCGGACTGCAAGTCGATCGCCTACAGCGCGAATATTGACGGCAATACTGACGTATTCATCGTCCCGATTTCGGGTGGCATCCCCCGCCGCTTGACCTGGCATCCGGGCCAGGATCTGGTGCAGGGATTTACGGCGGATGGCGCTCAGGTGTTATTCACTTCGCCGCGCGTGGCATTTAATAACCGATACCGCAACCTGTTTACCGTACCTGTGGGTGGCGGCGTAGAAACAAAGCTGGAAATTCCCAACGCGGCACGCGCGACATTTTCCCCGAATGGGCGAGGCATTGCATATAACCCGACTTCACCGGCATTCCTGCAGTGGAAGCGCTATCGCGGCGGCTTGAATTCGATTATCTGGTTATTTAATCGAGATACCCAGATGGTGGAGCGCATCCCGCAACCGGCCAGCCGTGTCAATGACGTTGATCCGATGTGGGCAGGGGAGAAAGTCTATTTCCGTTCGGACCGGGACGGCGAGTTTAATCTCTATGTCTATGACACGCGCAGCAAAGCGATTAATCAACTGACCCGTCACACCGATTTTCCGGTATTGAACGCCTCACTATCCGGTAACCGGATTCTGTATGAGCAGGCCGGGTATTTGCACATGCTCGACCTTGATTCCGGGGCGACTGTGGGGCGCAGGCTGGCGATTGGCGTCAGTGCCGACCTGGGGCTCTCGCGTGAGCGCTGGGTGCGCGGGGCGAAATACATCCGCAATTCATCGATTTCGCCGTCCGGCGCGCGGGTGGCGTTTGAATTCAGGGGCGATATCGTGACGCTTCCGGCTGAGAAGGGCGATATCCGCCACCTCACGCAAACGCCGGGTGCCCACGAGCGCAGCCCAGCATGGTCGCCGGACGGGCGGCAGGTGGCCTACTTTTCCGATGAAAGCGGTGAGTATGCCTTGCATGTCAGGCAACAGGACGGCAAGGGCGAACTGCGCAAGTTCAAGCTGAACGGTTCCGGATTCTTTGAGCGCGCCGCCTGGTCGCCGGACAGCAAGAAGATCGCGTTCATTGATAATTCCTGGACGCTGTACTACATCGACCTGGCCACGGGCGTGCAAAAGAAAGTCGCCACTGAGCCGATGTATGGCGTCGACAAGTCGCTGCGCGGCACCTGGTCACCAGATTCGCGCTTCATCGCTTACACCCTCAACTCGCTGAGCTACACGCGCACGGCGTATATCTACGCGCTGGACGAGGATAAGTCGCACGCGGTAACGGATGGCCTGTCCGACGTTGCCAATCCGGTTTTCGACCGCAACGGCAAATACCTGTACTTCTTCGCATCCACCGATGCGGGGCCGAGCAACAACTGGTTCTCGCTGCAGAATCAGGACAACCGCCCGACGCGCTCACTCTGGCTGATGGTGTTGCGTAATGACGTACCGTCGCCGTTGGTGCGCGAGAGTGATGAAGAGAAGGGCGTTGCCGCGCCACCGGCACCGAAGGAGCCGCCAAAGGACAATACTGCAGGCGACAAGGGCGACGAACGTGTTGTGACCGACACCAGCAACAGCCGCGGTGCCGACGCCAAGGCGAAGGCCTCTGCCGCGACGGCCAAGCCGCCGGCGCCGATACGCATCGACTGGGATGGCATCTCGACTCGCGTGATCGATATGCCGCCACCCGTCTCGCAGTACTTCGACCTGGAGGCGGGCGCGGAAGGGCAGATCTTCTTCCTGCGCGAGGTGGACGGCAAGCGCCAGGTCCAGCGCTTCGACCTGAAGGATCGCAAGACCGAGACCATCGTCGCCGAGGCGGACGACTTTGAAATCAGCTCGGACGGCAAGAAGATCGCCTGGCGCCTGAAGGAGCAGTGGAACATGGGCTCCACCACCGGCAAGTTGCTGTCGCCGTCGGAAGGCAAGCTGCGTGTGGAGTCCATCGAAACCAAGGCCGACCCGCGGGCCGAATGGAAGCAGATTTACGACGAGGCCTGGCGTATCAACCGCGACTATTTCTACGATCCGCATATGCACGGCGTGAACTGGAAAGCCATGCGTGAAAAATATGCCCAGTTTCTGCCCGACGTTGCCACGCGCAGTGACTTGAACCGCGTCATCCAGTGGCTGTGCAGCGAATTGGCGGTCGGTCACCATCGTGGCGGTGGCGGCGATAACTTCATCGACGCCAAGCCGGTGCCGGGTGGCCTGCTGGGCGCGGACTATGAGATCGCCAATGGCCGTTACCGCTTCAAGAAAGTCTACGGGGGCCTGAATTGGAACCCGACGCTGCGTGCGCCATTGACCGAGCCTGGCCTGAACGTGAAAGTGGGCGAGTACCTGCTGGCGGTTGACGGCCGTCCACTGGCGCCGCCGACCAACCTGTATAGCGCCTTTGAAAATACGGCAAACCGTTCGATTGAAATCACGGTGGGGCCGAACGCGGACGGCAAGGGCGCGCGTCATATCACAGTCGTGCCGGTGGCGAGCGAAGATGCGCTGCGTAACCGCGATTGGGTGGAAGGGAATATCCGCAAGGTCGATGCCGCAACTGGCGGGCGCGTTGCGTATGTTTACGTGCCGAATACGGCGGGCCTCGGCCACACCTATTTCAAGCGCTACTTCTATCCGCAAGCTTACAAGGACGCGATCATCATCGATGAACGCTTCAATGGCGGCGGCAGCCTGGCCGACTATTACATCGAATTACTGCAGAAGCAGGAGATTGCATGGTGGGCCATGCGCTATGGCGCGGACATGAAGACGCCGTCCGCTTCGATCCAGGGGCCGCGTGCAATGCTGATCGATGAAACGGCCGGATCGGGCGGAGACCTGTTGCCTTGGATGTTCCGCAAGAATAAGCTTGGCCCGCTGATTGGCAAGCGTACCTGGGGCGGCTTGGTCGGCATTCTCGGCTTCCCGATGCTGCTGGATGGCGGCACCATCACGGCACCGAACCTGGCGTTCTGGACGCGTGAAGGCGGTTGGGGCGTTGAGAATGAGGGCGTGGCGCCGGATATTGAAGTGGACCAGAATCCGGCGGATGTGATTGCGGGGCGCGATCCGCAGCTTGAGAAGGCGATTGAGGTGATCAAGGCCGAATTGGCGAAGTCGCCGCCAAGCCGGCCGGCGCGTCCCGCCTATCCGGACAAGAGCCGTTGATTCAAGCCGCGGCCAGCCTTGCGACTGCTTCGGCAAACGCAGGGCGTGCCTCAGGTGCCGGGTGCAGGCAATCATTTGCCAGTGCCCGCACCTTCGGCAATTCATCTTCGCAGCGTTCCAGCAATTCTTCCAGCAAGTAGCCGAAGGCCCGCACTTCCAGACGCTCCAATTCAGAGGCGAGGCCGGTGCCCGGTGCGAACCTCGAAGCCCCGCCAAAGTCGCCGAGCACTGCCTTGCCTTTACCGCAGTTGAGGATGTTGTGCGCGTACAGGTCGCCGTGCACGATGCCTCGTGCATGCAGGTGCGCGGCGGCGGCGCCGATGCCGCATGCGATGCCAAGCACGGCCGCTGCGCTGAAGCGCTGGTCGTCGGCATAGACGTCGCGTGTGCAGCTTGCAAAGCTTGGTGGGCCGGCCAGGTTGCGCAAATCGGGATCGACCAGCGGCATGACCAGCGCCGGCACGCGCGCAGGATGGTCCGGCACTGTTCCAAGGACGGGAATCAGGTTGGGGTGGGTGCCTGCGCCAATGCAGGCGGCCATTTCTTGTGCCGGCAAACCATCGCTGGTCATGGCGCCTTTGTACACCTTTACTGCGACAGGCTCTCCATTGAATATTGCCTGGTGAATCACGCCGGAGGCGCCTTCGCCCAACTTGTGCTGGATTTGCAGCGCGTTCCAGGAAATGTTGGCGGCCGGGGGAATTGCGCCATCGCTGAAAGGGTTGCCGGCGAAAGCCAGCCAGGCAAGGCGTGGCATCGATGTCAGCCAGCTTGGCAGCTCTGGCAGGCAGTTGGCTGAAATGCGCAGCAGTTCCAGATTGCTGCAGTTCGCCAGTTCTGGCGGCAAAGTGCGCAAGCGATTCCCGGACAACATCAGTTTTTGCATGTCGATGCAGCGGCCGATTTCGGCGGGCAACTGCTCGATGCAATTGTCCGTCAGGATCAGCCAGCGCAGGTGCGGCGGCAAAGCGGCGGCAGGCACGCTCGCGATCTGGTTCGCCTTGAAGCCGATCATCGTCAACGAAGGGCAGCGGCCCAGCACTGCTGGCAGTTCGGTGAATTGGTTTTCGGAACAGAAGATGATGCGCAGGCGGTGCAGGCGTGGCAGGTCGTCCGGCAGGGAAGACAAGGCGTTGCCGGTCAGGTCCAGGATCTCGAGCGTATCGGCGAGGTCGAAGATTTCGTGCGGGAATTCAGTCAGGCCGCCGCGCAATTGCAGCCGCACTGCGCCGGCCAGTTCACCGTGGCGCAGTTGTTGAAGCGTTTGCATCAAATTAGACGAACAGTTTGGCGGTGTCTTCGGTCCACTCGTGGCTATGTTTGGCCCAGTCGCCGTCGCCGAGCGGCTCAGGGAAGCCGGACTGGCAGTAACCGCGCTTCGCGTCAAAGTCGAACACTGCTTGCGGCACGCCATTGATCAACAGGACTGACTTGCGCGAATCTTTCGACCAGCCGATGTGGATGTGGACGAGCTTTTCGTTATCGGCTACACCGGCCACGTCGTAGATTTGAACGCCGTCCCGGACTTTGTCGCCTTCGGCCGATGGATCCATGGCGAAGAAGTAGCCGACTTCCGTGTCGTCCTTGAAGACAACAGCGCATTTGCCGTCAGGTGAATGGGATGCGAAATGGACCTGCTGGCCGACGGTGTGGTGGCTCTCTAACTCGATCAGGACTGGCATGCTCGAAGAATGAAAAGTTTGTGTGGCCGCAGTATAGCTTGCGCCTAGCTTTCCTCGTCCAGCATTTTCTGGATTTCAGCACGTTCCTTGGCCGAAACGTGGCCGCCACGCAGCGCCGCCATCACCAGGGCCTTGCCGGAGCCGGAAAATGCCTTGTGGATCAAGTCTTTTAATAGAGAGGTCTGGATCGAGTCTTGCTGCTCGGCAGGCGAGTAGACGTGGGCGCGCTGGCTTTCGTCACGGTGCAGCAGACCCTTGGTATGCATGACTTGAAGAAGACGCAGCACGGTGGCGTATTGCATATCCGGCCGCGTGTCCACAGCCGCCTCGTGCACCTGCCGCGCCGTCGCGGGCCCCAGCGCAAACAAAAGGCGCAGCATTTCCAGTTCGCTAGGGGTAGGTTTCGGCAAGGCCATGATAGATCCAGTGAGAGCAACGATGGATCTAGAATAAATGATCTAGACAGAAAAGTCTAGACCTGCCCAATGGATGGGCCCGTGTCACACCTGGGGTGTGACCCCAAGGTGTGACACGGGCTGGGCTGTGGCGCTGTTACCAGGCCAGCTCGCCTTTGGCGACTTTGGCGCTCAGTTGCAGGGCGCTTTCGAGGCCGGCTTGCGGGTAGGCGGATTTCATGGCGGCAACCAGGGCGGCACTGTTGGCGGCGGCTGGGGTGGCGGCTTCGAAGCGGCGCACGTAGCCGGCAGTGTAGCTGATGGCGTCTGGCGTCAGGGCGGAGCCGGGGGCGAAGTGGCCGGGGACGACGGTGACTGGCTTCAGGCTGGCCATTTCATCCAACACGGACAGCCATTGGGCGCGCGATTCTGGCGTCTGGGTGTCGGCCATCCATACGTGCAGGCCTTTGAACAGCACCACGCCGCCGACTACGGCTTTGATCGATGGAATCCATACGTAGCTGCGGTCGCCCTGGCCTTTGACTTGCAACTTTTGGCCTTCCAGTTCGATGTCGCCTTGCAGCAGTTCCGGCATCACCACGCCTTGTGGGGCGTTGGCGCCGAGGATCGGCCCCCAGTAGGCGACTTTGGCCTGGGCTTTCTTTTCCATGGCGGCGATGGTGGTGCCGCGTGCCACGATGCGGGCTTGCGGGAAGGCGGCTTTCAGCACGTCCAGGCCGAAGTAGAAGTCCGGGTCGCCGTGGCTGACATAAATAGTGGTCAGGCGCTTGCCGCTGGCTTTGATCTTGGCCGCCAGCTTTTCAGCTTCGGCGCGCGAGAACTGGGCATCCACCAGCACGGCGTCTTTCTCGCCTTTGACCAGCACGGAGGCGACCGGGAAGATGGCGGCTTCGCCCGGGTTGAATACTTCGAGGGTGAGCGGGGCGGCGGATGCGCCAACCGTGGTTGCGGCGAAGGCGGCTGCGGCGAGGGTGTGCTTGATCATGTCTGTATTCCTTTTGGTGAGTGGATGACGCCAGTGTAGGCCTTTAGTCATGATCGAAAAATGGGGTATATTGAAACTGTTTATTGCATATATCGATCAAATGGACCGCATCGCTTCCGCCAACGTCTTTGTCGCCATCGCTGAACGGGGTAGCCTGGCTGGAGCTGCCGAGGCGCTCGATATGTCGCGTGCCATGGTGACGCGCTACCTGGCCGAGATGGAGCAGTGGGCGGGGGCGCGGCTGCTGCACCGGACCACGCGCCGTCTGGGCCTGACTGCGGCGGGGGAGGTGACGCTGGCGCGTTGCCGCGAGTTGCTGGCGCTGGCCGGGGCGATTCCGGCGGCGGGCGATGCGGGGGCGGGTGAGCCGAGCGGCTTGCTGCGGGTGGCCTGCGCGCAGTTCCTGGCGCAGACGGCGCTGGCCGATGCCTTGGCGAACTTCCTGCGCCGGTATCCGCAGGTGACGCTGGACCTGCAGGTCGATAACCGCGCCGTGAACCTGGTCGAGCAGCGCATCGACCTGGCGATCCGTATTACGAATGCGCTGGAGCCGAACCAGATCGCGCGCAAGCTGGGCGAATGCCGCTCGATGCTGGCGGCGGCGCCGTCCTACCTGGCTGAACATGGCGTGCCCGCCGAGCCGCAGGACCTGGCGCGCCATAACTGCCTGGCGTATAGCTATTTCGGCAAGAGTGTCTGGTCGCTGGCGCGTGATGGCGAGCCGCCGCAGGAGGTGCCGGTCGGCGGCAGCCTGTCCTCGAACGAGTCGATGGCCTTGCTGGCGGCGGCCGGGCAGGGCGCCGGCATCGCCATGCAGCCGCGCTTCGTAGTGCAGCCGCTGGTGGCGGGCGGGGCGCTGGTGCAGGTTTTGCCGGAATGGCAGCCGCAGGCGCTGGGAATTCATGCCATTTATACATCGCGCCAGCACATGCCGCCTGCACTGCGGGCTTTGCTGGATTACCTGGCCGACTGGTTCGCCCGCCGCGGGGCCGAGTTTTAGTTGTTTCAGTTCAATGACAGTGCTATGCTAGGCGACCGTTTTTGGAAAATCTGGAAACAACAGAGCCCTTCCCCACAACTTGATGTGCAATCCGCTAACCGGTCAGGCCGTGTCGCGGAAGGTTTGAACAACCCGCTAATTCCTCGCGAAGCGCGAAGAAAGGTGAGCAAAGAAATGATGCAACAACAGACGTCCAATTCCTACCTGTTTGGTGGGAACGCGCCGTACGTAGAAGAACTGTACGAGGCGTATCTTGAAAATCCTGGCTCCGTGCCAGACAACTGGCGCCAGTATTTCGACGCCATGCAGAACGTGCCGGCAGTTGACGGCAGCGCCAAGCCAGACGTCGTTCATTCGTCCGTCATCGCCTCCTTCGCCGAACGCGCGAAAGCGGGTCCAATCCGCACCATCGTCGCTTCGTCCGACGCCGAAATGGGCCGCAAGCGCGTGGCCGCCACCCAGCTGATCGCAGCCTACCGCTACCTGGGCTCTCGCTGGGCCAACCTGGATCCGCTGCAGCGCCAGGAACGTCCGAGCATTCCTGAACTGGAACCGTCGTTCTATGGCTTCACCGACGCCGACCAGGACACCGTATTCAACATCAGCAACACCTACTTCGGCCCAGAGACCGCGACCCTGCGCGACCTGACCAACCTGCTGAAGGACACCTACACCCGCTCCGTTGGCGCGGAGTACATGTACATCTCCGACCCAGCCGAAAAGCGCTGGCTGCAGGAGCGCCTGGAGTCGATCCGTTCGACCCCGGCATTCACCGCCGAAAAGAAAAAGCACATCCTGGAGCGCCTGACCGCTGCTGAAGGCCTGGAGCGCTACCTCCACACCAAGTACGTCGGCCAGAAGCGTTTCTCGCTGGAAGGCGGCGAGACTTTCATCGCTTCCCTGGACGAAGTGATCCAGCGCGCCGGTGAAAAGGGCGTGCAGGAAATCGTGATCGGCATGGCCCACCGCGGCCGCCTGAACGTGCTGGTGAACACCCTGGGCAAGGCGCCTAAGGACCTGTTCGAAGAATTCGAAGGCAAGCACGCCGACGACCTGCCGGCCGGCGACGTGAAATACCACCAGGGCTTCTCGTCCGACATCTCCACCGCAGGCGGCCCGGTCCACCTGTCGCTGGCGTTCAACCCGTCCCACCTGGAAATCGTCAACCCTGTGGTTGAAGGTTCGGTCAAGGCCCGCATGGACCGCCGCGGCGACGCGCACGGCGCGCAAGTGCTGCCGATCCTGGTGCACGGCGATGCTGCATTCGCTGGCCAGGGCGTTGTGATGGAAACCCTGAACCTGGCGCAGACCCGCGGCTACGGCACCGGCGGCACCGTGCACATCGTGATCAACAACCAGATCGGCTTCACCACCTCCGATCCGCGCGATGCACGTTCCACCATTTACTGCTCCGACGTCGTGAAGATGATCGAAGCACCTGTGCTGCACGTGAACGCCGACGATCCTGAAGCCGTGGTACTGGCTTCCCAGATCGCCCTGGACTACCGCCTGCAGTTCAAGAAAGACATCGTTGTCGACATCATCTGCTTCCGCAAACTGGGCCACAACGAGCAGGACACCCCGGCGCTGACCCAGCCGCTGATGTACAAGAAGATCGCCAAGCACCCAGGCACCCGCAAGCTGTACGCGGACAAGCTGGCAACCCAGGGCGTGATCGCGGCCGACGGCGGCGACGCCATGGTGGCCGCTTACCGCGCTGCGATGGACCAGGGCAAGCACACCGTCGATCCAGTGATCTCCAACTTCAAGAACAAGTACGCCGTTGATTGGCTGCCGTTCCTGAATCGCAAGTGGACCGACGCGGCCGACACCGCCGTGCCGATGACCGAACTGAAACGCCTGGCAACCGCCATCACCACCGTGCCTGAGAGCTTCAAGGTGCACTCGCTGGTGGAGAAGGTCCTGGCTGACCGTTCCAACATGGGCAAGGGCGAGATGAACCTGGACTGGGGCATGGGCGAACACCTGGCCTTCGCGTCCCTGGTTTCTTCCGGCTACGCAGTGCGCCTGACCGGCCAGGATGCCGGCCGCGGCACCTTTACCCACCGCCACGCCGTGCTGCACGACCAGAACCGTGAACGTTGGGACGCTGGCACCTATATCCCTCTGCAGAACATCGCGGAAGGCCAGGCGCCGTTCACCGTGATCGACTCCGTGCTGTCCGAAGAGGCAGTGCTGGCCTTCGAATACGGCTACTCGACCGCCGAGCCTAACACCCTGACCATCTGGGAAGCCCAGTTCGGCGACTTCGTCAACGGCGCCCAGGTTGTGATCGACCAGTTCATCAGCTCCGGCGAAGTGAAATGGGGCCGTGCTTCCGGCCTGGTCATGATGCTGCCGCACGGTTACGAAGGCCAGGGCCCGGAGCACTCGTCGTGCCGCCCGGAGCGTTTCCTGCAGCTGTGTGCTGACAACAATATGCAAGTTGTGCAGCCGACCACCGCATCGCAGATCTTCCACGTACTGCGCCGCCAGATGGTGCGCCAGTTCCGTAAGCCGCTGGTGATCCTGACTCCTAAGTCGCTGCTGCGTAACAAGGACGCTGGCTCCGCGCTGGAGCAACTGGCCAAGGGCGCGTTCCAGACCGTGATCGGCGAGGTGGACGAGTCGATCGACGCCAAGAAGGTCAAGCGCGTGGTCGCCTGCTCCGGCAAGGTGTACTACGACATCGTGAACACCCGCAAGACCCGCGGCGTGACCGATACCGCCATCGTGCGTATCGAGCAGCTGTATCCGTTCCCGCACAAGGCGTTCGCCGCTGAACT
This sequence comes from Massilia eburnea, assembly GCF_050709955.1. Classification (GTDB taxonomy): domain Bacteria; phylum Pseudomonadota; class Gammaproteobacteria; order Burkholderiales; family Burkholderiaceae_D; genus Rugamonas; species Rugamonas eburnea_A. Next base: position 13,586 of record NZ_JBNZFX010000029.1, read on the forward strand.
GAAGAAGTTCCCGAACCTGACCGAAGTGGTATGGGCACAGGACGAGCCGCAGAACCAGGGTCCTTGGTTCCAGATCCAGCACAACATCTTCGAGGCAATGGAATCGGGCCAGAAGCTGGCATACGCCGGCCGCCCAGCTTCCGCTTCGCCTGCCGTGGGTTACTACGACAAGCACTACGCGCAGCAGAAAGACCTGCTGGAAACCGCGTTCTCGAAGCTGAAAGGCTTCATCCTGACCAAGTAATCGCATCGCATTAGCGGGTGAGCCGCCTGCCACGAGCAGGCGGCGCTAAAAAACACAAAATTCGGAGTAATACACATGGCACAAATCGAAGTTAAAGTTCCTCAACTGTCGGAATCCGTCGCTGAAGCGACCCTGCTGGCCTGGCACAAGAAAGTCGGCGAGGCAGTGGCGCGCGACGAAAACATGATCGACATCGAGACCGACAAGGTTGTCCTGGAACTGCCAGCACCGGCCGCAGGCGTGGTTGTGCAAGTGATCAAGGCCGACGGCGCCACCGTGGTTGCCGGCGAAGTGATCGCCATCATCGATACCGACGCTGCTGCAGGCGCAGCCCCTTCGGCTCCAGCCGCTGCCGCTGCACCAGCTGCCGCTGCCCCAGCCGCATCCGCCGACAAGTCCGGCGTTGCCATGCCAGCCGCTGCCAAGATCCTGTCCGAAGCCGGCATCGCCGCTTCCGACGTTGCCGGTTCCGGCAAAGACGGCCGCGTGACCAAGGGCGACGCCCTGGCTGCTGCCGCTGCACCAAAACCAGCCGCTCCGGCACCGCTGGCGCCAGCCGCGCCTAAGGCACAACTGCAGAAGGTTGCTGCGCCAGCCGCCGCCAACCTGGGCGACCGTCCGGAAGAGCGCGTGCCGATGAGCCGCTTGCGCGCACGTATCGCCGAGCGCCTGGTTGAGTCCCAGTCCACCAACGCGATCCTGACCACCTTCAATGAAGTCGACATGAAGCCAGTCATGGACCTGCGTAACAAGTACAAGGACAAGTTCGAGAAAGAACACGGCGTGAAGCTGGGCTTCATGTCCTTCTTCGTGAAGGCCGCTGTGCACGCGCTGAAGAAGTACCCGATCCTGAACGCTTCGGTTGACGGCAACGACATCGTCTACCACGGCTACTTCGACATCGGTATCGCGGTGGGTTCCCCACGCGGCCTGGTGGTGCCAATCCTGCGTAACGCAGACCAGATGAGCATCGCCGAGATCGAGAAGAAGATCGGCGAATTCGGCCAGAAAGCCAAGGAAGGCAAGCTGACCCTGGAAGACCTGACCGGCGGTACCTTCTCCATCTCGAACGGCGGTACCTTCGGCTCCATGCTGTCGACCCCGATCATCAACCCACCACAATCGGCAATCCTGGGCGTGCACGCCACCAAGGACCGCGCTGTTGTCGTTGACGGCCAGATCGTGATTCGCCCAATGAACTACCTGGCGATGTCCTACGACCACCGTATCATCGACGGCCGCGAAGCCGTCCTGGGCCTGGTAGCAATGAAGGAAGCCCTGGAAGATCCAGCACGCCTGCTGCTGGACCTGTAATCGAAGCCGGCCGCCCGTGAGGGCGGCCTTTGCATGCCTGAAGGGAGTCACATGAGCGTCTCCGAAGAACTGAAGCGCCTGCACGAACTGCACCAGGCCGGTGCCCTGAGCGATGAAGAATTCGCCCGTGCCAAGGAAAAGCTGCTGCAAGGCGGCAGCAGCCAACAGGCTGGCGACGATTTCGTCGCCGAAGTCGGCAAGCTGCGCCGTTCCAACACCGACCGCTGGCTAGGCGGCGTGTGCGGCGGCATCGCCAAGCAATCCGGCATCGAGTCCTGGATCTGGCGCCTGATCTTCGTTCTGGTCGCATCATGCCTCGGCTTCGGCGGGCTGATTTACATCCTTATGTGGATTTTCGTCCCCACGGACGACCAATGATTGGGAAAAGACATGAGCAACAAACAATTTGACGTAGTAGTTATCGGCGCCGGTCCTGGCGGTTACATCGCCGCGATCCGCGCAGCGCAACTGGGCTTCTCCGTGGCCTGTATCGACGAATGGAGCAACGACGCCGGCAAGCCAGCCCCAGGCGGCACCTGCACCAACGTAGGCTGCATCCCATCGAAAGCGCTGCTGCAATCGTCCGAACACTTCGATCACGCATCGCACGGCTTCAAAGAGCACGGCATCAACGTAGAAGGCCTGTCCTTCGACGTCGCCCAGATGCTGAAGCGTAAGAACACCGTTGTTAAGCAAAACAACGACGGCATCCTGTTCCTGTTCAAGAAGAACAAGGTCACCTTCTTCCACGGCCGCGGCGCATTCGCCGGCGCCGCTGGTGCGGAAGGCTACCCGATCGCCATCTCCGGTACTACCACCGACACCATCACCGGCAAGCAGATCATTGTTGCTACCGGCTCCAACCCGCGTGCACTGCCTGGCGCACCGTTCGACGAGAAACTGATTCTGTCGAACACCGGCGCCCTCAACATCGAAACCGTACCGGCCAAGCTGGGCGTGATCGGCGCCGGCGTGATCGGCCTGGAACTGGGCTCCGTATGGCGCCGCCTGGGCTCCGAGGTGACCGTGCTGGAAGGCCTGCCGACCTTCCTGGGCGCAGTCGACGAGCAGATCGCCAAGGAAGCGCACAAGCTGCTGACCAAGCAAGGCCTGTCGATCAACCTGTCCTGCAAGATCACCAAGGTCGAAGCCGGCAAGAACAACGTCACCGTTGAATACACCGACGCCAAGGGCGAAGCCCAGAAGTCCGTGTTCGACAAGCTGATCGTGTCGATCGGCCGTACCGCCAACACCATCGGCCTGGGCGCCGACAAAGTGGGCCTGGCTGTCGACGAGCGCGGCATGATCAGCGTGGATGAAGACTGCAAGACCAACCTGCCAAACGTATGGGCAATCGGCGACGTGGTACGTGGCCCGATGCTGGCGCACAAGGCGGAAGAAGAAGGAGTTGCCGTGGCCGAGCGTATCGCCGGCCAGCATGGCCACACCAACTTCAACACCCTGCCGTCCGTCATCTACACCCATCCGGAAATCGCTTCCGTGGGCAAGACCGAGCAGCAACTGAAGGCCGAAGGCGTGGCGTACAAAGCCGGCACCTTCCCATTCCTGGCGAACGGCCGCGCACGCGCGCTGGGCGATACCAACGGCATGGTGAAGTTCCTGGCCGATGCAACCACCGACGAGATCCTGGGCGTGCACATCGTGGGCCCAATGGCTTCCGAGCTGATCTCCGAAGCGGTTGTGGCGATGGAGTTCAAGGCTTCGGCAGAAGACATCGCGCGCATCTGCCATGCACACCCATCGCTGTCCGAAGCGACCAAGGAAGCTGCGCTGGCTGTTGATAAGCGTACGCTGAACTTCTAATCTAAGGGGTCTGGCTCCGACATGTGACACGCGCAGCGTGTTGCATGTTGGCTGCCTGACCCCATGGTTCTTATGAACGTCCAAGAGTTTTACCAGCACGCGCTCACACAGCGCGACTTCAAAGCCGACGCCGCCCAACAGCGTGCCGTCGACCGCCTGCAGCAGTGCTACGACGATTGGGTCGAGTACAAGTCCCAGCGCTCGAATTCCTTCAAACGCCTGATCAACCGCCCGACGCCTCCGCGTGGCGTGTACATGTGGGGCGGGGTAGGGCGCGGCAAGTCGTTTCTGATGGATTCGTTCTATTCGGTGATCCCGCTGGTGCGCAAGACGCGCCTGCACTTTCACGAATTCATGCGCGACGTCCACATGCAGCTCGACGAGCTGCGCGGCGTGGAAGACCCGCTGGACGAAGTTGCAAGACGGATCGCCAAGAAGTACCGCCTGATCTGCTTCGATGAATTCCACGTATCGGACGTGGCCGACGCCATGATCCTGTATAACCTGATGAAGGCGCTGTACGACAATGGCGTGTCCTTCATCATGACCTCGAACTACGAGCCGTCCACCTTGTACCCGGACGGCCTGCACCGCGACCGCATCCTGCCCACCATCGCCCTGCTGAAGGAAAAGATGGACGTGCTGAACGTGGATGCCGGTGTCGATTACCGCGGCCGCGCGCTGGAGCAGGTGGATGCCTACTACACGCCGCTTAACGCCAATACCGACCACCAGTTGCGCGAAGCTTTCGCGCGCGTGGCCGAAACCTCCGATGAAGACCCGCACATTCATGTCGAAGGCCGCGAGCTCAGAGCGCTGCGCCGCGCAGGTACCATCATCTGGTTCGATTTCGCCACGCTGTGCGGCGGGCCCCGCTCGCAGAACGACTACCTGGAAATCGCCAGCCGCTTCCATACCGTGATATTGTCCGGTATTCCGATGATGTCGGCCGGACAATCGTCCGAAGCGCGCCGTTTCACCTGGCTGATTGACGTGTTCTACGACCAGAAGGTCAAGTTGATCATGTCGGCCGAGGTGGAGCCGGAAGAGCTGTACACCTCCGGTGTGCTGTCCAACGAATTCCACCGCACCGTGTCGCGCATCGTCGAGATGCAATCGCGCGAGTATATGGAAAAGGAACAGCGCGGCGCCGCCGAAAAGCTGTCCTGACAAGGAGAAAAATTTGAAGAACTGGATCTGGCTGGCCTTGATGCTGCCAAGCGCGGTGCTGGCGCAGGACATCGGCCGTCCGGCAACGACGGGAGCCCCGCGCATCCCCGAAACCCACTCGGTCGAGCAGGCTGACGCGCGCCTGGCGCAATTGGGCAAGGACCGGGCAGAGGTGGAGGCGGAGTTCAGCGCCAGCGAACAGCTTTGCTACGAAAAGTTCTTCGTTAATGCCTGCATCGACAAGGCCAAGGAACAGCGCCGCCTGCGCCTGGCTGAACTGCGCTCGGTGGAAGTGGAAGCGAACTACTTCAAGCGCCGCAATGCAGTGGAAGTGCGCGACCGTGAACTGGCGGACCGCGCCCAGAAGGATGCCGCGGAAGCGGCTTATAACGCCGACCACCCAAGGCCGGTGAAGCCGAATCCTGAACTGAAGGCGGCGCCCAAGCCGGCCGCAGTGTCGGTACAGCAGCGCCAGGCGCAGCACGATGCCCGTGAACGCGCCCGCGCCGCCCAGGAAGCCGCCGCCGCACCGGAACGCGCTGCCAATGCCGCTGCATTCGAGCGCAAGAAAGCGGAATCGGAAAAGCGGCAGGCGCAAGTCAAGGCCAAGCTGGCCGAGAAGGAAGAGAAGAAGCGCAGCGCCGCAGAAGCACAGAAGGCCGCAGCGGCGAAAGCCGAGGCTGCGGCCAAGGCCGAAGCTGCGAAAAAGCCTTAAACGGCTTTGCGCAGCTTCTGCACAGTGTAGTTGACCGGCTCCTTCGGCGGGGCGACCAGCTTGATGATCGCCATCGAGCAGTTGTCGCCCTTGCCCTGCGCTCGCTCGCGGGCCTTGTTGATCAGCAGTTCGGCTGCTTCGCGCGGCGATTTCTTGGCGATGGCGCTCGCCAGCTCCACGTCCGCGAAATAAGACCACAAACCGTCCGAGCAAAGCAGGAATGCGTTGCCCGCCTTCAGGTTTTCCTGAACGCCGAAAGTGATGAAGGGCTCGCGGTGCTTATTTCCCAGCGCGTTGCTGAGCAACTTGGCCTGACGGTGCTTGCGCGCCGCTTCTTCGGGCAGGTTTTCCTTTTCCATCAGGTGCGCGACGTACTCGGCATCGCTGCTGCGGGCCAGGCATTCCTTGTTGTCAAAACGATACAAACGTGAATCGCCAACGATGGCCCAGGCGGCCTGGCGTTCGGGCGTCAGCACCATCAGCACGATGCTCGATTGCGGCTCGCTGGCACCGGTGCGCGGGTCCATGACCAGGATCTGGTGGACGTCGTTCGCGATTTCGCGCAGCAATTCTTGCAGTCGCGGCAAGTGGACCGACTCTGCGGCCCGGTATTCATCAAACAATTGTTTGGCCGTATGCAGCACTTGTTCAGCACCAGTGGCGCCGCCGCTGATGCCATCGGCCAGGACGGCCAGCACATAGCCGGGCGCTTTCTGCGCAGTAAACAACGCGACACGGTCATTTTGTTGGGGCCGGCTACCGATATGTTGCGCGGTTCCGGCCTCGATTTTGTACGTGCTCATAGGGACTTGACAGCTTCTTTCCAATGACTACCTGAGTTAAACTATGCACAGTATGCAGTTTCGTTGCAAGTATAGCCTGTTGTCCGTACGAAACTGTAAGCAAACGTTAATCGAAATCGTGCCGACTTTCCATTTATGATCAACAAAGAAGAAATTCAGCGTCGCATCGTTGAGCTCGATGTCGAGCACCGCGACCTGGATGCAGTCATTGAAATGTTGACCCTGGATGGTCACCACGATCAACTTCAGTTGCGGCGCCTCAAGAAGCGCAAGTTGCAATTGAAAGACTATATCACCCTGCTGAAAATGCAATTGGTGCCCGACGTACCGGCCTGAGCAGGGCCACTCATCCATCTACGAACTTGACAGATCCACAACAGCCGACCGCCGTTCCCGGCGCGCCGAACGATCCGGTTTTGGCTCCGGGGGCGCATGACGCCGATATTGAGCGCCTGTTTGGGCCCGGCGGCCCCTTGGGTCCCGCCGTGGGCGGTTTTCGTCCACGCAAATCGCAGACCGAGATGGCCAAGGCGATTGCCGATGCTATCGCCAAGCAGCAGACGCTGATCGCCGAGGCAGGTACCGGCACCGGCAAGACCTTCGCCTACCTGGTGCCGGCCCTGCTGTGGGGCGGCAAGACTATCGTCTCCACCGGTACCAAGAATTTGCAAGACCAGTTGTTCCTGCGCGACATCCCGACCATCCGCGCCGCGCTGCAGGCGCCGGTCTCGGTGGCGCTGCTGAAAGGGCGCTCCAACTACCTGTGCCACTACCACCTGGAGCGCACGCTGCAGAACGGCCGCATGACGTCGCGCGAAGACGTCGGCTACCTGCGCGAGATTTCGCGCTTTCTGAAGATGACCAGCACCGGCGACAAGGCCGAACTGGCGCGCGTGCCGGAAAATGCCCTGGTGTGGAACCTGGTGACGTCGACCCGCGAGAATTGCATGGGGCAGGAGTGCCAGTACTACCAGGACTGTTTCGTGATGAAGGCGCGCCGCGAGGCGCAGCAGGCCGACGTGGTGGTGGTCAACCACCACCTGTTCTTCGCCGACGTGGCGCTGAAAGATACCGGCGTGGCCGAACTGCTGCCCTCCGCCAATACCGTGATCTTCGACGAGGCACACCAGTTGCCCGATACCGCCACCTTGTTCTTCGGCGACACCATCTCCACCTCGCAGATCCTGGAGCTGTGCCGCGACGTGCTGGCCGAGGGCCTGGCCCATGCGCGCGACGGCGCCGAATGGGCCAAGGTCGTCACGCCGGTGGAAAAGGCGGCGCGCGACCTGCGCCTGACCTTCACGCAGGACATCGTGCGCATGTCGCTGCCGCAGATCGCACCATCCAGCGATTTCTTCCCCGCGCTGCAGACGCTGAAGGATGAACTGGTCGATATGGTGGCCGTGCTGGACAAGAACGCCGAGCGCGCCGAGACCATCGAGCAATGCCGCGTGCGCGGCAATGAGCTGTCGGCCCGCCTGGAAGCGTGGAAGTTCGACCCGAAGGCGAAAGTGGCCGCGGGCGAGGAGGCGGTGTTCTGGGTAGAGGCCTTCCAAAGCTCGCTGCAGTTGCATAAAACCCCGCTGTCGATCGCACCGATCTTCAATGGTCAGCGCGAAGGCGTGCCGCGCAGCTGGATCTTCACCTCCGCCACGCTGGCGGTGAAAAACGACTTCACCCATTTCGCCCAGCAAATGGGCCTGGAGAACGAAGTCGCGCGCAACTGGCCCAGCCCGTTCAATTACGAAGAGCAGGGCATCCTGTACGTGCCGCAGGGCTTGCCGGACCCGAATTCGATGGGTTATACCGACGCCGTGCTCGATGCGGCGCTGCCCATCATCGAAGCCGCCGGCGGCCGCACTTTCCTGTTGTGCACCACGCTACGTGCGGTCAAGCGGGCGGCCGAGCGCCTGCGCGACGAATTCGACAAGCGCGGCCTGAAGTTCCCGCTGTTCGTGCAAGGCGACCGTGGCCGCACCGAACTGCTGGACCAGTTCCGCAAGGCCGGCAACGGCGTGCTGATCGGCTCCCAGAGCTTCTGGGAAGGCGTGGACGTGCGCGGCGAAGCGCTGTCGCTGGTGATCATCGACAAGCTCCCGTTCGCGCCGCCTGACGACCCGGTGCTGGCCGCGCGCATCGAAGTGATGGAGCGCCAGGGCCTGAACGGCTTCATGGGCCACACCCTGCCGGAAGCGATCATCAACCTGAAGCAGGGCGCCGGGCGCCTGATCCGCGACGAGGGCGACCGTGGGGTGCTGATGCTGTGCGATCCGCGAGTGATCTCCAAGCCATACGGCCGCCGCATCTGGCAAAGCCTGCCGCCATTCAAGCGTACGCGCGAGGCTGCCGACGTCATGGAATTCTTCAAAGATCACTGAGCCCAGGGATACGCAATGAAACTGACGCGAGCGATGTTGGATGAGGCGGCAGGCCAGGGCCTGCTGGATGCGGGCCAGGCTGGGCGCTTGTGGCAGTTCCTGGTCGAGCGTGAACAGCATACGCCCGGCTTCAAGCCGGCGCATATCCTGTACTACCTGGGGGGCTTGATCGCCATCGGCGCCATGTCGCTGTTCATGACGCTGGGCTGGGAGTCGTTCGGCGGCACCGGCCTGCTGTTCATTTCCATTTGCTATATGGTAGCGGCGCTAGGCGCGGTCGAATGGCTGCGCGTGCGCGGCCTGGTGCTGCCGGCCGGGGTGCTGGCGGCCTTCGCCGTGGTGCTGGTGCCGCTCGCAGTTTATGGCTTGCAGCATATGCTGGGCCTATGGGCGGGCGGTGGCGCCGGCAGTTCGTACCGTAACTACCACTACTACATCGACTGGCGCTGGATCTTCATGGAGCTGGCCACGCTGGCTGCCGGCGCCGTGGTGCTGTGGCGCTACCGCATGCCGTTCACGGTGATGCCGCTGGCGGTGACCCTGTGGTACATGAGCATGGATGTGACCGAAATGCTGCTTGGCCATTACAGCCTGTTCTCCCGCGAAGGCAAAATCATCTCGGCGGTATTCGGCGTCGCCATGACGCTGCTCGCCCTGTGGATCGACCTGCGCAACCGAAGCAGCAAGGACTACGCGTTCTGGCTGTATATCTGGGGCGTACTGACGTTCTGGGGCGCCTTGTCTTCGATGGACTCCGGCAGCGAGTTCGGGAAGCTGGTCTATTGCCTGATCAACGTCCTGATGATCGGCATCGGAGCAGCCTTGTCGCGCCGCGTTTTCGCCGTATTCGGCGGCTTTGGCCTGGCCGGCTACCTTGGCCACTTGTCGTACACCGTTTTCCGCGACAGCCTGCTGTTCCCGGTCGCCCTGACCGCAATCGGCATCGCCATCATCGCCGCCGGCGTGTTCTGGCAGCGTCGCGAAGCAGCGATCGGGGCCGGCTTGCGCCAATGGCTGCCCGGTCCCGTGCGCCTGTTGGTCGAACGCCGCGCAGCATGAGGCTACGCAACGCGCTTGCGCTCCTTGTGACCGCTGGCGCGCTGGCCGGCCTGTGGTCGGTCGGGTGGGCGCTATCCAAGCCCGTCAATCATCCCGTCGCCATGCCTGCGGACCTTGGCTTTGAGCCGGTGCTGGCCGGCAGCACGCACGGCTCCTTGCTGCGAGTGCCCGGTGCGAAGCGTTGTGTACTGCTGATGCACGGTATCCGTGGCGACCGCCGCGCGATGGCCGGTCGCGCCGCATTCCTGCGCGATGCAGGCTGGACCTCGCTCGCCATCGACTTGCAGGCACATGGCGAAACGGCGGGCGAAATGATTACGTTTGGCCATCGAGAGGCCAACGATGCCGGCAATGGCGTCGCCTACCTGCGTACCCATGGATGCGGGACCGTGGTCGCAATCGGTCAGTCATTAGGCGGGGCGGCGGCTTTGCTGGGCAGCGGACCTGTGGCGGTCGACGGCTTCGTCCTGGAGTCGGTCTATCCGACCATTGAAGATGCGGTGGCGAACCGGCTGGCAATGCGCTTTGGCGGAGTGGGGCGGCTTGCCGCGCCCCTGCTTTATTGGCAGTTGCCCTTGCGCACCGGCGTGGCGCGCGAGGACCTTCGGCCAGTGCAGGCGATTCGCCAGGTCCAGGTCCCTGTGCTGGTCGCAGGCGGGACGCGAGACACCCAGACGCCGTCAGAAGAAACCCGCCGGCTGTTCGAAGCGGCCGGCGGCGCCAAAACCCTTTGGCTGGTGGAGGGGGCGATCCACGAGGACCTCTACGCCTTCAATCCAGCCGAGTACCGGGTCAGGCTATTGCGCTTCCTCGATACGCTCGAAGCGGTGGCAGGCTAGCGCAGTTCCTGCGGCGCTTCGCCGCTAACAAGCCAGTTGCCGATTGCCCGATAGACTTGCGAGCGCTGGCCGTGCAGGCCGTGGGCGCTTTCACGGCTGCAGTCGCGCAGGGTGCCGGCGTAGACCTGCGGGAAAGCCAGGCTGTCAACCGCGATCAGGGGAAAGAAGCGCGCTTTCCGATAACTTTCGCGGAAGGGCAGGCAGGCGTCGCGCCGGTGATGCACGCCAAGCACCGGCCGTTTCAGGTGCGGGACTTCGGCCCAGGCATCGCCGCTGCCGTTGATCAGCACCACCGCATCAACTGATGGCAAGCGGTTGGCGACATACGCGGCCGAAAAGGCGCCGTCGCTGCTGCCCATCAGGACGATGCGCGCCTGCGGATGACGCTTGCGCATGAAATCGACCACGGCGGCCACATCCTGCCGGTGCGCGGCGCCTTGGCGGCTGCCGATATCCAGCACTTCATGGTCGCTGGCGGTGTCCAGCGCCACCATGGCGCCGATCTGTTCCGCCATCTGGCGCTGTGCGCCGAACAAGGTATCCGGATCGGTCGGCAGGCTGCCCGGCCAGACCCCCTGCAAGCCGCGCTGGCCCGAGCCGCCGGCCAGGTAGAGCACAACGTGGCCGGCTGCGTGTTCGCCAGTCATCTCCAGCACACGCACGGTGGCGCCGGGCCGCGTCGGAATATCCAGCAGGACTTCGCCGGCCTGCGCCACGCCGTGCAGCGCGAGGGCCAGCCATGCCAGCGTGTGCATCCACATTTGCCATCTCCTGTGCCGAGTGACTTTCACGCACCCTGATTCAATTGGCGCGTTATGCAAAATTGTATATTCTCCGACAACGTTTTGTGCAAAAGTCGAGGTGACACGATGAAGTGCAAGTTGATCTTGGGCCTGCTCGCAATTGCGCTGGCGCCCGCCGCGCACAGCCAGTGCTGCGGCTTTGGCATGAGCTACGATAACGTTGTGGTCTGGCCGCAGCCGGACCTGCGCATTCCGGTTCCTTCGCCAGCCAATGCGAAGAAGGCTGCACCGATCCTGCCGAAATCCAGGCCGGCCGTGCAGGCCAACGCGCATAAGCTTGCCCAGCACTTCCCGGCTGAAAAGCGCGTGGAGATGGAAAGGGTCTATTTGCAAAGCATGGACGTGTACCTCCAGGTTGAGAAAAAAATGGGCTGGACGCCGCGCGACATGGCAGGCGGCCTGGCGGCGTTCCTGGTTGGTAACTACATGGTCTTGAAAAATACCGAAGTCCCGGACGAGGATTTCAACGCCGTCGCCAGGCAAATCCGCGCCCAGAACAAGCTCCAGAACATCAATGACCGCAACGAGGCGGACAAGGTGCGCGATGTCTTCGAACAAAGCGCCATGATCGGCGCCTTCATGGCCCTGGCCCACAAATCGCACCAGCAGCAACCGCAGCCTCCGGCCGTCTATGAAAACATGCGCAACGCCGCGCGCGAAAACCTGCAACTGGTGCTGAAGGGCGATCCGGCCAAGCTTCTCATCGACAAAAACGGCATGAGGTTCCAATGACGATCTTTATCAAGAAGTTGTGCAATGCATTCATCACGGATGCAGTCGTCAATCGCCGCCTCGGCGGGGCAGCTGGGCGCAGTGTGGAAGCGATCGGCGCCGCCATTGGTGGATTGTGGGTGGGCGGTATCGTCACCGTATCGGCCGACGCGCTGGACTGGGTTCCGAACCTCATGAACAAGGCGGTGCATGACGATTTGCAGCCGGTGCATATCCTCTTGCGCGAAGTGCGTTCGGTGCGGCGTGAGTTCGGCATCCTGACCGGCATCGTGGTGGTCGAACTGGAGGAGGGCGGCGAATTCCGCTTCCGCTGCTTCAATGCGCGCAGCGTGGCGGAGAATATGTCCGACCTGCTGCCTAGCCAGGTGATGAGCGCATGAGGCGCCTGCGGCAGGCCGCGCTGTGCGCCGCGTTGCTTGCGGCATCGGCGGCCCGGGCACAAGGTTATGTAGGCCTGGGGCTGGATTATTCGATGACGACGGCGCCGATGATCAACTTCGCCAATATGGCGGTGATGAACAACAATGCGATGAATACCGGCGCCCGTTCGCGCAGCAAGCCTGCGCGCCTGGATGCGCCGCCGGCGGTGCAGCGCAATGCGCAGGAACTGGCCAGGGTATTTCCAGCATCGAGCCAGGCCGCGATGACCCAGGCTTTTCAGCATAGCATGGATATCTACCAGCAGATCGCCGCCAAAATGGGCTGGCAGCGCGACGACCTGGATGGTGCAATGGCGGCTTTCATCGTCGGCAATTACATGGTATTTGCCAATCGCGATGTGCCGGACGAAGAGTTCGCTGCAGTGGCCGAGCAACTGCGCCAGGGCGGTGGCACGCGCCGGCTGGCCGAGAAACAAAGCGCAGGAACGATCCGCAACCTGTACGAAAAAAGTGCGATGGTGGGCGCCTTCATGGCGCTGGCGTACAAGTCGCAGCAGCAAAAGGCACAACCGGAGCAGGTGGCGGCCAACCTGCGCAACAGCGCACGCGAGAACCTGAAGCTGGTTTTGGGGACCGATCCCGAGCGCCTGCAGATCGATGAGCGAGGTGTTATGCTTGTCAAATGACCATCCTTAACGGTTCCTGCCACTGCGGCGCCATCACGATCGAGGTGGCGGCTGCGCCGGCCTACCTGATCGACTGCAACTGCTCAATCTGCCGCCGCACGCGGGCGCTGTGGGCCCTCTACCCTGATGACGCCGTGCGCATCGAGGGCGATCCGGCAGGTACCGAGGATTACGTCTGGGGCGACAAATCGCTGCGCACGGTGCGCTGCCGCTCTTGCGGCTGCGTCACGCACTGGAAGTCGCTGCAGCCCAATGGCGATGGCCGCATGGGCGTCAACATGGCCAACTTCGCGCCGCAAGCGGTGGCCCCGCTGGAGCGGCGCAAGTTTGATGGCGCCGATACCTGGACCTATCTATGATCGCCGACCTGCCGCAAGATGCCTTGTTGCAGCGTTACCGTGAGCAGGGCGCATACACCGATTGCTTCGCCATCGACGTGCCGCGCCAGGTGGCGCACGCGGCTTTTGTCGAGGCGTTCTATACCACTGGGGTATTCAAGCTGGAGCGCCTGTTGCTGGCGCTATTCGTTGCGCGCCCTTCGCGCGATGCGGAAGCGCGCGAGCTGGCGAGCGGCCAGCGCGAACAGTTTGCGGCGTGGTCGGTGGAAGGACGCGCGCCCGGCCAATTGCTGATGTGCGATTTCGCCGGTAGCACGCGCTCCTGGCTGATGGCATCGCCGGCCGGGCAGGGTACGCGCCTGTACTTTGGTTCGGCCGTGGTGCGCTCGCGGCAAGGCGGCGCGTTTCGCGCGCTGCTCGGCTTCCATCAACTCTACTCGCGGATCCTGTTGCGCGCCGCGGTGTCGCGCGTACTCAAGGCCGGCTGAGCCGCGATGGACTCGCTGATCACCGCGTCGGCCCGCTCCCTTGCCAGCGGTGATGTGCTGGGCGCCCTGAAGCATGTTGCCCTGCGCGGCGATCCACCTGCGCTGGCCCTGCGCGGCATTGCCATGGCGCGCTTGGGCGACTTCCCCAAGGCGCGCGAACTGCTGCGCCGTGCCGCCCGTGGCTTCGGTTCGCACGAAGAACTGGCGCGGGCCCGCTGCGTGGTCGCCGAGGCCGAAGTGGCGCTGGCCATGCGCGATTTCGCCGGCCCGCCGCGCGTGCTGGCGACTGCGCTGGCGGTGCTGGAAACCCACGGCGACTACGGCAATGCGCTGCAGGCGCGCCTGATCGCCGCCCGGAAATCACTGTTGTTGGGCCGACTGGAAGCTGCCGCTGCAGAACTGTCGCGCCTCGATATGCGCGCCCTGACGCCGGCATTGGCGGCGGTGGCGCAGTTGGCCACAGCCGAATTGGCAACGCGTTCGCTGCGCCCGGCGGCGGCACGGGCGGCGCTCGCGCATGCACGTGCGGCAGCCGCGCGTTCGGGCGTGCCGGAGCTATTGGCCGAGGTGATGGAAGCCAACGCCGCGCTACAGCGCCCGGTTGCGCGGCGCCACGGCGGCGGCGAAATGTCGCTCGATGAAGTGGCTGCGCTGCTGGCATCCGACACGCTGGTGCTGGATGCCTGTCGGCGCGGCTTGGGCAGCGGCGCCATTTGGCGCCCATTGGCGCGCAGGCCGGTGTTGTTCGCGCTGGCCCGCGCGCTGGTTGAGGCTTGGCCGGGCGACGCCGGGCGCGAGCTGCTGATCGAACAAGCTTTCAATACCCGCCGTCCCGACGAGACCCACCGCGCGCGCCTGCGGGTCGAGATCGGCCGCCTGCGCGCGCTGTTCAAAGGCCTTGCCAGCATTGAGGCTACGCCGCTCGGCTTTACGATCCGGCCTTTGGCTGGCCGCGCGGTGGCGGTGCTGGAGCCGCCCATCGACGGCGAGCAGGCGTCGCTGTTGGCGCTGTTGTCCGATGGCGCCGCCTGGTCGACTTCCGCGCTGGCGCTGGCGCTCGATGCCAGCCAGCGCACTGTCCAGCGCGCGCTGGCTGAGCTGGAGGCGGCCGGGCAGGTGCGCGCGATCGGCAACGCGCGCACGCGGCGCTGGCTGGCGCCGCCGCTGGCCGGATTCACGACAATCTTGTTACTCCCTGCTGCACTGCCGTTGGAATAAAGTTCACTTGCGGCGCCGATCAAGGCGCGCCTCATAAGGAGCATGGCAATGACCCGAAATTCAAACAAGGTGCGCAAGGCGGAAATCCTGCGCGAATACGGCCCGTTCGACGGCGTTACCAAAGTCGGCGGCGTTACTTACGACGGCCATCTGGTGTGGGCTGCTACCGGCGCCCGCCTGGTCGGCTTCGATCCGAAAAACGGTAAAGCGGAACGCACGCTGGAACTTGCCGCCGATGCCGGCACGGCGTTCGACGGCAAGTTCCTGTACCAGATCGCCGCTGAGCGGATCAACAAGATCGATCCGGCCAGCGGTACGGTGGTGTCGTCGATCCCCGCGCCCGGCAAGGGCGGCGACTCGGGCCTGGCCTGGGCGGAAGGCAGCCTCTGGGTAGGGCAGTACCGCGAGCGCAAGATCCACCAGATCAATCCCGAGACGGGGGCAGTATTGCGTACCGTCGAATCGAACCGCTTCGTCACCGGCGTAACGTGGGTGGACGGTGAGCTGTGGCACGGCACCTGGGAGGGTGACCAGAGCGATATCCGCCACGTCGACCCGCACAGCGGCGCCGTGCTGGAGCTGCTGGAAATGCCGCCCGGCGTATTCGTCAGCGGCCTGGAATCCGATGGCGCCGGCTTGTTCTATGCCGGCGGCGAAAACAGCGGCAAAGTGCGTGCGGTGCGTCGCCCGCAGGGAGAATGACCATGAATACCATCGTCAATCAAGAGCAATGGGTAGCGCAGCGCAAGCAATTGCTGGTGCGCGAGAAAGAATTGATGCGCCAGCAGGACCAGTTGGCCAGCGACCGGCGTGCCTTGCCGTGGGTGCGCGTGGACAAGCAGTATGTGTTCGACACACCGCAGGGGAAACGCTCGCTGTCCGACCTGTTTGAAGGACGCAGCCAGCTGGTGCTGCAGCACTTCATGTTCGCGCCCGGCCAGGAGCGCGGCTGCGCGCACTGTTCCTACATGGCCGACCATACGGACGGCGCGTTGTCGCACCTGGCCCAGCGCGATGTAAGCCTGGTGGTGGTGTCGCGTGCACCGCTGGCCAGCCTGGAGCGCATGCGCAAGGAGATGGGCTGGCAGTTCAGGTGGGTGTCGTCGGGCGAAAGCGATTTCAATTACGATTTCCACGTCAGCTTCGCGCCGGAAGAAATGGCCGGCGGCGAGGTCTATTACAACTACACCGGGCAAGGCTTTCCGCACGAAGACGCGCCTGGCGTCAGCGTGTTCTACAAGGATGAGGCGGGCGTGGTCTACCACACCTATTCGACCTTTGGCCGCGGCGTGGAAGTGATGATGCACACCTATCGCTTCCTCGATATCACGCCACTGGGGCGGCACGAAGAGGGCTTGCCCTACACCATGGCTTGGGTCAGGCACCACGACCGCTACGCGCAGCCGGCCGCGTCGTGCTGCAGCTCGTCGCACGCCTGATGCGGGGATGCCATGCCAAGCTTCCGGCCCTGGCGGGCCGTGACGGCGATCGCCTGTGGCCACATGGCGTCGATGGCGGTGGTGGCCGCAGCGCTGGCCTTCAGGCTGCCACTGGACCGCTCGGCGCTGCAATGGGGGGCGGGAGTGTTGCTGGCTGCCGCGCTGGCCTGGCGCCTTGGCAAGGGGCACGCGCTGGCGGGGCAGGCGGGAATGGCGCTGTGGACTTTCATCACATCGACTGCGCACGGCGCCGGCTTCGTGCTGATGCCGGCCTTGATGACGGTCTGCGGCGCCGGCGCCACGGGGCCGCTGTTGCAGGTCCTGGCCGCGCTGGGCCTGCACCTGGCGGCAATGCTTGCTGCGAACGGTGCGGTTTTTTACCTTGCCGCCCGCTTGGTGCGATGGCTCAAGGCTTGACGATCACCTTGCCGGTGACCTTGCGTGCGGCCATGGCTTCCAGCGCACGGGGCGTGTCGGGCAGCGCGTAGCGCGCCGAAATGTGAGGGCGGATCTTGCCTTCGGCCAGCCAGCCCAGTAGCTGCATCATGCCGGCCAGGTTGGCCTTCGGTTCGCGTTTGACGAATTCGCCCCAGAACACGCCCATCAGCGAAGCGCCTTTGAGCAGCGTGAGGTTCAGCGGCAGCTTCGGAATTTCGCCGTTGGCAAAACCCACCACCAGGTAGCGCCCGCGCCAGCCGATCGAGCGGAAGGCCGGCTCGGCGTATTCGCCGCCAACCGGGTCGTAGATCACGTCCGGGCCCTTGCCGTCGGTGGCAGCCTTGATTGCCTCGCGCAGGTCGGCGCTGCCGTAGTTGATCAGGACGTCGGCGCCGTGCTCCTTGCAGACGGCCAGCTTTTCTTCACTGGAGGCGGCGGCAATCACGCGCGCGCCGAGCGCCTTGCCGATCTCGATGGCGGCCAGTCCAACGCCGCCGGCGGCGCCCAGCACCAGCATGGTCTCGCCGGCTTTGAGCTGGGCGCGGTCGACCACCGCGTGGTGCGAGGTCCCGTACGTCAGGGTAATCGCGGCGGCGGTATCGAAATCCATCCCCGGTGGCATCGGCATCAGCGCAGCCGCGGGCACCAGCAGCTGTTCGGCGAAGCCGCCGTGCGCGGAGAAGGCGATTACCTTGTCGCCCGCCTTGAAGCCCTGCACGCCTTGGCCCACCGACAGCACCACGCCCGAGACTTCGTTGCCGGGCGTGAAGGGCAGGGCCGGCTTGTACTGGTACTTGCCCTGGATGATCAGCACATCGGGGAAGTTCACGGCTGCCGCCTTCACCTGCAGCACTACCTGGCCCGGGCCAGGCTGCGGGTCGGGCACATCTTCCAGCACCAGCGTGTCGGGCAAGCCCCATTCCTTGCAAACGATAGCCTTCATTTGGTCTCCATGGTGGTCGAATAGCGCGATTGGAACGATCGTACGATTATGCCCGAGATCACTTTGCGCCGGCACAAAGTTCGGCGCGCAGGATGGGGCTACATTGAGCTGGCAGGGGAGGCGATTGCCATGAGTATCCGGTACGGCTGCTTTTTCAGTTACGCGCATGGCCAGCACGCATATATGAGCCATTTCAAGGACGACCTGGTCGATGCCCTGAAGTGCTATCTAGAGCCCCATTTCGACAATGAGACCGAACTCTTTGTCGATAGCGAGCAACTGGGTGGCGGCGACGATATCGACCGCCGCCTGGCCCTGGCCATGTGCCAGAGCGCCACCATGATCGTGATCTATACGCCCAAGTACGAGGCCCACCCCTACACCAGGCGCGAATTCGCCGCCATGCAGATGATCGAGGCCGAGCGCAGCGGCTGGTACGAGCTTCCCAGCCACCTGATCATCCCCGTCATCATGACCCGCCATCCGCTGAACCTGCCGCGCCAGATCAGCGAACCTGGCATGTATGTCGATTTTTCGCGCTATTCGCTGGCAACCGGGGACTTGAAGACCAATCCCGATTTCCTGCCCGATATCCGGCGCATCGTGGACCGCATCACGATGCACTACCACTGCCTGAAGGCGAGCATTCCGCCCGACCACGATTGCAGGCATTTCGTGCTGCCGCCGGTGCCGCCGGAATGGCGTCCGCCGGCAGCGCCGCACTTCCCACGCTAGAAAAACCACCGAAAGAGCGCCATGGAACACCTACGCCTGCACCTGCCAGAGCTGCCCGCATCCGGCGAAGTCACCACTTTCTATTCCTATAAGGGCGGCGTAGGCCGCACCATGGCGCTGGCCAATCTTGGGCACATGCTGGCCTGCCGCCGCACAGCGCCGGTGCTGCTGGTCGACTTGGACCTGGAGGCGCCGGGCCTGCATTACTACTTTCCCGGCGCAGCGCAGGCACCGGGCGTACTGGAGCTGTTCGAAGAGTGCCGCGAGCAGCTCCAGGAACGCGCCGGCCGCTACGCCTGCGACCAGGCGCTGGCCGAAGCGGTGCTTGACGCGGTGCGCTGGGAGCAATACCTGGTCAGGGCATGCGATGACCGGCCACTCTGGCTGCTGCGCGCTGGGCGGTGCGACGGCAGCCATGCGGAACGCGCGGCAATGCTGGACTGGCAAAGCTTGTTCGACGCCTGCCCCGCGCTGTTCCGCACCTTTGCCGCGCGCCTGGCGCGCCATTTCGGCCACGTGCTGGTCGATGCGCGCAGCGGGCGCGCCGATTGCTCTGCGATCTGCACCACGCTGCTGCCGACGCGGCTGGTGCTGGTGTTTGCGCCGAACCGGCAGAACCTGGATGGCTTGCAGGACCTGGTGGCGCGGGCCACCGCTTACCGCAGCTGCCATGAAGACGAGCAGCGCCAGTTGCTGGTGTATCCGCTGCCGTCGCGCATCGATACGTCGGACGCTGGGCAATGCACGTTCTGGCGGCGCGGCGAGGGCGTGGCGGGCGGCTACCAGCCGCTATTCGAAGCCATGCTGGGCCAGGCCTACGGCTTGCCATGGCTGTCGCTGGAAGACTATTTCGATGCGGTGCAACTGCCGCATTGCGCCAGCCTGGCAAGCGGCGAGCCGCTGCCTGCTTTGGCCTTGCAGCAAGCGTATTGCGGGTTCATGCAATGGTTTGGCGCCGGACTCTGTCCCTGGCAACGGCGGCCGTCTGCTGGGCCAGCCACCCTGAACCATCACCATGCCCTGCCGCTGGAGCAGGCGCGCGCCGGATACTGGCCGGTGCCCGCCGCCATGTAAATTTGTGTCCGCCGGCCCGCTGCGCCAGTCGTTGCTTCAGGTAAAATTCCCTGTATGAGAATCCTTATCAGTAACGACGACGGCTACCTGGCGCCTGGCATCAATGCGCTGGCGGAAGCCCTGCAGCCAATCGCCGATATCGTGGTTGTGGCGCCAGACAGCAACCGCTCCGGCGCCTCCAATTCCCTCACGCTGGACCGCCCCTTGTCGGTGCACCAGGCGGCCAATGGTTTCTATTTTGTCAATGGAACGCCGACCGATTGCGTCCACGTGGCGCTGACCGGGCTGCTGGACCATGTGCCGGACCTGGTGGTGTCGGGCATTAACAACGGCCCCAATATGGGCGACGACACCCTGTACTCGGGCACCGTGGCCGCCGCCACCGAAGGCTACCTGTTTGGCGTGCCAGCCATGGCCTTCTCGCAGGGTTCCTACGGCTGGGCCAATGTCGATGCCGCCGCGCGCGTGGCGCGCGACCTGGTGCAGCGCTACCTGGAGCTGCTGGAGCGGCCTTACCTGCTGAACGTGAATATCCCGAACCTGCCGTATGAGCAACTGGGCGCGCTGACCCCGACCCGCCTGGGCCGCCGCCACCAGGCCGAACCCGTGGTCAAGGCGCTCGATCCGCGCGGGCGCGAAATCTACTGGATTGGCCCGCCGGGCGCTTGCAAGGATGCCGGCGAGGGCACCGACTTCCATGCCGTCGCCAATGGCCGCGTGTCGCTGACGCCTTTGCAGATCGACCTGACACATCGTCAACAACTCGATTCCCTGGCAAAGGCCATCGCATGAGCGAAAAGACCCGCACTTTCCCGCTGCCCCTGTCATCCGTTACCGACAAGAGCCCGGCGAAAAAGCCGGTCTACAACACCGTGGCAACGCCACAAACCGCAACCCAGAATGCCGCCCGCAGCGCCGCGGCCAGTCCCAGCGGCTGGCGCCCGCCGCAGCCGGTGGCATCGCCTTCGCGCGCCCATTCCTATGCCCAGGAGCGCGCCCAGGTGCAGCTTGGCCCCGCGGCTGCGCCGCGCCAGAACGCCCTGGTGTCGGACGGCGTGCGGCGCGCCATGGTGCAGCGGGTAGCCAAACAGGGCGTCAGCGACCCGGTGGTGCTGGGGGCGCTCGACACCGTGCCGCGCCATATGTTCATGGACGAAGGCCTGGCGCCGCAAGCCTATATCGACGCCTCGCTGCCGATCGGCCACCACCAGACCATTTCCCAGCCTTATATCGTGGCGCGCATGATCGAGGTGATGCGCGCCGGCCAGGATTTGCACCGCGTGCTGGAAATCGGCACCGGCTGCGGCTACCAGGCGGCGGTGCTGGCCTGCGTGGCGAAAGAGGTGTATTCGATCGAGCGCATCAAGCCGCTTCACGAACTGGCCAAGTCCAACTTGCGCCCGATGCGGGTGCCGAACCTGCGTTTGCACTACGGAGATGGTATGCTAGGCTTGCCGCAGGCGGCGCCTTTCGATGGCATCATCCTTGCCGCCGCTGGCCTGGAAGTGCCGCAGGCCTTGCTGGATCAACTGAATATCGGCGGCCGCCTGGTCGCCCCGGTCGGGGCTCGCACCCAGCATCTCGAACTGGTGACCCGTGTCAGCAAGAATGAATGGGTGCGCCAGACGCTGGAAGACTGCCATTTTGTGCCGCTGCGCCCTGGCACCGTTTAACACACAGATTAATAGAATGACGAAGAAATATTCCCTTTTCCTGATGGCCGCCTCGCTGGTCGTGCTGACCGCATGTGAAACCGTGAAGCAGCCGGCCCCGGTCGAGGATCGCTCGATTCCGCTGGTTGCCCCGCCGGCCAAGCCCACGCCGGAGGAGCCGAAAGACAAGGAAGGCTACTACACCGTCCACAAGGGCGACACCCTGATTCGCATCGCCTTTGACCGCGGCCTGAATTACCGCGACCTGGCGGCCTGGAACAACCTGGCCAACCCGGACGACATCAAGGTCGACCAGGTGCTGCGCCTGACGCAGCCGGAAGGGGTGCAGCTGGCAGCCGTGCCGACCCCGCCGCAGATCGAGAAAACCCCGCCGCCGCCGCGCAAGTCGGCGCCGAAGGGTGAAAAGCGTGCCTATTCCGATTCCGCCGTGGCGGATCTGCAGAAATCCGATGAGCGTGGCGACAAGCCGGCCATGGTTGCCAGCGTGGCGCCGGCAGCGCTACCGGCCGTGCCGCCGGCAGCGGTGGTCAGCGCCGAAGACCGCGACCTGTCCTGGACCTGGCCGTCCGACGGCCGCGTGGTGGCCCAGTTCGACGAGGGCAAGAACAAGGGTATCGACATCGCCGGCCGCGCCGGGCAACAAGTGTTGGCTGCCGAACGCGGAAAAGTGATGTATGCCGGTAGCGGCATCCGCGGATATGGTAATCTCGTCATTGTGAAGCACAGTAACAGCCTGTTGTCGGCTTATGCCCATAATCGCTCGATCCTGGTCAAGGAGGGGCAGGAAGTGCGCAGGGGCCAGGCAATTGCTGAAATGGGGGACTCCGATACCGACACGGTCAAGCTGCACTTTGAAATAAGGCAGCAGGGCAAGCCGGTGGATCCATCGAAATTCCTGCCTAATCGCTAGATAAGCACCCATGACACGCTCGCCGAATGACCAACTGGAAGACGACTCGATTCCTGAGGAATTCCCGGACGAGCCGGTCGATGAAGTAGCCATCGATTCCATGGAGTCGGACGGCGAGGTTGCGGTTGAGGGTAGCAGCGCTGTCATCGAGACCGTTGACGAGCTGAAAAAAGTGCTGGCGGCGGAACTCTCGACCGACACTACGCAGCACTACCTGAACCAGATCGGCACCCGTCCCTTGCTGACGGCGCCGCAGGAGGTGCATTTCGCGACACTGGCCAAGCAGGGCGATTTTTCCGCCCGCCAGACCATGATCGAGCATAACCTGCGCCTTGTGGTCTCGATCGCCAAGCATTACATCAACCGCGGCGTGGTCCTGCTCGATATGATCGAGGAGGGCAATATCGGCCTGATGCGCGCCATCGACAAGTTCGAGCCGGAGCGCGGCTTCCGCTTCTCCACTTACGCCACCTGGTGGATCCGCCAGAGCATCGAACGCGCCATCATGAACCAGGCGCGCACGGTGCGCCTGCCGGTGCACATGGTGCGTGAACTGAACCAGATCCTGCGCGGGAAATACCACCTGGAGGCGCAGCACCACAATGGCAAGGATGCCACGGCGGAGGATATCGCCGACCTGGTGGGGCGGCCGGTGGAGGAAGTGCAGGATATCCTGGCCCTGTCCGAGCATGCCACCTCGCTCGATGCGCCGCTGGACAACGACCCCCAGTCCTCGCTGATGGACATGCTGCCGGGCGACTCCGAGGATGCGCCCGATGCGCGGGCCGAGCATCACGAGATGACGGTGCTGGTGCGCGACTGGCTGACCAAGCTGCCGGACAAGCAGCGCATCGTCATCATGCGCCGCTTCGGTCTGGACAACGACGATCCTGCCACGCTTGAGACGCTGGCCGAGGAAATGGGCGTGACGCGCGAACGGGTGCGACAGATCCAGCAAGAGGCGCTGGTCAAGCTGAAACGTGCGATGGCGGCGCGCGGCGTGGTCCGCGATTCGCTGCTTTAAGAGGCAGCTTCTCTGCTATCATAGCGGGCTTTGGGCGCTCCCCGCGCCGGCTGCAACCTTAACCGCTATGCAAGACAACATCGTCGAAATCAAATCCCTGGACATGGATGCCCGTGGCGTTGGCCACATCGAGAACGAAGACGGCTCGCCGGGCAAGGTCATTTTCATCGAGGGCGCGCTGCCGGGTGAAAAGGTCAGCTTCGAACTGCAGCGCAAGAAGAAGAACTGGGAGCAGGGCCGCATGACGGTGCTGCACAAGGAATCGTCAATGCGCGTCAAGCCGAAGTGCGAGCACTTCGAGATCTGCGGCGGCTGCTCCATGCAGCACCTGGAAGCGTCGGCGCAGGTGGCGATCAAGCAGCGCGTGCTGGAAGACAACCTGTGGCACCTGGGGCCGCGGGTCAAGTCCGACACCATGATGCGCCCGATGTACGGCCCGACCTGGGGCTACCGCTACCGCGCGCGCCTGTCCGCGCGCTACGTGGCCAAGAAAGGCACGGTGCTGGTCGGCTTCCATGAAAAGAAATCGGTGTTCGTGGCCGATATCCAGAGCTGCCAGATCCTGCCGAAGCACGTGTCGGACATGCTGATGCCGCTGCGCGCCCTGATTCATTCGCTCGCCATCTTCGACAAGGTGCCGCAGCTCGAGCTGGCCGTCGGCGAAGACAACACCGTGCTGGTGATGCGCAATATGGTGCCGCTGGGCGAGGGCGACGAAGAAAAGCTGAAGGCCTTCGCCGACCAGTACCAGATCCAGTGGTGGCTGCAGCCCAAGGGCCCGGACACCGCCTATCCGTTCTACCCGGCCGGCAAGGAGCTGTATTACACGCTGCCGGAATTTGGCATCAAGATGCCGTTCAAGCCGACCGACTTCACCCAGGTGAACCACCACATCAACCGCGTGCTGGTGCACAAGGCGCTGCGCCTGCTGGACGTGCAGAAGGACGAGCGCGTGGCCGACCTGTTCTGTGGTCTCGGCAACTTCACGCTGCCGCTGGCAACCCAGGCGCGCGAAGTGGTGGGTATCGAAGGTTCGACCGCATTGACCGAGCGCGCGCTGTCCAACGCCAAGGTGAATGGCGTCGACGGCCACACCACTTTCCAGTGCCGCAACCTGTTCGAGATCACCAAGGACGACTTGGTCGCCCTCGGCAAGTTCGACCGCATGCTGATCGACCCGCCGCGCGACGGTGCCGCGGCCCTGGCTGCGGCGCTGGCCGAGCTGAAGGAGAGCAATCCGGAGATGCTGCCAAAGCGGCTGGTTTACGTCTCCTGCTCGCCATCGACCCTGGCACGCGACGCCGGCGTGCTGGTGCACCAGGCCGGCTACCGCCTGTCGCAAGCCGGTGTGATGAATATGTTCCCGCACACCTCCCATGTGGAGTCGATGGCGGTGTTCGACCTGGCCTGATTCCAGGGCGAAAAAAAAGCCGGCGCAAGCCGGCTTTTTTGTGGGTGGCGGATCGCTTATTCGCGGTCGCCGGCCAGGCCCAGCAGGCTCAGCAGGCTGCTGAAGATGTTGTAGACGTCCAGGTACAGCGCCAGGGTGGCGGACACGTAGTTGGTCTCGCCGCCGTTGACGATCTGCTGCACGTCGTACAGGATGTAAGCGGAGAAAATGGCGATGACCAGCACCGAGATGGCGATCGCCAGCGCACCCATGCCCAGGAAGATGTTAGCCACCGATGCCAGCAGCAGCACGATGACGCCGGCGAACAGCCATTTGCCCATCATCGAGAAGTCGCGCTTGGTCACGGTCGCGTAGCTGGCCAGCGCCATGAAGATGGCTGCGGTGCCGCCGAAAGCGGTCATGATCAGCGTGCCGCCGTTGGCGAAGCCCAGGGTGCGGGTCAGCAGCGGTGTGAGCAGCAAGCCCATGAAGAAGGTGAAGCCCAGCAGCAGCGCGACGCCGAGGCCGGAATCCTTGTTCTTCTGGATGCCCCAGATGAAGCCGAAAGCCACTGCCATGAACAGCAGGAAGCCCATGAAGCCGCGCGGGATCGGGATCGCGAACATGACGCCAATGATTGCGCCCAGCACGGTCGGGATCATCGACAGCGACAGCAGCCAGTAAGTGTTGCGCAGGACGCGATTGCGCAGCTGTGCGTTGTCGGTTGCGACGCTGCTACCAAAATGATGTACGTTTTGCATAGTTAAATGCCTCCTTTACCAAAAAGCATAGCATGTCGTCGACCGGATGGGGGCTTTCTGGCTTAGGAAAGACTTAAAAACGCTTACGGGAAGCCCTTACAAGCACCTTGGGAGTGTTTCCTTGGGCATAGAGAATGAACTATGTTAAAATCTAGGGTTGATCGAGAATCTAATTTCTTGTTTTAAACCTTTCTTTTTATTGGAGTTTTTCATAATGGCAATCGAACGCACCCTGTCGATCATCAAACCTGACGCAGTAGCCAAGAACGTGATCGGCCAGATCTACAGCCGTTTCGAAGGCGCAGGCCTGAAAGTGATCGCTGCCCGCATGACCCAGCTGTCGCGCGCTGAAGCCGAAGGCTTCTACGCAGTGCACCGCGAGCGTCCTTTCTTCAAGGACCTGGTTGACTTCATGATTTCCGGCCCGGTGATGATCCAGGTTCTGGAAGGCGAAGGCGCGATCCTGAAAAACCGCGACCTGATGGGCGCTACCGACCCGAAGAAGGCAGAAAAAGGCACCATCCGTGCTGATTTCGCTGACTCCATCGACGCGAACGCTGTGCACGGCTCCGACGCCGCTGAAACCGCTGCTGTGGAAATCGCCTACTACTTCCCAGCACTGAACGTCTACTCCCGTTAATTTTTAGCGGTTGTAATGTAGTAAAGTAGTATTGCGCCTTGCCCCGGATCTTTGGTCCGGGGCAAAGCCGTTTTTGAAATTGAGTAAAAAAGCATGGAAACATCCCTCACCAATCTGCTGGATTTCGATCCGGAGCAACTAGTCGCCTACTGCGCCGAGCTGGGGGAGAAGCCTTTCCGTGCCAAACAGCTGCAGCGCTGGATCCACCAGTTCGGTGCGTCCGACTTTGACAGCATGACCGACCTCGCCAAATCCTTGCGCGAGAAGCTGAAGACGCGCGCCCACATCGTGGCGCCGACTGCCATCAGCGACCATACTTCGACCGACGGCACCCGCAAATGGCTGGTGGACGTGGGCAATGGCAATGCCGTGGAAACCGTGTTCATCCCGGAAGAAAACCGCGGCACGCTGTGCATTTCCACCCAGGCCGGCTGCGCCGTGAATTGCCGTTTCTGCTCGACCGGCAAACAGGGCTTCAACCGCAACCTGACCGTGAGCGAAATCATCGGCCAGTTGTGGATGGCCGAATTCGCGCTGCGCCAAACCAAAGGCATCGAACCCGGCCCGAAAGGCGAACGCCAGATCACCAACGTGGTGATGATGGGCATGGGCGAGCCGCTGCTGAATTACGGACCGACCGCCACCGCGCTCAAGCTGATGCTGGACGATAACGCCTACGGCCTGTCGCGCCGCCGCGTGACGCTGTCCACCTCGGGCGTGGTGCCGATGATCGACAAGCTGTCGCAAGACGTGCCGGTGGCGCTGGCGGTATCGCTGCACGCCTCCAACGACAAGCTGCGCGACGAGCTGGTCCCGCTGAACAAGAAGTACCCGCTGAAGGAGCTGCTGGCGGCGTGCAAGCGCTACCTGGAGTTCGCGCCGCGCGACTTCATCACATTCGAGTACTGCATGCTCGATAATTACAACGACACGGATGAACATGCGCGCGAGCTGATCGCGCTGGTGAACCATCCTCAGTTCGGTGTTAATTGCAAGTTCAACCTGATTCCTTTCAACCCCTTCCCGGAATCGGGCCTGCTGCGCTCCAAGAACCCGCGCATCAAGGCCTTCGCTGAAATTCTGATGAATGCGGGCATCGTAACCACCATCCGTAAGACGCGCGGCGATGATATCGACGCAGCTTGCGGGCAGTTGGCGGGGGAAGTGAAAGATCGCACCCGCGTGGCTGAAAGGATGGAGAAGATGACCGAATACCAGAAGAAGTACGGCGCCGATTTTGGCAAGATTGTGGAGATCCGTTCCTGATGACCGATTTCGCCCAGCGCCGCTTCAAGTGCCTGGCCGCGGTCGCGCTGGCCAGTGTATTGGCGGGCTGCGTGACCTCGGTGTATGGCCCCAGTGGTAAAGAAGACCTGAAAACCGTTTCCGACCAGACCGCCGCGCAAAAACGCGCGGAGATCCGCATGCAGCTCGCGATCGGTTATTTCGAGCAGGGTAATTACCCGATCGCGCTCGATGAGGTGAAGAAGGCGATTTCCGCCGATCCGCAGGGAGCCAATGGCTACAGCTTGCGCGCCATCATCTATATGCGCATGGGCGAGAAGGAACTGGCCAACGACAACTTCCTGCAGGCCCTGAAAATGGCGCCGAACGATCCTGACCTGAACAATAATTACGGGTCTTTTCTGTGCCAGAACGATCGCATCAAGGAATCGTTCAAGCATTTCGATACGGCGCTGGCAAGCCGCAATTATCGTTCGCCGGCCAGTGCCATGAACAATGCGGGCAGTTGTGCGCTGAAGGTCAAGGACATCGACCAGGCGGAAAAATACCTGTTGCCGGCCCTGAAGCTGGCGCCTGATGTGCCGGAAACGAATATCGGCCTGGCCAAGGTGTACTATGCGCGGCGCGATTATCCGCGCGCCGGCTTCTTTATCGCGCAATTGCACAAGGTAGCGAAACTGGACGGCCTGTCGGCCGACGTGCTGTGGCTGGCGGTCAAGGTGCAGCACAAAATGGGCGATGAGGGCCTGGAGCAGAGCTTTGCGACCCAACTGCGGCGCCATCACGCCCAGTCGCCGGAGTATGCAGCGTATCAACGTGGGGCGTTTGATGAGTGAGAACGGGGAACCAATGGATTCTGAGCAGGACAAGCCGACCAGCCAGCAGCATGCTTCCGCGCCCGGGGCGGCACTGGCAGCAGCACGCGAGGCCATGGGACTGTCAGTGGAGCAGGTGGCAGACCAATTGAAACTGGCGCCGCGCCAGGTAGCGGCGATCGAGCAGGGTGATTTCGATGCATTGCCAAACCGCGCGGTGACGCGTGGCTTCATCCGCGCTTACGCGAAGGCGGTGCGGCTCGATCCGGCGCCGCTGGTGGCAATGGTGGAAGTGGAGGGCGCTGCCGGCCATGCCGATGCGACCGTGCGTCCGACCAGGGTGCAGGCGTCGTTCCAGGCGTCGCGCTTCCCTTCGCTGAACGAACGTAATAACGGCAAGCCGCTGGGCGCGATTGTGGCCGGCGTTGGCGTGCTGGCATTGATCGGCCTGGCCGCGGCCTGGCAAATGGGGATCCTGGCGCCGCTGACGCTGGCGACCCGTGGCGGCCTTGCAGCGCCTGCCGCTCCGGCCGAAGCGCCAGTACCTGTGGTGGCGATCCAGCCTGGCGTGCCGCCTGCTGAGGCGCCCATGCAGACGCAGAGCGTGCCGCTGATTTCTGTGCCGCCGCAACCTGGCAGCAATACTGCACCGGATGCGGTAGCTGGCGTGGACACGCCTGCGCCAGCGGCCGGTACCGTTCCAGCGGCGGCTGCCGGCATGAGCACGACCACCGGCGGCGTCGCTGCGCCGGGAACTGCGCCGGCCACCGCGCCTGTCAACCGCGCTGCGCCGACTGTTGGCGCAGCGCCGGCCGCCGGCACTGCGGCGGCGGCTGCGGCCTCGCCGGGCCTGATTCCGGTCAAGCCGAGCGCTGTTGCCGCGCTCCCGGCGGCAACGCCTGGCCAGGGCGCCGCGCCAGTTGCGACCGCGCCGGCAGTGCCTGCGACCGTTGCCGGTGCGGCTCCGGCGGTAGGCGCAGCAGGCGGCAAGCTGGTGCTGGCAGTGAAGGAAGATTCGTGGGTCGAGATCCGCCGTGCCGGCCAGCCCAACGTGACCCGTGGCGTAGTGCGGGCCGGCAGCACGCAAACTTTCAATGTGCGCGCGGATGACGTGCTGATCGTCGGCAAGCCAGGCGCGGTAAGCGCCAGCCTGGCCGGCGGCAAGCTGGACCTGCCGCAAGGTGCGGGCAAGTCGTATGCCCTCGTGAATATCAAGTAATAAGAGTAGCCAAGCATGTCTTCTTCGAACAATCCGATCCCTTCCGGCCCGCTGGCGCGACGCATCAGCCGCCGCGTGCTGGTGCAGCACGGCGAGCGCAAGATCTGGGTCGGCGGCGACGCGCCGGTGGTGGTGCAGTCGATGACCAATACTGATACCGCCGATGCGGTGGCGACGGCAATCCAGATCAAGGACCTGGCACGCGCCGGCTCCGAGCTGGTGCGCCTGACGGTCGATCGTCCGGAGGCAGCTGCCGCTGTGCCGTACATCCGCGACCAGCTGGACAAGATGGGCATCGACGTGCCGCTGGTGGGCGACTTCCACTACAACGGCCACACCCTGCTGACCGAGTATCCGGAATGCGCTGCTGCGCTGTCGAAGTACCGCATCAACCCGGGCAATGTGGGCAAGGGCGCCAAGCGCGATACGCAGTTCGCGCAGATGATCGAAGTGGCGGCCAAGTACGACAAGCCGGTACGCATCGGCGTCAACTGGGGCTCGCTGGACCAGGCGCTGCTTGCGCGCATCATGGACGAAAATGCGGCGCGCGAAAATCCGTGGACCGCGCAAGCGGTGATGTACGAAGCGCTGATCACCTCCGCGATTGAAAACGCGGTGCGTGCGGAAGAACTGGGCCTGGCACGCGACAAGATCATCCTGTCGTGCAAGGTGTCCGGCGTGCAGGACCTGATCGCCGTGTACCGCGAACTGTCCAAGCGCTGCGACTATCCGCTGCACCTGGGCCTGACCGAGGCCGGCATGGGCAGCAAGGGCATCGTGGCTTCGACCGCCGCGCTGTCGGTGCTGCTGCAGGAAGGCATCGGCGACACCATCCGCATTTCGCTGACCCCGGAACCGGGCGGCGACCGCACCAGGGAAGTGGTGGTGGGCCAGGAAATCCTGCAGACCATGGGCCTGCGCAAGTTCACCCCGATGGTGATTGCCTGCCCGGGCTGCGGCCGCACCACGTCCACCGTGTTCCAGGAACTGGCGGACGATATCCAGAGCTACCTGCGCGAGCAGATGCCGGAATGGAAGAAGACCTTCCCAGGCGTTGAGGCGATGAACGTGGCCGTGATGGGCTGCATCGTCAACGGCCCGGGCGAATCGAAGCACGCCAACATCGGCATCAGCCTGCCGGGCACCGGCGAATCGCCGGCAGCCCCGGTGTTTGTCGACGGCCAGAAAGTGGCAACCCTGCGCGGCGATCATATCGTCCAGGAGTTCCAGGCGATCGTGCTCGACTATGTACAGAAAAACTACAGCAAAGCAGCTTAAAGAACATGTCCAATAAAGCAGACAAAATCACAGCCATCAAGGGGATGAACGATCTCCTGCCGGCTGACGCCCACTTGTGGGAAATCTTCGAGAACACCGCGCAGTCCGTGGTGCAGAGCTACGGCTTCCAGCAGATCCGCACCCCGATCGTGGAAGAAACCCGCCTGTTCTCGCGCGCCATCGGCGCCGTGACCGACATCGTCGAGAAGGAAATGTATTCCTTTGAAGACTCCATGAACGGCGACAAGCTGACCCTGCGCCCGGAAGGCACCGCAGGCGTGGTGCGCGCCGTGCTGGAACACAACCTGGTGTACGAAGGCCCGAAGCGCCTGTGGTACAAGGGCCCGATGTTCCGCCACGAGCGTCCGCAGCGCGGCCGCTACCGCCAGTTCCACCAGTTCGGCGCGGAAGCCGTGGGCTTCACCGGCCCCGACGTGGACGCCGAGATGATCGCGATGTGCCGCCGCCTGTGGGATGACCTGGGCCTGGAGAACATCCGCCTCGAAATCAACTCCATCGGCGACGCCGAGGAGCGGGCGCGCCACCGGGTCGACCTGATCGCCTACCTGGAGCAGCACGAAGAGCACCTGGATGCCGACGCCAAGCGCCGCCTGCATACCAACCCGCTGCGTATCCTGGACACCAAGAACCCGGACCTGCAAGGCATCGTCAACAGCGCACCGAAGCTGCTGGACTACCTGGGCGGCGAATCTCTGGCCCACTTTGAAGGCGTGAAGAAGATCCTGGACGCCAACGCGATCCAGTACACCGTCAACACCCGCCTGGTGCGCGGCATCGACTACTACAACCGCACCGTGTTCGAATGGGTCACCGACGAACTGGGCGCGCAAGGCACGGTCTGCGCCGGCGGCCGCTATGACCCGCTGATCGAAATGTTCGGCGGCAAGCCAACCCCGGCGGTCGGATTCGCCATGGGTATCGAACGCCTGATCGAACTGATGAAAGGCGCCGGCGACACTGCTGCGCCGCGCCAGTGCGACGTCTACCTGGTGCACCAGGGCGAAGCGGCGCGCATGCAAGCCTTCATCATCGGCGAGCGCCTGCGCGATGCCGGCCTGGACGTGGTCCTGCACTGCGGCGGCGTCAGCGGCGCCGGCAGCTTCAAGTCGCAAATGAAAAAAGCCGATGGCTCCGGCGCAACCTTCGCGGTCATCATCGGCGAAGACGAAGTGGCCAACAGCACTGCCGTCGTCAAGGCAATGCGCGCTGCAGAAGGCGAGGGCCAGCAACAGACCGTCGCGTTTGAAGGCGTTGTCGATTACGTCGTGGACCAGATCACATGCGGAGACGATTGTGACCACGACCATCACCACCACCATTAATTAAAGAAACAGGCAGACTGAAACATGGCATACGATCTCGACGAACAAGAACAGCTTGCTAACCTCAAAGCTTGGTGGGCGAAGTACGGCAACGTGAGCACCTGGGTGGTGATCGCAGGCCTGGCCGCCTATTCGGGCTGGAACGGCTGGAACTATTACCAG
The DNA here is from genome assembly GCF_050709955.1 of Massilia eburnea. GTDB lineage: Bacteria > Pseudomonadota > Gammaproteobacteria > Burkholderiales > Burkholderiaceae_D > Rugamonas > Rugamonas eburnea_A. The sequence continues at coordinate 45,666 of NZ_JBNZFX010000029.1, forward strand.
CGCAACCAGGCGGCGCAGGCTTCCGTGCTGTTCGATGAACTGCAGACCGCCGTCACCGCCAAGGACAACGCCAAGGTGGCGCGCGTGGCCGGCGATATCGAGAACAAGTTCGGCCGCTCGACCTACGCTTCGCTGGCCGCATTGAGCGCCGCCAAGTCCTTCTTCGACGCCAATGACCTGAAGTCTGCCAAGGCGCAGCTGGAGTGGGTGGTTGCGCATGGCAACGACGAACACAAGAATATCGCGTCGATCCGCCTGGCCGGCGTGCTGCTGGACGAGAAAGCCTACGACGCTGCGCTGAAGGCGCTGGCCGTGGCCGCACTGCCGCAGTTCAAGGCTTCGGTGGAAGACCGCAAGGGCGATATCCTGGCCGCGCAGAACAAGCTGGAAGAGGCGCGCAGCGCTTACAAGGCCGCGCTGGAAGCCGCCGACAAGAACAATCCCGGCCGCCAGCTGATCCAGCTCAAGCTGGAATCGATCGGCGGCAGCGTGCCGGAAGTGAAGGCTTAAGCCATGCTGACGACCCGTACTGTAATTGCACTGGGCGTACTGGCACTGGCTAGCGGTTGCGGCAGCCTCAATCCTTTCAAGAAGGAAGACAAGTTCGCGCCGGCCAAGCTGGAAGAAATCAAGTCCGGCGTTCCGGCCCGCATGGTCTGGAAGCACAGCACCAGCAAGGCCGGCGCCAACGTCTTCACGCCAGCACTGGCTGACAACAGCGTGTTCGTGGCCGATTCCGACGGCGTGATCGAGCGCCTGGATGCCGCCAGCGGCAAGGTGCAGTGGCGCAGCAAGACCGGCATCGACCTGACCGCCGGTGTCGGCGTCAGCCCGGACGGCAAGCTGCTGGCCGTGGGCGCCGTCAAGGGCCAGTTGATGGCTTTCGACGGCAGCGGCAAGGCGCTGTGGAAGATCCAGGCTTCGAGTGAGATCCTGTCGGCGCCGGCGGTCGGCAACGACGTGGTGATCGTGCGCACCGTGGACAACAAGGTCACCGCATATGACGCGGCAGACGGCAAGAAGCGCTGGTTCATCCAGCGCGTGACGCCGCCGCTGACCCTGCGCAATATGCCAGGCCTGGTGATCGCCAATAGCAACGTGTACGCGGCGCAGCCTGCGGGCCGCATCCTGGCGCTGGCGCTGTCGAACGGCGTGCCGCGCTTTGAAGCGCCGCTGTCCGAACCGCGCGGCGCCACCGAGCTGGAACGCGTGTCCGACATCAGCGGCACGCCGTCCGTGTTCGAACAGGACCTGTGCGCCGTGAGCTACCAGGGCAAGGTAGGCTGCCTGGACCTGAACACCGGCGTGGCCCGCTGGACCAAGCCGGCGTCGTCGGACGTGGGCCTGGGCGTGGACCAGCGCTTCGTGTTCGTGTCGGACGAGAAGGGCGCCGTGCAAGCCTTTGCCCGCGAAGGCGGCGCATCGGCATGGAAGAACGAGAAGCTGGCTTACCGCCGCTTGTCGGCTCCGGTTTCCTATGGCCGTTTCGTGGCCGTGGGCGACCTTGAAGGTTATGTGCACTTCCTGTCGCGGGAAGATGGCACGGTATTAGGTCGGATCAGTACCGACGGCAGCGCCATCAAGTCGGCGCCGCTGTTGTCGGGTCCGAATGTGATTTTCCAAACCCAGAATGGGACTGTGGCCGCTATCGCGGTCGAATAAAAACAATATGAAGCCGGTAATTGCACTTGTAGGTCGCCCGAACGTCGGGAAATCGACCTTATTCAATCGACTGACCCGCTCGCGCGATGCGCTGGTGGCGGACCTCCCTGGCCTGACGCGCGATCGTCACTACGGCGAGGGCCGGGTGGGCAATCGCCCGTTCCTGGTCATCGATACCGGCGGTTTCGAGCCGGTCGCCAAGGAAGGCATCATGTTCCAGATGGCGCTGCAGACCAAGCAGGCCGTGGCGGAGGCCGACGTGGTGGTGTTCCTGGTGGATGGCCGCCAGGGCATGACCCCGCACGACAAGACAATTACCGATTTCCTGCGCAAATCCGGCCGTCCTGTGCTGCTGGTGGTGAACAAGGCCGAAGGCATGCGCTATACCGCTGCCGTATCGGACTTCTATGAGCTGGGCCTGGGCGATCCGTATGCGATTTCCGGCGCCCACGGCGACGGCGTGCACGACCTGGTGGCCGAAGCGCTGGACAAGGCGTTCGCTTCGCGTCCGGCCGACGAGGAAGAGCTGCTGCCGCAAGAGCGCGGCGTGAAGATCGCCCTGGTGGGCCGTCCGAACGTGGGCAAGTCGACCCTGATCAACACCCTGGTGGGCGAAGAGCGCGTGATCGCCTTCGACATGCCGGGCACCACCCGCGATTCGATCGAGATCCCGTTCGAGCGCGAGGGCAAGCAGTACACCCTGATCGACACGGCGGGTATCCGCCGCCGCGGCAAGGTGTTCGAAGCGATCGAGAAGTTCTCGGTGGTGAAGACGCTGCAGTCGATCTCGGAAGCCAATGTGGTGATCCTGATGCTCGATGCGCAGCAGGACATCTCCGAGCAGGACGCCCACATCGCCGGCTTCATCCTGGAAACCGGCCGCGCCCTGGTGGTGGCGGTCAACAAGTGGGACGGCCTGCAGTCGGACGACCGCGACCAGGTGAAGATGGACATGGACCGCAAGCTGGACTTCCTGTCCTTCGCCAACACCCATTTCATCTCGGCCCTGCGCGGCACCGGCATCGGCCCGCTGATGAAGTCCGTGAACGGCGCCTACGCCGCCGCCACGGCCGACCTGCCGACGCCGAAGCTGACCCGCGCCTTGCAGGAAGCACTGGAGAAGCAGGAACCGAAGCGCAAGGCCGGCGTGCGTCCGAAAATGCGCTATGCGCACCAGGGCGGGCAGAACCCGCCGATCATCGTTATCCACGGCAATTCGCTGGATGCGGTGTCCGAGCCCTATAAGCGCTATCTGGAGAAGCATTTCCGCGATACCTTCAAACTGGTCGGTACCCCGCTGCGCATTGAGTTGCGCAACGGCAAAAACCCTTTCGATAAACGCGAAGGCAAGTAAAGTCAGGCGGGTTCAGGTCCGATATTTGCAGAGCAAATGCCGATCCTGACCCCGGATAAGTCGATCTTAAGGTTTATCCCGCTGCAAGATTTAAAAAAACAAGGTACAGTGTCTTTGGAGCAGCATCCCCAGCACTTGAAAAACAGGCGCAGCGTCTCCAATTCGTACACAACAACATAAAACGGAGCTGTTATGAGCAATAAAGGGCAATTGTTACAAGACCCATTCCTGAACGCGCTGCGCAAAGAGCACGTTCCAGTCTCGATCTACCTGGTCAACGGCATCAAGCTGCAGGGCCATATCGAGTCTTTCGACCAGTACGTGGTCCTGCTGCGTAACACCGTGACCCAGATGGTTTACAAGCACGCCATTTCCACCGTGGTGCCTGCCCGCGCCGTCAACCTGAACATGGATAACTCCTCCGAGGCAGCGGAGTAAGACACTTCGTATGCGTGCAGCTTTAGTCGGGGTAGATTTCGGTCAGGGCGACTTTGCTGCCAGTATCGAGGAGTTGATGCTGCTGGCCCGCTCCGCGGGCGCAGAGCCGGTCACCACCATTACCGGTAAGCGCTCCGCGCCGGATGCCGCGTATTTCGTCGGCAGCGGCAAGGCCGATGAAATCGGTCATGCGGTGCAGGATCACAAGCTCGAGATCGTCATCTTCAATCATGCGCTGTCCCCAGCCCAGCAGCGCAATCTGGAAAAACGCCTTCAAGTCCGGGTGCTCGACCGCACCAGCCTGATCCTCGATATCTTTGCGCAGCGTGCGCAAAGCCACGAGGGCAAGGTGCAGGTCGAGCTGGCCCAGTTGCAGCACCTGGCCACGCGCCTGGTGCGCGGCTGGACCCACCTGGAACGCCAGAAGGGCGGTATCGGCCTGCGCGGCCCGGGTGAAACCCAGCTCGAAACCGACCGCCGCCTGCTCGGCGAGCGCGTCAAGATGCTGCGCGCCAAGCTGGCCAAGCTGCGCAAGCAGCATGAGACCCAGCGCCGTGCGCGGGGCCGCAACCATACCTTCTCGGTGTCCCTGGTCGGCTATACCAACGCCGGCAAATCGACCCTGTTCAATACGCTGACCAAGGCTGGCGTCTACGTGGCGGACCAGCTGTTCGCGACGCTGGACACCACCTCGCGCCGCGTCTACATGGGCGAGGAAATCGGCAACGTGGTGCTGTCCGATACGGTCGGCTTCGTGCGCGAACTGCCGCACCAACTGGTGGCGGCGTTCCGCGCCACGCTGGAAGAGACCATCCACGCCGACCTCCTGCTGCATGTGGTGGATGGCGCTTCGCCAAGCCGCATGGAGCAGATCGAACAGGTCAACCTGGTGCTGCGCGAAATCGGCGCCGACCATATTCCGCAGATCCTGGTGTGGAACAAGATCGATGCGGCGGGCCTGGAGCCGACGGTAGAACGTAATGAGTATGATAAGATTTCCCGCGTATTCATCAGTGCACGCACGGGCCAAGGCCTGAACCTGCTGCGCGATGCAATCTGTGAGGCAGCACGGGATGAGCAGGAGGCGCTCGCCAACCCCAAAGAAGAGGTGGCGCCAGATAGTATTCTCACCTTTACCCAAGTAGGATCTCACTAAAAGAAAAATATGCCTTTTTCCTCACTCAAGAAAAGACTCGGCAACTATATTGCCCAGGAAGGCAAAAAGCCCGGCGAAGGACCGCCGGACCTCGATCAACTCTGGCGTGATTTCAACCAGCGCCTGAACGGCCTGTTTGGCGGCGGCAAAAACCGCGGCAGCAATTCGGGCGGTGGTGGCGGCAATGGCGGCGGCGACATGAAGGGCGCCAGCTTCACCTTTGGCGCAGTCGCTTCGGTGGCGGCCCTGGTGTGGCTTGCTTCCGGCGCGTTCATCGTGCAGGAAGGCCAGACCGGCGTGGTCACCACGTTCGGTAAATTCAGCCATACCACGCCGGCCGGTTTCAACTGGCGCTGGCCGTACCCGTTCCAGGGCAATGAAATCGTCAACGTATCCCAGGTGCGCACTGTGGAAGTGGGCTACCGCGGCAGCGCGAAGTCGAAGATGGCTTCCGAAGCGTTGATGCTGACCGAAGATGAAAACATCATCGACATCCAGTTCGCCGTGCAGTACAAGCTGAGCGACCCGGTCAAGTGGCTGTACGCCAACCGCGACGCGGAAGACACGGTGCGCCAGGTGGCCGAAACGGCTATCCGCGAAATCGTCGGCCGCAGCAAGATGGACTTCGTGCTGTATGAAGGGCGTGAAAAGGTCGCCACCGATACCCAGCAACTGATGCAGGCCATCCTGGACCGCTACAACTCGGGCGCGCAAGTGACCAATGTGACGATGCAGGGCGTGCAGCCGCCGGAGCAGGTGCAAGCCTCGTTCGACGACGCCGTGAAAGCCGGCCAGGACCGCGAGCGCCAGAAGAACGAAGGCCAGGCCTATGCCAACGACATCGTGCCGAAAGCGCGCGGTGCGGCATTCCGCCTGATCCAGGAAGCCGAGGCGTACCGCGCCATGACGGTGCAGAACGCGACCGGTAATGCCGACCGCTTCAAGTCCGTGCTGACCGAGTACCAGAAGGCGCCGGGCGTGACGCGCGACCGCATGTACCTGGACACCATGCAGCAGATCTTCTCCAACACCAGCAAGGTGATGGTCGACTCCAAGGCCGGCAGCAACCTGCTGTACCTGCCGCTGGACAAGCTGATCGCCCAGGTGGCTGCCACCGAAGGGCGCGCCGCCAGCGTGACGCCGCCGCCGCCAACGGCCGTGCTGCTGCCGCCGGAACCGACACCTGACCCGAACCGCCGTGATAGCCGTTCGCGTGAATCGTCCCGTGACAGGGAGGGCCGTTAATGAATCGCTTTGCAACTATCCTGATTACGGGCTTCATCGCCCTGATGCTGCTGTCGTCCACCGTGTTCGTGGTGGACCAGCGCAAGTACGCCATCGTGTTCGCGCTGGGTGAGGTGAAGCAGGTGATTGCCGAACCAGGCCTGCACTTCAAGCTGCCGCCACCGTTCCAGAACGTGGTGTACCTGGACAAGCGCATCCAGACCCTGGACCCGAAAGAGGCTGACCGCTTCATCACCGCCGAAAAGATGAACATCCTGGTGGATGCCTTCGTCAAATGGAAGGTCACCGATCCGCGCCTGTACTTCGTCTCCTTTGGCGGCGATGAGGGCAGGTCCGGTGACCGCATGCAGCAGATCGTGAAAGCGGCGCTGAACGACGAGATCACCAAGCGCACCGTGCGCGAAGTCATTTCCGGCCAGCGCGGCAAGGTGATGGAATCGATCCGCAGCAAGGTGGTGGACGAGGCCAAGCAGATCGGCGTGGAAATCGTCGACGTGCGCCTGAAACGCGTGGATTACGTTGAGCAGATCAACAACTCCGTGTACGAGCGCATGAAAGCCGAACGTGCCCGCGTCGCCAATGAGGCGCGCTCCACCGGCGCCGCCGAATCGGAGCAGGTGCGTGCCGATGCCGACAAGCAGCGCACCGTGATTCTGGCCGAGGCTTACCGCGAGGCGGAGAAGATCAAGGGCGAGGGCGATGCCAAGGCGTCGCAGATCTATGCCGAAGCGTTTGGCCGCAATCCGGAGTTCTACAAGTTTCTACCGCTCGCTGGAAGCCTACCGCGCTTCGTTCAAGAGCAAGGCTGACGTGATGCTGGTCGATCCGCAGTCCGACTTCTTCAAATACTTCAAGAGCGCAGGCTCAGGCAAGTAAGCTGTTCAGCACCTGTGGCGCCGCTCTGCGGCGCCATTTTTTTACCTGCACCGCAACAATTTCGCGTAAAATACGCGGTTTGGTCATCCGCTTTTGTGGGTGGCGTCGTTGCGCCTGCATTGTTCTTAATTCAATAGCACCAACCATGCCGAATTGGCTTCTGCCTGAATATATTGCCGACGTCTTGCCTTCCGAGGCACGCAAGATCGAGGAGTTGCGTCGCCTGATGCTGGATAACTTCCGGCTGTACGGTTACGAGCTTGTCATGCCGCCGATGCTGGAGTACGTCGAGTCCCTGATGACCGGCGCCGGGCGCCGACACGGACCTGCGCACGTTCAAACTGGTGGACCAGATCTCCGGCCGCATGCTGGGCCTGCGCGCCGACATGACGACGCAAGTGGCGCGCATCGACGCCCACCTGCTGAACCGCGCCACCGTGACCCGCCTGTGCTATGCCGGCTCCGTGCTGCATACCCGTCCGTCCGGCCTGCATTCGACGCGCGAGCCATACCAGATCGGCGCCGAGATCTACGGCCATGCCGGCCTGGAAGCGGACGCCGAAATCCAGGAACTGGCGCTCGGTTCGCTGACCCTGGCCGGCTTCACCGATCTGCGCCTGGACCTGACCCACGTCGGCGTGCTGCGCGCAATCCTGGCACAGGACGCTGCGGCAACCAGGGATTACGACGCCATCGTCGCCCTGTTGCGCGGCAAGGACGTGCCGGGCCTGCAGCAGCAGACCGCCAATTACAACGAAACGACGCGCGCCGCCTTGCTGGCATTGCCGAACCTGTACGGCGACGTCGACGTGCTGAAGCGTGCCCGCGAAGTGCTGCCTGCGCTGCCGGGCATCACCCATGCGCTGGCCGAATTGGCGGCGCTGGCGGCATCGGCCATCGGCCGCGCCGAAGTGGCGATCGACCTGGCCGACCTGCGCGGCTACCAGTACGAGAGCGGCGCCATGTTCGCGCTGTACCTGCCGGGGTTGCCGAACGCGGTAGCACGCGGCGGCCGCTACGACCACGTAGGCGAAGCATTCGGCCGCGCGCGTCCGGCCACCGGCTTCTCGCTGGACCTGCGCGAACTGGCACGCCTGCTGCCGACCGCGGAGCGCAAGCATTCGATCCGCGCGCCGTGGGGCAATGCGCCTGAATTGAAGGAAAAAATCGCCGAGCTGCGCAAGTCCGGCGAAGTTGTGATCCAGTCCCTGCCGGGTCACAACGATGAACAGGACGAGTTCGAGTGCGATCGCGCGCTGGTGCTCGACGAAAGTGGTAGTAACTGGATTCTCAAAAACTTAGGCTAATTGTGATGTCAAACAAAACTGCAAAGAACGTTGTTGTTATCGGCACCCAGTGGGGCGATGAAGGCAAAGGCAAGATCGTCGACTGGCTGACTGAACACGCCCAGGGCGTGGTGCGCTTCCAGGGCGGCCACAACGCGGGCCACACCCTCGTGATCGGCGGCGTCAAGACCGCCCTGCAGCTGATCCCTTCGGGCATCATGCGCCCAGGCGTGGCCTGCTACATCGGCAACGGTGTGGTGCTGTCGGTGCCTGACGTGCTGCGCGAAATCGACAAGCTGGAAGCAGCCGGCGTGGAAGTGGCTTCCCGCCTGAAGATCTCCGAGGCTTGCCCGGTCATCCTGCCTTACCACACTGCGCTGGACGCAGCCCGTGAAGCCGCCCGTGGCGCCGCCAAGATCGGCACCACCGGCAAAGGCATTGGCCCTGCATACGAAGACAAAGTGGCGCGCCGCGCCATCCGCGTGGCCGACCTGCTGAACGCAGAGCGCTTCGCAGAGAAGCTGAAAGAAAACCTGGACTACCACAACTTCGTCCTGGAAAACTATCTCAAGGCGCCGAAGATCGATTACCAGAAGACCCTGGACGACGCGCTGGCCTACGTGCCGCGCCTGCGCCCAATGGTGACCGACGTGTCGTCCGCGCTGTACGCAACCCACAAAGCCGGCGGCGCGCTGCTGTTCGAAGGCGCGCAAGGTTCGCTGCTGGACGTCGACCACGGCACCTATCCGTTCGTCACCTCGTCGAACTGCGTGGCAGGTAACGCCGCTGCCGGCGCCGGCGTTGGTCCTGGCATGCTGCACTACATCCTGGGCATCACCAAGGCCTACACCACCCGCGTTGGTTCCGGCCCGTTCCCATCCGAACTGCCGACCGATGCAGGCGTTGGCCACCACCTGTCCTCCGTGGGCCACGAATTCGGCACCGTGACCGGCCGTGCCCGTCGTTGCGGCTGGTTCGACGCTGCGCTGCTGCGCCGCTCGGTACAGATCAACGGCGTGTCGGGCATGTGCCTGACCAAGCTGGACGTGCTGGACGGCCTGGAAACCCTGAAGATCTGCACCGGCTACACCATCAACGGCAAGCAGGTCGACATCTTCCCGGTCGGCGCTGAAGATGCGGCACTGTGCCAGCCGATCTACGAAGAGATGCCAGGCTGGACCGAAAGCACCGTCGGCGCCAAGTCGATGGACGCGCTGCCGGCAGCCGCACGCGCCTACGTCAAACGTATCGAAGAAGTGGTCGGCGTGCCGATCGACATGGTATCGACCGGTCCTGACCGTGAAGAGACCATCGTCCTGCGTCACCCATTTGAATAAGAAAGACTAACAGCATGACCACTCCTGTATCCGACCAAAAGCACCTGTGGGTTAGCTGGGACGAGTACCACCGCCTGATCGAGCGCCTGGCGCTCAAGGTCCACGAATCGGGCTGGAAGTTCGACATGGTGCTGTGCCTGGCGCGCGGCGGCGTGCGTCCTGGTGACGTGTTCTCGCGCATCTTCGACGTGCCGCTGGCGATCCTGTCGACCAGCTCCTACCGCGAAGAAGCCGGCACCGTGCGCGGCGACCTGGATATCGCCAAGTACATGACCATGACCAAGGGTCCGCTGTCCGGCAAGATCCTGCTGGTCGACGACCTGGCAGATTCCGGCGTGACCCTGACCAAGGTGATGAAGCACCTGAAGGAGAATTTCGAAGGCGTCACCGAGGTGAAATCGGCGGTGATCTGGACCAAGGGCTGCTCCGCGTTCAAGCCTGACTACCAGATGGAAGAACTGCCGCACAATCCATGGATTCACCAGCCGTTCGAAGACTACGACGGCCTGCGCCCGCACCAGCTGGCGGCCTGGATCAAGAAAGGCGAAACCGCCGCCTGATAGCGGATGGTTTCGGATAAAAGGGGGAAGGGCGAAAGTCCTTCCCCTTTTTTTTCAACGTACTTCCAGCAGTTCGACGTCGAAGATCAGGTTGGAGTTCGGCGGGATCGGGCCGACGCCGTTGCTGCCATAGCCCAGGCTGGCAGGTACGATCAGGGTGCGCTTGCCGCCGACTTTCATGCCCTGCACGCCCTGGTCCCAGCCGGGAATGACCTGCCCCGCGCCGAGCGGGAAATTGAATGGGCTGCGGCCGATGGAGGAGTCGAACTGCGCGCCATGCTGTTGCGGCGAATTCGGTTCGTAAATCCAGCCGGTGTAGTTGACGGCGACGTTGGAGCCGGCGACCGCTTCCTTGCCGGTCCCGACCACGGTATCGATTTTTTGCAGGGGAATGGCGGCAGCTTCAGTGTGAGCCGGTGCCTTGCTGCGGTCGCAGCCTGCGATTGCCAGGGTAAGGCTGACACCGATCAGGCAGGAGGAAAACAGTCGCTTCATCATCTTCTTTCGAAATAAACGGGAAAGAAGCGAGTGTACTGAATCCGCCACAAAACGCGAAAAAAATAGCAACTAGTGGCAATTCGAGATATTTCCAAAAAGAAATGACTATACAATTCCTGGCATCTTTTCGCTGTTGCCGGGATGGTCGATGTTTCCTTCGATGTTGTTGTCTTTGATGCTGGCGGTTTCCCTTCCGGAACCGGGCGGCGCGCCAGCGGCCAAACCGGCCGTGCTGCAAAAGCAATGGAGCGAGCGCAAATTCGACGCCATCGAGCGCGGCCTGCGCGACGCCTGCACGGCCGACCCGGCCAGCTTCGAAGCGCAATTCGACAGCTATTTCCGTATCGCGCAAACCTGGGAAGCCGACCGCAACGCACTGGAACAATGGCGCCAGCAAGCGGCCGATGGACTGGCGCAGGCCCTGGTGGAAGCCATCTACTGGCGCGCTTATGCCTCGCAACTGCGTCTTGGCGCGATTGGCCACCTGCCGAAAGAAGCCATGCAGTTCTACCAGGAGCAATTGGGGCGCGGTATCGCGCGCCTGCAGCACGTGAAGGCGCAGGCCAATACCTGCCCGCTGTGGCATAGCCTGAACATCAGCCTGCAGCTCGAGGGCGCAGGATCGCGCCGCAGCGCCGCCAGAGCCTATCTCGATGCGGTGCAGGCCTTCCCGAACGACCAGCAGATCCACTTCGCCATGTCGCGTGCCTACAGTCCGCGTTCTGGCGGCAGTGCGGTGCAGTTCGACCAGTTTGCGCGGCGCGCAGTGTTCTTCACCAAGGCAGTGGAGGGGGGCGCCCTGTATGCGCTGCTGTACTGGCGCGAGGACGGCAACGGCAGCGATGCGATCCAGTTCCGCGAGCAGCGCGGCCTGCCGGAATGGCGCATGGTGAAGAGCGGTTTTGAAGACCTGTTGCAGCGCCATCCGCAAGACCTGCGCGGCCGCAACAAGTTTGCCTCCTTCGCCTGCCGCGCCAATGACCGCGAAACTTACCTCAAACTGCGTCAGGAACTGGGCGAGCGCATCGTGCCGGAGTTGTGGCCGGACGTGGCAAGTGTCGAGGTTTGCGACCGCAAACTGGGCAAGGCAGGTTCAGCCGCAGCTTCGCCAACGCAAGCCGGTAGTGTAAACTCCCACTCATGACCCAAGACTTCTTCCAGACCTTCATCCTGCTGATGCTGGTGACCGACCCGTTCGGCAATGTTCCCATTTTTGCATCGGCGCTGGCAACGGTGCCGCCCAAGCGCCGTCCGAAAATCGTCGTGCGCGAATGCCTGATCGCCTTTGTCGTGCTGCTGGTATTCATGTTCTTCGGCAGCCACTTCCTGAAGGCCTTGAGCCTGTCGGAAGCGTCGCTGCGCATTGCCGGCAGCGTGATCCTGCTGCTGATCGCGATCCGCATGGTATTCCCGCATCCGGACGGGGTGCTGGGCAAGCAAGAGGGCGGCGAGCCGTTCATCGTGCCGTTGGCGATTCCCGCGCTGGCAGGCCCGTCCGCGCTGGCGACGGTGCTGCTGTTCTCGCGCGAGAGCACCGGGGAAGTGCTCACGCACGTAGCTGCGCTGGCTGCCGTGGTGGTGGTGTGGCTGGTGGTGTTCCTTGGCGCTGAGCGCTTGCAAAAAGTCCTCGGCACGCAGGTGATGACGGCCTTCGAGCGCTTGATGGGCCTGATCCTGGCCGCGATGTCGATCGAGATGCTGTTGGCCGGCATCCGCGACTTCGTCAAGACGCTTTAGGCAGGCTGGCGCCTGCATTGCCGGCAAGGGCAGCGCAACAACGCTTTCCATTTAATGTCAATTCGAAAACATTTCCTTCTTGTACGCTTCTGCTAAGCTAGTGCATCGCCTGTGAGAGCATGCCAGGAATGTAACGGAGGGGCGCCGGCGCTATCCGGTCTCGTTCAAGTAAATGGAAAATTCGAATTACCTTGAGAACCTGCGCGCTGGTTATTTGCAGACTGGCTCCATGTTTGCCCAGCTGATGGAGACCGTCCTTGCTGACGAAGTCCGGTTGCGTGCGCAGACGGCGTGCCTGGGGAGCTTGTCCGCTGCCATGCAGGGCGCCGACCGCATTCGTTTGTATGGGCTGGACGTGACCGGCGAGCGACCGCTGCCATATGACGTTGCGCGGTTTTTCTCCGAGTCTGGCGGCGCATATGACCTCGATTTTTCTGAGGCACCAAGCTTGCTCGAATTCCTGGCGGACCGTAGGCGCATGCTTGCGCAATTGGCAGGTCATCAGAAAGTTATGCCCGAATATGGCAATTTGCTGTGCTTCTTTTCACGCAAGGAGAGCATACCTTTCGCGTGGTGTAAGAGAGGTGCGACTTTGCTGTACTACGCCAAGCCGACCAAAGGCATGGACCGGCAAGCGTCGTTGGAATTAAAAAAGTTCCTGAAGGCGAATCCAGATGGTTGCGTCCTTTCGATCACAATGGAGTCAATGCGCAGCAACGTGGCCATATTTCCCGGCACGGGGTCGGCGCAACACGTGTGGGATTCCTTAATAGCCATTGCAGGTATCGGATGATGAGTGTCGATACATTTACTTTGAGTGGGAAAGAAGCATCCGTCATCCTGCGATTGTTCGAATGGGACGACGCGTGCCGCGAGGCGCTGAAGCAATCGGCGTATGACGCGATTGAGCCGAAGAGTGCATTGGGCAGCTTTGAGCCGCTAGCCGATTTTTCGGGTCATGTGCATTGGCTGTACTACCCGGACGTTGAATCTTCCGCTGGACTGGAAACGCTGATAGCAGTGCGCCGGATCACGTTCGGCGATGAACTGCCGCAGCCCGAATTCGACTTGCGGAAGTTGCCGCAGCTAAGGGTGCTTGAGTTCAGGGGCGCGGTCCCTGACGCGCGCCATCTGAATCATCCTCGTCTCCGCTATCTGGAAGTGGAAGACTTGAAAGCGGCGAACCTGGCGTTTCTCGCAGAGGCAAAGGAGCTGGGAGCAATGAGCCTACGCCGTTGTGCGCTCACCAGCCTGAAAGGTTGCGAGGCGCTTGGTGGCTTGAGAGAGCTGCGCCTGCTCGGCGCAAAAAAGCTGGAGGATATATCTGGCGTCGGCGCGGCGAGCGAGATCGAGATTCTGGAGATTGCAGGCGCGAAGAGCCTGCGCGATATGAGTGCAATTCATTCACTCGGTAAGTTGCGCTATCTGTTCGTGGAGGCGGAAGAGTCTTCGCAGGCCGGCCTGGCATGGCTTGCCAATTTGCCGCACCTGGAATGTGCTGGTTTGTGGCTGGAGACTACGGAGGTGGATTGGTCTGTCCTGGCCAGGCATCCGCGCTTGTACGATATTGTGTTCTTCGCGCATGCAGGCTTTGAACTGCCAGACGATGAAGCGCTGCTCTCCGTATTGCAGGCTCACGGCAAGCGGGTGCTCAAGGTGACCCGGTTCCCGAAGGCCAGAAGACCGGGCATCAGGATCGAGTTCGATCCGCCAGCAGACCTGGCGGCTCCCAAGCCTTTGCATGCTTACCAGACCAATCTCCTGACGCCACCCGCTTCGCTCGTATGAAAACTCTTAAAGCGAAGATTGCAGCATTGGGCTTCAAGGCGCTCTCAAAGTCAGTGTATGCGTGCCGGCATGGGGATCTGGTCCACACTGTGATGATCAGCAAGGATCGCTATGGAGGTGACATTGTCAGTGTGCTCGTTTCCATCCCCTCGTTCTTTGACGCCGATGCAGCCCTGAGCGTTGAGACTCTTCAATCTCCCTTGGCAGGCGATATTTCGCCGCGTGGTGTCGTAGGCACCTATGCTTGGCACAAGGGCTCCATTGATGAAGATCTGGTGGCGAAAACCATCGCCCGGTTCCTGGGGTGTTTTGCCACGCCGGCCGATGTTCGGAACGCGTTAGCGGAGCAGTTTGTGTATCCATATTTTGAGAGTCGGCTGACGGTCGATGCTCCGCCAATTCCAGCGATGGCGGAACTGCCAGCGCCAAACTATCCGGTGGCGGGAGGCGCGCGGTCGTTGGGATATGCTACGGCTGCTGCACGCGAAAAGCTGCAAGCCGCGTTGGCGGAAGCGGGATTCAAGCTCTCAACGCAACCTGATGTTATCGCCGTGCGCGCGCGTGGGAATATGATCGACGGGGTGAGCGCCTTGCTCGACCAATTTGGCACCTACGTCAGCCTGGCCTGTTTCCCATGGACGCGCGCAGTCTGGCAAGCCGATAAGCGGTGGAAGGGTTCGTATTACCCGATGTTGCCGTTCGAAGTCCTGGTCGATGGCAAGGCTGCGCGCTTCACTATCGAGGATTTCGTCAGCTTTGAGAACGGCAAGCTGCTCGAACTGCTTGCGCCCGGCCTGGAGCAGGCGGCGCAATTCAAGAACCATCGTCAATTTGCCGACGCGCTCGGCGGCGACTGGCGCCGAGTGGCCGAAAACCTGTACCGTTTGCCTGAAGCTTGAGAGGTCCGTGTCGCCGATCATCGGCTAGTTCACCTTGGCCCACTTCCCTGGTGGGTGGAAGGCGCCTAAGCCGTATTTGCGGATTGTTAAGCAGCCATCTTAAGACCGGTAAGGCGGGGTCTGACCCGCAGGGTCAGACCCCCAACGGTTTCACGGCCGAAGGTTTTGGTTCGAGAATTGCAAGAACTGGCGCAAACCAAGCGAAGGAAACTGAACCTGGAGCTCATTGGTGGCGGAAAGATTAAAACCGCCACATTTGAATTCAACGCGTGAAATCACTGCTTGGTCAAAGTGAGTTTTCGTGACTTTTTCTGGTGGGCAATGGCAATATAATCATCCGAACTTGCCGCACTGCGGCTCAAAATGAGGGTGATTCATGCATGTCCTGATCATATTGGGAATCGTTGTGCTGTTGGTCGTGCTGTTCTATAAGTCGACTAACCAGTACGTTCAGCCAGCCGGCGTGCAAAATCCGGCGCCGGCGCAAGCCATGGGCGGCAACGCGCCGCCGGTGCAAATCGGCTGGGTCTCCAATGGCAAGCTGTTCGTGCAGGGCGGTTATGGCGCGGTACAGGAGATCACCAGCCCTTACGCGCAACAGGCGATGGACCGCGCGGAGCGCAGCCGCGAAAAGAATGCGTGGAAAAAGGACACCGCCTTTGGCGTCGCCGCGCAAGGCAACTATCGTGATTTCGAGCGCAATACGGATCCTTTCCTGATCTCGTCGGCGCTCTTCACCGGTGAAGGCAAGCTGCTTTACTTCCAAGCCGACCATGGCATGGGCGGGCTGTTCTCCTACGATATCGCCAGTGGGCACGAAGAGCGTTTGCTGCATCGCCAGCAATTGCAGCTCGATGACCTGTGCCTGTCGCCAAGCGGCGAGACGATCGTTTGTTCGCTGCGTGGACGCGGTGGCGTTAGCCATATCGCGACCTTGCGCAGCAATGGCGATGGATTGCGCGAACTGACCGGCGGCGACACGATCGATTCGGCTCCGACGCCGGTGCCGGGAGACGAGTCCACGGTGATCTACCAGTCCGCAGCGATTGGACGTGACCAGCACGGTGGCTGGGCTGCAACGGGCCACGTGACGCTGCAGGAATTGAATACCGCGACCGGCCGCGTAACACCGGTGCTGGAAGATCCGCGCTACGATTTCCTGTCGCCGCGCGTGGCGCCGGATGGTGCGCTGTTCTTCATTCGCCGTCCATATGAACCGCCGCAGTACAACGCCGGGAACGTGGTGCTCGATACGCTGTTCTTCCCATTCCGACTGCTGCGCGCAGTGTTCCATTACCTGAATTTCTTCTCGCTCATGTACTCGCGTAAGCCGCTGACTGGCGCCAGCGGCATACCGACCCAGGCGGATATGAAGGACATCGTCTTGCAGGGTAAGCGCATCGATGCAGAACGCGCGCTGCGCAAGGAGGCCAGCATTGGCGGCATTCCTTCGCTGGTGCCATCTTCGTGGCAGTTGGTACGCCGAACACGCAGCGGCGGCGAGTCCGTGGTGGCGAGCAATGTAAGCTCGTTTGATATCACGCCGAATGGCACCATTGTCTACAGTAATGGCCGCGGCCGGTTTGCGCTGGATGCGCAGGGACGCTCGTCGCTGGTCTCGCAGGGTGACCTGGTGGGAGCGGTATTGGTACAGGACAGGGCGATCGCATGAGGGATGTCGAACCGAAATTCCGCTGCACCGGATGCAACCGTGGAGTGTTGAATCGAAGTGTTGTGCGGTGTCTGTACTGCGGCGCTGACTTGCCGGCTGAGGCGAGGCTGGCGCCTGAGCAGATTGCCCAGCGCGACGCGGAGCATGCGCGCATGGAGGAGGCCCGTAAGCGCCTTGCACAGCCGGCGCCACCGCGTCCGCAAAAGGACGGAGGCGGCGCTGCCGATGTCATCGATGGCATGTCGACGGGAATGGACGTCATTGATCTGATCGGCGATGGCCTCTCCATGGTAGGGAAGCTGCTGGACTAAAACATATTGCTTTGATAATGACGGCGTGGCACGATAACGATCCCGCCATGCCAATCATCAAAGGAGCTGTCATGTCCCTGCGCATCAACGATACTGCACCAAATTTCAAGGCCCAGACCACCAAGGGCCAGATCGATTTCCATGAATGGATTGGCGATCAGTGGGCCGTCCTGTTCTCGCACCCGAAGGATTTCACGCCGGTCTGCACCACGGAGCTGGGCTACATGGCCAAGATCGAGCCGGAATTCACCAAGCGGAATACCAAGATCATCGGCCTGTCGATCGACCCGGTCGAGAACCACAGCAAGTGGGCCAGCGACATTGAAGAAACCCAGGGCGCCAAAGTGAATTACCCGATGATTGGCGACACGGACCTGCAAGTTGCAAAGCTGTACAACATGCTGCCGGCCGAGGAGGCGGGCACTTCGGATGGCCGCACTGCCGCCACCAACGCCACCGTGCGTTCGGTGTTCATCGTTGGCCCGGACAAAAAGATCAAGCTGATGCTGACTTATCCAATGACCACCGGCCGCAATTTCGACGAGATCCTGCGCGTGCTGGATTCGATGCAGTTGACCGCCAAGCACAAGGTGGCCACGCCGGTGAACTGGAAGGATGGGGAGGATGTGATTATTGCTGGTTCGGTCAGCGATGATGACGCCAAGAACCTGTTCCCTGGTGGGTGGAAGGCGCCTAAGCCTTATTTGCGGATTGTTAAGCAGCCTTCTTAAAACCGGTAAACCTGGGTCAGACCCAAGGGTCTGACCCCGTGCGGTTTCAGGGCCGAGGGTTCTGGTTCGAGGCTTGTGACGTTCGAAGAAGATCAACGGCGCGCAACCGCAACCCGTGGCCGCTGTGCAGACACTGGTTTACCGGTTTCAAAGCGCATCCGCCCCCGGCGCCCCAAACAGCTGCTCCTTGAGATGGTGCAACTGATCCCGCACCTGCGCCGCCTTCTCGAACTCCAGGTTCTTGGCGTGGTCGAGCATGAGCTTCTCGAGCCGCTTGATCTCCTTGCTGATCTGCTTCTCGCTCATCGCCTCGTACTTCGCCGCCTCCTCGGCCACCACCATTTGCTCGCGCGCCGCAGAGCTGTAGACGCCATCGATCATGTCCTTGATGATCTTCTTCACACCGCGCGGCACAATGCCCATCTTCTCGTTGTAGGCGATCTGCTTGGCCCGGCGGCGCTCGGTCTCATCGATCGCGCGCTTCATCGAGTCGGTCATATTGTCCGCATAGAGCAGGGCAACACCGTTCAGGTTACGTGCCGCACGGCCGATGGTCTGGATCAGTGAACGCTCCGAACGCAGGAAGCCTTCCTTGTCCGCGTCGAGGATCGCCACCAGCGACACCTCGGGCAAGTCCAGGCCCTCGCGCAGCAGGTTAATCCCCACCAGCACATCGAACGTGCCGATGCGCAGGTCGCGCAGGATTTCCACGCGCTCCACGGTATCGACATCGCTGTGCAGGTAGCGCACCTTGATGCCGTGGTCGCTCAGGTATTCGGTCAGCTGTTCCGACATGCGCTTGGTCAGCGTGGTGACCAGTACGCGCTCGTTCTTCGCGATGCGATCGTTGATCTCACCCAGCAGGTCGTCGACCTGGGTGCGGGCAGGGCGCACGATCACTTGCGGGTCAACCAGGCCGGTCGGGCGCACCACCTGTTCGACCACGGCGCCGGTGGTCTTCTTCTCGTACTCGGCCGGCGTGGCGGAGACGAATACCGTCTGCCGCATCTTCGACTCGAACTCCTCGAATTTCAGCGGCCGGTTATCCAGCGCCGAAGGCAGGCGGAAGCCGTAATCAACCAGGTTGGTCTTGCGCGAACGGTCGCCGTTGTACATGGCCGAAAACTGGCCGATCAGCACGTGGGATTCGTCCAGGAACATCAGCGCATCGCGCGGCAGGTAGTCGACCAGGGTTGGCGGCGGCTCGCCCGGCTTGGCTCCGGACAGGTGGCGCGAGTAGTTCTCGATGCCCTTGGTGAAGCCGACTTCCGCCATCATCTCCAGATCGAAACGGGTGCGCTGTTCCAGGCGCTGTTCTTCCAGCAGCTTGTTCTCGCGGCGGAAGAAATCCAACCGCTCACGCAGTTCATCCTTGATGGTCTCGATCGCACGCAGCACGGTGGCGCGCGGCGTCACGTAGTGCGAGCCGGGATAGACGGTGAAGCGCGGGATCTTCTGTTTGACCTTGCCGGTCAGCGGATCGAACAGCTGGATCGATTCCAGCTCGTCATCGAACATCTCCAGCCGCACCGCCAGGTCGGCGTGTTCGGCCGGGAAGATGTCGATAGTGTCGCCGCGCACGCGGAAGGTGCCGCGGCCGAAGTCCACCTCGTTGCGCGTGTACTGCATCTGGATCAGGCGCGCGATGATGTCGCGCTGCGATACACGGTCCTTGGCGCGCAGTGTCAGGATCATCTGGTGGTATTCGTTCGGATTACCGATACCGTAGATGGCCGACACCGTGGCCACGATCACCACGTCGCGCCGTTCCATCAGCGACTTGGTGCAGGACAGGCGCATCTGCTCGATGTGCTCATTGATCGACGAGTCCTTTTCAATGAACAGGTCGCGCTGCGGCACATAGGCTTCCGGCTGGTAGTAATCGTAGTACGACACAAAGTACTCGACCGCATTCTCGGGGAAGAACTCACGGAATTCGGAATACAGTTGCGCCGCCAGGGTCTTATTCGGTGCGAACACAATGGCAGGGCGCCCCTTGCGCGCAATCACGTTGGCCATGGTGTAGGTCTTGCCGGAACCGGTCACGCCGAGCAGCGTCTGGAACGACAAACCGTCGTCAATCCCCTCGCATAATGCATCAATAGCAGTCGGCTGGTCGCCGGCAGGAGGGAAGGGCTGATGCAGCCGGTAAGGCGAATCTGGGAAAGTGATAACTTCCGGTGCCGGAGCAGCCGTATTTTGGGAATCAGACATTAATGCAGACCTTTGATAGAATATGCGATTGTCGGTGGCCCTGACCGGATTTTCTTCGGGTGCCGGCTTGTTCTTGTATCGACCCGCCCCAAAACGTTACCAATCTGACCATGACGAACTCTTCCGTTTTCAGCGCCATCGAGATGGCCCCGCGCGACCCGATCCTCGGCATCACCGAAGCCTTTAATGCAGACACTAACCCAGCGAAAATCAACCTGGGCGTAGGTGTCTATTATGACGACAATGGCAAAGTGCCGCTGCTGAAGTGCGTGGAAAAGGCGGAATCGATCCTGATCGAACAGCACGCCCCGCGTACCTACCTGCCAATCGAAGGCCTGGCAGCTTACGACAAGGCGGTGCAAGAGCTGGTATTTGGTGCCGACAGCGCCGTAATTCAAGAGAAACGTGCCGTGACCGTGCAGGCACTGGGCGGCACCGGCGCGCTGAAAATCGGCGCCGACTTCCTGAAGCGCTTCTCCCCGGATTCCGAGGTTTACATCAGCAACCCTAGCTGGGAAAACCACCGTGCGCTGTTCGAAAGCGCCGGCTTCAAAGTCAACAACTACGCCTACTACGACGAGACCACCCATGGCGTGAATTTCGCCGCCATGCTGGCTGCCCTGAAGGCCATGCCACGCGGTTCCATCGTCGTGCTGCACGCTTGCTGCCACAACCCGACCGGCGCCGACCTGACCCAGTCCCAGTGGGATGAGGTGATCGCGGCTGTGGTCGCCGGCGGCCTGGTACCGTTCCTGGACATGGCTTACCAAGGCTTTGGTGCTGGCATCGCGGAAGATGGCGCCGTGGTGCGCCGCTTCGCCGCTACCGGCGTGGCCCTGCTGGTGTCGAACTCCTTCTCCAAGTCCTTCTCGCTGTACGGCGAGCGCGTGGGCGCCCTGAGCGTGGTGGCGGCTTCCGCGGAAGAGGCTTCGCGCCTGCTGTCGCAACTGAAGCGCGTGGTGCGCACCAACTACTCCAACCCACCGGTCCACGGCGGCAAGGTGGTGGCAACCGCCCTGGCAACCCCAGAACTGCGCCAGATGTGGGAAGACGAACTGGCCGGCATGCGCGTGCGCATCAAGGAAATGCGCGAAACCTTCGTGCAGAAGCTGAAAGCCAAGGCGCCTGGCCACGATTTCGACTTCGTGCGTGAGCAGATTGGCATGTTCTCGTACTCCGGCCTGACCAAAGAGCAGGTGGGCAAGCTGCGCGAACAGTCGATCTACGCTGTGGACACCGGTCGTATCTGCGTGGCTGCGCTGAATTCGAAGAATATTGATGTGGTAGTTGACGCCATCGCCAAGGTCCTTTAATATGCTGCTCTCTGATCGCAATGCGGTCGGAGAATGATCCCTGATAGCTCAGTCGGTAGAGCGACGGACTGTTAATCCGCAGGTCCCCTGGTTCGAGTCCAGGTCGGGGAGCCAGAACATAGAAAAGCCCAGCCTTAACCGGTTGGGCTTTTTGCTTTTCCGGGTCCGTTTATTTGCGCATAGCGACTCGTGGTGAGGCGTTTGGGCAGTAGGGATGAGGTTGCCCGACGGATGGGCTTCGATGGCAAACGGAGGTTGCAGGCTCAACTGGTGGCACGCTCCACGGAGCCCTCCATGGTGAAAGTCTTGTGCTTAACCTAGCTTTGGCGCAACCGGCTGTTTCCGCCTGCGGATTCAACCGGTCGTTCAACGCCTGAATTAAGCCGAGCCGTGAAGCGGCTTCGGGCTGAATGAATTGTTAGAGCGCATGCGGGTGAGTCGCTTAACCAAGGCTTTGCAGAAAGTAGTAAGTGATATAGCCAGCAAATAGTAAGCCCGGTAGCCACCAAATAAGGTTGCTAGTTGGCGTGTCGGCTGTTGGGAGGTGGTGATTTGCTTGGAACGTATCCTGAGATTCGCCCTCCACCGCATCTTTAGCTTCCTTTAGCCCAAGACCAGTCTGTTCTCGCAGAAGCCTAATTGCCTCCATCTTGTCCCCGCGCTGCAATGCGGAGACTACCGAGGCGGGAAGTTGGTTGAAGGAGGCGGCTCCGACAGGTGTCGTCGGGTGCCTTTGGCGATACTCGCAAATGACGTCTTTGGACTCCCTCAGCCCAAGGCCAGTGGACTCGCATAAGAGCTTGACCGCCTCAAGTGTATTGCCCTGATGCAGGGCATGGAGAACATTAGCCGGAAGTGATTCGTGCTTGGCAGTCAT
Source organism: Massilia eburnea (assembly GCF_050709955.1). Classification (GTDB taxonomy): domain Bacteria; phylum Pseudomonadota; class Gammaproteobacteria; order Burkholderiales; family Burkholderiaceae_D; genus Rugamonas; species Rugamonas eburnea_A. The sequence goes on from NZ_JBNZFX010000029.1 coordinate 67,620, forward strand.
GTGGCCTTCCTAATGGCGCAGGAGGAGTTCTGGTGCGCTCTACGTTGGACGTAAGCCGTCCGGTTGACGGAATGGTTGGGCAAGAAAATCCGATTAGTCATAAAGGCTTCCGGTCTCTTCCGATGTCATGCCTTTCAACTCAAGCTCGATACGAATTTCACGCGAAAATTTTCGATGGCCAATGACCAGATTCCTCTGAGCCAGGACACCGATGTGGCGTTCATCACCGAGGTCTCGAACATTCAGCGAAACATCGATCACTTGACCGTTAAACGGTACGGACACAAGGCCCGAACGAATTTTCATGAGTTCACACGGAGTCAGTCGGCCGGCGGTGGTGGATATCAAAAAACGCCGACCATTAGGGTCGGCGTTTTCATTTGGAGGAAAGCTCAGCTTCTGGTTATCAGAAGTAGTAGTTGCCGGAGATACCGAAGTGGTCGGCATTCACGCTACGCGCGCCAGGAGCTTTGAAGGTTTCCTTCACGTAGCGCATTTTCATGCCGACTTGCGGGATGAAGAAGTACTCGAGTTCCACCAGGCCGCTCACAGTGCTGTCGGATTTGCCGCCAACGTCCGGAGCATTGCCGTCGCTGCTCAGCTTGGCGCTCTTGATGTAGCGCAGGCCGGCACCGACGCGCCAGTTTTCGTTCATGTGATAGTAGCCCAGCACTTCAACCGGGTAACGCTCGAATTTGAGTTTGCCGTCTTTGGCGCTGGCGTCGTCAACGTGGTAGTTGAGCGTGCCCTGGATCGAGAAATCTTGGTCCAGGCGGTAGTTCGCGCCGAAAGTGAAGTAGAACAGGCCGCCGGCTTTGACGTTACGCGACCAGCCGCTTTCGTATTCGGCGGTGACCAGGGTGTCACCACCGTAGCTAAGGCCGGAGCCAACCAGGAAGCGCAGCGGATGTTCAACGGCCTGGGTCTGGGCTTGGGCAGCGCCCATGGTTGCGAGGATAGTGGTGATAGCGAATACAAACTTTTTCATGCTTACAAAGGGTGTTGGCTTAAGGAGGCTGGAGTCTAACCGTCAGAATTTCTAAATGGCAATTTATTTATTAGATGAAAAACTTAATTCGTTGCCAAATAGCATAAAATGCATTTTTGACCATATGCACTGGAATGGCGTTGAGGCTCATTAGTCGTTTGATCGCTTGCGCAGTTTTCTCGGGCTGCGCTTTTTCTTCGGCGTTGGCACAGGTGCCCATTTCCGCACTTGAGCAATCGCTCCTCGCGAAGAAATACGGCGAGTTCCAGAAGAACGCCAAGCTGGCTGCCGAGCGTGGCGATGCCGACGCACTGTTTTTGCTCGGGAAATCGTATGACCTCGGCTGGGGTGTCGAGAAAAACCGTGAGCTTGCGCGTAGCCACTACAAGAAAGCGGAAGGGTTGGGGTCGGTCCGTGCCGTTCACAACCTGGGCGTTATTGCCCTGGACGCTGGACAGCGGGAAGAGGCGATCAGGCAGTTCCAGAAGGCGCTCGAGAAGGGCCTGGCCATGCCTACGCTGTGGAACCTTGGCCGTGCCTACGACCCTTCCGAGTCCGGTAACGACTGGCCACTCGCGAAAAAAATAGAGGCGGTAGAAAAGTCTGGCGACTACTACGGGCAGGCCTTTGAACGTTCGCAAGACGTCGAGCATGCCGAGAGCGCTGCAGCGCAGTTCTTGCGGGTCTACGACTGGACGCGGGTCGGGCAAACGAAAGGCATGCTTAAGGAAAAGGACTTGCCGGCATTGCGCGAGCGCACAGTAACGTGGCTGAACAAGGCCATGAAGTTGGGGTCTGCGCGCGCTTGGTCAAACTGGGGTGGATTACTGTATGTCGAGGAGGACTACGTGCAGGCCCGCAAAGCCTTCGAGCAAGCTGCAAAGGGCGATGTTCCTCAGGCGTATCAGTACCTCGGGAAACTGGAGGAGCGTGAGAATCCCGACGCGCCGCAGGCTGCAATTGCGCATTACGAACGTGCGCTCGCATTGGAGCATCCCGGTGCGCGCGATGCGTTGTACCGCGTGCTGCTTGGATCGCTCCAGCATGAGCAAGACACCGAAGTACTCGGGCGGGGGATCAAACGGCTCAAGGAGCTGCATCGAGAAGAGGACGATAGCGGGGATCTTGAGGGACTTGTTGACGAGTACAACTGGCGTAAATTCCTTGCGCAGGAAAAGGCGCTGGGCCGGACCCTGCCGAAACTTCCCGTGTATTTGAAGGCCTGCAATCTCAATGAGAAGTTCAAGCCTGATGGGACCAAAGTGTTTTTCCCGGGCTCCTATTGGAGCATGGGCGGAGTGGGCGTGGATTTCGTCGAATACATCACGATCGATGGCCGGGTAGATGCCGGCGGCTGTGCCAGCCTTGCACAACCTTTACCCGACAAAGTCAGGGAAATGCTGGAACGTGGCGGAATGATTTTCCTGCGCTTCCCGCCGGCTGGGCGCTTCATGCTTGACTGGCAGGTCAAAGGCAATGAGGTTCACCTCGTGCCACGGCCTACCGGTGCGTTGAAGATACAGCTCTAGTCCGGTCAGGAATGATGAAGACAATTGCCGCCATGATGGCGATCACTGTCGCCGCTGGTGCGGCAAATGTCTGCGCTCAAGCGGCCGATGGCCGAACCGAGTTCTCTCCCGCCGAGGGAGTGCGGGCCGTATTGACGGTGAAGCGCCAGACGGTGGGGCTCAACCTCGATGGTCAGGGTGTGCAGGCGACCGAAACTTTTACGGTCGAAACCGAGAAGAAGTTGCGCATCAAGGTCGATGACTATAACTTCGATGGGTACACGGACTTCGCCATTGCCCATGCCGATGACGGCATGGGAACGTATGAGATTTCACTTGTCTACGCCTACTCGCCAAAAGAGAACAAGTTTGTGCCGCTGGCGCCGCGCTGCGGCGATGAATTCATCAATCTGGCGGTTAACAAGACCAACAAGACGCTGACCAATTCCTATGTGGTGAACAACCAGTTCCGCACCTGCAAGGCAAAGTATTAATTCCTGACCGTTGCTGTCCCTCCTGCCAACAAACCACCGTGGAGCTGGTTACCTGCAACGCGCAGCACAACCAGGAGCCGCTGGCCGGTTACGCGCGCCGTGTTGCCGCCTTCGTCGAGCGCCAATATAGCGTGCATAGTACAAATTATTGTCCAAGCTTCTTCAGCATTTCTTTCGCGTTGCCATTGTCCGGGTCTAGTTCCAGGGCACGCTGGTAGGCGGCGCGGGCGTTCCCATTGCTGCCAAGCAGCAGGTAAAGTTCTCCCATTGAATCATGTAAGTTGCCGTCCCGCGGGAATAGGGCGGTTGCGCGTTGCAGGATCGCGATGCCGGTGGAAGCGCGGCCCATTTCGGCATATTGGTAAGCGAGCCGATTCAGTCCGTCGCCATTCTCCGGCTGGCTGCTTTGGGCAAGCAGGGCGTCGAAATGGGCCAGCGCGGCCTCGTCGCCGGCGCGGTGAATCTCTGCCGCCAGCAAATCATGCAAGCTGGGCTTTGGGAGCGTGACGGCCTGTCCATACAGCACGTCGGTGAAATCGCGGCGCATTTTGTAGATCTCCGGCCCCTTGTTGCCATTTCCTTCGTTGAGGAAAATGACGACCAGCTTGCCGTCTTCCGGATAGCGTGTGACCAGCGTGCGGAAGCCGTTGCCGTTGCCGCCATGTTCGTGCACCAGGCGAGATTTGCCGGCAATCGTGCGCGAGCCAACCAGCCATCCGTAGCCATATCCGAGGTCGCCCCAGACATCGTCTTTGACGTAGGCGGTGAACATCTGGCGTTTCGATTCCGGCGTGAGCAGCGCATTGCCGGCCAGCGCGCGATCGAGTTTGAGGAAGTCGCCAGTGGTGCTCACTACGCCCCCGCCGGCGCCGATGTTGGGAATCCATAGCGGATCGGCGGGGCGGTACTGGCCAAGCGCACGTACATAGCCGGAAGCCTTGCGCGGCATGATGCGGTCGGGTGCGTCGTACGCGGTGCGCCGCATGCCTGCCGGGCGCAGGATCATGCTGTCCAGGGCTTCGCTGTAAGTCTTGCCGGTTTGCTTCTCGATGACCCATCCGAGCAGAGTGTAGTTGGAACTGCTGTAGTGGCCCTGGCTTCCCGGTTCGAATTCCAGTGGGCGGTTCATGATGGCAAGGAAGTCGGCTTTGGGTACTTTTTCGCCAAGGCGGTTGGACCAGAAGCCCGGGTAGTTCGCGTAGTCGACAATGCCGGAAGTATGGTTCAGCAAATGGTGCAAGGTGACGCGATTACCAATCTCGGGGCTCAGTTCGGGAACGAATTTTCCAATCCGGTCGTCCAGTCGCAGCTTGCCCTGCTCGGCCAGTTGCATGACCAGGGTGGCGGTGAATTGCTTGGTCAACGAGGCCACGCGGAAGGCTGTGTCCGTGGTGTGCGGGATTTGCCATTCGCGGTTGGCGAGGCCAAAGGCACGGTGGTAAATCACGCTGCCACGGTCGGCCACCAGCACCGATCCGTCCAGTTGGCCTAGGGCGTGATAGCGCGTGGCGAGGCGGTCAAGTTCGACGGCACGGTCGGCTTTGGCTGGCATGGCGGCCAGCAGGAATAGGGCGATCAAGATTTTTCTCATTGGGCAACGATAGCATACTGTTAACCTTAATTGCTTTCGAATATTGGTCAGTCCAAAGCTATATGCGGTAAGTCCGATTGTTGTATTTCGGTCTGGCCAATTGACGCTCAATTGAATTGATTGCATCCTGTGCGCTCCTCAAACCAGAAAGTAAAGGAGACAAGCGCATGAAAGTTACAAAGCTGAAGGTGCTCTTCCTGGTGGCCGCCGTCGCGGCAGCCACGTCTGCAGTTGCTGGACCGATTGGATATGGCGCCGCCACGACGGGAGGCGGGAGCAAGACGCCGGTCAATGTGGCCACGCTGGCCGATGCCCAGGCGAAGATCAACGCCTATACCGATAATTCCGGCCTGGTTTTGAGGTACACCGGCAAGTTCGACTACAACACCATTACCGATGTGTGCGCGCAGTGGCAAAAGCCAGCGCAGACGCTGGAAATCAAGAACAAGAGCAATATCACCCTGATCGGCGCCAGCGATTCGAGTGCCAATTTCGGCATCCATATTGCCGGCAATGCGCACAACGTCATCGTGCAGAATATGATGATCGGCCTGCTGCAGGGCGGGGAGGCGGCCGATTCGATCTCGATCGAGGGCATGTCGTCGGGCCAGCCAAGCAATGTCTGGATCGACCACAACACCATCTTCGCTTCGCTGACTTCGTGTCCCGGTGCGGGCGACGCCTCGTTCGATGGCGGCATCGACATGAAGAAGGGCGCTCACCACATCACGGTGTCGTACAACCACGTCTACAACTACCAGAAGGTGGCGCTGAACGGCTATAGCGACAGCGATACGGCGAACGCCAATGCCCGCACCACCTACCACAACAACCGCTTCGAGCACGTCAAATCGCGCCTGCCTTTGCAGCGTTTCGGCATGACGCACATCTTCAATAATTATTTCAATGATGTACAAACGTCCGGCATCAATGTGCGCATGGATGGCATTTCGCTGATCGAGGGGAATTATTTCGAGAACGTGAAGAACCCGGTCACCTCGCGCGACAGCAGCCGTATCGGCTACTGGGAGCTGCGCGATAACTATGTGGGCAGCGGCATTACCTGGGATACCCCGAGCGGCGCAGTCAATGCCAGCAACTGGGGCAGTACCCACCTCGTTATACACAACTCGCCTGCTCACGTCGGCGCAGTAGGCGTATTGTTTTGACGGCGACATAAACATCCTGCAGTCCCAGCCAGATGGTTTTAACACCCGGCTCCCCATCGCCTTTGCGCGCCAGGAAGCCGCCGAGGCAAGCAATCTGGCGCAAGACCTCGTTCAGGCGAGGCGCAGGCGGTGGCGTTTTCTCGCGTAGCAAATAGGCGGCCTCGATTTCGTCCGGATCAAAGAACAGGGTGGCATCGAGATCAGGACAAGTGCGCCCCAGGCGCATCAAATGCGCGATCCGCCAGGCCACCACCAGATACAGCGCCAGGGCGCGTTCGATGCGCTCGATGGCACCCAATTGCAGCGCCTCGACCCGGCAGGCATTCTTCAGCACATTGAACAGGATCTCAATCTCCCAACGTGCACGGTACCAATCAATCAGTTCGACCACGGCCGCGGCCGTTTCGGCGTTGCGGTTAGTCAGCAGCCGCCATTCGATTGGCTTGGCGCCGCTCGGTGCGTCGTATTCGCGGGCGATGAGGCATGTGGCGCTGACCTGGTTTCCTTTGCCTGCTGGCAGTTCGATATGCCGTACCCATAAGTGCTGCCGCACCGTGCGCGCCTTCACGCCATGCCGGGCGGGCATGGCAAACTCGATTTGCCCGATCGGTTCGCCAGTACAGGTTTGCTGCCACAATTTATCCCCATCAGGCAGGCAGCGATTGTGGGCTGCACGCACCAGCCAATCGACAGGGGTGTGCAGTGCCTGGGCGCGCATCATCAGCGGCAGCATGTCCGCTTCACGGTCGGCCACATACACCAAGCGTGTGTTCGGCAGTTGCGGCGCCAGTTCGGCCAGCCGGTCATAGCCTTCGATCCAGCGCAGGCTTTCCTTGGGGCCGCCGCGCAACCCCGATGCATCTTTTTTCTCGCGGGCCCACATCCAGCAATCGAGTATGCCCAGTGGTTCGCGCTGGGGAGTCACGGCATAAGTCGGATGCAGATACATGCCGCGCTGGGCTTCGTAGGAGAGCGGCCCCAGGCCGCTTGCCTGTTGTCCGTTGAAATCGAGCTCCGTCGTATCTTGCAAGCACAGCACGGTTTGCTGCTGGCCCATGCGCTCCTGGGTTTGCTGCCAATGTGGCGCGAGGATCGCGCGCCAGTCTACGCCCTCATTGTCGAAAAAACGGTATGCCGCCACCGTTTCACCCCAGCCGTTGCAGGCTTTCGGTACACTTGCTGTCGGCTCAGCCGCCAATCGCTCCATTAATATCCTCGCTCGCTTATTCCGGCGCGCATCGCCCAGATCAAGTTGCTTGAATTCCGTTTCCGTCCATGCGGTCGATCTGCTTGCCGAGTGCGCCATGCAAAAGACGAGAGTAAACGCGATATCTGCGCCGTTTACAAGGGCTGCGCTAACTTATTGAATGTAAACGGGATTTTTTGACGACTGGCCAGTGAGGTTGGACTTGTGTATAACGAGGTGGGCAGTACCCAGTCTTACGGCCCGACCGGCTATTCCTACACGCCAATTGCGGGCGCCAATGCAAAGGCCAAGGCGATCGCCACGGCGGGCGCGCGTACCAACCTGGCCCAGTAATCGGGGCGCCGCCGCGCATCGCGGCGGCGTTTATTGCAAAGATGAGTCCAAATGTTGACATGCTGCATATAACCTTTTTTGCTTTTGGGGTGGAATCAGTTATTCTTCAAGTTATCCATCAGATTTAATCCGGAGCATTTGAAGAATGATTACAAAAGAAGAGCGGGTGGTGTATGGCACCGAAGACCTGCTGACCACGCTGTGCTCGTCGGTCACCCGCGTGCTGAACGTGGCGTCGCAAAGCCGGATTACCTACTCGGCCATGGTGCAGCGTATTACCAAGGTTGGCCTGAAACCTGATATCGGCTGCTTCGTGCTGTTCGATGGCGGCTTTACCGGCCTGGTCGTGCTGAACTTCTCGGCCGAGGCGGCGATGGAGATCTACGAGCGCTACATGCTCAGCATGGGCATGCCGAAGTCCGAGCTGGCCAGCTCCTTCACCTCCGACGAGGTGGCGAACATCATGGGCGAACTGATGAACCAGATCGTCGGCGATTTCACCGGTAAGGTGCGCGGCGAGCTGCATACCAATATCACCCAGAACCAGCCGAAAATGCTGGTGCTGAACAAGCAGGTAACGCTGAGCGTGGACACCCCGCTCGACCGTCCGGAGATGCGCCGCGTGTCCTTCTTCACCGAGCGTAACAACATCTTCTACCTCGAGCTGGCGATCGACCGCACCGAGTTTATTAAATTGCATGATTTCGAGAAGACCGAAGTCGAAGACCCGGATGCGCTGCTGGAGCGCGAGCAGGCCGCCCATAAGGCCGCTACGGCACCGGCTCCGGCAATCTCCTCGGACGATGCCGACGAACTTTTGAAGTCACTTGGCATGTGATCTAAAATAGGCTTTGCAAAAGCCGAAACGGCAGTTATAATATTGCCTCTTTTCCCTGATAGCTCAGTCGGTAGAGCGACGGACTGTTAATCCGCAGGTCCCTGGTTCGAGTCCAGGTCGGGGAGCCAGAATGACTGAAAAGCCCAGCCTTAACCGGTTGGGCTTTTTGCTTTGCGAGGTGCGCAATGGAAAACAACGATCAACGATATCTGGTTCAACAAAATAAAATCAGTGAACCGGGCAAGCCGCCGGTCTTCGCGCGTGTCATGCGCAGCAAAGAGGGCGTCTTTGAAGGCGTCTCCTTCATCAAGAACAAGGAAAAGGCTTCGGTTTTGACCCTGGCCCAGGCGCAGGAGGCGATGGCATGGGCTGCCAAGAAAAAGTCGGGAGCCAACGAGTACGCGACCAAGATCATCTGCGTCGGGCAGTAGGCGTCCGCTGGCCGAGTTACAACGGCGAGGCGGAAAAGCAGTAGAATATTGCGTACTGAAAAGCCCAGCCATTCGGTTGGGCTTTTTTGCTTTGCGCGGGAGAATGACATGGCAAAAAAGAAAGAAGAACTCGATCCGGAAACCCTGGAACTGATCCATTGGTGCATCGAGGTAGAAGGTTTCCTGGTCAAGGGCGGTGCGACGGTAGAGCAGGCCCAGGACCATATCGAAGAGCAGGTCGAATGGTTCACGGACCTGTTCTATGACGGCATGACGCCTGAAGAAGCGGCAAAGGAAGCGCTGGCCTGATTCCACGCTTCCCCTGCCGCCGGGCTGCCTAGCCCACGTGGTAGACCATGGATGCGCCGCCCACCGGCGTGCCCTGTTCATTCAGTTGGGCCACATTGACCTGGTACTGGCTTCCTTCGGCGGACGCTGAAGGAATGCTGGTCTGCAGCGCCAGCGGATACATCATGGCCGGGTCTTTGTCCATGGTGACCTTGACCACCGGCTGCCGGATTTCGACGTAGCGTTTGCCGTTGCGCAGCACCACATCCCCACCTTCCACCGTCACATTGCCGAGCGTGCGATGCAGCAGGCAATCGAAATGCGAGCCTTTCGCCAGCGTCAGGATGCCGCAGCAGCAGGCGAAGCGGGTCTTGACGCGGGTGTCCTGCAGGAAGACCAGGCCGCAATCCTTCTGCATGCCTTCATCGCAAGGGGTCTGGCCGGGAACCGGATCGACCTGGTTGTCGAAATCGATGGCGGGGAAGGCTGAACCATCTTCATCCAGCGACAAGGTCAGCGGCATGGTTTCCGGCAGGTGGCTGCGGTCGATCACGAGAGTCATGCGCGCTTCGCGGTTGTAGCGGCTGCCGGCCACGAAGGGGAAGGCGGCGCGGGCGCCGGCCAGCACGTCGATCACCGACAGGTTGCGCTGCGCGAGGTTGTTGCGGCGGGCGCTGATCGGGTCGCCGGTCAGTGGCGCCGTGGCGAAGGCGTAGTCGTTGTCGGAGTTGACGACGGCCAGCAGGCAAGGATGCCATGGGTGGTTTTCCTGCCAGCCGTACAGGTCTTCCGTTTGCGCCGCTTCGATGCGGAACTTGGCCATGACGGTGCTGCCGGCCGGCACGCTGGCAAAGCTGGTGGTGATGCCGGTGGGACTGACGTGCATGCCGTCGACCTGGGTCCAGTCGGGCGGGTAAACGAATTGCAGCCCGACAAAGGGCGTGATGCGGGTGCTGACAGAGACGTTGCGCGCATCGCGTGCGCCGTTGTTGGTAACGCGTACATAGATGTAGTTGGCCTGTCCACGCTCGACATTCTTTGACTGCAGCGGGTCGCTGGGCACGAAGACATTGTCGTCGTTGATGCGCACCACAATGTCTGAAAAGTCCCAGAAGTTCCCGCCGGTGAAAGGCTCACTGCCGCTGTGTCGGCCGGGGCGTCCTTGATCATCACGTCGGCTTCGTCGAGGGCGCGGAAGACGTTGATGCGGCCATAGCCCATTTCCTGGTTCCAGCTGCCGTTCGACTTGCCGGCCGTGTCGGCATAGGCCACCGCGCCCACTTTCTGCGCGGTGCGTTCGATATGGGCGCGTACCTGTGCGTTGTCCAGCATCGGGTAGACGCTGCGGATCAGGGCTGCCAAGCCGGCCACGTGCGGCGTGGCGGAGGAGGTGCCGTTGAACACCAGGTCATAGTCGGTGGCGTTGTAGCCTGGCGCGCCCTGGCGGTCGGTGGTGGGGATGTGGACGCCGGGCGATACCACCGAGATCTGCGGGCCGAAGTTGGAGCCCCATGGCTCGCCGTCCGGGCTGGCCGGCGTCTTGCGGTTGTCGACTTCATCCGAGGCGCCGACGGCAATCACCAGCGGGTTGGTGGCGGGGTAGGTGATCGGGCCGTTGTAGTTGTGGGTGGCGACGCACATCACCAGGTCGTTGTTGAAAGCGCTCTGGATGGCGGGGTCGATGATGGCCGGGCTCCAGCCGTTCCAGCCGAAGCTCATCCTGATGATGCTGGCGCCGTTGGCGGAGGCGTAATTGATGCCGGCCGCTACTTCGACGTCGGTCCAGGCGTCAAATGCGACCGGCAGGATGCGCGCATCGCCCGCCACGCCCGTGACGCCGGTGCCGTTGTTATAGGTGGCGGCCACGATGCCGGCGCAGGCAGTGCCGTGGTTGCCGGTGGGCGAACCGTCGCCGCTCATGGTGCCGAGGTTGATGCCGGGTGCGGCGAAGCGCAGGTCGGGGTGGGTCAGGTCGCAGCCTTCATCGAGCACGCAGACCACGGTGGTGGCTGCGCCGGTGGTGATGTCCCAGCCGGTGGTGCCGGGGCCGCCCGCTTCGATGCGCGTCATGTCCCACTGCTGCGGGAACAGGGTGTCGTTGGGAGCGATCGAGGTCGGTGTCAGCAGCGGCATGGTCTCGAACTGGAAGTCGGAGATGGGCGCGTTGGGGATCTGCCGCAGGCGCTCGCGCAACTGGTAGGCGTTGATCTCTTTGACGTTGCTGATCTGGAGGTAATGGTGGCCGTTCAGGTAACGCGTTTTCTCCGTGATTTCCTGGATCGCCGGTTCGGCTGCGCCCTTGGCGCCCGGGCCTTCGGGCAGCTTGAAGCCGGTATCGCGCTGGCGCAGCTTGACCAGGGCCACATGGGGCAGGGGCGACATCAGGGCGCGCCGGCCGCGCTGGCCGGCCTGGCGGTAGACGGGGCCGATCCAGTCGATCCCCAACTGGGCGCCGGCTTCTTCGATCTTGGCGAGGCGGCCGTCATCGAGCGGCCGGCGCGCTTGCACGAAGTAGCGGGTCTTGGTGTGGTTGACGCGTTCACCCGGCACCATGCCTTCGTCCGCCTCATCTTCCAGGAACAGGTCCACGCTGTGCAGGAATTGTTCGACCGCGCTGCGTTCTTTCGGCTGTTTGAGCGCGATGAGAAGACGGGTGGTATCGAGCGCCAGCGAAGCGCCCGAAGCATGGCTCATTTCTTGCGGAAAGTTCTTCATCATGAAGTCTCCTGGCAATTTCGGAAAGCCCCTTTTGTTGCGGGGATCAAGCCAGTCTAGGAGGCCCATTTGATCGGGCTTTGACCTGCATCTATCATGTGGCATATACCAACCGGAGACAGCCATGAAAAACTTCGCAGCCGTCGTTGCCGTGCTCGCCATCTTCGCTGCCCAGCCTGCCTTTGCGCTGGAGCAGTCCGCTTCCGTCAAAGTCACCAAGCTGTTGCAGTCGCCGTCCAGCTGGAATGGCGCTGCGCTGGCCTACCCGAACGGGCAGGCGGAGGTCACAGCGTTGCTGGTCGAAATTGCACCTGGCGGCGAAACCGGATGGCACCTGCATCCGCTGCCGTCGTTCGGTTACGTCCTGGAGGGCGAGCTGGAAGTGAGCCTGAAAGACGGTACTGTCAAGCGTGTGGTGGCCGGGCAGGCGCTAGCCGAAGTCGTGAATACCCTGCATAACGGCCGCAACGTGGGCAATGGGCCGGTCAGGCTGGTGGTGTTTTATGCGGGCGTCACTGGTAGCACACTGACGATCAAGGAATAGTGCTTGAATCTTATAGTGGGTATATAATGCGCGCTATTTTGCGGCAGCAGACCGCAACCTGTGGGGAGAATAGGGGACATCCATCAAACCGCCCACAAGGAAAGAACATGATGAAGTTGTCCAAGATGCACGTGCTGGTAAGCCTCGCTACCGTGCAGATGGCCGCCATGGCCCAGGAAGCAACCCAGGCCCCATCCGGCCAAATGGAAGTAGTGACCGTTACCGCGCAGCGCCGCGCCGAGAATATCCGCGACGTGCCGGTGTCCGTGTCCGCGTTCAAGGCCGAGAAGCTGGACATCCTGTTGTCCAGTGGCCAGGATATCCGCGTCCTGGCAGGCAAGACTCCATCGCTGAACGTTGAATCGTCGACCGGCCGTGTATTCCCGCGCTTCTACATCCGCGGCTACGGTAACGCCGACTTCGCCGTGTTCGCCTCGCAGCCGGTTTCGCTGATTTATGACGACGTGGTGCAGGAAAACCCGATCCTGAAGGGTTTCCCGATGTTCGACCTGGCCAACGTGGAAGTGCTGCGTGGCCCACAAGGCACCCTGTTCGGCCGTAACACCCCGGCCGGCGTGGTCAAGTTCGAATCGGCCAAGCCAAACCTGCGCGGCGTGGACGGCTTCTACAACGTTTCCTACGCAAGCGACGCCACCGTCAACGTGGAAGCAGCCGCCAACGTGCCGCTGTCGAAAGAGTGGGCCCTGCGCGTATCGACCCTGCGCCAGCACCGCGACGACTTCGTCGACAACACCTTCACCGGCGAGAAAGACGCGCTGGAAGGCTACAACGAACACGCAGAACGCGTGCAGGTGCTGTACCAGCCGAACAGCGTGTTCAACGCCCTGTTCAACGTGCACCAGCGCCAGACCACCGGCAGCTCGCGCCTGTTCCGCGCCAACATCATCAAGAAGGGTTCCAACACCTTCGCCGACGGCTTCGATCCGGAAAAGATCGCCATCAACGGCCGTGAAGACCAGGAACTGAAGACCCAGGGCGCCAATGTGCGCATGAGCTGGGACCTGGGCGCGCACAAGCTGTACTCGATCACCGGTTACGAGACCGTGGCCCGCTACAACTCGCGCGGCGACATCGACGGCGGCAACCCGACCAACGCACCAGCCGTGCCGTTCCAGGTTGCGACCGGCGCCTTCGTACCGGACATCAAGCAGTACTCGCAAGAGTTCCGCGTAGAGTCCAAGTACACCGGCCCGATGAACTGGCAGGCAGGCGTGTACTACTTCGACGAGAAGGCAGTGGCAGGCCAGGATAACTTCAACGTTGCCGGCGACCGCACCTCGCGCGTGAAGTCGCAGCAGAAGAACGAAGCCTGGGCGATGTTCGGTTCCGTGAACTACGCCGTGACCGACGCGTTCACCGTACGCGGCGGCCTGCGCTACACCGAAGACAAGAAGGACTTCGACACCCTGGAAACCAGCGGCACCGTGCTGGTTGGTCCCAAGTCGGTTTCCGAGTCCAAGGACAAGTTCAACTGGGACCTGAGCGGCACCTATAAGCTGAACAACGACGTCAGCGTGTACGCCCGCTACGCCACCGGCTTCCGCGCGCCATCGATCGCTGCTGCTTCGACCTCGGTGCCGATCACCGTGGCTGACGCCGAAACCATCACTTCGATCGAAGCCGGCGTGAAGGCCGACCTGTGGAACCGCCGCGCACGCGCTTCCCTGAGCGTGTACGACTACGACGTGAAGAACCAGCAGCTGACCGTGGTGGGCGGTAACACCAACGTCACCAAGCTGATTAACGCTGCCAAGACCAAGGGCCGCGGCATCGAAGGCGAGATCGAAGGCTTCATCACCAACGACTTCAAGATGTCCGCCAGCGCTTCGTACAACTTCACCGAGATCCGCGACCCATCGCTGTCCGTGAACAAGTGCGCGCAGTGCACCATCCTGGACCCGGTCAACTCGTCCGGCCGCGTGGTCATCGACGGCAACGCGCTGCCACAGGCTCCGAAGTGGATCATCAACCTGAACGCCCGCTACAACTACCCGCTGGCAGAAGGCAACCTGTTCGTCGTGACCGACTGGTCCTACCGTTCGAAGGTGAACTTCTTCCTGTACGAAGCAGTTGAATTCACCGGCGCTCCGCTGACCGAAGGCGGCCTGCGCGTAGGCTACAACTGGGCCGGCGGCAAGTACGAAGTCGCAGCCTTCGCACGCAACATCACCGACCAGCGCCGCATCACCGGCGCCATCGACTTCAACAACCTGACCGGCTTCGTCAACGAGCCACGTCAGTTTGGCGTGCAGTTCAAAGGTTCGTTCTGATCCTGGGGTGAGGGCGCCGCGCAAGCGTGCGGCTCTCGCCTTGAAAGCGGCCTGCGGGCCGCTTTTTTTGTTTTCGAAAAGGATGAGATAGTTTAATCTGGCCGAACGCCATCGCAAGGAGCCGCCAGATGAATCTGTTCGCCAGCCTTTTTTCGATTGCAGCACTGTGTGCCGTCAACCTGGCCTGTAGCGCCGCCCCCGCACAACAAAAATCACTATTGCCGAAACCGGATTTGCCGGGCATCCCAATGAACGCGCCATGCAGGGACGACGTGGTTGCCAAAAACTGCGAGATGGATACCATCATCTGGCTACGGGGCATGCCGCTGAAGGCGATGTGGCATCAGCGCGATTACCAGCGACTCGACCAGGTCCTTCTGGCCTTATGCGCGGAGGACACTCGCTTGCCGGACGGGCAGCCTGAGTTGATGGTGTTCTCACGGACCTTTGTGACCCTGATTGGCACTTTGAAGGACTGGAATGGCCTGGGCGCTTTGCTGCGCGAGTGGCGCTCCAAAGCGCCTGACTCGCCAGCGCAGGCCCTGATTGAAACCATGTACTGGCATGCCTACGCATGGCACGGCCGTGGCGGCGGGTATGCCCAGAGCGTGCCGCCGGAAGCCTGGGACCTGTTCCGTGAACGCCTGGCCAAGGCTTCGGCGCGATTGGCGGAAATCAAGGCGGTCGCAGGCAATTGCCCTTTATGGCATAGCTTGAATATCGAGGTCATGATCGATTCAAGTGCGCCACGAGCCCGGCTGAATGGCGCTTATGAGGAGGCGGTCAAAGCCTTCCCGGCCTCACAGCAAGTTCACTTTGCGATGTCTCGCTCCAAAGAGCCCAAATGGGGAGGGGAGCCGGGTGAATACGAACGCTTTTCGCGCCGGGCGGTCAGCCTGTCGCAGCGGGACGAGGGCAGCGCCTTGTATGCTCGCCTGTTCTGGATCAGGGACTGCAATTGCGAGGATGCAGTTGGCTTCGGGCGGCCTGGTGATCCGGATTGGAAGCTGATGAAGGCAGGTTTTGAGGATATGCTGCGGCGCTATCCGGACCAGGTCCATAACCGCAACAAGTTCGCTTCATTCGCTTGCCGTGCCAATGACCGGGACACTTACCACAAGCTGCGGCGCGAATTGGGCGATCAGATTCTGGATTCGCTGTGGGCCGATTCGTGGAAAGTCGAGGTCTGCGACCGACGCATGGAGAAAAATGATGGCCGGGACTAGGCAAATGGAAAATGAGCCGATATAATTCGGCCTCTTTTCCCTGATAGCTCAGTCGGTAGAGCGACGGACTGTTAATCCGCAGGTCCCTGGTTCGAGTCCAGGTCGGGGAGCCAGAATTCAGCAGCATGCCAAGAACCCAGCCCTAACCCGGTTGGGTTTTTGCTTTTCAGGGCCTGTTTATTTACGCATAGTGGGCCGTGGTGAGGCGCTTGGTGGCACCTCGTTATACACAACTCGCCTGCTCACGTCGGCGCAGTAGGCGTATTGTTTTGACGGCGACATAAACATCCTGCAGTCCCAGCCAGATGGTTTTAACACCCGGCTCCCCATCGCCTTTGCGCGCCAGGAAGCCGCCGAGGCAAGCAATCTGGCGCAAGACCTCGTTCAGGCGAGGCGCAGGCGGTGGCGTTTTCTCGCGTAGCAAATAGGCGGCCTCGATTTCGTCCGGATCAAAGAACAGGGTGGCATCGAGATCAGGACAAGTGCGCCCCAGGCGCATCAAATGCGCGATCCGCCAGGCCACCACCAGATACAGCGCCAGGGCGCGTTCGATGCGCTCGATGGCACCCAATTGCAGCGCCTCGACCCGGCAGGCATTCTTCAGCACATTGAACAGGATCTCAATCTCCCAACGTGCACGGTACCAATCAATCAGTTCGACCACGGCCGCGGCCGTTTCGGCGTTGCGGTTAGTCAGCAGCCGCCATTCGATTGGCTTGGCGCCGCTCGGTGCGTCGTATTCGCGGGCGATGAGGCATGTGGCGCTGACCTGGTTTCCTTTGCCTGCTGGCAGTTCGATATGCCGTACCCATAAGTGCTGCCGCACCGTGCGCGCCTTCACGCCATGCCGGGCGGGCATGGCAAACTCGATTTGCCCGATCGGTTCGCCAGTACAGGTTTGCTGCCACAATTTATCCCCATCAGGCAGGCAGCGATTGTGGGCTGCACGCACCAGCCAATCGACAGGGGTGTGCAGTGCCTGGGCGCGCATCATCAGCGGCAGCATGTCCGCTTCACGGTCGGCCACATACACCAAGCGTGTGTTCGGCAGTTGCGGCGCCAGTTCGGCCAGCCGGTCATAGCCTTCGATCCAGCGCAGGCTTTCCTTGGGGCCGCCGCGCAACCCCGATGCATCTTTTTTCTCGCGGGCCCACATCCAGCAATCGAGTATGCCCAGTGGTTCGCGCTGGGGAGTCACGGCATAAGTCGGATGCAGATACATGCCGCGCTGGGCTTCGTAGGAGAGCGGCCCCAGGCCGCTTGCCTGTTGTCCGTTGAAATCGAGCTCCGTCGTATCTTGCAAGCACAGCACGGTTTGCTGCTGGCCCATGCGCTCCTGGGTTTGCTGCCAATGTGGCGCGAGGATCGCGCGCCAGTCTACGCCCTCATTGTCGAAAAAACGGTATGCCGCCACCGTTTCACCCCAGCCGTTGCAGGCTTTCGGTACACTTGCTGTCGGCTCAGCCGCCAATCGCTCCATTAATATCCTCGCTCGCTTATTCCGGCGCGCATCGCCCAGATCAAGTTGCTTGAATTCCGTTTCCGTCCATGCGGTCGATCTGCTTGCCGAGTGCGCCATGCAAAAGACGAGAGTAAACGCGATATCTGCGCCGTTTACAAGGGCTGCGCTAACTTATTGAATGTAAACGGGATTTTTTGACGACTGGCCAGTGAGGTTGGACTTGTGTATAACGAGGTGGCTTGGTGGTGGGGAATGGGGAAGCCATGGGGCGGGGCCTCGTGGGCGCAGCGGGACAGCTTTGCAGATTCAGCCCTTGAGCCAGACATCGGGACTATCGGACTCTTGGAGTGGTTTTTAGCAAGAGGCTGTTATTGCTCAGCGGCGTGAGGAACGGGGCATCGGCGGCCGTAGCGCGTCCGCTGGAGCGGAAGATTTGTTTTAGCCAATACATACACCGCCGGCATCGCCAAAGGACTGCGCAAGTAAAACGGCTGTCCTGATGTTGTTCAGCCTGAAGCGCCAGAACTCGCCAAATTCATTGCTAGAAAGAGTCGACAACAACTTCTCGATCTCAATCAACAACATGCAGAGGTCGGATCCGCGCACATCCAGCATGGCGCAACCATCCAATTGAGGTAACAACTCTAGACCAAATTCATTTCGCGTCGCTCCGTAAAAATCACGACGCGCCGATTCAAAGCCAGCGAGATTCGATTCCAGTTCCAAGCTATGTTCGTTGCCCGTGACGTCAACGTAGAATGCATCAACAGACAGTGACATGAGAATCTAACGTGTTATATATCGCAAGTTGGCAATATAACAGGGCGGCTGCTAATGGCCGGTAACGGCGCGCTATAGAGTGACTACTCAACAATGGCAGTCCATAGTGCATCGAAGTCGGCCTGAGATATTTCCTTGCCCTCGAAGTCTTCCAAACCGACTATTTCACTAATCGACGGAACAGGAACAATGCCTAGCTCGACGCCAAGTTGAGATGCGGTCGCACACGCAAAGCCTACACTGCCATCTTGGAAAAACTCCAGCTTCCGTATCTCATAGTCATCAGAATCAATTTCTGATACAAGGCGGATCGGGTATTTCGGGTCGTGGTGCAACCACATTACGTCGATGTAACGCATCGTTGACTTCCTTTGGATCGGTAGCGTCTGGCCGATTGTACGCGCTCACCTCGCCGACGCATCCGCCCCTTTGCTGAAGCTCGAAGATTTCTAAGATTCGTAATTCAGTAAAAACAGCCCAGATCTAGTCGCCGCATCAAAGACGGGCTGGGCACCTTCCCTGGTTATGAAATACAAGATGTTTGTGTCATCCCAACCTGCAGCGTATATACAACCAAGTTCCGGTAGAATCAGGAACTGCGAGGGAGACTTTCTCGCATTGAACTTTGAATGTTTGATCAAGCCATCTCGAGACGTGTAGCGCTTCAGAACCAATTTAGCTTTGTTTGGCCAGCGTCCTCGATACCGAACCGTGAAAGCCGGAGTAGTATCAAAAACTGCTGCCCAATGATTCTCCAACTTTCGGTCGCGATTGACTCGCTCCGGGCCATTAAAGCAATCCATCAAATGCCACTCTGATTCATCACGGAGCCAATGATCAAAGATGGAAATTGCGACCTTTTTCATTCCGCCATCGGAATCTCTTCCCAATACTTTTTCCAAGAGCGGAAATTGCCGATGAATGGCTTGAGCTTGCGCGTCGGAGACACGCGACAATATTTTCATGGTGGGGGACTTCAAAGAAACTTATATCGATTCGTATGGGTCGGTGCTAAAGGCCGGCACTAACCTGTGTTTTTCCAGATCTGCTCCTGTATGTCAAACGTCAAAAATGGCGAGCCTTGGGAGCCTTCTGGGGTAGTGGTCGCGCTGACACCAACAGCATTCGATGCCCCTGCAATAAACTCCAATAGCGCCATATGTTCGGCCTCTCCATGGATCTCGCACGGATCAACGTCTATCCTGATAGGCGTCCGCTAGTGGCCCAATTTGACCAGAGCCTGATCAATCTTCAAACCAATGTTTTCGCATTTGACTAAGGAACTCGGTCGTCACAGGAAATCCAGAACTGGACCCAATCACCGAGTCGATCCCGCAGTTTGGGCACAATGCTGTCGTCCCGGCATCAAGATCCAGCTCAGGCGGCGTGCCTTCCGGCCAATCAACCCAGTCTCGAATTTCACTCGGACTAAAGTTCGCGAGGCAATGAAAGCACCCGCATCGGCTACTACCGATTATTTCAGCGCGATGCCGCGAGCTATTTTTATGTGCAGCGAGAATGTCGTTCATTGCAAGGCTAACAGATGATTTTGAAAAGCGGCCGCTCTTGGCAGCCGATTCCGACCGCCTCCCCTGCTAAGATTAATGCTCAGCGGGAGCCAAGTCATCGTAGTATGACCAATCAGGATCGTCCTGGGAGTGAATCTCCAATGGATAGCGCTCCTGCTCCTGCGGCATATCTGTCAACCGCTGCAAAAACAGCTTTGGCTGCTGAAGATAGAAAACGAACTCTCGCTCGGATCTTCCGGTAATAACTGCAACAAGCCAGGCGGATTCGTCTTTTTCTACGGCCGCAACAAGTCGATTCTCGAATGTTTCAAGACAGGCGGCTTCATCCGAACTTGGAAAGCCATTGTCGTCCGGCGAGCTCAAGGACCAGAAAACATTGAGCCGCGTCGGGTACTCATTGCGGGCGGTGGGCTGAGGGAACTGTCTGCGCCGAACGAAGAACGGATACTCTCCAGTATGCCCCTCGGCAAGTGTCCAGCCTGCATTATCAGAAGATTCAAACATTTAACGTCCTCAAGAAAATGTGCACATCTATTTAACGAATGGCTGCAACTGGCCGTGCAGGGTCATTGCCAAGCAAGAGACTAATTGGACTTGTCATAACGTTCTTTAATTTTCTTAAGCGCGGCCTGCTCGGCTTTTTCAATGGCTTGCTGGCGGAGAGTAGATGGTGGTTTTGAATCTGATCTTGTATGGGACCAGAGCAAAACAAAGCCGACGATCAGTGAGGCGCTAGCAATGAGCAGAGCACTACCCCATAGCAAATGCCACCATTTGATTACGGGAATTTTGCTGGCATGCTCCGCATTTACTTTGGCGCGAAAGGTTGATGAAAAAAGATATCGCCAGGGTCGAGCGCTCGCAAGAAGAATGTATATGCACATCTCCAAAGCGAACGAAACCAGCGGGACTATGATTTCGGCGAGAAACGATGAGGCAGCTGTGACCACGATGGACTCTACACGACGAATTTTGGCAATATAGCATGTCATCGTGCGATAAGAAAACGGACGCTTTTGGCGACGTCAGCCTGTGGCCAAGAGGATATCGTTCTTGCTAAGTTGGAAAATACAAGGAATCTCACGCGACTATAGTCCGCCTGCCTCTGCTGCTGCGATGTCCCCAAAGGGACCAATTTAGAGTGCCATGGTGGCCTCGCCGAATGCCCGCTTGGAACGCCGAACTGTAAATCCGCAGGTCCCTGGTTCGAATCCAAGTCGGGGAGCCAGATTATAGAAAAGTCCAGCCCTAACCGGTTGGGCCTTTTGCGTTTCAGGGGCAGCTTATTTGCGCATAGTGGGCCGTGGTGAGGCCGTCGGCAGGTGGGGATGAGACGCCGTCGGCGGCGAATTTTTTCTCAATCATGTGATTTTCCTTTTGTTTGCTGATCGAGTCCTCACTTGCCTAGAACTCGCGCCGATACCAAAAACAGTCGGGCAGTGCTGCCATGCCGATGCGCTGGTAGAAGGGCACCGCTTCAGGCACTGAACTGAGTATGAGACTGACGGTCGGACCGAGGTGCGCGCGCATTTCTTCGATCAGGCGCATACCGATACCTTGTCCTTGCACCTCGTCGCTGACCGCAAGGTCGGACAGGTAGCAGGCAAACGAAAAGTCCGTCATGGCACGCGCGATACCGACCAGTTTCCCATTCATGCGCGCTGTCAGGATCAGGTTAGCGTTGGCCAGCATCGCACCCAGGCGCGCGGTGTCGTCCACCGGGCGGCGGCGCCCCAATCCAGATGCCATCAAAAGATGGCGGAATTCGTCGACGCCGACGACTGCTTCAACAGAGTAGCTGATGGGAGAGGGATTCATGCGTCGGATTTTACCAAATTGGCAACTCGCATCAGTCCGCAGTAAGAGTGCGGACGCTGGCGTCTTTATGTTGTGGGTTCATTGCAACCTGATGCTTCATGGTAGCGAATATAATGTTGCAATATTAGAAATTAAGATGGGGTTCCAGGAATGTCCGTTGCCAAAGCTGTCCTCTCTGTCCTGTTAGTGTTTGCGAGCCTGAACGCGCAGGCAGATACCTCAATTCGCAGCGTTGCCGTACTTTCCTTGGCCGGCAACAGCTTAGCGCTGCATGTGCAGCGGCATCAGGTTGGAAGCCGGACCGACAGTGCACCGGTCGAAGTGCGTCCGATTGACGACCCTGTGTTTGATCAGGTGGCGATCATTGCGGCGCGCTCGTCGCTGCTTAAACTGCTGCCGGATGCGAAGCTGAACCTGATGACGACGCAGGACAAGGGCCTGTACAGCGCCCAGAACGACTTGTTCGAACATCCCGAGCAGCATGTGGACGACCGCGAGTACCTGAAGACCCTGTTGAAAGAGCAGGGCGTGAGCCATGCCATCGTCATCAGCAAATTCCGTGGCGTCGCTGCGATCAAGCTGGTCGACGCGACGGTAGGAAGCGGCGCGCTTGAGGGGCTCGGCTTCTATGTCGACGACATGATCGAGACCCTCAATCGCCGCGACGACACCCGGTCGCGTGGCATGGTTGCGCCGTTCGCTTATGTGCGAGTACGCCTGGTGGAGGCGGAATCCTTGAAAGTGGTTGGCGAAGGGACCGCAAAGCAGTCCTTTGTCATTGCGCACCCATCGGCCGATTCTTCGGGCATGGACACCTTCAACAAGATGACTGGTGCGGACAAGATCAAGCATGTCCGCACGGCGCTTGAATGCGCCATGGAAGCGATCTTGGCGGGCGTGCTGGCGCGGTAATCAGCAATGCTGGTCGAGCCACTCGCCGACCAGCGGCCACAGTACTCTTTCCTGGTGCGAGCGGAAGAAGCCGAAGTGGCCGATGCGTTCCTGGTTGAAGGTGCCGGGGTTGAGGACCCGGTAGTCGACCTTGGCGTTGGTGTAGGCCTGATGCAGCATGCGCGAGCCTGATTCGCGCAGCAGTTCGTCGTCGCTGAAGGTGAGGCCGAGCACCGGGAAGCTGGCGCTGGCATACGCTTCGCGCGCACCCGGTTCTCCGGTGAGCAGGTAGTCCGGCGTGAGGCACCAGCGGCGCCACTGCATCATTGCGCCGCGTGGAATGTCGCCAAGGATGCCAAGACGCTTGCCGGGGAAGTAGCCGAGCAGCCTGCATAGCAGAGGCGTCAGAACGTACCACAACAGCGGTGCGGTACGCTGGACGCGCGGATGGTTGTGGCGTGTGGCGCCGCTGCCAACGGCAATAATGATCAAGCCCGCCACCTTGTGAATGGATGGCAGCAGCGGCGCGGTTTGGCCGCCCAGGCTGTGGCCGAGCAAGAACAGCGGCAGCGCGGCATCCTGCAGCGTGGCGTGCTGCACCATTGATTCGAGATCGACGGCAATCCAGGTGGTGATGTCGGCTTTGCAGCGGCGCAGCGGACCCTCGCGCGATTCGCCCATGCCGCGATAATCGAAAGTCCACACGCGGTAGCCCAGGCTTGCCAGGAATGCGGCGAAAGTAGCGTAGAAGCCTTGGGGAATTGCCATCCCGGGCGCTATCACTACCTGGGCTCGTGGCGGGTGCGAAGGCTCGTGGCGATAGGCTACAAGTTGCTGGCTGTCCTGGATTTGCAGTGTGAAGCGGGTGGCGCTCATGGTTTTGACCCTCCGTATGAGATGCCGGTGTGGGCCGGATTGGTGGCGAGTGTGCGCCAGGCGGCGCTGCTCAATTCATCGATGGCGCTAAGCGGGTTGAAAGCGATGCGTCCACCCAGCCAGTTGCGCGCCAGTTCCTGCGAGGGGCCGAGCAGCAGGGGGGCCATAAAGTTCGAGCGGCAGCCGGCGCAATATGCCTTGCTTGAACCAGGGCTTCAGTTTTTCGAAGACTTCCTTGAAATGCGCCGCAGTGCGCTGGCGGATGGCGTCGTCATGCTCGGCGCTGACGGCCTGGCGGCGCGCGAACAGGAAGCGCGCCATGTCGGGCTGCTCCACGACCCAATTCAGGTGGGTGCTGACAATCGCGTGGATGGCGAATTCGGCGTTGCCGGCTTGGGCCACGTTTTCCTTGATCTGCTGCCAGTAGCTGTCCAGCCCCTGCGCGAACAGGGCGGCGGCGATGCCTTCCTTATTACCGAAATGGTGATAGATGCTTCCCACCGACGCCTGGCTACGCTGGCGGATGTCTTCGATCGAGGTCGCCTCGATCCCTTTTTCGCAGAATACGGCGAGGGCGGCGGACAGGATGGCGGATTTTCGGTCGACTTGTGTCATGACTAGAATACTGTTCTAGAATGCTATTCTAGTCAAGTTTCTTTGTTTCGGGTTAAGCTCAGCGACATGAAAGAGACTAGAAACCACGTCCTTGGCATGCTGGCCATGATGATCGGCTTCGCCTGCAGTTCCCAGGCGTGGGCAAGGGATGATTGTTCCGAGGGTTTCCTCAATCCGCAGAACCGTAATCCTCACAACACGGCTAATGCAGCCCCGGCGCCATTTCCGCTGAGGCATGGCGTGGCGCTAGGCGAGGTTAGTTACAAGCTGCGCGACGATCCGAACACTTATTCGCTCGAACAGTATTTGACGAAGTTTTGCACCACAGGTTTTCCAGTCCTCAAAGACGACCAGATAGTCTTCGAGCGCTATCTGCAGGGACGCAAGCCAGGCGATGGCCTGCTGTCTGCCTCGATGTCGAAAACAATACTGGCCTTGCTGGTGGGCGTCGCCATCAAGGAGGGCAAGCTGGCGCTGGACGAACGCATTTCGGCAGTTTTTCCTGATTTCAAGGACAGTGCATTTGCCGATGACACGGTCGAAGACCTGCTGCGCATGTCCTCGGGAGCTGCGCTGTTCAATTCTTTTGAACCGGGTGTCGATACGCATAATCGCGCAGTCAACCCGCTTATCATGAACCAGGGCCGCGGCGATGGTAAAGAGGTGGTTCCCGCCACCTGGATTGCGCGCACCTTAAGTGCGCCACGTTAAGGGTTGCACCATGTTTTTCAGCCTGCTGTTCCTGGGCCTGTTGATGATGCAGGCGGTGGCTGCAAATCCTGCAAAGGCGCCGCGGGAGGTTGTATACCCTCGCCCCGAGTCCGAGCATGACAGCCGCTACCTGTATGACTGGGAGGTGTTGCGCACGGCGCTCGAGAAGACGCGTGCCAGTTTCGGTCCCTATGAGTTGCGCCAGGCCAGGCAATATATGTCGCCGGCGCGGGTGACTGCCGAAGCAGCGGGGGCGGGCGACATCAACGTCTTTGTACGCGCCACGTCGGCGCAACTTGAGCAGCAATTCCGTCCAGTGCGAATCCCGGTGGACCGTGGCCTGATCGGCTATCGGTTGCTGCTGGTGCGCCATGAAGACTTACCCAAGTTTGCCAAAGTCAAATCGCTCGACCAGTTGCGCGGCTTTAGCATTGGGCAGGGCAAGGGCTGGGTCGATGTCGACATCCTGCAGGCCGGCGGTTTCAAGGTGGTGGAGGGTAATAATTACGACGGCTTGTTCTCCATGCTGGAGGTAAAGCGCTTCGATGCCCTGTCGCGCTCCGTCGATGAAGCCTACAGCGAATACGATGAACGGCACCAGAGCTTCGGTTTTGAGGTGGAGCCGGGGATCGCACTCTATTACCCGCTGGCGCGCTACTTCTTTACGCGCCGCGACGCGGCAGGGGAGGTGTTGGCGAAGCGGCTGGAGGCGGGCCTGGAGGCCATGGTGCAGGATGGTTCGTTGCAGGCGCTATTCATGACTTACAAAGGGGCCCTGATCAAGCGTTCCGGCCTGGCGCGCCGCCGCCTGTTCCGCATTCCCAACCCCGACCTGCCGCCGCAAACACCGTTGGCGCGCAGTGAACTGTGGTATCGGCCGCAGGAGTTGGCGGGCAAGCGATAGGCACGACCGAGGCAGTCGCGTTACACTGCTTGCCAAGGAGGAGGCGCCATGAGAGCTTGGATACTGGCCGTTCTAGCGGCTATCACCCTGGCAGGATGCAGCACCCCGCAACAGCAGGTGCAACCGCAGCAGGACCTGACCCTGCACCCGCGCGACCATCAACTACAGCACCAGCAGCAGCCCTTTGTCTGCCGGACCATGGAATCGGGTCTCGGCCAGCCTTTGGTCGATAACCATCAAGGCATCGGGCATCCGGTGCGCGATGACAACGGCAAAGTGGTCGGCTATAGCAGCCAATGCGCCATCAAGGCGCGCATCCAGCATTTCTACTTCACCGGTGCGGGTTTCAAGCAGTTCGATATCGAGCATGGCTATAAGACGCCGCCGGCCGACATGAAGACGCTCGTCGTCAATGGAGCGACGATACCGTTCGTGGTGCGTGTGGAGGCTGGAACCATCAACCGTTTCATCTACACGATTGCGATGCTGGAGCGGGCACCGTGGAACCGCAAGCTGGTCTACTGGATGCGCGGTGGTGTCGGCATCGGCCACCAACAGGGTACTGCCCTGTGGTTCAACGACAAACTGAATAGCTCGGAGAAACAGCTGATGCCCAAGCTGCTGGCGGAGGGCTATGCGGTTGCCAGCTCGTCCGGCAATGAGAGCGGGGTTCACTACAATATGCGGCTGGCCGAGGAGACGGCGGAACAGACCAAGGCTTATTTCACCGGGAAGTATGGCAAACCGCTTTATACGATCGGCATCGGGGGCTCGGGCGGGGCGGTACAGCAGTATATGTTCGCGCAAAACCATCCGGGGCTGCTCGATGCGGGAATTCCGGTGCAGTCGTTTCCTGACATGGTGACGCAGTCGATCCCGATCTCCGACTGTCCCTTGCTTGGGCAGTACTTCCGTGACGAGGTGGCGCGCGATCCGAAATCGCCGTGGGCGACTTGGAGCCGCCAGTCGCTGGTGCAGGGCATGAATGCCAGCGATACCGCGAAAAATCCGTTCACTGGCAGGGCCGGTACGACCGAATGCATCAACGGCTGGCGCTTTGCGATGCCGTCGGTGCTGAACCCGCTTTTTCGCGACAGTAAATTCGACAAGGCCATCACCTACTACGGCTATGCGCCGGCGGCTTTCACCAAGGTAAAGTGGACGCACTGGAACGACCTGGAAGAAATTTATGGCACGGATGCCGAAGGCTTCGCGCCGATCCCGCTCGACAACGTGGGCGTGCAGTACGGGCTTGCGGCGCTGGCGTCGGGCAAGCTCGATGCAAATGAATTCCTGCGGCTGAATGCCTGCGTCGGAAGCTGGAAGGAGCAACGCGACTTCGTGCAGTACAAACTCGATAGCGATCCTTTCGATTCGGTGAATATGCATCGCAGCGCGACTTGCCGCGAGCCGGCCGGCACTCCGGCGCCGCGGCGCGAGGGCGATCAGAAGGCGATTCGCGCGGCTTTCGACTCCGGGCATGTTTTCACCGGCAAGCAGCTTGGCATTCCGATGATCGACCTGCGCCCCTATCGTGAGGCGGAGCTGGACATGCATAATGCGCGGCAGGCCTTCTCGGTTCGCGCGAGGCTGCTGCAGGCCAATCCAGGCGAGGCAAAGCGGCAGGTTGTCTGGTTTGCAAAAGCGGATGCCGACTTGTCGGTGCAAGTGATGAAGGCGTTGTCGGTGCTGGACGAATATCTGGCCACCGGCAGCGCGCCGACGGACTTTTCCGACCGCTGCGTGGACAGCGCCGGCAACGTGCTCGCGTCGGGCTCAGACGCCTGGGCCGGCATCCTGGATGGCGGCAAGCCTGGCGCATGCACGCGGGCGTTTCCGATCCACAGCAGCCCGCGCATGGTGGCGGGCGAATCGATCCGTGGCGACACCTTCAAATGCAAGCTGAAGCCCCTCGAGAAGGCCTATACTGACGGGACTTACGGGCCTGCGGTGAGCTTCAATGATGCACAAAAAGCATGGTTGTCGCGGATTTTCCCGCAAGGCGTGTGCGATTACAATAGCGGGTTATGAAGATCCCACCATTGAAATATCTTGTTCCCGGCACCCTGGCCGGGCTGCTGCTGGCCTACACCGGCATCGGCTTTCTTGCCGTACCGGCCATCGTCAAGTCGCAGGCGGCCAAACAAGCCTCGGAAAAACTGCATCGTCAGCTCAGCATTGAGGAAGTCTCGTTCAACCCATTCACGCTGGCCGCCTCGGTGCGCGGCCTGAAGATGATGGAGCAGGATGGCAGCACCGTGTTCGCCAGCTTTGACCGGCTGGGCGCGGACTTGTCGTGGCAGTCGGTGACGCGCATGGCGCCCGTGGTGCAGGAAGTTCGCCTGACCAAGCCTTATGTGCACCTGGCGCGCAATGCCGACAACCGTTACAACATCGACGACATCCTGAAACTGATCGCCAGCCAGCCGCCATCGCCTGAACCGGCGCGCTTCTCGGTCAACAATATCCAGCTTGAAGACGGCAGCCTGTCCTTTGAGGACAAACCTGCCGGCGTGACGCATAAGGTGAAGGACCTGAAACTGGGCCTGCCGTTTGTATCCTCGCTGCCGGCGGACGTGACGATCTTCGTTGAGCCGCTGTTCAGCGCCGATATCAATGGCGCGCCGCTGCTCTTGAAGGGCAAGGCACGTCCGTTTGCGGACCCGAAGGATTATGCGCTGGACCTCAAGCTGGATAAAGTCGACCTGACCAATTACCTCGGCTACCTGCCGTTCAAGCCGGGCTTCAAGCTGCCGTCGGCCCATCTGGAAGCGCGGCTCAACCTGACTGTGGTGCAGCCTAAGGAGAAACCGGCATCGCTGGTGCTGGGCGGGGAGGCGACCTTGTCCGGCGCGCAGTTGCAGCAGCTGGATGGCACACAGATTGCCAAGCTGGATGCCTTGAAGGTCAAGCTGGGCAAGCTGGATCTGCTGGCGCAGCGGTTCGAGATTGCGAAAGTCGGCATCGATGGGCTGGAGCTGGATGTCAAACGCAGCAAGGACGGGGTATTGAACCTGGACCAGTTGGTTCCTGACGCTGCGCCTTCGCCTGCGGCGGCAGCGACGCCTGCAGCCAAGCCTGCAGGCGTCGGCCCGGTCGTGCTGTTGAAGGAACTGGCCATCAACGGCGCAGCCCTGCGCTATGCCGATGAAACGCCGCAGGGCAACCTGCGTGCCGACCTGGCGAAATTCGGGGTGCTTGTGCAGGACATCGCTTTCGATGGCGGCAAGCGTACGCTGGATATTGCTTCCGTCACATCCGATAGTGCGGAAATCGATGTCCATCAGGGCAAGTTGGCGGACAAGCCTGTCAGCGCCAAGCCAGCCGCCAAGCCAGACGGCGAAGAGCCGATGCAAATCAAGGTCGGCAAGCTGGAGATCAGCGACTGCGAGGCGAAGCTGCGGGAAGACTTCCGTGCCCAGCCGACCATCTTCAAGTTGTCGCCGCTGGCGCTGACCGTTGAAGGCTATTCCAACGCGCCCGGGGCGTCTGCCGAGGTGGCGCTGAAAACCGCCGTCAATAAAGGCGAACTGGAAGTCAAGGGCCAGCTGGCGCCATCGCCGCTGAAGGCCGACCTGGCCCTGGACCTGAAGAATTTCGACCTGCTGCCCTTGCAGCCCTATGTCACCGATTACGTCAACCTGCGCCTGCTGCAGGCAGCCGTTTCCAGCAAGGCGCAGCTGCGCCTGGAAACCGGCAAGGACGGCGCCGTGGGTGGCGGTTTCAAGGGCGACGTCAGCGTGAACCGGCTTTCGACCGTCGACAAATCGAGCTCGAACGACTTCCTGAGCTGGAAGTCGCTGGCCTTCGGCGGAATGGATGTGAACTTCAAGCCGTTCTCCCTGAATGTTGACCGCGTTGCGCTGGACGACTTCTTTGCCCGCGTCATCATCGACCCGAATGGCCGCCTGAACGTGCAGGACGTGACGCGCAAGGAGGGCGAAGAGGGCAAGAGCCTGACCGAAGCCGGGGCGCGTGCGCAGGCCGTCAAGGATGCCAAAGCCAAGGATGTGGCGCAGGTGGCGCCATCGCCAGCGGCCACGTCGGCGGCCACCTCAGCGGCGCCGAAGGCGGCTCCGGCAAAACCTGCCGAAGCGCTGCCGCCGATTCGCATCGGTAAGGTTCTGTTGTCGGGCGGGCGGGGTGCGCTTTACCGACAACTTCATCAAGCCAAACTACACGGCCAACCTGAAAGAGCTGGGCGGTACCATAACCGGCCTGTCGTCCGACCCTGCACATAACGCAAACGTGGACCTGCGCGGCAACGTCAGCGGCGCGCCACTGCTGATTGCCGGCCGCGTACATCCGCTGAAGCAGGAGCTTTCGCTTGACTTGCGTGCCGAGGTGCGCGGCATGGAACTGTCGCAGCTCTCAGCCTATGCGGACAAATATGTCGGCTACGGCATTGAGAAAGGCAAGATGACGTTCGAGGTAGCCTATGCGCTGGAAAATCGCCAGTTGAAGGCAGAGAATCGCCTGGTGCTCGATCAGCTCACCTTCGGCAAGGAGAGCACCAATCCGGATGCCACCAAGCTGCCGGTTAACCTGGCCGTGGCCTTGCTTAGCGACCGCAATGGCGTGATCGACATCAATGTACCGATTGGCGGATCGCTGGACGACCCGCAGTTCTCGCTGGGCGGCATCATCCTGAAGGTGATTGGCAACGCCATCATGAAGACCGTCACTTCGCCATTCGCCCTGATTGGTTCCCTGTTCGGCGGAGGCGAGGAGCTGTCGATGCTGGAGTTCGACCAGGGTCGTTCGGCGTTGCTGCCGGCATCGGAAGGCAAACTGAAATCGCTGGCCAAGGCGTTGACCGAACGTCCTGGCTTGAAACTGGACATCACCGGCCGCTTCGACGATGCGGCGGAAGCGGATGCGCTCAAGCACGTGGCACTGGAGCGCAAGCTGCGCCAGATCAAAACGCGTGACCTGCAGTCGCGCAGCAGCGAACTGCCGGCAGGTGGTGTCGTGGTGGCGAAGGAAGAATACGCGGCGCTGCTTGAGCGCGCATACAAGGACGAAAAGTTCGTCAAACCGCGCAATGCCCTGGGCTTCGCCAAAGCTCTACCAGCGCAAGAAATGGAAAAGCTGATGCTGGCGAATATCACGCTTGACCAGGACGATTTCATCACCCTGGGCAATCGCCGCGCGCAAGTGGCCAAGGATTGGCTGGTGGCGCACGGACAGGTGCCGCCGGAGCGCATCTTCCTGGTTGCACCTAAAGCCGGTGCTGCGGGACGCGCCGAATTCGCCTTGCACTAGGAGCCATGCATGCCGATGCTGGAATTGGGTAGCGCGCAACTGCACTATGAGCTGATAGAAGGCGATCCACGCAAACCCTTGCTGGTGTTTCTTCATGAAGGCCTGGGTTGCATCGGCATGTGGAAGGAATTTCCTGAGCGGCTGTGCGCTGGCACCGGTTGTGCGGGACTGGTCTATGACCGCCAGGGTTACGGCCGGTCTTCGCCGCAGCCTGCGCCGCGCAGCATCCATTACCTGCATCAGTTTGCGCTGCTTGAATTGCCGGAAGTGATGGGGCGGCTGGCGCCGGGCCGCGAGCATATCGTTGTGGGCCACTCGGATGGCGGCAGTATTGCGTTGATCTATGCGGCGGCAAGGCCGCAGGGCTTGCGCGGCATAATCACTGCCGCCGCACACGTATTTGTGGAAGACATGACGATCGAAGGCATCCACACTGTGCTGGCGGCGCATAGCGCAGGCAAGATGCGCGCGCTGGCGCGCTATCACGGCAGCAAGGCGGAGCAGGTGTTTTCCTCCTGGGCCGATACCTGGCTGGCGCCGTGGTTCAGGCAGTGGAATATCGAATACCTGCTGCCGGCGATCGCATGTCCTTTGCTGGCGCTGCAGGGTAGCGACGACCATTACGGCTCCGGCGCACAGCTGGATGCCATCGAAGGTGGCACGCCCGGCGCCCGCCAGTTGCTGCTGCCCGGTTGCGGCCATAGTCCCCATATTGAACAGCCCGACGCAACGTTGCAGGCCATGGCGGCGTTCATCAATCCTTTGGCGGGGTAGGCGAAGGGCCCTGCGGCTTGCCATGCTTGAGCATTGCGGCGAGCAGGGTCACGTCTTCGTCGCTCTCCGGTACGTCTGCAGCGGCCTGCTGCCTGCGTGGTGCGCCCGCCACTTTGGCGTGTCGTGGGTGTGCCGGCTTTGAATCCGAGGGTTTGGCAGCCACCTGGCTTGGCGCAGCTGCGGTCGTTACGGCAGCCGGTGCCGGCGTGGGCGCCACAGTGACAATCGTTGCTGCCTGGGATTGCGCGTCCTCCCGGCTTGCGCTGATTGATGCCGGCATCGTCGCAAGCGCGGGGTGCGTTGGCGCTCCTGGGAGCTGTCCAGGCGAAGGGGCGTGCCCACCATTTTGCAGCCACACCCATGCTGCGGCGGCGGTAGCCAGCAGCGTGGCCACTGCCGCAAGGCGTGCACGCTGTGGCGGATCCCACCAGGTCCATTGGGGCGCCGGGGCCGGTACGCTGCCGCCATTCGCCAACCGCGCCAGGATGCGATGGCGGTCATCCCGCAGCGCGGGGCCAGCAAACAAATCCGGCCGCATAAGTCCTCCCAAAGCTTGATTTCGCTCGACCCGTCCGATTGCGGGCCGGCATAGGATTCAAGTGTCGCGTGCCGTATGCGCTTTCGTATTGATGGATCGCACCATGTTGCCATTTATCGTTGCGGGCGTCTTCGTGGTGGCCAGTGCCGCGGGCTGGCTGTTGTTATTTCCACCCAAGCGACGGCCCAGCCGACGCCAGCGGCGCATGCTGCTGATCGGCGCGGGCACTGCGCTGCTGGCCGGCATGCCGCCGTTGCTGGTACGCTTGCTGCGCCCGCAGCAGATGTTGCCGGCATTTGATGACAGCAGCCGCCCGGTCGACCAGCAAATTGCGGCTTTGCTGCAAGGCGAACAACTGGTGCCGCCACCGCCATTGCCGCCATTGGCGTTTTCCACTGCGGAAGTGGAGCTGCTGCGGCCCATGCTGTCGCAGGCCGATCGCGATTGGCAGCGGCTGGACCAGGACTTCGCGCGCCGCCTTGCTGGCGGTGTTCAATGTGATGCGCGAGCGGCACGGCTACGAGATGGCTTTGCTGGAGGGCTACCGCAGCCCGGAACGCCAGGACAGGCTGGCCGCGACCGGAAGTCATGTCAGCAACGCACGCGCCTTCCAGAGCTTCCACCAATTCGGGCTGGCCGCGGATTGTGCCTTTGTTCGAGAAGGCAGGCTGGTGATCAGCGAACGCGATCCATGGGCGATGCGCGGCTACCAGTTGTATGGCGAGGCTGCGGAAGCGGTGGGCATGGTGTGGGGAGGGCGCTGGACCATGATGGACTTTGGCCACGCTGAATTGCGCACACACGGCAACACGGGCTTGAGGCGGCTCAAGAGGTTCACTGCGGCTTGGTGGCAACATCGGCCAACCTGCCTCCCTTTTCCAGCACATCATGCTGCAACGAACCTGGTACCCTGCTCACCGACAGGCGCACCCTGAACCTACTAGCCTGTGCATTGCTGGCCGGGCTGTTCTTGCTCGGCGCCGAATTCCTGCAAATTGCGCTGGTGTGGGCGGTCGCCGGCATCGCGGCCGCCGCCGTGCTGGCGCTGGCGGTATGGGGCAGACGCCGCTACCTTGCGCATCGGCGTGAAGCCGGGCCGGAAGCGCCGGCCGACACACGCGCCGAAGCCGATCTGGATGCGGTGCGCGGCGCGATGCTGGAGGCGGTCGGCACGATCAGGAACTCGCGCCTTGGACGGGCAAGCGGAGCGCGCGCCTTGTATGAACTGCCGTGGTATATGGTGATCGGCAATCCGGCTGCAGGGAAAAGCAGCGCGATCACGCAGTCCGGACTGCAGTTCCCGTTCGCCGACCCGAAGGCGATCCAGGGCGTCGGCGGAACGCGCCAGTGCGACTGGTTCTTTACGGCGGAAGGCATCCTGCTCGATACCGCCGGCCGCTATGCGGTGCAGGCGGTGGACCGTGAGGAATGGCACGGTTTCCTTGGACTGCTGAAGAAGCACCGGCCACGCGCGCCTATCAATGGCATCGTCATTGCGGTCAGCATCGCCGAGTTGCGCGGCGACGACACGGAGTCGGTGATGCAGCTCGCACGCAGCCTGCGCCAGCGCGTGCAGGACCTGATCGAAAAATTGGAAGTCTTCGCGCCGGTGTACGTCATGTTCACCAAGGTCGACCTGGTAGCCGGCTTTGCCGACTTCTTCATGGATGCGGAGACGACGGAGCGCGAGCGGCCTTGGGGCGCGACCATGCCGTTCAAGCTGAAGGCTGGCTGCCGCGACATGCTGTCATTCTTCGAGCAGAGCTTCGACGAATTGTGCGAAGGACTGCGTGAGATGGGCATCGCTACCATGTCGCAGCGCCGCCGCGAACTGGTGCCTGCCGGCGTGCATACCTTCCCCCCTGGAGTTCGCAGCTTTGAGGGCACCGTTGAAGGCCTTCCTCGCCACGCTGTTCGAAGACAATCCCTTCCAGTTTCGTCCATTGTTCCGGGGCTACTACTTCACCAGTGCGCTGCAGGAGGGGCAGCCACTGTGCGCGCAGTCGCTGCGGGTCGCCCAGCGCTTCGGGCTGACGCGGCCAGCCGATGCCCCGCCCACGTACGGTTCGGCAAACGGGGTATTTCCTGCCTCGGCTATTTCGTGAAGTGATCTTCGCCGACAAGGACCTGGTCTCCCAATACGCGACACGCAAGCAACTGTTGCTGCGCAACGGCGGCTTCGCGTGCGCGATCCTGCTTCTGGGTGCGGCATTGGGTGCCTGGACCTGGTCGTATTCGGGCAATGCGCAACTGCTTGCCAACGCGGCGGGGGACTTGGACAAGGCGCTCAAGCTGCAGGCGCAACGCCCCGACCTGCAATCACGCCTTGAGGCGCTGCAGCTGCTGCAAGAGCGCATTGAACAACTGGATAAGCTGGATCGCGAGTCGCCCTGGTTGCTGGGCATGGGCCTGTACCAGGGCGATGCGCTGGGCCGCAAGCTGCGCAGCGAATACTTCAAGGGCATGGGCGAAATCCTGCTCAAGCCTGTTGCGGCCAGTCTGGAAACGCAATTGTTCGCTCTTGGCCAGCGCGAAGGCGGCAATGTCGAGGACTCCTATAACGCGCTGAAAACCTACCTGATGCTGGCCGATAAGTCGCATGCCGAGACCGGCCACCTGGGCGACCAGCTCACGCGCCACTGGCGCAGTTGGCTGGAGACCAATCGCGGCGCCATGCCGCGCGAGCAGCTGCTGCGCAGCGCGGAAGGCCTGCTGGCGTTCTACCTTTCGCAGCTGAATGATTCGGCCTGGCCAACGCCTTGAACCCAAGCTTGCGATGGTCGATGCGGCGCGCGACCAGTTGCGGCAAGTAGTGCGCGGCATGACAGCGCGCGAGCGCATCTATGCCGACATCAAGGCGCGCGCCAGCACGCGCTATCCAGCCATCTCGGTGGCGCGCGTTGTCGGCGAACAGGATCGCGAGCTGGTGCAGGGCAGCCATGCCGTATCCGGCGCTTTCACGCGCGAAGCGTGGGAAGGATATGTCCGCGCCGCGATCCGCGAGGCAGCCCACAATGCGCTGCCAATCGAGCGACTGGGTGCTGAAAACGGCGGAGCGTACCGACCTGACGCTGGAGGGCAGCCCCGAGCAGGTGCAAAAAGGCGCTGACCGATGCCTACCTGGCCGACAAGGCCGCCGATTGGGGCGAACTGGCGCTGCACGAGTGGCTGCGTGCCGTAATCAAGGACCCAGCGCAGATCGCGCAACTGGACGAGTTGCTTGGGGCTGCCCCCGCAAGCCTAGTGTATGATCCGCGGCATGAATACCCTGCCGCGGCGACCCAAGTGCGCCACCTGCCTGCGCCCGGTCGCCACCTGCATCTGCCACTGGGCGGCGCCGGTGGCGAGCGCGGTCGAAGTCCTGCTCCTGCAGCACCCGATGGAAGTGGAAAACGCCAAGGGCAGCGCGCGCTTGCTGCACCTTTGCCTGCCCGGCAGCCGCATCGAAGTCGGCGAGCAGTTTGATGAAGCGGCGTTGCGCGCCATGCTGGGCGCAGGTGGCCGCCATCCGGTCCTGCTATACCCCGACACGCCCGGCGACCGCTCACTCGGCATCGCCGCGCCGCCGCCATTCAGCGCCACGCTGGCGCCCGAGCATTTTCAACTGGTGGTGCTGGACGCCACCTGGCGCAAGAGCCGCAAGATGCTGTACCTGAATCCGGCCCTGCAAGCCTTGCCGCGACTGCCGCTGCGCGATACGCCGCCATCGCATTACCTGATCCGCAAGGCCCACGCACCCCGACCAGCTTTTCGACGCTGGAAGCGGCCTGCTACGCGCTGGCGCAGCTGGAGCGTGACGAGCATCGCTACGACCGCGTCATCGCGGCTTTCGACGGTTTCGTCGCGCAGCAGCAAGCGCAGGCCGCGCGCGGCAGCGCTGCTAGCTGAGAAGCTTCAGGCCCGGCGGCAGCGCTTCGCCCAGCATGCGCTGCTCGCTGGCCTGGTCGAGCTGGACGACGTCGCGCACCATCTCGGGCCAGCTTGGCGGTGCGCCGGCGGCCTGTAGCCGTTGCACTACTTCGGCGCGCAAGGCATCATTGATATCGCGTGAGCGGTCGCCGGTCATGCGCGCCAGGTGCGCGGCGGCGAAGCCTGCCGGTTCGACCCTTGCGCCAGTCCAGCAGCATCACTGCCTGCAGCCAGTGCTCCACCGTTTCGACCGGCGCCACGTCATGCGCGCTGCCGTGGAATGGCCTGCGCGCAGCCGACCCTGCCCAGCGCCCACAGGTAGCGGGTCTGGACGGCCAGGCTTTTCGCCTTCGGCATCTCGCCCACCATCCAGTTGCCGATTTCGGCCTTGTAGGCCGAAGGAATTCGTTCCAGCGAGGCGCCCAGGCGCAGCATGTCCCTCTTCGCTGCCGTTGACCAGGGTGACGGGACGGCGTCCGCGTTCGCCGGGCGTCGGCCTGCAGGTTGAAGGCGAAATCGTCCAGGAGGCGCAGTTGTGCAGTTGGCGGCAGGTCGCCCCGATACGCGTCGCCACAGCGTCCACCATTCGGCGCAAACCTGATTGTCCTTGTGGTGCTGCACGCCGGTTTCGAAAATCGCCCAGAGCTGTTCGATGCGCCATTCGTCCAGGGTGTGGCCGAAACCCGGGCGCAGGCAGTAGCCGGCCAGATTCATCCAGGTTCGCTCATGTTCCGCCGAGCGGCGGCGGCCCTTGGCGCGCTCCATCAAGGCGTCGAACAGGCGGCGCAATACCGGCGTGGCCCAGCGCTCGCGGCTTCCGAGCAGGTGCTCGAGCTGGCCGCGTAGCTGGCGTACTTCCTTGGCGTCCACTTGCAGGGCGCGGCTGCCGAAGATGCGGTCGATTTTTTCCAGCGCATCAGGCAGGCGCGCCGGCAGGGCGGGCTCGGTTGCCGCATCGGAGCCGGCACTCCCGCCGTCGGCATCGCTCGCATCGTCCGCAGCATGTTCGCGCAGCTGGAATTCGAGCTGCCAGCGTTGGCCATGGCCTTCGCAATGCACTTCCAGGGTGCCCGACTTCGGTCAGCGAGGCGGCCAACTGCACGGTGATTTCCTTGCGCGCGTTGGCATCCTTGCTGTCGCGCAGGACGGTGGCGATGGCAGGCAGCGCGGTCAATTCGTCGGGCGCGAGGTCGGCGACGTCGCCCGCTTTGCGGCGCCACCGCATCGGCCAGCGTGGTGGCGATGTGGAAGCGCACCGGGCGCCCGAGCCGCAAGGCACAAGCTGCGTTCGTCCAGGCGCACTTCGAGGGCCGCTTGCCGTGCCGCGCGGCAGCAGGCAAACAGCGCGCCGCGTGACGCCAGGTGCGCGCACGTTATCGAGCAGCAGCCAGTAACTGCGCGGGGGAACCGCCTGCAATCGCGGGCGCCAGGCCTTGCCGGCTAAGCGCATAAGCCACGCCGCCCCTTGCGACCGCGACATCTGGATCGTCGTTATGCAGCACGCGCACCGGCTGGCCGCGCCATGCCCTCAGGGTGCTGGTCAAACGCTCGGCCAGCTTGGCTGCACGGAACACGCCGCCGTTCAGCAGCAGCGTGTCGGGGATTGGCAGCTTGCCGTCGTCCGGCAGTCCCAACGCCTGGCGCGAAGAGCAGCCGCGTGCTGGCGCAGGAAGCTGGCCAGGTGGCGCGTAACGGCCGGATCGCTGGCATAGGGCAGGCCGAATTCCACGATACCGCCACGTTTGGCCTGCGCCGGTTGCTGCGCTTCGTTGAGGGGGAAGAAGCCGTCCAGCACAATGCGTTCGACGTCTTCGCGCTGCAGTGTGATGGAACGGCTGCCGCCAATCAGTTTCGAGCCTGAGCCGAGCAAGGTTACGCCGACCTGCGCGGGCGCGTCGGCTGCCAGCAAGGTCTCCTTGGCGGCCCGGCAGCGCTCCGTCAATTGCGCGAGGCGGGCTGCGGACAAGCGCTGCGGCGCGGCCGCGCCCATGGCGTCGCCGGCGTGGCCGGTGTCGGCGGCCAGGCGCTGCTCGGCCAGGTGCGCCAGCGCCAGGTCCATATTGTCGCCGCCGAGGATCAGGTGGTTGCCGACGCCGATGCGCGTCAGTTGCGGCTCGCCGCCGGCCATCTCCACCCTTGACCAGTGTGAAGTCGGTAGTGCCGCCGCCGACGTCGGCCACCAGCACCAGCCGCGCCTCGGCCAGTTCCTGCGCCAGCGAAGCACGATGGCGATACAGCCAGTCATACAAAGCCGCTTGCGGCTCCTCCAGCAGCCGCAAAGCAGGCAGGCCGGCCATGCGCGCAGCTTGCAGCGTGAGCGCACGCGCGCCTTCGTCGAAGGATGCGGGAACAGTCAGCACGACTTGCTGTTGCTGCAGGGGCGCGGAGGGGAAGCGCGTATCCCAGGCTGCCCGCAAATGCGCAAGATAGCTCGCGCTGGCCGCAAGCGGCGACACGCGCGCCACATCGTCCGATGCGCCCCACGGCAGGATCGGCGCCATGCGGTCGACGCCGGTATGCGACAGCCAGCTCTTGGCGCTGGCCACCAGTCGCCCCCGGCACCTGGCCACCGAGCTTGCGCGCCAGGCGGCCGAGCACAGCGCCAGGCGCTGCATCCGCCACGGCCGGTTCCGGCCACGGCAACTGCAGCTCGCCCCGCGGCAAATTCGCCGGCAGCAGGATGATAGCGGGAAGAGGGCAGCAGCACTGCGCTGCCAACTTCGCCCGGCGCGGTGAGCTGCTCAATGTCGAACAACTGCACGTCGCCGCCCGGCGCGGCATAAGCCAGTACCGAGTTGGTGGTGCCCAGGTCGATGCTGACCAGGTATTGCGTCATTGGCCTTCGCCGCTGCCGCGCACGTCGAATTCGACTTTCCAACGCTGGCCATCCTGCGCCACGGCCAGCAGTTCCAGCGTGCCGGACTCGCTGGCGTAAGCATGCAGGCGCACCTGCACCACCTCGCCAACCGAGCGGCCTTCCGGCGACAAGGTGGCCTGGATTTCGTTCAGCTCAAGCAGTTCGTCCGGTCCCCCAGAAATCGAGCACGCTGCCAATCTGGTCGTGGCGGCGCACCGAGGAGCCGAAGAAGCGGAAGTGCACCGGCTCGCCGACCACCAGGCCGAATTCCTGCCCAGGCAATTCCAGCTCGCTGCCTTCTTCCATGCCGAACGGTGCCACGCACAGCGCCTGGATCGGCGGCTCGATGCCGGGAATGGCCGGCATCGACGATTCCACCGCAACGTAATAGGAACGCGCGGTGCCGCCGCGAATCCGCACGCCGGCGCCGCGCCGCACGTAGCTGTAGTAAGCCGCGCCGCGCGCGACAGCCAGGTCCAGGTCAGCGCCGCCCAGCATGCGAGCCGCTTCGGGCGCCTTCCATATACAGCCAGTCGTTGATGGTTTCCATCACGCGATTGGCCAGCAGTTCGGACTTGAATACGCCGCCGTTGAACAGCACCGCGCTTGGATGCAGGAAGCTATGCGCCGGGTTGAGCGCCGAAGCCTTCCAGTTCCGCCGTAGCGCCAGCCTGGCGCGCCAGGAAGGCTGCCAGGTGCCGGGTGATCGCGGCGTCCTGCGCGTAAGGCAGGCCAAGCTGGGTCAGGCCGGCGCGGGCACGCACGGCCGGGCGCGCGGCCGCTTCCACTTTCGGGAAGAAGCCGTCGGTGATGAAGGTCGTGACTTCGGCGCGCGTCAATTCGGTGCGGATCGAGCCGCCGATCAGTTTCGAGCCGCGGCTTGGCACCACGATCGGCCAGGTTTCCGCTTGCGCATTGGCCAGCAGGTTCTCCTTGGCAGCGCGGCAGCCGTAGGTCAGCGCGCGCATCTGCCAGGCGTCGAGCTGGCTGCCGTTTGCCGCCAGTTTGCGCGCCACCAGGTGGGCCAGCGCCAGGTCCCATATTGTCGCCGCCCAGCAGGATATGGTCGCCCACGGCCACACGGTGCGGTTCCAGCTTGCCATCGCGCTCGAGGATGGCAATCAGCGAAAAGTCGCTGGTGCCGCCGCCCACGTCCACTACCAGGATGATGTCGCCCGGCTTGACTTCCTTGCGCCAGCGGCCGTCGCTGTTCTGGATCCAGCTGTACAGTGCCGCTTGCGGCTCTTCCAGCAAGGTGACGTTCTCGTAACCGGCAGCACGCGCCGCTTCGGCGGTGAGTTCGCGCGCGGCCGGGTCGAACGAGGCGGGGATGGTGACCGTGACCGCCTGCTGCGTGAAAGGCGCGTCGGGATGGGCGTGATCCCAGGCGGCGCGCAGGTGTTTCAGGTAGCGCGTCGAGGCTTCCAGCGGCGACACGCGCGACACTTCTTCCGGCGCGTCATGCGGCAGGATGGCGGCACGGCGATCCACGCCAGGGTGGCACAGCCAGCTCTTGGCGCTCGATACCAGGCGGATCGGCGTGGTGGCGCCGCGGCTGCGGGCCATCTCGCCGGTCACTGCCGGCTGTGACGCGGCATCAGCCCAGGGCAGGGCCAGCTCGCCGGCGGCCAGTTCGTCCGGATGCGGCAGGTAGAGAAAACTTGGCAGCAGCGGCAGTTCTTCCACCGTGCCCGGTGCGGTGAGCTGGGGGCACGCCCAGCACGCCGTGCCTGGTCTGTTCGCCCTCGCTGCCGGCCAGTTCAACATACGACAGCGCGCTGTGGGTGGTGCCAAGGTCGATGCCGATGGCAAAACGCGGGTCGCTCACAGTTCCACCTCGGCCGGTGCCAACACCTTGGCGTCATGCGCTTCCGCCAGTTTCGGCAGGCGCACGCTGGAGGCACGCCAGCCGCGATGGCTCAGGGTGCCGGTGAACGGCGCCTTGCCGACCACATTGCCGGTCAGCCGCACGGCGGCGGCATCGAAGCCTTCCGGCAGGGTCACCCGGCTGCCTTCCGCTTCGCTGCGGACGGCGTCGATGGTGAAGTGTTCGCGCAGCACCTTGGAGCAGCCTTCATGCACCACGCGGGCGGCAGCGCCAATGTCGGCGTCGGAATAGCCGGACAGGTTTTCCTGCGTGAAGTCGATCAGGCGTGCTTCGCGCTGGAACAGCGACAGCAGTTGCAGTGCGGCGTCAGGCGTGGCTTCGCGCAGGGGCGCGGCGGCTGGAGCCGGGGCAGGGGTTGAAACTGGTGCCGGGGCCGCAGCCGCCGCGGGGGCCGACGCCGTCGTCGCGCACAGCGCGCGGCAAATTCGGCATCGCCGAGGGTTTTGAAAAAGGCGCCAATGGCGAGGGAAATCCGGCTGCCAAAGGAGGGCAGATTGTTCGATTTGCTCATGTTATTGCTCTTTGAATGTGGGGGTATCCCGGAGAAGTGCGCATGATACCAGCTTGGCTTGCGGGCGCGGCGCGGGCGGTTTAGAATACTGTACAAACATACAGTAGTGTATCGAGGTGCGCCATGCACGACCATGAATTCGAAGGGCAGGTGATGCTGCCGCCGCAATCGCTCAAAGCCAAAAAAGGGCGCGGTGCGGTATCAAATATGCAAGGAAGGTACGAATTGCAGGCGCGCGAGGCGTTCGATGATGGCTGGGCGCCAGAACCGGACGATGCCGAGGCCGAACTGCTTCCGCCGCGCACCATCGTCACTGCGGAAACCGCCAAGACCATCCTCACGCGCAACCAGTCGCCCGATATCCCGTTCAATGTCTCGCTGAATCCATATCGCGGCTGCGAGCATGGCTGCATCTATTGTTTTGCCCGCCCATCGCACAGCTATCTCGGCTTGTCGCCAGGCCTGGATTTCGAAACCAGGCTGTTCGCCAAGGTGAATGCGCCGGAATTGCTGCGCGCGGAATTGTCCAAGCCGGGTTATGCAGTGGAGTCGCTCGCGCTGGGCGTGAATACCGACGCCTACCAGCCCTGCGAACGCGAATACCAGCTGACGCGGCGCGTGCTGCAGGTGCTGGCCGAGTGCAACCACCCGGTGGGCCTGATCACCAAGTCCTCACTGATCGAGCGCGACATCGACATCCTTGCGCCAATGGCTGCGCGCAACCTGGCCGCCGCATCGATTACCATCACCACGCTGGACAGCAAGATCGCGCGCACGCTGGAGCCGCGCGCTGCCGCACCTGCTCGCCGGCTGCGCACGATTGAAACGCTGGCCAAGGCCGGCATTCCGGTTGGCGTCAGCATCGCACCGATTATTCCCTTCGTCACCGAGCCCGATATCGAAAAGATCATGTGCGCCGCGCGCGACGCCGGCGCCGTGATGGCGACTTACGTCGTGCTGCGCCTGCCGTGGGAAGTCAGCCCGCTGTTCAAGGAATGGCTGGAAGCGCATTTCCCCGATCGCGCCGAGCGCGTGATGAACCGGGTCCGCGACATGCGCGGCGGCAAAGACTATGAAGCTGAGTTCGGCTCACGCATGCGCGGCGAAGGCGTATGGGCTGACCTGATCCAGCAGCGCATCGAAAAAGGCATCACCCGCTTCGGCTTTCATGGCCGCCACAGCAAATTCCGCTCCCTCGACTGCAGCCAGTTCAAGCGCCCGGACTACATTCCACCCTCGGGCGCCCGCGCCCGCGCCGCTGCCCAAGCCGGGCAGCTGGATCTGTTTTAAGACCAGCCCGCCTTTCAGCGCGCGCAGCGGGTGACCGGTGCGACGCTGTCGCGGACTACTACTGAAAGCTACTGAAACAACTACTGAAAACTACTGAAAATCGGCCTTTTAGGCTCTGGTAGCGCTCCAATGGGGAAAATTTCAGTAGCTTTCAGTAGTAGTCACCGAGGGGGCGCGGAGCAGAGTAGCGCCAGGTGGCTTTCGATCGCGTGAACGTGCTCATCATGATGGCCCATCTCGCGCAAGGCGGCGGCCAGGTTCAGCAGGTATTCGATGTTGGGGCCGCTTGGCCCCGAGGCGGAAGCGATGTGGCGGGCGATTTCTGCAACCGGTGCATCGCCCAGCCATGCGGCGTTGTCGGCTGCCGCAATGTAGATCAATCCTTCCTCTACGCCGCCGGCTTCGAAGTGGATCTCGATCGCCACGCGCAGGTAGCCGTTTTTTTCGCGGTGGTCGAGGTGCGCGAATTCTTCCGGCGTGACGAGGTAAGCCATGCCGTGGCAAACCGCTTTCTCGGCAGGAACCAAGGTCGCGACCCGCCCCGGCGCCTGCGGCGTGCCGCGATGATCGTGCGAGCCTTGCCAGAAGCGGCGCGACCAGCCGAAGATATGCGCCGGCCGGCGCTCGATGAAAGGAAAATCCGCCTTGTAAATCAGCGAGCCATAGCCGAACAGCCACACCTGGTGGTGGCCGTCGAATTTGTCCATAGCCTGGTTGGCTTCAATCGTATTATGCGACATGCGGCAAATTATAGGGAATACTCGCCAAGCATGCTGATGAAGCGTTCCGCAGCGGGGGAGGGCGTACGGGAGGTCTTGGTGTAAATGAAGAATTTGCGCTTGAGTTCCGGCTCCACCAGCGGGCGCATTTCCAGCCCGTAGCGGCGCACCATCGGTGCCGCATACGGCAGGCAAGCGGTGATGCCGAGTCCTTCCGCCACCATGGCCAGCGCGGTCGTCATGAAGGTCACTTCGTTATACGGCGCCAGCGTGGTCATGTCGCGCAGCAACCGTTCGGTGAACTGGCCCTGCAAGGCAATGAAGGGATGCTGGTTGACTTCCGCCCAGGCGACGGTGCGCCGCGCAGCCAGCGGGTGGGCGGGCGGAAAGACCACCACGAACGGCATCTCGAACAGCAGCTGCGCATCGACTTCGCTTGTCACGTCGCGTTCCGGGCCGATGCCGACATCCACTTCGCCGCTCACCACACGCGCCGCCACATTGTCGACCGGGCAGTCGACCAGTTGCACCTGCACGTCGGGGTACGAGGCGCGGAAGGCCCCGATCACCTGGGGCAGCAAGGTACAAGCCATCATCTGCGGCGCGGCGACCCGCACCATGCCCTTCTTCAAAGCCTTGCGGCTGGCGATATCGGCCATCGCGCCATCCAGGTCCTGCAGCATCTTGTCGAACAGCGGATAGAGCTCGCGCCCGACCTCCGACAGCTGCACGCGCCGCGTATTGCGCTCAACCACTTTCACGCCCAGCAGCTGCTCCAGTTCCTTGATCTGGCCGGACAGGGCGGACTGGGTGACATGCAGCAGGTCGGCGGCGGCAGTGAAGCTGCCGGTGCGGGCGACAGTGACCAGGGCACGCATCTGGCGAACGGTTGGACTCATCAGAAAAACTAATAAATGGACGTGAAAATACCGTTTGTATGATAGCTGAAACAAGTGTTTAATGGCGGAATACAAAGGAGCCCTGCCATGAAAATCAAGCAAATCCACCACGTTGCCTACCGCTGCAAAGACGCCAAGGAAACCGTCGAGTGGTACGTCAAGCACCTGAATATGAACTTCGTGCTGGCCATCGCGGAGGATGAAGTGCCGTCAACCAAGGCCCCCGACCCTTACATGCACGTATTCCTGGATGCAGGACAGGGCAACATCCTGGCCTTCTTCGAGCTGCCGACCCAAAAAGAGATGGGGCGCGACGAAAATACCCCGGCCTGGGTGCAGCACCTGGCGCTGGAAGTGGCCTCGATGGACGAGCTGCTGGCCGCCAAGGAGCGCCTGGTCGCTGCCGGCATCGAGGTGCTGGGCCCGGTCAACCACACCATCTTCAAGTCGATCTACTTCTTCGACCCCAACGGTCACCGCCTGGAACTGGCGGCCAATATCGGCACCCCCGAAATGATGCAAAAGCTCGACGAAGTGAAATGGGAAATGCTGGAAGAATGGTCTAAAACGAAAAAGGCGCCCAAGCACGCAGCCTGGATGCACGCAGCGCAAGAATAATAAAGATTCAAAGCGAAGGAATCACATGAAATTAGCCTCCCTGAAAGACGGCAGCCGCGACGGCCGCCTGGTGGTCGT
The DNA here is from genome assembly GCF_050709955.1 of Massilia eburnea. Taxonomy (GTDB): domain Bacteria; phylum Pseudomonadota; class Gammaproteobacteria; order Burkholderiales; family Burkholderiaceae_D; genus Rugamonas; species Rugamonas eburnea_A. The sequence continues at coordinate 112,175 of NZ_JBNZFX010000029.1, forward strand.
GAGCCGCGACCTGAAATCCTGCCAGCCGGTACCTAACATCGCCGCCACCATGCAGCATGCGCTGGACAACTGGGACGTCGCCGCGCCGCAGCTCAAACAGATCTACGCCCTGCTGAACCAGGGCAGCGCATCCGGCGCACAGGCTTTCGAGGAAAGCCTGTGCCACTCGCCGCTGCCGCGCGCCTACCAGTGGGCCGACGGCTCCGCCTACATCAACCACGTGGAGCTGGTGCGCAAGGCCCGCAATGCGGAGGTGCCGGCATCGTTCTACAGCGACCCGCTGATGTACCAGGGCGGCTCCGACAGCTTCGTCGGCCCGCGCGACCCGGTGTTCGCGCTGGACGAAGCCTGGGGCATCGACCTGGAGGCGGAAGTGGCCGTCATCACCGGCGACGTGAAGATGGGCGCCAGCGACGTCGATGCGGCCCAGGCAATCCGCCTGGTCATGCTGGTCAATGACGTTTCGCTGCGCAACCTGATCCCGAACGAACTGGCAAAGGGCTTCGGCTTCTTCAACTCCAAGCCTGCCAGCGCCTTCTCGCCGGTGGCCGTGACGCCGGAAGAACTGGGCAAGGCATGGCAGGACAACAAGCTGCACCTGCCGCTGCTGGTGCAGATCAACCGCCAGCCGTTCGGCAAGCCGAATGCCGGCGAAGACATGACCTTCAACTTTGCCCAGCTCGTTGCGCACGCCGCCAAGACGCGCGAACTGTGCGCCGGCACCATCATCGGCTCCGGCACCGTGTCGAACAAGCAGGGCAACCTGCACGGCTCCAGCATCGCCAACGGCGGCGTGGGCTATTGCTGCCTGGCCGAAGTGCGCATGTACGAAACCATCGAGAGCGGCAAGCCGCAGACCGGCTTCCTGCAGTTCGGCGACACCGTGCGCATCGAGATGCACGACGCGCAGGGCAAGTCCATCTTCGGCGCGATCGACCAGACCGTGCGCAATTACGGGGAACGTGAATGAAGCTCTATACCTACTTCCGCAGCTCGGCCGCCTACCGCGTCCGCATTGCGCTGAACCTGAAAGGCCTGGCGTATGAAGCGCTGCCGGTGCATTTGCTGCGTGACGGCGGCGAGCAGCTGGCGCCGGCGTATCGCGATGTGAATCCGGCCGGCCTGGTGCCGGCGCTGGAGGACAACGGCATCGTGCTGACCCAGTCGCTGGCCATCATGGAATACCTGGAAGAGGTGCACCCGATGGTGCCGCTGCTGCCGCAAGACGCCGTGGGACGCGCCCGCGTGCGAGCGCTGGCGCAGACCGTCGCTTGCGATACCCATCCGCTGATGAACCTGCGCGTGCTCAAGCACATCAAGGGTCCGATGGGCCTGAGCGAAGAGCAGAAGATGGATTGGTACTACCACTGGATGGGCGAGGGCATGCAGGCGTTCGAAGCCCACCTGGAGCGCGACGGCGACGTCGGACGTTTCTGCTATGGCGATACGCCGACCATTGCCGATTGCTGCCTGGTGCCGCAGGTGTACAACGCGCAGCGCTTCAATATCGACCTGGCGCCCTATCCGAATGTGGCGCGCATCGCAGCAAATTGCGCGGACCTGCCGGCGTTCAAGGCTGCCCATCCTTCCGCGCAGCCGGACGCGGAGTAATCAGAACTGCACGACGCGGTTGCGTCCTTCCTTCTTGGCACGGTACAGCGCCTTGTCGGAGCGCACCAGCAAGGAGGAGGGCGTATCCGGCGTGCCATGCGCATTGGCCTGCGCTACGCCGATACTGATCGTCAGCTCCACCTCGGCCCCGCACTCAGTGCGCAGCCGCAAGCCTGCCGCCTGTTCACGCAGGCGCTCCGCCGCATGCATGGCCACTGCGATATGCGTCTCCGGCATCAGCAGCACGAATTCCTCGCCGCCGAAGCGCGCTACCAGATCGACCGCACGCAGGTTGGCCGTCAGCAGGGTCGCGGTCTGGACGATCGCCTGGTCGCCTACCTCGTGGCCGTAGGTGTCGTTGATGCGCTTGAAGTGGTCGATGTCGACCATCAGCAGCGACAATGGATGATGGAAGCGCCGCGCGCGTTCCAGTTCCTGGGCGATCTGCTCCGTCATCTTGCGCCGGTTGGCGATGCCGGTCAGCGGGTCGGTACTGGCCAGCTGTTCCAGCTTGCGATTGGCCTGCAGCAGTTCCAGCGTGCGTTGCAGGATGCGCTCCTCCAGGTTGCTGCGCTCGGCCGCCAGTTCGGACGTGGCCCGGCGCCGCGAGCGCAGCGACAGCACCAGCGCGCTAATCAGCATGCCCTCGAAGACGATCAGCGCGCCGGCCGTGACGATCTGCCAGCGGTACAACTGCCACACATTGTGCGGGCGATTCAATATCACAGCGTCCTGCGGAATATTGCGCAAGCCGGCCTGGCGCGCGGTCGGGTAATCGAAGTAATAGCCCTGCACCTGGCTGGTCATGGCCGGCTGGCCGAGCAGCAGGCGCGCCATCATGCGGCCCACCGCTTCTGCGCTGACGACATAGCCGCCCACCACGCCAGGCATCACCAGCGATTCGGAATGGGTAAACAGCGGCGCTTTGGTCGCGGCCGAAATCTGCAGCGCCAGTTCGCGCGGCTGGATGCGCGCGCTGCCTTCGCCGCGCAGCGATGTCAGCATGAAGATCGCGCTGCCGCGCTCCAGGCGCGCGGCACGCCGGCGCAATTCATCCACGTCGCCATCGTCCCAGATCTCAAAACGGATGCCGGGGAAGCGCGGCGCCACGTTGCGGATGCGGTCCAGCCAGAGCTGGCAGCGCGCAGTCTTGTCGCCGACGATGGCGATATGCCGCACATTCGGCGCCACCAGCGGAATCACCCCGATCGCCCGCCCGAAATCGGAGCTCACCTCATAGCCCATGCCATCGCGCGGCTGCCACTGGTCGCGCCCATGATTGACGTAGTGGCGCGGCACGCCGGCAAACAATTCCGGATGGCTGGCCAGGAAGTGCGCCGCGACGAAATTCTCGGTCACGATGGCGTCGAATTTGAGGCCGGCGTACTTGGTGGCGAGGTAGGGCGCCATGCCTTCCTGCGATTTGTCTTCGCCGACGCGGTTGGCGTCGAAGCGCTCCTCGAAAATGGCCGGCGTGGCGCCCTGGCTGCTGCGTTCCAGTTCGTCGTACAGGCCCTTGTGTACCAGCCTTTGCCAGGCCGAGGAGGAATCGGCGCCAAGCGAGTACAGCACCAGCACGCGCCGCTCGTCTGCCAGCGCGTGGCTGCAGGCGCTGGCAAGCCATACGACGGCGGCCAGGCGCAGCAATGTTTGTCGGTAGAGGCGGGGGCGCATAGGGGAAACGAGTGTAGCACGCTGGCGTGTAACTTAATTTCCCTGAAAGAAACTATCGTGGCAGTTTTGCAACGCTGGCGGCGGATTTAATCGGCCAGCAGCGAGTAAAGCTGGGCCGGCGTGATCGGCTTGACAAGATGGATGGCGAAACCGGCGGCCCGCGCCCGCGCCTGGTCCGCCGGCTGGCCATAGCCGGACAAGGCCACCAGCCGCGTATTGTCAAAACCGGGCCGGCGCCGCAATTCGGCCGCCAGCTCATAGCCGTCCATGCCGGGCAGGCCGATGTCGAGGATGGCCAGGTCGGGCACGAAGCTGGCGCTGGCGCGCAGCGCGCTGGCAGGGTCGCCCACCGCCTGCACTTCATGGCCGCCGACTTCCAGCAAAGCGCGCAAGCCTTGCAGTACGTCCTGGTTATCGTCCACCAGCAGCACGCGGCGCGGCGTGACGCTCGCCAGGTGACCCGGCGCGGCGCCCAGCGCGGGCGCGCTTGCCGGCGCGCTGGCCTGCGGCAGGCGGATGGTGAATTCGCTGCCGGCGTCAACCCCGGCGCTGTGCGCCTCGATTTCGCCGCCATGCAGCTGCACCAGGCTGCGGGCGATCGCCAGGCCCAGTCCCAGGCCGCCGCGCGAGCGGTCCAGCGATTGCGGCGCCTGCACGAATTTGTCGAACAGGTGCGGCAGCATGTCGGCGCCGATGCCGATGCCGGTATCGCGTACCTTGATCACGACCCGGCCCTGGGCGGCTGTCGCCTGCACCAGGATATGGCCGCCCAGGTTGGAATACTTGGCCGCATTGGTCAGCAGGTTGACCATTACCTGCACAAAGCGCATCGGGTCGGCATCGATTGCCAGTCCCTGCGCCGGCACCTCCAGCTCCAGGGTCTGCTGGCGTTCCTCCAGCAGGCCGCTGACGGTTTCCAGCGCCTGCGCCAGCAGCTTGGCCAGCTCGACACGCTCCAGCCGCAGCGCGATCTTGCCCTGGGCGATGCGCGCCACGTCCAGCAGGTCGTCCACCAGGCGCACCAGGTGGTGCGCCTGGCGCTCGATGGCGGCATGTTCGCGCGCCAGCCCGCCAAGGCCCTTCAGCCGCATCAGCTCCAGCGCGATCAGGATCGGCGACAGCGGGTTGCGCAGCTCGTGCCCCACCATGGCCAGGAAATCGTCCTTGGTGCGGTTGGCCAGTTCGGCATCGCGCCGCGCGCGCACCAGTTCCGTCACCTCGAAAGCCACGATGGCGACACGGTCCACTTCACTGCGCGCGTTGCGCACCGGCTGGTGCACGTAATCGAAATAGCACTCCTGCAAGCCGCCGTCGCGCTTCAGCATGACGCGGCGCGCCTTGCCGGTGACCGGCTGGCCGCTCGCCAGCGCCAGTTCCATTTCCTCCAGCATGCCCTGGCCCTCCAGCTCGGGGAAGGCGCGCCGCATCGGCAAGCCGATCAGCGCGCGCTGCCAGCTCAGTTCCACAAAGCGGTCGTTGGCCAGCTCAAAGCACAGGTCGGGGCCGCGCACGATGGCGATCGCGGCCGGCGCCTGCTGGAAGGTGCTGGCCATGCGCGCCATATGGGCGCGTTCGGCCTGGCGGATGCGCGCCCGCATCAGTTGCGAGTCGACGCGCGTCAAAAGTTCGCGGGCGGAGAAGGGCTTGACCAGATAGTCGTCGGCGCCGGCATTGACGCCTTCGATGCGCGCTTCTTCGCCGGCGCGGGCCGACAGCAGCAGCACCGGCACGTCGTGCAGGGCCGGCTCGGCGCGCATGGCGGCGATCAGGCCAAAGCCATCGAGCTCCGGCATCATCACGTCGGACACCACCAGGTCCGGCAGCTCGCGGCCCATGGCCTGCAGCGCTTCGCGGCCGTTGGCGGCGGTGCCGACGTGCCAGCGCTGGCGCAGCAGGCGTGCCAGGTAGTCGCGCATGTCGGCGTTGTCGTCCACCACCAGCACGCGCGCGCCCAGCGTCAGCACGCTGTCGTCGCCGCTCAGGTCGAGGAAGGGTTCCTCGCTGTCCTGTTCCGGCAGCCAGCGCTGCGCTTCCAGGCGGAACGCTTCGCGTATCTCGCTGGTGTCGGCATCAGCGTGGTCGCTCAATTGGTCGTCGCGCAGGTGGCTGTGGCCGAGCGGCAGCGTGATGGAGAAGGTGCTGCCCGCACCCGGCGTGCTTTCCAGCTCGATGCGCCCGTGCAGCAGTTCCACCAGGTCGCGCACCAGCGCCAGGCCGATGCCGGAACCCTCGTGGGTGCGCGAGCGCGCGCCTTCGACGCGGCGAAAACGCTCGAAGATGCGTTGCTGCTGCTGGCCCGATATGCCGACGCCGGTGTCGCTGACCGACAGCACGGCCGACTGGCCCTGCTGCCGCAACCTGACTGTGATGCCGCCCTCAAAAGTGAACTTGAAGGCGTTGGACAGCAGGTTCAGAACGATTTTCTCGAACAGTGCGATATCGACCCAGGCGCCGGTTTCGATCTCTTCGCAGTCGACTGCCAGGGTCAGGCCCGCGCTCTCGAGCACGGAGCGGAAACCGCTGGCCAGGTCGCGGGTAAGGGCGGCCAGGTCGACCCGGGCATAGCTGGCGTGCATGCGGCCGGCCTGTACGCGTGAGAAATCGAGCAGGGTGTTGACCAGTTTTTGCAGGCGCAGGGCGTTGCGCTGCGCCAGCCGCAGGCGCTCGTGATGCACCGCCGGCAGGCGGCTGGCGCTGTCGTTCAAGGCCTCTTCGATGGGACCGAGCAGCAGCGTCAGCGGCGTGCGGAATTCGTGGCTCACGTTGCTGAAGAATGCGGTCTTGGCGCGGTCCAGTTCGGCCAGTGCTTCGGCGCGCTGGCGCTGCTCGGCCGCGGCGCTGGCGTTCTGCACCGCGGCCGACAATTGGCCGGCCACCAGCTCGCAGAAGGTGCGGTATTCGGCATCGAGCTGGCGCGCCGGGCTGATGCCCAGCACCAGCACGCCGTCGGTGATCGGCAGGGCCAGTGCGGCCCGCACTTCTTGCCCGGCCAGGCCGCGCGGCAGGCCCGGCACGCCGGCGGTGGCCAGCGTCACCGGCTCGCCGCCTGCCAGCACCTGGCTGACCGGCCACAGCGCAAGCTCGCAAGCCTGCTCGGCCACGTGCGCGGTTTGCTGCAGGCGCAGGGTGTCGCCGGCGCGCTTGAGCAGCAGGGCGAAAGGGATGTCCGCCGGGTTCTCGGCGATGGTGTGCATGGCGGTGGCGCAGGCGCTGGCCACGTCCTGTTCGCGCAGGGCGCTGGCCGACAGGGTCGACAGCGCGGCCAGGCGGCGCGCGTTCAGGCGCGTGTCGGTGGTGTCGGTGGACGGGCAGAACAGGCCGCCCACTGCGCCGGCTTCGTTGAAGATCGGGCTGTACGAGAACGAATACCAGACTTCCTCGACCCAGTCGCCGCGGTTCATGAACAGCTGCACCGCATCGACATAACTGGGCTCGGCGCGCTGGAACACCTTGTCGGCCAGCGGGCCGCAGAAGTGCCAGATCTCGGCCCAGACTTCCTGCGCCGGCCGGCCCAGCGCCCACGGGTGCTTGGCCGCGCCCAGCACATCGATATAGGCATCGTTGTAGAGAAAGGTGGCGTGCGGGCCCCAGCCGATCCAGATCGGGTGGCTCGAGTTGAGCATCAGGTTGACGGTCGTGCGCAGGCTTTGCGGCCAGGCTTCGAGCGGTCCGAGCGGCGTGGAAGACCAGTCGAAGGCCGCAATCTGCTGGCCTAAGGCGCCTGGGGAAGCTAGGAACTGCAGGCCTTCCGGTTTGTTTGTCACACGGTTCTCTGGCTGTAATTTTTAGTTATTCTGCACTGTACGAAACTTGAACGGCGCACACAAGTGTCCGCTGCAACAGCGTCCCCGGCTGCGTTTGACAGCAGGTTGCAAGCAACCGATACTGGGGTGATGACGATGCCGCCTTTCCCTATCCGCAAGGAGTGCCCGCCGGGCGCCTGCGACTGCCAGCGCGAGTCGCTGTTGCAGGACGCGCAAGCCGACATGCGCGTGCTGCGCCTGACGCAGGAGGAAGAGAAGCGCTTGCTCGAGCGCATCGAGGCGATTTCCACCTATGCTGAGCTGATGCGCATCGGCCAGCGGCTGCAAGAGCAGCTTGGCGTCTCGGTGCACATCGCCCCCGGCCCGAACGAAGTGCGCACCGTGCGCGGCTTTCAGATTGCGCTGGGCGATCGGCCGGGCCTGTGCCGCAAGACGCGCCAGGCGGTACCCGCGGCGATACGGAAATGCCTGGATCGCCACCCGGAAATCGCTTTCGCCATCCTGAATGCCCACGATTTGTTTGCTGGGCAGTAAAATATCTTTACTTACTATCAAATCGAAAGCTGTATGTTTTGCAATATTTCGCGCATGCTCGGCATGCCACTCCTGGCTGCTATGCTGTTCCAGGCGCCGGCCTGGGGCCAGGATGTGTCGGCCCGCCTGGGGCAATTGCGCGAGTTTTCCTATCTGGCCAGCAGCAGCACCCTGGCCGAATTGCAGAAACTGAAAGCGCAAGTCGGGCAGTGGCCGCAGCGCGACCAGGCTACCTATTACTCGGTACTCAGCAAGGTTACCCGTAGCTCGGACCGCGCCACCTCGCTGCAGGCGGTGGCAGAGCAGGAGCGCATCGGCCGTCTGCTGGATGATGAAACAATCATCGCCAACAGCTTGCTGGACCGGTCCTACCTGTTTTCCGCACTGGACGATAGGGATGCCGCCAGCAAAAACCTGGAGATGGCGCGCCAGCTGGCCGAACAGACCAGCGACTATGCGCTCCAGGCCAAAGTGCTGCTGACCGTCGGCCAGGATGAAATCCGGCAGGGCAATGGCCGCAAGGGGCTCGACTATATTGACCGCGCCGTGGCGCTGGCGGACAAGTCGGGCCAGCCCCTCGCCCAGTTCATGGCCTTGCGCGCCAGGGTGTACGCATTGAATGGCCTGGCCGGCGGCAGCCAGGAAGCGCTCAAGTCGATCGACGTATTGAAGGCCAAGGCCGAGCTGATTCCGCTCGACGGCCCGCTGATCCGCGCCCGTTACGCCGAGTGGGAAATCGCCGAAAGCGCGGGCCAGGTTGCGCGCGCCCGGGATGCCCTGAATGACGTGGTGGCATGGCTCCAGAAGCATCGCATGGACGAAGATGTGCCCGAACTGCAGGTCACGCTGGCCGATATGAGCCTGAAAAGCCAGGATTACAAGGAGGCGTTGTCGCTCAGCCAGGAATCCAAAAAGGCGGCCCTGGCGACCGGCAACACCGAAATGGCGGAGATTTCGCAGTTCAACGAGGGGATTGCCCTGATCTACCTGGGCCAGCTGGATGCGGGGCGCGAGGCGATCGAGGCGGTCAACATCGAGATGATGGATGCCGACGCGCTGTCCGAATATGCGCGGGCGCTGGAGTACGTCGGCCTGAAAGAGCTTGCCCTGCAGGTCTATGCCAGGGCCAGGCGCAAGGCGCTGGACGCCAGCACCGCCCAGTCCCAGCTCCAGAAAAAAGAGCGCGAAGACGAAGAGCTGCTGCGCCAGAAAGATGAAAACTCCAAAGAGTTGCGCAACCAGTCGAAGCTGCGGCTGGCCTGGTCGGTCGCCGCAGCGCTGGCCGCGGCCGCCTTGCTTGCGGTGCTCTTCCTGTATCGCAAGCTGCGCGCGGCCAATGTCAAGCTGAAGAATTCCGACTCGCTGGCGGAATAGACAGCGCCGGGCGAAGCCGCGCTGCCGCGCCAGCCGTAGACCGCGCTGGCTGGCGGCGATACAATCTCGCCTTTGCCCATCGCCGACAGCCGACATGACGATTCCCCGCCCCATCCTGCAAGCGCTCGAGCGCGCCCACCCTTCGTGGCGCCCGGTGCTGGAACGCGGCCTGCAGGCGATGGCGGCGGCCAACCCGGCCTACCTGCCTGAACTGGCGGCCGACAGCTACCTGCCGACCGAACTGCGCTTGTTTGCCGCCTTCCAGCAGCCGCTCGGCCAGGTACGCTATGTGCTGGTGGGCGAGGGCCCGTATCCGCGTGCCGAAAGCGCCACGGGCGTGTGCTTCATGGACGGCGCCGTGCAGGGCCTGTGGTCGGAAGAAGCGGGCGGCGGCCTGTCCAAGCCGGTCAACAAGGCCACGTCGCTGCGTAACTTCATGAAAATGCTGCTGGTTGCCGACGGCCAGCTTGACGAGTCGAATACCGCCGGCGAAGCACTGGCTGCCTGCTCGACCCGCGCCAAATCCGGCGCCGCCATCCAGACCCTGGCCGAGATGCAGGAACGCCTGCACGGCCATGGCTTCCTGCTGCTGAATGCCTCGCTGGTGTTTCGCTCACACGTTGCTCCTGTGAAAGATGCCAAGGCCTGGCTGCCATTCTTCGACACGGTGATGCAGGCCCTGGCCATCCAGCAACCGAAATTGATTCTATGGGGAAAGATCGCCGAGCAGCTCAACAAACTGCCTAGCGTGCAGGCGCTGCCGCAAATCGTGGCGGAGCACCCCTACAACCTGTCGTTTATTGCCAATAAGGAAATGCAGGCGCTGTTCGGCCCGATGGGATTGCTGAAGCGCTGATTGGCGGCCTGCGTCGGCGCGAATTGCCCCCTCGGACACTGGGGGGCGCGTCCGGCAAGGTCTGCGCAACTCTGTTATACTTGACTAAATCGTTCAAGTAATCAGGTTTTGATGTGCGAGAACAGAACGATATTTTAACTGAGTTGAACCGAGGTTGTGATGCGTCTGACTACCAAAGGCCGTTTTGCAGTGACTGCGATGATTGACCTGGCTATGCGCCAGGGCAAGGGTCCGGTGACGCTCTCCGGAATCAGCCAGCGCCAGTCGATTTCCCTGTCTTATCTCGAACAATTGTTCGGCAAGCTGCGCCGCCACGAAATCGTGGAGTCGATCCGCGGCCCTGGCGGCGGCTACAGCCTGGCCCGCAAGGCAGACAAGGTGACCGTCGCCGACATCATTATCGCTGTCGACGAACCGCTCGATGCAACCCAGTGCGGCGGCAAGGAGAACTGCCACGGCGCGGACCACGCGAATGGCGCCCGCTGCATGACCCACGAACTGTGGGCCACCCTGAACGAAAAGATGGTCGATTACCTGGATTCCGTGTCGCTGCAGGACCTGGTGGACCAGCAAAAAGCCAAAGCCGCTGCGGAGCAGCCAGTCCATGTGCACCGCAACAGCAACCAAGCAGCCCTCGGTTAACCGAATTGGAGTAAATAGATGAATGCCCCCGAAAAGAACGTCGCCCAGGTAGCACCGGTAGAATTCAAGACCGCGCCGCACTTCCCGATTTACATGGACTACTCGGCCACCACGCCGATCGATCCACGCGTTGCGGACAAGATGATCCCTTACCTGCGCGAACAGTTCGGCAACCCGGCATCCCGCAGCCACATGTATGGCTGGACCGCGGAAGCAGCGGTGGAAGAAGCGCGCGGCCACGTGGCCGCCCTGGTCAATGCCGACCCGCGCGAAATCATCTGGACCTCCGGCGCCACGGAATCGAACAACCTCGCCCTGAAAGGCGCGGCCAATTTCTACAAGTCCAAGGGCAAGCACATCATCACCGTGAAAACCGAGCACAAATCCGTGCTGGACACCGTGCGTGAACTGGAGCGCCAGGGCTTCGACGCCACCTACCTGGACACCCAGGACAATGGCCTGATCACCATCGAACAGCTGGAAGCCGCTGTGCGTCCGGATACCATCCTGATCTCGGTCATGATGGTCAACAACGAAATCGGCGTGATCCAGCCGATCAAGGAAATCGCCGCTTTCTGCCGCAAGAAAGGCATCATCTTCCACTGCGACGCCGCGCAAGCGACCGGCAAGGTGGCGATCGACCTGCAAGACCTGAAGGTCGACCTGATGACCTTCACCGCGCACAAGACCTACGGCCCGAAAGGCGTTGGCGCCCTGTACGTCTGCCGCAAGCCGCGCGTGCGCATCGAAGCACAGATGCACGGCGGTGGCCATGAGCGCGGCCTGCGCTCCGGCACCCTGCCAACCCACCAGATCGTGGCGATGGGCGAAGCGTTCCGCCTGGCCAAGGAAGAAATGGATTCCGAAATCGCCCGCATCCGCGCACTGCGCGACCGCCTGGCGACGGGCCTGCAGGAAATCGAAGAAACCTACGTCAACGGCGACATGGATCACCGTGTGCCGCACAACCTGAACGTAAGCTTCAACTTCGTGGAAGGCGAGTCCCTGATCATGGCCGTGAAAGACCTGGCCGTGTCGTCCGGTTCCGCCTGCACCTCGGCTTCGCTGGAACCATCGTACGTGCTGCGCGCCCTGGGCCGCAGCGATGAACTGGCGCACAGCTCGATCCGTTTCACCATCGGCCGCTTCACCACCGAGAAAGACGTCGACTTCGCCGTCGAACTGCTGAAAGGCAAAGTGGGCAAGCTGCGCGAACTGTCCCCGCTGTGGGAAATGTACAAGGACGGTGTGGACCTCTCCACCATCCAGTGGGCAGCGCACTAAGCGCCAAGCAGAATTCTTAAGATTACAGGAGCATCAAAATGGCATACTCGGAAAAAGTCCTCGACCACTACGAAAACCCGCGCAACGTCGGTTCCTTTGAAAAAGGCGACGAAACCGTCGGTACCGGCATGGTCGGCGCACCTGCTTGCGGCGACGTGATGAAGCTGCAGATCAAGGTCGGCGCGGACGGCAAGATCGAAGACGCGAAATTCAAGACCTACGGCTGCGGCTCGGCAATCGCCTCCAGCTCGCTGGTGACCGAATGGGTGAAGGGCAAGTCGCTGGACGAAGCGTTGGCCATCAAGAACACCCAGATCGCGGAAGAACTGGCACTGCCGCCAGTGAAGATCCACTGCTCCATCCTGGCGGAAGACGCCATCAAAGCAGCTGTGAACGACTACAAGGCAAAACACGGCGCCTAATCAGCGCGCGGAGGAAGTATGGCAATCACCCTGACCGAAAAAGCAGCCAAGCATATCAACCGCTACATCGAGCGTCGCGGCAAGGGCATTGGCCTGCGCTTTGGCGTTCGCACGACCGGCTGCTCCGGTCTGGCCTACAAGCTGGAATACGTGGACGAAGTGCCGCCGGAAGATTCCGTCTTCGAGTCGTTCGGCGTGAAGGTCTTCGTTGACCCGAAAAGCCTGCCGTACATCGACGGCACCGAGCTGGATTTTGCGCGCGAAGGCCTGAACGAAGGCTTCAAGTTCAATAACCCGAACGAGAAGGATGCATGCGGCTGCGGCGAAAGCTTCCGCATTTGATATCGTGCAGAACCACTTCGAACTCTTCCAGCTTCCCCAGCAGTTCGCCGTCGATACGGGCGCCCTGGACACCGCCTACCGCGAAGTCCAGAGCCGCGTCCATCCGGACAAATTCGTCAACGCCACCGATGCCGAAAAGCGCGTCGCCATGCAATGGTCGACCCGCTCCAACGAGGCCTACCAGACCCTGAAGAATCCGCAGAAGCGCGCGCAATACCTGTGCGAGCTGAATGGCGTTGATTTGAAGATGGAATCCAACACGGCCATGCCGATGGAATTCCTGATGCAGCAGATGGAGTGGCGCGAAGAGCTGTCCGAGGCGCGCGCCGACAAGGATGCCGACCTGCTGGACAAGCTGGACGGCCAGTTGCGCAGCGCGCGCAAGGCCCAGTTGTTTGAGATCGAGCAGCATTGCAACGCCGGTGACTATCACGCTGTCGCGCAAGGTGTGCGCGCGCTGATGTTCATCGAAAAATTCGGCGAAGAAGTGCGCTTCGCTTACGACGCCATCGAGGCGTAAAAGAAAAATACAGGTTTCACCATGGCTCTTTTGCAGATTTCCGAACCGGGCATGTCGACCGCCCCGCACCAGCACCGCCTGGCAGTGGGGATCGACCTCGGCACCACCAATTCGCTGGTAGCGACCGTCCGCAGCAGCATTCCTGAAGTGCTGAACGACGAAGACGGCCATCCGCTGCTGCCGTCCGTGGTGCGTTACCTGCCAAACGGCCATGCCAACATCGGCTACAAGGCGCAGGCCCACCAGACCACCGATCCGAAGAACACCATCGTGTCGGTCAAGCGCTTCATGGGCCGCGGCCTGAAGGACATCGCCTACGCCGAAAACCTGCCCTACGATTTCGTCGATGCGCCCGGCATGGTGCAGCTGAAGACTGTCGCCGGCGTGAAGTCGCCGGTCGAAGTGTCGGCCCAGATCCTTGCCACCCTGCGCCAGCGCGCGGAAGACTCGCTGGGCGACGACCTGGTCGGCGCCGTGATCACCGTGCCGGCGTATTTCGACGAAGCGCAGCGCCAGGCCACCAAGGATGCCGCGCAACTGGCCGGCATCAACGTGCTGCGCCTGCTGTCCGAACCGACTGCTGCTGCCATTGCCTACGGCCTGGATAATGGATCGGAAGGCATCTTCGCCGTCTATGACCTGGGCGGCGGCACCTTCGACATCTCGATCCTCAAGCTGTCCAAAGGCGTGTTCGAAGTGCTGGCCACCGGCGGCGACTCCGCGCTGGGCGGCGACGATTTCGACCACCGCCTGTTCTGCTGGGTGCACGAGCAGGAAAAGCTGGCGCCGCTGTCCGACGAAGACACCGCCACCCTGATGGTGAAAGCGCGCGAAGCGAAAGAGCTGCTGTCGACCAAGTCCGAAGTGACCATCGATGCCATGCTGCGCTCGGGCGAAGAAGTGCACCAGCGCATCACCCCTGAAATTTTCGCCGACATCACCAAGCACCTGGTTGCCAAGACCATGAACGCCGTGAAGAAAGCCCTGCGCGACGCCAGCCTCGACGCCGACGATATCGACGGCGTGGTCATGGTCGGCGGCGCCACCCGCATGCCGCACGTACAGCGTGCGGTGGGCGAATACTTCCATACCATCCCGCACGCCAATATCGACCCGGACAAAGTGGTTGCGCTGGGCGCCGCCATCCAGGCCAACCTGCTGGCCGGTAACCGCGCCGCAGGCGACGACTGGCTGCTGCTGGACGTGATCCCGCTCTCGCTGGGCATTGAAACGATGGGCGGCCTGGTTGAAAAGATCATCCCGCGCAACTCTACCATTCCATGCGCCCGCGCGCAGGAGTTCACTACCTTCAAGGACGGCCAGACCGCGTTGGCGGTGCATGTGCTGCAGGGCGAGCGCGAACTGGTGAGCGACTGCCGCTCGCTGGCCCGCTTCGAGCTGCGCGGCATCCCGCCGATGGCCGCCGGCGCGGCGCGCATCCGCATCACCTACCAGGTGGACGCCGACGGCCTGCTGTCGGTCTCCGCGCGCGAGCTGCGCTCCAACGTTGAAGCCTCGATCACCGTCAAGCCATCCTACGGCCTGGGTGACGACGACGTGGCGCGCATGCTGTCCGAATCGCACACCGAAGCGGAAGCCGACATGAAAGCCCGCGCCCTGCGCGAAGAACAGGTGGAAGCCGAACGCATCATGCTGGCCACCCAGTCCGCGCTGGACGAAGACGGCACGCTGCTGAACGACGAAGAGCGCGCCGCCGTCAACGCCCTGATGGCCGCCACCATGGACGTGCTGGTGAAATCCGGCAGCGGCGAAGCCGACCACTACGCGGTGAAAGCCGCTTACGAAGCCCTGGCCCAGGGCACCGAAGAATTCGCATCGCGCCGCATGGACCGCAGCGTGCGCAGCGCACTGGCCGGCAAGACGCTGGACCAGGTTGTTTAATTGACCGAGGAATAGAAGTGCCACAAATCGTCATCCTGCCGCATGCCAAGCTGTGCCCCGAAGGCGCCGTGATCGAAACCGAAGCAGGGAAGTCCGTGTGCGACGTCCTGCTGGAAAACGACATCCACATCGAACACGCCTGCGAGAAGTCCTGCGCCTGCACCACTTGCCACGTGCTGGTGCGTGAAGGCTTCAACTCGCTGAACGAAGCGACCGACACCGAAGAAGACCTGCTGGACAAAGCCTGGGGCCTGGAAGCCTGCTCGCGCCTGTCATGCCAGTCCATCGTGGCGGAAGAAGACCTGGTCATCGAAATTCCGAAGTACACGATCAACCACGCCAGCGAAGGCGGCCACTGAGCCGAGGTGCACCATGCTGAAATGGAGTGATGTCACGGCGATTGCCGAAGCCCTGTACGACAAGTTCCCGGATGTCGACCCGACCACCGTGCGCTTTGTCGACCTGCACAACTGGATCGTTGACCTGGAAGGTTTCGACGACGACCACAAGCGCGGCGGCGAAAAGGTACTGGAAGCCATCCAGCAGGCGTGGATCGATGAAGCGCAATAAGTCCGCCAGCGGCGCCAAGCCGGCGCCAGCGCCGCTGCCGACCACCGTCACCGACATCCCTGAAGTGAAGCCCGGCCAATCGGTCGCGCTGCTGCAGGAGCTGCACATCCTCACCCGCGACGGCAAGCTGAATCAGGATAGCCGCCGCAAGCTGAAACAGGTCTACCATCTTTACCAGTTCATCGAACCGCTGCTGAACGACGTCCGTTCCGCCAAAGGCGCTGTCTCGCTGGTCGACCACGGGGCGGGGAAGTCCTACCTCGGCTTCATCATCTACGACCTGTTCTTCAAGGCGCTGGGCGACGACTCGCACATTTACGGCATCGAAACCCGCGAAGAACTGGTGGCGCGTTCCGAAGAACTCGCGCGTAAGTTCGACTTTCCGGGCATGAGTTTCCTGCCGCTGTCGGTAGCCGAATCGACCACCTCCGACAAGCTGCCGGAGCAGATCGACATTGTCACCGCACTGCACGCATGCAATACCGCCACTGACGACGCCATCGACTTCGCGCTGAAGAAAAAGGCCAAGCACATCGTGCTGGTGCCGTGCTGCCAGGCCGAAGTGGCATCCGTGCTGCGCAAGAACAAAGGCTCCTCGCTGGGCAAGAACGTACTGACCGAGTTGTGGCGCCACCCGATCCACACCCGTGAATTCGGCAGCCAGATCACCAACGTGCTACGCTGCCTGCAGCTGGAGTCGCATGGCTACCAGGTCACCGTCACGGAACTCGTAGGCTGGGAGCACTCGATGAAAAATGAGCTGATCGTCGCCACGTACAAGAATCTCCCGCGCCGCAAACCTGCCGAGCGCCTGAAGGAAGTCTTGTCCACCATCGGCCTCGATGAAATGGGCCAACGCTTCTACACTGCCGCCCCTGATGCGGCGGATGCCGAGGTGGCTCCGTGAGCACCGGCTATCCCGCCGGCGCCGTCGCAAGCCCGCTGATCGCGGCTGACGGCGAGCGCTGGATCGATTTGCGCAGCGACACCGTCACCCACCCCAGCGCCGCAATGCGCGAAGCGATGTTCACCGCACAGGTAGGCGATGACGTCTACGGCGACGACCCGACTGTCAACGCCTTGCAAGCCTACGCCGCGGAACTCTTCGGCTACCAGGCGGCACTGTTCGCACCAAGCGGTACGCAAACCAACCTGATCGCCCTGCTGGCCCACTGCGGCAGGGGAGACGAATACCTGGTCGGCCAGGAAGCGCACACCTACAAATACGAAGGTGGCGGCGCCGCGGTCCTGGGCAGCATCCAACCGCAGCCGATCATCAACCAGGCCGACGGCAGCATCGCCCTGCAAGACATTGAAGCCGCCATCAAGCCGAACGACTTCCATTTCGCCCGCAGCAAACTGCTGGCGCTGGAAAACACCATCGGCGGCAAAGTCCTGCCGCAGCAATACGTCGCGCAAGCCACCAGCCTCGCCCGCGCGCGCGGCCTGGCCACCCACCTCGACGGCGCCCGCATCTGCAACGCCGCGGTCAAGCAAGGCATCTCGCTGAAGGACGCGGTGACAGGCTTCGACAGCGTCTCCGTCTGCCTGAGCAAAGGCCTCGGCGCCCCCGTCGGCTCGGTCCTGTGCGGCAGCAAGGAATTGATCGAGCAGGGCAAGCGCTGGCGCAAGATGCTTGGCGGCGGCATGCGCCAGGCCGGCGTGATCGCAGCCGCAGGACTCTACGCACTGCAGAACAATGTGCAGCGCCTGGCCGAAGACCACGCCAACGCAAGCTGGCTAGCCTCGGAACTGGCGAAGATCGGCGTACTGCAAGTCAGCGTGCCGCAAACGAACATCCTGTTCGTCACCATGCCGCGCGATGCCTGCGAAGGCCTGAATGCCGCGCTGGCAGCAGAACGGATCCGCGTCTCGATGGCGCCGACCTTGCGCCTCGTGACCCACCTGGACGCAACGCGCGCCGACCTCGAACACGTCGCCGCCGTAATCGCCCACTACTTCAAGCAATAATGAACAACGAAGACAACACTCTCCGCCTCGCCAAGCGCGTGGCGGACATGGTCCCATGCTCGCGCCGCGAAGCAGAGAACTACATCGAAGGCGCCTACGTCACGGTTGACGGTGAAGTGGTCGAAGAGCCGGGCGCCCGCGTCGAACCCGGGCAAGAAGTCGCGCTAGCGCCAGACGCAACCCTGCTCGACATCGCGCCCGTCACGATCCTGCTGAACAAACCAGCCGGCGCCGACGCGCTGGCCTGCCTGCTGCCCGAAGCGCGCAGCAAAGACGCACAGCGCATGCGCTTCCTCAAGCGACACCTGCGTAATTTGACCGCCTGCCAGGCGCTCGACAAGCAAGCCAGCGGCCTGTTCGTGTTCACGCAAGACTTCCGCATTGCGCGCAAGCTGGTGGACGAAGGCGCCACGGTCGAACAAGAGTTGATCGTCGACGTCGAAGGCGAGATGAGCGAGAACGGCCTGACGCTGCTCAATCAAGGAGCTGGCAAAGTAAGCTGGCAAAACGAGCACCGCCTGCGCTTCGCGATCAAACCACCCAAGCCAGCCCTGGTCGCCAAGCTATGCGCCGACGTCGGCCTGAAAGCCACGGCCGTCAAGCGCCAACGCATCGGCCGCATCTCCATGTCCGGCCTGCAGCCAGGCGAATGGCGCTACCTGCAAGGCTACGAGCGCTTCTGAACCACCCTTACAGCCGAGTCCGTGTCACACCTTGGGGTCACACCCCAAGTGTGACACGGGCTCTAGCGTAGGGCGGCAGCGAGGCGCAAGGTGACGCGCTGCACCATCGGTGCGATCGTCATCACGGCGAAGAAGGCGGCGGGCCAGGCGGCGAGGAAAGCATGCCCCCAGCGCGCCGCATATTCTGGATGGAAGCCGATATTCAGCCAGGTGATCCAGCCGCTCATGATCACCGTCATCAGGAGCGACATCAGGGCCGCAAAAGTCAACCGGGTACGCAGGTCAGTCATGGTTTTCTCCAGCAATTTGTCGAATGGCTCAAGCGTAGTCAATTCCGTTGGAGTACACTAGAGACGAAATTTCAATCTCTAATTCCAAAAATGGAATCATGCTTGATGACCTTGCCCTCTTCATCGCCATCGTCGAAGCCGGCAGCTTGAACGCTGCCGCCGAGAAGGAAGGGCTGCCAACCGCCACCGTCACGCGCCGCTTGCAGAAGCTGGAATCCGGGCTGGGCTACCGCCTTTTGCACCGTAGCGCGCGCCGCACCATGCTGACAGCCGAGGGAACCCAATACTACGAACAATGCCGTCCCCTGGTGCAGGCGCTGCGCCAGGCTACCTTGCGCCTGGACGCCACGCTGGGCGCCATCGAAGGCACGATCCGCGTCCTGGCACCGGTAAATTTTGCCAGCGAAATCCTGGCGCCGGCCTGGGCCAGCTTCCTTGAGCAATATCCCCGCGTGCAGCTCGAACTGGAACTGTCCAACGAGGTGCAGGACCTGGTCGGCAGCGGCGCCGATCTGGCAATCCGCATCGGCGCGATGGCCGATTCCACGCTCACGCAGCGCAAGCTTGGCGACGTGCGGCTGGTGTTGGCGGCATCGCCGGCCTACCTGGCCCGCAACGGTACTCCGCGCAATGTGACGGAACTGGAAGGGCATTCCACGATCGCAACGCTGCCCTTGCGCGAATGGCACGTGCAAGACCCCAGCACGGGAGCCCACTTCGTGCTGCACCCCGATCCGCGCGTGCGCGTTAACGAAGTACGGCTGGCGGTGATGATGGCGGAGGCGGGGCTCGGCATCGTCCTGGCGCCGGAGCTGCAATGCCACGCCAGCCTGGAGTCTGGCGCGCTGGTGCGGCTGCTGCCCGGCTGGACGTCGCGTGAGCGTAGCGTCTACGCCGTCTGGTCGCAGCAGCGCTACTTGCCGGCCCGCGTGCGCGCCTTGCTTGAGCACCTGGCGGCTTTCACCGCCCAACATCCTTTACTTGCCGGAGATATTTGATGCGCGCCTGCCTGCTCTTGTTCCTGTTGGTACTGCAGCCCTTTGGCGCCATGGCCGCGGGCCCCGGATGCCCGTCGCGGGGTGGCGAGGATGTCTGGTCGGCCACCTGCTTTACGGAGCGGGCCGGTGTGCGCCAACTCAAGCCGCAGTACCTGCGTAAGCTCGCCTTTGAAAAATCCGGCAAGGCAGTCATTGTCATCGACTCCTGGCCGCGCGAAGTGGCGGCCCTGGACCGGCGTGGCCGGGTCGTCGTGCCGGGCATCTACCACACCAGCGACTTCGACTATCCCTACGCCCCAAAGGGCGTGGCCCGTTATGCGGATCAAAGCGGCAAATGCGGCTACTTCCAGTCGAGTTCTTTCACGATCCTGGTACCGGCTGTGTATGATCATTGCATTGCCTTCCACGACGGCGAAGAGGCCAACGCCTGCATCGACTGCGAAATGTACTGCACGCATCCCGATTGCTATGACTTGCGCCTGGTGGGCGGCACCGGATTTGACCTGGATGCCGAAGGAAGGGTGCTGAGGCGTTATCCGCTGCCGGAACTCGATAAGACCTGCAGCCATGGCATCCAGAAGCTGGTGCGGGAGGGCCGCCGCCGCTACCTGGAATGCAAAGACGATCCCAACTCACCATTCAAGCTATGATGGCGTTATGGACAATGATTTCTGCCTCGTTCGCCGCTGCCTGATTCCGGCGGATGCCTTCATCCTGTGCGGCTGCCTGCGTGCGGCGGGCCTGAATGCGACGGTGATGGACGACCAGCACGTGCAGGCGGCCTTCCTGCTGGCGCCGGCCATTGGCGGCGCGCGCGTCATGGTGCCGCAAGATGAACTGGGCCAGGCGATGGACGTCGTCGCTGCTTTCGAGCGCGGCGAGTTTGCGCTGGGCGACGACGAGGATGTGGGCGAGGGCGCCCGGGTCTACGAGTTCACGCCTCGCAAGTAAACACGAGCGCCTGCATCTTGCCTTCAATGGCGCCGCTGCCGAATTTCTCGGTCAGCGCGGCGATCGCCGCATCGGTCGCTTCCTGCAGGCGCGCCGGATCGCGCGCTTCTATGTCCGCCCGTAACGGAGAACCCTGGCACAGCGCAATAGCAGTGGAAGTTGCGGACTGCGCGCGGCTGGTCGCCGTTACCACTTCATGCGTGATGTTTCCGCTCCAGCCGCCGCGTTTCAGTTCTTCGAGGATCACGTCGACGTCGTGCCAACCATACGGCACGCGCGCCAGGAAGCGCGGCGGATCGTCCGGGAAAACCTTGGCCAAAGCATGGTTGATGGTGGCGGAAAAATCGTTATGGCTGATGCCATCCCACACATTGAAGCAATAGAGACCGCCAGGCTTCAGCACACGGCGGGCTTCGCTGAAA
Source organism: Massilia eburnea (assembly GCF_050709955.1). Taxonomy (GTDB): domain Bacteria; phylum Pseudomonadota; class Gammaproteobacteria; order Burkholderiales; family Burkholderiaceae_D; genus Rugamonas; species Rugamonas eburnea_A. The sequence continues at coordinate 132,985 of NZ_JBNZFX010000029.1, forward strand.
CCGCGCACCTTGTCGGGAAAGAACATCACGCCGAACTGGCATGCCACCGCGTCGAAGCTGGCGTCGGGGAAGGGCAGCGCTTGCCCGTCCGCTTGTTGCCATTCAACGTGCGGCGAAACAACGGCTTTGCGCGCCTGTTCCAGCATGGCGGGATTGAGGTCGCTGGCGACGATTTGTGCGGCGGGGATTTCCTGTAGCAGGTGGCGGGTCACTGCGCCGGTGCCGGCCGCCACTTCCAGTATGCGCGAAGGGCGCCGCTGTGCAATGCGGCGCGCCATGTCGATGGCATAAGGGGTGAAGAGGAGCGGCACCATGGCGCGCTCGTAGGTTTCTGGAATTGAGCCAGTGAAGCTGCTGTCCTTGTCCATGGTTGCCTCCCTTGTCCAAGTCCAGTATAGCGAGTGCTCAGGCGGCCTTGGCGCCTTTTTTCTCCGGTTTCGGCAATTGCACCAGGCGGGTGCCGGCGATGCGGTCGTGCAGGAACTGGCGGTCCTTGTCGAGGAAGGCGGTCAGCGACCACAGCAGAACGCTGGCCAGCAAGGCGTACAGCTTGTGCTTATTGCTGAGGTCGGCCGCGTAGGCGACGGTGATGCCGGGCAGGATCCACAGCCAGCACAACAGGTAGCGCAAGGCGGCGGTGCGGATCGGCAAGTACGTTTGGCCCGGCTGCACCAGCTTGATGCGCCAGGTTTGCATGGCCAGGGTCTGGCCTTTGCGGGTCCATTGGTGGATGAAATAGGCACCCAGGATCAGGAAGGCCAGGAACTGGCGCATATGTTCGACCAGTGCGGTGTGGCTGGCCTTGGTTGCGATCTCGAACACCAGGAAAGGCAGGAACAGGGCAGCGAGCGCCAGCAGGATTTCATAGACCATCGCGATCAGGCGACGCTTGATGGTCGGAACAGCGTTATTTGCTTGCATTAGAAACCGCTGGTGGCGCGCTCAGCGCGGCAGGGGGAACGGAGGCCGGCGCAGTCGCTTCCGCCGCCGGCACCGCTGGGCTGGTGGCTGGCGCGGCAGCCGGAGTGGCCGCTGCGGCGGCTCCCGGCGCAGCAGCTGGGGCGGCGCTTGCACCGGCAGTGGCGGAATTGGCGTTGCCCACACCCTGGGCGCTGCCCGGCGGCACTATGGCCGGCGAGCCCTGCGGCAAGCCGATCGGCGCTGGCGGCACGGTGCCGGGTGGTACGGTGCCCGGTGCCCGCACCAGGCCATGGCCTTGCGCCTTGACCGGGGCCGGAGTTTTCACGGTGGACTGCGCCAGGCTAGGCGTCTTCACAACCTGGTTATTCTTGGCGGCGCCTGCTTCGGCCAAGGCCTTCTTGGCTTCGTCCGGCAACTGCTGGTATTGCTCCCACTCGGCGGCACGCTGGCCCGGCGGCGTTGCTTTCTTCTGGGCGCGGGCAAAGTTCTCGCGCACCGCCTTGCGCTCGGCAGGCGACAACGCCACCCATTCGCGCATGCGTTCCTGCACACGCGCTTTTTCGTCCGGCTTCATCTTGGCCAGGCGATTGCCGATGGAGATCCATTTTTGCTTGCGTACCGGGCCCAGTTCTTCCCAAGTCGCCTCGAGCGGCGCCAAAGCTTGTTGCTGGGCTGGTTTCAGGTCGGACCAGTGGGGCTTTTCACCGACTGGCTTGGCAGGCGCTGCAGCGGAGGTGGCAGTCGAAGGTACCGGCGCTGGAGGCGAAGCAGGGCGGCTCACCAGCCATACAATGGCAGCGATCCCCACACCCGCTAGTGCGATTGCTCCAGCAACCCATTTTGTCCTGCCACTTGCACGCGCCATACTTTATTGCTCGCGAGTCTCGAGGTAGGCGCCAAAGCCCTGGTCAAGGTAAGCAGACAGCGGCAGCTCATCGGACAGCACTGCGGCGTCCATTTCTGCCAGTTCCACGATCGATTGCTGTTGTTCGTACTGGTACACGCCGACCATGCCGCCCATCAGCAGCAGCAATGGCAGGGCCACGCTGACGCGGTTGAACCAGGCAAACGGGTTGGCAAAGAAGCCCCTGGCGCCGCCAGCCACAGCCGGTGCGGTACGGGTCACGCGCACGCGGGCCGGTGCGTCGCCCTTCTTGCGCTTCATCGCAGCCATGCGGGCTGCGGCCAGGCGATCAGTTGTCGAGGCAGGCAGGTCGTCCAGCTTTTCATTGAGCGCGCGCCGCACGCCGTATGCAAAGTTTGTGTCTTCGGTGTTCATAACTTAATTCCCTTGGCTTTGAGCGATACAGCGAGAGTGTGTGTTGCTCGTGAGCAATGCGTCTTTACGCTCCCTTCGGAACATCCCATCGCTTCGGCAGTTTCTGCTACGTCCATGTCCTGCCAGTAACGCATGAGGAACGCTTCTCGTTGACGCGTAGGCAGTTTTTGCACTTCTTCTTCAATTATTTGCAAGATCTGTGCCCGTTCTACCTGATCCGCACTCGACTCGGCCGCCTGGGAACCCTGTTCAGCCTCGTAGGATTCCAGTATATCAAAGTCCTCATGCTCTTCCTGGCTGGGGCCAAGGCCCGAGAAAAGACTTACCCAGGTATTACGGACTTTTTCGCGACGGAAATAATCAAGTATGGTGGTTTGCAGGATGCGCTGGAACAACGCCGGCAATTCTGCGGCCGGTTTATCGCCGTATTTTTCGGCCAGCTTGATCATTGCGTCCTGCACAATGTCCAGGGCGGACTCGTCCTTTCGGACGGCATAGACCGCCTGTTTGAAGGCGCGGCGCTCGACACTTTCGAGGAAATTCGATAATTCTTTGTCTGTGGCCATGCGTCGGGAAGAGGGCTGCGCTTTATCGCTTGTCTGAACAATCCGGCATTTTAACAAAAAAAGCAGAATAAGCTTGACCAATATGGTGCAGCGCGGTAACGTTAAGGACGCTTTGTACACCACAAGGCTCTCCGGTTCTTCGGCACAGGCACACAAAGCCGTCCTGAAAAGCCAGCTTTCTATTGTCAGCAGTTTGCTCTAACCCGTGCCACAAGCGCGAGAGGTAGGCCAGAAACCGCTGCAAAACTCCGGCCAAACGAGTTGCGTTTAGCATCGGCTTGTACTCCAGCTACGCATGGGGGAAGGGTCAGTGTGACCGCAGAAAGAAGGGAAGCTGAGAGTCGTGCACGGTGTCGCCCACTTCGCTAGGCAAGAGCATCCGATCAATCTCCTATGGACCTTGAAAGGAATGTTTCATGAATACCGAAGCTCCCATCACGGGCGCCGAAATCCTTGTCCGCTGCCTCGCTGAGGAAGGCGTAGAACATGTTTTCGGATATCCCGGCGGCGCCGTCCTTTATATCTACGACGCCATCTTCAAGCAGGACAAATTCCAGCACATCCTCGTTCGCCATGAGCAGGCCGCTATCCATGCCGCCGATGCGTATTCGCGCAGCTCGAACAAAGTCGGCGTGGCGCTGGTTACTTCCGGACCTGGCGTCACCAATGCGGTGACCGGCCTGTCCACCGCATACATGGACTCCGTTCCGATGGTGGTGATTTCCGGCCAGGTGCCGAGCCACGCGATTGGCCAGGATGCGTTCCAGGAATGCGATACCGTGGGCATTACCCGTCCGGTGGTCAAGCACAACTTCCTGGTGAAGGATGTGAAGGACCTGGCGGAAACCGTCAAGAAAGCCTTCTATATCGCCAAGACCGGCCGTCCAGGCCCGGTGCTGGTCGATATTCCAAAAGACATCTCGATGCACAAGCACGTGTACTCGTATCCGAAAGAGATCGAGATGCGCTCCTACCGCCCGGTAGACAAAGGCCACGCCGGCCAGATCCGCAAGGCGCTGCAGCTGCTGCTGTCGGCCGAGCGGCCAATGATCTACACCGGCGGCGGCGTGATCCTGGCGCATGCATCGAATGAGCTGAACAAACTGGTTGAGAAGCTCGGCTTCCCGGTCACCAATACCCTGATGGGCCTTGGCGGTTCGCGCGCATCCGATCCGTGCTTCGTCGGCATGCCCGGCATGCACGGCACATACGAAGCCAACCTCGCGATGCAGAACTGCGACGTGCTGATTGCGATCGGCGCGCGCTTTGACGACCGTGTGATCGGCAATCCGAAGCACTTCAGCCAGAACCCGCGCAAGATCATCCACATCGATATCGACCCATCCTCGATCTCGAAGCGCGTGAAAGTGGACATTCCTATCGTCGGCAATGTGAAGGACGTGCTGGTCGAACTGCTGTCGCAGCTGGAAGCGACCGAGCAGCGTCCAAATGCGGCCGCGCTGAAGGATTGGTGGAAGCAGATCAACGAATGGCGTGGCCGCGATTGCCTAAAGTATGCCACTTCCGACCTGGTCATCAAGCCGCAGCAAGTGGTGGAGTCGCTGTACGACATCACCAAGGGCGACGCCTTCATCACGTCCGACGTGGGCCAGCACCAGATGTGGGCCGCGCAGTACTACCGTTTCGACAAGCCGCGCCGCTGGATCAATTCCGGCGGCCTGGGCACCATGGGTGTCGGCCTGCCGTATGCCATGGGCGTGCAGATGGCCAATCCGGATGCGACCGTCGCCTGCATTACCGGCGAAGGCTCGATCCAGATGAACATCCAGGAACTGGCGACCTGCAAACAGTACCGCCTGACACCGAAGATCATCCTGTTGAACAACCGCTTCCTGGGCATGGTTCGCCAGTGGCAGCAGATCGACTACGGTTCGCGCTATTCCGAGTCCTATATGGATTCGCTGCCGGACTTCGAAAAGCTGGCCGAAGCTTATGGCCACGTCGGCATGCGCATTGAAAAACCGGGCGATGTCGAAGGCGCTTTGAAGGAAGCCTTTGGCATGAAAGACCGCCTGGTCTTCATGAACTTCATTACCGACCAGAGTGAAAACGTGTGGCCGATGGTGAAAGCCGGCAAAGGCCTCTCCGAAATGCTGCTTGGCTCGGAGGACCTGTAATCATGCGCCATATTATTTCTGTACTGCTCGAAAACGAAGCGGGTGCGCTGTCCCGCGTGGTGGGCCTGTTCTCCGCCCGCGGCTACAACATCGAAACGCTGACCGTTGCGCCGACCGAAGATGCGACCCTGTCGCGTATGACCATCGTGACCACCGGGTCCGATGACATCATCGAACAGATCACCAAGCACCTGAACCGCCTGATTGAGGTGGTGAAGGTGGTGGACCTGACCGAAGGCCAGCACATCGAGCGCGAACTGATGCTGATCAAGGTGCGTGCGGTCGGCAAGGAGCGCGAAGAGATGAAACGCACCGCCGACATCTTCCGCGGCCGCATCATCGACGTGACCGAAAAGACCTACACCATTGAGCTGACGGGCGCCAAGAGCAAGCTGGACGCCTTCATCGATGCGATTGACCGTGCCTCGATCCTGGAGACCGTCCGTACTGGCGGCTCCGGCATTGGCCGCGGCGAGCGCATCCTCAAAGTTTAAATAATTGAACCGCAATTCAAACGAATTCACACCCAAGGAATGACCATGAAAGTTTTCTACGACAAAGACGCTGACCTCTCCCTCATCAAAGGCAAGAACGTTGCCATCATCGGCTACGGCTCGCAAGGCCACGCGCATGCGCAGAACCTGACCGAATCCGGCGTGAACGTGACCGTTGGCCTGCGCAAGGGCGGCGCCTCCTGGAACAAGGTCGAAGCGGCTGGCCTGAAAGTGGCGGAAGTGAACGAAGCGGTGAAGAACGCCGACGTTGTGATGATCCTGCTGCCGGACGAGAACATCGCCCAGGTGTATAAAGAAAACGTCGAACCGAACATCAAGCAAGGCGGCGTGCTGGCCTTCGCCCACGGCTTCAATGTGCACTACGGCCAGGTTGTGCCGCGCGCTGACCTGGACGTGATCATGATCGCTCCCAAGGCGCCAGGCCACACCGTGCGCGGCACCTACCGCCAGGGTGGCGGCGTGCCGCACCTGATCGCCGTCTACCAGGATAAATCCGGCTCCGCCCGTGATATCGCCCTGTCGTACGCGTCGGCCAACGGTGGCGGCAAGGCCGGCATCATCGAAACCAACTTCCGTGAAGAGACCGAAACCGACCTGTTCGGCGAACAAGCGGTCCTGTGCGGCGGTGCCGTTGAACTGATCAAAGCCGGTTTCGAAACCTTGGTGGAAGCAGGTTACGCTCCGGAGATGGCTTACTTCGAGTGCCTGCACGAACTGAAGCTGATCGTGGACCTGATCTACGAAGGCGGCATCGCCAACATGAACTACTCGATCTCCAACAACGCGGAGTACGGCGAGTACGTGACTGGCCCGAAAGTGGTGACATCCGCCACCAAGGAAGCGATGCGCCAGTGCCTGAAAGACATCCAGACTGGTGAATACGCCAAGAGCTTCATCCTGGAGAACAAGGCCGGCGCACCGACCCTGATCTCGCGCCGCCGCCTGACTTCCGAGCACCAGATCGAAGAAGTCGGCGCCAAGCTGCGCGCGATGATGCCTTGGATCGCCAAAAACAAACTGGTCGACCAGTCCAAGAACTGATTGTCCCTAGAAGCAAACTTCAACGGCCCCTCGGGGCCGTTTTTTTTACTTTGCTGCCGATGCGAGGCCAGTGCCGGCGGCGTCGCGAATGAAGCGGGCCAGGATATCGTCCATCGCCAGCTTGGTCGATTGCTGGACTGCGTTCTTCATCGCGAACGCTCCGCCCCAGAACATCTTGCCGCCTTGCGTGCGCCCGTCGGCCTCATAGACCTTCTTGAATACTTCGCCCTGGGCATTGCGGATGCTGATCGCCAGCTCGATATGCGCACCGTGGTCTTCGAATGAGTATCGCTGCAGCTCGAACACCAAGGTGTTTCCGGCACCCGATTTGTCGTTGCCGGCCTTGCTGACGCTTCCCAGCGCTGCCACGACATCCGAGGATCGCATCGTGGCATCGAGCACCTTGCCGAATTCGACAACCCAGGTATTGGCATAGCCACCCATCACGCTTTTGAATTCGTAGTGGTGGGCTTGGGTGGCGGGCGGGAGATAGTATTTGTCTGCAATCCTGGCGTTGGGCAGGTTGCTGGTCTTGACGTTGTTCCCCAGGTAAGTGTCGTAATCGTCGGCGACCGGGCGGTTGATCGAGCAGGCGGTGGTCAGTGCCAGGACAGCAGAAACGATGGCAATGCGGTAAATCGGCATAGTGTGCTCCGGAATAAGATCGGAGCTGCATTATACGAGGGGAAATGTCCACTTTGGTTCCTGACCCCAAAGTGGACATTTGCCTTACTTCAGCGCTTCGGTGAGGACGCGGCCTTCGGCGCCGGCTGGGGGGCGTACGTTGAGCAGGTAGGCGAGGGTGGGGGCGATGTCGACTACTTCGGCGTACTGGCCGTAGTGGCCGGTTTTCACCCACGGCTTGCCCATCACGATCAGTGGCACATTGGTGTCGTAGGCATACGGCGAGCCGTGCGTGGTGCCTTTGCCGGTCGGGAAGCCGAAGATCCAGTGCGGCTTGGCCACGACCATCAGGTCGCCGGAAATCTGGCGGTTCCAGGCCCTGCGCATCAGGGTCGCAATGCGGGTGCCGCCGACTGCACCGCTCTCCATCTGGGTGCGGGTGAATACATCGGCCAAGCCGGGCTGCGACAACAGGAAGCGTGCCGCGGCATTTTCAACTTCCTCGCGCTTCAAGCCTTTGTTCTCGATCTGGGCGTAGTCCAGGTGCAGGTTGGGAATCGAGTAGGCGGAAACGCCTTTGTTCAAGCCGAACCTGGATGATAGGTGGGCATTCAGGTCTTCCACCAGCTTTTTGCCGTCGATGCGGTTGACGCCAGCCTTCTGGACTTCATTGGCAAATTCCGGAGTATTTGCGAAACCATGGTCGGCGGTCAGCACCACCAGCACATTGTCCATGCCGATGCGTTTGTCGATATACGAGAAGAAGTTGGACAGCATGCGGTCCAGGCGCAGCAGGTGGTCGTGCGAGATCTTGCTCTCCGGGCCGTAGCCGTGGTTCGCCAGGTCGTGCGCTGAGAAGCTCACAGCCAGCAAGTCAGGCACGCCCGCCGGATTCTTGCCGAGGTTCTCGCCCTCGATCGCGGCCTGTGCAAATTCTGCGGTCAGTTCGTCGAGGAATGGAGATTCTTTCAGGCGCTTGTAATAGGCGGCATCGGTCTTGCCCGATTCGCTGGAGAGCTGCAGGCTCGGCGCATCGCCGTAATCTCCCGCGTAAGCCGAATCGGCCAGCAGCGGCTTCCATTTCACGCCGTAGTAACGTTCTTGCGGCTTGCCCGCCTGGTACTTCTGCACCCACTGAGGATGCTCCTTCATGTAGAAAGTGGAGGAGGCGAAGTTGCCGCTTTCTTCCATATACATATAGGCCGTACCGGTCTTGCCGCCCAGGAGGATCGCGCCGCGGTCCTTGCCGGAGACGGTAATCACCTTCGATTTCTGGCCGGTTGCGTAGCGCAGTTGGTCGCCCAGCGTATCGACGCGCAGGTTGGCGGGCGAGGTGCCGTCGTGCGGATCGGTCTTCTCGTTGCCGACGTATTGGTAGTTGGCGTCTTCAGTGCAGTACATGCTGCCGCCGTTGGCTGGGTTGACCCAGTTATTGCCGATGATGCCGTGCTGGTAGGGATAGGCGCCACTCAGGATGGCCGCATGTCCGACAGCGGTTACGGTAATGCCGTGCGCCTGGTGTGCATTGCTGAACCACGCGCCCTGTTCCAGCAGGCGGCGGAAGCCGCCCTGGCCGAACTGGTGGGCGTAGCGTGTCACTTGCTCTTGCGGCAGGCCATCGACGGCCATGACGAGGACGAGTTTTGGTTGTGCAGGCTGTTTGGCTGGCGCTGCGTGGGCGCCGAACGAGGCCGCCAGGGCCAGCGCGGGAATCAGGTACTTTGCCATTTTCCTTGTTCATGAATGGAGTTGACGACGTGTGATGATGCCATAATCGCATGGCTCTATGATGTCAGGGCTGTTACAAACGCTCACTAAACAGCGACAAACCTGCAGTCTGAATTCAGTTAAAGTGCGTTCCATCGTAACCACGCAAGGAGAATAACAATGACCGTCAAGAAAGCTGTAGCTGCCGCCGCGCTGGTGCTGGGTACCCAGGCCGCCATCGCACAATCCGTCCCGACCGCGGGCGCCACCGTCATCGTGCCTGCCTATGGTGAAGTCACTGCCCCGAACGACCAGGCCGTAGCCGTGCTGGCGATCGAAGAGCAGGACAAAGACAAGACGGCTGCCGCCTCGCGCGTGAACCAGAAGATCAAGCAGGGCCTGGAAATCCTGAAGAAGGAAGACCCGCAAGCCAAACTGAAAACCCAGGGCTACTACACCTATCCGGTCTATCCTGAAGACCGTCCGCTGCCGCCAGGCGCCACTGCCAAGGTGCGTCAGCCGACCGCATGGCGCGTTGGCCAGTACGTGCAGATGACCACCACCAATATCGGCGTGCTGCCGAAGACCGTGGCCGCTGCACAGAAAGTGTTGACCCTGAACGGCCTGTCCTTTGGCCTGAGCCCAGCGGCAACCCGCAAGCTGGATGACGCCCGTATCGCCGCCACCTACAAGAACCTGAACGAGCGCATTGCCTCGATTGCTTCGGCCATGGGCCGTCCGGTGACCGATGCGGTGCTGGACACCATCGACTATGAAGGCTCCGGCAACTACGGCGGCGGTCCGGCAGGCGCGCCGGCCCCCATGATGGCCCGCATGTCCGCCAAAGCCGAGATGGACCAGGCCGTGGCCGAGCCGAGCTTCGAGCCCGGTGAAACCACCCTGGAAATGCGCGTGGTCGGCAAGGTCAAGTTCAAGTAAGCCAAAGTTGCCACTTCCACACTGGGTGTCCTCTATAATAGGGGCCACCCTAGTATACAAAATGGAAGAGTATGGCCAAATTCCCCCGCCGCCGGCCTAAAAACGCCGCCGGCAAGCAATCGCTGTTCAGCCGCTTCGCCCGCCGCAAGGGGGCCGATGGCCTCGACAAGCCGCGTTCGCGCGGCATCTACCTGCTGCCGAACGCCTTCACCACCGGTGCGCTGTTCTGCGGCTTCTTCGCCATCGTCATGGCCATGAACCAGCGCTTCGAGCATGCCGCCTGGGCGATTTTCGTCGCCATGCTGCTGGACGGCCTGGATGGCCGCGTGGCACGCCTGACCAATACCCAGAGCGAGTTTGGCGCCCAGTACGACTCGCTGTCGGACATGGTGTCCTTCGGCGCCGCCCCGGCGCTGGTGATCTACGAATTCGCACTGCGCGGCCTCGGTAAGCTGGGCTGGATCGCAGCCTTCGTTTACTGCGCCGGCGCCGCACTGCGCCTGGCCCGCTTCAACACCAATATCGAAGTAGTCGACAAACGCTACTTCCAGGGCCTGCCATCGCCGGCCGCCGCCTCCCTGATCGCCGGCTTCGTCATGCTGTTGACCGACCTGGAAGTGGATGGCGTGTTCTATCCTTGGCAGGGCTGGGTGCTGGCGGTATTTGCTGGCCTGAGCATGGTGTCGAACGTGCCGTTCTACAGCTTCAAGGACATCAACTTCCGCAAGTCGGTGCCATTCCTGGCCGTGTTCCTGATTGCGATGTTCTTCGCCCTGATCTCGATCGATCCGCCGAAAGTGCTGTTCGTGCTGTTCGTGGCATATGGACTGTCAGGCTACGTGATTTACCTGACCCGCCTGGTCAAAGGCAACCCGGTCAAACTGATCGAGAAAACTTCGCCAGAAGACGAATCGTAAGGCCGCAGGGGCGGCAATTCAGAAGGAGCGATTCCATGAATAACCGCCTCATCATCTTCGATACTACCCTGCGCGACGGCGAGCAATCGCCGGGCGCCTCCATGACCCGGGAAGAAAAGGTGCGCATCGCCCGCCAGCTTGAAAAGCTGCGGGTCGATGTGATCGAGGCGGGTTTCGCCGCTGCTTCGCAGGGCGACTTCGAATCCATCCGTGCCATCGCCACCGCCGTGCGCGAACCGATCGTGTGTTCGCTGGCGCGCGCCAATGACCGCGACCTGGCCCGCGCCGCGGAGGCGCTGGAGCCCGCGGCGCGCAAGCGCATTCATACCTTCATTGCCACCTCGCAGCTGCATATGCAGATGAAGCTGCGCATGACCCCGGATCAGGTACTGGAGCAGGCCAAGCTGGCGATTCGCTTCGCCAGCAAATTCACCGACGACATCGAGTTCAGCCCGGAGGACGGCAGCCGTTCGGAGGAGGATTTCCTGTGCCGCGTGCTGGAGAACGTGATCGCCGAGGGCGCCACCACCATCAACTTCCCTGACACTGTGGGCTATGCTGTGCCGGAGCTGTACGGCGAGACCATCCGCCGCCTGCGCGAGCGCATTCCGAACTCCGACAAGGCCGTATGGTCGGTGCACTGTCATAACGACCTTGGCCTGGCGGTGGCGAACTCGCTGGCCGGTGTCATGATCGGCGGTGCGCGGCAGGTCGAATGCACCATCAACGGCCTGGGCGAGCGCGCCGGCAATACCGCCCTGGAAGAGGTGGTGATGGCGCTGCGCACGCGCGCCGGCTATTTCAACCTGGATTGCGCGATCGATACCACGCAGATCGTGCCTGCATCGAAGATGGTGTCGCAGATTACCGGCTTTGCCGTGCAGCCGAATAAGGCGGTGGTCGGCGCCAATGCCTTTGCCCACGCCTCAGGTATCCATCAGGACGGCATCCTCAAGGCGCGCGAAACGTATGAAATCATGCGCGCCGAGGACGTGGGCTGGACTGCCAACAAGATCGTGCTGGGCAAGCTCTCCGGCCGCAACGCCTTCAAGCAGCGCTTGCAGGAGCTTGGCATCGAGCTCGACTCCGAAGCGGAAGTCAATGCCGCATTTGCCCGCTTCAAGGAACTGGCCGACCGCAAGTCGGAAATTTTCGACGAAGACATAATGGCCCTGGTGAGCGACGAAGAGGCCGCATCCGGCGGCGAACATTTCCGCTTCGTCTCGTTGGCGCAGCGCTCGGAAACCGGTGAACTGCCGTTTGCGCGCGTCGTGTTTTCGATTGACGGCGTCGAGCACAGCGCCGAAGGCACCGGCGACGGCCCGGTCGACGCCATGGTCAACGCCATCGAGAGCCAGGCGCAAAGCGGCGCCGAGCTGGTGCTGTTCGCCATCAGTGGCATCAGCCCCGGCACCCAATCGCAAGGCGAGGTGACAATGCGCCTGGCGCACTCCGGCCGCATCGTCAATGGCGTCGGCGCCGACCCTGACATTGTCGTGGCTTCCGCCAAAGCCTACCTGGCGGGCTTGAACAAACTGCACTCCAAAATTGAAAAGTTGAACCCGCAAGTCTGACCCGGATTTGCTTGGCAAATCTTAAGGACAATCCGATGAGCGCTCCGTATGATTACCGACTCGCCGAGTGAGCATTGAAAATGGATAAATTTGAATTTCGCCGCGACCGTTACGAGTCGTTTCGCCAGTATGCGAATCCGCTGCTGAACCTGAGTGTCGTCGCGCGGCTGCCGGAGTTCCGTCACTACTGCAAGGAGCGGCAACTGCCGCCGTTCCATTTTCTCTTGTACTGCCTGTACATGAGTGTGAAAGATGTCGACAACTTCCTGTACCGCGAGTTCGAGGGGGAGGTGATCAAGATCGATGACTTCTACGGTGGCTACACGGTAATCAACCTGGACAACAACCTGAATTACGCCAGGTTCGAGATGTCGACCGATCGCGCCGAGTTCATTTCCCGCAGCCTGGCTGCAGGCGTTGAAGCGCGCGCGACGCGCGAATTCATCAATACCGGCCGCGACCTGACACCGCGCGAGCAGAAAAACAATGTCTACACCACCTGCATGCCGTGGCTCGACATGCGAGCAATCGAGCACCCGATCTACGAGTATAAGTCGGCCGACATACCATTAATCGCATGGGGACGTTACAGCGATCTGGATGGCGACATGATGACGGTGCCATTCTGCGTCCAGGCGCATCACGGCTTCGTGGATGGCTACCATGTGCACTTGCTATTGCAGCGCCTTGGAGAGCGCATCGCTCTCGAAACTACGTTGTGAGTGCCCTGCGCGCCGTTTGTCCTTGAAAAAGGCCCAGGCCTCTTCCGCTATCTCGACGTCTGCGTTTTGCCGCCCAGGGAAGTGGCTGAATAGTCCCGGATAGCGTTTCTTGCGGCTTGGCTCGGCGTGGCCGCCGCCGGCGATCTTCAGCAGGACTAGCTGCAATGCATTCGGGTCATCGCCCCAGGTATAGCGAATCACCTGCGTTGAGCCGTCCTTCGTTGGCGGAAGGTGGTCGACGGCAGGGGCGCCCGACAACCCGGCCAATTGGCGCCAAACGGCAGCGGTGGCCTCAATGGCCAGTGCCGGCGCCGTGAACCACAGTGTCACGAACGACTTGCCGCCCGCGTAGGGGATGAACGGGTCCTTGTCGCCGGCGACGATCAGGGCCGGGAGGGGAATTTTGGGCGCCGCATAGGACGCGCGCAGTGGCATCGCAGCCAATACCGTCGAGAACGCGGCCAGCCGTGGCGCCAGTTCTGCGGCAACCCGATAAGTCATCATTCCGCCCTTGGAGACCCCGATCACGTAGACCCGGTCCGGATCAACGCCATCTTCGGCAATGGCGTGTTCGATAATCGCGCCGATGAAGGCCACGTCATTGCATGAGGGATTGCTCGCCACATCTGCATAACCGTCGTTCCAGGCGCGTTGCCCGCGGCGTTTGATGCCGTCGGGCGCCACGACCACCACTTGCTCCCGTTCGGCAATTTCCAGCCAGACTGACAGTGGCGAAAAAGGGAAGGCCAGCCCCAGGACTTGTTCGGCAGAGGCACCGCTGCCATGCAGGACCACGACCAGCGGGCGCTTCGCTCCGGTGCTGCAGCCCGGCACCGCTTTCAGGTAGTGTCGCGGCCCCTCCGGTCGCATCATATCGACCCTTGTTACCGGGGCACAGGGGCCGTCATGCAGGTTTTCCCCGATGAAGAAAGAGCGCAAGGCGTCACGGAAGCCCATGGCTTACTTGACGCGCTGTTTTTCGAGCTTGCGCGCCAGCGTGCGGCGATGCATGCCCAGGCGGCGGGCTGCTTCCGAGATATTGAAGCCGGTTTCCGCCAGCACCTGGTGAATGTGCTCCCACTCCAGCGTCTTGATGGAGGTCGAGCGGTTGGTCAGCTCGACTTCGGCCACGCCGGCCACGTGCAAGAAGGCGGCTTCGATATCGTCCGTATTGGAAGGCTTGGCCAGGTACTGGCAGGCGCCAAGCTTGACCGCTTCGACGGCAGTGACAATGCTGGCGAAGCCGGTCAGCACCACGATCAGCATGTCGGGCGAATGGGTGTGCAGGGCCTGCACGCAGGCCAGGCCGGAAGTGCTGCCTTCAAGCTTGAGGTCGACCACCGCGTGGGTCGGGCTGTGATTCAGCAGGAGCGCGCCCACTTGTTCCAGGTTGCTTGCGCGGACAACGGTGTAGCCGCGGCGTTCGAACGAGCGCGAAAGGGTGCGCGCGAACGCGGGATCATCTTCCACGATCAGCAATAAGCGCTCTGTAGTCATGGTGCTTTTCCTATTCGAGTGCAATCGCAGACAGTGGCAGGCGCAGCTCGACCAGCGCGCCTTTGTCCAGATTGCGTGCTTCAACCGTGCCACCCAGTGTGCGGAGCACGTTTACGACCAGGAACAGTCCAAGCCCGCTGCCGGGCCGGCCTTTGCTCGACTGGTAAGGCTTGCCGAATTGCGCCAGCATCGACGGCGCAAAGCCGGGGCCGCGGTCGCTGACCGCCAGCTTCAGCACTTCGCCTTCAGCCGACGCTTCCAGCTTGACCCACTGCGGCGAGGCTTCCAGCGCATTGTCGAGCAGGTTGAAAATCGTTTGCTTGAGCGCGGATTCGAACACCACCGGCAGGTCGCTGGGCAGCTTGTCATCGTATTCGAAAGCGACGACCGGGCGGTTGCTGCGCCATTCATCCAGCATCTCGTCGAGGAAGGAGCGCAGGGTGGTCTTGGCCGACGATTCGCCGCGCAGCTCGCCCGCCGACAGCAGGATGCCGGTGACAATGGTCTTGCAGCGCTGGAGCTGGGTCTGCATTTCCTCGATTTCCTCCTGCAGGATCGCGTTCCCGGTAAATTCGGGCATGCGGCGCCAGTCGCCCAGCAGGACCGCCATGGTCGCCATCGGCGTGCCCAGTTCGTGGGCGGCGCCGGATGCCAGCAGGCCCATACGCACGATATGGTCTTCTTCGGCCGCACGCTGGCGCAGGTCGGCCAGGTGAGCGTCGCGGTCGCGCAGGTTGCCGGTGATGCGTTTGATCAGGATCACCAGCAGGCCCGCATTCAGCAGGAAGCAGAGCAGCATGCCCACCACGTACAGGCCGGCGAAGGCGCTTTCATTCTCCAGCAGCTGGGGCAGGGGCTTGGAAAACATGGCCAGGCCGCCCAGGCAAGCGCCGGTAATGCCGACGATGGTCCAGGCGGCCCAGGCGTCGAGCAGCACCGCCGACAGGATCACCTGCAGCAGGTAGAGGAAGGCAAAGGGGTTGGTGGTGCCGCCGCTGAAATGCAGCTGCGCGGTCAGGCTGGCCACATCGACCAGCAGCGCCAGCAGCATTTCGTTATTGGTAACGATCGGGTTTTCGTGCCAGCGCAAATGGCTGCCGATGTTAAAGGCGATCAGGCAGGCCAGCACCGTCAGCATCTGCGGCATCGGCAGGTTCAGGCCGAGACCGAGGCTGACGCCGGCGATGGTCGTGATCTGGCCCAGTACCGCGATCCAGCGCAGCCGGATCAGGTACAACATGTTTTTGTGGCCGGTGGTGTCGCCGACGCCTGCCGCAAGGGACAAGGACATCATTCCGCCAGGTTCCGCCGTGTTTTCCGAGTGATTTGCCATGTGCGCCCGATGATCATCAACGCTAGAGCATACCAAGTCAAAGCGTATACAAGGTGATTATCACGGAAAGCGATCACGGTGAGGCCGCCGACTGGCTGGCCGGGCTGTGGGGCGGGGCTGGCGTCGGCATCGATGAAGTAAGGGGCGACCCGCGCCAGGCCGTGCGCTGCGGCGATGGCTTGCACGTCGCGCGAATACCAGCGCTGGCCGGCAGGGTCGTTCTTGCGCAGCAGGTCACCGTCTGGTTGGCTCATGCGCAGCAAACCGCTCACCTCGGCTGGCGTAGTAGCGGAGCCGCTATCAGCCTTGCGGTCGGCGATGTAGCCGCGATTGACCAGGATGATGTCACCGGAAGCGGTCTGCAGCGGTGTCATGACCCAGAAGCCGGGGCCGAGCTGGGTGGAAGCCTGTACCAGGGTGCTGCGATCTGACAGCAGCACGCCGGAAACCTGCACATGCCGGTATTCGGCATTGTCGGCCGTGAGGGACGGCCATTCGGAAGCGGAGGGGGCCGCGACAGCAGCCGCGTGCGCCCGCTGGTCGACGCGGGCGATCAGCTGATGTTTCCAGTGCATGCGAAACAGCTGCCAGGTCCCGAGCGCCAGGAATACGGCACAGGCGAGCGAGATCCCGGCGGCCCAGAAAAGGCGCGCCCGCGGGGAGGCGGTGCGCGCTTTACTCAAGGCATGTCGTGCATCTGCTGCACGGAGGAACTGCCGGCCGGGCCCATGGACGGCATCATATTGTGGTTCAGGTGGTACATGACCCAGATCGAGCCGATCAGTACGATCGCGACCAGTACGATGGTGAAGATCAGTGCCAGCAAGGTCCAGCCGCCTTCCGAACGCGAGTTCATGTGCAGGAAGTAGATCATGTGAACCACGATCTGCACTACGGCAAAGCCGAGGATGACGAAGGCGGTGGTGCTCGAGTCCTTGATCACGTTGCCCATGACCAGCCAGAATGGAATCGCGGTCAGGATGACGGACAGGATGAAACCGATGGCGTAGCTTTTCAGGCTGCCGTGGTCATGGCCGTCGCCGTGCGCGCCGTGGCCGTGTTCGTGGTCGTGGTGTGCGCTCATGGCAGGACTCCCATCAGGTAGACAAAGGTGAAGACGCCGATCCAGATCACGTCCAGGAAGTGCCAGAACATCGACAGGCACATCAGGCGGCGGGTGTTGGCTTCGGTCAGGCCGTGGCGGTTCAACTGGACCATCAGGGTCACCAGCCAGATCACGCCGAAGCTCACGTGCAGGCCGTGGGTACCGACCAGCGCGAAGAACGAAGTCAGGAAGGCGCTGCGCTGCGGGCCGGCGCCTTCGTGGATCAGGTGCACGAATTCGTACATTTCCAGGCCCAGGAAGGCCAGGCCGAACAGGCCGGTGACAGCCAGCCAGACCAGGGTGGTGCCCAGCTTCTTGCGCTGCGACGCCAGCATGGCGAAGCCGTAGGTGATCGACGACAGCAGCAGGAAACCGGTATTCAGGGCCACCAGCGGCAGGTCGAACAGCTCGGCGCCGGACGGGCCGCCCGCGAAGTTGCGGCCCAGGACTGCATAAGCGATGAACAGGACGGCGAAGATCAGGCAATCGCTCATCAGGTAGAGCCAGAAGCCCAGCAGGGTGCCGTTCTCCGGATGATGCTCGCGGACGTGGAACGGCATGTCGTCTTGCGCGCCGTGCGCACCTGCCTTTACAGGATCAAGAACGAGTTCAGACATTGGCTGCCTCCAGGGTACGGGTGCGCTCGGCTTCGGTCACAACGACTTCTTCGGCCGGAATGTAGTAATCGCGCTTGTAGTTAAAGGTATGGATGATCGCGGCGCCGACGGTGGCCGCCAGGCCGAGCACGGCGAAGATCCACATCTGCCAGACCAGGGCGAAGCCGGTCGCGGCGCTCAGGCCGGCGATGACGAAGCCTGCAGCCGTGTTCTTCGGCATGTGGATCGCCACGAAGTCGGTCACTGGGCGCAGGTAGTTGCGGCGCTTCATGTCGGTCCAGCTGTCGTTGTCGTACACGCGTGGGGTGAACGCGAAGTTGTAGTCCGGAGGAGGGGACGAAGTCGACCACTCCAGGGTACGGCCATCCCATGGGTCGCCGGTCACGTCGCGCAGCGCATCGCGGCGACGGTAGGACACATGGAACTGCACCAGCATCGAGCCGATACCGCCGGCGATCAGGACCGCGCCGACAGCGGCGACCTGGAACCAGATCTGCAGCGAAGGATCGTCGAAATGGCTCATGCGGCGGGTCACGCCCATCAGGCCCAGCACGTACAGCGGCATGAACGCGAGGTAGAAGCCGACCACCCAGCACCAGAACGAGACTTTGCCCCAGAACACGTCCAGCTTGTAGCCGAAGGCTTTCGGGAACCAGTAGTTGATTGCAGCGAACACGCCGAACACCACGCCGCCGATGATCACGTTGTGGAAGTGAGCGATCAGGAAGAGGGAGTTGTGCAGCACGAAGTCGGCCGGCGGAACCGCCAGCAGCACGCCGGTCATGCCACCGATCACGAACGTGATCATGAAGGCGATGGTCCACATCATCGGCAGTTCAAAGCGGATGCGGCCGCGGTACATGGTGAACAGCCAGTTGAAGATCTTGGCGCCGGTCGGGATCGAAATGATCATCGTCGTGATGCCGAAGAAGGAGTTCACGCTGGCGCCGGAGCCCATGGTGAAGAAGTGGTGCAGCCATACCAGGTAGGACAGGATGGTGATCACCACGGTCGCGTACACCATCGAGGTGTAGCCGAACAGGCGCTTGCCGGAGAAGGTCGACACGATTTCCGAGAACACGCCGAACACCGGCAGCACCAGGATGTACACCTCAGGGTGGCCCCAGATCCAGATCAGGTTCACGTACAGCATGGAATCGCCGCCGAAATCGCTGGTGAAGAAGTGGGTGCCGAAGGTACGGTCCAGCGACAGCATGGCCAGCACGGCGGTCAGCACAGGGAAGGTCACCACGATCAGCACGTTGGTGCACAGCGAGGTCCAGGTGAAGACCGGCATCTTCATCAGCTTCATGCCTGGCGCGCGCATCTTGACGATGGTCGCGATCAGGTTGACCCCTGACAGCAATGTCCCGACCCCCGCCACCTGCAAGGACCAGATGTAGTAGTCGACCCCGACGTCAGGGCTGGCCAGGATGCCGGACAGCGGCGGGTAAGCCAGCCAGCCGGTTTTCGCATACTCGCCGACGAACAGCGAGACCATGGTCAGGCCGCCGCCGAATGCGGTCATCCAGAACGAGAAGTTGTTCAGGAACGGGAAGGCCACGTCGCGCGCACCGATCTGCAGCGGCACCACGTAGTTCATCAAGCCGGTCACGAAAGGCATCGCGACGAAGAAGATCATGATCACGCCGTGGGCGGTGAAGATCTGGTCGTAGTGGTGCGGAGGCAGGTAGCCCACGCTGTCGCCGAAAGCGACGGCTTGCTGCAGGCGCATCATCAGCGCGTCGGCAAAGCCGCGCAGCAGCATGACCAGGCCCAGCACCATGTACATGATGCCGATTTTCTTGTGGTCGATACTGGTGACCCAGTCGCGCCACAGCGGGCCCCAGAGGCGGTATTTGGTCATGGCGCCCATGACGGCCAGGCCGCCCAGCACCACCATGGCGAAGGTGGCGACAAGGATCGGCTCATGATACGGGATCGCGTCCCAGCTCAGCCGGCCCAGCAAGGGGTGGAGGGTTTGGTTTTCCATAATCAGTTCTTGCGAGAAGTAGATGCGAGGGCGACGTCCTGCTTGGCTTCAGCGTAGGTATCGCTTGGGGTGCAGATGCGCGCTTCCATTTCTTTCTTGGCGGCGATGGCGCGCAGGCGGGCGGCATCGGCAGCCATGGTCTGGTTGGCGCAGGTCGAACCAGGTTCGACGCAGCGGTTGATGATCGCGGTGTACAGCGCGTTCTCCACCGCGCCATAACGGCGCACCGGTTCGCGTTCGCTTGGCTTTTCGAGGGCCATATAGTCGGCGCGGTTCAGGGTGCCGCCGCCGGCCTTGGTCTTGGCAACCCAGGCGTCGAAATCGGCGGTCGACATGCCGTGGTACTTGAAGCGCATGTGCGAGAAGCCCGCGCCGCTGTAGTTGGCCGAGAAGCCATCATAAGTGCCCGGCTTGTTCAGCACCGCGTTGAGGGTGGTGTCCATGCCCGGCATGGCGTAGATCTGGCCGGCCAGCGCAGGGATGTAGAACGAATTCATCACGGTCGAGGCGGTGATCTTGAAGCGGATCGGGGTGTCGATCGGGGTCACCAGTTCGTTGACGGTGGCGATGCCCTGTTCCGGGTAGATGAACAGCCATTTCCAGTCCATGGCCACGACTTGCACGACCAGCGGCTTGTGGTCGGCTGCCAGCGGACGTTTTTCGTCGATGCGGCTGAGCGGACGGTATGGGTCCAGCAGGTGGGTGCTGATCCAGGTCAGCAGGCCGAGCACGATGATGATCATCAGCGGGGCGCCCCAGATCACCAGTTCGAGTTGGGTCGAATGGTCCCAATCCGGGGTATATTTGGCGTTGGTGTTGCCTTTTCGGTAACGCCAGGCGAACAGTACGGTCAGCGCGATCACCGGTACGATGATCAGCAACATGAGCAGCGTCGAAATGGTCACCAGGTGCGCCTGTTGCGAGGCAACATCGCCGGCGGGGTTCATAACGATGGTATTGCAGCCTGTAAGGCAGACGGCTGCGAGGAGGAGAAGTAATATAGGCATGCGCAAGAAACAATGTCCTAAGTCAAGAATCTTTCTATTCTGAGGGCTCTGGACAAGGCGCGAAATTGGACATATTGTCCTACCAGCA
>NZ_JBNZFX010000030.1:0-302823 GCF_050709955.1 Massilia eburnea
GCTGATGGCGCTGCAGGAGTCGCGCCTGCATACGCGCAGCGACAGGCCGGGGTTTTTCGCCGCGGCGCTGGACCAGTTGCCGGCCTTGCTGACGATGGAAAAGCTGCTGTTCCGCCTGATCGCCTTCGGCTTCGCGCTGCTTAGCCTGACTGTCCTGTCGGGCATCGTGTTCAGCGAAGAATTGTTTGGCCGGGCGCTGAAGTGGGACCATAAATCGGTCTTCACCCTGCTGTCCTGGGTGCTGTTCGCCGCCTTGCTGGCCGGCCGTCATTTCCGCGGCTGGCGCGGCAAGACGGCCCTCAGCTTCACGCTGGCGGGCTTTGCCACCCTGCTGCTGGCTTATGTCGGCAGCCGTTTTGTCCTGGAAGTGGTTTTACATCGAGGTTTGGCATGACACGACTCCTGTTCTGGCTGGCGCTGATCTTCCTGGTGATCGCCGCCATCCGCAGCAAATTGCGCAAGATGAGCGGCCCGCCGCAAGGCGGCCAGCCGCAACAGCCGCGCGCGGCCGAGCCGCAACAGATCGAAAAGATGCTGCAATGCGCCCATTGCGGCGTGCATTTCCCTGCGTCCGAAAA
The DNA here is from genome assembly GCF_050709955.1 of Massilia eburnea. Classification (GTDB taxonomy): domain Bacteria; phylum Pseudomonadota; class Gammaproteobacteria; order Burkholderiales; family Burkholderiaceae_D; genus Rugamonas; species Rugamonas eburnea_A. The sequence continues at coordinate 579 of NZ_JBNZFX010000030.1, forward strand.
CGTGCCGGCCAACGGCCTTGACTACTGCAGCGCGGCGCACGCGCCGCATTAAGATACAGCGTGTTTGCCCGTCTCCATACCCTGTCGGCCGCCTCGCGCGACACCTTCTGGCGTTCGCTGAAAGCGCTGGGCGCGACGCGCATTGTGATCGCCCTGGTCCTGGTGCTGTATTTCAGTGCCGGCGACCTGTTTTCGCGCGAACTGAAAGTGCAGGTCTGCGGGGTCTACCTGCTGACGGCGGTGGCGACGCAGGTGCTGGCCATGCGCTGGCGCCGCCACTTCATGCTGCAGCTGATGTCGCAGGTGGCCTGCGACCTGACCTGCATTTCTCTGCTCTACCTTGCGGCGGGCGGCTTGCGCTCCGGGCTGGCGATCCTGTACCTGTTCCCGCTGGCCGGCTGCGCCATCCTGGCGCCGCTTGTGCTGTCGCTGTTCAGCGCCTCGCTGGCTACCTTGTTCATGCTGGCCGACAGCACCTACCTCGCCATTTCGGGCGGCGAGTCGCTGGTCTTGCAGGCCGGCTTGTACGGCGTTGCCTGGTTTGCCGTGGTGTTGATCGTGAACCGCATGGCGGCGCGCCTGATCGGCCAGGAAGAGCTGGCGGCCCAGCGCGGTATTGAAATCGGCGTGCAGCAGGCCGTCAACCGGCTGGTGATCGCGCATTCAGCCGACGGCATCCTGGTGGTCGGGCCGGACGGCACCATCCATATGAGCAATCCGGCGGCGCAGCAAATGCTGGGCGGCGCGGCGCAGGTGCTGGACGGCGTGGCGCTGCAGCCGATCGCGGTCGCCTACGAAACCTGGCGCGGCGATCCGCAGCAGGCCAGTGCCTTCATCACCATCAAGCCGTTCGAAGACCCGGAGCAGGCAGACCTGACGGCCGCCTGGAATTCGCGGCGCGACGTCTCGCTGCACCTGAAGCTGCGCTTTGCCGCAGCCGATACCAACGGCCTGGATGTGGAACGCAACGTGATCTTCCTGGAGGACGTGACCGGCATTGAGGAAAAGGCGCAGCAGCTCAAACTGGCCTCGATGGGCCGCCTGACTGCCAGCATCGCGCATGAAGTGCGCAACCCGCTATCGGCTATCGGCCACGCCAATTCGCTGCTGGAAGAGGATTTGCAGGCGCCGGTGCACAAGCGCCTGCTGCGGATCATCAGCGACAACGTGGCGCGCGTGAACCGCATGGTGGAGGACATCCTGCAGCTGTCGCGCAAGGCGCAAAGCCACCATGACCCGATGGAACTGGAATCCTTCCTCAATGAGTTGAAGGCCGAGTTCGACGAAACCCATAAGCTGGACCGAAAGATCGTATGCCTGGGCGGCATGGCCCAGGTGATGGTGCGCTTCGACCCGCTGCATTTGCGCGAAGTGCTGATCAACCTGCTCAATAACGCGGTGCGCTACGCCAGCGGCACCCCGGCCAGCATCCGCGTCTTCGTCGTGCAGGTGGCCGGCCGGCCGCTGGAATTGCACGTGCAGGACGATGGCCCTGGCATTTCGCCGCAGGTGCGGGCCCACCTGTTCGAACCGTTTTATACAACATCGAGCAAGGGCACCGGCCTGGGCCTGTATCTGGCGCGCGAATTGTGTTTGAATAACGAAGCCATGCTGGACTACGAGCACCGTTTCGAAGACAGCGTGACAGAGGGCGGCGCGCGCAAGTCGAGTGGCCGCTTTGTGATTACATTTGCGAAAAACACATGACTTCTCCACGTGTCCTGGTCGTTGACGATGAAGCCGACCTGCGCGAATTGCTGGAAATTACCTTGCTGAAGATGGGGCTGGACGTGGACAGCTCCGAAACCCTTCAGCAAGCGCGCCAGCATTTTGCCGAAAAAGATTATCAATTGGTGCTGACCGACATGCGCCTGCCCGACGGCCTCGGGCTGGACCTGGTGCGCGAGGTGACTGCCAGCGGCAAGAACATCCCGATTGCGGTGGTCACGGCGTTCGGCAGCGCCGAAAATGCCGTGGTGGCGCTGAAGGCGGGTGCCTTTGATTATGTCAGCAAGCCGGTGCAGCTCGAGCAGCTGCGCATTCTGGTGCAGTCGGCCTTGAAGGTGAGCGACAGCGCGCCGGCCGCCGCCCCGGCGCGCGGCCAGCTGCAAAGCCGGCTGCGCGGCAGTTCGGCCGCGATCCAGGCCCTGCGGGCCCAGATTGCCCGGCTGGCGCGCTCGATGGCACCGATTGCCATCAATGGCGAGTCGGGCAGCGGCAAGGAGCTGGCGGCGCGCGAAATCCACGCCCAGAGCTCGCGCGCGGACAAGCCTTTCATTGCCGTCAACTGCGGCGCCATTCCGGAAGCGCTGATGGAGGCCGAGTTCTTCGGCTACCGCAAGGGCGCCTTCACCGGTGCGGCCGACGAACGCGATGGCTTCTTCCAGGCTGCCAATGGCGGCACCCTGATGCTGGACGAAGTGGCCGACCTGCCGCTGGCGATGCAGGTCAAGCTGCTGCGCGCGATCCAGGAACGGCGGGTGCGCAAGATCGGCGCCACGGCCGAAGAGCCGGTCGACGTGCGGATCATCTCCGCCACCCACAAGAACCTGGAAAAGCTGGTGGAAGATGGCCTGTTCCGGCAGGATTTGTTTTACCGCCTGAACGTGATCGAGCTGCGCCTGGCGCCGTTGCGCGAGCGGCTCGATGACCTGGATGAGCTGGTCGAAGCGATCCTGACGCGGCTCGGCAGCTTTGGCCAAAAGGTGGTGCTGGCGCCCGGCGTGCTGGACGTCTTGAAGGGCTATTCCTTCCCGGGCAATGTGCGGGAGCTGGAGAACATCCTGGAACGCGCGCTGGCATTTTCCAACGATGGCGTGATCTCGGCGGAAGACCTGGCGCTGAAGGGCGGCGCCTTGCCGCCGGCCGTGCCCGCCGCCGCGCCGGTGGCAGCACCGGCCGCACCCAGCGGCCAGCCGGCCGGTCCTGCCGGCACGGCAGCGGCGCCAAGCCTGGCGGCTGACGCTGCGGCTGCGGCGCCGGCGCCAACGGGCAGCGAGCCATCCATGCCGCCGCTGCCGGTGTTCGACGTCCTGCCCAGCAATCTGCCGGCCTATCTGGAAGCGGTCGAGCGCGATATCCTGACTCGCGCCCTGGCCCAGACCAATTTCAACCGCACCCAGGCTGCCCAGCTGTTGGGCATCAGCTTCCGCCAGCTGCGCTACCAGATGCAGAAGCTGAACATCCAGGATCCGGGCTGACGGTTGGCGGCGGCGGGGCAGCCGCCGCCCGATTGGTCTATAATCCCGCTCCGCCGCGAAAAACCCCTTGCCAGCTGTAGCGTTTTCGCCAATGCACAAGACTGTGCTGCACTGCAACATTGCTTATTAAATCAGCACACAAAAAGCAGTGTTAGTGCTCGCTCACCGCCGATCGCCTTTAGCGATGGGGGCTATGAAAAGTCAATAAGAAAACGTGGCCTAAACGAAAAAATTTCACCTTGTACGATCCGGATCCCGTCACTACAATTAGTGGACAGAATTCGATGGTTCACTAGATATAGTGGTCATAAACAAATACTGAATACGCGGAGCATAAATGCAATCTACCCAAGACATTTCCACCACTCAGGCATCTCAAGTGCCTGTTTCCGCTGGCGAAACCGCTGGCGGCGTCGCTGTTTCCGCTAGCCAACTGGCCGACTACCGCATCATCCGCCGCAACGGCGCCGTGGTAGCTTTCGAGCCATCCAAGATCGCCGTGGCAATGACCAAGGCCTTCCTGGCGGTGAATGGCGGCCAGGGTGCGGCTTCCGCCCGCATCCGCGAACTGGTGGAAGAACTGACCCAGAAAGTGGTGACCGCCCTGATGCGCCACCAGCCAACCGGCGGCACCTTCCATATCGAAGACGTGCAAGACCAGGTTGAACTGGCCCTGATGCGCTCCGGCGAACACGATGTGGCGCGTTCCTACGTGCTGTACCGCGCCAAGCACATGGAAGAACGCCGCCTGAAGAAAGAAGCTGCCGGCTCCGCCGCCGCCGCTGAACCGCAGATCAATGTCACCGAGAACGGCGTTGCCCGTCCGCTGGTGATGCAGGAAGTGCGCGACCTGATCGGCGCCGCCTGCAAGGGCCTGGAAAAGCACGTCGATGCCGACGCCATCCTGGCCGAAACCGTGAAGAACCTGTACGACGGCGTGCCGGTCGAAGAACTGCACAAGTCCGCCATCCTGGCTGCCCGCGCGCTGATGGAAAAGGACCCTGCGTACTCCCAGGTGACCGCCCGCATCCTCCTGCACACCATCCGCAAGGAAGTATTCGGCAAGGAAGTGCCGCAAGCCGGCGCCGCCGCAGCCTACATCGAGTACTTCCCACAGTACATCGCCAAGGGTATCGCCGCTGAACTGCTGAACGAAGAACTGGGCAAGTTCGACCTGGCCAAGCTGGCCAAGGCCCTGGTGGCCGACCGCGACCTGCAGTTCGGCTACATCGGCCTGCAAACCCTGTACGACCGCTACTTCCTGCACGTGCGCGATATCCGCATCGAAATGCCGCAGGCCTTCTATATGCGCGTCGCCATGGGCCTGGCCCTGAACGAAACCGACCGCGAAGCGCGCGCCATCGAGTTCTACAACCTGCTGTCGACCTTCGACTTCATGTCGTCGACCCCGACCCTGTTCAACTCCGGCACCCAGCGTTCGCAGCTGTCCTCCTGCTACCTGACCACCGTGTCCGACGACCTGGAAGGCATCTACGACGCCATCAAGGAAAACGCACTGCTGGCCAAGTTCGCTGGCGGCCTGGGTAACGACTGGACCCCGGTGCGTGCACTGGGCGCCCACATCAAGGGCACCAACGGCAAGTCGCAAGGCGTGGTTCCATTCCTGAAAGTGGTGAACGACACCGCGGTGGCAGTGAACCAGGGCGGCAAGCGCAAAGGTGCAGTCTGCGCCTACCTGGAAACCTGGCACATGGACATCGAGGAATTCCTCGACCTGCGCAAGAACACCGGCGACGACCGCCGCCGCACCCACGACATGAACACCGCGAACTGGATTCCGGACCTGTTCATGAAGCGCGTGATGGAAAAGTCCCACTGGACCCTGTTCTCGCCGTCCGAAACGCCTGACCTGCACGACAAGGTCGGCAAGGCCTTCGAAGAAGCCTACCTGGGCTACGAAGCCAAAGCCGCTGCCGGTGAAATCCGCGTGTTCAAGAAGATCGAAGCGCTGGACCTGTGGCGCAAGATGCTGTCGATGCTGTTCGAAACCGGCCACCCATGGATCACCTTCAAGGACCCATGCAACATCCGTTCGCCGCAGCAGCACGTCGGCGTGGTCCACAGCTCGAACCTGTGCACCGAGATCACCCTGAACACCAGCGACGACGAAATCGCCGTCTGCAACCTGGGTTCCGTGAACATGCCTGCCCACATGAAAGAGGGCAAGATCGACCACGTCAAGCTGCAAAAGACCATCCGCACCGCGATGCGCATGCTGGACAACGTCATCGACATCAACTACTACGCAGTTGAAAAAGCACGCAACGCCAATATGCGCCACCGTCCGGTCGGCATGGGCGTGATGGGCTTCCAGGACTGCCTGCACATGATGCGCGTACCGTACGCCTCGATGGAAGCGGTGCAGTTTGCCGACACTTCGATGGAAGCGGTCTGCTACTACGCCTACCTGGCATCGACCGAACTGGCCGAAGAACGCGGCAAGTACGAGTCCTATGAAGGTTCCCTGTGGTCGCGCGGCATCCTGCCGCAAGACTCCGTGCGCCTGCTGGCAGAACAGCGTGGCGGCTACCTGGAGCAGGACCTGTCGTCCGCGATGGACTGGACCCCGGTACGTGAACGCATCGCCAAGTTCGGCATGCGTAACTCGAACTGCGTAGCGATCGCCCCGACCGCGACCATTTCGAACATCATCGGCGTGTCGGCTTGCATCGAACCGACCTTCCAGAACCTGTACGTGAAGTCCAACCTGTCCGGCGAATTCACCGAGATCAACGCCTACCTGGTGCGCGACCTGAAGGCACGCGACCTGTGGGACGAAGTGATGATCGCCGACCTGAAATACTTCGACGGCTCGCTGAGCAAGATCGATCGCGCACCGCAAGACCTGCGCGACATCTACGCCACCGCGTTCGAAGTGTCGCCAAGCTGGCTGGTGGAAGCCGCATCGCGCCGCCAGAAGTGGATCGACCAGGCCCAATCGCTGAACATCTACATGGCTGGCGCATCCGGCAAGACCCTGGACGAAACCTACAAGCTGGCGTGGCTGCGTGGCCTGAAGACCACCTACTACCTGCGCACCATAGCTGCTTCGCACATGGAGAAGTCGACTTCCCGCACCGGCGCCCTGAACGCCGTGTCCGCGAACGTGCCGGACGCCCCAGCTGCCGTAGTTGCTGAGCCAGATGGCGCCGCCTGCTACCTGCGTCCTGGTGACGACGGTTTCGAGGAATGCGAAGCCTGCCAGTAATACAATAAGGTAAACCCGGCAAACCAGGGTCTGACCCAAGGGTCAGACCCAGTCAATTCAAAGTTCGCGGCCTAAAAGCACCGCCGACAGTCGAGCAGACAGGGTCAGACCCTTGGGTCTGACCCAGGTTTGCCGGTTCAAAGAATAAATCAAAGAGGAAAAAACAAATGCTATCCTGGGACGATGAAGCCGCGGCCGCCCCGCGCCAAACCCCACCACAGGGCGCCACTGCCGAAGCCAGCGCCGAACAAGTCGCCCTGCGCGTCAACGCCGACGACAAGCGCATCATCAATGGCCAGACCGACGTCAACCAGCTGGTGCCGTTCAAATACAAATGGGCCTGGGACAAATACCTGGCCGGCTGCGCCAACCACTGGATGCCGCAGGAAGTGAACATGCAGCGCGACATCGAGCTGTGGAAGAATCCGAACGGCCTGACGGAAGACGAGCGCCGCCTGGTCAAGCGTAACCTGGGCTTCTTCGTTACCGCCGACTCGCTGGCAGCCAACAACATCGTGCTGGGCACCTACCGCCACATCACCGCTCCCGAGTGCCGCCAGTACCTGCTGCGCCAGGCGTTTGAAGAGGCGATCCACACCCACGCCTACCAGTACATCGTTGAGTCCCTGGGCCTGGACGAGCAAGAGATCTTCAACGCCTACAACGAAGTAGCGTCGATCCGCGACAAGGACCAGTTCCTGATCCCGTTCATCAACGTGCTGACTGAACCAACCTTCAAGACCGGCACCCTGGAGACCGACCAGCAACTGCTGAAGTCCCTGATCGTGTTCGCCTGCCTGATGGAAGGCCTGTTCTTCTACGTCGGCTTCACCCAGATCCTGGCGCTGGGCCGCCAGAACAAGATGATGGGCGCCGCCGAGCAGTACCAGTACATCCTGCGCGACGAATCGATGCACTGCAACTTCGGTATCGACCTGATCAACACCATCAAGCTGGAAAATCCACAACTGTGGACCCCGGCCTTCAAGGAAGAGATCAAGGGCCTGTTCCTGCAGGCAGTCGAGCTGGAATACCGCTATGCGGAAGACACCATGCCACGTGGCGTGCTGGGCCTGAACGCAGCCATGTTCAAAGGCTACCTGCGCTTCATCGCCAACCGCCGCGCCACCCAGATCGGCCTGGAAACCCTGTTCGACCAGGACGAGAATCCATTCCCATGGATGTCGGAAATGATCGACCTGAAGAAGGAACGCAACTTCTTCGAAACCCGCGTGACCGAGTACCAGACCGGTGGCGCGCTGAGCTGGGATTAATTCCCGGTTGTCCCCAAGCAAAAGCCCGGCCAATGCCGGGCTTTTGCTTTTTCATGGATTTTGCAAACAGCAATGCTCGACTAACAGTGCAGAAGGCGCAATTGGGCCTTTTTGTCGATTCGCCGCTGCTTCGCTCGTCGTGTCTTTACGAACCCGAGGAGACGACGATGACACCCACCATCCTGCTGGCGTATGCGCGCCCAATGGCAATCTGGGGTTGGCACGTGGCATATGCCTTCGCCGAACGCTTTCGATTCTTGGATCAAGTTCTACGGGTGTATGAGCATCCTTACTTTTAGGGAGGAGCACTTGGGACGGCGAAGTCTGGAAGCTGGACGCCAGCATGCGCAAGTAAATAAACACTGCGGTCGCCATCAACTGCGAGGCCGGCGATAACAGAGTGAATGCGAAATTCTCCGCTGGCTTTTGGCTCGGTGAGCGAAGCTATCACGTGGTCCAAAATACAGCCGTCGCCATCCGCCCGATAGATTGCGTGGGCATTGCCTAGCTTGTCAGTGCCAACGAACCGTCTTCAGCGGCGGAAATGACCGCGCCATAGCTATCCCATTCGGCAACAGGCTGCTAGTTCCATTCGGGTGCGCACGGCTGAACTCAAGTTTCCTTGGCTTTTGTATAATTGCGCGTCTATTAACATTGCCAGTGTACAACATGGAAGAAACCACTATCCCGGAACAGCCAAAACGCGTCAAAAAGCTGGGCCGCATTGCTATCTATATCTTTGCCGCAGTCGGCCTGCTGTTTTCGGTGCTGATCGCCGTGATGGCGCTGCAATCCAAGCCGCAAGCGCCGCGCACCTTCGACGCCAACGAAGCTATCGACGGCGTCATGACGCGCAACTATGGCAAGTACTCTGAGACCCAGCAAGGCTGGCTCTATGTCGATGAAACGAGCCATGTAACGTACCTCGTGACCGTTGTGCAGCAAAAGAAAGTGGACGGCAAAGAAGGGGATGAGCTCTACCTGGTCACCAGCGGCCGTGCCATCGCATCGAAGGACGAGGACGATTCGTTCTACGGCGTGTTCCAACTGCGTTACCGCGATGGCCAGCTTTATGAACACAGCGATCCGCGCCGCCCGAGCGGTGTCGATCCGGTGACGCCGGAACGCGTGCATTTCGAAGCCCTGAGTGCGGATGTGTGGGGATGGGTGGTGAAGACCATCTCGAATGAGTCTGGCGTGGGCGAACATTTCACCACCACCAGCAACGTGGTGCTGGCGCCTCGCAACGAGCAGATCGCCGTGCTGACTGAGTTCAACGCCGCATTCCAGGTCCTCGGGGCCGGCAACTGCAAGGAAACCGAGAGCCAGTATGCCGACTGGGAAAAGGCCAAAGGTGAAAAGAAGACGGCTCCAGCGGAAGGCGAGGGCGCGCAGGAAGCCTCGGGTGAAGAGGGGGAGGAGGAGTTCGAGCTTGTTCCACCACGTTGCACCCAACTGCAATGGTCTTATCGTACAGACCCTGTGACTGATGCGACCTTTACCCCGCTGTACATCACGCGCAATGCCGGCATGGAGGGCGGCTCGCAGGTCGAGGCCAAGACGTGGAAGGTGATGTTCGATCCCAAGAGCTACACCTACCTGATGCCGGAAGAGCTGAAGAACGTCGGCTCGTGAGCCGAACCGGTGCCTAACGGAACTGGGCCAAGATTCGCGCGAGCGTGCCGTCCTTGCTGGCGGCAGCGATCGCGCGATTAGCCTCTTCCAGGCTGAGATGGCCCTTGCGTGAGACCGCGCAGCGTGTGTTGAAACTTGCCGCGGGCAGCGGCGGATGCAATTTCAGCGGAATGGCCCGCAGGCGCTGCCGGTATTCGAGGACGCCGCGCGCAATCAAGATGTGGTGCACGCGGCCGCGCGCGAGTTTCTCGAGGTTGGTTTCCATATTGGGCGAATCGTCCCGCACAAAGCCGGCACCCAGGATCTTTTCGATTTCCGGGTGCTGGTAGCCGAGGATGGTGCCGATGGCCTGTCCGCGCAGGTCGGCAATGGCATGCGGTTGCGGCTGGCTGGCATCGGTCACCAGCACTTCCTCCGCCGTGAATACTGTCTCGGTCCAAAGATAGTCCCCCTCGATCCATTCCGGCGTGTAGCCGCACAGGATGTCGGCCTCGCCTTGCTGCAAGGCCCTGGCAATTCGCTTGCGCGGCAACAGCAGGAAACGCAGTTCGCGCCCGGTGCCGCGGGCCAGCGCCTCTCCCAGCATTTTGTGCACGCCGTCCGTCAGGCGGCCATTCTCGATGCGCGACATGGGCATGTCGGCGGCGCGGTCGACCAGCACGACGAGTTCACCGCACCATCCGCGCGGGGCGGACAGCAGCAGGCAGAAGAGGGTGAGCAGGCGCAACGTTTTCATACGTAGGGGCGCGAGGGCACCAATTGAGTTGTACGGCATTGTGTGCAATGATGACACGCAAATTGACATGAAGGAATCCATGCTGCTACGCGCGTTTTTCTGTCTCTTCCTGCTCACGCTTAGCCAGTTCAGCCACGCCCAGCAAGCGGTCACGCCTCCTGTCCAAGCACAGGCACCTGCCGCGCGGCTCGCAGTCGGCAACCGGACCGTCTTCGTGTTCCGCGCCATGCTGAGCGGCTACACCCCGCACGATCGCGCCGAAGCGGCGGATAAACGCCTCGAACGCGCGCTTGCGCAAGGTGGGCCGCAGCAGGCAGGCATTCGCTCGATCGCCGAAGGCACGCAAGTCCTGCTCGACGGTTCGCTGCTGTTCCTGGTGTCGCCCGGCGACGTCAATGCCCTGGCGGGCGATACCACCGACCTCCTTGCCCATGAAAGCGCGGCGCAATTGAGCAAGGCGCTGCTGGAGCGGCGCGAGCAGCGCAGTCCTGCGTATATCGCGCAAGCGCTGGCCCTGTGCGCCCTGGCCAGCTGTGCGCTGGTGCTGTTCCTGTGGCTGCTGGCGGCGCTGCGCCGCCAGGCCCGGCGGCGGCTGGAGGCGATCCTGGGCCGGCGCCTGGCACAGGTCAAAGTCCGCAACGTGCGCGTGCTGGATGCCGAACACCTGGTGCATTTCATGCGGCTCACCATGAACGTTGTAGTCTGGTTCCTGGGACTGCTCGCTGCTTACGTCTGGCTGGCTTTCGTCCTGGCGCGGATTCCTTTTGCACGCAACTGGGGCGAGCGCCTGCAGCAGTTCCTGCTTGATACCGCCGCCGAAATCGGTAGCAACGTGGCCGGCGCTATCCCCGGCCTGCTGTTGGTTGCCGTGATCGTGGTCCTGGCCCGTCTTGCCAGCGCCACGCTGGCCTCCATTTTCAAGCGCATCGAAAGCGGCGAGCTGCATTTCGGCTGGCTCGATCGCGACACGGCTGTGCCGACGCGCAGGCTGGGAACCGTGGTGATCTGGCTGTTTGCGCTGGCCATGGCTTATCCCTACCTGCCCGGTTCGCACACTGCCGCATTCCAGGGCGTGACGGTACTGGCGGGGCTGATGCTGTCGATTGGCGCGTCCAGCATTGTGGGCCAGGGCGCGGCGGGCCTGATCCTGATGTACACCAGGGCGCTGCGCAAGGGCGACTACGTCAGCATCGGCGACGTGCAGGGCACTGTGGTGGAGCCCGGAATCTTCGACACCCGCCTGCGCACCGGCATGGGCGTGGACGTCGCGATGCCCAATGCCTGGGTACTGTCGAATACGATCAAGAACTATTCGCGCGCCGTCCCTGGCGCCTACGTGCTGGATACCACCGTGACCATCGGCTACGACACGCCCTGGCGCCAGGTCTACGCAATGCTGGAGGAAGCGGCTGCGACGACCGAGGGCATTGCTGCCGAACCGCGGCCGTATGTGATCCAGAGCGCGCTGTCCGATTTCTATATCGAATACAAGCTCGTGGCGTGCTCGGTATTGAGCTCGCCCAGCAGTCGCGCCGAGCTGATCAGCCTCCTTCACCAGAAGGTGGTCGACGTGTTCAACCGCGAAGGTGTCCAGATCATGTCGCCGCACTTCACGCAGGAGCCGCAGCAACTGCACATCGTGCCTCCCGTGAAGTAGGGTGCCGGCTATGCGCCTTCATGTCCACGTCTTCGCAGCTGCATGGATCTTGGTTAGCGCGTCGAGTTGGGCCGGGTAGCCGGCGGCGATTCGCGTTGCCGCGCAAATCGATTCCGAGCCGAAGTTTGTCGCGCAGGGCGCTGCGGTCGCCGGCAGTTGCATCGATATATTCCGGGCGATCGAGAGAGTGGATCCTGGGCTCAAGTTTGTCGGCGACCAGCAATGGATGCCGCTCAAGCGCATCGAAGCAATGATCGCGGGGCGCAAGCTGGATGCGGCTTGCGGGCTGGTGCGCAGCGATGAGCGCATCGCAGCTTACAAGATTCCGGATACGCCTCTGTTCTCAGTCAACTACCACATGCTGGTTCGTGCCGATGACACGGTCATTGCCAAGAACTTCGACGACGTGCGCAAGCTGAATGAGGATGGCGTGGTGCTTGTCAACGCGGGCAGCGGGGCGATTGCGGCGCTCAAGAAAGCGGGCAACCTGAAGATAGACAGCACAGCCAATACCACCGCACAGAATATCGACAAGCTGCTGGCGGGCAGGGGGCGCTTTTTTTATTACCGCATTCCAGGCCTGGCCTCGGAGATCAGGAGGGGCCGGCACGAACAGAAGGTGCGGATGCTGCCTTCGGTGTTCGACACGCAGGTTTTCTACATGGTGCTGGGACGGCATGTCGGCAAAGAGCTTGAGGACAGGATCGCACTGGCGCTGGGCCGGCTCAACGAGCACGGCGAAATGAAGCAAATCGCGGAAAAGTGGTCGGCTTATTGATGGTGGTACGATGATCGGCTATTTACATCATATTGTGATACAAAATGCCGTCTCCACCCGATTCGCTGGCCAAGGCCGACTTCATGGCCCTCTCCGAATTCCGCTACCAGATGCGGCGCTTCGAGCGCTTCTCCGAAAACGCCGCCCAGGCAGAGGGCATCACGCCGCTGCAGTACCTGCTGCTGCTGCATATCAAAGGCTTTCCCGGCCGCGACTGGGCCACGGTCGGCGAGCTGGCTGAACGGTTGCAGGCGCAGCAGCATGGCGTGGTGGCCTTGCTGGGCCGCTGCGAAGCGGCCGGGCTGGTGCAGCGCCGCCCCAATGCGCAGGACCGGCGCCGGGTCGAAGTCCACCTGCAGCCGGCCGGCGAAGAAGTGCTGCTGCGCCTGGCTGCCATCCACCGCGCCGAACTGCAATCGCTGCACGGCGTGTTCACCATTCCCCACCTGCCGTCCAAACCATGAAACCGTACGACCCACGCCGCGACTTCAGCGGCGACGCGCGCCTGTTGCCGATCGGCGCCATGGCGGCCTTGATCGGCATGCTGAGCACGGGCACCGCCTGGCTGCTGCTGAAGGCGATATCGCTATTTACCAACCTGTTTTTCTTCCAGACCCTGTCTACCGCGCCGCAGTCGCCGGCGGCCCATGCGCTGGGCGCCTGGGTCATCGCGGTGCCGGTCATCGGCGCCGTGCTGATCGGGCTGATCGCGCGTTACGGCTCGGAGCAGATCCGCGGCCACGGCATTCCGGAAGCGATCGAGGCCATCCTGTTCAAGCGCAGCGCCATGTCGCCCAAGGTGGCGGTGCTCAAGCCGCTGGCGTCGGCGATTGCCATCGGCAGCGGTGGTCCGTTCGGCGCCGAGGGGCCGATCATCATGACCGGCGGTGCGGTCGGCTCGCTGTTTGCCCAGCATTTCCACCTGAGCGACGCCGAGCGCAAGACGCTGCTGGTGGCGGGCGCGGTCGCCGGCATGACGGCTGTTTTCGGCACGCCGATTGCTGCGCTGTTGCTGGCGGTCGAATTGCTGTTGTTCGAACTGCGTCCGCGCAGCCTGCTGCCGGTGGCCGTTGCCTGCGCGGTCGCCGGCTTCCTGCGGCCGCTGCTGATGGAAACCGGGCCGCTGTTCCCGCAGCAAAGCCCGGTGCTGCCGCCGGTGGCCTTGCTGTCCTGCGCTGTGGCAGGGGTGCTGTGCGGCGCCATGGCGTGGCTGCTGTCGACTGCCCTGTACCGCGTGGAAGACGGCTTCCACCAGCTGCCCATTCACTGGATGTGGTGGCCGGCGCTGGGCGCCCTCGCCATCGGCATCGGCGGCTACTTCCAGCCGCGCGCGCTGGGTGTTGGCTATGACGTGATCGGGGACCTGCTGCAAAACCACCTGGCCGCCGGCGTGGTGGCGACGCTGCTGGTGGCCAAGGCCGTCATGTGGTTGATTGCGCTCGGTTCGGGCACGTCCGGTGGCGTGCTGGCGCCCTTGCTGATGCTGGGCGCCGGCCTGGGCACAGTGCTGGCGCCCTACCTGCCGGGCGGCACGCCTGCCGTCTGGCCGCTGGTGTTCATGGCCGCCACGCTGGGCGGCATGATGCGCGCACCGATCATGGCCACCGTGTTCGCCTATGAGCTGACGCATGACGCCAATGCCCTGCTGCCGGTACTGGCCGCGTCGGTGGTGGCATATGGCTTTACCGTCATCACCATGCACCGTTCGATCCTGACCGAGAAGATCGCCCGCCGCGGCCATCATATCTACCGCGAATACGGCATTGATCCGCTGGAGCGGCATAGCGTGGAGGAGGTGATGACGGCCACCCCGATGTCGATCGACGCCGATGCGCGGGTGGCCGAGGTGCTGCTTTCCCACTTCGGCACCACGCAGCGCCACCGCGCCTATCCGGTCACCAGCCAGGGCATGGTGCTCGGCATGCTCGATCGCGCGACGCTGGAGCAGGCCGGCCATGCCGTGCACGTGCGCGAACTGTATGGCGTGAACGCCCCCATCGTGGCGCTCCGCGGCGAGACTTGCCGCACGGTGGCGGTGCGGCTGGCGGTGCATGGGCTGGAGCGTTTGCCGGTGGTGGCCGATGCCGCCGGCCGGCAACTGGTGGGCGTGATCAGCCGCAGCGACATGGTCAAGTCGTCGCTTGCGCTGGACAACGAGGAGCACCGGCGCCACCGCTTCCGCCGCTTGACGCTGCGGCCCTGAAAGGAAGGCGCGGCGCTCCGTTAGCTCAACAGTGCGAACGCATTTCTGTAATGCTGTTATCGTTTGCGTTTTGATAATTATTGCTGCGCGGATATTCGATGCGGAACGAGCTCCTCACCCAGGTTTACGCTGGCCTGGCACAGTTTTCCAGTGCCAGCCGTTTGTATGAGTTAAAGCTGGAGTCGGAAGGAGAGTATGGTTCCGGCGGCTTGCTGGTGGAAGCCTTCCTGGCCGATGACGCCTTGCAGGAAGTTGGCGCGCGCGAGCTGATCGTGCTGTCCACCAGCGCCGGGGTCGCCCTGCAATCGCTGCTGGGCCGGCGCGCCGCCGTCCAGGCCAGCCTGGCCGATGGCAGCCGGACCAGCTTCCACGGCTATATCAGCGGCGCCGCCATGCTGGGCAGCGAAGGCGGCCTGGCGCGCTATCGCCTGCGCCTGACACCCTGGCTCTGGCTGGCGACCCAGCGCCGCAACAGCCGGGTATGGCAGGACAAGAGCGTGGCCGACATCGTCGATGCCGTCTTCGCCGACTATTCCCCGCACGCCAAATGGCGCTGGAGCGACGACGCACACACTGCCATGCAGGCGATCCCGCCGCGCAGCTATTGCTGCCAGTACCGCGAATCCGATTACGACTTCGTGCGCCGCCTGTTGACGGAGGAGGGTATCGGCTGGCGCTTCGAAGATGGCGACCAGGAGCAGACCATGCTGCTGTTCGCCGACAGCACGCTCAAGGAAGCCACGCCGGAGGACGCCAGCAGCGCCGCCGGCGGCGGCTTGCGCTACCACGCCGCGCGCGCTGGCGAGCAGCGCGACAGCATCCAGTCGCTGCGCGCTGCGCGCAGCCTGATCAGCGGCGCTGTCGCCGTGACCAGCTACGACTACAAGGCCAAGAAAGCGGTCAGCAAGAGCGTGCCGACGCGCCTGAACAACTTCGGCAAGCATGCCCAGTTGCCGGAAAGCTTCGATTATCCCGGCCAGTATTTTTACGCCGATGGCGGCGAGGCGGAGCGCTATGCCACGCTCCATATGCAGGCCCTGGAAGCCAATAGCCAGCTGTGGCAGGCCCGCTCCACGGTGCGCACGCTGCGCGCCGGCACCCGCTTCACCCTCACGCAGGGCCCGCTCGATAGCGCTGGCGGCAGCCAGCATATGGTGGCGCTGCGCGTGATCAGCGTCGGCGTCAACAACTTGCCGGTGGCGCTCAAGCAAGGACTGGCTGAATTATTCGGGCCTGTTCCGGAATTGCTGGAAGACCTGGGTGCGCCGCTGGCCGGCTTGCCGGAAGATTTCAGCGCTACGCTGGCGCAGGCGGCCGACAGCGGTTACGCCAACGGCTTCACGGCGCTGGACGCAGCCTTGCCATGGCGGCCCGTGCATGCCGGCGGCGAGGCCCGCCAGCATTGCAAGCCTACGGCCCTGGGCTCCCAGAGCGCAATCGTGGTGGGGGCCGATGGCAACGACCGGCCAAACGGCGCAGACGAAATTTACTGCGATAGCCTGGGGCGGGTGCGCATCCGCTTCCACTGGCAGGATCAAGCCGATGCCACGTGCTGGGTGCGCGTAGCCCAGCGCCTGGCCGGCGGCGGCATGGGCAGCCAGTTCCTGCCGCGCATTGGCCAGGAGGTGCTGGTGCAGTTCCTGGAAAACGACATTGACCGGCCACTGATCGTGGGCGCCCTGTACAACGGCCAGGGCGAAGGCGGCGTGCCGCACACGCCGGGCGGCGCCACGCGCGAGCAGGCCGCCGATGCCTTCGGGCAGGCGCATGACCATGCCGTCTCGGGCCAGGGTAACCTGGCGGGCGGCCATAGCCCGGCATGGCACGGCGCGGCCGGCGGCAGTCCGGGCCACCGCAACGCGGCGGCGCAGTGGGGCGTGCGCAGCAAGGAGTTCGGCGGCGAAGGCTATAACCAGCTGCTGTTCGACGACACCGACAACCAGGGCCGCGTCCAGCTGCGCAGCACCTTGGCCGCGACTGAATTGAACCTGGGGCACCTGGTGCATGGCACCGATAATTTCCGTGGCAGCCTGCGCGGCCAGGGCGCGGAATTGCGCAGCGATGCCTACGGTGCGGTGCGGGCCGGCGCCGGGTTGCTGGTCACCAGCTACCGGATCCAGCATGGCGCCGGGCAGCGCGATCCGGCCGGCGACAACACGGCCGGCATCGCAATGCTGAAGCAGGCGGTCAAGCTGGCAGAAACCTTCAGCGATGCGGCCGTCAAGCACCAGACGGTTGGCATGGCTGCGCACGTGGGGGCGCGCAAGGCCAAGGCCAGCGTGCTGGATGCGAAGGAAGCGCCGTTGCAGGCCTTGCTGACCACCGTTTCCGGCATGGTCGGCGAGCGCCATCTCGATGCGGCATTCAACGATGCCGGCGCGCGCAAGACGGCGCCGGGCGCAGGCCGCTTGCCGCATGTGAGCGCCGCGCTGGTGGCGATTTCGGCCAAGGATGGCCTGGCGCTGACCGCGGCCAGGGATGTGCAGCTGGCAGCGGGCGAAGTGGTGGTTGTCGCCAGCGGCCAGGACAGCCAGTTCGCCACCGGCGGCCAGCTGCGCGTGCACAGCGGGCAGGCGCTGGGCGTGCTGGGCGGGGCGGTCGGCCCGGGCGCGCAGGATGTCGGCGTGCAGCTGATCGCGGCGCGCGACCCGATCGACGTCCAGGCCCAGGCAGGCGCGCTGGGCGTGCAGGCGCACGGCATGGTCGACGTGAAGAGCGCGAACGCCCATATCGACTTTGCGTCC
Source organism: Massilia eburnea (assembly GCF_050709955.1). Taxonomy (GTDB): domain Bacteria; phylum Pseudomonadota; class Gammaproteobacteria; order Burkholderiales; family Burkholderiaceae_D; genus Rugamonas; species Rugamonas eburnea_A. The sequence goes on from NZ_JBNZFX010000030.1 coordinate 18,035, forward strand.
GCCAAAAGAATCAGCCTGTCCACCGTGGGCGGCGCCAACATCACCATCGATGGCGGCAATATCACCATCCAGTGCCCGGGCAAGATCACGGTCAACGCCGGGAAAAAAGCCTTTGTCGGGCCGGCCCGCAGCAATTACGCCATGGCGACCTTGCCGCGCTCCGAAATGAAGCTCAAGAAGAAGTATGCCTTTTCGTCTTAAAGTGTCCGGTTCCAGATGATTATCAGTCCCCCATTCCTGCCGACGCGCGCCAATAATGCAGAGGATGCCGCTTATGTGGCAGCGGCGATGCCGGCGGCGACCGTCAACTGTCCTGCCAGCAGCGTTCCTGAAGGCAGTTTTCCCGTCAGCCTGAACCTGGGCTGGCACGGCGGGGTGCACCTGCACGCGCCGGCCCAAGCCGGCACCGCGCTGCCGCTGTGCGCCATTGCCGACGGCGAGATCGTGTATGCGCGACGGCCGACCGCGCAGGTGGCCGAGCCCACCCACGCGCTCAATTACAACCCGTATGGCGAGGCGGCGGCGTGGACCGACGACGGCATGGTCATCGTGCGGCACCGCACCGAGACCGGCGCCGGCGCCAATGCCGAGGATATCGAGTTCTATTCCGTCTTTGCGCATTTGTCCGCATTGCGCGGCAACGCACTGGTGGTGGCCGGCGGCAATGCCACTGCCGCGCAGCGGCGCATCTTCCGCAAGGATGAAATCGGCGTGGCAGGGCGCATTTACAACGCCGCCGATCACCTGCATATGGAGATTGTGTGCGATGACGCCAACCTCAACAAACTGGTCGGACGCCGCACCGGCACGTTGCCGCTGACCGCCGATGGGCGGGCCGACGCCGTGTACGGCGAGGTGTATTTCCACGTGCCGGCCGGGGCCGCCCTGTATGGCGGCAACCAGCCAGCTGGCCATACCCAGACGCCGGCCAGTGCCGCCATCGAAACCACCACGACTGACCTGATCATCGGCATGCGCTACGCCAGCGGCGACGGCGCCGCCGCACAGCGCGGCAGTGCCTGGATGACGACCTACCAGCTGGACGGAACGCGCATCGGCGCACCGCTGGAAGACGACGATGCCGACTACGATATGTATACGCGGGCGAACAACATCAGCGAGCACTATGTGGGGGGCCGCCCCGCGCCCAGCGCCGTCTATGAAATGCTGCGCTTTGGCCGGCTGCTGGCTGGCTCGGCCGAAACGCTGACGCCGGCGAATTGTCCGCACTGGCGCCGGGTCCAGGGCAACCAGCAAATCGGCTGGATCAATCTTGCGGCAGCCGGGATCCGGAAATTCAGCGATGCCGACTTCCCGCATTGGAAGGGCTGGCGCCTGGTGGACGACGACGCCGATGACGATAGCCGCTCGGAGTCAGCCATGCTGCGCGCGCTGATCGAAGATGCCAGCAATGCCGATGGCCAGTTGACGCGCGAAGAAATGGTCACGCGCATGGGTATCCCGGCGGTGCGGGACGCGCTGGCCAAATGCATCTGCAGATTTCCCAGCGAGTGGAACCGCGACAGTATCGATGCGCGTTGGGGCTGGCTGCAGTCGGATCCGGAGTATGGCCTGGATGCCGAGTCCTGGACCCGCCTGCGCAGCCATATTTCGGCCTTGACGGTGCCGGCTGCCGAATTGCCGGCGCCCTTGGTCGCAGCGCATTGGCATTTCCATCCGCAGCAGTTCATCACCCACTTCCGCAAATGCCATTGGCTTAGCGCGCGCGAGTTCAAGCAACTGGTGCCGCGCCATGCCATGCGGCGCCACCAGGGCCAGTATTTGTGGGAGGAGATTCTCACCAACCTGACGGCTGCGACGTCGGCGGCGGTCACCCAGCGGGTAGGCTTGAACCGGACCGCCCGCAAATTTGGCATCAATTCGCCGCTGAGGCTGGCTTCTTTCCTGGGCAACGGCATCCAGGAAACCCAGTGGCTGGGGCGCCTGTCGGAAGGTGGCGGCTCGGGATATTGGTACGCCCCCTGGTACGGCCGGGGCTTCCTGCAGCTGACCCACTCCAGTAATTATCTCGATTATTGGGCCTTCCGTGGCAGGCAGGTGCCGGCGGCCTTGAGCCAAGCCATGCGCGCTGCGCTCACCGTGCAAATGGATTTGCCGACGGCCCAGCGCAGCAGCGCGACCCTGGCTGATGCGAATTTCCCCCAGTTGACGCCGCAGATTCGGGGTTGGCGCGAGGAGGTGCGCGGGGTGGCCATGGCCGGTTCGACCGATTCGGGCTATGCGCCCTCCGATAGCGCCGGCTTTTACTGGGCGAAGTTGCGCATGGCATCGTATGCCGACGCCGACCACGTACTTGAGCGGCGCGCCATTACGGCAGGCGAGGCAACCCGCGTGTATTACCGCAGCCCCAGCTTCTGGCGCGCATCGGCGGCGGTCAACTTGCCAAGCCGCATCAACGACCTGTATGCAGCGGCCTTGAATGGCTACGATGCGCGTTGTGTGGCCTATGCCTGCTCGTTGGCCGTGTTGTCGGAGGTACGTTTCCCCAATGCCGCAGGGGCAGCCACATTTGCCTTCCCAGAAGGTTATGAATACAGGAGAAATTGAATGAAGTGCAAACCGTATTTGTTGGGCTTGTTGTTGCTGTGTGGATGCGCCGCAGCGGAGCCCGCACCCGATTCGCCGGCAATGCAGGAAGTGACAGTGCCAAACCAGATGCCGAAAGAAGCTGCTTGCGTTGCCAAGCTGCCCCCGGCAAAGTTCGCGTGTACCGCCAATGGCTGTTCCATGCCGGCACCCGCGAAAAGCTCGCTGAAATCAATCGAGCTGACATTCAGCTGCATTTCCAAATCGTCTCCGAACGAGTTCGACAAGCCGGTAGAAGACATGAAGGTGCTGTCGCTGCGGGCGCGTAACGCCCGCGGTAATCTGGGCCTGATCGACGAAATTGACGGCGAACCGGAGGAGTTGATGCGGGAACTGAGTTTTTGCCTTTACGGCAAAACAGCCAATTTTTGCGGCTTCTCGAAAATCCTGCGCTTGAAAGATGGCGCCAAAGCAGACCCCACCAAAGCCATCAAGGCCTTCATCGAAGGCATCGAGTTACGCTGAGACCAGGGCCCGCGCGCGGCCTTCACCGTTCCGGCCGGGTCGCGCTGACCCGCTCGCCTGGCGGCGCTGGCCGCCAGTTGGCATACTTGCGGTCAATCGCTGCCGAAGTACCGTCTTTCACCATGTCGGCCATGGCCGCCGCCATCGCGGCGACCTGCGCATCCGGCACCGCCTTGTTGCAGGCCAGGTAAGCGCGTGAAGTGCGGAAGGTGAGCAGCGGCACGATCTTGCCGAGCAAGCCTTCCTGCGCCAGCACTCCGTTGGCCAGCTGGTGGCTGGTCACCCACAGGTCGATGCGCCCGCCAAGCAATTTGCGCGGGTTGGAAAAATTATCCGTTGCCGTATCCACCGTAAAGCCGCGCGCTACGAGGTATTGGGCGCGCACATCGCCGTTGTAGCCGCCGATGCGCAAGTGCCTGGCATCGTCCAGCGTCGCCAGCTGGAAGGGAGGATGGGCCAGGCCGTACAGCGTCCAGTCCACCTCGCGCAGCGGCCCCACCCATTTGAACAGCGCTTCCCGTTCCGGCGTGCGTGAGGTGGAAAACACACAGGAATCGGGCGTGCGCAGCGCCAGTTCGTAGGCGCGGCGCCAGGCCATGATCTCGATGGTGTAGCCGATGCCGGCGCGTGCCATGATTTCTTTCACCTTGTCCGGCGAGATGCCGACAATCTTTTCACCTTCGCGCATGATGTCGGGCGGCGTGTACTCGGTAAACAGCTGAAGCGAGCCCGCCGACGCCGCCAAAGGCAGCGCCAGGATGGTGGCGGCAAGGTGCTGCTTGGGAGCCATAGTCCGCCAATCATGTGCGCCTTGGCGGGCGAAGTCAATCAAAGTGAAGGGCCTTACTTGTGTCCTCGAATAATTGCTGGTACAACATTACTAGTAGCGCAAATCCAACAATTAATCAGCAACTGGAGAACCACATGAAACGACGCGCCCTCATCACCGCAATGGCATGCCTGCCGCTGTTCGGCGCCGGCCTCGCGCAGGCTCAGAGCTACCCAACCAAGACGATCACCATGATCGTGCCGTTCGCCGCCGGCGGACCGACCGACACCGTGGCGCGCCTGCTGGCGCAGTCCATGGGTACCAAGCTGAAACAGCAGATCATCGTGGAAAACGTCGGCGGCGCCGGCGGCACCATTGGCGCCGCGCGCGCCGCCAAGGCCACGCCCGACGGCTACACCATCTTCCTGCACCACATCGGCCATTCCACCGCACCAGCCCTGTACCGCAAGCTGAGCTACAACGCCATCGACAGCTTCGAGCCGATCGGCCTGGTGACCGACGTGCCGATGACCGTGGTGGCGCGCAAGGATTTCCCGGCCAAGGACTTCAAGGAAATGCTGACCTATATTAAGGCCAACAAGGCCAAGGTCACCTACGCCAATGCCGGCCTGGGTTCGGCGTCCCACCTGTGCGGCATGCTGTTCATGACCGCCATCCAGACCGACCTGACCACCGTGCCATATAAAGGCACCGGCCCGGCCATGAACGACCTGCTGGGCGGCCAGGTGGACTTCATGTGCGACCAGACCACCAATACCACCAGCCAGATCAAGAGTGGCAAGATCAAGGTCTACGGCGTGACCACCAAGACCCGCGTGCCGTCGATGCCGGATGTGCCGACCCTGAACGAGGCCGGCCTGCCGGGCTTTGAAGTGGCAGTGTGGCACGGCATGTACGCACCGAAAGGCACGCCGAAACCTGTGATCGACACCCTGGTCGGCGCGCTGCAGGTGGCGCTGAAAGATCCGGCCGTCAAGCAGCGCTTTGCCGACCTGGGCACCGAACCGGTGGATGCCAAGCGCGCCACGCCGGAAGCCCTGCGCACCCACCTGAAGGCCGATATCGACCGTTGGGGCCCGATCATCGGCAAAGCCGGTGTTTACGCTGACTAAGCGCCGCTCAAGGAGTCTGTGATGTCTTCCGCAATCCGTCACCCGAGAGATTTCTGGATCGGGGTGATATTTATCGCTGTCGGGCTGGGCGCCGTGTTCACGCGCGGCGACCTGGCCATGGGCACATCGTTGCGCATGGGGCCGGCCTTCTTCCCGGTCGTGCTGGGCGTCCTGCTGGCTGTGATCGGGGCAGCGGGCGTGCTGCGCTCCTTCTTCCGTCACGGCGCGCCGATGGAAAAGCTGCACCTCAAGCCGCTGGCCCTGGTCACGCTCGCTGTGGTGCTGTTCGGCATCCTGATGCGCGGCGCCGGCCTGGTGCCGGCCGCCATGGTGCTGGTGCTGGTAAGTGCGTATGCCAGCCCCAAGTTCCGCTGGAAAGAGGCGGCGCTGCTGGCCATTGGCCTGGCGGGGTTCGCCTATGCGCTGTTCATTAAACTGTTGGGATTGCCGATACCTGCGCTCGGCCCCTGGCTCGGTTTCTAGGGAGCTGGCATGGAAATTTTAAGCAACCTGGGTTTGGGCTTTGAAACCGCCTTCACCCTGACCAACCTGATGTACTGCCTGATGGGCGTGTTCATCGGCACCGCGGTCGGTGTGCTGCCGGGCCTGGGCCCGATCGCCACCATCGCCATGCTGCTGCCGGCCACCTTCGGCCTGCCGCCGGTGGCGGCGCTGATCATGCTGGCCGGTATTTATTACGGCGCCCAGTATGGCGGTTCCACCACGGCCATCCTGGTCAACCTGCCGGGGGAGTCATCCTCGGTGGTGACCGCCATCGACGGCTACCAGATGGCGCGCAACGGCCACGCCGGCAAGGCGCTGGCGACGGCCGCCATTGGCTCCTTCTTTGCCGGCACGGTGGCCACCGTGGTGGTGGCATGTTTCGCGCCGCCGCTGGCCGACCTGGCGCTGAAGTTCGGCCCGGCCGACTACTTCTCGCTGATGGTGCTGGGCCTGGTGGCCGCCGTGGTGCTGGCCAGCGGTTCCTTGCTCAACGCGATCGGCATGGTGGTCATGGGCCTGCTGCTGGGCATGATCGGCACCGACGTCAATTCCGGGCAGCAGCGCTACACCTACGATGTGCCGGAGCTGGCGGAAGGGATTTCCTTCGTGATCGTGGCGATGGGCATGTTCGGCATCGGCGAGATCGTGCGCAACCTGGAGCATAGCGAAGAGCGCCACATCCTGATGAAGAAGGTATCGGGGCTGATGCTGAACAAGGAAGACTTCAAGCGCATCCTGGCGCCGGTCTTGCGCGGCACCTTGCTCGGGTCGACGCTCGGCATCCTGCCCGGCGGCGGCGCCATGCTGGCTTCCTTCGCCTCCTACTCGATCGAGAAGAAGGTGTCGCCGAATGCCAAGGAGTTCGGCAAGGGCGCCATCGAAGGGGTGGCGGCGCCGGAGTCGGCCAACAACGCCGGCGCCCAGACTTCCTTCATCCCGATGCTGACGCTGGGCATCCCGTCCAACCCGGTGATGGCCCTGATGATCGGCGCCATGATCATCCAGGGCATCACGCCGGGACCGGCGGTGATGACGGAGAAGCCGGACTTGTTCTGGGGCCTGATCGTGTCGATGTGGTTCGGCAACCTGTTCCTGGTGGTGCTGAACCTGCCGATGATCGGCCTGTGGGTCAAGATGATCACCGTGCCTTACCATCGCCTGTTCCCGGCCATCCTGATGTTCTGCGCGATCGGCGTGTTCAGCCTGAACAACTCGCAGTTCGATGTCTGGCTGATGGCGTTGTTCGGGGTGTTCGGCTACATCTGCGCCAAGCTCGATGCCGAGCCGGCGCCGATGCTGCTCGGCTTCATCATCGGACCGATGCTGGAAGAGTACCTGCGGCGCGCCATGACGCTGTCGCACGGCGATCCGATGGTATTCGTCAACCGCCCGATCAGTGCCACCCTGCTGGCGCTGGCGGCCCTGGCGCTGGCGGTGGTGCTGTCGCCAGCCTTGCGCAAGAAGCGGGAAGAAGCATTCCACGAGGAATGAGCGACGGCGCTGCGGCCGTGGCCGTCTGGTCAAGGTTGCAGTGCCAGCCGTCGGCGCCATGAACTAGTCGGTTACACGCTGCAAGGCCAACCGGCTGCCGCGGCGGCCTTGATCGAAGCGGCATGGCGCATGCCGGACCTGGATGCCAGCTTGCCAAGTTGTGTCCAAGCCGGATAGCTTTCGTTGTGGCCCCGCAACGAAGCTATGCCCTTTATTTAACTGCTTAAAGCGCAGGCAGGGGCGGGTGACAAAGGGTGAGATTCCTGGCGGGGGTGCTGTCTATACTGAAGATTCTCAGTGGCAACACCCCCCCTTCAGGAGCTCACCCAAAATGAACAGCCCAGCCATCCAGCAAAGCCAGCTACAAGAAGTCGAACTGCAGGCCATCAACGCCGCCCTCAATCGCGTCCAGGCAGTCATCGAATTCCAGCTCGATGGCACCATCCTGCACGCCAACGACAACTTCCTGAGCGCGGTCGGCTACACGCTGGACGAAGTCCAGGGCCACCATCATTCGATGTTTTGCGACGCGGCTTTTGCGGCCAGCGAAGCTTATAAACAATTCTGGGAACGCCTGCGCGGCGGCCACTTCGAGCACGGCGAATACAAGCGCTGCGGCAAAGGCGGGCGCGAGATCTGGATCAACGCTTCCTACAACCCGGTGTTCGATGCCGACGGCAAGCCTTATAAAGTAATCAAGTTCGCCACCGACATCACCGCCAACAAGCTGCGCAACGCGGAGTACGAGGGCAAGGTCAGCGCGATGGACAAGGCGCAGGCCGTGATCGAGTTCGACATGGGCGGCCATGTGCTGACCGCCAACGGCAACTTCCTCGATGCGATGGGCTACACGCTGGACGACATCAAGGGCGAACACCACCGCATGTTCTGCGAGACCGAATACGCGTCCAGCGTCGACTACAAACGCTTCTGGCAAAAACTGAACCGCGGGGAATTCGACGGCGGCCGCTACAAACGGGTCGGCAATGGCGGCAAGGCGATCTGGATCCAGGCCACCTACAACCCGATCCTGGACATGAACGGCACGCCTTTCAAAATCGTCAAGTTCGCCTGCGACATCACCGAGCAGGTGCTGATGGAGCAGGGCATCAAGGACAAGGCAGCCAGCGACGCGGCCAAGATCGAGCGCCTGCTCGATGCAGTGGCGCGCGCGGCCAAAGGCGACCTGACGGCCGAAGTGCCGTTGGCCGGCGATGAACCGCTCGACCAGCTGGGCGCCGGCATCGGCAAGATGATGGGCGACTTGCGCGGCGTGATCGGGCAGGTGGTGATGTCGGCCACCGCCTTCGCCGACGACGCCGAGGAGATCGCCAACCGCGCCGGCGTGGTGGCCGGCGGCTCGCAGGAGCTGGGCGCCACGGTGGAGGAAATGAATGCCACGGTGGACGGCCTGACCCGTTCCATCGATGCGATTGCCACCAGCACCGGCCATGCCAATGAGCTGGCCAAGTCGACGCAAGACGAGGCCGAGGCGGGCGCCAAGGCGGTGGCGCGCTCGATCGAGGCGATGGACCTGATCAATCGTTCTTCGGAAGACATCGGCGAGATCGTGAAGGTAATCAGCGATATTGCCAACCAGACCAATATGCTGGCCTTCAATGCCGCCATCGAAGCTGCGCGCGCCGGCGAACACGGCCTCGGCTTCTCGGTGGTGGCGGACGAGGTGCGCAAGCTGGCCGAGCGGTCTTCGCAGGCGACCAAGGAGATCTCCAAGCTGATCAGCGAGTCGGTCAAGCGGGTGAATACCGGCACCGCCATCTCGCACCAGGCCAGCGAAGCCTTCGATCGCATCGTGAAGGGCGTCGGCAAGACCAGCGAGGCGATTGCCGAGATCTCGCACGAGGCCAGGGAGCAGCTGTTGTCGGCGCGCGAGGTCAGCGTGGCCATCAACCATATCGCCGAAGCGGCCGAGCAGTCCGCCGGCAGCTGCGACAGCATAGCCTCGTCGACTTCCAGCCTGAATTCGCGCGCCGGGGAATTGAACAAGCTGGTCGCCGGCTTCGTGGTGTAAGCCATGGAAGCCTTGCGTGTGGTGTCGGCGTCGCCGCAGGCGGACGCCGCGGCAACGGTCGAACTGTTCGGCTCCTTCATGCTGGGCGGGGACGAGTTCGCGCTGCCTGCCCTGAGCATCCGGGAGGTGGTCAACTTCCCTGAACGCATGACCAGCGTGCCGCTCGCTCCCTCTTATCTGGAAGGCATGTTCACGCTGCGCGGCAGTGTGATTCCGGTGGTGAACCTGGGGCGCCTGTTCGATCCGGCGGCGCCGGCGGCGCAAGCGTCGAACAAGATCGCCATCATCGACTACCTGGAAGCGCAGGTCGGTTTGCTGGTTCACGCAACCGGCGAAATCCTGCGCGTGCGGCCTGAACAACGCAGCCGGTTGCGTTATGCGGAGGGTTCGACACAAGGGGTAGTGGCCGGCACCATTTTGCTGGAGGAGGGCAGGCGCCTGGTCCAGGTGCTCGACATCGAGCGCCTGGTGCGTATCGAGAACGTGCCGCAGGTGCAATCGATGCGCGCCAGCGGTGCCGAAACGCGGCGTCAGTTGCGCGTGGTCGGCGAGCGCCGCCACGCGATCAGCTTCCGCGCTGCCGGCGCCCGCTTTGCGATGGAAATGAAGGCGATCCAGGAAATCATCCGCGTGCCCGAGCTGGCCGAATCGATCCTGGCCAGCCCCCTGTGCCGCGGTCGCATACAGTTCCGCGGCATGCAGGTGCCGGTGGTGGACTTTGCGGCGCTGGCAGGCGGCCAGCCGGCACAAGCCAGTGCCGAACAGCGCATCCTGGTGGCGCACATCGGCGAGGCGACGCTCGGTTTCCTGGTCGACGAAGTGGAAAGCATCCTGCATTTCACCAGTGATGAAGTACTGGCGATCCCTTTGCTGAGCAAAGAGCGCAGTGCCATGTTCGCTGGCTGCGTGGCGCGAGCCGGAGAGGAGGACGTGATCCTGCTGGACCACGAAGGCATCTTCTCGCGCAGCGAGATGGGCCAGATGGACCTGGGGCACCGGCAGCTGTATCCGGCCCAGGGTGGGGCATCCACAGCAGCCGGTCAGCGCGCCGGCCGCCAGGTCTACCTGAGCTTCCGGGTCGGCGAACTGTTCGCGCTGGAGTTGAAGCAGGTGCGCGAGATCATCGACCACGCCGGCGATATCAGCCATCCGCCCGGCATGCCGGACTACCTGTGCGGGGTGCTGAACCTGCGCCAACAGCTCATCAGTCTGGTCGACTTGCGCCGCCTGTACGGCATGGCGGCGGGCGAGGGCGCGGGCAAGGTGCTGGTCATCGAGCGCGACGAAGGGCGCTACGGCCTGGTGGTCGATGCGGTTGCCGACATCGTCACTGTCGGTGACGGCAAGCGTTTCGCCGCGCCCTCGCTGGTCAAGGTCTCGGCGACAGCGCAAGGCCTGTCGGCTGAATCGAACGAAGTGGTGGAGCTGCCGCAAACAGATGGAAGCACGCACAGCACCTGTTTGCTCGATCTTGAACGCGTGATGAAGCGAATTTTGCATGTCGCGTAATCGCGACGAAAAAAAAATTTCAAACGCATCCTTCAGCCGCCCCGGTCTCGCGCCCAAACGCGAACCGGGGCGCTTCACTTTTTATACAGCCTTTACCTAAAGGCGTTATGCGAAGGTTGTTGGCGACGCGATGCGCGATCGATGTGCGTGAGCGGCTCGTGAAGCGCACTTCAATGTGCGCGAACTCGCAGATCGACGCAAAAAAAGAAGAAGAAAATCATTCGTGCTGGTTGCGCATCGACAAGCTTTCGTGTACTTTGCGAACTTGAAATCGCGTGAATTTGCAAGCACTGTTTTTTGAGTGTGTTGTTACCGCAAAAATCGAAGAATAATGGGAACCAAAAACGCATAGGTATGCTTAAAGACCACACGACGACAGCGAAGCCGCTCACCTGATCTCTCGATCAGGCCGGGCGGTTTTTTCTTTGAACGCTGGTCGTATCACGTGGCCCGACGAGGGGTCGAGGAGCTGAATTCACGCCCCACCCGCGCAATCGTCGCGACAAAGAATTTGAGTCCTGCGCTGCCGAGCACCGGCGTAGGAATCGATGGCTGAAGCGCTGCACTTGTGAGGAGGTGCAGCAGTTCAGCCGGGTGCCGAATTCATTAGCGCAAACCGCAACCGTGTTTGTGCCGATGAATAATTCGCCTGGTCCAGCGCAGGGCCGGACGGGTTTTAAATTTGTGCGTGAATTTTTCCCATCCCAGATGAAGGAGAACTAAAAATGGCAACCGCCGCTAAGAAGAAACCAGCAGCCGCTAAAGCAGCTGCTCCAGCAAAGAAAGCTGCCGCTAAGCCGGCCGCTAAAGCCGCAGCGAAACCAGCTGCTAAACCAGCTGCAAAGAAAGCCGCTGCCAAGCCAGCTGCTAAACCAGCCGCTAAGAAAGCTGCCGCTAAGCCAGCAGCAAAACCAGCAGTGAAAAAAGCAGCAGCAAAACCAGCTGTGAAGAAAGCCGCTGCCAAGCCAGCAGCAAAACCAGCAGCTAAGAAAGCAGCAGCCAAGCCAGCAGCGAAGAAGACCGTCGCCAAGGCAGCAGCTAAGCCAGCAGCTAAAAAAGTAGCCGCTAAACCAGCAGCTAAAAAAGCCGTCGCTAAAAAAGCCGCAGCTAAGCCAGTAGCCAAGAAAGCCGCAGCTAAGCCTGCAGCCAAGAAAGCTGCAGCGAAACCAGCAGCGAAAAAGACCGTAGCGAAAGCTGCCGCCAAGCCAGCCGCCAAGAAAGCCGCTGCCAAACCAGCTGCCAAGAAAGTTGCTGCTAAACCAGCCGCTAAGAAAGCCGCTGCTAAACCTGCTGCCAAGAAAGCTGCTGCTAAACCAGCCGCCAAGAAAGCCGCTGCCAAGCCTGCTGCCAAGAAGGCCGCTCCTAAAGCTGCTGCCAAGCCAGCCGCAAAAAAGCCAGCCGCTAAGAAAGCTGCTGCCAAGCCAGCTGCTAAAAAAGCCGCTCCTAAAGCCGCCGCAAAACCAGCTGCCAAGCCTGCAGCTAAAAAGGCCGCCCCAAAAAAAGCCTCGGCTAAGCCAGCAGCTAAGCCAGCTGTTGCGCCAGTAGCCGTAGCACCGGCTGCAGCTCCTGCTGCAAAACCAGCTGCCCCTAAAAAGGCCGCTACCAAGAAACCTGCTGCTCCTAAGAAGGAAGCTGTGAAGCCAGCTGCCGCTCCAGCACCTGCTGCTGCAGCCGCTCCAGCTCCAGCTGCCGCTCCGGCAGCTAAGACCGTGATCGCCCCGGCAGCCGCCTGGCCGTTCCCGACCAGCACCCGTCCTGCCTAAGCCCTTAAACGCTTAGTGCCGGATGGCGAAAACACCGCTGTGTGAGACAATCGCACAGCGGTTTTTTTATTTGGAGTGAACTCGTGTTTAGTATTCTTAAGCTGATCGTCGATGTCGCAGCCGGCCTGCTTGGCGGCGTTCTGTTGCTGCGATTCTGGATGCAGGCTATCCGCGTCCGCCCGCCTTCGTCGGTGGCACAGTTTACTTTTCAGTTATCGGATTGGCTGGTGCGCCCTCTGCGCCGCATCGTCCCCGGCATGGGGGGCTACGACTGGGCCAGCCTGATTGGCGCGTTCCTGATCGTGATCCTGGCGACCTCGGTGCTGTTCCTGGTTGGCGCGACGCCGGAGATCGTGCTGCTGGCGGCTTTGCAGCGCTTCCTGGAATGGGTCTTGTTTGGCTTTATGGCGCTGCTGATCATCGAAGCGATTTTCAGTTGGGTCAATCCGCATGCGCCGCTGGCGCCCTTCGTGCGCGCGCTGAACGACCCGCTGCTCAGGCCTATCCGCAAAGTGGTGCCACTGGTCGGCAACCTGGACTTGTCGCTGCTGGTGGCCTTGATCCTGCTGCAAATCTGCCAGATCCTGCTTGGCATGTTGTTCGGCCGATGAGCCGTTGCGGGTGCTCGCCGCGGCCGGAACCCGGTAAGGCGGGGTCTGACCCAAGGGTCAGACCCCAGTAATGCGACGGCCGCGGGTCCGGGTTGTACGCCTCTGACCTTCGACGAAGATCAACATCGCACAACCCAAACCCGCGGCCGTGAGACCGTACTGGGTCTGACCCTGCGGGTCAGACCCAGGTTTACCGGTTTTAGAAACGATAGCCGAACGCCGCTTCGAACTTGTCGGCGATTTCGGCAGGCGTGAACACATGGTTCTGCGCGCCTTTGGTCACAATCTTGATCGCACCCAGCAAGCTGGCCAGGCGGCCGGTCGATTCCCAGCCCAGGTCGTTGACCAGGCCAAACAGCAAGCCGGCGCGATACGCATCGCCGCAGCCGGTCGGGTCCAGGTCGAGCGAAGAATCCACCACCACGGCAGGAATATCAATCCGCTTGCCCTGGGTATAAATCTCCGAACCCTTTTCGCCGCGCGTCACGATCAGCGCTTCCAGCTTGGCAGCGATATCCGGAATGGTCAGGCCGGTGCGCGACATCAGCAGCTCGATCTCATAGTCATTGCAGGTGACATAAGCAGCCTTCTCAATGAAGCCAATCAGCTGTTCAGGAGTGAACATCGGCATCTGCTGGCCCGGGTCGAAGACGAACGGGATGCCCAGGCGTGCCAGGTCATCCGCGTGCTTCAGCATGCCCAAGTGGCCGTCCGGCGAAATGATCGCAATGCGGGCCGCGCCGGCTTTCTCGATCGGGTTCTCATGCGCAAACGACATGGCGCCTGGGTGGAAGGCGTTGATCTGGTTGTGGTCCGCATCGGCGGTGACGAAGCACTGCGCGTTGTAGGCATCCTTCTTGATCAGGATGTTGTCGGTCGAGATGCCGAGCTTCTGCAAGCGTTCCAGGTAGGCCGCGCAATCCTGGCCCAGCACACCGACGATGCGCGGGTCGCCGCCCAGCATCTTCAGCGAGTAGGCGATATTGCCGGAGCAGCCGCCAAACTCAGTGCGCATGGTCGGCACCAGGAACGATACGTTGACTTTGTGCAGCTGATCAGCCAGCAGGGTGTCGCCGAAGCGGCCTTCGTATTGCATGATGATGTCGATAGCCAGCGAGCCACAGACAAGCGCGGTTTTAGTCATAGTATTTTTAAGGGTAGAAAATGGCGATGTGATAGCCGGAAGCTTTGAGCTCTTTCAGCTCGAAATACAGTTTAATGTTTTGTTCACTGCGCGGGCCGAAGCCTTTTTCGGCCTCGGTCGACGACGGCAGGTATTCGATCGGGGCGAACACTCGGCGCAGCACCGGCTTGTCGGCGTTGTCGTTCAGGGTCAGTTCGACGTGCGGCCAGGCTTGCGGGGTCTTGGACTGGTTGCGAAGGACGGTGCTGAAGCTGAAGGTGTTTTCAGTCATGCTGGCCAGCTCGCCCGGTTCGACGCTGAGGGCATCAAGCTGGCTTGGCAGGGCGATCTTGCAACCGAGCGGTTGGCAGACTGCCGTCAGGGCCGGCTTCAGTTGTGGATAGTTGGCGGCCAGTGTATCGCGGAAGGTGGTGGCGGCTTGCAGCACCAGGCCGGCCAGCAGGATCGGGACGCCGACTGCCATCGTGATCGTGACGGCCCTGCCGTATCTCTGGCTGCGGTCGACGCGCTTGACGAAATTCAGGTCGGCGTGGTCGAGGTCTCCGCTTGCGGCGGCGGTTTCATCGACGCCGGCGATGGCGCGCATGCGGGCGGCGACCTGCTCGGCGCTGTTTTCCGGCTCGGGACCGTTTTCTTCGAGGGCGAAGACTTCGTGTTCGGCGACCGGGCCGCTGGTGTCGCGGCGCGATTTGGCGCGTTTCAGGGCGCGTTCACGGCGGGATTTGGCTGGCCGGTCGGCTGCTTCGTCGTCGGTGACGGAGGCGCCGTCATCCGGGGCGTCCGTGTTGACTGCGGCTACCGCGTGCAGGGCGGTTTCGTCGGGTTCGGACAGGCTCCATGGTTCGCCATCCGGCACCGGTGTTTGCTCTGCCGCCGTGTCGGTGCCAAACCAGGGTTCGGCATGCAGGGACGGTTCGCTGGTGCCGTCCACCTCGGCGTCGGCGGCCGGCAAATCCGGCGCGGGCAGCTCGTCGGACGACAGGTCTTCAAAGTGATGCGCGTCATCGAGCGCGGCGAGGACCAGATGCTCTTGTGGCGTGTCGAGCGAAGGCTCGATGCGACCGTCAGGGTGCGTATTATCGGCCGACCATTGGTCGATAGCATCCACCAGGGAGGCGCCGGCTGGTTCGCCGGTTTCGGCAGCTGCACTCGCTTCGTCGGCAGGCGGCTCTACCTGCTCGAGCAACGATGGGGCTTCGACAGGCTGTGCTGGCTCGGCTGGCGTTTCGTCGCGCGGCGGCGGCAGGTCTTCCGTCGGCAGCTCGCTTTCTTCGGCAACTTCCACAGGGTCGGCCGGGGCCTGGTCGAGCTGCGGCGGCGCTTCGAATGCGACGGCATGGTCCGCCGGGAGCGAGTCCTCGACGTCGATGTGCTGGAGCGCGGCGGGTATGTCGTCTTGCGGCGGCATTTCAGCCGCAGGGGTGGCGGCGCGGTCAAGCGGCGCCGGCGCTTCGATTGCTAGCGCACTTTCCGAGGGCAGCGAGGCCTCTACGGCGTTGCCCTGAGGTTCGGCGGGCGCTGCGTCTGGCACAGGCGTCGCTTCAGCGGCTGCGGCAACTGCGTGGCTAACTTGCGGTGGCACGTCGAATGCTGGTGCCTCTTCCGGCGCGACCTTGCTCTCGTCGGCCGCATGCGCAGGTTCGGCGGGCGCTTCGGCTCGAGGCGGCGGCAGGTCGGCGGTAGGGCGGGTTGCCGGGGTTGCCGTGGCTGCCGGAACGGGCGGCGGCGTGAAAACGGTTCGCGGTGCCGGGGTGGCCGGTGGCGGGGCAGCAGTTGTGGTTCCGGTAGCGGCCGAAAAGGTGGCGTCAGGCGAAAACACGTCCAAATGCTGGGCCGAGCCGGTGGCCGGCGCTGCTTTTGCAAACGACGGGGTGGCTGGCGGCGGAGGTACCAGTGGTGGCGACGGTTCTGCGGTGGCTGAGAAGACGGCGTCTGGCGCCACCAGGTCGGCCAGCGACGACAGGCCGGCAGGCGACTTGGCCCGTGCCGGCGACTGCATGGCATGTGGTTCGGGCACCAGCGGAGGCGATGGTTCGGCGGCAGCAGTGAAAGCTGCGTCGGGCGAAACGACGTCGATCAGCGAGCGCGTGGCCGGCGAAGATGTTGTGCGAGCTGGCGCCGCGGCAGCGACAGGCGCTGGCGCCTGCTCGGCAGCGCGTTGCGGCAGCTGGGCTTGCGCCGGTGCGGCGGCTTGCGATGGGGCGGCAGCCTGCGACGGTTCGGCCGCTGGCGTTGGCGTTGGCGCCGGGACGGCGCGTGGCTGTTCGGCGGTTGGCAACGGCAAGCCGGCTGGCGACACCGATGCTGGCGTCGACGGGGCGTCATGCGTGGTCACGGCGGCGAATGCGCGGGCCACGGCGGCCAGGGCGATGTCGTCCGGTGTGGGCGCATGCGGCTGGGCAGCGGGTGCGGCGGCGCTGCGCCAGACAACTGGCGACGGAGCGGCAGGCGCTGGCTCGGCCTCGGCCGGCGCGGCAGCAGGGGGCGGTACGGCAATTGGCTCGTCGCTGAAGTCGATCTCGAAGTCGACCGGCGCACCGTGCACATAGTCGGAGACTGCCGGCTTCGCAGGCGGCGGCTCAGCAACGATATCGGGAATAACAGGCGTCGGTTTGGGCGCGGGTTCGACCAAGGCTGCATTGCCGTCGAAAACCAGCGCGCAAGAGCCGCAACGGACAATGCCCCCGCGCAGTTTCAGTTGGTCAGCCGCGACCCTGAAGATCGTACTGCAATGGGGGCATTTAGTGGCGAGCGCCATCAGTCAGGAAGGAGCCTTATGCCAGCGTGCCGGACAGGCACACCCAGCCTTCGTGCTCAGCCCAGACGCCCAGTTTGATGAACGGTGCGTAAGCCGCCGCAACCTCTTCCGCCTGGCGCGCCAGCACGCCGGACAGCACCAGCGAACCGCCGGGCGCCACGCGGCCGGACAGCATCGGCGCCATCAGCTTCAGCGGTGAAGACAGGATGTTGGCGACCACGATATCAAAACGCTGCGAGGCAAACGCCGATTGCGCGAAATCATCCGGCACGAAGTACTGGATATCTTCCACGCGGTTGCGCAGCGCATTGTCGCTAGCCGACACGATAGCCTGTGGATCGATATCCACGCCGGCGACAGTAGTGGCGCCCAGCTTGCGTGCAACCATGGCGAGGATGCCGGAACCGCAGCCGTAGTCCAGCACGGACTTGCCAGGCGCCGGGTGGGCTTCCAGCCATTCCATGCACAGCTTGGTGGTCGGGTGCGAGCCGGTACCGAAGGCCAGGCCGGGGTCCAGTTCCAGGATCAGGGCGGATGGATCGGGGGCTTCGTGCCAGCTTGGCACGACCCAGATGTTCTTGCCGATATGGATCGGCTCAAATTGCGACTGGGTCAGGCGCACCCAGTCGGCGTCTTCCACCTTGCGGGTGGTGAACTTTGGCAGGTGAGCCAGCCCGATCGCGCCGGCGGCAGCCGCCACGATCAGGGCCTGGTCTTCCTCATCATCGGTCAGCGCGACCACACGGCTATGATCCCATGCCGCTTCGGTCGGCTCCATGCCCGGCTCGCCGAACAGGGGTTTTTCGGCGTCGGTGCCTTCATCGGCATCCTCCACCGACACCGACAGCGCGCCCGCATCCATCAGCGCCTCGGACAATGCCTCGGCGTGTTCACGTGCTACTTCGATGACGATTTCAGTCCAGCTCATTTATTACTTACCTGCCTTGTATATTTACTTGCCTGCCTTCGGCATTTCTGCCAGGCGTTGTTCCAGATAGTGGATGTTGGTGCCACCTTCGATGAAGCGTGCATCAACCATCAGCTCGCGGTGCAGCGGGATGTTGGTCGAAATGCCTTCAACGACCATTTCCGACAGTGCAATCTGCATGCGGCGGATCGCCTGCTCGCGGGTTGCGCCGTAGGTAATGACCTTGCCGATCATCGAATCGTAGTTCGGTGGTACAAAGTAACCCGCATAGGAGTGCGAGTCAACACGCACGCCTGGGCCACCCGGAGTATGCCATGCGGTGATGCGGCCTGGCGACGGGGTGAACTTGAATGGATCCTCGGCATTGATACGGCATTCGATGGCGTGGCCGGACAGCATCACGTCGCGCTGGCGGAAGCGCAGCTTCTCGCCCGCAGCAATGCGGATCTGTTCCTGCACGATGTCGATACCGGTGATCATTTCGGTCACCGGGTGCTCAACCTGCACGCGGGTGTTCATTTCGATGAAATAGAACTCGCCGTTTTCGTACAGGAATTCGAAGGTGCCGGCGCCACGGTAGCCGATCTTGCGGCACGCTTCGGCACAGCGGTCGCCGATCTTTTCGATCACCTTGCGCGGGATGCCGGGTGCCGGTGCTTCTTCGATCACCTTCTGGTGGCGGCGCTGCATGGAGCAGTCGCGTTCACCCAGCCAGACGGCGTTCTTGTGTTCGTCGGCCAGGATCTGGATTTCCACGTGACGCGGATTCTCCAGGTACTTCTCCATATACACTTCCGGATTGCCGAAGGCAGCGCCGGCTTCCGATTTGGTCATGGTGACCGCGTTCAGCAGCGCAGCTTCGGTATGCACCACGCGCATGCCGCGGCCACCGCCGCCGCCGGCGGCCTTGATGATCACCGGATAGCCGATTTTGCGCGCAATCTGCACAATGGCTTTCGGATCATCCGGCAGGGCGCCTTCGGAACCTGGCACGCAAGGCACGCCGGCTTTGATCATCGCGTGCTTGGCCGACACTTTGTCGCCCATCAAGCGGATCGATTCGGCGCGCGGGCCGATGAAGACGAAACCGGATTTCTCCACGCGCTCGGCAAAGTCCGCGTTCTCGGACAGGAAGCCGTAGCCAGGGTGGATCGCTTCCGCGTCGGTTACTTCGGCCGCGGAAATGATGGCCGGCATATTCAGGTAGGACTGCGCCGAAGGGGCTGGGCCGATGCAGACGGACTCGTCGGCAAGCTTCACGTACTTGGCGTCACGGTCGGCCTCTGAGTGCACGACCACAGTCTTGATGCCCAGTTCGCGGCACGCGCGCTGGATGCGCAGGGCGATTTCGCCGCGATTGGCAATAAGGATTTTTTCGAACATGGTAGCTTCGCTGTAGGATTGTTCGCTTGTTGTGCTGGCCGCCTGGTCAAGCTTGGCGGCCATGGTCCGGCTTTAGCCGATCACAAACAATGGCTGGCCGAATTCGACCGGTTGGCCGTTCTCGACCAGGATCTGGGTGATGGTGCCGGATTTGTCGGCATCGATCTCGTTCAGCAGCTTCATCGCTTCGATGATGCACAGGGTGTCGCCTTCTTTCACGGTGGCGCCCACTTCAACGAAAGCTGGGTTGCCCGGTGCGGAAGCGCGGTAGAAGGTGCCCACCATCGGCGACTTGACCACGTGGCCGGTTGGCTCGGCGGCAGCAGGAGCGGCAGGCGCAGCGACCGGTGCGGCGACCGGCGCGCCGGCGGGTGCGTAATGGGTTGGCGCTTGCGACGGCATCATCATTACCTGGTTTTGTGCCAGACCGCCGGACTTGACGATGCGAACTTTGCTTTCGCCTTCGGTCACTTCCAGTTCAGCGATGTCCGACTCTGCTACCAGGTCGATCAGCGTCTTCAGCTTGCGTAGATCCATTTGTTGGCTCCCTTGTTCTATCTATTATGTTGACGGTTACTTTGATGTCGCCTTATGGGCGGCATCGCGTTAGATGTGCGCAGATCGCGGTAGATTACTTGCTTTTTAAGGCAAAGTCGATGGCGAGACGATATCCGTCGATACCAAGCCCGCAGATCGTCCCCTGTGCGATTGCGCTGAGATAGGAATGGTGGCGGAACTCCTCCCGCCGATAAATATTCGAAATGTGCACTTCAATAAAAGGGATCGCTACGCCTGCCAATGCATCGCGCAAGGCGACACTGGTGTGGGTATAGCCTCCCGGGTTGATGACGATGAAATCCACGCCCTCGGTTCGGGCTGCGTGGATGCGGTCAATCAACGCTCCTTCGTGGTTGCTTTGGAAACAGGCGAGCCGTGCACCAGCTGTTCCGGCCTGTGCCTGCGCCGCCTGTTCAACGTCTGCCAGGGTGCTGGCGCCGTAGGTTTCAGGCTCGCGCGTGCCCAACAAATTCAGGTTGGGGCCATTAAGTAGCAGCAGGTTCGATGCCATGATTCCCTGACCATTTTCCGCGAAAGTTCCGCATTTTGCCGCCATCTACGAGCATTGGCAAGAGAAAATAACTTGGCGGAAGTTAATAGAACGGTCGTTCGCCGGCCAGCTTCTACTAGTTGAAGGCCGCCAGGTCGGCCTTCAGGTCATCGAATTTGAGGCGCGCCAGGTAAGTCTTTTTGACCGTGCCGTCAGCGCCAATCAGGACCGTGAAGGGCAGGCCGCCTTGCGTATTGCCGAACTGGCGAGACAGTTCGGTGCCGCTCATGCCGGCCACGTAGATGGGGTAGGCGACCTTCACCTTCTGTGTGAATTCTGCAATATTGGATGGCGAATCGATGCCGATGCCGATCACCTGGACCTTCTTGCCGAGCTCGGAATTTTGCAATTCAGACAATTCCGGCATCTCTTCCACGCAGGGCGCGCACCATGGAGCCCAGAAGTTGACCAGCAGGGTTTTGCCTTGCCATTTCGATAGCGCTTCCTTGACGCCTTTGTCATTTGGCAATGATTCGGCCATCATGGCGGCTACCGGGCCGGTAACGCCGGCCGGGGCGGTGCTGGTGATGGGAGCGGGAGCTTGTTTTTTATGGCTGCCGTACCAGGCGCCGGCGCCGGCAAACAGGACGGCGACCACGGCGTACATTGCAATTTTTTTCATTGTTGGGCTGGGTGAGAGCTGTTGCTGAGGATGCTGCGCAGTTCCGCGATATCGGCGCGCAGCAGCTTGTCGCCGCTTTTCTTTTTGGCGCCGCGCAAGTCGTCCTGCTCATACAGTTCGACGTGCACGCCCACGTTCTTCCACATGAAGCTGGCCGTTTCCACGTCTTCGAAACGGGGACCGCGGAAGTGGGGTGATTCGGAAATCTCGATTTGCAGGTTCTTGTTCAATAGATAAATCTCCACTTCCTTGGCGCTGTCCACGAAGACTTGCAGGTGAACGTCGTCGTGCATGCCCGCGCTGCCATGCAGCACGGAGCCGGTCAGGAAGGGTTGGTATTGTTCCAGCATTTCCATCACTTGCAAAGCCAGGCCGCGCAATCTGAATAAATGCGCTGGGTGGGTATCGGCGTTATACAAGGCGTGGTATAGGCGGACCTCTTCTTCGATCTGCTCGTTGTCGGGCAGGATGTCGGACAGGTCGCGGGCCTGGGCATCGCCGAGTATCTGGCGGGCGGCCTTGCGTTTGGCGCTACCGTAGTCGACGCCATCCTGCGCGATCATGCGGGCGGCGGCGGCGGCGATTTCGGTTTTGATCTCGGGGTTCATGATTGCATCATACCTAAAACCGGTAAACCTGGGTCTGACCCACAGGGTCAGACCCAGTCTGCTCATCGGCCGCGGGTTCTGGTTCCAGGCCTTTGACTTTCGTCGAAGATCAACATCACACAACCCGCACCCCAGGGAGGTTTACTGGTTCCAATCAGGTAAAATCCGGCTCTTGATCTTTTTCATCACCACCATGCACATCCACATCCTAGGCATTTGCGGCACTTTCATGGGCGGCCTTGCCGTTCTGGCAAAGGAAGCCGGCCACCGTGTAACGGGTTGCGACGCCAATGTCTATCCCCCGATGAGCACGCAGCTGGAAGCCCAGGGTATTGAGCTGATCCAGGGCTTTGGCCCCGAGCAGGTGGCGCTGAATCCCGATCTGTATGTGATCGGCAACGTGGTTTCGCGCGGCAATCCGCTGGTGGAAGAGATCATGAACCGCAACCTGCCGATGATCTCCGGCCCGCAATGGATCGGCGATCACATCCTGAAAGACAAATGGGTGCTGTCGGTCGCCGGCACGCACGGCAAGACCACCACTTCGGCCATGCTGGCCTGGATCCTGGAACACGCCGGCTACGCGCCCGGTTTCCTGATCGGCGGCATTCCGCAGAACTTCGGCATCTCGGCGCGCCTGACCGGCCCCGGCGCCAACTCGGAGTTCTTCGTTATCGAAGCGGACGAATACGACACCGCTTTCTTCGACAAGCGCAGCAAGTTCGTGCACTACCACTCGAAGACAGCCATCCTGAACAACCTGGAATACGACCACGCCGACATCTTCCCTGACATCGGCGCCATCGAAACCCAGTTCCACCACCTGGTGCGCACGGTGCCGGGCATCGGCCGCGTGATCGCCAATGCCGACGAAGCGAGCCTGCAGCGCGTGCTGAATCGCGGTTGCTGGAGCGAGCAGGAAACCTTCGGCGGTGCGCAAGGCGCCGACTGGGTGATGGCCGAACATGCCGACGGCAGCTTCGACGTCATCTTCAAGGGCGCCAAGGCCGCTACCGTAAGCTGGCAGCTGACCGGCAAACATAACCGCTCCAACGCGCTGGCCGCGATAGCCGCCGCCCGCCACGTGGGCGTGCCGATCGAGGTCGCGGCCCAGGCGCTGGACAGCTTCCAGAGCGTCAAGCGGCGCATGGAGGTGCGCGGCACCGTCAACGGCGTGACTGTGTACGACGATTTCGCCCATCACCCGACCGCTATCGAAACCACCGTCGGCGGCCTGCGTCAGAAAGTCGGCGGGAATGTCCGCATCCTGGCCGTGCTGGAGCCGCGCTCCAACACCATGAAGCTGGGCACCATGAAAGACGCGCTGCCGGGCAGCCTGAAAGACGCCGACCTGGTATTCGGCTTCGGCAGCGAGAAAGCCCTGGGCTGGAAGCTGGGCGAAGCGCTGTCGCCGATGGGCGCAATCGCCTCGGCCTACGAAGACCTGGACCTGATGGTGCAAGCCATCGTGGCGCAGGCCAGGCCGGGCGACCATATTATTGTGATGAGCAATGGCGGCTTCGGCGGCGTCCACCAGAAATTGCTGGAGGCGCTGAAGTAATGATTTTGTACTTGCATGGCTTCCGTTCCTCGCCGCTGTCGATGAAGGCGCGGCTGAGCGGGGAGCGGATGGCGCAGCTTGGCCGCAGCGGTGAATTCCTTTGCCCGCAATTGCCCGCGAGTCCAAAGCAGGCGATGGAACTGGCATTCGGCCTGGTCGCAGGCCTGCCTGCCGAAGCGCTGAGCATCGTCGGCTCTTCGCTGGGCGGCTACTACGCCACCTGGATGGCGGAAAAACTGGGCTGCCGCGCAGTCCTGCTGAACCCCGCCGTGGTGCCGATGCTGGACCTCGACCAGCACGTTGGCGTCAGCACCGCCTACCATTCAGACCAGCCGTTCGAATTCAAGCGTGAATATATAGAGGAGCTGCGCGCGCTGGCCGTGCCGCAGATCAGCAAGCCCGAGCGCTACTTCCTGCTCGCCTGCACCGGTGATGAAGTGCTGGACTACCGCGACATGGTGGCGCATTATGCCGGCGCGAAGCAGAAGGTGGTGCAGGGCAGCGACCACGCCATCAGCGAGTACCCCGATTACCTCGACGAAGTGCTCGAGTTCTGCGGCATCTCGGCCGAAACCCGATGAAAGGTCAATCGCTGCGCCAGGCCAACTGGCACGGTCACGTGCTGGCGACGAACGCCCCGCACCCTTACCGCCACTGGCTGGCCAGCGGCGGATCGCTGACCAATAAGCTGAAAGCGCACAGCAGCGTCTTCCGCGTGCAATTGCTGCACCAGGACACGGCAATCTGCCTGGCCGACGAAGCCAACATCATCGGCTATCGGCGCCCCGGCCGCGTCTGGGAGAGGGAAGTCCTGCTGCGGTGTGATAATACGCCTGTGGTCTTCGCCCACACCGTGGTGCCGATGTCGGCCGACGCCTCGGACTGGCCGCTGTTCAGCGCCCTGGGCGAACGCTCGCTCGGCAGTACATTGTTCGGCGACCCGCAGGTGCGGCGCGGCGGACTGGAATTTGCGCGCTTGCGCGCGACGCATCCGCTGGCCCGGCGTGCCCGCAGCGCCCTGGCGGCGCACGGCGCCGAAGTACCGGATGAAGCTTTACTATATGCACGGCGCTGCCTGTACCAGCGCCACGAAGGAACTTTGCTGGTGACCGAGGTTTTCCTGCCTCCGGTGCTCAAGCTTGAACGGAATAACGTGAAATGAATGTATTTTTTGAAGAATCTGGCGATTTCAAAGTAGGCAGCGTACTGTCGCAAGCGGGCGAGGCCTACCAGGTTGAGATGGCAAGCGGCAAGCGCAACAAGGTCAAAACCAAGGACGTGATGCTGCAGTTCGACAAGCCGTCGCCGGCCGAGCTGCTGGAGCAGGCCAAGGCCATCGCCGCCGACGTCGACCTGGACTTCCTGTGGGAAGTGGCGGGCGAAGAGGAATTCGGTTTCGCCGAACTGGGCGCCGAATATTTCGGTCATGCGCCGCAGCCGGCGGAAGCGGCCGGCCTGATCCTGAGCCTGCATGCAGCGCCGATCTATTTCCACAAAAAGGGACGCGGCCGCTATAAGAAAGCGCCGGAGCAGACCCTGAAGGCGGCGCTGGCCGGCATCGAGAAGAAGAAACAGCAAGCCATCATCCAGGGCCAGTATGCCGAGGAACTGAAGGCGGGCACCTTGCCGGCCTCGATGCAGGGCATCGTCAGCCAGCTGCTGTTCAAGCCGGACAAGAACACCATCGAATACAAGGCGCTGGAACAGGCCGCGAACGAGGCGCACACCACGCCGGCGCGCCTGATGCTGTCGGCCGGCGGCATCAAGTCGCCGAAAGACCTGCATATGGCGAAGTTCCTGTTCGAGAACTTCCCGAAAGGCCATGGTTTCCCGGAATTGCCGGTGCCGTCGGCGCCGGCCAGCCTGCCGCTGGCGGCAGTGGAAGCGTTCTCCATCGACGACGTGACCACCACCGAGATCGACGACGCCTTCTCCGTGGTGCACCAGGCGGACGGCAAGGTGCGTGTCGGCATCCACATCGCCGCGCCTGGCCTGGGCATCAAGCCGGACGACGCCATCGACAAGATCGCGCGCGGCCGCATGTCCACTGTCTATATGCCGGGCGATAAGATCACCATGCTGCCGGACAGCATCGTTGACGCTTTCACCCTGGCTGAAGGCAAGACCTGCCCGGCCTTGTCGCTGTACGCCGTGCTCGATCCGGCCGACTGGTCGGTGATCTCGACCGAAACCAAGGCCGAGCTGGTCCCGATCGCCAACAACCTGCGCCACAACACGCTGGACGAGCTGGTCAACGAGGAAACCCTGGCCAGCGGCGCCGGCGACTATCCGCGCAAGGCCGAATTGACCTTGCTGTGGGGCTGGGCCCAGCACCTGGAAGCCGGCCGCATGGTCAAGCGCGAGGGGTTCGGCCTGAAGCCGGAACAGAACAACCGCGTCGACTTCAACTTCTATGTGGAAGACGACGTGGTCACCATTTCCCGCCGCAAGCGCGGCGCGCCGCTGGACAAGATCGTGGCCGAGCTGATGATCTTCGCCAACAGCACCTGGGGCAAGCTGATGCACGACCACGGGGTGCCGGGCATTTACCGTACCCAGGGCCAGGGCGTGGGCGGCTGGGCCGCCAAGATGCAGGTGCGCATGATGACCCAGGCGGCACCGCACCAGGGCTTGGGCGTGGACCAGTACGCCTGGTCGACCTCGCCGCTGCGCCGGTATACCGACCTGGTCAACCAATGGCAGATCCTGGCCTGCGCCTCGCATGGCGTGACGGCGCCGATGGTGGCGCCGTTCAAGCACAAGGATGCCAACCTGTTCGCCATCGTGTCGGCCTTCGACGCCGCTTACGCGGCGTATGCCGACTTCCAGTCGAATATGGAGCGTTACTGGTGCCTGCGCTGGCTGGGCCAGGAAAATGCCAAGGAAGTCGAGGCCGTGGTGCTGAAGGATGAAGTGCTGCGCCTGGCCGAGATTCCGCTGATCGTGCGCATGCCGGGCATGCCGTCTGTTGCACGCGGGTCACATGTGAAGCTGGACCTGCTGCGCTGGGACGAAGTCGACCTGGCGCTCGAGACGCGGCTGCAGGAAGGCTCGATTACCCTGCCGGTCGAGCCCGAAGCGGAACTGGACGAGGAAGAGGCGCCGGCCGACCCGGCGCAGCCGACCGAGGCCGATGCGGAGGAAGCTGCGCTCGCCAGCGAGACGGTTGTTACCGAACCCGGCCCACAGTGAAGTAGAATTCAAGATTCTCAAAAGCATCATTTCTGATTCCAGCGCGTGAAGTATTTCAAAGAAAACCAGTTCCTTGTCATCGCCTCCGCAGTATCGGTGGTGTTCCACGTCGTGGCGCTGACGGTGCATTTCGTCGCCCCCAAAGATTTCAAGGTCGAGCCAACCGACCCTGGCCTTGAAGTCATCCTGGTCAATGCCAAGCATGCATCCAAGCCGTTGAAGGCCGATGCACTGGCGCAGGCTGACCTGGATGGCGGCGGCAATGCCGATGCCGGCCGGGCCAAATCGCCGCTGCCCGACATGCGCCGCATGGAAACCGGCGAAAGCATCAAGGCCTCGCAGCGTTATATGCAGGAGCTCGAAGAGCGCCAGAAGAACCTGCTGACCCAGGTGAAGAAGAGCCCTTTGACCGCCGCCCCGGTGACGGAGAAGAACCAGACCGACCCTAGCCGCACCGGCGCCGAGCTGATTGAAAGCAGCAAGGCGATCGCTCGCATGGAAGCGGAAATCACGCAAACCATCGAGGACCAGAACAAGCGGCCGAAGAAGACTTTCCTGTCGCCGAGCACGCAGGGCGTCGGCTATGCCATGTATTACAACGCCTTCCGCCGCCGGGTGGAGGATATCGGCACGCTGAATTTCCCGCAGAAGGATGGGCGCAAGCTGTATGGCGTGGTGGTGCTGAGCATTCCGATTTTCCAGGACGGCAGCGTTTATGAAAAAGACGGCGGCACCGTGGTTGAGCGCAGCTCCGGCAACCCGGCCCTGGATGCGGCGGCCATCAGCATCGTGCGCCGCTCGGCGCCGTTCGGCAAGTTCCCGCCGAATATGCGTTCCAAGGACCGCGACGACCTGTGGGTGATCGTGCAGAAGTTTGTGTTTACCCGTGAAGAGAAGGTCCAGGTTTCCTACGGAAGCACCGAGTGATGGACAAGTACTGCGTTTTCGGCAACCCGATTGCCCACAGCAAGTCGCCTGAAATCCACGCGGCCTATGCGGCGCAGACCGGCCAGCAACTGAGTTACGAAAAATGCCTGGCAGCGCTGGATGGCTTCGGTGCCGCGGTGCGGGCCTTTATTGCCGCCGGCGGCAAGGGTGCCAATGTCACCGTGCCGTTCAAGCTGGAAGCGCACAAGCTGGCGACATCGCTGACCGTGCGCGCCCAGGCCGCAGGCGCCGTGAATACCCTGGTGTTCGACGCCGACGGCAGCATCACCGGCGACAATACCGATGGCGCCGGCCTGGTGGCCGACATCGTGCAGAACGCCGGTGTGCCGATTGCCGGCAAGCGCGTGCTGCTGCTGGGTGCCGGCGGTGCGGCGCGCGGCGTGGTGCTGCCCATCCTTGAACATCGTCCCGCTGCACTGGTGATCGCCAACCGCACGGTCGCCACGGCGGAAGCGCTGGTCGACCAGTTTGGCGCCCTGGCCGGGCTGGGCGTGCTGTCGGCCTGCGGCTTTGCCGACGTGCCGGGCGCCTTCGACATCATCATCAACGCCACCTCCGCCAGCCTGAGCGCCGACCTGCCGCCGGTGCCGGCTACGGTATTTGCTCCCGGTGCGCTGGCACTGGACATGATGTATGGCGCCAAACCAACCGTCTTCATGGAATTCGCCGCCAGCCACGGCGCCGTCACCCGCGACGGCCTGGGCATGCTGGTCGAACAAGCCGCCGAGGCCTTCCAGGCATGGCGCGGCGTGCGCCCGCAGACGGCCGCAGTGCTGCAGCAGTTGCGCGCCAAGCTATGATCAGGAAGCTGAAGTGGTTCATCATCGTGCCCATCGCGATCTTCCTCGCGGTGCAGCTGTATTTCTTCGTGCAGATCTGGTGGTGGGTCGACCATAACCCGGGCATGACGGCTTTCATGCGCGAGCAGCAGGCGGCCATGCAGGAAAAGGACCCGAAAGCGCGCGTGCAGCAGGCGTGGGTCAGCTACCAGGCCATTTCGCCCAGCCTGAAACGGGCGGTGATCGCATCGGAAGATGCCAACTTCGCCGAGCACGAGGGCGTGGACTGGGAGGCGATGCAGAAAGCCTACGAACACAACCAGGAAAAGAAGAAGGGCGCCAAGATCCACGGCGGCTCGACCATCACCCAGCAACTGGCCAAGAACCTGTTCCTGTCCGGCTCGCGCAGCTACCTGCGCAAGGGGCAGGAGCTGATCATCACGTACATGCTGGAGACGTTGATGGATAAGCGCCGCATCCTGGAGATCTACCTGAACGTGGCCGAGTTCGGGCGCGGCATCTACGGCGCGGAAGCGGCGGCGCGCCACTATTACCGGATTCCGGCGTCGAGGCTGGGACCGGAGCAGGCGGCGCGGCTGGCGGTGATGCTGCCGCGCCCTAAATATTATGATGCGCACCGCGAATCGGCTTACCTGGCGCGGCGTACCGGCATCATCATGCAACGAATGAATTCGGCGGACCTTCCATGAAACAATATCAATCCGGCATCAGCCTGATCGCGGTGGCGGTCATTATGGGCGTGTTGGGCGGCGCAGCAGCATTTGCGCTGATCTCGATGCGGCAAGAGCGCAACCTGTTTGCCGAAGGGCTCAACAAGGTCAGCGCCAAGGCGGCGCAAGCGGCGGCGCCCGTGGTGGCGTCGGTGACGCCGCCGGCGGCGCCGATGCGCAAGTGCGTCATCAATGGCAAGACCATCGTTTCCAATACCGAGTGTGGTGAAAAAGGCAAAGTGATCGAAATCCACGACTCGCGCGGGATCGAGGCGCCGAAGGAGCCGCCCAAGCCGCCGCCAGCGGCGATGCCGGGTCCGAAAGACCGCGCCATCGAGCAGGCGACGCGTTAAATATATGCCTCGCCGGGGTGGCAAGCGCTACCCCTTTGCGGGTACACTTGCGAAGTTTTTTAGAACCCGCGCTCTACACCTCCTGTCCGGCTGAGATTGCCTATGATCAATGTTTTCGTTTTACAAAATGGCCGGCTCAACCAGGTGCCTATTGAGACGCGCGAAGACCTTGAACAAGCGGCACCGGTCTGGGTCGACCTGACCGATCCGACAGAAGACGAGCGCGCCTGGGTCAAGTCCATTTATGGCGTGATCCTGCCTGGCGAAGACGAAGTCAAGGACATCGAAGCCTCGGCCCGTTACTACGAAGCGGAAAACGGCGACCTCCACCTGCGCACCGATTTCCTGCTGGAAGAAGATGAAGGCCCGTCGCGCGTAGTGACGGTGGCGTTCATCCTGGCCAAGAAAATGCTGTTCTCGGTGCACACCGACGACCTGCCGGTATTCCGCCTGGTGCGCATGCGCGCCCGTTCGCGTCCCGGTTCCATCGCCGACTACATGGACGTGCTGCTGGACCTGTACGCCACCGACGCCGAGTACTCGGCGGATGCGCTGGAAGGCATCTACCAGAACCTGGAAGAAGTCTCCGGCCGCGTGCTGCAGGAAGAATTCACCGACAAGGACGCGGCCGACGCCCTGAGCGCCATCGCGCACGAGGAAGACTTGAACGGCCGTATCCGCCGCAACATGATGGACACGCGCCGCGCGGTGTCGTTCCTGATGCGCGGCCGCCTGCTGAATTCCGACCAGTTCGAGGAAGCGCGCCAGATCCTGCGCGACATCGAATCGCTGGACGGCCACACCTCCTTCCTGTTCGACAAGATCAACTTCCTGATGGATGCCACCGTCGGCTTCATCAACATTAACCAGAATAAGATCATCAAGATCTTCTCGGTGGCTTCGGTGGCCTTCCTGCCGCCGACCCTGATCGCTTCGGTGTATGGCATGAACTTCGACTTCATGCCGGAACTGAAGTGGCAGATCGGCTATGGCTGGGCTTGGGGCCTGATGATCGTCAGCGCTGCTGCGCCGCTGCTGTACTTCCGCCGCCGCGGCTGGCTCAGGTAAGCCACCATGTCGCCAGCCCAGCCCCAGGACTACCGGCCTGACATCGATGGGCTGCGCGCGGTGGCGGTGCTGGCAGTCATCGTCTTTCATTTGCGGGCGGAATGGCTGCCCGGAGGTTTCGTCGGCGTCGACATCTTCTTCGTCATTTCCGGCTACCTGATCACCCGCTACATCCTGCAGGAACTGCAGGCCGGCACTTTTTCACTGGCCGAATTCTATCGCCGCCGCATCAAACGCATCGCGCCCGCCCTGTTGCTCGTGGTGGGGACGACGCTGGCCCTGTCGGCCCTGCTGATGCTGCCTGACGATATGCACAAGACGGCCAAATCGGCGGTCTGGTCGCTCGGCTCGCTGGCCAACTTCTATTTCTGCTTTTTCAAAGAGTTCGGCTACTTTGGCGGCGGTAACGAAGTCTATCCCTTGCTTCACCTGTGGTCGCTCGGCGTGGAGGAGCAGTTCTACATGCTGTGGCCGTTGCTGCTGATGGTCTGGCGGCCGCGCAGCCGGCGCAGCTACCTGCTGGTGGCGGGCATCCTGGCGGCAGCCTCCTTCATCGGCGCCGAATGGCTGGCCAGAAGCCACCAGGACCTGGCCTATTTCATGCTGCCCACGCGCGGCGGCGAACTGTTGGTGGGCGCCCTGCTGGCGTGGCCGGTGCAGCGCTCCCATGCCGGCTGGACACCGCGCGTGGCCGGCGCCGCGGCCTGGAGCGGCGCGGCGTTGATCCTGTGGTCCCTGCTGTTCGTGTCCAAGACCGATACCTTCCCGGGTTTGCTGGCCGTGCCGCCGACAGTGGGCGCGGCCTTGCTGATCCAGGCTGGACGCTTCCCGTATCGCGGCGCGCATGTGCTGGCGCATCCGTGGATGGTGGCGATCGGCAAAGTCTCGTATTCGGCCTACCTGTGGCACTGGCCGCTGATCGCACTCTGGGTCTACGGCTACGGCGAACCCGGCGTGGGTACGGCAGTGCTGCTGGTGGCGGTCACGCTGCTGCTGGCGGCACTCAGCTACCGCTGGGTCGAAACGCCGGCGCGCCACTCCAGCGCGCCGCTGCTGCCGCTGGCGTGGCGCCAGTTCATTCTGCCGTCGGCGCTTACCTGCCTGGCAGCGGTGGCGCTGGTGTTTGGCGGGCGAATCTGGCCCAGCCTGGTCGACACGCCGTATCACAACGAGCTGACGCGCTTGTTCGAGTTGAATCGGCCAGCTTTCGGGCAGTCGTATGTCTGCCAGCGGCAGCGCCTGACGGAAATGGATATCACCAACGCGCAATGCGTGGTCGGCGCCAGCGGCAGCCCGGTCAAGGTCCTGCTGTGGGGCGATTCGAATGCGGCCCATTACATCGGCATGCTGAGCGAATTCTCGCGCCACCAAGCGCTGCAGTTCCGCAATGTGGAGATCGGCGAGTGCCCGCCGTTGCTGGACGACCCGACGCCGTTCCTGCTGCCGAAGCGGATCGCCGATTGCCGCAGCTCTCTGGCCCTGGTGCGCGGCACGCTGGAGCAGTACGACACGATTATCCTGGCGGCCTCCTGGTCGGTGTACCAGCAGCGTTCACCGAAGTTCCTGGAAACGGTGCAGGCCACCGTGACCGAGCTGGCGCGCCGCGGCAAGAAAGTCGTCCTGCTCGGGAAGGCGCCGGAACTGGCGGGCGTGCACCGCAGCTGCCCGATGAAGGCGCTCACCTATCCGGTGCTGGATTGTTCGCCGCTCAGTGTCGCGCTCAAGCCTGAAATCGCGACGGCCAACAGCTTCCTGCGCGCGCTCGCCATGCGCCAGCCGAATGTCGCGTATTTCGACGCCAATGCCTACCTTTGCGACAACGGCGTCTGCCCGTCGCACGAGGCGGACGGCGCACTGCGCTACGCTGACGGCTCGCATTTCACGATGCGTTATTCCTGGCAGCTGGGGCGCCGTATTTATGAGGCGGAAGGCATTCCGGCCGCGCTTCGCGATTTGACGGCTGACAAATCGGCAAATATGCAACAGGGAATGTAAGCAATAAGCAGGCTGGACCGGTCCAGTGCAACGCCGCGCCCAGCGTTTTGATAATTTGCGTTAATAAAATACAACATTATTATTTGCTAAGTCTTGTTCCTGATAGGTAAAATTCTGCGGCAATTTTGAATTGCGAAAATTTTAACTATACAAAGGACTGAGATGACATTCCGATTTGGGCTGGTGTTCGCTGCTGCTGCAGTATTCCTGACTGGCTGCGCGACCCCGCCGCAGTACCCGGTGGCCTTGGGCACCAATACCTTCGCCGAACAGGGCCTGCGGGTCGGCGTCGCCATGGGCAAAATGCCCAAGGTTGATACCAGCTTCCCTGGCGCTGGCTGCCTGTTGTGTGCTGCGGCGGCTTCGGTTGCGAACTCCTCATTGACTGCCTATACCCAGACTTTGCCGTCCGACGACTTGGCGCGCCTGAAGACCGATATTGCCGACGCGCTGAAGCTGAAAGGCCAGGTGCCGGTGGTGATCGAAGAAGCCATTCTCGTGAATGACCTGCCAAAGTCGACGAGCACAGTACCGAACGCGGCGCGCAAGGACTACTCCTCGCTCAAAGCCAAGTACAACATCGATAAGCTGGTGGTGGTCGAACTGTCCGAAGTCGGCATTACCCGTCCATACTCGGCCTATATTCCGACCGGCGAACCAAAAGGCGTGGTGAGTGGCGCGAGCTACATCGTCAACCTCAAGGACAATTCCTATGAATGGTACCTGCCGGTGTCGCAGCAAAAAGGCGCGCAGGGTCCATGGGACGAGGCGCCGAAATTCCCGGGCTTGAGCAATGCCTACTTCCAGGTTGTGGAAGAAGCGCGCGACAGCATCCTGAAGCCACTGGCGAACTGACCTATGATCCGTCGTCAGTTGCTGACGCTTGCCGTGCTGCTGGCTTGCCAGCAGGCGGCGCAAGCTGCGGACCCGGCAGCGGAAACGGCTGATTGGTCCTTGCGCCTGCCGGTCCAGGAGAAGGTTGTTTTCCGTGGCCAGGTCAATTACGACAAGGCGGGGACGGGGCAGGGCGGGATGGTGTATCCCGCGCCTGGCTTGGTGGGACTCCTGGCCGCCATTGCCACGCATGCGGTCATCGTCAATGGCGTGCGCCAAGGGCAGCGCAGCGAAATCGAGATCGCTGCCGACAAGGTCCTGACGCCGTATAAGGAAACGCTGGACGCCTTCAACTACGGTGAACTGGCCGGACTGGCCCTGCCGCCGGAGCTTGGGGTGCCAACGCTGGCAGCGGACGCCAAACCAAAGTCGGGATTGATCATTTCGAGTGCACCGGTGTTTTACATGACACAGGACCAGAGCGCCCTGATCCTCGACAACACGGTGTCGGTGTTCAAGGCCGGCAACGACAAGCCGGTGTACACCAACACGGTGCGGGTTGTCTCGCGTGCCGGGGAAGCGGAAGACCTGGTCGCGCACTGGAAGCAAGAAGACGGCAAACGGCTGCGGGAGGAAAGTGCCTCCTTGTTCCGGCAGTCGGTAGATATCGTGCGTTCGTACGCCCTGGCACCCGCCAGTGCCGCGACCGCCTCCGCCCACAGAACCTTCCGCTATCTGGAAGGAAAGGTGGATGCGATCGAGCGCGCGGAACCGCTTAGCGAACAGTGCGGCCGTGCGCTGGTGAAGAACTTGCGTGGCTGGCTGATGTCGATTCCACTCAAGCGCGCACGCCCGGCAGCGCCCGAATGCGCGGCGCCAGCCGAGTCGCCAACGCTGTAGTAACGGCTTGGGGTCATTCGCGCCAGGCATGGCGTGGATGACCATTTCGCCGCCGCGCGTTCAGCCGGTTCGGCCGCCGTACTGGCGTCGTTGACCCAAAGCAACATATTTATTTGCTAAGTCCCATTTCATAGGTAGAATTTCGCCGGCAACTCCGGGTTGCGGAAATTTAAACGATACGAAAGGGCTGAGATGAGATTCGGATTTGGGTTGCTGGCCGCCGCTGCCGCAGCATTCCTGACCGGCTGCGCCACCCCGCCTCAAGCAGCGGTATCGATGCCTTATCGGCCGTTTGCGGAACCGGGCCTGCGCATCGGTGTCGCGATGAGCCGGTTGCCCAAGGTCGATACCAGTTTTCCTGGTGCCGAGTGGCCGCTGTGCCACGCCGCCGCCGCGCTGGCGAACGCCAAGCTGACGGCGCACACCCGGACTTTGCCGGTGGACGACCTGGCCGGCCTGAAGGACGACATCGCCGAAGTACTGAAACGGAAGGGCCAGGTAGCGGTCGTGATCGACGAACCGATTGTGGTGGAGCAGCTGCCCAAAACAAACTCTACAGTGCGCAACGCGGCCGGCAGGGATTATTCTTCGCTGCAAGCGCGCTACCAGCTGGACAAGCTGCTGGTGGTGGAGGTGACCGAATTGGGCATCACCCGACCATATTCTTCGTATGTTCCCACCGGCGAACCGAAGGGAATCGTCAGCGCCAAGACCTACATGGTCGACTTCATGGACAACTCCTACGAATGGTATGTGCCGGTGCTGCAGTACAAGAGCGCCCAGGGCAACTGGGATGAGGCGCCGGCTTTCCCGGGCTTGAGCAATGCCTATTTCCAGGCGATCGAAGCGGCGCGCCAGGCCATCCTGCAACCGCTGCTGAACTAAGACCATGGCCTTCCATCACTTTATTTCGCTGGCCGTGCTGCTGGCTTGCCTGCCGGCGGCGAATGCGGCGGAATCGGCGGCATCGGCGCCGGCCGATGCCATCTGGGCGCTCAGTTTGCCGGCCAGGGAAAACATCGACTTCCGCGGCCAGGTCAATTTTGACAAGGCAGGCCAGGAGCCGGGCACCATGCTGTATCCGGCGCCTGGTGTGGCCGGTTTTATCGTGGCCCTGGCAACGCACGCCGCGGTGGTCAAAGGCAAAATGAAAGAGCAGCGCAGCGAGATTGAAGCGGATGCGGACCGGATCCTGGTGCCTTTCCGGAAGAGCTTGGATACCTTCAGCTATGGCGAACTGGCGGAGCGGGCTTTTCCGGCGGCGTCCGGCGTGCCGTGGCTCGGTAGCGGTAGCCGGCCGCAGTCGGGATGGCTGATTGCCAGTTCACCGGTGTTTTACATGACGCAGGACCAGAGTGCGCTGATCGTTGACAATACCGTGTCGGTGTTTCAGGCGGGAAGCGAGCTACCGGTCTACACCAATACGGTGCGGGTCGTGTCGCGCGCCGTCGAAGTGGAGAACGAGGCCGTATTCTGGCAATGGAACGGCGGGGTGCGCTTGCGGGAGGCGAGCGCCGCGCTATTTCGCGCGTCAGTCGAGATCGCGCGTGCGCATGCCCTGGCGCCAGTGGCAGCGGCCGCCGGCGCCCAGCGCACGTTCCGCTACCTGGAAGGGAAGAACGACGCGGTCGAACGCGCCGAACCGATCAGCGAGCAATGCGGCCGTGCGCTGGTCCGGAACTTGCGTGGCTGGTTGATGTCGATTCCGCTCAAGCACGCGCGCCCGGCCGCGCCCGGGTGCGAGGCGCCAGGCTCGGCGCCTGCGCTCTAGCCAGGCCGCCAGCGCATTCGCGCCACTCCCCGCTGCAAGAATGCAACACTGCCTGTAACCATTGGTTAAGCGGTCAATCGGCGCGCGAGCCCGGCATGCCCGTGCCGCAGCGTTTTTGTACTTATCAGTTAATCAATGCTGCCGGCTGTGTATTGACACGAAAGTCGCTGCGCCACATTCTTTCGTTTCACAATTCACATTTGCCCGGAGGCTCAATGACTGAGGTCGGTTTGTCTCCTTCATCGCAAGCGATGCTGGCATTGCGCGACCAGGTGATCGAAGCTTGGCGCCAGGCGGCGCGGGAGACGCTGGGCAAGGCCGGCGAGCTGCCCGATCCGATCTTGCTGAACACCTTGCCGACTTTTTACGAGCACCTGGCACGCCTGCTGACGCAGGAGTATTTCCAGGCCAGCGGGGTCGACGTGGCGCTGATCGCCCAGGAGCACGGCGGCGAACGGGCGCGCCTGAGCGGCTACGACACCACCACCCTGATCCGCGAATACCAGCTGTTCCGGCAAGTGCTGTTCAAGATGCTGCATCAGTGCCGCGTAACGCTGACGCATGAACAGCGCGAGGCGATCGCCACCTCGATCGACAGCGCCATTCGCGAAAGCGTGACGGCGTTCGCGCTGATCCAGTCGGCCTTGCGTGAACAGTTCATCGCGGCGCTGACGCACGATTTGCGTACGCCGTTGTCGACGGTCAGCGTGGCGGCGCAAGTGATCGAAAGCAAGGCGCCAAGCGACGATATCCGGCGCCTGGCCGAGCGCATCGTGGTCAATGCGCAGCGCATCGAGACCATGACGCGCGACCTGCTCGATTGCATGGTGTTCGAAGGCGGCCAGCGCCTGCCTTTGCACCTGGAAGAGTTCGACCTGGCCGTGCTGGCATACGAGGTGGCGCAGCAAACGATGGAGCGCAGTGCGGTGCAGGTGCAGGTGAAGTTCGAGTCGGCAGTGGGGCACTGGTGCCGCGCTTCGCTGCAGCGCGCGCTGGAGAATTTGCTGGGCAACGCCATCAAGTACCGCGCGCCGGGTACGCCGATCATGTTGCGCGTGGCCAGCCGTGGCGTGCGCGTGCAACTGGAGGTGCATAACGAGGGCGAACCGATCCCGCTGGAGGAACAGGAATCGATCTTCCAGGTGTACCGGCGCGCGCGTGGCGGCAAGTGCAGCAAGGATGGCTGGGGCGTGGGGCTGCCGTATGCGCGCCGCGTGGCGGAGAGCCACGGCGGCAGCATCCTGGTCACCAGTTCGGTGGCGATGGGCACCACCTTCCTGATCGACATCCCGATGGACGCGCGGCCGTTCAGCGCGGCGCCGGTGGCAGGCTAGTGCACTGGATCAAATAGCCCGCTACGTATAGAATCCCCGCCAATCTTATCAATTTGTCTAAGGGGAGCCGGGTGAAACACATCTGGAATCTGCTCGTACGCGTCGCCGCCACCATCTTCGGCAGTGTGTCCTGGTCTCCTCCCGCCTGGCTGCGCGGCATCGGGCAGCGCTTGCAGCCGCTGCGCGCCTGGGCCGGGCGCCATCTGCGCGTGATGGCGGCGCTGGCCGTGGTGACGGTGGCCAGCCTGGCCGCCTATCCCTATATCAAGAGCCGCATGCCCTACATCAAGCCGGACAAGGTCGCATCCAGCGATGCCGGCGTGCGCATCTTTGCCCCCGGCCGCACGGAGCTGGAAAACGAAGGGCAGCCGCAGCCGCTGCGGATCGAATTCAGCGCATCGGCGGCGCCGCTGGCGCGGGTGGGGCGCGAGGCGACGGACCTGCAGTTGTCGCCGGCGATCGCCGGCAAATGGACCTGGAACAGCGATCATGAGCTGTCGTTCCAGCCGGCCCAGGATTGGCCGGTTGGCCAGAAGTTCACGATCAAGTTCGGTCCCAAGGCGCTGGCTTCGCAAGTGAAGGCGGAACAGGAATACCAATTCGAAACCGCACGCTTTGCCGTCACGCTTGCCAACGGCGAGTTTTACCAGGATCCCACCCAGTTCAACTTGCGCAAGGGCGTGTTCGAGGTGAAGTTCACGCACCCGGTGGCGCCGGCCGAATTCGAAAAGCGCATGCGCATGGAGCTGGATGGCAAACCGGTCAAATTCACGCTCACTTACGATAAGTGGAAAGTCGGCGCCACCGTCCAGTCCGAGCCGCTTGCTATTCCGCAGGAGACGGCGGCACTCACGCTGCATATAGAACCGGGCGTGAAGGCCCAGCGCGGCGGCGACGGCACGCCCGAGGAAGTGACGAAGGCGGTGGCGGTACCCGGCCTGTTCGGGCTGGAGGTGCAGGCGATCGAGACGCAGATCGTCACCGGACAGAGCGGCGACATGGAAAACGTGCTGCGCATCAGCACCGGCATGTCGGTCACCGAGAAGGAAGCGGCGCGCACGGTCAGCGCCTGGGCGCTGCCGGCGGCCACCAATGAAACCAGGAGCTGGGACGATCCGGCCGAGGTCACCGACGCGGTGCTGAAAAACGCCAGGCGCCTGGCGCTGACGGCGTTGCCGCAGGAGCGCGACAACAGCGAAATCCATGCCTTCAAGTTTGAGGCCGATCCGGGCAGTTTCATGTTCGTGCGCATCGCGCAGGGGATGAAGTCGGTCGGCGGCTACCAGCTTGGCCAGAAGCGGGAAGCGATCCTGCAGGTGAAGGCCTCGGCGCCGGAATTGTCGATCATGGGCACCGGCGCGCTGCTGGCGCTGAATGGCGAGCGCAAGCTGCCGATCATGGTGCGCGACATCCCGGGTGTGAAGATCGAGATCGGCCGCGTGCTGCCGCACCAGTTGCATTTCCTGGCCACGCACTCGGCCGGCAGCTACGCCAAGCCCGAGTTCTATCAGGGCCTGGCGCCGGACAGCCTGACCGAACGCTTCGAGAAAAAGCTGCCGCTGAAGCTGGCGCCCGGCAAGACCCATTTCGAGACCATCGATTTTTCGGAGTACCTGAAAACCGACGGCGCCGAGCGGCGCGGCATTTTCCTGGTCAAGATCAATGGCTACGACCCGTCCAAATCGGACGATGGCCAGCCGCGTGTCCCGCAATACGACCAGGAACAAGGCGAAGGCGAGGGCATGCCGGAGGAGCAGTACAACGGCGATGCCGGCGCGCTGTCGGACAGCCGCCTGATCATGCTGACCGACCTGGGCCTGGTCAGCAAGCGCGCGCTGGACGGCTCGCAGCAGGTGTACGTCCAGTCCATCAGCAGCGGCGCCCCGGTGGCCGGCGCGACGGTCGAAGTGTGGGGCCGCAACGGCCTGGTGCTGCACACCCAGGCGACCGACGCCGGCGGCACGGTGCGGCTGCCGGACTTGCGCGGCTACATCCGCGAAAAACAGCCGGTGCTGCTGGTGGTGAAGAAGGCCGGCGATACCGCCTTCATGGCGCTGAACCGCAACGACCGCGCGCTGGACATGTCGCGCTTCGACGTCGGCGGCACCCACAGCGGCGGCCTGCCGAACCAGATGCGCGCCTACCTGTTCTCGGACCGCGGCATCTACCGCCCCGGCGACACCATCCAGGCCGGCATCATCGTCAAGAGCGGCGACTGGAGCCAGAACCTGAAGGACTTGCCGGTGGAGGCCGAAGTGGTCGATGCGCGCGGCCAGACCGTGCGGCGCGAAAAACTCAAGCTGGGCCCGGCCGGCATGGCGGAAATCGCCCATCCTACGCTCGATAGCGCGCCGACCGGCAACTACACGCTTTACCTGAACCTGCCGCGCGATGGGGCGCAGGGTGAACCGGTGCGCCTGGGCTCCACCACCGTCAAGGTGCAGGAATTCCTGCCGGACCGCACCAAGGTCGCGCTCAAGCTGTCGGCCGAGGCAGGCGAGGGCTGGGTCAGCCCGCAGTCGCTGACGGCGCAGATGAACGTGCAGAACCTGTTCGGCACGCCTGCGCCCAACCGCAAGGTGGAGGCGGTGGTGACGCTGGCGCCGGCCTATCCGGCCTTCGCCTCCTGGCCGGGCTACAGCTTCTACGATCCGCAGCGCGCCAAGGAGCGCTTCAGCGACACCATCGCCGACCAGAAGACCGACGACAAGGGCGATGTCAGCTTCGACCTTGGGCTGCACCGCTACCAGTCCGCCACCTACCAGCTGCACGTGCTGGCCAAGGCGTTTGAGCCGGAGGGCGGGCGTAGCGTCAGCGCGGAAGTGCAGGCGCTGGTGTCCGACGCGCCCTACCTGGTCGGCTACAGGGCCGACGGCGACCTCAATTACATCAGCCGCGGCGCGGCGCGCGGCGTGCACCTGATCGCGATCGATCCGAAAGCGCGCAAGACCGCCGTCTCCGGCCTGACGCTGGAGCGCTATGAGAACCGCGTGCTGTCGGTGCTGGTCAAGCAGGCCAACGGCCTGTTCAAGTACGAGTCGCGTGGCAAGGACGTGCTGCTGAAGAGCGAGCCGTTTGCGATTGCCGCCGGCGGCGCGCAGCTGGCGCCGGCCACCGATACGCCGGGCAATTTCACCTATGTGCTGAAAAATGCCCAGGGTGCGGCGCTGGCCCAGTTCCGCTACAGCGTGGCCGGCAGCGGCAACGTCACGCGCAGCCTGGACCGCAACGCCGAGCTGCAGCTGACGCTGAACAAGAAGGATTACCAGCCTGGCGAGGAAATCGAGATCAGCGTGCGCGCGCCGTATACCGGTTCCGGCCTGATCACCATCGAGCGCGACAAGGTGTATGCCTACAAGTGGTTCAAGGCCGACAAGAACGCCTCGGTGCAGAAGATCACGCTGCCCAAGGACTACGACGGCAACGGCTACGTGATGGTGCAGTTCACGCGCGACCCCTCGTCCGAAGAAATTTACATGAGCCCCCTGAGCTACGGCGTGGCGCCGTTTGCCACCAGCCTGGAGCGGCGCACCACCCGGTTCGCGCTGAAGGCGCCGGAGCTGGTCAAGCCGGGGCAGACGGTGCAATTCCATCTCGACTCGCCCAAGCCGGTGCGGGCCGTGGTGTTCGCGGTGGATGAAGGCATCCTGCAGGTGGCGCGTTACCAGACGCCCAATCCCTTGCAGTACTTCTTCCAGAAGCGTGCGCTGGAGGTGACGACGGCGCAGACGCTGGACCAGATCCTGCCGGAGTTCCGCAAGCTGATGCAGGGTGCTGCGCCGGGCGGCGATGGCGACGGCGAGGCGGGCAAGCACCTGAATCCGTTCAAGCGCAAGCGCGACAAGCCGGTGGCCTACTGGTCGGGCATCGTCGACGTGCAGGGCGGCCGCGACTTCAGCTACACGGTGCCGGAATACTTCAATGGCAGCCTGCGCGTGATGGCGGTGGCGGTGGACGACACTTCGGCCGCTGCGGCCAGCGCCAAGACCACGGTGCGCGGCGACATGGTGCTGCTGCCGAACGTGCCGGTGGCGCTGACGCCGGGCGACGAGGCGGAAGTGGGCATCGGCGTGGCCAACAACATCAAGGGCTCGGGCAAGGGCGCTCCCGTGGCGCTCACGCTGCAGGTGGCGCCGGCGCTCGAAGTGGTCGGCAAGAACCAGGTGACGCTGGCCATCAATGAAGGCGGTGAGGCCACTGCGCGCTTCCGCGTGCGCGCCCGCAGCGGCGCCCAGGCGCAACTGGGTTCTGCCAGCGTGGTGTTCAGCGCGCAGTACCAGGAGCGCAAGGCCAGGCTGTCGACCGACCTGTCGGTGCGGCCGGCGTCGGCGCTGGTCACGCTGGTGCAGAGCGGCCGCTTCAAGGGCGGCGGTGAAATCGCAACGCAGGGCCAGTTCTATCCGCAGCTGCAGCGCAGCGAGCTGTCGGTATCGGCCACGCCGTGGTCGCTGGCCTCGGGCATGCTGCGCTATCTGCAGGAATACCCGTACGGCTGCACCGAGCAGATTGTCAGCCAGATGATGCCGACGGTACTGCTGGCCAACCGGCCCGACCTCGCCAAGGAATTGCAGGCGGCCAAGGCCGGCGGCGCGGCGATCGATCCGAAAAAAGGCTTCGAGCGCACGCTGAGCGTGCTGCGCTCGCGCCAGACCGGCGACGGCGGCTTCGGCCTGTACGCGCCGGGCGAATCGGCGCATCCGTTTGCCACCGTGTATGCGGTGCAAATGCTGCTGGAGGCGCGCGAACACAAGCTGCAGGTGCCGGAAGACATGCTGGCGCGTTCCCTGGCCTGGCTGCAGAACTACGCCGCGCGCGGCAGCGACGACCGTTACAGCTGGCGCACGCGCGCCCAGGCGGCCTACCTGCTGACGCGCAGCGGCGCGGTGACGACGGCGGCGCTGGTGAACCTGCGCGGCGCTACGCCGAAGGATACGCGCGGCGGGCAGGCGGCCGAGGCCGACCTTGGCAATGCCTACCTGGCGGCCAGCTACCAGATCCTGAAGCAGGACCAGGTGGCGGGCCAGTTGCTCGACCCGCTGTGGAAAGACATGCTGGCGCGGCTGGCGAAGAAGGACCAGTTCAAGAGCTGGGGCTGGTATTACGACTCGCTGGTGCATGACGCCACGCTGGTGACGCTGGTGGCGCGCCACTTCCCGAGCCGGCTCAAGGAGCTGCCGCCGGAAGTGTTCGACCGGCTGGCAGCCTGGATGAGCGACGGCTTGTACAGCAGCCTGTCGTCGGCCGCCGTGGTGACTGCGGTCGATGCCTACAGCAGCGCCGCCGCCAGCGGCGCCGCCGGCGCCATCACGGCCAGGGCGATCGACCGCCAGGGCAAGGAAAAGGCGCTGGAGCTGGGTGCGCTGAAACTGATCGCCAAGGCGGCGGTGCCGGGCGATGCGGCGCGCCTCAAGCTTGGCAGCAGCGGCGGCCTGCCGCTCTACTACGCGCTGGCGGAAACCGGCTTTGAGCGCAATATTCCGGCCACGGCTGCTTCCAACGGCATCGAAATCATCCGCGAATTCGTCGATGGCGCCGGCAAGCCTTTGTCCGAAGTCACGCTGGGCGACGAAGTGACGGTGCGGGTGCGGGTGCGGGCCGTCGGCCGCAGCGAGGTGCAGCAGGTGG
Organism: Massilia eburnea; assembly: GCF_050709955.1. Taxonomy (GTDB): domain Bacteria; phylum Pseudomonadota; class Gammaproteobacteria; order Burkholderiales; family Burkholderiaceae_D; genus Rugamonas; species Rugamonas eburnea_A. Next base: position 60,561 of record NZ_JBNZFX010000030.1, read on the forward strand.
CGCTGGTGGACGTGCTGCCGGGCGGCCTGGAACCTGTGCTGAGCAGCCCGTCGGACGAAGACTCCGATGCGCCGCTGTGGCAGCGCCGGGTCGGCACCAAAGGCTGGAGCTGGAACGTCGATTATGTCGACATGCGCGAAGACCGCGTCATCATCTTCGGCAATGTGGGCAGCAGCCAGACCGAGATCACCTACAAGGTGCGCGCCACCAACGTCGGCGAGTTCGTGGTGCCAGGCGCGTTCGGCGAAGCGATGTACGAGCGCAAGGTGTTCGGCCGCTCGGCCGGTTCGAAACTCGTGATCCGGGACCGCAAGTAATGTGGCAAGGCCTGCGCAACCTGGCCGTGCGCTGGCGGCGCCGCGCAGCCTTGTGTGCCCTGGCCGCGCTGGGGATGGTTGCGCTGCGCGTCTGGCCGCATGAACCCTTGCTGGCCGGCCAGGCCTGGTCGCATGCGGTGCATGCCAGCGGCGGCGAGCTGCTGCGCCTGACGCTGGCGGCGGACCAGCAGTACCGCCTGCCGTTGCGGCTGGCGGACATGCCGGCCGCATTGCCGGAAGCGGTGTTGCTGTACGAAGACCGCTGGTTCTACTGGCATCCCGGCGTCAACCCGCTGGCGCTGGTGCGCAGCGCCTGGGCCAGTGCCACCGGCACGCGCCGCCAGGGCGGCTCCACCATCACCATGCAGCTGGCGCGCCGCCTGTACGGCATCGACAGCCGCAGCGTGGGCGGCAAGCTGCAGCAAGCCGCGGCCGCGCTGTGGATCGAGGCGCGCTACAGCAAGCGCGAGATCCTGGAAGGCTACCTCAACCTCGCGCCTTTCGGCGGCAACGTGGAAGGGGTGGGGGCCGCCAGCGTGGTCTATTTCCGCAAGAGCGCGGCCGCGCTGGTGCTGCCCGAGATGCTGGCGCTGGCGGTCATCCCGCAGAACCCGCGCCAGCGGCTGGTTGGGGATGCGGCCCCGCTGGCGCTGCGCGCCGCGCGCGCCCGCCTGTGGCAGCTGTGGCAGGAGCGCCACCCGGACCACCGCCGCTGGCAGGCCGACATGCAGCTGCCGCTGCACACGCAAGGCAGGGCGAGCCTGCCGTTCCTGGCGCCGCACCTGGTCGACCTGCTGCTGCGCGAACAGCAGCAGGCACAGGATGTCCAGGGCGAAATCGATGCCAGCCTCGACCTGAGCGCGCAGCGCGTGCTGGAGCGCGTCATCGGCGACTACCTGCGCGCGCGCGCCGACAGCGGCGTGGCCAACGCCAGCGCCATGCTGGTCGACACCTCGACCATGCAGGTGCGGGCGCTGGTGGGTTCGGCCGATTACGGCAACGCCGCGATTGCCGGGCAGGTCAATGGCACCCTGGGACGCCGCTCGCCCGGCTCCACCCTCAAGCCCTTCATCTACGGCCTGGCGCTGGACCAGGGCCTGCTGCACCCGAAAACCGTGCTGCGCGATACGCCATCGGCCTTTGGCGCCTTCACGCCGGAAAATTTCGATGGCCGCTTCGTCGGGCCGCTGCCGGCGGAAGACGCCTTGATCCGCAGCCGCAACGTGCCAGCCGTCGCGGTGGCGGCCAAGCTGTCGCGCCCCGACCTGTACGACTTCCTGCAGCAGGCCGGCGTGGCGCACATGGACACGCGCGAACATTACGGCCTGGCCCTGGTGCTGGGCGGCGGCGAAGTATCGATGGAAGAACTGGTGCAGATGTACGCCATGCTGGCCAACGGCGGCCAGTGGCGCGCCGTCACCTACCGCGGCGCGGCGGCGCCGGAACAGCAGCGCCGCCTGCTCAGCGAAGAAGCCGCCTACATCACGCTCGACATGCTGCGCCGCAATCCGCGCCCCGACACCGCAGCCCCCGGCCAGCCGGCGATCGCCTGGAAGACCGGCACCTCATGGGGCTTCCGCGATGCCTGGACGGCCGGCGTGTTCGGCCGCTATGCGCTGGTTGTCTGGCTGGGCAATTTCGACGGCGCCGGCAACCCGGCGCTGGTCGGCGTCGACATGGCCGCGCCGCTGTTCCTGCGCATCGTCGATGCCTTGCGCGCCGAACGGCTCGACCCCGGTCCCGTGCCACGCGCGCTGCCGGCGGACCTGCGCCTGGTCGATGTATGCGCCGCCAGCGGCGACCTGCCGGACCAGGCCTGCCCGCGTGTCGTGCCATCCTGGTTCATCGCCGGCAAGTCGCCGATCAAGCGCAGCACGCTGCACCGCCAGGTCTGGATCGACAAGGACAAGGGCACGCTGGCGTGCCGGCAGGGACCCAACACGGTGGCCAGGACGGTGGAAGCCTGGTCTTCCGACGTGCAGCAGCTGATGCGCCAGGCCGGGCTGCCGCTGCGCGACAGCAGTGCCTGCGGCCCGTCCGATACCGACAGCGCGCCGCGCATCCTGCAACCACTGCGCGGGGTGCGCCACCTGCTGCGCACCGCGCACCCGGAACCGCTCCTGCTGGTAGCGCAGGCAGCGGGCGAGGCGCGCGAGCTGTTCTGGTTTGTCGACGGCGCCCTGGTAGGCCGCGCCGCGCCCGGCGAAACGGTGGCCTGGAAGCCATCCGGCCCCGGCCACTACACGGTGCGCGTAGCCGACAGCAACGGCCAGGCCGACACGCGCGAGATCGAGATCGACCTGGTACCCTGAACTTAAATGATGAAAGTCGGGGTCAGCTCCGGCAATCGGACATTCGCGCTGCGCGAATGTCCGATTGCCGGAGCTGACCCCGACTTTTCTTTAGAGAGTCGCGAAGACTTTTTTGGCGGCGGCGATGGTGGCGTCGATCACGGCGTCGTCGTGCTGGGCGCTGACGAAGCCGGCTTCGAAGGCGGCCGGGGCGAAGTACACGCCTTGGTCCAGCATCTTGTGGAAGAACACATTGAATTTTTCACGGTCGCCGGCCATCATTTCGGCGTAGTTGTTGGGCGGGCTGGCGCTGAAGTACAGGCCGAACATGCCGCCTTCGGCGTCGGCGCAGAAGGTCACGCCGGCTTCCTTGGCGGCGGCGCTCAGGCCGTCGGCCAGGCGGCGTGCGCTGCGGGCCAGGCCGTCATAGAAACCTGGCTGCTGGATCAGCTTCAAGGTGGTCATGCCCGCTGCCACGGCGACCGGGTTGCCGGACAGGGTGCCGGCCTGGTACACCGCACCGACCGGCGACATCTTCGACATCAGTTCCTTGGAGCCGCCGAAGGCCGCCACCGGCAGGCCGCCGCCGATCACCTTGCCCAGCGCGGTCAGGTCGGGCTTGATGCCGTACAGTTCTTGCGCGCCGCCGAGGCCGACGCGGAAGCCGCACATCACTTCGTCGAAGATCAGGATGGCGCCGTGCTCGGTGCACAGCTCGCGCAGCGCGCCCAGGAATTCCGGGCTGCCCTTGATCAGGTTCATATTGCCGGCCACCGGTTCCACGATGACGCAGGCGATCTGGTCGCCGTATTCGGCGAACGCGGCGCGGATCGCTGCCACGTTGTTGTAGTCCAGCACCAGGGTGTGCTTGACGAAATCTTCCGGCACGCCGGCTGAAGTCGGGTTGCCGAAGGTGAGCAGGCCGCTGCCGGCTTTCACCAGCAGCGAGTCGGCGTGGCCGTGGTAGCAGCCTTCGAACTTGATGATCTTGTCGCGGCCGGTGGCGCCGCGCGCCAGGCGCAGCGCGCTCATGGTCGCTTCGGTGCCGGAGGACACCAGGCGTACCTGCTCGATCGAGGGCAGCAGGCGGCAGATTTCTTCCGCCATCTCGATTTCCGCTTCGGTCGGGGCGCCGAAGGACAGGCCGCGGGTGGCCGCATCCTGCACCGCCTTCACCACTTCCGGGTGGGCGTGGCCGACGATGGCCGGGCCCCAGGAGCCGATGTAGTCGATGTAGCGCTTGCCGTCCGCGTCCCAGAAGTAAGGGCCTTCGGCGCGGGTGATGAAGCGCGGCGTGCCGCCCACGGAGCGGAAGGCGCGCACCGGCGAATTGACGCCGCCCGGAGTGGTTTTCTGGGCGCGTTCGAACAGGATGTCGTTTTTCGAAATAGTCATGGCTTGAAGAATCGATTGGGGACAAAGCGCCCCATGCCATAGCGTTGGGCATGGAGCAGGGTCTGGTAGGTGTATTGCTCGGCGCGCTCCACCGCTTCCGGCACGGCCAGGCCGTGCGCCAGGTAGGCGGCGATGGCGGCCGACAGGGTGCCGCCGGCGCCGACGAAGGGGCCTGGCAGGTGCTGCCATTTATCGTGGCGCAGCACGCCTTCGGTGCTGTACAGGGTGTTGGCGCGCTGGCCGCTGCCGGCATTGGTGCCGGTCACCAGCACGTATTCGCAGCCAAGGTCGATCAGGTGTTCGGCATCGTCGGCCATGGTCTCGCCGTTACCCAGGTCGCGCCAGGTTTCGGCCATGCGCGCCAGTTCGACTTCGGACAGCATCAGCAAGGTGGCCTGCGGCACCAGCAGCTGGCGCATCACGGTCAGGAGTTCTTCCGGGTCGTCTTCGTCGCTCGGCGCCGGCAACTGGCTGCCGAAAGGATCGAGCACCAGCGGCGCGTCGGGGTAGTCGGAGACGATTTCGGCCAGGGTGGAGACATGTTCCAGGTGGTCCAGTGCGCCGATCTTGAAGGCTTGCACCGGCACATCCTCCAGCACCATGCGGGCCTGGTCGGCCACCCAGTCGGGGTCGACATGCTGCTGGTCTTCAATACGGGCGCTGTCGCCGACCAGCAGGGCGGTGGTGGCGGCCAGGCCGCGGCAACCCAGGGCATTGAAGACAGCCAGGTCAGCGTGCACGCCAACTGCGCCAACCGGATCGGCCACGCCAAAAGTCAGGATCAGGGGAGATGTTTGGTTTTGCACGGCGGGTAGATTAAGATACCTAATTCAGCATTTTACTTTATTAGAAGGTGAATCAACGTGAGCAGCAATGAACCAAGCCAGGAATTCCAGAGTTGGATGTGCCTGATCTGCGGCTGGATTTATGACGAAGCCGCAGGCTTGCCGGAAGAAGGCATTGCGCCGGGTACCCGCTGGGCCGATGTGCCAATGAACTGGACTTGCCCGGAATGCGGCGCGCGCAAGGACGATTTCGAGATGGTAGCGATCTAAATGTTATAAGTTTGAAAACGAAGTTTCTTGACAATTAATGAATGTTTCCAAGTTTTCAAATAAATAAGTGTTTCTTTTCAGCAGCATACCCTGCCACAGGCCTGTACCCTGTGCTATCGTAGCGAGACTATTGAGCGAATACTTTAGAAATGACGAATAAACCGCAAGGAACCGGACTGAAAATCATGGTGATCGACGATAGCAGCACCATTCGTCGGTCTGCTGAAATTTTCCTGACCCAGGCGGGATACCAGGTAATCCTGGCCGAGGATGGTTTCGACGCGCTGGCCAAGATCAATGACCAGCAGCCGGCGCTGATCTTCTGCGACATCCTGATGCCGCGGCTGGATGGCTACCAAACCTGCGCCCTGATCAAAAAGAGCGCCAAGTTTCATTCCACGCCAGTGCTGATGCTCTCGTCCAAGGATGGCCTGTTCGACCGTGCGCGCGGTGCCATGGTCGGTTCGGCAGCCTACCTGACTAAACCCTTCACCAAAGACAGCCTGTTGGCTGCGGTGCGAGAGCACACCGCTGCTGCCAGTGCATAAAACACCGAATTACAGAGAGTAAAAGCATGGCCATTCAACGAATCCTGATCGTAGACGACTCGCCTACCGAGCGTTATTACCTGACCGACATCCTGGTGCGCAGCGGTTTCACCGTTTCCACTGCCGAAAACGGCGAAGAAGCCATGCTCAAGATCAAGGCGGACAAACCGCAACTGATCCTGATGGACGTGGTGATGCCTGGCCAGAACGGCTTCCAGGTCACCCGCGCCATCGCCAAGGATCCTGAGCTGCAGGACGTGCCGATCATCATCTGCTCGTCCAAGAACCAGGAAACCGACCGTATCTGGGGCATCCGCCAAGGCGCCAAGGATTACCTGGTCAAGCCGGTCGATGCGGCCGAGCTGCTGGCCAAGATTGCCGCACTCGGTTAAGCGATGACGACCGAACAGCAGGCGCCGACCGGCGCTGAACGCCGCAGCCGCCTGCGGCAGTACCAAGTGACGCTGCTGGAGCGCATGCAGGCCGCCAAGGCCGGCACGGGCAATGCTGGCCGCGAGCTGGGCGTGCTGCTGGGCGGCCGCCGCTGCCTGCTGGACCTGACCCAGGTTGGCGAAATCGTGCCGTTCCAGGCCATGACGGCGGTACCGCTGTCGCAGGACTGGTATCGCGGCCTGTCCAATATTCGCGGCAACCTGGTCGGCGTGATCGACCTGGCGCGCTATATGGGCGAGGCGGGCACGCAGCCGGGGCCGGACAGCCGCCTGGTGACCCTTGCCACCCACCTTGGTTTCAACGTTGCCATCCTGGCCGGGCGCGTGCTTGGCCTGCGCAACCTGGGCGAAATGGTGGAAGAAGCAGTGGCGGACAACGGGCAGGCCGCCTGGGGTGGCCAGCAATTCAAAGACCGCGATGGGCAACAGTGGACCAGGCTGGACCTGGGTGGACTGGTGCACGATGCGCGGTTCCTGCAAATCGGCCTGTAATCTCGCGCTGCCATCGGGCAGGCGCAACACTATCGAAAGCAATCGGGGGACGTAGTAATGGCATTTAAATTCTTGTCGCGCTCCGCACCGGAGGCCAGCGCCGAGCTGGGTTCCAATTCGGAGTTTGCCAGCTTTAACAATTCTCAGTACGAGGGCACGCCGCCAGAAGCGGCTGTTGCCACTGCTGAACAACCGGCCATGGCCGACGGCGTCACCCCGGAAGCGGCGGAAGGCACCCGTGGCCTGCTGCAGCGCCTGCGTACCAGCTCGGTGGGTGAAGCCGCGGCCAACGTCAAGTTGCCGCTGATCGGCCACCTGCCAAGCGCACGCCAGTTGAGCCTGCTGTCGACCACGCTGGGTGTGTCCCTGCTGCTGTCGGTGGTGTTCGTGGCGTGGAATGCGTACAACAGCGGCGTGACGTCGACCCGTACCCAGATCGCGTCCGACGTGCTGATGCACTCGCAGCGTATCGGCAAGGCGGCGCCTAACGCGATTAAAGGTAACCAGCAAGCGATCAAGCAGCTGGAGGACAGCCGCAGCGAGCTGAATCGCGCACTGCTGGCGCTGGCCGACGGTGGCCGCTATGCCGGCCACTCGGTGCTGTCGGCCCCGGGCGCGGTGCTGCCGCCCCTGAACGAGGCCCGTAAGAAGTGGACGGCTTCCGACAAGGCAGCTGCCACCATCGCCAAATACAAGTGGGACTTGGCGGGTCTGGACGAGACCCTGCAGAAACTGAACGCCATGTCGCCTGACCTGCTGTCGCTGACCGAGGAAGTCGCGTCGGCACGCCTGAAGCAGGGCGGCAGCGCCAAGGAACTGGCGGCGCTGGGCAAGCTGGGCATGCTGACCCAGCGCATGAGCCGTAGCGCTTCGGCCTTCCTGACCGAAGGCGGCATTTCCTCGTCCGAGACCGCCTTCCAGCTGGGCCGCGACGCCACCGTGTTCCGCCAGACCGTGGACGGCTTCCTGGCCGGCAGCGACCAGCTTGGCCTGCCAGCCGTGAAGGATGGCGAAACCCGCGAAAACCTGCAGGCGCTGAAAAAAGGTTTCGAAGACTACGACAAGCTGGTCAAGTTCATTCTGGACCGTCTGGAGAAATTCTCCGCTGCGAAGAGCGCGGAACGACTGCTGTTCAACGAGAACGAAGACGTGCGTGCCAGCTTTGCGACCCTGCAGACCAAGCTGCGCGAGCAGCAGGACTCGCTGGGCCTGTCGTTCTGGCTGATGGTGGTTGGCCTGGTGGTGACCCTGGTCTCCGCTGCGGCGATCGGCCGCGTGCTGCTGCTTGACTCCCAGAACCGTGGCCGCGCTTCCGAGCGTCGCCGCCAGGAAGCGGAAGCCATGCGCCAGAAAGCGCAGCAGCAGGAAGAAGAAACCAAGGCTATTAACGAGCAGAACCAGGCCGCAATTTTGCGCCTGATGAACGAACTGCAGGAAGTGGCGGACGGTGACTTGACCGTGCAGGCAACCGTGTCTGAAGACATTACCGGCGCGATCGCCGACTCGGTTAACTACACCGTGGAAGAGCTGCGCGGCCTGGTAGGCCGTGTGACGATTACCGCAGAACAGGTTACCTCCGCATCGAGCCACGCACAGGGGATTTCGAATGACCTGCTGGCGGCATCGGCAGCGCAGTCGAAAGAGATTCAGGACGCATCCAACACCGTTGTGAAGATGGCCAACGAGATTACCGACGTGTCGCGCAGTGCGTCGGAATCGGCGGACGTTGCGCGCCAGTCGGTTGACGCGGCGCGCCAGGGTGCGGACGCGGTGCAGAACGCGATCAAGGGTATGGACGAGATCCGCGAGCAGATTCAGGAGACCTCGAAGCGCATCAAGCGACTGGGTGAATCGTCGCAGGAGATTGGCGAGATTACCGAGCTGATTTCCGACATTACCGAACAGACCAACGTGCTGGCGCTGAACGCGGCAATCCAGGCGGCATCGGCAGGTGAAGCAGGCCGAGGCTTCTCGGTGGTTGCGGAAGAGGTGCAGCGACTGGCGGAACGTTCCGCTGAAGCGGCCAAGCAGATCGGTGCGCTGGTGAAGACCATTCAGACCGACACCCACGACGCGGTAGCCGCTATGGAAAAATCCACGCAGGGTGTGGTCGAGGGTGCCAAACTGTCCGACGCGGCGGGTACTGCACTGCAGGACATCTCGCAGGTTTCGAACCGCCTGGCAGAACTGATTCAGGGCATTTCCTACGCTACCGGCATGCAGGCGACGTCCGCCAATGGCGTGGCGCACAATATGCAGCACATCCTGCAGGTAACGCAGCAAACCCAGGACGGTACCCAGCAAACCGCAAGTTCGGTCCGCAAACTGACCTCGCTGGCGCAGGAGTTGAAGAACTCCGTGTCGCGATTCCGTGTTGGTGCCTGATTAGTACCCAAGTTGCCGCTTAATTTTTAGAATCTATGAGCAAACCTGATCTTTCGTTCACCGCTTTGCCGCAATACGACACCGGCCCGCTGTCCTGGGTGATGGGTGAAATCCGCGAAGCGCTGGCCCGTTCCCGCACGGCGCTGTTCGAAGCCGGCGGGCGTGACGCGGAAGACCAGACCACGGCGCTGATGCACGCCAAGTCGCACCTGCACCAGGCGCACGGCGCCCTGCAGATGGTGGACGTGGACGGCGTGGCGCTGCTGACGCAATTGGCGGAAGTGGTGCTGGACCGCATGCGTGACGGCACCCTGAAATGCACGTCGGACCACGCCCAGTTGCTGGCCAATATGTACCAGGCACTGGTGGAATTCCTGGAGGAGCTGCTGTCCGGCGCCCCGTTCCAGCCGGTGCGCCTGTTCCCGTTCTTCCGCGATATCCAGGATTTGCTGGGCATCGACCGGGTCCACCCGGCCGACCTGTTCTTCCCTGACGTATCGTACGTGCCGGAACTGCCGGCGGCCTTGCCTGTCACCGGCGCGCCCACCGGCGCACCGGACTACAAGGCGCTGCGCCAGCGTTTCGAACGCGCGCTGCTGCCTTACCTGAAGGCGGCCGATGCCGGCAGCCAGGCCATCCACGCGGCGGCGCTGCAGGCAGCCATCACCGACGTCGCCGAGCAGCAGGGCGAGCATAAGGCGCGGGTGTTCTGGCGCGCCATGCAAGCCTTCGCCGAGCTGGTGGTGGGCGGCCAGCAGGAAAGCAACCGTTACGTCAAGCAGCTGTTCGGCTTGATCAACCTGCAACTGCGCCGCCTGTCGGCCGGTTCGCCTGAATTGCCGGACAATGTGCTGAAGGAGGCGTTGTTCTTCGTCGCCGCGGCCGATCCGGAGCACTTGCCGCCGCTGGCGCGCCAGCTGCGCGCCGGTTATGCGCTCGATGGCATGGTGCCGCACGATTTCGAAACGCGCCGTTACGGCCGGATCGACGATGCATCGCTGGCCGCTGCGCGCGAAGGCATTGCCCATGCGCGTTCGGTATGGCAGCGCATCGAACAGAACGAGAACAACGCGGAGCTCGATAACGATTTTGGCCAATCCCTGGCCAAGGCAGCCGTGGCCAGCGAAATGCTGGGCCTGGGTGCGCTGGCGGCGCTGCTGCGCCAGCTGGCGGAATCGGCCCGCAGCACCGTGGGCACCCGCCGCAGCGAGGCGCTGGGGCTGGAAATGGCGACGGCGCTGCTGTTCGCCGAGCATGGCATCGCCCAGATCCGCCACCTGCCGGACGATTTCAACGCCCACGCCGACACCATCGCGGCACGCCTGCAGGCCCTGGCCGCTGGCGGCGCGGCGCCGGAACCAGCGCAGTGGCAAGGCGGCCTGGCCCGCCAGTTGCACGAAGAAGACACCGTTGTCGCCCTGGCATTGGAAATGAAGACCGGCTTGCGCCAGGTCGAGAAGATGCTGGACGAGTATTACACCGACCCGGCGCGCCGCGCCGACCTGTCGGACCTGGACAAGGTGCTGCACCAGCTGCACGGCGCCTGCGCCATCCTGGACCAGGATGAAGCCATGAACGCCGCTGCGCATGTGCGCATCGAGATCGGCCGCCTGGCATCGGGCCAGTTCGACCAGGCGCATGAAGCCAGGGCGCTCGACGATATCGCCCAGAACGTGGGTGCGCTGGGCTTCTTTGTCGATATGCTGGCGCAGAATCCATCCGGCGCGCGCGAACGTTTCGTGTTCGACCCTGAGCACGGAACCTTCCGTGCCGTTCCGTTCAAGAAGATTTCCGGACCGGAGTCGATCCCGGTGCTGGAAGAAGCACTGCCAGAGCCGGAAGCGGCGCCTGAACCGGTATTGACCGCACCGGTGCCTGAAGCCGGCGCCGCCGGCGACGAGGCCGTCGAAGCCGAACTGCTGGAGATTTTCATCGGCGAAGCACAGGAAGTGCTGGCTTTCGTGCGCGAGACGCTGGCGCGCCCGCATAGCGAGATCGCCAACCTCGACACCCTGACCATGCTGCGCCGCTCGTTCCACACGCTGAAGGGCAGCAGCCGCATGGTGGGCCTGAACCGCTTCGGCGACGGCGGCCACGCGATCGAGAAAGTCATGAACCTGTGGCTGGCGGAAGAGCGCCGCGCCTCGGAAGACTTGTTCGCGCTGCTCAATTACGCGAGCGAAGAGATGTCGGCCTGGGTGGAAGAACTTGCCGCCAGCGGAAACTCGGCACGCCAGGAAAAACCGATCGTCGACGCTGCCACGCACCTGCAGGATACCGGCGTGTTCGCACGGCCGGCAGTTGGCACCCAGGCGGCAGCTGCGCCGAGCGCGCCGGCTGTCGCTGAACCGGTCGCCGCCACCAGCGAAGCCGTTGCCGAAGTTCCGGTGCTGGACGACACGCTTGACGAGGCGAGCCAGGCAGTTGAAGCCAGCGTCCCGGCAACCGGGGCCGATGCCTTCGAGGTTGCCGAGGCCGCTCCTGTAGCCGACGCGCTGGACGGGCTGCCGGATGACCTGTCCTTCGAGCTGGACGCGATTGAAGTCGTCGAAGCCGACGCCGGCCTGACGCTGGAAGACGAGGCCGTAGCGGCCCGCCCGACCAATGTCATCGATTTCCCGACTGCCACCGCGCCAGCGCCGCTGGAGCCGCCGCCGGAAGACAATATGAAGTTCGTGGGACGCCTGGCGATCCCGCTGCCGCTGTACAACATCTACATGGCGGAAACCGACGAACTGGTACGCCTGCTGTCGCAAGATTTCGGCGAATGGCGCCACGAGCGGCGTCCGGTCCATCCGGACGCGCTGCAGGCCGTGCACACCCTGACTGGTACTTCCGGCACGGTGGGTTTCAAACCGCTGCGCGAGCTGTCCTATGCGCTGGAAATCACGCTGCAGGAGCTGCAGCCGCCGGCGCCGCACCTGGACGGTGCCCAGCACGATCTGTTCGATTTCACGATCGAGCGCGTGCGCCAGATGCTGCAGATTTTTGCCACCGGCGAATTGCCGCCGGAACAGCCGGAACTGATTGAAGCGCTGCACAAGCTGCGCGATGCATTGGCGCACCCGCCGGAAGTGGGCGAGGCGCTTGATGAGCGCCTTGACAGCATCGTGGGCGAGCCAGGCGGCGAGCAGCTGGAAGAGCGTCTCGACAACCTGTTCAGCGACACTTACCACAGCCTGGTCACCGAACCGCCTGCCGCAGCCGAAAGCACGCAGCAGCCGACGCCGGCAGTGGCTGCGCAAGAAGGCAATATCGACAACTTGTTCGATGCCGCCTTCGACGACGCCTTCGATGCGCCGGAGCTGACGCAAGCCGCGCCTGAGGCAGTCGAGCAGGTTGCCGCCGACAGCTCCGCCCCGGTGATGGAAGAAATCACCGCTCCGGTGGTCGAGGAAATCACCGCTCCGGTGGTCGAGGAAATCACCGCTCCGGTGGCGGAAGAAATCATCGCCCCAGAGGTTGAAGAAATCATCACCCCAGAGGTCGAGGAAATCGCCGCCCCTGTGGTGGAAGAAATCATCGCCCCGGTGGTGGAAGAAATCGCCGCCCTGGCGGTCGAGGAAACCCCTGCGCCGGTGGTGGAAGAAATCCCTGCGCCGGTGGTTGCCGAAGCCGAAGCCGAACCAGAGCCGGCTGCCGAAGAGATTGAAGCAGCAGTGCTGCTGGCTGAAGCTGAAGCCGCCAGCGCCGAAGCCGCAATCGAAGTCGACGCCATCGATGCCACCGCACTGGCCGCCGGCGAAGCCATCGAAGAAGACGCGGTCGACCTGGACCACGCAGCTCCAAGCGAAGTGCAGGTCGTCGAGCTGCCGGAAACCCCGCACCTGCTCGGTGCCAGCCCGTCCGACATTCACGACGAGCTGGATCCGGACCTGCTGCCGGTGTTCCTGGAAGAAGGCACCGACCTGCTGCCGCAGATCGGCGAATCGCTGCGCGCATGGCACGCCAAGCCGACCGATTTCAGCCACGCCCACAGCCTGCAGCGCGTGCTGCACACCGTGAAGGGCAGCGCCCGCATGGCCGGTGCAATGCGCCTTGGCCAGCACGCGCACGAAATCGAGACGCACATTGAAAACATGGTGCACGCAGGCAGCGCGTCCCAGCACTCGTTCGACGAGCTGATGGCGCACTACGACCACGCGCTGCTGCTGTTCGAACAACTGCAAAATCCGGAAGCCTATGCTGCTGCCATGGCTGCTGCGCAAGCGGCAGCGGCAGCACCGGCCGCCGAAGCCGGTACGCCGGCGGCCCAAGGCGCAGCCCAGCCTTCGCTCAGCGCGCTGGCCGCGCGCCTGGCCGCAGCGCCTGCAACGCCGGGACGCGGCGACGAAGCGGAAGCCGCCAAGGCCTCGCCGCTGGTGCGTGTGCGTGCAGACATCCTCGACCGCCTGGTGAACCAGGCCGGTGAAGTGTCGATCACCCGTTCGCGCCTGGAAAACGAAGTGACCTCGCTGCGTACTTCGGTATCGGACTTCCAGGAAAACTTGAATCGCCTGCGCCGCCAGTTGCGCGAAGTCGAGATGCAAGCGGAATCGCAGATTTCCTCGCGTATGTCGATTGCCGGCGAACGCGAATTCGACCCGCTCGAGTTCGACCGCTTTACCCGCCTGCAGGAATTGACCCGCATGATGGCCGAATCGGTGAACGACGTGGCCTCCTTCCACGAAGGCCTGATCCGTTCCATCGACGGCGCCACCGGCGACTTGACGCAGCAAGCGCGTATGACGCGCGACCTGCAGCGTGACCTGATGCGCGTGCGCATGGTGCCGTTCAACAGCGTCTCCGAGCGTCTGTTCCGCGTGGCCCGCCAGGGTGCCAAAGAAACCGACAAGCGCGTCAACCTGGACATTCGTGGCGGCGGCGTGGAAATGGACCGTAGCGTTCTGGAACGCATGGCGGCGCCATTCGAGCACTTGCTGCGTAACGCCATCGTGCACGGCATCGAGTCGCGCGAGCGGCGCGTCGAACACGGCAAGGGCGAGACCGGCGAACTGCTGGTGCAGGTCAGCCAGCAGGGTAACGAAGTGGTGCTGGAGTTCAGCGACGACGGCGCCGGCCTGGACCTGGAACGCATCCGCGCCAAGGCGCGCAGCGTCGGCCTGCTGGCCGAAGACCAGGTGGTGAGCGACGCCGAAGCGTCCAACCTGATCTTCCAGCCGGGCTTCACCACTGCCGATACGCTGACCGAACTGGCCGGCCGCGGCGTGGGTATGGACATCGTGCTGTCCGAGGCGCAAGCCCTGGGCGGCCGCGTGGAAACCTTCACCGAAGCAGGCAAGGGTTCGCGCTTCACGATTCGCCTGCCGCTGACGCTGGCGGTGACCCAGGTGGTGCTGATCTCCGCCGGCGGCCGCACCCATGCGGTGCCAGCGCTGATGGTGGAACAGGTGCTGCAACTGAAGGAAGGCGCACTGGCCGACGCTACCGCCAAGGGCGCGGTGGTGCACCACGGCCAGCACGTGCCGCTGCGCTACCTGGCCACGCTGCTGGGCGACGGCGATGCGCGTCCGCTTCTGCAGCGTTCTTCGCCGGTCATGATGCTGCGTAACGGTACCGACCGCGTCGCGCTGCACGTCGACGAAATCGTCGGCAACCGCGAGGTGGTGATCAAGAACATCGGCCCGCAGCTGTCGCGCATGCCCGGCATCGCCGGTGCAACCGTGCTTGGTTCGGGCGAGATCGTGCTGATCCTGAATCCGGTGGCGTTGCAGCTGCACGTGGCGCAGCATCCGGAACTGGCTCCGCGCACTTCCGCGACTCCGGCGCCGGCACCGGCCGGCGGCGTTGCCGAACCGGTGGCGCAGACCCGCGCCCACGGCACGGTCATGGTGGTGGACGATTCGCTCACCGTGCGCAAGGTAACCCAGCGCCTGCTGGAGCGCGAAGGCTACCACGTCATGCTGGCCAAGGACGGCGTGGATGCGCTGGAACAGTTGCAGGACCGCTTGCCGGAACTGATGCTGGTCGACATCGAGATGCCACGCATGGACGGCTTCGACTTGACCCGCAACGTGCGCGGCGACGAACGCACCAAGGAGATCCCGATCATCATGATCACCTCGCGTTCGGCGGACAAGCACCGCAACTACGCGCTGCAACTGGGCGTGAATGCCTACTTCGGCAAGCCGTTCCAGGAAGATATCCTGCTCGGCGCCATCGCCGGCCTGCTGCCTCAACGCGCTTGAGGCATGCAGTAGCGAACCAGGGGGCAGGCCGCAGCGCCTGCCCTTTTTTTATCCGATCGCATGCGACTGCTTAAGCTATTTGCCGCGCTGCTTGCCGGCGTTTTCCTGCTGGGCTGCGGCCTGCTCGTGGCGGCGGGCTGCAGCGACCAGCCAGGCGCGGCCGATATGATCGTCGTGCCCGGCAATACGGTGGACCCGGACGGCAGGCCCAGCCCGCGGCTGCAGGCCAGGCTCGACGTCGCGCTGGCCTTGTATCGCGCGCAGCGCGCACCGTGGATTTTTGTCAGCGGAGGGCTGGGCAAGGAAGGTCATGACGAGGCCGTAGTGATGGCTGACTACCTGGCAAAGCATGGCGTGCCAACGGCGGCAATCGTCATCGATAGCCGGGGCCTGGATACCCGGGCCACTGCCATGAACGCGGCTGCCTGCATGCGCGCCAAGGGCCTGCAGACAGCCATCGTTGCGACGCAATACTTCCACGTGCCGCGCACCCGGCTTGCCCTGGAGCGCGCCGGCGTGCGCGTCGCCGGCCATAGCCATGCGCGCCATGTCGAATGGCGCGACCTTTACTCGATTCCGAGGGAGGTGCTAGGCTACGTCGCCTATTTCTTGACGACCTCGTAGCGTTCCAGCGTGCGCTTGCGTGCCTGGTCGTGCTCGACGATCGGGTTGCGCGGCAGGTGGATTTCCTTGGCCGACAGCGCTGCCAGTTGCGGCAGGTAGCGCTTGATGAACTTCCCTTCCGGATCGAACTTCTGCGACTGCGTGACCGGATTGAAAATCCGGAAGTAGGGCTGCGCGTCGCAACCTGACGACGAGGCCCACTGCCAGCCGCCATTGTTGGACGACAGTTCGAAATCGTTCAGGTGCAGCGCGAAGTAAGCTTCGCCGCGGCGCCAGTCGATGCCCAGGTCCTTGCACAGGAACGAGGCCGTCACCATGCGCAGCCGGTTGTGCATGTAGCCGGTGCGGTTCAGCTGCAGCATGGCGGCATCGACCAGTGCGTAGCCGGTGCGGCCTTCGCACCAGGCGGCAAACAGCTGGTCGGCCTCGGGACCGGTTTCCCATTCGATCTTGTCGTAGGCCGGCTTGAAGGCGCTGTCCACCACGTGCGGATGGTGGAACAGGATCTGCATGTAGAACTCGCGCCAGATCAGCTCCGACAGCCAGACCGCGCCGCCTTCGCCGACGGCGCCGCGCGCCGACATGGTCATCACGGTGCGCACCAGGTGGCGGATCGACACGGTGCCAAAGCGCAGGTGCATCGAGAGATAGGACGGCCCTTTGATGGCCGGATAGTCGCGCGCCACGCCGTAATCGGCGATCCGCTCAAGGAAAGCGTCGAACAGCTGCGGCCCGTTGCCGAGGCCCAGTTGATGCAGGTTGCTGCACTCGAAACCCAGGCTTTCCAGCGACGGCAGCGTGCTGCGGCCGGGCGCAAAGCGGCCCGCTTCCACCGTCCACGGCGCCAGCACCGACGGATCGGCTTCCAGCTTGCGCAGCCAGGCGTTCTTGTAGGGCGTAAACACGGAAAACGGCTGGCCGGCCTGCGTCAGCACCTCATCGCGCTCAAACACCACCTGGTCCTTGAAAGTGCGCAATGCGCGGCCGGCAGCGCGCAGGCTGCGGCCCACCGCGGCGTCGCGCGCAATCGCCGCCGGCTCATAGTCGTGATTGGCAAAAACAACATCGACGCCGAGTTCGGCGGCCAGCTCGGGAATTGCTTTTTCGGCAAAATCGTGCCGGACCAGCAAGTGCCCGCCAGCCGCTTCGAGCTCCGCCGCAAGCGCCGTCAGCGTATCGAAAATGAACTCGACCCTCCGGTCCGCCGGCGGCAGCGCGTCGAGGATGGCGCGGTCGAAAATAAAGGCAAAGTACACTGTCCCTGCAGAGGCCAGCGCGTGATGCATGGCGGCATGATCGAACAGGCGCAGGTCGCGGCGCAACCAGACAAGGGCGTTTTTCATGGCTGGATCAGCAATTCATAGTAAACTGTGGGTATATCCGGCAGTTGCAGCGCGGATATTACAGTAAAGAACTCTTAACAGTCCTGCATAGAGAGCAATCATGAAAAAAGTCAAATTGACCAGAAGCATGCCTGTGCCGGGATTGTTACCGGAAACTATTGAACTGAAGGAGCTAAAGGCACATATGACTGCCCCTGCGCTCAACCTGGCAAATCATTTCCTGATTGCCATGCCCTCCATGCATGACCCGATCTTTGGCGGCACCGTCGTGTATGTCTGCGAACACAATGAAAACGGCGTGCTGGGCGTGGTGATCAACAAACCTACCGACATGACCATGGAAGTGCTGTTCGACCGGATCGACCTCGAAGTGTCGTCCGCCGCCGAGCGCCACCTTGAGTCCGAGCCGATCATGTTCGGCGGCCCGGTGCAGGATGACCGAGGTTTCGTGCTGCACACGCCGGGCGCGCACTATTCGTCTTCGCTGACAGTGACCAATGACGTCGCCTTCACCACCTCGATCGACGTGCTGGAAGCCGTGGCCCGCGGCCAGGGTCCGGAGCGTATGATGGTGTCGATCGGCTATGCGGGCTGGAGCCCCGGCCAGCTGGAAGACGAACTGGCACGCAATGGCTGGCTGACCGTGGCCGCCGACCCGCGCATCGTGTTCGAAGTGCCGATCGAGGAGCGCTACCAGGCCGCCATCAAGCTGCTGGGCTTCGATCCCCTGATGCTTAACTCTGAAGCGGGTCATGCATAGTCCGGAAACTGTTTTAGGCTTCGACTTCGGCATCAAACGCGTTGGTGTCGCAATGGGAAACACGATGATCGGCCAGGCCAGCCCCCTGGCCGTCATTCAATCCACGGTCAACGATGCACGCTTCGCCGAAATCAAGGCCCTGATCGACAAATGGGGGCCAACCAGGCTGATTGTGGGCTTGCCTTTCCACCCGGATGGGGCGGAGCACGACATGACGGCGCGCTGCCGCAAGTTTGCCAATCAGCTCAACGGCCGTTTCAATCTCCCTGTGGTGCTGGTCGACGAACGCTATTCGTCGGCGATGATTGCCGCCAAGCGCGGCGAAATCATCGACGACCGTGCCGCTGCCATCATCCTCCAACAATACTTTGACGAATATGTCCCACACTGATCCCCAACAGCTTGACGCCGAAGCGCTGTACGCCAGCCTGCGCGAGCAGGTCAAGGCCGGCATTGCCGGCGCCAATGATCCGGCCATCGTCGGCATCCATTCCGGCGGCGCCTGGATCGCCGAGCGCCTGGCCAAAGACCTGAATCTGACTTCCCGCCTGGGCGTGCTGGACGTGTCGTTCTACCGCGACGATTACGCGAAGAAGGGCCTGCCGCACGACGTGAAGCCGACCCATATCGGCTTTGACGTCAACGGCGCCACCATCGTGCTGGTGGACGACGTGCTCTACACCGGCCGCACCACGCGCGCCGCCATCAACGAATTGTTCGACTACGGCCGTCCGGCGCGCATCATGCTCGCCTCGCTGGTGGACCGCGGCGAACGCCAATTGCCGGTGGCCGCCGATTTCGTGGCGGCCCAAACCTGCTGCGCGCCAGGCCAGGCGCTGCGCCTGCAGCAAGCCGGCGACGGAAAGTTTTCCCTGACTATTGAACAGAACCATGCTTAATCCGCAACTCAACAAACACGGCGAGCTTCAGCACCTGCTGTCGACCGAGGGCCTGCCGAAAGCCATCATCAACCAGATCCTCGATACCGCCTCCTCCTTCGTGTCGGTATCGGACCGCGAAGTGAAGAAGGTCCCGCTGATGCGCGGCAAAAGCGTTTTCAACCTGTTCTTCGAAAATTCCACCCGTACCCGCACCACCTTCGAGATCGCCGCCAAGCGCCTGTCGGCGGACGTGATCAACCTGAACATCGCCGCATCCTCCGCCAGCAAGGGCGAGTCGCTGCTGGACACCATCGACAACCTGTCGGCCATGCACGCCGACATGTTCGTGGTGCGCCACTCGCAGTCGGGCGCGCCGTACCTGATCGCCAAGCACCTGCACGATACCAGGCAGAACCACGTGCACGTGGTGAACGCGGGCGACGGCCGCCACGCGCACCCGACGCAGGGCCTGCTGGACATGTATACCATCCGTCACTACAAGAAGGACTTCAGCAACCTGCGCGTGGCAATCGTGGGCGACATCCTGCACAGCCGCGTGGCGCGCTCCGACATCCACGCCTTGACCACCCTGGGCGTGCCTGAAATCCGCGCTATCGGCCCGCATACCCTGCTGCCGGGCGGCCTGGAACAACTGGGCGTGCGCACCTTCACCAACATGGACCAAGGCCTGAAGGACGTGGACGTGATCATCATGCTGCGCCTGCAGAACGAGCGCATGAGCGGCGCGCTGCTGCCGTCCGCCGGCGAGTACTTCCGCGCCTACGGCCTGACGCCGGAACGCCTGGCGCTGGCCAAGCCGGACGCCATCGTGATGCACCCTGGCCCGATGAACCGCGGCGTGGAGATCGACTCCGCCGTGGCCGACGGCCCGCAAGCGGTGATCCTGTCGCAGGTCACTTTCGGTATCGCAGTCCGCATGGCGGTGATGAGCATCCTGGCAGGCACGCAAGCATAAAAATGAACGTACATATCCAGAACGGCCGACTGATCGATCCGGCCAACAAGATCGATTCCAAACAAGACCTGTACATCGTGGACGGCAAGGTTGCCGCCATCGGCAGCGCGCCGGCCGGCTTCAAGGCCGACCGCACCATCGACGCCGCCGGCAAGGTGGTGGCGCCGGGCCTGGTGGACCTGTCCGCGCGCCTGCGCGAGCCGGGCTTCGAATACAAGGCCACGCTGAAGTCGGAAATGCAGGCGGCAGTGCAGGGCGGCGTGACCTCGCTGGTATGCCCGCCGGACACCGATCCTGTGCTCGACGAGCCGGGCCTGGTGGAAATGCTGAAGCACCGCGCGCGCGGCCTGAACCAGGCCCATGTGCATCCGCTGGGCGCGCTGACGCACGGCCTGAAAGGCGAAGCGCTGACCGAGCTGGTGGAACTGACCGGCGCCGGCTGCATCGGCTTCTCGCAAGCCGAGACCCCGATCAGGGACACCACGGTGCTGCAGCGCTGCATGCAATATGCGGCCACCTTCGGTTTCACCATCTGGCTGCGCCCGCAGGACGCCTACATCGGCCGCGGCGGCGTGGCCCACAGCGGCCCGCTGGCTTCGCGCCTTGGGCTGTCCGGCGTGCCGGTGATGGCCGAGACCATCGCCCTGCACACCATCTTCGAACTGATGCGCGCCACCGGCGCCAAGGTCCACCTGTGCCGCATGTCGTCGGCTGCCGGCCTGGAACTGGTGCGCGCCGCGAAAGCGGAGGGCTTGCCGATCAGCTGCGACGTGGGCGTGCACCACGTGCACCTGACCGATACCGACATCAACTTCTTCGACTCCAACGCGCGCGTCGATCCGCCTTTCCGTACCCAGCGCGACCGCGAGGCGATCCGGGCCGGCCTGCTGGACGGCACCATCGATGCGATGTGCTCCGACCACACCCCGTGCGACGACGATGAAAAGCTGCTGCCGTTCGGCGAAGCGTCGCCGGGCGCCACCGGCCTGGAACTGCTGCTGTCGCTGGCCATCAAGTGGGCCGACGACTATGCCGCCGCCCAGGGCAAGGACGATGCGCTGTCGCGCGCGGTGGCATGCGTCACCAGCGAAGCCGCGCGCGTGGCCGGACTGGCGCAAGCGGGCCAGCTGGGCGTGGGCTGCGTGGCCGACGTGGTCGTGTTCGACCCGGCCGCACGCTGGACCGTCGCCGGCAGCGCACTGGCCAGCCAGGGCAAGCATACGCCGTTCATCGGCTACGAGCTGGCAGGACAGGTGCAGGCGACCATCGTTGCGGGCCAGGTAGCATATGAACGCAAGCCCGGCTAAACGCAACCTCGACTGGCGCCTGATGCTGCGCATCGGGCGCATGGCGCTGCATGTGCTGGCCGGCATGGCGACTTGCGCATTCATCTTCCCTTGCATCGGGACGGACAAGCGCAACGGCCATATCCGCCGCTGGTCGCGCCAGCTGCTGGCGATCTGCAACGTCAGCGTGCAGTTGACGCCGGGCAGCGCCGTACCGCTGGAGCAGGGCATGGTCGTCTGCAACCACGTCTCGTGGCTGGACATCTTCGTCATCAATGCGCTTCACCCTTGCCGCTTCGTGGCCAAGGCCGAAATCCGCGACTGGCCGCTGGCCGGCCGGCTGGCGGCGCAGGCGGGCACTGTGTTCATCGCACGCGGCAACAAGCGCGAACTGCGCAATATTTTCAAAGGCCTGGTGCATGCCCTGCAGGATGGCCAGCGCGTCGCCTTCTTCCCCGAGGGCACTACGGCGGCGCAAGGCACGCTGCTGCCTTTCCACGCCAACCTGTTCGAGGCGGCAGTGGACGGCAAGGTGCCGGTGCAGCCGTTTGCCTTGTCCTATGTCGACGCGGCAGGCGAGACGCACCCCTCGGTCGACTTCATTGGCGACATGACTTTCGCGCAAAGCGTGATCAATATCCTCGATGGCAAGCCGGTGCGGGCCCGCCTGGCCGTGCTGCAAGCGATGCCGGGCGAGGGCGCCCATCGGCGCGAACTGGCGGCGGCAAGCCACGCAGCGATTGGCGCCGCGCTGGGCATCGTGCCGGAGGCGGAATCTTTACAGGAGCAATCAGCATGACCAGGATCAGTGTGCTGGCAGCCTGCCTGCTGTTGGCGGCCTGCAGCGGCGACACCTTCAGCAATGCCAAGACCCTGCGTACGCAGGCGACCGAAAGCCTGACGCAAAAGAACTATGGCATCGCGGCCGACAAGGCATATGCCGCCACGCTGAAGGCGCCGAAGGAAGCGGAATCCTATTTCCTGCTGGCGCAGGCACAGGCGCAGCTGGGCCGCAAGAATGCCGCCATGGCGTCGCTGGAGACGGCGATCGTCAACGGTTTCACGGATGAAGAGGCGATCAAGGGCAGCGCCAACCTGGAGCCGCTGCGCAAGTCGGAAGCCTACAAGGAACTGATGGCGGCGGCGTTTGCGCCGGCCGCCGCAGCGCCGGCCGAAGGCGAGGCGCCCGCCGCGGCAGAGGGCGGCGGCGAAGCGGGCAAGGCGGATGGCCAGGCACCGTCCCAGGCGCAGGCCTCAGCCCCGGCCGAAGGCGCGTCCAAGCATTAAACCGTCCGGTATTCCGGGCAATCCACCTGCAGCAGGCTGTGGTCGTCGAGGCAGACCGCCGACAGCTTGCCGCCCCACACGCAGCCGCTGTCGAGCGCAATCAGGCGCGGCATGATGCGCAGGCCCAGCGCCGACCAGTGGCCGAACACCACGGTGGTATCGCTGGTGCGGCGGCCCGGCACCTCGAACCACGGCATCAGGCCGCTCGACGGGTCGGCGTGCGCCGATTCCTTCATCTTGAAGTCCATCACCCCTTCGGCGCTGCAGAAGCGCATGCGGGTCAGGGCGTTGACGATGCAGCGCAGGCGCGCGGCGCCGCTCAATTCATCGCTCCAGCGGTCGGGCTGGTTGCCGTACATCTCGCGCAGGAAGCCGACCCACTGGTCGCCGCGCAAGGCCGCCTCCACTTCGCCGGCCAGTTCCAGGGCCTGCTGCGCGGTCCATTGCGGCAGAACGCCGCCGTGCACCAGCAAGTGGCCAGGGCGCATGATGGCCATCGGGCGCAGCCGCAGCCAGTGCAGCAAGGCGTCGCGGTCGGCCGCAGCCAGGATATGTTCGATGGTGTCGGAGCTCGATTCGGGGCGGATGCCGTTGGCCACCGCCAGCAGGTGCAGGTCATGGTTGCCCAGCACCGCGTCGATGCGGCCGTCGCTGCCCTGGCTCAGCGCCTGGACATAGCGCAGCGTGGACAGCGAATCGGGGCCGCGGTTGATCAAGTCGCCGCAGAACAGGATGGCGGGCGGCTCATTGCCGGCGGCATGTTCGGTGTCCAGGATGTTTTCGACCAGGCTGACGGTCTCGCCATGGCAACCCTGCAGGTCGCCCACTACGTAGGTTTTCATCCCGCTAGGATAACGCATGATCGCGGCAGCCGGCGGCGCGCTGCTGCGGCAATCGCCGGGTAAAAGTATCAATCGGTAAGTAAATGCCCTGGACGCAACGCCAGCGGCTAGAATTTCCCGTCCCGCCCCGTGCATACGGTACAATCGCCGCTTAGCGCGCGAGCAATCTTTCTTGCTGCGCTGCGACAATGGCGGCTGGCTCACTATACTGATAAGAACTAATGTTTTCCTTCCTCGTGAGCTTTTTCACGTCCGCACTCCTGACCCTGTGGGTGATCAAGGAAGTGCGCTTACATGGTCCCGCGCTGGACACTGATTTCGGTGGCGTACAAAAAGTGCATGTCCATCATGTGGCCCGTATCGGCGGCCTGTCGATCTTCCTGGCAGTGGCGCTGAGCGCCTGCGTTTCGGTGTGGCGCGTGCCGGTCATGACCAGCTGGATGCTGTCGCTGATCATGTGCGCCATGTTTGCCTTCCTGGGCGGCATTGTCGAAGACTATACCGGCAAAGTCAGTGCGCGCCGGCGCCTGCTGCTGACCATGTTTGCCGCCTTGCTCGCCTATTTCCTGATGGACGCGCGCATCGACCGCATCGACTGGATGTTCTCCACCACGCCGCTGCCCTATCTGTGGTTTACGCTGCCGCTTACGGTGCTGGCGGTGGCCGGCATTGCCAACGCCGTCAATATCATCGATGGTTTCAATGGGCTGGCCAGCGTGGTGACGATCTGCATGTTGCTGTCGCTTGGTTATGTCGCGCTGCAGGTCAACGATATGTTCGTGCTGGTGGCGGCATTGATGGTGGCCGGCGCCACGGCCGGTTTCCTGATCTGGAATTATCCGGTCGGCCTGATATTCCTGGGCGATGGCGGTGCTTACTTTATTGGATTTATGTTGGGCGAATTGGCCCTGTTGCTGGTAATGCGCAATCCACAAGTTTCTACTTGGTACGCCGTATTGCTATTAATATATCCGACCTTTGAAACCCTGTTCAGCGTATATCGCCGTTTCTTCATTCGCGGCACCTCGCCCGCAATGCCGGACGGTATTCACCTGCATAGCCTGATTTTCCGGCGCGTGGTGCAATGGGCAGTGGGCCGCAAGGACGCGCGTGCGCTGGTGCGCCGCAATTCCATGACCTCGCCTTACCTGTGGATGTTTTCGCTGATGGCGGTGATTCCCGCCACGGTATTCTGGCGCTATACCTGGGTCTTGATGCTGTTCTGCCTGTTATTTATTGCCAGTTATGTCTGGCTTTATGCACGCATTGTCCGATTTAAAGCGCCGCGCTGGATGATTCGACATAAGAAAATCCGCTAAGCCGATTTCGTGTATATTCCCAAACATCGAAATTCAATAAAGGATAGATCATGGACCTGTCGAATTTGGCGTCCCCTGAATTGCGCAACCTGCAGGAACAGATTAAGCGCGAATTAAAGCAGCGCGAAGGCATGGATAAGCAAAAAGCACGCGAGCAGATTTTCGCCATTGCCCAGCAGGCAGGTGTGCCGCTCAAGGAATTGCTGGCCGGCTACCCTGGCACCCGCAACAAGGGCGGCAAGGTGGAAGCGCGCTATCGCAATCCCGCCAATACCTCCGAACAGTGGACCGGCCGCGGCCGCCAGCCGAAATGGGTCAAGGACTGGGTCGAGGGCGGCAAGGCGATTGACGACCTGCGCATCTGAGCCAGTTTCATTTTAAATATTCCTCGTTTTCAGTTCTCTATGGTTGCTCTCTCTAAATCCATCTTCAAGGCCTACGATATCCGCGGCGTCATCGGAAAAACACTGGACGAAGGCGTGGCGCGCTCGATCGGCCATGCTTTCGGCCTGGCCGCCGCCGCGAAGGGGGAGCGCAGCGTGGTGATCGGCCGTGACGGCCGCCTGTCCGGTCCTGGCCTGATCGCGGCCCTGGCGCAGGGCCTGCAGGCCGCCGGCGTCGACGTGATCGACCTCGGCGTGGTGGCCACGCCGATGGTGTATTTCGGCACCCAGGTGCTCGACTCCCGTTCCGGCATCATGGTCACCGGCAGCCATAACCCGCCGGACTATAACGGCTTCAAGATGGTGCTGAAGGGCGAGGCAATCCATGGCGATGCCATCACCGCCCTGTACCATGCCATCGAAGCGGGCATGCAGCCGGCCGCCGCTGCCGGCAAGTACGGCACCTATGATATCCGCGCGCAATACCTGCAGCGCATCATCGGCGACGTGAAGATTGCGCGCCCGATCAAGATTGCCGTCGATTGCGGCAACGGCGTGGCAGGCGCCTTTGCGGGCGACCTGTATCGCGGCATGGGCTGCGAAGTGGTGGAATTGTTCTGCGAAGTGGATGGCACTTTCCCCAACCACCACCCGGATCCGGCGCACCCGGAAAACCTGCAGGACCTGATCAGGGCGCTGCAGGACACCGACGCTGAAATCGGCCTGGCTTTCGATGGCGACGGCGACCGCCTGGGCATCGTCACCAAGGACGGCCAGATCATCTTCCCGGACCGGCAGATGATGCTGTTCGCTGAAGAAGTGCTGACCCGGCATCCGGGCGCGCAAATCCTGTACGATGTGAAATGCACACGCCACCTGGCGCCCTACATCGAGCAGGCCGGCGGCAAGCCGCTGATGTACAAGACCGGCCACTCGCTGGTGAAGGCCAAGCTGAAGGAAACCGGCGCCCCGCTGGGCGGCGAAATGAGCGGCCATATCTTCTTCAAGGACCGCTGGTACGGCTTCGACGATGGCCTGTATGCCGGCGCGCGCATGCTGGAGATCCTGACCCGCCATGCCGATCCTTCGGCCCTGCTGAATGCGCTGCCCAAGTCGGACAGCACGCCGGAACTGCACCTGCACCTGAATGAAGGCGAAAACTTCGCCCTGATGGAGAAGCTGGCCGCGGAAGCGAAATTCCCGGGCAATGAGCGCGTGATCGACATCGACGGCCTGCGCGTGGAATATGCCGACGGCTTCGGCCTGGCGCGTTCCTCCAACACCACCCCGGTGATCGTGATGCGCTTCGAAGCCGAATCGCCGGCTGCACTGGCGCGCATCCAGGGCCAGTTCCGCGATGTGATCCTGGCAGCCAAGCCGGATGCGAAACTGCCGTTCTAAATGAATATCCTCCTGGTACGCGTCTCTTCGCTGGGGGACGTGCTGCACAATATGCCAATCGTGGCCGACATCAAGCGCCACTTCCCCGACGCGAATATCGACTGGGTGGTGGAGGAAGGCTATGTCAGCCTGGTGCGGCTGAACCCGATGGTGCGCAATATCCTGCCGTGGGGCCTGCGCCGCTGGCGCAAGAGCCTGGGCAAGAAGGAAACCCGCGCCGAGATCGGCGCCTTCTTCCGCCAGCTGCGCCAAGTGCAATATGACTACGTGTTCGACACCCAGGGGCTGCTGAAAACCGGCATCATCATGGGCGCCGCGCGCGGCAAGAACAAGGTCGGCCTGGCCAACGGCAGCGAAGGCTCGGGCTACGAAGGTATTTCGCGCATTTTCCACAGCAAGAGCATTGCGCTCGACCCGCGTACCCACGCGGTGGCACGCGGACGCCTGGTGGTGGCAGCTGCGCTGGGATTCAACGCCGACTATCCGGCCGACTTCGGCCTGCCGGAGGTGCCGGCCAGCGAACCGCGCCCGGATTGGATGGGCGAAACGCCTTATGCGGTGTTCTTCCATGGTACCGCACGCGACGCCAAGAAATGGGCGCCGGCCAACTGGATTGAACTGGGCAAGGCGCTGGCGCCGATGCCGGTGCTGCTGCCATGGGGCTCGGACAAGGAAAAAGCGGAAGCCGAAGTGCTGGCCGCCAGCATCCCCAATGCCCGCGTGTTGCCGAAACTGGCGATGGCCGACGCCGTCATGCTGGCGCGCCGCGCCGCGCTGGCAGTGGGCGTGGACACCGGCCTGACCCATATCGCTGCGGCATTCTCGCGCCCTGTGGTCGAGATCTACGCCGATTCGCCGCGCTGGAAAACCGAAGGCAACTGGTCTCCGCGCATCATCAACCTCGGCGACAAAGGTGCGCCGCCCGGCGTGGCTGAAGTGCTGGCTGCGGCCAAGAGCCTGCTCTGAGCATGCGACGCTTCTACACATTGATGTGGTGGTTGGCCTTGCCGCTGGTGCTGGGCCGCCTGTGGTGGCGTGGCCGCAAGGAGCCGGGCTACCGCCAGCACTGGAGTGAACGCCTGGGCATGTATGGCGCGCGCGCTGCCAACGATGAACCGGCCACCATCTGGGTGCACGCAGTCTCGGTCGGCGAGACGCGTGCCGCCGAACCGCTGGTCGACGCACTGCTGCAGAAATACCCGCAGGCGCGCATCGTGCTGACCTGCATGACGCCGACCGGCCGCGCTACCGGCAAGAGCCTGTTCGGCAAGCATGGCGCACGCGTGGTGCAATCCTACCTGCCATACGATATGCCGCTGCTGGTGGCGCGCTTCATCCGCCATTTCGAGCCGCGCGTCTGCATCCTGATGGAGACGGAAGTGTGGCCCAACCTGATCCGGCAATGCCGGCGTGACAAGGTGCCTGTGGTGCTGGCCAATGCCCGCCTGAGCGAGCGTTCGCTGGGCAAGGCGCAGCGCTTCGGCAAAGTGATACGCGATGCGGCGCAGGGCATCACCCTGGTAGCGGCACAGACCGAAGCCGACGCACTGCGCATCCGCGAGCTGGGCGCCAGCAACGTGAACGTGACCGGCAGCATCAAGTTCGACGTCGTGATTCCGCCAGCAGCCCTGGCAAGCGGTGCGCAACTGCGCCGGCAGTTCGGCCTGCGCCCGGTCTTCCTGTGCGCCAGTACGCGCGAAGGGGAGGAAGGCATGATCCTGGAAGCATTCCAGGCCGCGCGCGCAGCGCTGCCGGCAGACCTGCTGCTGCTGATCGTACCGCGCCACCCACAGCGCTTTGACGAAGTGGCGGCAATGGTGACGGAACGCGGCCTGTCGCTGCAGCGCCGCTCGTCGCTGACGGCAGCAGGCGCCAGCGTTGACCCTGCCACCGAAGTGGTGCTGGGCGATTCGATGGGCGAGATGTTTGCCTACTATTCGGCCTGCGACCTGGCGTTCATCGGCGGCAGCCTGCAGCCGCTGGGAGGCCAGAACCTGATCGAGCCGGCTGCGCTGGGCAAGCCGATCATCGTCGGCGAGCATACCTTCAATTTCGCGCAAGCCACCGAAGACTGCCTGCAGCAAGGCGGCGCGGTGCGCGTGCCCAATAGCAATGGCCTGATGCAGCAGGCTGCGCGACTGCTGGCCGATAGCACTGCCCGCGGCGCGATGGGTGCGCATGCCCAGACCTTTGCCAATACCCACCGCGGCGCCACCGCACGCACGATTGCATTGCTTCCGGATTTGAAGTGACAAATGTCATGACGAAGTCATGGCATTTGGTTCTGGTGCGCCGGACCTGCAGACCGGATACTGCGTTCACCTGAACACAAGGAGACCGCAATGCTAAGACTATTAGTTGCCGCCAGCCTGGCCGGCGCCCTGCCTGCCATGGCAGCCGAAACCACCCTGATCAAGGATGTCCGCGTGTTCGACGGACAGCAAGTGCATGCCAAGCGCAGCGTGCTGCTGGAAGGCGGCAAGATCGCAAACGCCGACTTCAAGGGCAAAGCCCCCGCCGGCGCGAAAGTGGTCGAGGGCACCGGCCGCACGCTGATGCCAGGCCTGATCGACTCCCAT
Source organism: Massilia eburnea (assembly GCF_050709955.1). Lineage (GTDB taxonomy): Bacteria > Pseudomonadota > Gammaproteobacteria > Burkholderiales > Burkholderiaceae_D > Rugamonas > Rugamonas eburnea_A. The sequence goes on from NZ_JBNZFX010000030.1 coordinate 89,365, forward strand.
ACCCACAGCTTCCAGCACCTCGAACTGCCGCTGGTGTTCGGCGTGACCAGCGAACTCGATATGTTCACTGCCGTGCCGCTGCTGAAGGAAATGAACAGCCGCATGCAGCGCGGGGAAAACAAGGATCGTCCGGACATCATCTCGGCCGGCATACTGGCCACTGTGCCGGGCGGCCACGGTACCGAATACGGCATGCCGATTCCCACCTTGACCAAGCCGGAAGAAGCGCAGCCCTGGGTCGATGCCCGCATTGCCGAAGGCTCGCACTTCATCAAGATCGTGATGGAGCCGGGCTCGCCGGGACATCCGGTGCCGAGCCTGGAGCGAGCCACCGTGAAGGGGTTGATCGTGGCCGCCCACAAGCGCGGCAAGCTGGCGGTGGTGCACATTTCCAATCCGGAGGATGCGCGCGCCGCGCTGGAAGAAGGCGCCGATGGCCTGGTGCACCTGTTCAACGGCGAGTCGATTGCGGACGCCGACCTCAAGTCCTTCGTCAAGCTGGCGCATGATCGCAAGGCCTTCGTCATCCCGACCTTCAGCGTGCTGGAAAGCGTAGCGGGCCTGAAGGAGAAGGATGTGCTGGAAGACAAGCAGATGATGGCCCTGCTGACAAGCGACCAGATCGCGCCGCTCAATTCCCCGTACGGCAAAAAGGAGATGGCGCAGCGCCTGAACGCGACCAGGTCGGTGGTGGCCGCGCTGCGTACGGCAGGCGTGCCGGTGCTGGCCGGCACCGACGCCGGCAACGGCGGTACCCAGGCCGGCGCCAGCCTGCACCACGAACTGCTCTCCTTGACCGATGCCGGGTTGACGCCGCTGGAAGCGCTGCGCGCCGCCACGTCGGTGCCGGCCAAGGCTTTCCGCCTGGCCGACCGCGGCACGATTGCCAAAGGCGCCAAGGCCGACCTGCTGCTGGTTGACGGCGACCCGAGCCAGGACATCAAGGCTACCCGCAATGTCGTGGAAGTGTGGAAGGATGGCGCCACCGTGTCGGCACGCCGCAAGGCGCAGCAGGAATTGGTTGCCAAGGAGCTGAGCACGCCGAAAGGCGCGCCGCTGGTGCTGCCGGCGGACGGCATGATCAGCATGTTCAGCAAGGAAAAGCTGGCCAGCCCGTTCGGCACCGGCTGGGTACCGTCCAACGACGCCTTCCTGGGCGGCAAATCGACGGTAAACCTGGAGTACGCGGGCGAGAATGCGGTCAACGTGAAGGCGAGCGTGCAGCAGGGCTTCGCCTTCCCATGGGCCGGTATCGCTTTCGTGCCGGGCAGCCAGCCGTTCCAGGCGGCGAACCTGAGCGCCGCCAAGACTTTGCGCTTCCGAGTCAAGGGCGACGGCCAGGGCTACCAGGTGGGTATCATGCACGGTAGCGCGCGCATTCCGGTCTACCAGCAGTTTGCCGCCGGTGCCGAGTGGCAGGAAGTCGCGATGCCGATGGCAAGTTTCGCCGGGGTCGATACCAGCGCGATCACCCTGATCATGTTCAACGCCGGCCCCAAGATTGGCGACTATCAGTTCCAGATCGCCGACGTGCGGTTGACCAACCAGTAGAGGAACGAAGCATGGTCCAGGTAAGGCGTTGGCTGGAAGGTCCCTGGGTGCCGCCCTACCTTGGCAAGGCGCCTTACCTGTGGCTGCTGTCGCTGAACTTCTTCTTCTGGAAGTACTTCTACATCAAGCCCACGCTGCAGGAGCTGGGCATGCTGGCGCTGTCGATTGCTGCCTTCGTGCCCATGTATTTCGCCAGCTACTGGCTGCGCAACCAGCGCGCAGTGCCGCTGTTGCTGGCGACGGTCGCCCTGGGTTTCGCCTGGGCGCCATTCAATTTCGGCGCCTGCACCTTCTTCATCTTTGCCTGCTCGATGTGCGCTGCGCTGGAGCAGCCGCGCCACGCCTACTTCGGGATAGGGCTGATCCTCGGCGGCGCCGCGCTGGTGTCGCTGGCAGTGCAGTTGCCCCTGACTTTCCTGCTGCCGGCGCTGGCAGTGGGGGCGCCGGTGGGTATCGCCAGCGTGATGGATGCCCGCGTACGCCGTTCGGGCCAGCAGTTGCTGCGCAAGCAGGAAGAAGTCGAGCACCTGGCCCGCATCGCTGAACGCGAGCGCATCTCGCGCGACCTGCATGACCTGCTGGGCCACACCTTGTCGCTGATCGCGATCAAGGCCGAGCTGGCCGGGCGCCTGCTGGAGCGCGATGCGGCGGCGACGGCGAAGGAAATCAAGGATATCGAAACCACAGCGCGCCATGCCCTGGCCGAGGTGCGCAGCGCCGTCACAGGCTTCCGTCAAAGCGGCTTCGCGCAGGAACTGGCGCAGGCGCGCGCCGCGCTCGCCGCGGCCGGCGTGGAGCTCGATGCGGACGTGCAGTCCTTCCCGATGCCTGCGACGGTGGAGAATGTGCTTGCGCTGTCCCTGCGCGAGGCTGTCACGAACATCCTGCGCCATGCCAGGGCCACACGCTGCGAGGTCAGCGTAAGGCAGGGGGGCGGGCAGGTTGTCTGCCATATCAGCGACGACGGCAGTGCGCCGGTCGACCGCGATGCGCTGGCGAGCGGCAATGGCCTGCGCGGCATGCGTGAGCGCGTTATGGCAGCGGGCGGGCGCCTGGCACTGCAAGCCGGGCATGGCGGGCCCGGGGGCGGCCTGGCGCTGGAATTACATTTACCGATGGGAGCTGCCGCATGATCCGCGTACTGATTGCCGAAGACCAGTCGATGGTGCTGGGCGCCCTGGCTGCGCTATTGAAGCTGGAGCCGGACCTAGACGTGGTCGGCCAGGCGCGCAACGGGCAGGAGGCGTTGGCGCTGTGTGAAGAACTGCATCCCGACATCGTGTTGACCGATATCGAAATGCCGCTGATGACAGGCCTCGAGCTGGCAGGCGTATTGGCCGCGCGCGGCGCTGCGCCGCGCGTGGTGATCGTCACCACCTTCGCCCGCTCCGGCTACCTGCGGCGCGCCATGGCGGCCGGCGTGCGCGGCTACCTGTTGAAGGATGCGCCGTCCGAATCGTTGGCGGCCGCTATCCGTAACGTGCATGCCGGCGGCCGCGCCATCGCGCCTGAACTTGCGCTGGAGAGCTGGAGCGGCGGAGAAGATCCACTGAGCGAACGCGAACGGCAGGTGCTGCGCATGGCCGGCGAAGGCCGCAGCGGCGCGGAGATCGCAAGGCAATTGAGCCTGTCGGAAGGCACCGTGCGCAACTACCTGTCGGAAGCGATCAGCAAGCTCGATGCAGGCAATCGCGTCGAAGCCTTCCGCCTGGCCCGCGAGGCCGGCTGGCTTTAATTCGCTACGGTCCCGATGATCGGCCCCAGGTTGGCGCGGCTGTCGTTGCGGCCCAGCGCCAAGGAGTAAAGCGCGGAGACCGAGCCGTCCAGGTAAAGGGCGTCACGGCATTTCAGCGTGTCACGGAAATAACGCGCAAACTCATAAAAATTGACCGGATCTTCGCTGATGACGAAGAGCGCCTTGCCATCGATCGCGCATACGCCGTTGCGGATATGGCGCGAACTGGAGTCGGGAATGAATAATGGGTTGATGGCTCCACGCGATAGCAGCATGGGCCCCGACTGCGTTGCCAGGCGCGCCGTGGCGGACAAAGCCGGGTATTCGGACGACTCCACGACCTGGACTCCGGCTTCGTTGGCCAGCAACACGCCATTTGGGCGCATGAAGAAGTTGCCTTCGCCAGCAGACAGGTTCAACGGGGAGCGTTCGATGCCGTCGGCGACGAACAGGCCTACCGGTGAGTAATCCGCATGGTACATGCCGGCGTTCATGCCGAATGCGAGGCGCTGGCCGCGCTTGGCCACTGCAGCAGCGACTTTCTCCAGCCGCTTGTAAGGCCGGCCCTGTTCATCGTTCAGGAAAAGCTGCAGGCGCTCGCGCAGCGGGTCGACCGTTACGACGGTAAAGCGCGGCTCGCCGGCGCGAATCGCGCTGCATGATGCCAGCGATGCAAGCAGCAGCAGGGAGGCGGGCCAGCGCACTAGGTGAACAGGGGCGCGAGCTCCGCCGCGCGTTTGCGCAGTAATTGCTTGGCTTCCTCGTATTGCGGATAGATGCGGCCGACGTTGGCCCAGAAACGCGCGCTGTGGTTCATTTCCAGGATGTGAGCCAGTTCGTGTGCCACCACGTAGTCCACCAGCGGCAGCGAGAAGTGCATCAGCTTCCAGTTCAGGCGGATGGTGCGCTGCGCGGTGCAGGAGCCCCAGCGCGTATCGGCGGAGGACAGCGAGAATCCCGCATACTGCACGCCCAGGCGCGCCGCATACAGGTCCAGCCGCTGCTGGAACAGGCCTTCCGCCTGGGCCTTGTACCAGTTCTTGACGCGCTCCTTGAGCAATTGCTCGGTGGCGCCTTGCACCAGGCCCATGGACAGTTCCATCGCCTGCGGGTCGAACTCCGTGCGGTTGCGCGGCGCCTGGTACAGGCGCAGCGTAATTTCTTCCCCAAGGTAGGGTAGCCGTGCGCCGTCATCCCACACGATGGGCGGCTTCTCCAGGCGCGCCGCGCGGCGTTGGCGGCGTTCATCGAGTTTGGACAGGATCCAGTGCTGCTTGGCGCGGATGGCATTGTCGATGTCGGCCAGCGAGCAACGCTTGGGCGCCGTCACATACAGGCCGGTATCGTCGACCGTGAATCCGATCGAGCGGCGTGTGGAGCGCTTCAGCACGTATTCGAGAATGTATTCGCCGACAAGCAGTTGCCGCTTGTCCTGGTCGCCGGATAGCGGTGGGGAGCTGGGTTCTTGGCGGCGCAGTTGCACCGGGGGGCGCAGCAGGTTAACTGCCGCGGGAGCGGGAACGGGAAACGGAGAAGAAGGCGCGGCCGATGGCGGCGGCGCCTCCTGTTGCGCTTCAGCCTTTTCGGCTAGCCAGCGCTGTAGGCGTGGGGCGAAATGACGCGCATTTCTGATTCGATCCACTGTTCCACCTGCTCCATCAATTCGTCCGGAGTTTTACCTTCCGACGAAATCGGTTTGCCAACTGACACCGTGATGGTGCCCGGTTTCTTGATAAAGGAATTCTTTGGCCAGCACTCGCCCGAGTTCATGGCGATCGGCACGACCACCGCGCCGGTCTCCACTGCCAGGCGCGTGCCGCCGCTCTTGTACTTGCCTTGCTGGCCGACCGGAATACGGGTCCCTTCCGGGAACATGATAATCCATTGCCCGTCTTTAAGTCGACGCTTGCCGTGCGCTACAACAGATTTGAATGCATTCTTGCCCTGCTTGCGGTCGATCGGGATCATGCGCAGCAGTGCAATGCCCCAGCCGAAGAAAGGGATGTACAGGATTTCTTTTTTGAATACAAACACCAGTGGGCGTGGCAGGTTCGCCAGCAGGAAGATGGTTTCCCATGCCGACTGGTGCTTGGACAGGATGATGGCCGGGGCATCCGGGAAGTTCTCATAGCCCTTGAACCGGTAGTTGATGCCGCAGATCCATTTGGCACACCAGACGATGAAGACATTCCAGCGCGAGGTTATGAAATAGCGTTTGTTGTATGGCAGCGGCGCTGCCAGCATGCAGACTCCGGACCAGATGACGGTGGCAATGGCCATCAGAACCATGAACAGGGCGGAACGCAGGAACAGAACGAAATTACGCAACGACGGTCTCCAATTTCTAGCGATTAATCGGCTTTTAATATGTAGTCTACAGTGGCCGCCAGGTCGGGGAAGACCTGGGTGCCGGGTGGCAGGCCGCCGGTGGCTTGGGTCTTTTCGCCCTTGCCGGTCAGCACGAGGAACGGCACGCAGCCGCTGATAAAGCCCGCCTGCAGGTCGCGCAGCGAGTCGCCCACGGTCGGCACGCCTTTCAGGCCGATCTCGAAGCGTTTCGAGATTTCCGTAAACATGCCAGGTTTTGGCTTGCGGCAGTCGCAGTTGTCGGCCGCCGCGTGCGGGCAGAAGAAAATGGCGTCGATATCGGCGCCAACCTGCTGCGCCAGGCGGTGCATCTTCTGGTGGATTGCGTTCAGGGTGTTGATGTCGAAATACTGGCGGGCGATGCCCGACTGGTTCGACGCAATCACCACGCGATAACCCGCCTGGTTCAGGCGGGCGATCGCTTCCAGCGAGCCGGGGATGGGGATCCACTCGTCCGGTGACTTGATGAAGTCGGGGGAGTCGTGGTTGATCACGCCATCCCGGTCCAGGATGATCAGCTTGGTGGGCTGGGTCTGCGGCATGTCAGGCCGCCAGCTTGGAAATGTCGGCGACGCGGTTCATCATGCCGTGCAGGGAAGACAGCAGCGCCAGACGGTTGTTGCGCAGGGCGATGTCTTCGGCCATCACCATCACGTCGTTGAAGAAGGCGTCGACCTCCTCCTTCAGCTGCGCCAGGGTCTTCAGGGTGGCGCTGAAGTCGCCCTTGGCCCATGCCGCGTCGACTTCGGGTGCCACGCGGCCCATGGCTGCGTGCAGGGCTTTCTCTGCGGTGTCCTGCAGCAGTTCGGCCTTGACGGTGCTGGCCTGTGCCAGCGCTTCTTCGTTCTTCTTCAGGATGTTGGTGATGCGCTTGTTGGCGCCGGCCAGCGAGACCGATTCCGGCAGGGCGGCGAAGGCCTGCACCGCCTCCAGGCGCTGCACGATGTCGTCCAGGCGGTCGGGGTTCTGCGCCACCACGGCTTCGATCTCGTTGACGCTGAAGCCGCGCTCGCGCAGCATGCCGCGCAGGCGGTCCATCATGAAGGCGCTGACGTCAACGCTCGGATCCTTGAAGTTCGGCACTGCCGCGAATTGCGCGGCGGCGTCGCCCAAGAGGGCCGAGATGGACAGCGGCAGGCGTTTCTCCACCAGCATGCGCAGCACGCCCAGTGCGTGGCGGCGCAGCGCGAACGGATCCTTGTCGCCGGTTGGCTGCAGGCCGATGGCCCAGATGCCGACCAGGGTTTCCACTTTGTCGGCCAGCGCCACGGCCGTGCCGGTGGCGGTGGACGGCAGGTTGTCGCCGGCAAAGCGCGGCTGGTAGTGCTCGGATGCGGCCAGCGCGATTTCTTCGTGCTCGCCGTCGTGGCGAGCGTAGTAGGTGCCCATGATGCCTTGCAGCTCGGGGAATTCGCCCACCATATCGGTCAGCAGGTCGGCCTTGGACAGGCGCGCGGCGCGTTCAGCCAGCGCCTTGTCGCCGCCCAGGCGGCCGGCGATGGCCGCTGCCAGCGAGGTGACGCGCTCGGAGCGCTCGGCCTGGGTGCCCAGCTTGTTGTGGTACACCACGTTCTTCAGCATCGGCAGGCGCGACTCCAGCGACTTCTTCTTGTCCTGCTCGAAGAAGAATTTGGCGTCGGACAGGCGCGGGCGCACCACGCGCTCGTTGCCGCCGATAATGGCTGCCGGAGTGTCGGTGGCAATGTTCGACACGATCAGGAAGCGCGAGCGCAGCTTGCCGTTGGCGTCGGTCAGTGCGAAATACTTCTGGTTGGTCTGCATGGTGAGGATCAGGCATTCCTGCGGCACGGCCAGGAATTCTTCCTCGAAGTGGCATTCGTACACGACCGGCCATTCGACCAGGGACGACACTTCTTCCAGCAGCGCTTCCGGCATCAGCACCTGGTCGGCGCCCGCCTTTTGCAGCAGGGCGCTGCGGATCGCTTCTTTACGCGCCTCAAAGCCTGCCACCACCTTGCCGGCTTCCGCCAGGGTGGCTGCGTAGGATTCGGCGTCTGCGATGGTCACTTCGCGCTTGCCCGGTTCGGTCAGGAAGCGGTGGCCTTCGGTCTTGTTCGCTGCGGTCAGGCCCAGCAGGGTCAGTGGCAGCACGCTGGCGCCATGCAGGGCGATCAGCGCGTGGGCAGGGCGCACGAATTGCACGGTCTCGCCATCCGGACGCTGGTAGCTCATGACCTTTGGGATAGGCAGCTTGGCGATGGTCTCTTCCAACGCTGCTTGCGCACCCAATTGCAGGGCGGAGCCGGCCGCCAGCTTGGTGTAGAAGAAGCTCTCGGCCTTGCCGTCCTGGGCGCGTTCCATATCGGCCACGGCGATGTGCGCCAGGCCCATGGCGGCCAGCTTCTTGGTCAGCGGCGCGGTCGGGTTGCCGTCGGCATCCAGTGCGATGGCGACCGGCAGGATCTTTTCGCGCACTTGCTTGTCCGGCGAGGTGCTGCGCACCTTGGTGATCGACACGGCCAGGCGGCGCGGGGTGGCGTAAGTGGTGGCGACGCTGTCTTCTTCCAGGAAGTCGCGCGCTTTCAGGCCGTTGACGATGCCGGTGGCGAAAGCGGCGCCCAGCTTGGACAGGGCTTTCGGCGGCAGTTCTTCGGTCAGCAGTTCGATGAGCAGGGTCTGATTCATGTTCGGTATTCTTTTATTTGGCGACCATCGGGAAGCCGAGGCGTTCGCGGGACTCGTAGTAGGCCTGGGCGACCATGCGCGACAGGGTGCGCACGCGGCCGATGTAGGCGGCGCGCTCGGTCACGGAAATGGCGCCGCGGGCGTCAAGCATATTGAAGCTGTGCGAGGCTTTCATGATCTGCTCATACGCTGGCAGGACCAGTTGCAGTTCGATCAGGCGCTTGGCTTCGGATTCGTGGTTGGCGAATTGCGCGAACAGCAGGTCGGTGTTGGCGTGCTCGAAGTTGTAGGTGGACTGTTCCACTTCGTTCTGGTGGAACACGTCGCCGTATTTCAGCTGCTTCTTGACCGGTACGCCGTCGCGGCCAACTTCTTCCCACTCGGTCCAGACCAGGTCGTAGACGTTTTCCACGCCTTGCAGGTACATCGCCAGGCGTTCCAGGCCGTAGGTGATCTCGCCCAGCACGGGCTTGCAATCGAGGCCGCCCACTTGCTGGAAGTAGGTGAACTGGGTCACTTCCATGCCGTTCAGCCAGACTTCCCAGCCCAGGCCCCAGGCGCCCAGGGTCGGGCTTTCCCAGTCGTCTTCCACGAAACGCACGTCGTTCTGCTTCAGGTCCAGGCCCAGTGCGGCCAGGGAACCCAGGTACAGGTCCAGGATGTTTTCCGGCGCCGGCTTCAGGACCACCTGGTACTGGTAATAGTGCTGCAGGCGGTTCGGGTTTTCGCCGTAGCGGCCGTCTTTCGGGCGGCGCGACGGCTGCACATAGGCTGCACGCCATGGCTCAGGGCCGATGGCGCGCAGGAAAGTGCCGGTGTGGAAGGTGCCCGCGCCGACTTCCATGTCGTATGGCTGGAGCAGTGCGCAGCCCTGCTTGTCCCAATAGGTTTGCAGGGTCAGGATAATTTGTTGAAATGTCAGCATCGTGGTCGTTGGTGGCGCCCTGGGCGCGAGCGTTATCGGTTCGCTAAAACGGCTCATTTTAGCGGTTTTTGCGGTGAACCTGTAGAGTTTTGCCCGGCCCGCAGGGCGTTTGATCGATATCAAAGCCCGCCAATGCCGCCTGAACCTGCTGCCTGCTGGACAGTCCAAGCGGCATGGATATTCCAAACGCCGACTACGATTCTGTCTGGAAGCAGGCGATTGAGCTCTACTGGCCTGATTTCACTGAACTTTTCCTGCTCGAAGAGTGGGGCGGGCGGCCCTCGCCAGAGAGCCTGGATCAGGAACTTGCCAAATGCTCCCGCGACAGCAAGCTGGGCCAGTTCCGGGTCGACAAATTGCTCCGCGCGCCGGGCGTGGATGGCCAGCCGTACCTGTGGCATATCGAGATCCAGGTCGCTCGCCAGCGCGGTTTCGCAGAACGCATGTTTGTTTGCCAATACCGTTTATACGAACATTTCCAATTGCCGGTACGCAGCATCGCCATACTCGGCGACCGTAGTCCAACCTGGCGACCCAATCGATTCGATCTCTCCGCTGGCCATACCCACATGACGTTCAGGTTTGAGACCATCAAGCTGCGCGACTTTTCGCACTGCCTGGAACAGTTACTGGTCAGCGACAACGTTTTTGCCTGGCTGGGGGGTGGCACACCTGTTTACCTTGCGCACGCGCCGGGAACCTTCAACACGCGCGATTGTCAAAGACAAACTGCTGACGGGACTGCGTGCCTGCGGTTGGGCGCGAAAGAAATTCCTGGACGTATTTGACCTGGTAGACAGGATGATGACATTGCCGGAGCCCCTGCAAGCCGAGTTGGCAGCGCAGCAGCAAATTCTCGATGGGAGGCGTGAAATGGCTTGGAAATATCTGTGGCAAGAGCGCGCTGAGCAGCTCGGCGAAGCGCGAGGAGAAGCACGAGGAGAAGCGCGAGGAGAAGCGCGAGGAGAGGCGCGCGGGGAAGCTCGCGGTGAAGTTCGTGGAAGACTGGAAACGCTGAAAAAAATGGTCTGTGATTTGCTTGAAGTGCGCTTCGGGCCGCTCGACGATGGCACGCGGCAGAAGGTACAAGCAGCTTCCCAGGATGAGTTGCAGCGCTGGTGCCTGGCGGTAGTGAGCGCCAGGACCATTGACGAAGTCTTTTAGCCGCGCGGCTTGCGCGACCAGAGCCAGGCGGCGGCGATGGAGACGCCGGCCAGGATGAGGAAGAGTTTGTTCTGCAGCCTGATGTAAGGCGTGTCGCCCGCCATGCCTTGCACCGTTGCGCTCAACACGCCCGGCTGGCGGTACGGCAACGCGTGGGTCACCTCACCGCGTGGGGAGATCACGACGGTGGCACCGCTGTTGGTGGCGCTCAGCATCGGGCGGCCGGTCTCCAGCGCGCGCATTTGCGACATCTGCAAATGCTGCGGGATGGCGATCGATTCGCCGTACCAGGCCAATTCGGACACATTCAGCATCACGCTGGCGCCGGTCAGCGAAATCTGTTCCGCAATCTCTTCGCCAAACACGTTCTCGTAGCAGATATTCGGCAGCACCTTCTGGTCCTTCACGGGGAACGGCGCCTGGATGAGCGCACCGCGCGTCTGGTCGCCCAGCGGGATCTGCATCAGGTTGGTGAACCAGCGGAAGCCGGTGGGAATGAATTCGCCGAACGGCACCAGGTGGTGCTTATCGTAGCGGTAAGTACTGGCGGACAGCGATGGCGGCAGGCCAAGCACGCTGTTCGAATATTCCACGCCATTGGTCATGGGAATGCCCAGCACGATATGGCTGCCGCTGCGGCGTGCGAACTGGCCGTAGGAATCCAGGTAGCCCGGCGGCAGTTGCGAGGCGAACAAAGGTACGCCGGTCTCGGGAATGGCGATCAGGTCGGCCGGCGCTGCAGTGACCTGTTGCTGGTACATGCGCAGGATAGCGCCGAGATGCTTGATATCAAACTTGTTCTGGAGCGCGACATTGCCTTGAACCAAGCGTACCGACAGCGGTTTACCGGTTGGCGTGGTCCATTCCATCCGTCCCAGCGCAAAGCCGCCGATCCAGATGGCCGCGACCAGGGCAAGCGCCTTATAGCGGAAGGGATGCATCAGCAGCGGCAGGGCGCCCGCGCTGATGGCTGCCAGCCAGCTGATGCCATACACGCCCAGCACCGGTGCGTAGCCAGCCAGCGGCGAAGTAGTGTGCGCATAGCCTGCGGTGACCCAAGGGAAACCGGTGAACAGCCAGCCGCGCAGGAGTTCGAACAAAGCCCAGAAGGCCGGCAGCACCAGCAGCGCGGCAGCAGGCAGCGGCAGCGGCCAACGCTGGCGCAGCCAGGCGGTAGCGGCCATGGCGCCGGATGCATACAGGGCCATCGCCGCCGCCAGCAGGGCGATCGAAATCGCGGCGAGCGGCGCAGGCATGCCGCCAAAGTCGTGGATTGCGATGTACAGCCAGTGGAAACCGGCCAGGCACCAGCCAAAGCCGAAAGCCCAGCCCACCAGGGCGGAAGCGCGCACGCCATCGGCACGCAAAGCCTGGTACACCAGCACTGCCAGCGCCACGATCTGCAGCGGCCACCAGCCGAACGGCGCAAACGAAAACACGCCAGCCGCGCCGGCGATGGCGGCGATCAGCATGCGGCTACGGGTAGCACGGGGCGGGGCAGGCGGTTCGCCTGCCCTGGTCTTACGCCAGCGCATCAGTCCTGCTCGTCCACCGCGGCCGGCAGTTTCTCAACCGTCAGCACATGGACCTGGCGCGCGTCGGCGCGCAGCACTTCGAAGCGCAGGTTGGCGATGTCGAAGGTATCGCCCTTGTGCGGCATGCGGCCCAGGTGCTTGGCCACCAGGCCGCCGATGGTGTCGACATCCTCGTCCGCCAGGTCGGTATCGAGTTCTTCGTTGAACTGTTCCAGTTCGGTCAGCGCCTTGATGCGCCAGCGCGGCCCGATCTTGCCTTCCTTGATGGAGAGGATATTGTCTTCTTCTTCGTCGAAATCGTATTCATCCTCGATATCGCCGACGATCTGCTCCAGCACGTCCTCGATGGTGATCAGGCCGGCCACGCCGGAGTACTCATCGACCACGATGGCCATATGGTTGTGGTTGGCGCGGAAGTCGCGCAGCAGGACGTTCAGGCGTTTCGATTCCGGGATGAAGATTGCCGGGCGCAGCATGTCGCGCACGTCGAACGATTCTTCCGCGTAGTAGCGCAGCAGGTCCTTGGCCAACAGGATGCCGACCACCTTGTCGCGCTCGCCTTCGATGGCAGGGAAGCGCGAGTGGGCTGTTTCCAGCACCAGCGGAAGCCATTCCTCGATCGGTTTGGTGATATCGATGACATCCATCTGCGAGCGCGGGATCATGATGTCGCGCGCCGACAAGTCGGACACCTGGAACACGCCTTCGATCATCGACAGTGCGTCGGCATCGATCAGGTTGCGTTCATGGGCGTCGTGCAGGACTTCAAGCAGCTCCGAGCGGCTCTCGGGCTCAGGGGAAATCAGGGCGGTGAGTCGCTCGAACAGCGACCGGTGTGGTTTAGCGTCATTCCTGACGCTACTAGAGTGCTCTTGCATAATTGGCATTAAAGCCGTCGTTCCGAAGTGCTATAGCATACACTAAACAGCCGCGACCAGGCCGAAATTATCAGATTGGAAACTCATGCAGATCAGTGCAGTCACCTATGGATCGGACCAGTGCGGCCTGGTCTGCGGTTACCTGTTCGGGCGCGGCCCGCAACCGGTGCCGATCGAAGCCTCCGAGGCCGAACAGTGGTTGCGCGGCGGCGCCAATCCAGATGGTGAATTCCTCTGGCTGCATTTTAATCTTGCCAATACCGCCAGCGAAAAATGGATGCGCGAACATGCCGTGCTGGCCAATGAATACTACGACAGCCTGCACGAAGAGGGCGCGCGCTCGACCCGCATCGAGCAGGCCGACGATACCCTGGTGGCGGTGGTGAATGACGTGTTGCGCGACTTCAGCTTCGAACCGTCGGATATTTCCAGCGTTTGCCTGAGCGTCGACCGGCGCCTGGTGGTAAGCGCGCGGCGCAAGCCCCTGCAGGCGGTCGAGCGGCTGCGCCAGGCGGTGCGCGGCGGGGAAAACCTGGTGTCGAGCGTGGTGCTGCTGACCCACCTGTTGCGCGACCAGGCCGATGTGCTGACCCGCATCGTGCGCGATGCCACCGGCAAGGTGGACCGGATCGAAGACAACCTGCTGTCGGGCAAACTGAAATTCAAGCGTGCCGACCTGGGCGCCTTGCGGCGGGTGCTGGTGCGGCTGCAACGCCTGCTGGCGCCGGAACCGGCCGCCTTGTTCCGCCTGTTGCAACGGCCACCGTCATGGGCCAGCGACGCCGATCGCCAGGAGTTGCGCGAGTCAACCGAGGAATTTGCGGTGGTGCTGAACGATATGGCGGCGCTGCAGGAGCGCATCAAGTTGCTGCAGGAAGAGATCGCGGCCCTGGCCAGCGAGGCCAATAACCGCAGCCTCTATGTGTTGACCATCGTGACCGTGCTGGCCCTGCCGATCAATATCATTGCCGGCCTGCTGGGCATGAATGTCGGCGGCGTGCCGCTGGCCGGCGACCAGTCCGGCTTCTGGATCATTGCCGGCATCGTTTTGCTGTTTACCGTGGTGGCGGGCGCCTGGTTGTTCCGCCAGCGCAACGATTAGCGCATGCCGCGCTCCTTCAGCCACTGCGTGAAGGTATCCACCCGCGGCGAGGCGCGCTGGCGGCCCACGGCAAACGAGTAAGTGCCGCTTTCGATGCAGGCCGGATGGATGCGCTGCAGTGCGACGCCTTTGACCATTGCCGCGACGAAGGCCTCCGGCACCACCAGCACACCAAGACCCTGCATGGCCGCCTGGATTGCCAGGATGGTGTTGTCGAACTCAATGGTCGGCGCAAGCGTCCGCGCCGCCATGCCATGCGCCTGGCTCCAGCCGGGCCACAGGTCGGGCCGGGAACGCATGCCGATGCGCGGCACCCTGGCCAGCCAGTGCATGCCATCCGCCTGAAGCGTGCCCAGCGACGATGCGAAGGCGGGACTTGACACCAGTACGCAGCGCTCGTGCATGAATGTCTGCGAAGGCAGGCCGCGCAATTCTGCCGCATCGCGCCGCAGGAAGACGTCGACCGGTGCCGAAGGATTGATGTCTCCGTCGACGGTCCGCACATCGACCTGGATATGCGGATAGCGCTGGCGAAAATCGGGCAGCTGGGGAATCAGCCAGTGCATGGCCAGCGTGACGCTGGTATCGACCAGGATGGAATGCTGGCTTGCCGGGCCGCCGGATGGTTCCAGCACGTCGATGATGCCGGCCAGTTGCTCCGCAACCTTGTCGTGCAATTGCCGGCCGACGACTGTCAGCGTGGCCGAATTGCCGGTTGAACGCTCGAACAGCACTTGCTTGAGGCGTTCTTCCAGCGCCTGGACCTGGCGGCTGACCGCGCCCGGCGTCTGGTGCAGCACCTGGGCCGCCTGGCGGAAGCCGCCCTCCCGGACGACGACGCAGAAGACATACAGGGCGTGCAGCGGGGGGCGAACAGTCATCAATAACCCGGGGTCGTAGTGTTGAAAAATACTCAACACATCATACCAAATTCTCGTTTGATTGCCAGGCAGGCAAGCAGCACACTTGCCGAATATGACAACTTGATGACTTAACAATGCTTTCCCCTTGCCTGGTTCCCGTGCTGTCCTTTGCCCTGCTGGTCGCGTGGGGCAGCCTGTACTACGCCTTCGGCGTACTGGGCCACGCCATGCAGCAGGACCTGCACTGCAGCGCCGGCACCCTGACCGGCGCCTTCTCGGTGGCGCTGCTGGTATGGGGGCTGGCCACCTATCCGGTGGGGGTGGCGATGGACCGCTTGGGCGCGCGCAGCGTGATGATGCTGGGCGCCGTGCTGGGCGCGGTGGGCCTGATGGGACTGAGCGCCGCCAGTTCGGTCGGGATGGTCTACGCCATGTGGTCGCTGCTGGGCCTGGCTATGGCGATGAGCCTGTACGAAGCGGCGTTTGCACTGGTGGTGCAAAGCTTTGCCAGCGGGCATAGACGCCGCATCGGCTGGCTGACCGTCGTGGGCGGTCTGGCCAGCACCGTATTCTGGCCGCTGAGCTATTACCTTGGCCAGCGCATCGGCTGGCGCGCTACGCTGTTGCTATACGCGGCCCTGCATCTGCTGGTGTGCGTACTGCTGCTGCTCAGCCAGCAGCCGTCCGCTCAGCCGCAAGCGGCAACGCCGGACCCGCTGCACCGTGCGGCACCGCCCGCGCCCGTGCGCGATGCGATGCTGGGCTACCTCTCGGTCTGCTTTGCCATGTGCGGCTTTATCACGGCCGCCATGGCGGTACAGGCGATTCCGATGCTGGAGTCGCGCGGCTTTGCGCCGGCGACGGCACTGGGCCTGGCGGCCTGCATCGGCCCGATGCAGGTTGTCAGCCGGACAGCCGACCTGGTGTTTGGCCACCACGCCAGCGTGCGGCGGATCGGGATGTTTACCCTGGGGCTGATGTCGCTGTCGCTGGCGGCGTTGTGGCTGGCCCAGTGGTTGCCCATCCTGTCGCTGTTGTTCGTGGTCGCCTACGGCCTGGCACTGGGACTGCTCACGGTGGTACGCGCGGCAGTGCCGCTGGAACTGGCCGGCACTGAGCGCTATGCCGCCAATAGCGGAATGCTCGGTGCGCCGTCGCTGCTGGCGCGGGCTGCCGGACCGGTGGGCGCTGCCTTGCTGGCAAAGGCGCCGGGCAATCCGGGCACGGTGCTGCTGGTGCTTCTGCTGGGCTCGCTCTGCGGCATGTTGCTGTTCTGGCGCGCGTGGCGTTTCGGCCAGGAGGCCTGGTGAATCCGACCCTGGCGCGCTTTGGCTATCCGCATACCGCAATCAAGGAATACGAGCATTGGGTCGTGCTGCTCAGGCCGCTGCAAACGACGCCGCTGAGCTGCATCATCGCGGCGCGCGCGCCAGTGGACAGCCTGGGCGGGCTGAGTCCGCAGGCCGGGGCCGAATTGCCGCAGCTGATACGCAGCTTCGAAGCCACCGTCAGACGGCTGGCCCCGGCCGTGAAGTTCAATTATCTGGCGCTGATGATGGTGGATCCCAACCCGCATTTGCACGCGATCCCGCGCTATGCGGCGCCGGTCGACCTGCTGGGTCGCAGCTATTGCGACATCGCATTTCCGCGACCGCCGGATGTCCTGAGCGGCGCCGGGCTCGACGCCGCAACCCTTAAGGCATGGCAGGAGCTCCTGTCTACCCACTGGGAGTAGTCCTCCCGTTTGTCCGGACCAGCCCCGCCCGTAGCACGCGGCAGGGGACGGATTTCCCTTTCAATTTGAAGCCTGACTTAACAAGGAAAAGAAGAAACCATGATGACTTCCGATAAACGCCGTTCGGAACTCAAGCGCCTGCTGAACAGCAAATCTTGCCTGCGTGCCCTCGAAGCGCACAGTCCGATATCAGCCTTGCTGGCCCAGCACGCCTGCTTCGAGCCGGCGCCCGGCAACACCGTCGGTTATGACGCCGTCTGGTCGAGTTCCCTGACCGATTCCACCCAGAAGGGCCTGCCCGACATCGAGATCCTCAGTGCCAGCAACCGCCTGTTGAATGTGCATGAAATCTTCGACGTGTGCGCGCTGCCCATGATTTTCGACGGCGATACCGGCGGCAAGCCGGAACACTTTGCGCTGCACGTCAAGGCGCTGGAACTGGCTGGCGTATCGGCTGTCGTGATCGAGGACAAGCGCGGCCTGAAGAAAAATTCGCTGCTGGGCAACGACGTGCTGCAACAGCAGGATGCGATCGAAGAATTCTGCGACAAGATCCGGGCCGGGCGCGCCAGCCGCATCACCGACGACTTCATGATCATCGCGCGCTGCGAAAGCCTGATCCTCGAGCGCGGCATGGACGACGCGCTGCAGCGCTGCCTGGCCTACGTGGACGCCGGCGCGGACGGCATCATGATCCACAGCCGCAAAAAAGACGGCCAGGAGATCATCGAATTCGCGCGCCTGTTCCGCCAGCGCCATCCGGACGTGCCGCTGATCTGCGTGCCGACCAGTTATGCGCACCTGAAATTCGAAGAGCTCGAGCGGGCCGGCTTCAATGTCGTGATCTATGCCAACCACATGCTGCGCAGCGCCTACCTGGCCATGAAGGGCGTGGCCGAAGACATCCTGCGCAATGGACGCACGCTGGAAATCGAACCGCGCTGCCTGGGGATCGACGAAATCCTGCGACTGATTCCCGGTACGGCCTGAGCCGCGGCCGCTTGCCCATCCAACCAGGAACCTCACCATGACACTCGCGCAACGCACCAAAAAAATCGCTGCACCGGGCACCTCCCGCATGCGCACCATTGCCAATGAGCTCAAAGCCCAGGGCCTGCATATCGTCAATTTCGCCGCCGGTGAACTGGACGGCGATACTTCCGACGCGGTCAAGCAGGGCGCCCGCCAAGCGATCGACGCCGGCAAGAATATTTACACGCCGACCATGGGCGCGCCGGAGCTGCGCAAGCAGCTCGGGGCACTGGTCTCGCAGCATACCGGCGTCGCCTATGCGCACGATGAAGTAGGCTTGACGGCCGGCGCCAAGCAGGCGCTGTACAACGCGGCCATGGTGCTGCTGGACCCGGACGATGAAGTGATCATCCCCAACCCGTACTGGGTCACCTTCCCGACCCAGGTCGAACTGGCGCAGGGGCGGCCGGTGTTCATCGAGACGCGCGACGCTGGCTACCAGCTGATGGCCAGCCAGGTCGAACAGGCGATCACGCCGAAGACCAAGGCGCTGATCATCAATACGCCCAACAATCCAAGCGGCGCCGTGTACCAGGCCGCGCAGCTGGCGAAGATCGCCGCCCTGGCGCTGCAGCACGACTTCTGGATCATCTTCGACGAGTGCTACGCCGCGCTGGTCCGGGGCGGCCACCAGCATGCCCACATCCTGGCCATCGAGCCGCGCCTGAAGGAGCGCATCGTGCTGGTCAATTCCTTCTCCAAGAGCCATGCGCTGACCGGCTGGCGCCTGGGCTACGTGGCCGCGCCCGCCCCCGTGATGAAGGCGATGGAAAACCTGCAGGGCCATACCACTTCCAACCCGAGCAGCGTGGCGCAGTACGCGATCAGCTATGCGCTGGCGCGCGAAGATGGCCAGTTCATCGCCCGCGTCAACCGCACGCTGGACGAGCGGCTGCGGCGGGCGCTGGCCATCGTGGCCGAGATGCCCTCGGTGCAGGTAGCGCAGCCGCAAGGCGCGTTTTACCTGTTCCTCGACATTTCGGCCCACCTTGGCAAGCAACTGGACGGCACCGTCATCGCCGACGTCGACCAGTTCTGCGAAGCGGCGCTGCGCGAGGCGCGCATTGCCATGGTGTCCGGCGCTGCCTTCGGCGACCCAAGCTCGGTGCGCATCTCGTATGCGATCAGCACCGACGACGTGGTCGAAGGATTGCAGCGCTTGCGCCAATTGCTGCAGCGCCTGCAATGAGCCGGCTGCCTCCCCCCCACACATCGAATACGGATAGCAAGATGATCAAGCAAGCCACCGGCCTTGGTGCCGATACCCACGCCATTATTCTGGCTGCCGGACTGGGCAGCAGACTCAAGGAAAACACCAAGGCCCTGCCCAAATGCCTGGTACCGGTTTCCGGCCGCCCGATCCTGGAACGCATGCTGGAACAGCTGAGCGCGCTGGATGTATGCCGGGTCACCATCGTGGTCGGCTACCTGGACCATGCGATCCGGCAGTTCGTCGCCGGCTGGTCCATGCTGCAGCTGCGGCCACTGCAAGTGGATTTCGTGTTCAACGAACGCTATGCGCAAACCGGTTCCGTGTTTTCGCTGGAAATGGCGCTGCATGCCGCCGACACGGAGCGCGACCGCCAGCATCTGCTGCTGATCGAAGGCGATGTGGTGATCGACCGCGGCCTGCTGTGGCGGCTGCTGGAACAGGGCTGCCGCGGCGGCCAGGCGGCGACGCTGCTGGCGCCGTATGAACCCGCGTTGAGCGGCACTTTCGCCTGCGTCGGCCAGGGCATTGTCACGGCCTGGCTGCACGAAAGCGTGCGCGCCCCCGGCTTCGGGCTGGCCGGCAGCTACAAGACGGTCAACCTGACCTTCGTGCGGCGCGGGCTGCCGCGTGCCCGCCTGCTGCAGCAGGTCAGTGGCGTGATCGGGCGCGCGGGCGTCACGGCGCCGCTGGAATACGCGATGCAGAACCTGGTGGGGGAAGGCATGCAGATCGATGCGGTCAGCACCGACGGTTTGCCGTGGTTCGAGGTGGACACGCCGGAAGACCTGGACATCGCAAACCTGCTGTTCCCGCCGCTGGCGGCGGTGGCCTAACCGGACCGGGACTGACTGATGTTGGATTTATTGAATGCCGCGCTGATCGAGCCCATACGCTGGGCTTTGCTGTCGGTGCTGGAGTTGGCGTATGCGATGAGCGGCAGTTACGGCGTCGCGCTGTTGATCCTGAGCGTTTCGTTCAACCTGCTGCTGGTTCCCGCCTATCACTGGGCGGAATGGCTGCAGGGCCGGGAGCGCGCGGTACAGCAGCGCATGCGGCCCAAGATCGCGGAATTTACCGCCGTGTTCCAGGGCCTGGAACGGCACATGATGCTGCGCCAGCTGTACCGGCTGCACCGCTACCATCCGGTGTACGCGCTGCGTGCGCTGGCGCCGCTGGCAATCCAGGTGCCGTTCTTCATTGCCGCTTTCGGCCTGCTGTCGCACTATGTGCCGTTGCAGGGCGCCAGCTGGCTGTTCCTGCCGGACCTGGCGCGGCCGGACCGCCTGCTGGGCGGGGCCAACCTGCTGCCGCTGCTGATGACGGCGCTCAACCTGTATGCCTTGCAGATCTATGCACGCCAGTTGTCGCGCTCCGACTGGCTGCAGGGTGTGGCGGTGGCGCTGGTGTTCCTGGCGCTGCTGTACGACTCGCCCAGCGGCCTGGTGCTGTACTGGACCTTCAACAACCTGCTGTCGGTGTTCAAGAGCGCCTGGTACGCGCGCCGGATGCCGGCTGCGCCGCCGGCGCCGTCGCACCCGCGCGCACTGCTGGCGCAGTTGCGCGCCAGCTGGCGCCGCGGCCGCACGCAGCGCCTGCTCGACAGCTTGGGCGGCACGCTGGCGTCCAGCTACAGCCTGGCCTGCGCCAGCCTGTTCGTCCTGCTGGCCGTGGCCTTGCCGATCGGCTTTACCAGCCTGGAAGACAATGTCGACGGCCTGGCCGGCTACAGCGCCTTCTTCATCATGGGCAGCCTGGCGGCGGCGCTGCTGTTCGGGCTTGCCTGTGTGCTGTGGTACCGCCTGGCCGGCCCGGCGCTGCGCGCCTGGAGCACGTATGCGATGTTCTGCAGCATGCTGCTGGCGCTGGCGTTTGCCTTCGTCCAGCAGCCTGACGCCGGCATGATGGACAACTTTACCTTCTTCACGCCGCAAGCGCTGGCGCCGACCCTCGGCAAGGCCGCGCTGGACATCTTCCTGCTGGCGGCGATCGCAACCCTGGCGTTATGGGTGGCGCTGCGCCGGCCGGCTGTGATGCGCCACAGCATGGCGGTCATGCTGCTGGCCGGCGTGGCGAGCAGCGCCCTCAGCCTGATGTCGCTGGACATGCGCATCCGCAAGAACATGGCCGCCGCCTTGCCCGAGGGCGCCAAGCTGTTCCAGTATTCCAGGACGCAGCCGAACGTGCTGCTGGTGTTTCTCGATGGCGCCATGAGCGGCTACCTGCCGGCCATCCTGGAGGACGAGCCGCAACTGGCGCAGCAGTTGCGCGGCTTCAAGTGGTATCCGAATACCATCTCCTCCGGCAACCGCACCATCAACGGCCTGCCGTCGGTGTTCGGCGGCGAGGATTACACGGTGGGCGGCATCAATGCCCGCGCCGCTGGCACGCTGCAGGAAAAGGTCAGCGATGCGTACCGGCTTTACGTCGACAACTTCCACGCCAAGGGCTACGCGGTGCAGTATGCCGACCCGTTCTGGTTTGGACTGGTGCGTTCCGGCGACTGCGAATTGTTCAATGCCCAGTATGCCGGCGCCGGCAAGGGCCGCTGCATCCATTCCATCGGGCGCGGCGTCGAGGCGCGCAAGCGGGCCGTCACGGCGCAGCGCAAGCCGGAGTTCTTCTTCGGCCTGGCGCAGCAGTACCTGGCGCTGACCGCGTTCCGCGTGGCGCCGCACTCGCTGAAGAATGCGGTGTATGACAACGGCAAGTGGCTGTCGCTGTCCTTCGCCTGGAAAAAGCGCATGGACAAGTACCTCAATAATTACTTCAGCCTGGCCGCGCTGCCGTCCTTGTCGAGCGTTGATGCCGAGCGGCCGACCTTCAACTTCATCACCAACGAAACGCCGCGCGCCACCTTCCTGCTGGACCAGGACTGCCTGCCGAGCGGTGTGCAGGGCAGTGCCGCGCGCCGCGCCGCGCCGCGCTTTGCCGACCAGGAAACGCAGAAGATCTTTGAAACCCACCGCTGCGTGTTGCGCGGCGTTGGCCAGTTCATGGACTGGATGCGGGCGCAGGGCATTCTTGACAATAGCTACGTGGTGTTTGCCTCGGACCATGGCTGGGTTTCCGACAACCCGCTGATGGACGGCATCGAGGGCCAGCAAACGTTCTCGATGTACCAAGCGTTCCTGATGGTGAAGGATTTCAACAGCAAGGGTGAACTGGAGCGCGATGAACGCTATATCGCCAACTTCAAGGTGGCCGGCCTGATCTGCGACACGATCGGCGGCTGCCTGGACAAGGCGAGCGGCAAGCTGATCCGCTACAGCCCGCTGGCGGGACCGGTCACGCTGTACGAGACGCCGTGGCAACCGGCCGGGCAAACCGTGAACCAATATGTGATCGATGCCGTGCACCAGAACAATGGCCCGGTACATCTGCAGGCCAGCTGGAACATGGTGCCGGAGCAGCGGCTGGCGTCGGCGCCGCCGCCCCAGGCGGCCAGGCTGGCGCTGACTGTCAAGGAAAAACAATGAACAATACTTACTGGATTTTTGTCGTCATGGTGATTTTTACGGTGTCCAGCCCGGGCCCCGGTGTGCTGATGACGCTCGACAATGCCATCGCCGGCGGCTGGCGCGCCGCCATGCATGGCGTGTTCGGGCTGGCGATCGGTGCCGCGGTGATGGCGGGACTGTCGTCGGCCGGCATCGGGCTGCTGATCCGTTCCTCGCCGACCCTGTTCATGCTGTTGAAATACAGCGGTGTCAGCTACCTGTTCTACCTGGCATACAAGACCTGGCATCGCGCGCCCACGCCGCTCGGCGCCAGCGCGGCGGCGCCGGCGGATAGCCAGCGCAGCCGCCTGGTGCGCGGCGCCTTGCTTCAGACCAGCAATCCGAAATCGCTGCTGTTCTTCCTGTCCGTGCTGCCGCAGGTGGCCGGCGCCGCCGGCTCGGCGCAGCAGCAGATGCCGCTGGTCCTGGCCATCGCCACCTACTGCCTGGTGCTGATCGTGATCCACGCCCTGTACGCGGGGCTGGCGGCGCGCGCCAGGAACTGGCTCAGCCAGGCGCGCACCGCGCGCGCCTTGTCGCGCCTCAGTGCGCTGGTGTTTTTTGCGTTCGGCGTCACCATGCTGACGCTGAAGCTCTGATCGGGACCTGCCATGTTCAATTTCACCAATCAAACCGCGTCGGCCTTGCTGTACCTGGACCCGGGCACCGGCAGCCTGCTGTTCTCAGTCATCGTCGGCATCGTCAGCACCGCATATTTCGTGGTCAAGGACTTGCTGTACCGCGCCAGGACGCGCGCCGGCCTGCTGTTGTCGCCGGCCTCGCGCGCCGCGTTGCGGGCGGCGCGCGAGGCCGAGCATGCCGTGGTGTTTTACAGCGAAGGCAAGCAGTACCAGGGGACTTTCCTGCCGCTGCTGCAGCAGATGGCGCGGCGCGGCCTGCCATGCCTGTACCTGAGCAGCGACGCGGCCGATCCGCTGCTGGCGCTGGGCCTGCAGGGCGAGCATGGCCTGCTGCAGACGGAATGCATTGGCAGCGGCCCGATGGCATGGGCCCGGCTGCGCACCTTGCGCGCCCGCCTGGTCTGCATGACGACGCCGGGACTGGATGTCTTGCAGATCCGCCGTTCGCGGCAGGTGCAGCACTACATGCATATCGTGCATTCGCCGACCGACAAGTCGTTCAACCGTCCCTACTCGTTCGACTTCTTCGATTCGGTGCTGCTGAACGGGCCGCACCAGGAGCGCGTGATGCGCGAACTGGAGTCGCTGCGCGGCCGCAAACGCAAGGACTTGTTCCACATCGGCTGCATCTATTATGACGGCCTGGCGGCCCGTTACGCGGTGGCGCAGGCGCGTGCCAGTGCGGCGGCGGCCTGCGCCCGGTACCGGCCGTTGCGCGTGCTGCTGGCACCGACGTGGGGCAAGAATGGCCTGCTGGCCCGTTTTGGCAGCCGCCTGATCCGCGAACTGGCGCAGGGCGGAACCCAGGTGACCGTGCGGCCACACCCGCAAAGCGCGCGCTCCGAGCCGGAGCTGCTGCAACAGCTGCGGCAGGACAGCGCATCCCTGCATAACTGCCGCTGGGACCTGAGCGACGATGCGGTGGACGCGATGGCCGTCTCGGACATCCTGGTGTCCGATATCTCCGGCATTGTGTTTGACTTTGCGTTCCTGACCGGGCGTCCGGTGCTGACGCTGGATTTCGAGGTCGACAAGCGCGGCTTCGAAGCGATGGACCTGCCGTTCGAACCATGGGAGATCGGCAGCCTGGAATTGCTGGGGCGGCGCATCGGCATGGATGACCTGCCCTCGTTGCAGGACATCATCGCACAGGAAATCGGCAGCCAGGGGCGGGCCGAGCAGATACGGCGCCTGCGCAGCGAGTATGTATGCAACTTCGGGCATGCGAGCGGACCCGCGGTTGAACTGATCGCCAAGCTGGCGGACCTGCAGCCGCAGCCGGACACCCTGATCGGGGACCTTCCGGCGGCAGGAGCGCCGGCTTAGGCGTCTTCACTATATGGTCACAGCAACAGGCATGGCGCGCCGGCTCATGCCGGGAGCCGTTTTACTGCTGGCGCTTCCATGGTCCCTGGCATGGCTGGCGGCGCGCCTGGTGCTGCCTCTGGAACGCTGGTCGGCGCGCCCGGCAGCGCCGCTTGCGGCGCAGGCGCTGCCGCAACTGGTGCTGGTGGGGCCGCTGCTGGAGACGCTGCAGCTGATGCTTGCCGCAGCGCTGGTGGGGCGCCTGCTGTCGCCATGCCGCCCAGTTGGCGGCCAGGGCGTGCTGCATTGCACCGGCATCGTGGCTGTCGCGTTCATCGCCAGCCACGTGGCACTGCGGGGCATGGGCGCGCTCGCCTCGCTTCCGATGGCGTTGATGCTGTCGGCCGGCGCCGTGTGCGCGGTGCGCCAGGGCAGGGCGGTCTTGCAGGCAAAGTGTGGGGTGATCCTGTTCGCAGCCCATGCCTGGTACAACGCAGCGCTGCTGGCACTCGGGGACGCCTGAATCCCGGCCGGCGCGGGTCGGACGATCAGTACGGGGCGGCGTAACCGAGGCCGGTGACGATGTCGGTTTCGATGCCTTCCATCTCGGCGGCTTCCTCGTCGTCCTCGTGGTCGTAGCCCTGGGCGTGCAGCACGCCGTGCACGATCAGGTGGGCGGTATGTTCTTCCACGGTTTTCTTCTGCTCGGCCGCCTCGCGCTGCAGCACGTCGGTGCACAGGATGATGTCGGCGCGGGTCGGTTCATCTTCGGCCACCTCCTCGCCTTCGTTGTAGGCGAAGGTCAGCACATTGGTGGCGTAGTCCTTGCCGCGGTAGTCGCGGTTCAGTTCCTGGCCTTCTTCCGCATCGACGAAGCGGATGGTCAGTTCGGCCGGCGCGAACAAGGCCGCCTTGACCCATTTGCGGATCATCGGGCGGGTGATTTCTTGCTGCAGGCGCGGGTCGGCGTATTGGACGGACAGGGCCAGCTTATTTTTTTC
The DNA here is from genome assembly GCF_050709955.1 of Massilia eburnea. GTDB lineage: Bacteria > Pseudomonadota > Gammaproteobacteria > Burkholderiales > Burkholderiaceae_D > Rugamonas > Rugamonas eburnea_A. The sequence goes on from NZ_JBNZFX010000030.1 coordinate 114,555, forward strand.
GGGCATTGCGCACAGCTTTCACGGCAGGTTTCACGGTTTGCAGCAGGGGCGCCAGTTCGGCGCTGGCTTCCTGCGCGTTTTCATAGGCGTCGACAATGCGCGCCACCAGAGGATGGCGCACCACGTCGGCGCTGGAGAACTGGCTGAAGGCGATGCCGCGCACATTGCGCAGCACGTGCATGGCGTCGACCAGGCCGGACTTCTGGTGCTTGGCCAGGTCGATCTGGGTCACGTCGCCCGTCACCACGGCCTTGCTGCCAAAACCGATACGGGTCAGGAACATTTTCATCTGTTCGACGGTGGTGTTCTGCGCCTCGTCCAGGATGACAAAGGCGTGGTTCAGCGTGCGGCCGCGCATATAGGCCAGCGGCGCGATTTCGATCACCTGTTTCTCGAACATCTTCTGGGTGCGGTCGAAACCGAGCAGGTCGTACAGCGCGTCGTACAGCGGGCGCAGGTACGGGTCGACTTTCTGCGCCAGGTCGCCCGGCAGGAAGCCCAGGCGCTCGCCCGCCTCCACCGCAGGGCGGGTCAGGATGATGCGCTTGACGGCGTCGCGCTCCAGCGCATCGACGGCGCAGGCCACGGCCAGGTAAGTCTTGCCGGTGCCGGCCGGACCGACGCCGAAGCTGATGTCGTGGTCGAGGATGTTGCGCAAGTAGCGGATCTGGTGCGGCGTGCGGCCGCGCAGGTCGTTGCGGCGCGTCTTCAGCACCGGGCTGGTGATGTCTGGCTCGTAGAAAGGCGGTTCTTCGCCTGTCGGCGCGAAATCGTCCGGTGCCTCGCTGGCGCGCTGTTCCACCAGCGCGAGCTGCACCTCCTCTACCGGCACCACCTTGTCGGCCACTTCATAGAAGCGCTGCAGGATGGCGACAGCGCGTTCGGCGTTGCTGCCGCTGACGATGAATTTCTCGCCGCGGCGGAAGATGGTCACGTCCAGTGCCGCCGAAATCTGGCGCAGGTTTTCATCGAGCGGGCCGCACAAATGAGCCAGACGCGTGTTGTCCAGTGGTTCTGGAACGAAGTAGTGCGGTTGCACCGGGGTTTTTGTTTTCAAAGTATCGCTTCTCCGCGCAGGGAGTAATCAAGGCTTTCGGTGATGCGCACGTTGACCATCTGGCCAACCAGGGCTTGCGCGTTGGCGCCGCCGTCGAAGTGGACGGTGCGGGTATTGCTGGCGCGGCCTTGCATTTCATTGCCGCCGCGCTTGGAGGAACCTTCCACCAGCACCTGCATGGTCATGCCAACCATGGCAGCGCTGTGGCGCTTGGTGTTTTCATCGAACAGGGCTTGCAGGCGCTGCAGGCGGGCCGACTTGACTTCGGCCGGAGTGTCGTCGGCCAGGCTGGCGGCCGGGGTGCCGGGGCGCTTGCTGAAGATGAAGCTGAAGCTGTTGTCGAAGTCGACGTCCTGCACCAGCTTGACCATCGCTTCGAAATCCTGATCGGTCTCGCCGGGGAAGCCAACGATGAAGTCGGACGAAATCACCACGTTCGGACGCACCGCGCGCACCTTGCGGATGATGGATTTGTATTCCAGCGCTGTGTAGCCGCGCTTCATGGCGCCCAGGATCTTGTCCGAGCCATGCTGCGCCGGCAGGTAGAGCTGGTCAGCCAGTTGCGGGATCTTCGCGTAGCAGTCGACCAGGCGCTGCGTGAATTCCTTTGGATGGCTGGTGACGAAGCGGATGCGTTCAATGCCCGGGATTTCGGCCACGTATTCGATCAGCATGGCGAAATCGGCGAGGCTGCCGTCGGCAGTTTCGCCGCGGAAGGCATTCACGTTCTGGCCGAGCAGCATGACTTCCTTCACGCCCTGCGCCGCCAGGCCGGCCACTTCGGTCAGCACGTCTTCAAAGCGGCGCGACACTTCCTCGCCGCGGGTGTAGGGCACCACGCAATAGGAGCAGTACTTGGAGCAGCCTTCCATGATCGAAACATAGGCGAACGCTCCTTCCACGCGTGCCGGCGGCAGGTGGTCGAACTTCTCGATCTCGGGGAAGCTGATGTCGATCTGCGGCTTGCCGGACTGGCGGCGCAGTTCGATCATCCTGGGCAGGCGGTGCAGGGTTTGCGGGCCAAACACCAGGTCCACCAGCGGCGCGCGCTTGACGATGGCTTCGCCCTCCTGCGAGGCGACGCAGCCGCCCACGCCGATCACCAGTTCAGGCTTGGCTTGCTTGAGTTTCTTGAAGGTGCCCAGGTCCGAAAACACCTTTTCCTGCGCCTTTTCGCGCACCGAGCAGGTGTTCAGGAGGATCACGTCGGCGTCTTCCGGGGATTCGGTGCGTACCAGTCCTTCGGACGCGCCGAGCAGGTCGGCCATCTTGTCCGAGTCGTACTCGTTCATCTGGCAGCCGAAGGTTTTAATGAATACTTTTTTCTGCATACCCACAAGTTTACCGTAAATCGCCACTTGGTCCTTGAAATCAGGCCTGGCGGGGCCTAGAGTTAAAAAAGCAATTTTCTGCGGAGCTAAGTCATGGCTATCAATGGAATAGGACCGACCACCCAGAATTTTCAGGTCAACAATGCCGCTGCCGAGCGCCGCCTGGCGGAACAGCGCCAGTTGCAGCAGGAAGAGCAGCGCATCCGTGAACAGCAGGCCGCGCGGAGCGAGCAAATCAGTACTCGCCGCGAGGAAACCCGTGCCCTCGAGCAATCGCAGTCAGTTGCGCTGCAAGACTTCCTGACCCGGCAGGACTTGTTGGCCCAGAATGCCCAGGCCAACCGCCCCACCCCTGGCACCCCGGCTCCAGGCAGCATTATTTCCGTTACAGCTTGAAATATCCGCGTAAAACAATTTCCGTGTGGTTCTTTCGTGCGACACAGGAATAGTGACTGTGTTGAAATGGCATTGTTGTCAAGATTTTCGGCAAATCATTGCCAAGTCTTGATGTTGAACAAGGTTCGCTTCGCAGAGCAGCATGAGAATTTAGCAAGACTGCAAGGCCCTTTCCTCAACACTCACTGTCAAGAGAGGATTACCATGGCACACCACGCTCTCGCTTCGCAGGAAAGCTACAACCCGAATCACCTGCTCGACATCCTGCTCGGCAAAATGCAATTGAAGAACGACGCGGCGCTCTCGCGCATGCTGGAAGTCGCACCACCCGTAATCAGTAAAATCCGTCACCACCGTTTGCCGGTCGGCGCTTCACTGCTGATCCGCATGCATGAAGTGACAGGCATGAGCATCCGCGAATTGCGTGACTTGATGGGCGACCGCCGCACCAAGTACCGCCTGTCGGATGCGCAAGGCCGGCCGAAACCGGAAGACAAGCCAGTCGGCGCGTCGACCCAGGGCGGCATGCCGCAGGCCAGCGCGCACTAAGCGCGGCGGCGTTTCAAGCCATCAGCACCAAGGCAATTTCTTCATATTGCAGTTCCGTTTCGCGGAACAGGTGCAGGAAAGTGTCTTCGCTCAGGTTGAGCGCTTTCCAGGCAATCGGGGAAACGGGCGGCACCAGGTCGTCCGGTTTCCGCACCAGGTCCAGCGCGTGCACCAACGCGTCGGCCACGTGCACGATGGCAGCCAGGAAGCCGGCTCCCGGCGTTCCTGGTTCATGATGTCCGGCAATCGCCAGCCGCATCGTATCCGAAAAATTCCAGTGTTCCGCCAACGCCAGTCCGGCTTCGACATGGTCGATGCCGAGCACGGCGCGTTCCGCTTCCAGCGTAAAGCAGTCAGTCTCCTTCTGGTAGGCGATCACTTCCGCATACAAGTCGGGGAAGGTCGATACCAGCACCAGGCGGCCGATATCGTGCAGCAGGCCTGCCGTGAAAGCGTAATCCTGGTTGAAGCGCACGTGGCGCGCCAGCACCTTGGCGCAAGCCGCGGTGGCGATCGAGTGGCGCCAGAACATATGGTGCTCGAAGCCGGGGCAGGTCTTGCCGGCGAAGCAGCCGGTAACGGCCGCGGCCGTAATCAGGTTGCGCGTGCTCTGGAAACCGAGGAAGGTGATCGCTTGCTGGATCGTGGTCACCTTGACCTGCAGCCCAAACAGCGAAGAGTTGGCAAGGCGCAGCGTCTTGGCGGTCAGGGCCTGGTCATGCGACACCTTCTTGGCCAGCACCGCGATATCGATTTCTTCCTGGTCCACGCTGTTGAGCAACTCCATCACCACGGCAGGCAGCGACGGCAGGTCGTCCAGGTTTTTCACCACATCGTCGTAACTGAGCTGTTCGCTCATGCTCCCTCCTTGCCGACGCGGAATTCGGTGACCAGGGTGCGCAGCACATTGGCTGCCCAATCCTCAGCATTGGCCGGGTCGTGGCGGCGGAACAATACGCCGATGCGCGCCAGCTGGGCTTCGCGCTCGGCGGCGCTCTGCGCCGGGTCGGGCGGGCTGTCGTCCACCACGGCCAGCGACTCGATGCCGTGGTCCAGCAAGCGCTCCAGCATGCGCTCGGTCAGCACGGCGCCTGCCGGCAGCAGGACCTGGCCATGGGTGTCCAGCAGTTCGTCTGAAAGCACCATGCCAGGCTCGACTTTAGCGAGGGGCAGGTGGCGGTATGTGCCCGTCATTTTGTTCTCCATTGTATGCAAAGCAAATCTTACCTCAGTGATGGAAAGCCATCATCCTTAAAATCTTGCCAAGCAACACTCCATCCCTTACATTGGTGGGAATTCGGGGAGGGAGTGAATGTTTGGTATCCAAGGCCGGCTGACCGCACTGTTCGTGGTGATCGTCACCGTTGTGCTGGGCATTTCCGGTACTTACGCGCAGTACAGCCTGGGCCATGAACTGGAAGTGGCCAACCAGCGCCTGCGCGAAGGGGTGCTGACCCGTTTGCAGACCAGCCTGCCATCTGCCCTGTGGGACCTCGACAAGGCCAAGGTCGACAATATCGTGGCAGCCGAGATGCTGCCGCCGGAACTGGTCGCGATCCGCGTCTATGACACCTCGGTCGGCCTGTTCTCCGGCAAGCGCCGCAAGGACGACGGCAGCATCGCCCCGATCGAATCGGAAACCACCGTGCCGGGAGCGCCGGTGGTGGCCGACCTGGCATACCGCGATGCCGGCGCCGCCGGCAGTGCCTTGAAGCCGGTGATCGTGGGCCGCGTGGTGGTCAATTTCAGCCGCGCCCAGATCGATGCCACGCTGGCCGCCGAAGTGCGGCGCAAGGTGGTGGAAGTACTGACACTGGACCTGATCCTGGTGGTGGCGCTGGCGCTCTCGCTGCGCATCGTGTTCGATCCGTTGAAGAAGCTGCGCGACGGCTTGTTCGAGCTGGCGACGCGCGGTTCCGATGAAGTGGAGGAGCTGCCGGAAAAACGCAGCGATGAATTGGGCGATGTGATCCGCGGTTTCAACGCCATCCAGCGCAAGGTGAAATCGATCATCAAGCGCACCCGCGAAGCGGAGGACCTGGCACGCCGCTCGGCGCAGGAAACGGCGCAGGCGCTGGACGACCTGCGGCGCACCCAGGAATCGCTGCTGCAGGCCGAACGCCTGGCGTCGCTGGGCTCGCTGGTGGCCGGGGTGGCGCATGAAATCAATACGCCGGTCGGCATCGCGCTGACCAGCGCCTCGGTGCTGATGGATGCCACCACCGCCGTCGACCAGTCGATGAAGGCCGGCCAGGTGAGGAAATCGGAAATCCAGAAGTACATCGACACGGCCGGCGAAAGCGCGCGCCTGATCATGAACAATGCCTACCGCGCGGCGCACCTGATCCACAGCTTCAAGCAGATCGCGGTCGACCAGGTCAGCGAAGCGCGCCGCCGCTTCGAGCTGAAAGAATATATCGGCGAAGTGGTGTCCAGCCTGCAGCCCAAGCTGAAGAAGACCCGCATCGTGGTCGCAATCAACTGCCCCGACGACATCGTGCTGGACAGCTACCCCGGCGCGCTGGCCCAGGTCATCACCAACCTTACGCTGAACTGCGTCGAACACGCCTTCGAGCCCGAGGGTGCAGGCAATATCGATATCAACGTGATCCCCGAAGGCGAGATCATTGAAATGCAGGTGGTCGACAACGGCAAGGGTATTGCCCCCGATATGCTGGACAAGGTGTTCGACCCCTTCGTCACCACCCGGCGCGGGCAGGGCGGCACCGGCCTTGGCCTGAACATTGTCTTCAACCTGATCGTCAAGCAGTTCGGCGGCACCATTTCGGTCTCGAGCACGCAGGGCAAAGGCGCCAGCTTCGTGTTGCGCATTCCGCGCGTGACGCCGGGCGAAGAGAACGAGGACAAGCATCCCGATGCCCCACTGCATGCTCCGTCCGTGAGCTGAGCGCCGCCGATGCGGCATCTGCCGCATACTGAAGCCATGCAGGGAGGAATGTTATGGATAAGCAGCGCCTGATAGCCTTGCTGCGCGGTATTAATGTCGGACGCGCAAAACGCATTGCGATGGCCGACTTGCGCAAGGTACTCAGCGATATGGGTTATAGCGACGTGCGCACGCTGCTCAACAGCGGCAACGTCGTGTTCGATTGCAGCAGCACGGATGCCGCCGACAGCGCACTGCGCATCGAGGAAGCGCTGGTGTTGAAACTCGGCGTGCCGGCCAAAGTTACCGTGATCGAGGCAGCCCAGCTGGCCGAGATCGTCAAGGAAAACAGCCTGCAGAATGTGTCGAACGATCATTCGCGCCTGGTGGTGGCTGTGCTCAACAAACCTGATGAAGACCGCGGGAAGCTGGAACCGCTGGCGCGCCAAAGCTGGCAGCCGGAAGCGTTTGCGCTGGGCCGGCATGCCGCCTACATCTGGTGCCCGGACGGGGTGCTGAGCAGCCGCGCTGCCGCCGCGATGGGCAAGGCGCTGGGCGACGCGGTTACCTCGCGCAACTGGAACACCATCAGCAAATTGCACGCGATGGCAAATAATTAGTTGTCGGCTGGCGCACTGAGCGTCTAAAATCGCTTATCGATGATTTTGTCAGACGCACAATGAAGATTAGCGATTCAATAAGAGGTGCCGTGATCCTCGGTGCCGTGGTCCTGGCCCTGGTAATCGGCGGCTTTGCTGTGGCCGACAATGGCTGGCAGAAGGTCAGTTGCATTGGCCGCGCCATTGTCGGTGGTGTCGCATTCAGCAATATCCACAGCGTTTGCGGCTTATGACTGGCGCGCCCGGCGCTCGGTCACCGATTCATATCCCACTCCCCAGCTATCGGTCTCCACTTCGTCGATGATGACGAAGGTGGTGGCCGGGTCCTTGTCCAGCACCTCCTGCAGCATGCGGGTGGTGCGGACGATCAGTTCCTTCTTCTGTTCCTTGGTCGGGCCGCCTTGTTCGCGGGTGACTTTGATGTTCACGTAGGGCATGTCGTACTCCTTTGACTACCAGTTGCCGGCTGCGGCGCCGTCGTCGACGGTCAGCACATGGCCGGAGATGAAGGTCGAATCGGTCAGGTAGAGCACCGCGTCGGCGATGTCTTCGGCCGTGCCCATCTTGTGGGTCGGCACCAAGCCTTTCAGGAATTCCTGGGTGCCGGCATCCTGGCTATGCAGCGGGGTGCTGATGATGCCCGGCGCCACCGCATTCACCTTGATGTTCTTGCTTGCCACCTCCAGCGCCAGGGCACGGGTCGCCATGTTCAGGCCGCCCTTGATCAGCACCGGCAGCAGGGCCGTCGCCTTGGCGGGCGTCACGCCCAGGCTGGCGGTGATGTTGACGATATGGCCGCCGCCGTTGGCCTCCATATGGCGCACTGCTTCCTGCGCCGGGAACAGGAAGCCCTTCAGGTTGGTCGCCACCAGGGCGTCGGTTTCCGCTTCGGTGTAGTCGACGGTCGGCTTGGCAATGAAGATGCCGGCGTTATTCACCAGGATGTCGACCTTGCCGAACCGTGCGGCGGCCTGCTCGAACAGATCCTTGGCGGTGGCAGGGGAGGCGATATCGCCGGCCACCGCCAGGAAGTTGGCCGGGTTGCCCAGTTGCGCAGCCGCGGTTTGCAGGCGGTCCATGGTGCGGGCGTTGCCGACCACGTTGTAGCCGCGCGCCAGGTAGGCCTTGGCGATGGCAAAACCGAGGCCGCTGGAAGCGCCGGTGATGATTGCTGTCTTAGTCATTTGAAACTCCTTGAGTTGGGTTACGGTGAGTCCACTATACTTATGACGTTGGGGTAGATAAATATGACTTTCGGCAATTGACTTGATACACGGGGTAATGAATGCAGCGCCATTTCGAGGATATGCAATTGGGTAGCATCGAGCTGTTCGTGCTGGCGGGGGAACAGGGCAGTTTCACCGCCGCAGCGGCGGTGGCTGGCGTGACGCCGGCGGCGGTCAGCCGTTCGATCTCGCGGCTGGAGGAGCGCCTCGGGGTGCGCCTGTTCGTGCGCACCACGCGTCAGATCCGCATGACCGATGGCGGCAGGGTGTACTTCGAGCAGTGCAGGCAAGCGCTGTCGCAGCTGGTGGAAGCCGAACGCGAAGTGACAGGCCAGCAGGCCGCGCCATCCGGCAAGCTGCGTATCAGCGTGCCGACGCCATATGCGCATTACCGTTTGCTGGAACGCATAGCGGGATTCCGCCTGCAGTTTCCGGAGGTGCAGGTGGAAGTTCACATCAGCAACCGCAATATCGATTTCGCGGAGGAGGGTTATGACCTGGCGGTGCGCGGGCGCGCGCCGCAGGATTCGACCCTGATCGCGCGCAAACTGGAGGATGCCGCGCTGGTGCTGGTCGCAGCGCCTGCTTACCTGAAGCGGCGCGGCAAGCCGAAATCACTGGAGGAGCTGGCCCAGCATGACTGCATCCAGTTTGCGCTGCCCAGCACAGGGCGGCTGATCCCCTGGCAGTTCATGCGCGACGGCGCGGAGCTTGAACTGGCGGGCAGCGATGCGATCGTGTGTGCGGAAGACTTTCTCGGTATGGGCACGCTGGCCCTGCATGGCGGCGGTATCGCGCAGACCTATCGCTTTGCGGTGGAGCGCGAATTGGCTAGCGGGGCGCTGGTCGAACTGCTGCCGCAGCACGGCGGCTGCGCGCGTCCCTTCTACCTGATCTACCCGCATGCGCGCCATTTGTCGCTGCGGGTGCGCAGCTTTGTCGACTTCCTGCTGCGCTAGCCTTCCTGCTGGCGCTGGCGGAAGGCCGCGACCTTGTTGCGGTTGCCGCAGAGCGCCATGCTGCACCAGCGGCGGCGGTGCGACTTGGTACGGTCCAGGAACCACAGCGTGCAGGCGTGGTCCTCGCATTTGCGCACCAGTTTGAAGTCGACGGTGGCCAGCAAGTGTGCCGCCGCCTCCGCCAACGGCGCCATTAGCTGTTGCGGCGTGCGGGCAGCGTAACGGGCCTGCATCGACAATCCGCCCCCACTTTCTTCCACCAGCACCATATGGCGCTCGGCGTGGGCCAGCGCCGCGTTCAGCGCGCCGACGTCAACGCGCTTGCCGGCTTTGCGCGCTGCCACGGCGGCGCGGATTGTCTCGCGCAAGGCGCGTGCCGCCGCCAGCAGCTCGCCCGGCATGCCGGGGGCACCTTGCTGCGCCGCGATCTGCCCGGCCGCCGCCAGCCATGCCATGACGCCGGCATCGTCATGCCAGGTTTCCTCACCCTGCACGACGGTATTCATCAAATCCAGCGCGGGATGGTCGCCATAAAACTCGATCATTTTCCTATCCTCCTGATTTTCATTGTAACCATCAAAATAATGCTTGACAAGTTACGCAGTCGGAGTAATCTGGTAACCATTAAAACTAACTTTAAGAGGTTAATTATGAACCGTACCATCCAGGCCGACGGCGTCAACATCTTCTACCGCGAAGCAGGCGCCCCGGATGCGCCGGTTATCCTCCTGATGCACGGTTTCCCCACCAGTTCCCACATGTTCCGCAACCTGATCCCGTTGCTGGCGACCAAATACCGCGTCATCGCCCCCGACCTGCCAGGCTTCGGCTTCACCGAGGTGCCAGCGGAACGCAACTACGAATACACCTTCGACAACCTGGCCCGCACCATGGAAGCCTTCCTGCAGGCCATCAGGCTGGATCAGTTCGCGCTGTACGTGTTCGACTACGGCGCTCCGGTGGGGCTGCGGCTGGCAGCCGCCAAACCGGAACGCATTACCGCCCTGATTTCCCAGAACGGCAATGCCTACCTGGAAGGCTTGAGCGATGGCTGGAGTCCAATGCGCAAACACTGGGCTGACCCGAACGAAGAAAACACCAACGTGATGCGCGGCTTCCTGACGCCGGAGGCGACCAAATGGCAATACACCCACGGTGTCGCCGATCCGGCCAGCGTGGCGCCCGAGTCCTACACCCTCGATGCGGCCCTGATGGCGCGCCCTGGCAATATCGACATCCAGCTCGAACTGTTCTACGACTATCGCAAAAACCTCGAGCTGTACCCGGTGTTCCAGGAGTTCTTCCGCCAGGCTCAGGTGCCGACGCTGGCGATCTGGGGCAAAAACGACCCGTTCTTCACTCCACCGGGCGCCGAAGCCTATCGCCGCGATAACCCGAAGGCCATCGTGCAATTGCTCGACACCGGCCATTTCGCGCTGGAGACCCACGCCGAGGTGATCGGCAAAGCCATCCATGCCCTGTTAGACTAGACGCTTTCGAGGAAAGCCTGACCACGCATCGATGAAGCCATACACCATCGCACTGCTGCTGGCCGGCCTGGCTTTGGCCGGCTGCAGCAGCAAACAAACCGTTACCTACACGGCACCCACCACCGCCTCCAACCCGCAAGTGCTCTTGCTCGGCGAGGTGCACGACAACAAGGAAGGCCACAAGCTGCGCTTCGACGACTTGCGCCAGCGGGTGGAGGCGGGTTGGCGTCCCGTCATCGCGATGGAGCAGTTCGACCGCGAATCGCAAGGCTTGCTGGACGAAGCGCAGAAGGGCTGCCTCGACGCTTCCTGCCTGATCAACGTCATGAGCAAGAAAGGGTGGGACTGGCAGCTTTACCACCCGATCATCCAGCTCGCGCTGAGCAACCACCTGCCGCTGGTGGCCGTCAACCTGTCGCGCAGCGATGCGTCGAAAGTGGTGCGTGACGGCGTCGCCTCCAGTTTCGATGCCGCCACCGTTGCCGCCTACAAGCTGAAAGACCCCCTGCCTTCGGACCTGCGCCGCGGCCAGGAAAAGGCGATCCAGGAAGGCCATTGCAATATGGCGCCGGACATGCTGTTGCCCGGCATGGTCAACGCCCAGGTGGCGCGCGATATCTGGATGGCCAAGCTGATCCGCCAGCAGCAGCCGCGCGACGTGGTCCTCATCGCCGGCAACGGCCATGTGCGCAAGGACATCGGCGTGCCGCGTTGGCTGAATGCGATTGAACCCAAGCTGAATCTCCGCACTGTCGGCTTTATCGAGCCTGATGGACTGCAGGGCAGCTATGACGAAATCCGCAAGGTTGCTGCGCAAAAGCGCACAGACCCGTGCGCCAAATTCAAGTAAACTTTCGGCCCTGCCGACCCCAATAAATCAAGGAGCAAAGCATGCAGATCGCAGGTGAAATGTTGATCGGAAAAGCCGCCGTCAAAGGCAGCGCAGGCCAGATGAAGGCTACCGACCCGGCCCGCAATATCGAAATCGAGCCAGCATTTGGCATGGCTACGCCGGCCGACCTGCAGCGCGCCTGTGAGCTGGCGGTGCAAGCATTCGACTCCTACCGCGAAACCACGCTGGAAAAGCGTGCCCAATTCCTGGAGCAGGTCGCGCAGAACATCCTCGACATCGGCCCGCAACTGATCGAGCGCGCCATGCAGGAATCCGGCCTGCCGCAGGCCCGCCTGGAAGGTGAACGTGGCCGCACCGTCAACCAGCTGCGCCTGTTTGCCAAGGTTGTGCGCGATGGCCTGTTCCTGGGCGCGACGCTGGACTCCGCCTTGCCGGAACGTGTGCCGCCACGCTCGGACCTGCGCATGCGCAAGATCGGCGTCGGCCCGGTCGCCGTATTCGGCGCTTCCAACTTCCCGCTGGCGTTCTCGGTGGCCGGCGGCGATACCGCATCGGCACTGGCCGCCGGTTGCCCGGTGGTCGTCAAGGCGCATCCTGCGCATTTAGGCACTTCCGAACTGGTGGGCAAGGCGATCCAGAAAGCCGTGGCCGACTGCGGCCTGCATGAAGGCGTGTTCTCGCTGGTGATCGGCGACGTGCAGGTCGGCGGCGACCTGGTGGCGCACCCGGCCATCAAGGCAGTCGGTTTCACCGGCTCGCGCGGCGGCGGCCTGGCACTGGTGCGTATCGCCCAGGCCCGCAAGGAGCCGATCCCGGTGTACGCCGAAATGGCATCGATCAATCCAGTGTTCCTGCTGCCGGGCGCGCTGAAAGCCGGCGCTGCGCGCATCGCACAAGGCTTTGCCGATTCGCTGACCATGGGCTCCGGCCAGTTCTGCACCAACCCGGGCCTGCTGATCGGCCTGGAAGGCCCCGAACTGGACGAATTTTCCGCTGCGGCAGCGGCTGCGGTGCAAGCCAAGCCATCGACCACCATGCTGACCCCAGGCATCCACAAGTCATACCAAGCCGGCGTTGGCAAACTGTCCTCGCTGGACAAGGTGGAACTGCTGGCACAAGGCGGCGCGGGCAGCACCGCCTGCGCGGCGCAACCGCACCTGTACAGCACCGACGTCGACACTTTCCTGTCCACGCCGGCGCTGGAAGACGAGAACTTCGGCCCTAGTTCAGTGCTGGTGCGCTGCCGCGACGCCGCTGACCTGCGCCGCATCGCGGAACATGTGGAAGGCCAGTTGACCTCCACCGTACACGCCACCGCCGACGACCGCGAGATCGCCGCAGGCCTGCTGCCAACGCTGGAGCGCAAGGCAGGCCGCATCTTGTTCAACGGCTTCCCGACCGGCGTCGAAGTAGCGCACGCCATGGTGCATGGCGGCCCGTTCCCGTCGACTTCCGATCCACGCAGCACCTCGGTCGGCGCGACCGCCATCGACCGCTTCCTGCGCCCGGTGTGCTACCAGGATGCGCCGGAATGGGCGCTGCCGTCGACCCTGGCCAGCAGCAATCCGCAAAACGTGCCGCGCGTGGTTGATGGCAAGATCCAGCCGGGCGCATAAGCCCGCTGGATCATGTTAAGGTGGGCCGCATGATGGAAACTGTGTACAAGACTGAGCAGCCCACCCGGGCTGACATTGATGCGCTCACCGGACCTGCGGTGCTGGAATTCGGCACCAACTGGTGCGGCTATTGCCGCGGCGCCCAGTCCGCAATCGCCGAGGCATACCGCGAGTACGCCAACATCCCTCATTTCAAGGTGGAAGACGGTCCGGGCCGAGTGCTGGGTCGTGCCTTCCGCGTCAAACTATGGCCGACCGTGATCTTCCTGAAAGATGGCAAGGAAGTGGCGCGCGTCGTCCGGCCTGAAGACGCTGACGAGCTGCGAGAAGGCTTTGGCCGGATCGCTGGCGCCTGAAACGCTGCCATCTACGGACTGCGGCGCAGTCCAGGAAGCTCCCACCCGACCGTGGTACTTGTTCAAGTGTTGTACTTGACACGGCACCTGGAATTACATAATTATTAACGAGTTGGCCATGTAATTCCCGAGCGTCATATGGGCAGCTTGTCCGGTGCCCCAATTTTGCAATTTGATCCTAGCGCCATCTCATCCTTTCCCCTGTCGGGAGGATGTCCTGCGGCGGTAATTGACTTTCAGATTCTATGGGGCGCTGAGTGTATCCAAAAATTCTCAAATCAATAGCCTTGCGATCACCTGTTTTTGGCCCGATAGTGATCGAGCGTGATCGACTAAGGCAAGAAGTTGCGCAATTTTCTGTGGAGCGAGGCAGGTCAGTTCCCGAACTGTCCGGGGTAATGAATCCCGGATATTGTCACTGTTGCAGACAGCAAACTGTATTTGAAATCAAGGGATCTTGGTTGCGGGATCAGTATTTGTGCTCCAACTGTTTCTCTATTCCTCGGCAACGCCATATCCAGCATGTGCTCGATACCTATTTCCAGGGGTGGGAAGAAAAGAACGTGCACGAGTCCTCGCCATCGAACGAACTGATTTCACGGTACTGCGCGTCTTATTCGTCCTCGCAATACTTCGAGGGGGTCGCCGAAGGGACGTTTTTTAACGGGGTGCGGTGTGAAAACCTGGAATCGCTTACGTTCCCGGATCATACGTTCGATATCTTCATTACCCAGGATGTCTTTGAGCACATATTCGATCCAGCTCGCGCGGCCAGCGAGATAACCCGAGTCCTTAAACCTGGTGGAGTGCATGTATTTACTGCCCCCAAGCACAAGGGTCTCCGCAAGAGCTATCCGCGAGCACGGTTGCAAGGCAATCAAATCGAATATCTGCTGGAGGAAAGCTACCACGGCAACCCGGTTGGCGACGGGAAGGCGCTGGTGACGTGGGACTATGGAGATGACTTTGAAGAGCTAATGAACTCCTGGTCGGGCTCCACGACGACTACTTACATCATCAGGGACAGAAGCCTGGGAATAGATGGTGAATATCTTGAAGTTTTCGTTACCAGGAAAAAGGGCGACATGGAGTGACGGCAACGAAACGCCGGCGTCGAGCTTCCTGACGACGCGGGCGAGCTGCGCGACGCCTGCGGCCAGGTCGCCGGCATCTGAACCGGCAGCGGCGCGGCAATTCCCCTGAGTTTATTGGCTGCTTGACATTGACCCCAAAATCGACTTAACTATTAACGAATTAGTTAATTGTTAAATCATGGAGCTCGATAAGGTGTTCGAGGCGCCCGCGTCGAAACCGCGCCGCCAACTCCTTGCTTACCTGTACGGGTCGCAGGCAATGGCCGTGGCAAAAAAGGGAGGCCAGCATGAGAAAAATTCGTAACGTCATCAGGAATCATCGCGTCGCAAGCGCGGACTTGGCGGAGGTTTGCGCCGGCCAGGTTCGTTATTCGCCAGCGAAGTCGCTCTGGCTGGCAGCGATGTGGGGCGGTGCGGTATATGGCGCGCTTGCGTATCCACAGTGGCCGGCTATGGCGCTGTTCGCCGCCGCCACGGCTTTTGTGCTGCTGTTCGGGCATTCGCTGGGAAGCCATCGCAAACTGATTCATAACAGCTTTGCGTGCCCCAAATGGCTGGAGTACCTGCTGGTCTGGATCGGCGTGCAAGTGGGCCTGGCCGGACCGATTGGCTTGCTGCGCCAGCACGAGTTGCGCGATTACGCCCAGCGCCGGTCCGATTGCCACCCGTATTTGCGGCATGGCGCGGGATTCTGGCGCGACGCCTGGTGGCAGTTACATTGCGACCTGTTGCTGGACAACCCGCCAGCGATCCACATTGAGCAGCGTATTGCCGGAGACGCGTTCTACCGGTTTCTGGAACGGACATGGATGCTGCAGCAATTGCCGCTGGCAGTGCTGTTCTATTTATGGGGGGGATGGGCCTTTGTGTACTGGGGCGTATGCGCCCGCATCGTCGCCGGGGTGACTGGCCATTGGCTGATCGGCTATTTCGCCCATAACCACGGTGACATGTCATATGAGGTGGACGGCGCCGCAGTTCAGGGCCGTAACATCCGCTGGACTTCCCTGCTGACCATGGGCGAGAGCTGGCATAACAATCACCACGCCTTCCCGCATTCGGCGAGGCTAGGGCTGGCGGACGGGGAATGGGATCCTGGCTGGTGGGTCTTGCGGACACTGGAGCACTTTGGACTGGTTAGGGATTTGCGGTTGCCGGACCGGATTGAAAACAAGAATGGCCTGGACCGTTGCCGGTTCAGGCCATTCCTGGTCAGCCTTTGGTGGTGATACTTTCCTAGTTCAATACCCAGCGATATTCCATTTGCTGCCAACCCTTGATCGGCTTGCCGTCCTCGGACTTGGGCCGGAACCAGCATTTGGCAATGCCCGCACCGGCGGCGGTATCCAATACGGGATAACCGCTGGAGCGAACAATCTCATATGCGGAAATTTCCCCGTTGACTTCGACCATGAATCGCAGGGTTACTGAGCCTTGCTGGTTGTTGATCAAGGCTTCACGAGGCCAAGCCGGAGGTTCGCATGGCGGGCGGTTGGTAATAGGGGAGGCAAATGCGCCAGCCTTCCAATGATGGCTGAGCCGAAACCACGTTTTAACCGCCAGTCCATCTTTCTTTGCGGGGACAAATCGGCACTTGCGAACTGCTTCGGCGCTTGCCTTGTCGAGATCGCGGAATCCGCTGGTCTCGTGCAGCGTGACATCGGCGGCGGAACCATCTGCATCGACCAGGACCAGCAAAGACACTACTCCTTCCTCGCGATTCAATACTGATGATTTTCGCCATTCGCTCGGGCAGTATTCCGCAACTGCGATCGGTGCTTCGGAGACCTCGATCCCATTGATTTGCTCGCTGGCTTGCGAGTGCATAGGCAAAATGCAGGCCACGGAAAACGTGGCGAGCGAAACGATCTTCTTCATGATCTGGAGGGCGAAACAAAAAAGCCTGAACCGTTTCCGGATCAGGCTCTCTTGATTAATCTTGGTGGTGATAGGTGGACTTGAACCACCGACCCTAGCATTATGAATGCTATGCTCTAACCAACTGAGCTATATCACCGGAGCCCCGCATTATGCGGGGTTTTCCCTGCGCTGTCAACCACTGGCGATTTCGCAGGCGGCTAAACGCCCGCTGCGGTTTGGCATGTTCGCATGCGCTAATTCTTGCACTCGCAAGATGATTCCCTAACGAAACGTGACAAATGCCCTGCTTTGCCCGGCTATTGATGGGTTTTTGCGCCCATCGAAAAGAGGACATCGCCCTCATGCGTCTACGCAATAACAACTGATAAATTGATATTGATTGGAGATGGGAAAGTTTGGTGCCTCACAGTCACTGATTGTGGATTCAAAGTACCAATGTTTTCTAATAATTAACTATTCACCGGCGCGCCGGCGTAACCTGGGAGAAGAACATGGGCACCATTACCGGATCCAACGGGAGCGACACGATCACCGGCACCAGCGGGAGTGACATCATCAATAGCGGCAATGGTGATGACGTGGTCAACGGTGGCGGCGGCAGCGACCAGGTCAATGGAGGAGCAGGAAACGACACCTTGATCTATAACGTTTCTGAGAATCTCGGGGGCTCCAAGGATGTGTACACCGGCGGCGCAGGAGTTGATACGGTTCGGATTCTGCTGACATTCGATCAATGGACAGATTCAACCGTACGCTTGGAGTTGGAAAAGTACGTGAAGTTTCTCTCGACCGTCAAAGCGAACCCGCAGGGCGAAGTGTCGAATGGTTCTGCCAGCGACTTCGTGTTCACTTTCGGGACTTCCACACTGACGGTGCAGATGATGGAGAAGCTGGCCGTGTGGGTGCAGCCACAGACCGGTGGTGACTACGTCCAGGTCGATTACCTCACGTCGCTGATTACCGGCAATGCTGCAGGTATGGCCGTAGAGGCCGGGGGCGTAGGCAATTCAAACGCTGGAACCCCGATTGTTAGCGGCGTGCTTTATTCAGACGACTTGAACGGTGCCGACAATCTTTTTCAAGCCGTGAACCCCGGCGCAGCAGCCAACTACGGTTCCTACAGCGTCACATCGAATGGCGTGTGGAAGTACACACTGAACAACGCAGATAGCCGTGTACAGGAACTTAGGGAAAACGAGACTCTGAGCGACACCATCACTGTGCGAACGGCCGATGGGGCAGTCAAAGTTGTGAACATCACGATCATGGGCAGTAATGACGCACCAGTAGTCAGCGCAGCGTTGTCTTCGACAGCGGCCGAGGGCAGCGGGCCGTACACCATGAATCTGCTCGCCGGTGCGAGCGATGCCGATCACGGGGAAACTGGAACACTGAGCGTGGATGGTGTCGGTTACAGCGTCGATGGCGGGGTTGTTTCCAGTACCGCGCCAGCAGGCGTCAGTCTGACTGGAAACACGTTGAGTGTGGACCCGTCGAACGGTTTCTTCAATCAATTGGCTGTGGGTGAACATTCCACTATCGTGGTCAGCTATATGGTGAAGGACGCGAAAGGTGCGACTGTAGCCCAAAGTGCAACGATCACCATTGATGGTACTAACGATGTGCCTGTAGTCAGCGCCGCGCTTTCGTCCGTGAAGGCGGAGGGCAGTGGGCCCTATGCGATGAACCTGCTGGCCGGTGCGAGCGATGCCGATCACGGCGAGACCGCGACGCTGAGTGTGGATAGCGTTAGCTACAGCGTCGATGGTGTGGCGGTCGTCGGCATACCTCAAGGGGTAAGCTTGGCCGGGCATACGCTGAGTGTCGATTCTTCGCACAACGCTTTCAATAGCCTTTCTGTGGGCGAACATACCACCGTTGTGGTCAGCTACAACATCAGGGATGCCCAAGGTGCGACTGTCGCCCAGAGCGCCACGATTACGATCACCGGCACTAACGACGCACCGGTGGTCAGCGCCGCGCTGACGTCGGTGAAAGCCGAGGGCAGTGTTTCATATACGATGAACCTGCTGGCCGGTGCGAGCGATGTCGATCACGGCGAGACCGCGAACTTGAGCGTAGATGGCGTTAGCTACAGCGTCGACGGGGTAGCGGTCGTTGGTGTACCTCCAGGCGTAAGCCTGGCCGATAACATGCTGAGCGTGAATCCGGCACACAGCGCCTTTGATCACTTGGCGGTGGGTGAACATGCCACCATCGTCGTGAATTACAACGTGAAGGACGCGCAAGGTGCGACGGTAGCCCAAAGCGCTACGCTTACGATCAATGGCACTAACGATGTGCCAGTGGTCAGCGCTGCATTGTCCTCGACTGCAGCAGAGGGAACAGGCTCTTATACGATGAATCTGCTGGGTGGCGCCAGCGATGCCGATGATGGCGAGACTGCAACCCTGAGCGTCGCCAATGTCGGCTACAGCGTTGATGGCGGAGGTACTTTCGGTACCGTGCCGGCTGGAGTGAGCCTAGTTGGAAGCACGTTGAGTGTGGATCCTTCGAACACTGCCTTTAACCATTTGGCTGTGGGGGCGCATGCTACCATCGTGGTCAGCTACAACATCAAGGATGCGCAAGGCGCGACCGTGGCCCAGAGCGCGACGATCACGATCAACGGTACCAATGACGCGCCAGTTGTGAGTGGCGTGTTGTCCTCAGAGAAGGATGAGGGCGACGGTTCGTATGACATGAACCTGCTGGCTGGCGCCAGTGATGTGGATAACGGCGAGACTGCGACCCTGAATGTGGTCGATGTCACCTACAGCCTCGATGGCGGCGTGGCGTCCAGTAGCGCACCGGCAGGTGTGAGCCTGGCCGGTAACATGCTGAGCGTGAACCCAGCACACGGCGCCTTCGATCACCTGGCGGTGGGCGAACACGTCACCATCATGGTGAGCTATAACGTCAAGGATGCGCAAGGTGCAATCGTCGCCCAGAGCGCGACGATCACGATCAATGGCACCAATGACGTGCCAGTTGTGAGTGGCGTGTTGTCCTCGGAGAAGGATGAGGGCGACGGTTCGCATGACATGGACCTGCTGGCTGGCGCCAGCGATGTGGATAACGGCGAGACTACGACCTTGAGTGTGGCCGATGTTACCTATAGTGTCGATGGCGGCCCTGGTTCCAGCAGCGCACCAGCAGGCTTAAGCCTGGCCGGTAACACACTGAGCGTGAATCCAGCACATGGTGTCTTCGATCATCTGGCAGTTGGGGAGCATGCCACCATCGTGGTGAGCTATAACGTCAAGGACGCGCAGGATGCGACAGTGGCCCAGAGCGCTACGATTACGATCAATGGCACCAATGATGCGCCAGTTGTGAGTGGTGTGCTGTCCTCGGAGAGGGACGAGGGCGACAGTTCGTATGACATGAATCTGCTGGCTGGTGCCAGCGATGTGGATAACGGCGAGACTGCGACCCTGAGTGTGGCTGATGTCAGCTACAGCCTCGATGGTGGTCCTGGATCCGGTAGCGCACCAGCAGGCGTAAGCCTGGCCGGTAACACACTGAGCGTGAATCCAGCACACAGCGCCTTCGATCACCTGGCGGTGGGGGAATATTCCACCATCGTGGTGAGCTACAACGTCAAGGATGCGCAGGGCGCGACCGTGGCCCAGAGTGCCACGATCACGATCAACGGCACCAATGACGCGCCAGTCGTTAGTGGCGTGTTGTCCTCGGAGAAGGATGAGGGCGACAGTTCGTATGAAATGGACCTGCTGGCTGGCGCCAGCGATGTGGATAAAGGCGAAACTACGACCTTGAGTGTGGCCGATGTTACCTATAGTGTCGATGGCGGCCCTGGTTCCAGCAGTGCATCAGCAGGGGTAAGCCTGGTCGGTAACATGCTGAGCGTGAACCCGGCGCACAGCGCCTTCGATCATCTGGCGGTGGGTGAAAAAGCCATCGTGGTGGTGAGCTACAACGTCAAGGATGCGCAGGGCGCGACCGTGGCTCAGAGCGCGACGATCACGATTAACGGCACCAATGATGTGCCAGTCGTGAGTGGCGTGTTGTCCTCGGAGAAGGATGAGGGGGACGGTTCGTATGACATGAATCTGCTGGCAGGTGCCAGCGACGTGGATAACGGTGAAACCGCGACCCTGAGTGTGGCCGATGTCACCTACAGCGTCGATGGTGTAGCCGCCGCCGGTAATCCTCCAAGTGTAAGCCTAGCCGGTAACACGTTGAGCGTGAATCCGGCACACAGTGCCTTCGATCACTTGGCGGTGGGCGAACATGCCACTATCGTGGTGAGCTACAACGTCAAGGATGCACAAGGTGCGACCGTGGCCCAGAGCGCCACGATCACGATCAATGGCACCAATGACGTGCCAGTTGTGAGTGGAGTTCTGACCTCAGAGAAAGATGAGGGCGACAGTTCGTATGACATGAACCTGTTGGCTGGCGCCAGCGATGTGGATAACGGCGAGACTGCGACCTTGAGTGTGGCCGATGTTACCTATAGTGTCGATGGCGGTCCTGGTTCCAGCAGCGCACCAGCAGGCGTAAGCCTGGCCGGTAACATGCTGAGCGTGAACCCGGCACATGGCGCCTTCGATCATCTGGCAGTGGGCGAACATGCCACCATCGTAGTCAGCTACAACGTCAAGGATGCGCAGGGTGCGACCGTGGCCCAGAGCGCGACGATCACGATCACTGGCACCAATGACGTGCCAGTTGTGAGTGGAGTTCTGACATCAGAGAAAGATGAGGGCGACGGTGCGTATGACATGAACCTGCTGGCTGGCGCCAGTGATGTGGATGACGGCGAGACTGTGACTCTGAGTGTGGCCGATGTTACCTACAGCCTCGATGGCGGTGCTGCGTCCAGTAGCGCTCCAGAAGGTGTCAACCTGGCTGGTAACATGCTGAGCGTGAACTCGGCACATGGCGCCTTCGATCACCTGGCGGTGGGGGAACAATCCACCATCGTGGTTAGCTACAACGTCAAGGATGCGCAAGGTGCGACCGTGGCCCAGAGCGCGACGATCACGATCAATGGCACCAATGACGCGCCAGTTGTGAGTGGAGTTTTGACCTCAGTGAAGGACGAGGGCGACGGTTCGTATGACATGAACCTGTTGGCTGGCGCCAGCGATGTGGATAACGGCGAAACTACGACCTTGAGTGTGGCCGATGTTGCCTCTAGTGTCGATGGCGGCCCTGGTTCCAGCAGTGCACCAGCAGGCGTAAGCCTGGCCGGTAACACACTGAGCGTGAACCCGGTACATGGTGCCTTCGATCATCTGGCAGTGGGCGAGCATGCCACCATCGTGGTGAGCTATAACGTCAAGGATGCGCAGGGCGCGACCGTGGCCCAGAGTGCGACGATCACCATCAACGGTACTAATGACACGCCAGTTGTGAGTGGTGTGCTGTCCTCGGAGGAGGACGAGGGCGACGGTTCGTATTACATGGACCTGCTGGCTGGCGCCAGCGATGTGGATAACGGCGAAACTGCGACCTTGAGCGTGGCCGATGTCATCTACAGCGTCGATGGTGGCCCTGACTCCGGTAGCGCGCCAGCAGGCGTAAGCCTGGCTGGTAACATGCTGAGCGTGAATCCAGTACATGGCGCCTTCGATCACCTGGCGGTGGGTGAACAAGCCACTATCGTGGTGAGCTACAACGTCAAGGATGCACAGGGTGCGACCGTCGCCCAGAGTGCCACGATCACGATCAATGGTACCAACGACATGCCTGTTGTGAGTGGTGTGTTGTCCTCGGAGAAGGAAGAGGGCGACAGTTCGTATGGCTTGAACCTTCTGGCGGGTGCCAGTGATGTGGATAACGGCGAAACCACGACCTTGAGCGTGGCCGATGTTACCTATAGTGTCGATGGCGGCCCTGGTTCCAGCAGCGCACCAGCAGGCGTCAGCCTGGCAGGTAACATGCTGAGCGTGAACCCGGCACACGGCGCCTTCGATCATCTGGCAGTGGGCGAACATGCCACCATCGTAGTCAGCTACAACGTCAAGGATGCGCAAGGTGCAACCGTGGTACAGAGTGCGACGATCACGATCAATGGCACCAACGATGTGCCAGTGGTCAGCGCCGCATTGTCTTCGACTGCAGCAGAGGGAGCTGGCTCCTATACGATGAACCTGCTGGGTGGCGCCAGCGATGCCGATGACGGCGAGACCGCAACCCTGAGTGTCGCCAACGTCGGATACAGCGTCGATGGTGGGGCTGTTTCCGGTACCGCGCCGGCTGGAGTGAGCCTGGTTGGAAGCACGTTAAGCGTGGATCCTTCGAACACTGCCTTCAATCATCTTGCCGTAGGGGCGCATGCTACCGTCGTGGTCAGCTACAACGTCAAGGATGCGCAAGGGGCAACCGTGGCCCA
This sequence comes from Massilia eburnea, assembly GCF_050709955.1. Lineage (GTDB taxonomy): Bacteria > Pseudomonadota > Gammaproteobacteria > Burkholderiales > Burkholderiaceae_D > Rugamonas > Rugamonas eburnea_A. The sequence goes on from NZ_JBNZFX010000030.1 coordinate 137,237, forward strand.
GAGCGCGACGATCACGATCAGCGGCACCAACGATGTGCCAGTGGTCAGCGCCGCATTGTCTTCGACTGCAGCAGAGGGAGCTGGCTCATATACGATGAACCTGCTGGGTGGTGCCAGCGATGCCGATGATGGCGAGACCGCAACGCTAAGTGTCGCCAACGTTGGCTACAGCGTCGATGGCGGGGCTGTTTCCGCTACCGCGCCGGCTGGAGTGAGTCTGGTTGGAAGCACGTTAAGCGTGGATCCTTCGAACACTGCGTTCAATCATCTTGCCGCAGGGGCGCATGCCACCGTCGTGGTCAGCTACAACGTCAAGGATGCGCAAGGGGCAACCGTGGCCCAGAGCGCGACGATCACAATCAACGGCACCAATGACGTGCCAGTGGTCAGCGCTGCATTGACTTCGACGGCAGCCGAGGGAGCTGGCTCTTATGCGATGAATCTGCTGAGCGGTGCCAGCGATGCCGATGATGGCGAGACCGCAACCCTGAGTGTCGCCAACGTCGGCTACAGCGTCGATGGCGGGGCTGTTTCCAGTACCACGCCAGCTGGAGTCAGCCTGGCTGGAAGCACGCTGACTGTGAACCCGGCGAACGGGGCCTTTGATCACCTTGCTGTGGGCGAGAACAGCACCATTGTTGTCAGCTACAACGTCAAGGATGCGCAAGGTGCGACCGTGGCCCAGAGCGCGACGATCACGATCACTGGTACCAACGACGCACCGGTCTTGAACGCTGCTGCATCGCCAGTACTCACCGATGTCATTGAAGATGCCGGAGCACCCGCCGGTGCAGTAGGGACGCTTGTGTCCAGCCTGGTTAACTTGAATCCACCGGTTGGCGGCCTCGATAACGTGACCGATGCGGATAACGGCGCACTCACCGGTATTGCGTTGATCGGCACGAATTCCACCAGCGGGTCATGGTGGTATTCCACCAATGGCGGCACTAACTGGACGGCTGTCGGCACGGTGTCGAATTCGGCTGCATTGCTCTTGTCGGCAGACGCGAACACGCGGCTCTACTTCCAGGGAAATACAGACTTCAACGGCACCGTCAGCGATGGCGTGACTTTCCGCGCCTGGGATCGCACCAGCGGTGCGGCCGGCACAAAGGTCAGCACCACATCCAATGGTGGCAGCTCGGCTTTCTCAACTGCCACCGACACGGCCGCTATCACCGTCGTCGACGATAACTACGCCCCGGTTGCAACAGCCGACCGTGTCATTGTGTCGAGCGGTACTACCGTCACGATTTCGACGAGCGCGTTGCTTGGCAACGATACCGATATCGACGGCGCCGCGTTGACCATTACCAGCGTGGGAACCGCATCAGGAATCACCAACCTCGCGTTGACTGGCACCGGAATCACTTTCAAGAGCGGGAATACGGCTGGCAATTCTGTCGGCAGCTTCCAATACACTGTGTCGGACGGTCGTGGCGGTACTGCGACAGGAACGGTGGCGATCGATGTAAAGGCAGTGAGCAGCAATAGCAGCAATGGTGATACGGTTGATCTCAGCGGGGCCGGCACTTACCAGGCCTCTTACATCGATGCTGACAATGGGCCGGACACGGTGACTGGTGGCGGGGCAGGCGACAACTTCTACGGCGGGTCCGGCAATGCCGTAGACGTGTTGAAGGGATCCGCAGGTAACGACCTTCTTGTCGGTGAGGGGGGCAACGATGACTTGTCCGGTGGCGCCGGCAACGACATTCTGCGCGGCGGCAGTGGCGATGACGTGATGGATGGCGGCGACGGCAGCGAGGATATGCTCGACCTGTCCGACGGCAATGCACTGGCCAATTTCACACTGATACAGAGTTCCAGCGCCAACAGCACCGGCAATGCCGGTGGCCTCGGCATCGATTCCTATAAAAACATGGAAGGCGTAATCGGTAGTTCTTCGAACGATTCCATCAACGGCAGCGCCGGCAACGATATCATCCGCGGTGGTGGGGGCAATGACACGCTCGATGGAAAAGGCGGAAATGACCTGCTCGACTTCTCCGATGGAACTGCGGGAATCACCTTTACGATGGGACTCAATGGTGCCGGTTCGTTCAGCGCAGCAGGCCTTGGCACCGACACGTACACGGGATTTGAAGGAGTAATTGGCACGGCGTTCGCTGATACCTTGACCGGCTCGGCAGCCGCCGATGAACTGCGCGGTGGTGCCGGCAACGATACGATCAGCGGCCTGGCTGGCGACGATCGCATTGTCGGCGGCGCGGGTTCCGATACTCTTACCGGTGGTGCCGACAATGACACTTTCGTCTTCGACACTGCGCCCAACGCGGTCGATTCGATCATGGACTTCAATGCATCGGGATCGTTAGCAAACGGCGACATGATTGAATTGTCGCTTGCGGTATTTGCGGGCATCACGACCCCGGCGGGCAGCGTCCTGTCGTCGTCTGAGTTTGCGACTTCCGCCGGCGGTGGGGTAACGGATGTGTTGGCCGCAGGCGTCAGGGTGATCTACGACACTGTGACCGGCAACCTGTATTACGACTCGGATGGGCAAGGTTCGGGCGGCCGCACGCTGGTGGCGAAGGTGGTACTGGACAATCCGGCCGACACCTTCGATTACAACGACATCAAGCTTGGTTCATGATCTGCTAACCGGATAGGTGATTGTCATGAAACCTCTCTTCCAACTCCTCAAGCGTCCGCTCCTGGTTGTCGCGGGGTTCTCTTTCCTCGTCAACTTGTTGCTGCTGGCCCCAGCGTTCTTCATGCTGCAGGTTTTCGATCGTGTGCTGGCCAGCCAGAGCAAGGAAACTTTGCTGGTGCTGTTGATAGGCATGCTGGTGGCCCTCAGCCTGATGCTGATGCTCGACTACTTGCGCAGCCGGCTGCAGGGCGTGGCTGGCAGCATGATCGCCGAGCATCTGTCTCCCGCGGTCGCCAAGGTCATGCTGGCCACCTCGGCACGTCGCGCGGAACAGGTGCCGTCCGAAGGGCTGCGAGACGTGGCCGCGCTGCGCAGCCTGTTTTCGGCACAAGGCTTGCTGGCGTTGTTCGATACGCCCTGGGCAGTGGTCTACATTGCCGTGATCTGGCTGGCGCACCCGATGCTGGGTGCGGCGGCGGCGGCGGCTTCGGTACTGATGCTGGTGCTGGCCGTGCTCAACGACCGGATTACGCGGCGCGACATCGAGGCGCTGCAAAAAGAGGCCGCCAAGGCAACCCGCTACCTTGAATCGTCGATACATAATGCGGAAGTGGTGCAATCGCTGGGCATGGCGGATGCGCTGCTCGGGCGCTGGCGGGAGCTGAACGCCAGGGTCTCCGCACTGCAGGGGCCAACCGCACGCAAGTCGGTCGCGATGGCCGCCTTCACGCGTATGACACGTCAACTGGTGCAGGTCCTGATGCAGGCGCTGGGCGCCTACCTTGTCATCAGCGGCGAGGGCACGCCCGGCATCCTGGTGGCTACCACGGTTTTGCTGGGACGTGCATTGTCGCCGGTGGAGCAGGTTGTGGGCAGTTGGCGCGTGTTGGCCGAGGCGCGCCTTGGCTTCGGGCGGCTGACTGAATTGCTGGCTGCCGCCGAGCGGCAGCCGGAGCGAATGAAGCTGCCGGCGCCTACCGGCCGCCTGCATGCACACGGTCTGGTGTTTCGCCCGCCGCAAAGCGAGAGAATGGTGTTGGCCGGCGTGTCGCTCTCCCTGGAGGCGGGCGAATCGCTGGCCATTATTGGCGCCAGTGGTGCCGGAAAGTCGACACTGGCTCGCCTGCTCACAGGCCTGTGGGCGCCGAACAATGGCACAGTACGGCTGGACGACGTGGACCTCGCGCAATGGCCGCGTGAAGAACTTGGCCCCTGGCTCGGCTACCTTCCGCAGGATGTGGAACTGTTCGCTGGAACAGTGGCCGACAATATCGCACGCCTGGGCGTCGTCGATTCTGAAAAGGTGGTGCAGGCTGCGCAACGCGCCGGGGTTCACGCGCTCATTCTCTCGCTGCCGCAGGGCTACGACACGCAGGTCGACGGCATGGGGGCCATGCTGTCGCCCGGCCAACGCCAACGCATCGCCTTGGCGCGGGCCCTGTACGGGGAGCCAAAGCTGCTGGTGCTGGACGAACCGAATTCCAACCTCGATGGCGCCGGCGAACTGGCGCTTGCCGACGCTTTGAAGGCACTGAATGGACAGGTCACGGTGATCGTAATCACGCACCGCAGCACCTTGGTCCAGCATATGGACAAGATGCTGGTGCTTGACGCCGGCCGGGTGCAGCACTTCGGCACCGTGGCTGAAGTCATGCAGGCGATGCATCCGGGCCAGGGCAGGGCTGGCGCTCAAGTCGTGGCCATGCCGCGCGTCGCAGAGGGGAGGGCATCATGAATAGCGCATTGCATCAGGCAGCGGCGTTGGATCCCTTGCAGCAGCACGTCCGGGAAGCGCGCAGCCTGTCCTCCTGGGGCCTGGCGGTGGTGCTTGGCGGGCTGTTGCCGGTGGCGGCCTGGATGGCATTCGCCCCCTTGTCTTCGGCTGTAGTGGCGCAAGCGTATGTAAAAGTTGACCTGAACCGGCGGCCGGTACAGCATTCCGAGGGTGGCATGGTGCGCCAGGTGCTGGTGCGCGATGGCCAGAGCGTGAAGCAGGGCGAACCCTTGCTGGTGCTTGGCGACGTGTCGGTCGATGCCGACAAGAACCGGCTGGATTACCGCGTCAAGACCGAGCGTGCCAGCCTGGCGCGGCTCGATGCCGAACAAGGCATGCAGCAATCGCTCAACTTCCCGCCGGAGGTAGTCGAAGCCGCGAAAGCAGATCCGCGCCTGGCCGAGCAGCTTGCCAAGGAGCGCGCACTGTTCGCCGCACGGCGCGACGCCTTGCTTGGGCAGGTGCAGCTGCTGCATTCGCAGCGGGACAAGGTGGCGGAAGAAGTCGTCGCACTGCGCGCACAGATTGCGCAGGCAAGCGAATCAATGAAATTCCAGAAAGTCGACCTGGACACCAACAACAAGTTGCGCAAGGATGGTTTTGTTTCCGCCACCCGCATTTCCCAGATCGAAGGCGCGATTGCCGACTACGGCGTCAAGCTTGAGGAGCGGCGTTCGGAGCTGGCGCGCGCCCAGCAACGCATGCTCGACATCGACCTGCGCGTGAGTGCGCTGCAAGGAGAATACAGGCAGCAGGCGAGCGACCAGCTCAAGGTGGCGACGGCGCGTCTTTCAGAGATTGAGCAGGAACAGCGCAAGTCGGTGGATGCTTCGGTGCGCCAGGTCATTACCGCGCCTGCCAGCGGGGAAGTCATTGGCCTGAAGTATCCGGTGCCCGGAGCGGTGATCCCGCCGCGCGAAACGATTGCCGATATCGTGCCTGACGACACTCGGCTGGTGACGGAAGCGCGGATCCGGCCGGACGACATCAACCGCATCGCACAGGGCCAGCCCGCCGACATCCGCTTCACCGCTTTCAAGTACCGCACCACGCAACTGGTGCGCGGCAAAGTGATTTACATCTCCGCCGATCGCCTGGTCGACCGCGCTAGCGAGGCTCCTTATTATTCGGTACTGGTGGAGGCCGACCCGGCATCCCTGGCCAAGGCGGGCGATCTCAAACTGCTGGCCGGGATGCCGGCGGAAGTCTTTATCGAAGGGGAGAAGCGCACGCCGCTGCAATACCTGCTCGAGCCGGTCACGCAGGTGCTGCGCCACGCGGGGCGTGAACGTTGAAAAACGAAAAACCCGCAGTGCATCGCGTGCAGTGCGGGTTTTCGCTGAATCCTTTGGTGGTGATAGGTGGACTTGAACCACCGACCCTAGCATTATGAATGCTATGCTCTAACCAACTGAGCTATATCACCGCAAGGCCAGCATTATCGGTGCCAGCCGATGATCTGTCAAGGACTGATTACGCTGTAGTTATTTTTGCAAGCACTTGCTGTTGCAATTGCTGGCTGGCGTCCGGGGCGCAGCAGTCGACCACGATGCGCTCCGGCATGGAGCGCAGCCAGGTTAGCTGGCGCTTACATAGCTGGCGGGTGGCGATGATGCCGGTTTCGCGCATGGCCGCATAGTCGATGGTACCGTCCAGGTATTCCCAGGCTTGGCGATAACCCACGCAGCGGATCGACGGCAGCCCAAGATGCAGGTCGCCGCGCGCGCGCAGGGCTTTCACTTCATCGAGGAAGCCGCCATCGAGCATGATGTCGAAACGGCGCGCAATCCGTTCGTGCAGCCAGGCGCGGTCCGATGGTTCAAGCGCGAACGAGACCAGGTCGAAGGGCAGTTCTTCCTTCTCGCGGCGGGACAGCAGCTCGGACATCGGCTTGCCGCACAGGGCGTGGATTTCCAGCGCGCGCTGGACGCGTTGGGAGTCGTTCGGCTTAAGGCGGGCGGCGGTTTCGGGATCGACTTGCGCCAGGCGCGCGTGCATGGCGGGCCAGCCGATGCGCGCCGCTTCCTGGTCCAGTTGCGCGCGCAAGGCGGCGTCGGCGCCGGGCAGGTCGTCCAGGCCGTCGGCCAGGCCTTTGTAATACAGCATGGTGCCGCCAACCAGCAGGGGGACTTTGCCGCGTGCACAGATCTCAGCGACCAGGCGCAGCGTATCAGTGCGGAACTGGGCCACCGAATAGGAGTCCAGCGGGTCGATGATGTCGATCAGGTGATGCGGCACGGCGGCCAGTTCTTCTTTTGAAGGCTTGGCGGTACCGATGTCCATGCCGCGATAGACCAATGCGGAATCGACCGAGATGATCTCGCATGGCACCTGCTGTGCGATGGCCAGCGCGGCGGCAGTCTTGCCTGACGCGGTCGGCCCCATGATGGCGACCGCCAGCGGACGCTTGTTTGACTGCTCGTTCATTATTTGTTACTGCCCGCGCAGGAAAAGTTTATCCAGCGCGTTGATATCGATCTGTACCCACGTCGGGCGGCCATGGTTGCACTGGTCGGCGCGCTCGGTGGCTTCCATATGACGCAGCAGGGCGTTCATCTCCGGCACAGCCAGGATGCGGTTGGCGCGCACGGCGGTATGGCAGGCCAGGGTGCCGAGCAGTTCGTTGCGGCGCTCGATCAGCACGCGCGAGCCGCCGTATTCACGAACGTCGCGGATCACGTCGCGCGCCAGGGTCTGGGCGTCGGCGTTCTTCAGCAAGGCTGGGACGGCGCGCACTGCCAGCGTGGTGGGCGACATCACTGCGATGTCGAAGCCCAGCGTTTTCAGGGTGTCGCCATGTTCCTGCGCGGTGCCCACTTCCACTGCGTCGGCGTAGAACGTGACGGGGATCAGCAGGTTCTGCACCGACATTTCGGTGCCGTCGATCTGGGCGTCCAGCGCGTTCTTCAGCTGTTCGTACAGGATGCGCTCATGCGCGGCGTGCATGTCGACCAGCACCAGGCCTTTGCTGTTCTGGGCCAGGATGTAGATGCCATGCAGTTGCGCCAATGCGAAGCCGAGCGGGAACTCTTCGCCGGCCATCTGCGCCGAAGAAGCGGTCATCGGAGTGGCCTGAGGCAGCGTGTAGTCGGCGGAAGCGCGGAAGCCATTGCCGCCGTCCGCAGCCGTCGCACCCGGAGCAAAATTGTCGCGCGGGTCGTTCGACCACAAGGCGCCGTAGCGCTGCGTGCTCTGGGCGACGCCGCTGTTGCCCGCAGCGCCGAATGGCGAGGGCGAGAAGGTTGGGCGATACTCCGGATTCAGGATCGAGCCGAAGCTGGTCTGCTCCTGCGGGCGCCAGATGGGGCCCGATGCCTGCAGGTTGTCGGCGGCCGGCAGCGGCGAAGGAACGCTGCCGTGCGAGGTGGCCGAGGTTGCTGCCAGTGCGCGCTGCACGGCGTGGAATACGAACTGGTGCACCGCACGGCCATCGCGGAAGCGCACTTCGATTTTTGACGGATGCACGTTGACGTCCACCAATGCCGGGTCGAGGTCGAGTGCCAGCACATAGGATGGATAGCGGTCGCCATGCAGCACATCTTCATACGCGGCGCGCACGGCGTGCACCAGCAGCTTGTCGCGCACGAAGCGGCCGTTGACGTAGAAGTATTGGCTGTCGGCGCGGCCCTTGGAGGCGGTCGGCAAGCCGGCGAAACCATGGATGCGCAGCACACCGGAGCCTTCGTCCAGCGCCAGGCGCGCCTCTTCGAAATTGCTGCCCAGGATCTGGGCGCTGCGCTTGGCCATGTCGCTGACCATCCAGTGCTCGACGGTCTTGCCGTTGTGGCTCAGCGAGAACGATACGTCAGGACGCGCCAATGCGATGCGGCGCACCACTTCCGCGCAATGGCCGTATTCGGTCTGCTCGGACTTCAGGAATTTGCGGCGCGCGGGAGTATTGAAATACAGGTCGCGCACGTCGATCGTGGTACCGGGCGCGCCGGAGGAGGGCACTACAGTGCCTTGGTGCGAGCCTTCCAGTTCCCAGGCATGGGCGCCGTCGGCGGTGCGCGAGGTCAGGGTGACGGCCGCCACGGAGGCGATCGAAGCCAGGGCCTCGCCGCGGAAACCGAGGGTGCCAACGTTTTCCAGGTCGTCCAGCGAAGCGATTTTCGAGGTCGCATGGCGCGCCAGGGCCAATGGCATCTGGTCGGGCGGAATGCCGCGGCCGTTGTCAGTAATGCAAATGCGTTTGACGCCGCCTTCCTCCAGCCGCACGGTGACCTGGGTCGAACCGGCGTCCAGGGCGTTTTCCAGCAGTTCTTTGACAACAGCCGATGGACGTTCCACCACCTCGCCGGCGGCGATCTGGGAAATCAGTTGATCTGGAAGGGCCCGGATCGGGCGTGGTGGGCTTGGCGCGTTCATTGCCACATTATAATGTCCACCTTGGGGTCAGGAACAAAAGTGGACATTTTCCTTATTTCACTTCGCGTACCGGGATGGGGACGTTACACAGGTCCACATGACCGGCGGCATACTTGGTCCACGGCCCGCCGCGGTTGCGCTGCGCTTCGATCACGGACTTGAAGCTGGCCGACTCGGTGCGCATCACTTCAAACTTCGAGCGTTCCGCCTCCGGCACATCGGCTGCCAGCTTGACCGACTTGATCGGCACCCACTGTTCCTCTTTCTCGAACATGCCCATCGGCGCCGGGCCGCGCGGCAGCACGGACAGCAGCGGCATGCCGCTGACAATGCGCCCCACCACCGTGATATTGCGGTCCAGGTGGCGCGGCGAGTTGCCGATCACGGTATACAAAGTGCCGCCGTTGCCGCTATCTGACTCATTGCCGCGTGCTACGCCAACCATGCCATAGCAATGCGCCAGCCAGGTCTGGCCGGTTTTTGGGTCGCGAGCGGAAGGGAAGCCGTTGGAGTGCCCCACCTGCGGCGCATAGCCGTCCTTGTCCGGCAGGCGGGTGAACTGGTTGTCGTTCTTCATCGGTACGGTGAATTCCTGTTCCAGCTTGGCCTTGGCCGTTCCGATCGCCTTTGGCTTGTCGTCGCGTGGATCGCCCCACTGCACCACGAAGTTGTCCTGCGTGCGATAGATCCACAGGCCGTCCCAGTAGCCTTCTTTGGCCATGGTGCGGATATTGGCAGCGTGGTTCGGCGCAAAAGCGGGGGCCAGCTCGATGATCACGCGGCCGGTTGGCAGGTCCATGTACAGGGTGTTGGCCGGATCCAGCTGGCGCCAATCGGCTTGCGGCGCTGCCTTGACGATGTCGCCGACAGACGGCTTGGGCGGCAATTCTTTGATGGGCGCGGCGATGGCGGCCAGGGGTAGGGCCAACGCGAGGGCGGCGGGCATGTAAGACTTCACTAACGTCTCCTTTGTGGGGTTCTAAGCAGGATCTAAGATGCCGGGGAATTTTAGCCTGTAAGATGGACAGTTTGGTATTATTCCCGCCGCAACCTTTTGGGACATTAATAAATGGATTTCGTTCAATTGCTGGACATGCTGGTCCACGTAGACCGTGCAATGGGTACCCTGATCGCACAATATGGCGTGTATGTCTATGCACTGCTGTTTGCCATCGTCTTCTGCGAGACCGGCCTGGTGGTACTGTTCTTCTTCCCTGGCGACACGCTGCTGTTCATTGCCGGCGCCTTCTGCGCCACCGGCGAAATGCACCTCGGCCTGCTGATGTTCCTGTTGGCGACTGCCGCAATTTTGGGCAATACGACCAACTATTGGATCGGCGAGGCGATCGGCCAGCGCGTGTTTACCCATGATTACCGGTGGATCAACAAGGATGCACTGAAACGCACCCACGAATTCTTCGAAAAGCACGGTGGCAAGACCATCATCCTGGCGCGTTTCGTGCCGGTGGTTCGGACTTTTGCACCGTTCGTGGCCGGGGTGTCGGACATGACCCATGGCCGCTTCCAGCTGTTTAACATCGTCGGCGCCGTGGCCTGGGTGGTGTCGCTCTGCGTGGCTGGTTATATCTTCGGCAATACCCCCTGGGTGCGCGACCACCTGAGCGCCATCGTGCTGGTCGGCGTCAGCGCGGCCGTGGTGCCGATGGCACTGGGCGGCGCCTGGAAACTGGGCCGCCGCATGCTGGGGCGTTAAGCCGCTCTCAAGTTTTCCCGCAGCGCAACCGTTAACCGGAGTAACAGTCTCTCCTCCGGATTTAACATGCGTAACTTGATCGCCCTGTCAGCCTGTTGTCTTGTCATCGGGACAGCAGGCGCCGCCGATCCCGCCTCCATACCGTCGAAAGGCGTGCCGAGTATTCGCCCGAACCTGGCCGCTGCCGCTGCGGCCGACAAGGCGCATATCGAGAAGGAGGCCAATTCGGCCGCTGGCCCGAAGTACGTTCCTCCCGTGCGTAAGAATTCGGCCGCATCTGCCGCTGCCCAGCGCGAGGAAGAAGCGCGCGCTGAAGCCGAGCTGTCGGAAAAGATCGCCCAGCGCCTGGCCGAAATGCGCGCCAACCAGGCCGCCCGCATTGCTTCTGCCGAGAAGGCACGCAAGCAGAAAGCCGTCAAGGCCGCGGCCGCGGAAGTTGCCGCCAAGGCCCCGCCGCCGCGCATGTACGGTACCCATTGGACTTACGAAGGCGAATCCGGTCCGGCCAACTGGTCCAGGATCAATTCGGACTGGGCGAAATGCTCGACCGGCAGCCGCCAGTCACCGATCGATATCCGCGACGGCATGAAGGTGGACCTGGAACAGATTTCCTTCGATTACCGTCCTTCCGGCTTCAATGTGACCGATAACGGCCATACCGTGCAGGTGATGGTCGGCCCGGGCAATTACCTGAGCGTTGCCGGCCGCACCTACGAGCTGCAGCAGTTCCACTTCCATCGCCCGGCCGAAGAGCGTGTCAACGGCAAGGGTTTCGAAATGGTGGTGCACCTGGTGCACAAGGATCCGGAAGGCAGGCTGGCGGTGCTGGCGCTGCTGCTGGAACGCGGCAAGCCGCAACCGACCATCCAGACCGTCTGGAACAACCTGCCGCTGGAAAAAGGCGACACCGCCACGCCGAGCATCGTGCTGGACCCGAACGACATGCTGCCGCAGCGCCGCGACTACTACACGTTCATGGGTTCGCTGACCACGCCGCCCTGCACCGAAGGGGTGCTGTGGCTGGTGATGAAGGAGCCGGTGCAGGCCTCGCCGGCGCAACTGGCCTTGTTCAGTCGCCTGTATCCATTTAATGCGCGTCCGATCCAGGCCAGTTCCGGCCGTATGATCAAGGAATCAAACTGATGGTGTGTAGGCCGCTCCATTCGGCACCGGCCTGCAGCACCTGCTGGTCCACCCGGGCCGGTTCAATGCAGACGAAGCGGCGGTAGTCGCTGTCGTCCATGTCGGCGGTGGCCGCTGCGCCTTGCGCTCCCGGATTCCAGACCACCCATTCAGAAAAGCCCTGCTGTTCCAGTTGCAGCTTGCCGGCGCCGGTATCCAGGCGCAGCTGCGGCGTGGCCGGGCGGATATCGTCCAGCGCGCCGCTGAACGGCATGCCGTCCACATTTGCCTGGTCGAATTCCGTTACCGCGAAATATGTGTGCAATGCGCCGGCCCAGCTGAAGCCCTGCTGGCCGGTGTTGCGTACGGTGTAGCGGATGGCCAGGGCATCGGCCTTCAATTCGAAGCGCAGGCGCAACTCGAACGCGTGCGGCCAGGATTGGAAATGGTTGCGTGGCAGGTCGTCTTGCGCCAGTGCCAGCTCGGCCCAGTCATTGGCCTGCTCGACGATGCGCCAGGTGGAAGTGCGGGCGAAGCCGTGGCGCAGGCCGTCCCCGCGCGTGGCGAACTGCGGGAAGATCACCGGCACGCCGCCGCGCACGGCAGCGCTGCCGTCGAGCGCTGATCGCTGGCTCAGGAACAGGCGTTCCTTGCCGTCCGCAGTCTTCCACGACATCAAATGTGCGCCGAACAGAGAAATGGTGGCTTCGGCGCCTTCGGGTGTGGAGATGCGAACTTCGTTCATGCGCTTTCCTTATGTGAGCCGGTTCTTCGAGAGCGGCGGGTTCTTGGCAAAATAACGGCGGATGCCTTTGACGATGGCATCCGCGATCTGGTCCTGGTATTCGTCGTCCAGCAGGCGCGCCTCTTCTTCCGGATTGGAGATGAAGGCGGTTTCGATCAGGATCGACGGGATGTCGGGGGCTTTCAGCACGGCGAAGCCGGCCTGCTCGACCGAACCCTTGTGCAGCTTGTTGATGCCGCCGATTTCGCCCAGCACTGCCTTGCCGACCTTCATGCTGTCGTTGATCTGGGCGGTGGTGGAGAGGTCGAACAGCACGCTTGCCAGCTGCGGGTCGTGGCCCTTGGCATTGGCGCCGCCAATCAGGTCGGCCTGGTTTTCCTTGTCGGCCAGCCAGCGCGCGGCGGACGAAGTCGCGCCTTTTTCCGACAGGACGAAAACGGAGGAGCCGCGGGCGCTGGTTTTCACGAAAGCGTCGGCGTGGATCGAGACGAACAGGTCGGCATCGACCTTGCGGGCCTTCTCCACACGCTTGCCGAGCGGGACGAAGTAGTCGCCATCGCGGGTGAGCATGACGCGCATGTTGGGATGGTCTTCGATCTTGTCTTTCAGGCGCTTGGCGATTGCCAGCACGATGTCTTTTTCGCGGCTGCCGCGAGCGCCCATTGCCCCGGGGTCCTCGCCGCCGTGACCAGGGTCGAGGGCGATGGTGAGCATGCGCACCATTTTTTCCTGCCCGGACTTCTGGCCCGGCTTGTGGTGCGCGGGCGCCGGGTCCGGCTCGCCGGCGCCTGGCTTGCCGGATTGGGTGGCGATTGCCGGCGATTGGCCGGGGGCATTGGCGCCGGTGCTCGGAGCGGACGCGGCTGCGCCGGCCTGGCCGGGTGGCGTGGCGGCCGCCGTGGACTGGCTCGCAGCGCCTTGGGCGTTGCTGCTTGCGCCGCCCTGGCTGGCCAGGGCTGGCTGCCCCGTCGCGGGGGCGGCGCCGTCGGCAGGCTTGTCATCCTGCGACCATTCGCCCTTTTCGATCAGCGCCGCGATCGGGTCGGCCGCCTTGACCGGATAAAGGTCGAAAATCAGGCGATGCTTGTAAGTGCCGACCGGCTCCAGCGTGAATACCTGCGGCGTGACCTTCTCTTTCAGGTCGAACACCAGCCGCACCACATTCGGGCGGTTCTGGCCGACCCGCACCTCCTTGATATACGGATCGTTCGACTCGATCTTGGCGACCAGGCTTTTCAGCGTGGAGTTCAGCACCAGGCCTTCAATGTCGACCACCAGCCGGTCCGGGTCCGGCACCAGGAAGTGCTTGACCTTGAGGTCAGTGTCGTTTTCCAGCGTGACGCGCGTGTAATCCTCCGCCGGCCACACGCGCACGGCCAGGATCTGCGCAGCTTGCGCAGTCATGGGGGCGAGCACGGACAGCAGCAGTGTGCCGCCGGCTTTGAGCACCGTGCGGCGACTTACAGGTTTGGAGCGAATTGGAGGCGTTGCAGGCATGACGTACCAAGAGCGGAAGACGGCTGCAATTCTACATCACGTCCGGACCCCGCTACAGAGAGGAAAACATGAAGATCCGGCGGCGGCAGCACGCCATCCGCCTTCTCCGGCCATTCCACGATGCAAACGTTCTCGCGATTGAACTCTTCGCGGAAGCCGGCGTCGAGGAATTCCTCCGGACTGCCCATGCGGTACAGGTCGAAATGCACCACGTTGGCAAGCTTGCCGTCGACCTTCACGCGGTAGGGCTCGGACAAGGTATATGTCGGGCTTTTCACCGGTCCCACATGGCCGGCTGCATGCAGCAGCGCGCGGGTCAGCGCAGTCTTGCCGGCGCCCAGGTCGCCGTGCAGGTAGATCGCCATGCCGGGCAGCAGGGCGCGCGACAGCGCAGCGCCTAGCGCCGCGGTACCGGCTTCGTCGTGCAGATGAGATTTAAAGTGCAGCATCGAATAAAATGATGGTTTGGATTTCCCCGCATTGTAAGGCCGTGTCACTCTCCCAAGCCAATTTAGACGAATTAGCCAGCCGCATCAAGGCGTGGGGGCTGGCGCTCGGCTTCGCGGAGGTGCGAATCGCCGATATCGACCTGTCGGCCGCCGAGGCGGGGCTGCAAGCCTGGCTGGATGCCGGCATGCACGGCGATATGGACTATATGGCAAGCCATGGCATGAAACGCGCGCGTCCGGCGGAGCTGGTGCCGGGCACGGTGCGGGTGATCACGGCGCGCATGAATTACCTGCCCGGCACGGTGGACGAGGGCTGGCGCGAACGCGAGACGGCACGCCTGTCCGATCCGACCCAGGCTGTGATCTCGGTGTATGCCCGTGGGCGCGATTACCACAAGGTGCTGCGCGCGCGGTTGCAGCAGCTGGCCGACAAGGTCAGCGCGGCCGTCGGCGAGTTCGGTTATCGCGTGTTCACCGATTCGGCGCCGGTGATGGAGCTGCCGCTGGCGGAAAAGTCGGGGCTGGGCTGGCGCGGCAAGCATACCTTGCTGATCAACCGCAGCGCGGGCTCCATGTTCTTCATGGGTGAAATCCTGGTCGACTTGCCGCTGCCGGTCGATGAACCGACCGGCGCGCACTGCGGCCAATGCACGGCCTGCATCGACATCTGCCCGACCCAGGCCATCCTAGGGCCGGGCAAGCTGGATGCGAGGCGCTGCATTTCCTACCTGACTATCGAGCTCAAAAGCGCCATCCCGGAAGAACTGCGTCCTTTGCTGGGCAACCGCGTCTACGGCTGCGACGATTGCCAGACAGTCTGCCCCTGGAACAAGTTCGCCCAGCGCGCCACGCTGCCGGACTTCGACGAGCGCCATGCCCTGGGCAGCGCCGGCATGATCGAGCTGTTTGCCTGGACCGAAGAAGAATTCAACCGCCGCATGGAGGGCAGCCCGATCCGCCGCATCGGCCATGAACGCTGGCTGCGCAACCTGGCGGTTGGCCTGGGCAACGCGGCGCGCATGGGCGCCAAGGGCGATCCGGCCATCCTGGCCGCGTTGCAGGCGCGCCGCGAGCACCCGTCGGAGCTGGTGCGGGAACACGTGGAATGGGCCATTCGTCAACACCAGTAGGGCATAATTGGCCTGTCCTGGTCAAAACTCCCGAGTGACTAATTGTCTCCATTTGCGGAAGCAGTACAGAGTTATCGCGAATTGTCGCCTTTGAATGTGTGGCGGCATGGCAGTCCGGCAGAAAAGCGCGCCATTTTCGGCGGCTGGCTGCTGTTGCTGCTGCTTTGCGTGGCGCTGGGCGTGGCGACGGTCAAATGGAACTGGTCCGGAATGCCCGTCAACATGGGCGGCGTGACCGCCTATGTCACCGTGTATCCGCCGCTGCCGATCTGCCTGCTGTTGACGCTTACACTGGGCTGGTGGTGGGGCGCGATTCCCGCCTATTGTTCGACCCTGGTGCTGGCGCTGTATGCCGGCATGCCCCTGCATTGGGCGCTGCTGTTTGCCGGCGCCAACCCGCTCGGATTCAGCATCATGGCGATCGGTTACCGTGCCATGGTCATGCGGCGCGATTTGCGCCAACTGACATCGCTGCTGTTCTATATCCAGTTGTGCTTTGTGGCCAGCATTTTCGGCTCGTCTGCAGCCCTGATCTGGAGCTATACCAGCCACCTTGCGCCCGGGGCGCAACTGCCGGTCTGGCAGGGCTGGTGGCTGGGCTCCTTCCTGCAAAGCGTGCTGATTGGCGGGCCGGCGATGGCGATCCTGTGGCCACGCGTCGATCGCTGGCAACTGCAGCGCCAGAAACTGATGCGCAGGCGGCGCGGCGGCTCGCGCCGTTCGGTGCTGCGCATGCTGGCCACGGTGGCGGCCGGCGTGCTGCTGTACGGCTTTGTCACGATCCGACTGGCGGAGGCGGATGTGTTCCACGCGCCGCAGGTATTCCGCCAGACGGTGTGGATCTTTTACTGGGTGTTCGCAGCGATCATCATCTTCATCGCTTTCTTCGGCTACCAGTTGTTTTCGCATTGGCAGGATTCGACCGATGGCCTGTTGAGCGAAATGCAGCGCATGAACATCGACCTGGAGCGCCTGGCGACGACGGATGCGCTGACCGGCCTGCTGAACCGGCGCGCTGCCGACCGCCACCTCGATGCGGAGTGGCACCGCGCGCGCCGCTCCGGCCATACCTCGTCCCTGGTGCTGCTCGATATCGACCATTTCAAGCTGGTCAACGACAAATATGGGCACCCTGGCGGCGATGCGGCCCTGCGCATGCTGGCATCGTGCATCCGCTCGGTGATGCGGGAAGTCGACGTCGGGGCCCGCTATGGCGGCGAGGAATTCCTGATCGTGCTGCCGGAAACCGGGCGGGAAGGGGCGTTCGTATTTGCCGAGCGCCTGCGCGAACGTGTGGCGCTCTGCGAAATCAACCACGACAACCGGCTGTTCCGCTGCCATGTCAGCCTTGGCATCGCCGTCAGCGACAAGCACGAGGCGAGCTATGAGCACTGGGTGCGGCGCGCCGACGAGGCGCTGTACCGCGCCAAGCAGGGCGGCCGCAACCAGGCTGTCATGGGCCTTTGAGGCGCCTGCGCAGCATCAAGGCGGCCGCAGCGCCCCAGGCAATCAACGTCACCAGCGAGCCTTCCACGCCGTAGGCGCCGCCGCTGAGCCATTCCGGGCCGGCCATCTGCACCTGCAGCCAGCCGCGCGCTGCATGGCCGGAGACCGGAATGCCCAGCACGCCGTCATACAGGTAATTCCACGCGAAGTGCATGCCGACCGGCAGCCACAGGCTGCGCGTCAGCATCCACGCCGCGCACAAGGCGAGTCCGGCAATGCCGGTGTTGAGCACCGCCAGCGCGGTAATGTGTTCATTGGGCAGGTGCGCCAGTGCGAACAGCAGCACGTTGACCAGCAGGGAAGTGCGGGTGCCCCAGCGCGCTTCGACAATGCGGAACAGGATGGCGCGGAACAGGAGTTCTTCCATCACCGCCACCATGGCCTGCTCGGACAGCGGCTTCAAAACAGCGCTCCAGCCGCTGCTGCCGGTGACCACCAGCGCCCCTGCCGCAGCCAGGACCGCGGCGACCACGATGCCGAGCGCAGCGCCAATGCCGAGGCCTCGCAGCAGGCCGGGCCCCGCGCCTTGCAGTGCGGATTCGCCAGCGTCGCGCTGCTCGAAGCGGCGCACATAAAAACGGTAGCCAGCCAGGCACAGTGCCGCCGCCAGCAGGTGGTGCCAGGCGATGCGCATCTCTTTCGGCACCAGGGCCTGGACCAGCATCATGGTGGCAACCAGGGGCACGGCGACGCAAGCGATGCCGGCAATGATGCGAACCAGGGGATTACGGGCCAGTCGGGCACGCAAGGGCAAGGCGTGCGGCAGGGAGGATGGGATGGCTTGCTGCATCGTTCTATTCCTTTGCTTTGCGAATGCGTTCATCGAAAGAGCGCTGCTCCAGCGCCGTGATGGCGCGGGCCAGCGTGTCTGACAGGGGGTAAGGCAAATCGGCATCAAGCGATTCGGCTGCGGCAGCAGTGGCGCGCCAGCAGGCCTGCAGCTTGGGCAGCAAACGCTGGCCCTGCTCGCTGAGACGCAGCAGTTTCTGGCGTGCGTCGGTGGGACTGGACTGGGCCACCAGCCAGCCTTCTTTCAGCATCAGGGCCACGGTCTGCGTGGCGGCGGGCTGGGTGATGCCGGCGCTGCCGGCGATCTGGCTGACGCTGCATGGCTGCCCGCCGGCCAGCGCGCGCATCACGGGCGTATATCGCGGCCGGTAATCGAGGCCGGCCTCAACGTAGGACTGCTGCACGGCGCCGTCCAGCAGCTCGATCAAATGGCGCAATTGGGTTCCGAGTCCTTGTTTCATGGACCCATCCTAGCACAATGTATAAGTGCTTATGTATTATTTTTTTAACCAGTCTTGCGTCACTTCAGCAGCCCGGCCAGTTCGACCGCGGTCTTGACCTGCATCTTGTCGAAGATGTGGGCGCGGTGCACTTCGACGGTGCGCATCGAGATCCCCAGTTCGTCGGCCACCACCTTGTTCATCTTGCCGGCCAGGATCAGGTCCAGCACTTCGCGTTCGCGGCTCGAGAGCGTGGCGAGGCGCGCCTGCACGGCTGCCTTGGCGCTGGCCTGGCGCGAGGCGGCCAAGCCCTCCTGCACCCGGTCCATCAGTTGGTTGTCGTTGAAGGGCTTTTCGAAGAAATCGAAGGCGCCGCGCTTGAGCGTATCGACCGCCATCGGCACGTCGCCGTGGCCGGTCAGGAAGATGACGGGCAGGCGCGCCGTCAGTCCACGCGCCGCCAACTGGTCGAAGGCGGCCACCCCGCTGATCTCAGGCATGCGCACGTCGAGCAGAACGCAGTCGCCCTCCGGATCGAAAGCACCGGCTTGCGCAAAGGCCAGGAAGGCGGCCGCGCTTTCGTACGTGGTGGCGGCGATGCCGCGCGAGGAGGCGAGCCAGGACAGGGCATCGCGCACCACGGCTTCATCGTCAACGATATGTAGCATTCTGGGTCTCCCGAATCTGCTCTATTGGGCGCCGCCTGCGACCGGCAGCGTAAAAGTGAATATGGTACCGCCTTGCGGGTTGCCGCGGTGGGTCAACGTGCCGCCGTGGAACTCGATCGCGGTGCGGCAGATGTTGAGGCCCATCCCCATGCCTTCCGCCTTGGTCGAGAAGAAGGGCGAGAACAGGCGTTCGGCCACGTCCTGCGGAATGCCGTGTCCATTGTCGATCACCTGCACCACCACCATGCCGGCCAGCGGATCGTTTTCTGCGACCACGCGCAGCACGCGTTTCAGCGGTTGCACGTCGGCCATGGCTTCGATGCCGTTGCGGGTCAGGTTCAGCAGCACCTGTTCGATCAGCATGCGGTCGGCGCGCACCAGCGGCAGCGAGTCGGGGATATCGATTTGCAGGGATACATGGTGCTGGCGCGCCTGGAGCTCAATCAGCACCAGGATGGAATCGAGCATCGATTGCAGCGCCACGTCCTGGCGCTCCGATTCGCGGTTCTTCACGAATTCGTGCACGCTGCGAATGATCTGGCCGGCGCGCTGGGCCTGGGTGCCGGCTTGTTCCAGTGCCGGCTTCAGCAGGGCAGTGTCGCCGCCACGCGCCAGGATATTCAGGGCACCGGTGGTGTAGCTGGAGATGGCAGCTAGCGGCTGGTTCAGTTCATGCGCCAGCATGGAAGCGATCTCGCCCATCGTCGCCAGGCGCGCGCTGGCCTGCAGTTTTTCCTGGTGCTGGCGGTTCAGGTCCTCCATGCGCTTGCGGTCCGAAATGTCGAGGATGGAGCCCATGAAGCCGGTGTGGCGGCCTTCCTTGTCCACCAGCGGCGCTTCGAACACCAGCACCGGGATGCGGGTGCCGTCCGGGCGCTGGAACAGGGTTTCGAATTCCGGCGTGACGGAGCCGGCCAGCACGCTGGCCAGGCGATGCTGGTATTCCTCCATCACGTCCGGCGCCCAATAAGGCATGGGCGGCAGGCGGCCGATCAATTCTTCAGCCGGGTAGCCTACCATCTGGCAGAAGGCTGGATTGACGTAGGTGATGCGGCCCTCCAGGTCGCGCGCGCGCAAGCCGGTCACCAGCGAGTTTTCCATCGCCGTGCGAAAGCTCATTTGCTGCCGCAATTCGCCTTCCGCCGCCAGTCGACGCGAGATGTGGCCCCACAGTGCGAACAGGCTCCATAACAGCGCCAGCGAGAGGGCAATCACGGAGCCGACCAGCAGGTTGGGCAGCAGCTTGGGTTCGCTCTTCACGCTGTCCGTCATCAGGATGATGGTGGCGCCGGGCAGGTCGAGGGCGCGCTTGTGGGTGTAGACACCGTGGCCCTGGCCGGCCGAGCTGCGGCGCGCCAGCACCTTGTCGTCGCGGTCGAGCAGGGAGATCTGGTTATCCTGCGCGAACCACCACGGCACCATTTCATCCAGCAGGCTACTGAGCTGGAAGGTCGCCACCAGGCTGCCCACCCACTGCTCGCCGCGGTAAATCGGGAAATGCAGATCCATTTTCAGTTCGCCGGGCGTGCTGTCGCCGGCGACCGGCTCCGGCTCGGCATAGACCGGCGCGTGCGTGCGGCGCGCATGGTCCTGTGCCGCCAGCGAAGCCGTGCCAAGCACGGCGCTGCCGGCCGGGCGCACCGGCGCGCGTTCGCTGGCGATGACGACGCGGCCTTCGGGATCGACCTGGATCACGCTTTTGAGTTCAGCGCCGTTTTTCAGCATGCGGCCCATGCGCTGCTGCACGTCGGCCGGCGTCGGGTGGCCGGTGGCGATCTCATTGGCCAGGCCGCGCAGGCTTTCTTCGTGGCGGCCGAGCTGGAAGCGGATCGACTGTTCAACCCACAGCGTATCGGCGATCAACTGCTCTTGCCGCTCATTGCTTTCGAGCTGGCGCGCCTGCCAGGGCAGCCAGAACACGATGGCGACGAACAGCAGCACCAGTACCACCGGCAGCAGCCAGCGTATGGAAAAGGGCAGGGATAGGCGTTTTAACATGCTCCGAGGGTATCGAATCCAGTTGCTGCTTGTATTGTGGGTTTCCACAGTTGTGTGCCACCATTCCGGTGAACACAATATAAAGTGAGAATAATAATGCACCAGAATTGCCGGGAGACCTTATGCATTTGAAGTCCCTCCTGGCCGCCTTCGGCGCGGCCGCACTTGTCACGTCCCAGGCGTTCGCGCAGGCGCCAATTGTCATCAAGTTCAGCCACGTCGTTGCGCCGGATACGCCGAAGGGGCAGGCGGCGGAGCGCTTCAAGCAGATCGCGGAAAAGGCGACCGGCGGCCGCGTTCGGGTCCAGGTCTACCCGAACAGCCAACTGTACAAGGACAAGGAAGAACTGGAAGCCTTGCAACTGGGGGCGGTGCAGATGCTGGCGCCCTCGCTGGCCAAATTCGGCCCGCTGGGCGTGAAGGAATTCGAAGTCTTCGACCTGCCGTACATCTTCCCCAACAAGACCGCGCTGTACAACGTGACCGAAGGCCCGATCGGCAAGTCGCTGCTGAAGAAGCTCGAGACCAAGGGCATTACCGGCCTGGCGTATTGGGACAATGGCTTCAAGGTCATGTCGGCCAACCGCCAGTTGCGTGTGCCGGCCGACTTCAAGGGCCTGAAGATGCGGATCCAGTCTTCCAAGGTGCTGGATATCCAGATGCGCGCGCTGGGCGCGGTGCCGCAGTCGCTGGCCTTCTCCGAAGCGTATATGGCGCTGCAGACCGGCGTGGTGGACGGCACCGAGAATCCGCCGTCGAATATGTACACGCAA
Source organism: Massilia eburnea (assembly GCF_050709955.1). Lineage (GTDB taxonomy): Bacteria > Pseudomonadota > Gammaproteobacteria > Burkholderiales > Burkholderiaceae_D > Rugamonas > Rugamonas eburnea_A. Next base: position 158,827 of record NZ_JBNZFX010000030.1, read on the forward strand.
AAGATGCATGAGGTGCAGAAGAACCTGACCATCTCCAACCACGGCTACCTGGGCTATGCGGTCATCGTCAACAAGAAGTTCTGGGACGGCCTGCCGGGCGATATCCGCGGCAAGCTCGAAGGTGCGATGAAGGAAGCGACCACGTACGAAAAAGCCATCGCCCAGCGTGATAACGATATGGCGCTGGAAGCGATCCGCAAGTCCGGCAAGACCCAGATCTATAACCTGAGCGCCCAGGAACAGGCCCTGTGGCGCAATGCCCTGCTGCCGGTGCAAAAGCAGATGGAAGACCGGATAGGCAAGGACCTGATCCAGTCGATCAACCGCGAAACAGCAAAATGAAGTCCTGTCAAGTTGCCCAAAATAAATAACGATATGCGGAAAAAGATCGGTTACTATGGCGACGCCCCCGAACGGTGCGACTTGCACCATGATGGTTACGGGCACAGGATTTTGTGGGGAGTGAAGAAGAAGAACTAGCGGCCCGGCCGCGGATCATAGAGGAGACACGCTGCCTGACAGTATGCTGTTGGCCGCCGCCACAAGCGGGGTTAGATGGCCGGGGTGGTGAAAAAAAAGATTCAAGACGCACCTGAGGGTGCGTTTTTTTTTGCCCTATCCTGGCGCGCTGGTGTAGCATGATTGCCACAGTTTTATTGGAGTAAGCGTGACCGAAAAACAACATGCTGGCAGGGACTTCAGCGCCATCATCCATCTCCCGTTTGGCGCCATGGGCGTCGGGACGGCCGGCGCGGTCGTGACGGAAATGTTCTACCTGCCTGGCGATACGCCGGAACAGGCGCCGAGCAACGCCCTGGCCGAAAAAGCCGTGCAGCAGTTGCTGGCTTATTGCGGCGATGCCGACTATGTGTTCGACCTGCCGCTGGCGATGCGCGGCAGCGAGTTCCAGCGCCGCGTGTGGCAAGCGCTGCGCGAAATCCCGCGCGGCCAGGTACGTACCTACGGCGAACTGGCCAAGCACCTGGATTCCGTGGCGCGCGCCGTGGGACAGGCTTGCCGCAGCAATCCCTTCCCGCCGCTGGTGCCTTGCCACCGCGTGATGGGCGCCAACAGCCTGGGCGGCTTTGCCGGCAGCGACGACCAGAACGGCTTCACCCTTGGCGTCAAGCGCTGGCTGCTGGCCCACGAAGGACATCAAGAGTATCAATGGCAGCAGGCAACCTTGCTCTGATCGACGAGTTCTGCGACAGCCTGTGGCTGGAGGACGGGCTGTCCAAGAACTCCCTCGACGCCTACCGGCGCGACCTGACTGCTTTTGCCAAGTGGCTGGAAACAGCGCGGCCCGAGGTCGGCAGCCTGCATGCAGCCGGCACGGCCGACCTGCAAGCCTATTTTGCGGCGCGCCATGAAGACACCAAGGCCAGTTCGGCCAACCGTCGCCTGTCGGCCCTGAAGCGCTTCTACCAGCTCGCGCTGCGCCAACGCCATATCGCGGAAGACCCCTGCCTGCGCATGGCCTCGGCCAAGCAGCCGCTGCGCTTCGTCCATACCCTGAGCGAAGGGCAGGTGGAAGCGCTGCTGGCCGCGCCCGACCTGCGCACGCCGCTGGGCATCCGCGACCGCACCATGCTGGAGCTGATGTATGCCAGCGGCCTGCGGGTGTCGGAGCTGGTCGCCCTGAAGACGTTCGAACTGAGCATGAACGATGGCGTGCTGCGCGTCACCGGCAAAGGCGCCAAGACCCGCCTGGTGCCGTTCGGCGAGCAAGCCCGCCTGTGGATCGAGCGCTACCTGCGCGAAGCGCGCGGCGTCATCCTCGACGGCCAACAGGACGATGCGCTGTTCATCACCGGCCGCGGCGGGCCGATGACGCGGCAAATGTTCTGGGTGGTGGTCAAAAAGCACGCCCTGAAGGCCGGCATCACGGCGCCGCTGTCGCCGCATACGCTGCGGCATGCGTTCGCCACCCACTTACTGAACCATGGCGCCGACTTGCGCGTGGTACAGTTGCTTTTAGGCCACTCCGATATTTCTACAACACAGATCTATACCCACGTGGCCCGAGAGCGTTTGAAGCAGATTCATGCGCTACATCATCCGCGCGGATAATTTCGTTTGCGCATCGCCGCCAATCGGCTTACCTTGAGCCCAGGAGGATCACACACCATGGCGAAAACAAATTTCCAGTACGAAAAACGGCAACGCGAGTTGGAAAAGAAACGCAAGGCAGAAGAGAAAGCGCAGAAAAAGCTTGCAACCAAGCATCGGCCAGCCGATGAGCAGTCAGCCGATGAGGCTGGCTATGAAACCACCGAGACCGATATCACAACACCGGAATAATGAGACGAAACGCCCTCGCCACACTGTTAATCAGCGCCGCATACCTCGCTCCCCCACCAGCATTTGCCGTCGAGGGCAACTTATCCCCGCCAAAGTGTACCGCGCAGTCCGACAGCGCGGACCCGGCGCTGGCCTACATCATCGCAAGCTCCGCCGCCGTTCGCACCGCGCCATCGGCATCGGCCGAGTTGGTGGGTTATGCGCCGATTGCCCGACCGCTCAACCTGTTTTGCCAGCAGGACGGTTGGATCAAGGTGTCGCTCGACGGGGCGCAGAGCATGAACGGCTGGCTGCGCGCCGACCTGGCAGGGGCGGAGCTGCCGACACGGGACGCCGCGCTCGCCGCACTGCGCGGCGCGCAGGCCGGGAATTTCACGGCCTTGCGCATCCAGTCCGAACGCGTCCTGGCGTTCGATCCCCTGGATGAGGCCAACTTCGAAACCGTGCTGCAAGTGGTGCGCGGCGCCGGAGATGTGGAATGGACGCACAAGCTGGAGCGGCGCCTGGCTGTGCTGCGTGCGCCCACCGTAGCGCTTGCGCCGAACGAAGAGAAGCTGCTGTTTGCCATCGAAGGCACCAGCATGCATCCAGTCGCCACGCTGGTTGACGGCAAATGGCAAGGGTATTCCGCCTCCGCCGGCGACGACCAGCAGCGCAAGGACGACCGCAAGTTTGCCGATCGTTACTTCGCGATGGGGCGTGCCTACAACTTTTACACGCATGGCGGGGTGGATGGGATGGTGCTCGCCGCAGGCGGGCACGAAGCGGGCTGTTCTTCGATGGCGGCCAGTTTCAAGCGCGCCGCCGGCAAGCCGGCAGTTGTCAGCGGCCTGGCTGCGAACTTTCCATTGACGGAGCAGCCAGCCGGCCAGGATTTGCCGGTCGCCGATTCGCAGAAGCGCGCCGTGCTCGATGTGGCAGGCGCGGTGTTGAAGGCCCAAGGCGTATCGGCGGCCGGCATGGCGCGCCTGTTGCGTGCACCGGCTGGCGCAGAGCAGGGTCTGGTCATCTCTGCGGTCCCATCGCCCGGCCAGCCTTTGCCTTTGCTGGTCGCATCGTCGTCGTATTCCGATCCCGACTCTGGCCAAGGCTATTCCTTCCTGCTAGTGATGGAAGCGGACCGCAACGGCAAATATGCGGTGAGCCATCGCTACTTCAAGAAGATGAAAACGGACGAGGATGCTGGTGCCTACCGGCTTCTGGCCTATGTCGACATAGACGGCGATGGCCGGCAGGAGCTGGTGCTGGTTTATAACGGCTATGAATCGTGGTGGTACGAGATGCTGCGGCGCGAAGGCACAGGCTGGAAGAAGCTGTTCCGGGGTGGCGAGGGCGGCTGCTAAGCGAGCTGGCTGGCCGCCGTATCGTCCCCGCCAGCGCGGGGACGGGTAAGGCGACCTTTGTTACGCGGCTTCTGCCACGTCGGATTTTTCGGCCACTGGCGCGTCGTCATGGTGGCCGCGGCGCAGCCAGCGCTTGGCGCGCTTGCCGAAGGAGTCGAGGTAGGTGTACGCCACCGGCACCACCACCAGGGTCAGCAAGGTGGAGGTGATCACGCCGCCAATTACCGCACGTCCCATCGGCGCCTGCGTTTCCCCGCCTTCACCGAGGCCGATCGCCATCGGCAGCATGCCGAAGATCATGGCCAGGGTCGTCATCAGGATCGGCCGCAGGCGTACCTGGCCGGCGGCCATGATGGCGTCGAACTGGCTCATGCCGTCGCGCTGGCCGTGGTTGGTGAAGTCCACCAGCAGGATCGCGTTCTTGGTCACCAGGCCCATCAGCATGATCACGCCGATCACGGAGAACACGTTCAGGGTGGAGCCGGTTGCCAGCAGCGCCACCAGCACGCCGATCAGCGACATCGGCAGCGATACCATGATCGCAATCGGCTGCAGGAAGCTGCCGAATTGCGAAGCCAGCACGATGTAGATGAACACCACCGCTATGCCCAGCGCGGTGACCGCGCCGTTCATGGTTTCGGCCATCTGCTGCGCATTGCCGGCCACGTCGAAGCGCACGCCGTCCGGCAGCGTCATCGAATCCATAGCCTTCTTCACGTCGGCATCGACGTCGCCGGCCGGGCGGCCTTCGGTGCCTGCATAAACCGCCACGCGGCGCTGCAGGGCCTGGCGCTTCAGCACTTGCGGGCTGAAGCCGGGCACGAAGTCCACCACCTGGCGCAGCGGCACCATCAGCGGGTTGCCGTCCGGGCCGGTCTTGCTTGAAGTGAGCGACAGGTCGGCCAGGTCGGCGATGCGCTGGCGGTCCGATTTCGGCAGCTGCACATTGACTTCGTAGTTCTGGCCATCGGCCGCCAGCCAGTAGCTGGCCGTATCGCCCGCCACGAAAGGACGCATGGCGCTGCCGATCTGCTGCACGGTCAGCCCCAGGTCGCTGGCCAGTTCGTTGTTGATCTTGATCAGGGTCGATGGGTTGGCGCCTTCCTGGCTGTATTCCAGGTCGGCTACGCCCTTGATCTTGCGCATCTTGGCCATCAGGGTCTGGGCGGTCTGTTCCAGCTTGGCTTCATCGGTGCCGAGGATGGCGATGAAGATCGGCTTCTGGCCTACCGACATGGTGATGCCGGGGATGCTTTCCAGCCGTTTGCGGATTGCGCCTTCGAGCTTTTGCTGCGACTGCCGGTGGGTCTTCTTGGCGTCGGTCAGTTTAACGCGCATGAAGGACATGTGGCGGCCGCCCTGGTCGCCCACGTTGGCCAGCACGGCATCGATCTCTGGGAATTCCTTGAGCGCCGCTTCCACCTGCTTCACCTTGGCGTCGTTGTATTCCAGGCTGGAGCCGACCGGCACCTTGAACTGCAGGAAGATCTGGCCCTGGTCGGTCTCGGGGAACATTTCGCCGCCGATCATCGGCACCAGCATCAGGCTGCCCGCAAACAGGGCGAAGGCGGAGGCCAGCGTCAGCTTGCGCCATTTCAGTGCGAAGCCAAGCACCTTGCCATACAGCTTGTGCACCTTTTCCACGCCATGCTCGACCTTTTCCATGATGCGGCCTAGCCACGGCAGGTATTTGAAGCGGTCCTGGACCGGGTCGTGCCACACCGACGACAGCATCGGGTCCAGCGTGAAGGAGACGAACAGCGACACCAGCACGGCCACCGTGACAGTCACGCCGAACTGCAGGAAGAAGCGGCCGATGATGCCTTCCATGAAAGCCACCGGCACGAACACCGCGACAATGGCGAAGGTGGTCGCCATCACGGCAATGCCGATTTCATTGGTGCCGTCTTCCGCCGCCTTGCGGTGGTGTTTGCCGAAACCGAGGTGGCGCACGATGTTTTCACGCACCACGATGGCGTCGTCGATCAGCAGGCCGATGCACAGCGACAGCGCCATCAGCGTCAGGAAGTTCAGCGTGAAGCCGAAGGCTTTCATGGCGATGAAGGAGGCCAGCACCGAGATCGGCAAGGTCAGGCCGGTAATGATGGTCGAGCGCCACGAATGCAGGAAGAAGAACACGATCACCATGGTCAGGACCGCGCCTTCGATGATGGTGCGCTTGACGTTGTCCAACTGGGCCTGCACGCGCTCGGACTGCGAATCCATCACCTTGATCTTGATGTCTTCCGGCAGGGTCTTGCGCAGGTTTTCCACCACTTTCAGGATGCCGTTGCCGACTTCGACCACGTTGGCATCCTGCACCTTGGTGATATCCAGCGACACGGCGCGCTGGCCGTTGACACGCGAGATCGACTGTTCTTCCGCTTCGCCGTCGATCACGTCGGCCACCTGGTCCAGGTAGACCGGGCCGTTGGCGCGGCGCGCCACGATGATCTTGTTGAACTCCGAGGCTTCTTTCAGCTTGCCTTCCACCCGCACCAGGGTTTCGGTAACGTCGGCAGTCAGGCGGCCGGCCGGCAGGTTGGCGTTGGTATTCTGGATGGCGCGCATCACTTCGTCCACGCCGACGCCCTGCGCACGCATGTCGGCAGGGCGCAGGCTGACCAGCATCTGGCGCTTGGTGGTGCCGAACACGCGCACCTGGCCCACACCAGGCACGCCCTGGAAGCGCTTGGCCAGGATCTGGTCGGTCATGGTGGACAGTTCGCGCAGGCTGCGCTTGTCCGAGATGAAGGACAGGCTGACAATGGGCTGGTCGTTCTCGCCTTCGGCGCGGGCGATGAAAGGCTCCTTCGCTTCACGCGGGAATTTCGGGCGCACCAGCGCGATCTTGTCGCGCATGTCCTGCATCGCCTTGTCCATATTGGTGGACAGTTCGAATTCGACATAGACGCCGGCCTTGCCTTCCCACGAGTTGGCGCGGATGGTCTTGACACCGGACACGGTGTTGACGATGTCTTCGATCGGGCGCGTGATGTCGTTTTCGACTGCTTCAGGCGAGGCGCCCGGATACACCACCTCAATCGCGGCGAACGGGAAACTGACGTTCGGCATGGATTCCACGCCGAGGCCTTTATAAGAGAAGATGCCAAGCACCATCAGCGCCACCATCACCATGGTGGCAAAGACCGGCTGGCGGATCGAGATTTTGGTGATCCACATGGTTGCGCCCCTTAGCCTTTGGCCGCAGCCAGCATGGCCGGCTTGGCGGCGGGAGCGGTAGCAGGCGCCGCCAGTTTCACCTTGGCGCCGGGCTTGACGCCTTCCAGCTTGGAGATGATGACGTTGGCGCCCTTGTCCAGGCCGCCGGTCACTTCTGCCAGGCCCGCGTCTTCGCTGCGCAGGCCAAGGCTGACCGGCTGCGACACGATGATACCGTTGGATACCAGGTAGACCACCTGCTTGCCTGCTTCTTCGCGCAGTGCGGCCAGCGGCACCATCGGCGCTTCCTTGGTGCGCTCGGTGGTGATATTCCCTTTGGCGAACATGCCGCCGCGCAGCACGCTGTCAGCATTCGGCACCGAGATATAGACCAGCATGGCGCGCGAGCCGGCTTCCGTGGTCGGGTTGATGCGCGCCACCTTGCCGCTGAATTCGCGCTTGGCGAAACCGTCGACGCGGAAATTGACCTCCTGGCCGATTTTCACGCGCGGGATATCGGTGGTGGGCACTTGCGCTTCCAGCGTCAGCTCCTGCAGGCCGACGATGGTGTAGACGGGCATGTCAGGCGCGACTTTATCGCCCGCCTGGACATGACGTTTGGAGATGATTCCGCTGATCGGGGCGTGGATCACGCTGTCGTTCAGCGCGATGCGGGCCAGCTCGACCATGGCGGAAGCAGATTTGACATTGGCGCGCGCCAGCTCGACGGCATTGGCCGTGGTATCGAAGCTGGTCTGCGAGATGAACTTCTGCGACAGCAGCGCGTTTGCGTTGTTTTCGTTCTTGCGGGCCATGCTGAGCTTGGCCTGGGCCTCTTCCAGCATGGCTTGCTGCTGGGCCAGGCGCGCTTTCAGGTCGGCCTGGTCGAGGCGGGCCAGCACCTGGCCCTGCTGCACCGACACGCCTTCGCGCAGCGCCGCTTCCTGCACCTGGCCCGATACTTTGGACTTGATGGTGGCTTGGTTAACCGGGATCAGCGAACCCGACAGTGGGAGGCCGACCGATAGCGGGCGCGCATTGATGGCAGCAACGTCGGCGCTGGCCAGCTCCAGCACGGGCGCCGGTTTGGCGGCCCCCGCCTTGGGCGCGTCGGCCGGCTTGGCTTGCGAGGTCATGACGGCCCAGCCGCCACCCGCCAGGCCCAGTACCACCAGGCCGATCAGGGGAAGGCGCCAGCGTTTCGGGGACTTCAGGTGCACGGGTTGTGGGCTCATTATTGTCTCTTCGTCAAAGTTGTCCGCTGGCGCGGGGTGCGATGGTGTCACTGTAGGTTTTAACAAGTCCAGCAGCCACGGGAATGCGATAGAGCGCAAAAACGGCGACCTGAAATGCAAAAAGCGAGGGGGGAGCCGCACCTTTGAGGGATCGCAAATGGGCCTGCCGCACAACGTGGCAAAAATGGGGCTATGAGCACACCTTCGCCTGCCGCGCCGGCTCCGACCCCAGCCCATGCCGCGCTCGACCTGATCGGGCGCATGGTGGCTGCGCTCGAGCTGACGCCGCTGGTGGCGGTATGCAGTTTCGACCGCGATGGCGTGGTGCAATTCTGTAACCAGGCGTGCGCGGACTTGCTGGGTGTCGCCGCCAGCGAAGTGGTCGGCAAGCGTATGGCTGAGCTACGATCGCATGGTTCGCGGCAGGCAGAACACGATGCGCTGCTGGAAGAAATATGGCGGAACGGCCACACCTGCCAGGCGGGCGACTGGCAGGTGCGAACTGGCGATGGCCGCGAGCTATGGTTGTACTCGACCCACATCCCGGTGTGGCATGAAGGGCAACTGGCGCAAGTCTTCTGCATGGAAGTCGACATCACGCAGCGGCACCGGGAATTCGATGCCTTGCAGGCGGCGGGGGCCAACTTCCACCATCTGTTCGAGCGCTCCAGCGACGCGATCCTGCTGCTGCGCGACGGCGTGGTGGAGCAGGCCAATCCGGCGGCCGTCTGCCTGTTCAAGTGCGACGGACCGGCGCGGCTGGTCGGGCGCAGCCTGCACGAGTTCTCGCCGATGCAGCAGCCGTCCGGCGTGCTGTCGGGTGAGGCGGAGGAAGGCATGGCGGCCGAGGCGCGCCGTGCCGGCAATGCGCACGGCGAGTGGCATTACGTCGATTGCGAAGGCGGCCTGTTCTGGGCCGAAGTGCTGCTGACGGCAGTTTCGCTGGACGGCAGCAACCTGTACTACGCGGTGGTGCGCGATATCTCCAAGCGCAAGCAGGCCGAGCACATGTTGCACCTGGCAGCGCAGGTATTCGAAAACAGCCGCGATGCCATCGTGCTGACCGACCGTGGCCGGCGCGTGATTGCCTTGAATCGTGCCTTCACCGTGATGACCGGCTTCGGGCCGCAAGACATGCTGGGCAAGCCGGTCAGCCTGTTACGCTCCGGTGTCCATGAAGAGTCGTTCTACCGGGAAGTGTGGACGCAGGTCGAGCAAAGCGACCATTGGGAAGGCGAGTCGTGGGGGCGGCGGCATGACGGCGGGCTGTTCCCTTGCTGGACCAGCATCAGCGCCATCCGCGACAGTGCAGGCCTGGTCAGCAACTATATGGGCATCGTCACCGATATCACCGAGCGCAAGAAATCCGAACAACACACGCGCCACCTGGCCGAGCATGATTTCCTGACCGATTTGCCGAACCGGGTGCTGCTGCTGGACCGCTTGCGTCTGGCACTGGCGGCGGCGCGCCGCAACCAGACGTTGCTGGCGGTGCTATTCCTCGACCTGGACCGGTTCAAGACGGTCAACGACACGCTGGGGCATGCCGTGGGTGACCGGCTGCTGAAGGAAGTCGCCGGCCGGCTGGTGCACTGCGTGCGCGAGGCCGATACGGTGAGCCGGCAGGGCGGCGATGAGTTCATTATCATGCTGTCGGACGTGGCGGGGCCGAAAGGGGCGGCACATGCTGCGGACTCCGTGCTGCATACGCTGGAGCAGGAGTTCGTGCTGGGCGAGCACATTGCGCACATCTCGGGCTCGATCGGGATTGCCATGTTCCCCGCCGATGGCGAGGAAATCGATGCCCTGTTGAAGAATGCCGATATCGCGATGTATCACGCCAAGCAGGAAGGACGCAACGGCTACCGGTTCTTCAGCGGTGCGATGCATGCGCGCATCGTCGAGCGCTCCGGGCTGGAGCAGGGCTTGCGCCGCGCGCTGGCCGAGCAGCAGTTCGAACTGGCGTTCGAGCCCGAGGTGGATATCGCCAGCGGCGTGGTGGTGGGGATGGAGGCGCTGCTGCGCTGGCGCCATCCCGAACTGGGATTGCTGCTGCCGGAGCGCTTTATCGATATCGCTACCGAGGCGGGCATGATGGTGGCGATCGGCAACTGGGTGCTGCAGGAAGCCTGCCGCCATGCGCGCGGCTGGCGCGATCAGGGGCGCCAGCTGGCGGTGTCGGTCAACCTGGCGCCGGCGCAGCTGGTGCACAAGGACTTGCTCGATTGCGTCGGAGCTGCCTTGCGTGCGGCCGGGCTGCCGGCGCAGGCGCTCGAATTGCAGCTCACCGAAGCCATGCTGATGCAAGGCGGCGCGCAGGCGGAAGCCGTGCTGGGCAAACTGCGCGGGCTGGGCGTGCGGCTCTCGATCGACGATTTCGGCACCGGCTACTCGCGCCTGGGGCAGTTGAAGAACAGTCCCATCGACAAGCTCAAGATCGCCCAGTCATTCTTCCAGGATGGTACCGATGCCACCGCCATCCGCATCATCATTGCCATGGCGCGCAGCCTCGACATGACCGTCATCGCCGAAGGCGTCGAAACCGAAGACCAGCTGCAGCTCCTGCGCGAACTCGGCTGCGACCAATATCAAGGCCACCTGGCTGGCGCCGCCGGTCACGGCTAAAGAAGGAGCTGGTCACAACTAGTGGCCACTTAGCGCAGCCGCAGCCGCACCAGCACCTGGCCGTGGTCGGAAACTTCGGGGCGCTCCTGGCGCAAGTGGTCGTTGAAGTAGCTGACGTCCAGCACCTCGCCGATGGCGCGCGGGGAGGCGGGATTGAATTCTTCCGACACCAGCACGTGGTCGATGGTGGAGTAGTGGCCTTCGTGGATGCTGGTGTAGGCCACGTGGCGCAAGTGGTCTTGCCGCAGCTGGATCTGGTTGGCGTCGTACATGCGGCCGCGCCGCTCATCGCCGGGCATCATGCCGCCGCCGTTGCCAAGCACGATGCTGGTGGTCACCGCGTCGGCCGTGTCGTTGAAATCTCCCAGCACGATGCAGGGCCGGCGCGATTCGCGCATCATCTTGCTTAGCAAGACCCGCAAGGCCACCGCTTCGGTGCCGCGCCACACCAGCGAACGCAGGCTGGCCATGGCCAGGTGCAGCGGGTCTTCCGAGGTGTCCCCGCTGCGGTAGTCGGGGCGGCGCGATTTCAGGTGCACCACGATGACGTCCACCACAGCTTCGCTGGGCAGGACAATCTGTGCATGCAGCGGCGCGCGAGCGAAGCGATCCGACTCCGCCAGGCCCGAATCGGCCGGCACCCCTTCGGGGAAATTGGCATAGACTTCCGGCGCTGTCGCCAACGGCAGGCGCGACACCAAGGCCACATTGGGCGTCAAACGGGAGGCGTGGGGATCGGGGTCGAAGCCGGCATGCACGGCGTCGCGGTATTTGCGGGTGCGCGAGAGTACGTCGCGCAAGGATTGCTGGGAGAAGATTTCCTGGAAACCGATCACATCGGCATCGAGCTGGTCCAGTTGCTGCGCGGTCCATTCCGCCTTGGCTTCGTATTCCTGCTGCGTCAATGGCTGCAAGTTGTCGTACAGTTTCGCCCCTGGCGGAGCAAGGTTGCAGACATTGAAAGTGGCAAAGCGAATTTCTTGCTGCATAATGAGAAACTCCTCTCTTGGCACTAGCGTATCACGGCATGGCAAAAAAAGAGCACATTTCCGAAACCCCGGCGACAGCTTTACTGCGCAGGCACAAAGTCGCATTTTCCGAACATCCATATGACTACCAAGAGCATGGCGGCACCTCCGTCTCTTCGCGCGAACTGGGCGTCGAAGAACACCACGTGGTGAAGACCCTGGTCATGCAGGACGAGGCGGCCAAGCCGCTGATCGTGCTGATGCACGGCGACTGCAAGGTATCGACCAAGAACCTGGCCCGCAATATCGGTTGCAAATCCGTTGAACCTTGCAAGCCCGAGGTGGCGCAGCGCCATTCAGGCTATATGGTGGGCGGCACCTCCCCGTTCGGCACCAAGAAGGCGATGCCGGTGTACGTGGAAGAAAGCATCCTCGGCCTGGAAACGATTTATATCAATGGCGGCCGTCGTGGCTTCTTGATTGGTATCAAGCCAACCGTGCTGACCGAAGTGCTGGCAGCCAAGCCGGTGCAATGCGCATTGGCTGATTGATAAGATTGGCTTGGCGCGGTACCGCCCGCGCTGGACGCTATGGTGTATAGTCGCTGCCGCATATAAAAACAACGAATCCTGGGGATTTATGATTACTCTGCTTCTGATGATTGGCGCTTACCTGATCGGCTCGATTTCCTTCGCCGTGGTGGTGAGCAAGTTCTACGGCCTGGATGATCCGCGCACCTATGGCTCCGGCAATCCCGGCGCCACCAACGTGCTGCGCAGCGGTAACAAAGGCGCTGCCATCTGGACCTTGATCGGCGATGCCTTCAAGGGTTGGCTGGCGGTGTTCCTGGTGGACCACTTCCAGCAGCAATTGGGCTTGGGTTACCAGGCGGACCAGGCGATTGCCCTGGTGGCGGTGGCGGTGTTCGTTGGCCACCTGTGGCCGGTGTTCTTCAAGTTCGTTGGCGGCAAGGGCGTGGCCACCGCGCTGGGCGTGCTGCTGGCACTGAACCTCTGGCTGGGCGTTGCAACACTGGTGACCTGGCTGGTGGTGGCGTACGCCTTCCGCTATTCCTCGCTGGCAGCCCTGATCGCTTCCGTGTTTGCGCCGTTCTATTACGGCCTGCTGTTCGGCGCCGAGCCGCAATTGGCTGCGGTGCTGGCAATGAGCGGTTTGCTGATTTGGCGCCATGCCAAAAATATTGCTAACCTTATTGCTGGCAAAGAAAGCCGTATCGGCAGCAAAGCCAAGAAAAAGGCCTAGAAAACCATGACTATCACCCCGATCCGCATCGACTTCGTCTCCGACGTTTCCTGTCCCTGGTGTGCGATCGGGCTGAATAGCCTGGAAGTGGCGCTGGGCCGGCTTGGCGACAGCGTCCAGGCACAAATCCACTTCCAGCCCTTCGAGCTGAATCCGCATATGGTTCCGGAAGGGCAGGACATCACCGAGCACCTGCGCCAGAAATACGGCGCCAGCCCCGCCCAGCAAGAACAAACCCGTGAAATGATCCGCCAGCGCGGCGCCGATGTCGGCTTCGACTTTGCCATGGGCATGCGTAGCCGTATTTACAACACTTTTGATGCCCACCGCCTGCTGCATTGGGCTGGCGAGCACGGCAAACAAAAGGAGCTGAAAAAGGCCTTGTTCGACGCCTATTTTACGCGTGGCCAGGATCCCAGCTCGCGCACCCTGTTGGTGCAGGTGGCTGGCAAGGTCGGCCTGGATGAAGCCGAGGCGGTCCAAATTCTGTCATCCGGCCGCTACGCGCAGGAAGTGCGCGATATGGAGCACTTCTACAACCGAAACGGCATCCAGTCGGTGCCGGCAGTCATCATCGATGAAAAGCACCTGATTTCCGGCGGGCAACCACCTGAAGCCTTCGAGCGGGCGCTGCGGCAGATAATGGCCGCCAAATAAAGACTATTATCTTGCTAACAACCTTGTTACACTTGGCATCGTAACAAGGAGAGAGCATGTCTGCCGCAGAAAAAATCACCACCCTGTACCCGCGGCAGTCGGACGACCAGCAGCGCCTGGCTGCATTGCACCGCTACGATGCCCTCGATGCCCCCGCCAGCGAGGATTTCAGCTTCCTGACCGAGCTGGCCGCCAAGGTCTGCGACGTCCCATATGCCTTCATCACGCTGGTCGATACCGAGCGCGCCTTCGTCAAATCCTGCACCGGGCTGGCGCTGGACTCGCTGCCGCGCAGCCAGTGCTATTGCGCGCTGGCGGTTCTGGGCGACAACGCTACCGAGATCTGCGACCTGAGCAAGGATGCCCGCACGGCGGCGATGCCGCTGACGACCGCAGCGCCATTCATGCGCATGTACAGCAGCGTGCCATTGACCAGCAGCGAAGGCTTCGCGATCGGCACCCTGTGCGTGATGGACAGCAAGCCCGGCTGCCTGTCGACATCGCAGCGCGACATGCTGCGCAAGCTGGCGCGCCAGGTCATGGCACTATTCGAACTGCGCGCCAATGACAGGGCGCTGAAGGCCTCGGTGGATGAGCTGGCAACCCTGGCCACCACCGATGAGCTGACCGGGCTGCATAACCGCCGCTCGCTGATGAACCGGCTGCGTTTTGAGGTGGCCCGCACGCGCCGCTTCCGTACGCCGCTGTCGGCGGTGATGGTGGACCTCGACCGCTTCAAGAACATCAATGATGAGTTCGGCCACCAGTTTGGCGACGAAGTGCTGGCCGCCATCGGCCGGCTGGTGCGCGAAAATGTGCGGGTGATCGACGTGGCTGGACGCTACGGCGGCGAGGAATTGTGTATCCTGTTGCCGAACACGCCGCTCGAAGGAGCGCGCAAGTTCGCAGAGACGTTGCGGTCGCGGATCGAAGCCCAGGTGCACAGCACCGGGGCCCGCGCGGTAACGGTGACGGCCAGCCTTGGCGTCGGTTCCTTCAATCATATGGATATTGATGATGCCGACATGCTGCTGAAGCAGGCCGACGCCGCGCTATACCGGGCCAAAGCCAATGGCCGCAACTGTGTTGAAGGTTGAACAGGACAGGAGTTTGCATGCCGAAGGCAATGTGGAATGGCGCCGTGATCGCGGAAGCCGATAGCAGCGAAGTCGAGATCGTCGAGAACAATATCTATTTCCCGCCAGCGCGGGTCAAGCAGGACTATCTCCAGCCGAGCCAGCACACGACGATGTGCCCGTGGAAGGGCGTGGCCAGCTATTACAACGTGGTGGTGGACGGCAAAGTGAACGCCAACGCCGCCTGGTACTACCCATCGCCGAAGGAAGCGGCAAACAACATCAAGGACCGCATCGCCTTTTGGCACGGCGTGGAAGTCCAGCATTAATTGGACAATATCACCCACTCGGTAGTTGGTCTCGGCATCGGCGAGCTGGTTCAGCGCTCGCTGCCGCCGGAGGCCGATCCGGCGCGGCATACAACGCGCCATCGTTTGCTGTTGACGGCGTGTGCAGTCGCCAGCAATTTCCCCGACCTTGACCTGATCTTCACACGCCTGGCGCCGGCGCCACTGGGCTATCTGCTGCACCATCGGGGCCACACGCATACCTTGCTTTTCCTGCTGCCGCAGGCTTTGCTGCTGCTCGCCCTGTTGTGGCTCTTGTGGCCGAATGCGCGCTCGCTGCTGCGCGAAAGCCGCGATGCACGGCGTGGCTTGCTGCTGGTGCTGGCTGCCGGCTTCCTGCTGCACATCGGCATGGACTTCATGAACAACTACGGCGTCCATCCTTTCTATCCATTCAGCGGGACCTGGTATTTCGGCGATATGGTCTACATCATCGAGCCTGTGTTCTGGGTAGCGTTCGGGGTGCCGCTGGCGATGGTGGCGCCTTCGCGGCGGATGCGCATCGTGCTGCTGTCCGTGCTGCCGGTAATCCTGCTGTACGTGACGCTGCACGGCTTCCTGTCGTGGGCTTCGTTGGCAGCCCTGGTCGCGCTGGGCGCGGCGGTGGCGGCGCTGCGCTTCATGCATATGCACAGTCGGCGCGCGCTGCTGCTGGCGCTTGGCGTCGCGCTGGCATTTGTCGGGGTCCAGATGTCGGCGTCGGACAAGGCGCGCCAGGCGGTGACGGCGGCACTGGTACTGCAAGACCCGCAGGCGCGCGTGCTGGATGTGGCGCTGACGGCCTTCCCGTCCCAGCCACTGTGCTGGAGCTTTACCTCGATCGAGTCGGATGGAAAAACTTACCAGCTGCGGCGCGGGCATCTGAGCCTGGCGCCTGCATTGCTGTCGCCGCGCGATTGCCCGGCGGCGCTGACGGCCGATGCTTCGCAGGAAATGGCCGGTACCGTGCCCGGCGTACTGGTCTCCGACTCGTGGCAGGGCGACGTGGCGGCTTTGCGCGCCCGCGCGGCGGCCGATTGCCAGCTCGCTGCGTGGCTGCGCTTCGCCCGCATGCCGGCGGTGGATGGGGCCCAGGCCACCGACCAGCGCTTCGCCAGCGCGCCGCGCGGCAACTTCACCACGCTGCTGCTGGCGGCGCGGCCGGCATGCCCGTTCGGCGTGCCGGCCTGGGGCATGCCGCGCGCCGATCTGCTGGGGCGCGCGCAATGAAGACCTACGATCCGCATCAACGGTTTGGCCGCCCGCAAGGGGGCTGGCGCGAGAAGCTCTATGCCGTGATCTTCGAGTCCGACACGCCGGCCGGCATGGCCTTCGACCTGGCGCTGATCGGTGCCATCCTGCTTAGCGTGACCACGGTGGTGCTGGCCAGCGTGTCCGAGGTGGCACGCGATTACGGCGATTGGCTGTTCGCGGCGGAGTGGTTCTTTACGGCGCTGTTCACTCTCGAATACGTGTGCCGCCTGCTGTGCGTGCGGCATCCGCTGCGCTATGCCCGCAGCTTCTTCGGCATGATCGATTTGCTGGCGGTGCTGCCAAGTTATATGGCGCTGATACTGCCGGGGGCACATGTGCTGCTGAATGTGCGAATCCTGCGCCTGCTGCGCATGTTCCGGATCCTCAAGCTCACACTGTATATCGAGGAGTACGGCATGCTGGGCCGCGCCCTGCTGGCCAGCCGCCGCAAGATCCTGATCTTCCTGTCGGTGGTGTTCATGATCGTGTTCCTGCTGGGGGACCATCATGTATGTGGTGGAAGGGCCGATGCATGGCTTCACCAGCATCCCGACTTCGGTCTACTGGGCGATCTCCGCGGTGACCACGGTGGGCTTCGGCGACCTGGTACCGAAGACCGACCTGGGGCGCGCCATTGCTTCCGTCATGATGCTGCTGGGGTGGGGCATTCTTGCGGTCCCGACCGGCATCATCAGCGCCGAAATCAGCCAGCAGCGCCGCTCGAGCCGTACCTGCGCCGGCTGCCTGGCCGGGGACCATGAGCAGTCGGCGCGCTTCTGCAAGAGCTGCGGCAGCAAGCTGCCGGGCACTTAAGCGGCCTGCCTGGGCGCTGCTTCGAAGTCGGTCGAGAGCGCCAGCTCCTTCCATTGCGCCAGCTCCTGTTCCACCTGCTGGTGCTTGGCGTAGGCGCGGGCCGCCGCATCGCTGCCCAGTTGCAGGCGCAGTGGCGGTTGCGCTGCGTCGGCCAGTTTCAGCAGGGCTTGCGACAGCTTGGCGGGATCACCCGGCTGCGCGTGATTGGCGCCGGCCGCGAAGCTGCGCATGGCGCCCACCGTGTCCTGGTAGTCATCGATGCGGGTTGCGGTCTGCACCAGCGAGGTGGCGTCGAGGAAGTCGGTGCGGAAGAAGCCCGGCTCCACCACGGTGACGTGCACGCCCAGCGGCGCCAGCTCCTGCGCCATCGCTTCACTCAAGCCTTCTATCGCGAACTTGGTGGAGCCGTAGACACCCCAGCCGTAATAAGCCTGGTAACCGCCCAGCGAGGAAATGTTGATCACATGGCCGCTGCGCTGCTGGCGCATGACCGGCAGCACGGCGCGGCTGACGTTCAGCAGGCCGAAGACATTGGTCTCGTAGTTGCGGCGCACTTCTTCCGCGGAAGTCTCTTCGACGGCGCCAAGGGATGCCGTAACCGGCATTATTCACCCAGCACGTCGATGCGGCCGAAGCGTGCGACTGCGGCCTGGGTGGCGGCGACGGCAGCGGCTTCCCTGGTGACGTCCAGCTGCACCGGCAGCAGCTTGGGATGCACGCCCAGGGCGTCGACGATCGCTTGCGGGTTGCGGGCGGCAGCCACCACCGAGTCGCCGCGCGCCAGGGCGTCGCGGGCAACCAGCAGGCCGAAGCCGCGCGACGCGCCAGTGATGAACCAGACTTTGTTTGCCATGATATTGCTCCTTCAGTTAGGTGGGTTGGTGAAGGCAATATTAGGCTTCGGGAAGCTGCTACACTAGACAGTGTAAAGATGATTGATCTTCAACCAATGGTTGTAAATGATGGATAAGGCGCGCGTCATCACATTGTTCATCGGCGTGGTGCACGCCGGCAGCTTCAGCCAGGCGGCGGTGGATGCCGGCCTGTCTGCGCAGGCGGTCAGCAAGGCGATCCGCCAGCTGGAAGACTATCTCGGCGTGCGCCTGTTTCACAGGACCACGCGCAGCCTGCGTTTGACCGACGAAGGCCAGCGCCTGTTCGAGCTGGCCAACCCCGGCCTGCGCCTGCTGGACGAAGCGCTGGACCATGTGCAGAACAGCCGCGAAGCGGTTGACGGCATGATCCGCGTCGCGGCGCCCACGTCGCTGGGCACGGTGATGCTGGCGCCGCTGCTGCGCGAGTTCCAGGAGCTGTACCCGAGCGCGCATTTCGACATGCTGTTCGACGACCATTTCACCGATCTGATCGAATCCAAGATCGACGTTGGCTTCCGGGCGGGGAATCCGCCGGAGCGCAACCTGGTGGCGCGCCAGTTGGGCAGGATTCCGCTGTATATCTGTGCCTCGCCCGGCTATATCGAACGCCATGGGGCGCCGCGCACGGTGGAGGAGCTGCAACAGCATCGCTGCACCGGTTTCCGCCAGCCCAATACTGGCCGCGTCATCCCGTGGGAGCTGAAAGGGCAGGGCGGCACGGTGTTCCAGGACGTGCCCTGCGTGGCGACCTTCAATACGGCTGAAGGCGAGGTGGAGGCGGTACGCGCCGGCGTCGGCATCGGCCAGCTGGCGCTGTACATGGTGGAGCGCGACCTGGCCGAAGGGCGGCTGGTGCACCTGCTGCCGACCCACGTGACGGCGAATGCGGCCGTTTACATGTACTATCCGCAGCGCAGCCGCATGCCGATGCGTGTGCGGCACTTTATCGACTTCATGGTGAAACGCAAATGGACCGCCTTTACCTGATGACCGTCTACGTTGCCGTCGCCGAGGAGCAGGGCTTCGCGGCAGGCGCGCGCCGTCTCGGCATGTCGCCGCCTGCCGTTACGCGTGCGGTGGCAGCGCTGGAAGAAAGGCTGGGCGTCAAGCTGCTGGACCGCACCACGCGCCATGTGCGGGTGACGGAGGCCGGCCAGCGCTACCTGGATGATGCGCGCCGCATCATCGCGGAAGTAGATGAGGCCGACGATGCCGTGGCCGGCATCAACGCCGAACCCCGCGGCCACCTGGCCGTGACGGCGCCGGTGCTGTTCGGCCGCATCTATGTCGTGCCGGGAATCGTCGATTACCTGCAGCGCTATCCGGCGATGGATGTTTCCACCGTCTTTGTCGACCGCGTGACCAACCTGCTGGAGGAGGGCATCGACGTCGGCATCCGCATTGGCGAACTGCCCGATTCGAGCATGCGCGCGCTTCCCGTCGGGCGGGTACGGCGCATGATCGTTGCCTCGCCCGCCTATCTGGCCGAGCATGGCGCCCCGCGCACGCCGCAGGAGCTGGAGCAGCACACCATCGTTGCTTCGTCCGGCTCGAGCGTGCCGCCGGACTGGCGCTTCCAGCATGGCGGCAGCACGCAATCGCTGCGCGTCAAGGCGCGCCTGGGCGTGAATAACAATGACTCGGCAATCGAGGCGGTGCGCAGCGGCTTTGGCATCGCACGCCTGTTGTCCTACCAGGCGGCCGCCTTGCTCGATAGCGGCGAACTGGTGGAAGTGCTGCAGGATTACGCCACACCGGCAGTGCCGGTCCATATCATTCACCGCGATAGCCGACAGGGCGCGGCCCGTATCCGCAGCTTCGTGGACTTGATGGCCGAGCGCTTGCGCACCGATCCGAGGCTCGCTCCGGTGCGTTGACGGCGCTAAGTTGGTGCGGCGCACAATCGCAGTGCTCCATTTTCACAGCCTTCCCCCCTGGAAGCGGGGTGGCACGGCGCTTGCAATATCCCCATTATTTACTCACCGGGGATCGAGATGGATGGCACGTTCAGCCTTACCCGCCGTCGCTTGCTTGCTGCAGGCGCTGCGACCGCGTTATCGAATTACGCCTGGGCTGCAGGCTCCGACAAGCCGGAGAAAGAGGAAGTCAAGGTCGGCTTCATTCCCCTTACCGATTGCGCCTCGGTCGTGATGGCGTCCGTGCTGGGCTTCGACAAGAAATACGGCATCAAGATCGTCTTGAGCAAGGAAGCCTCATGGCCCGCCGTGCGCGACAAACTGGTGAACGGTGAACTCGACGCGGCCCATGTGCTGTATGGCCTGGTGTACGGGGTGCACCTGGGCGCTGGCGGTCCGAAGAAGGACATGGCGGTGCTGATGAATCTTAATCACAACGGCCAGGCGATCACTTTGTCGAAGAAGCTTGCCGACAAGGGCGCTGTGGATGGCGCATCGCTGGCCAAGCTGATGCGCACCGACCGGCGCGAATACACCTTTGCGCAGACATTCCCAACCGGCACGCATGCAATGTGGCTGTATTACTGGCTGGCGTCGTACGGCATCAATCCAATGCAGGATGCGAAGATGATCACCGTGCCGCCGCCGCAAATGGTAGCAAATATGCGGATCGGGAATATGGATGGCTACTGCGTCGGCGAGCCGTGGAATCACCGCGCCATCGTGGACGGCATCGGCATCACGGCCACCACCACGCAGGATATCTGGCGCGACCATCCGGAGAAAGTGCTGGGTACCAGCGCGGAGTGGGTGAAGCAGCATCCGAATACTGCCCGCGCACTGATCGCAGCGGTGCTGGAAGCGGGGCGCTGGATCGATGCGTCGTTGTCGAACAAGGTGAAGATGGCCGAAGCCATTGCCGACAAATCCTACGTCAACACCACGGTTGACGTGATCGGCCAACGCATCATGGGACGCTACCAGAATGGGCTCGGCAAGACCTGGGACGACCCGAACTACATGAAGTTCTTCAATGACGGCGCGGTGAATTTCCCTTACCTGAGCGACGGCATGTGGTTCCTGACGCAGCAGAAGCGCTGGGGCTTGCTGAAGGCGGAGCCGGATTACCTGGCCGTGGCCACGCAGATAAACCAGATTGAGGCCTACCGGGACGCGGCCGGCATGGCGAAGGTAAGCCTGCCGAAGTCGCCGCTGCGCAGCGTGAAAATGATCGACGGCACGGTCTGGGATGGCAAGAATCCCAAGGCGTATGCCGATTCATTCAAGATCAAGGCGTGAAGGGAGGGCATATGAGTGCAGTCTACGAATCGATCGGGGCCGCGGGTGCTGCAGCGGACCAGGCGCGGGCACCTTCGCGCCGCGCGCGGCTGGAGGCAAAAGGCGTGCGCCTGGCGCCGGAGGGCGGCCGGCTGCGGCCCTTCGTGATGAAGGTTCTGCCGCCGCTGCTTGGCCTGGCGCTGTTGGTGCTGGCCTGGCAAATCCTGGCGGTACGCAACCCAGGTTTTCCGACGCCGCTTGAAACCTGGCATGAAGCAGTGAAGCTGTTTGCCGATCCGTTTTACCGCAGAGGCCCGAACGACCAGGGCATAGGCTGGAATATCCTCGCTTCGCTGCGCCGCGTAGCGCTGGGCTTTGGCCTGGCCGCGCTGGTCGGCATTCCGCTCGGCTTCCTGATCGGGCGATTCAGCTTTGTGTACGGTATGTTCAGCCCTTTGATCAGCCTGCTGAAGCCCGTATCGCCGCTGGCCTGGCTGCCGATCGGCCTGCTGGTCTTCAAGGCCGCCGACCCGGCCGCGATCTGGGCCATTTTCATCTGCTCGATCTGGCCGATGATCGTCAATACCGCCGTCGGCGTGCAGCGCGTGCCGCAGGACTACCTGAACGTGGCGCGTGTGCTGAACCTGTCC
Organism: Massilia eburnea; assembly: GCF_050709955.1. Lineage (GTDB taxonomy): Bacteria > Pseudomonadota > Gammaproteobacteria > Burkholderiales > Burkholderiaceae_D > Rugamonas > Rugamonas eburnea_A. Next base: position 180,569 of record NZ_JBNZFX010000030.1, read on the forward strand.
GAGTGGACGGTCGTGACGAAGATCCTGCTGCCCTCCGTGCTGCCCTACATGCTGACCGGCGTGCGGCTCGCCATCGGCACCGCATGGCTGGTGATCGTCGCCGCAGAGATGCTGACTGGCGGCGTGGGCATCGGCTTCTGGGTGTGGGACGAATGGAACAACCTGAACGTGCCGCACATCCTGATCGCGATTGGCGTGATCGGCGTGGTCGGCCTGCTGCTGGAGCTGGCGCTGGTCACATTGGCGAAAGCCTTCAGCTACGAGGAGAAATGAGATGGCATCGAAATTCATCGATATCAGCAAGGTCGACATGCGCTTCGGCCAGTTCCACGCGCTAAGCGACATCAACCTGGCGCTCGATCAGGGCGAATTCATTACCCTGATCGGTCACTCGGGCTGCGGCAAGTCTACGCTGCTCAACCTGATCGCTGGCCTGGACCGGCCCAGCAGCGGCGTACTGGTTTGCAGCGGACGCGAAATCGCCGGACCGGGCCCGGAGCGCGCGGTGGTGTTCCAGAACCATTCGCTGCTGCCCTGGCTGACCTGCTTCGAGAACGTCTACCTGGCGGTGCAGCGCGTGTTCGGCCGCAAGGAGACGCGCCCGCAGCTGGACGAACGCACCTGGGAGGCGCTGGAACTGGTCGGGTTGGCTGCGGCGGGCGGCAAGCGGCCCAACGAAATCTCGGGCGGCATGAAGCAGCGCGTCGGCATTGCCCGGGCGCTGTCGATGGAGCCCAAGGTGCTGCTGATGGACGAACCGTTCGGCGCCCTCGACGCGCTGACGCGTGCCCACCTGCAGGACGAACTGATGCGCATCGTTGGCGCCACGGGTGCCACAGTGGTGATGGTCACGCATGACGTGGACGAGGCGGTGTTGCTGTCCGATCGTATTATCATGATGACAAATGGCCCGGCCGCGACCATCGGCGGCATCGTCACGGTACGGCTGGAACGCCCGCGCGACCGGCTGGCATTGGCCCAGGACGCGCTTTACCTCGACTACCGGACCAGCGTGCTGGAATTCCTCTACCAGAGGCAAGGGCGTCCTGCACAACGTTTTGCTGCATAGCAATGTACAAAAGTGTGGCAGCAGAGCGGCTCTGCTGCTACATTTGTGGTCTATACAAATGGAGATGCCTGATGAGTACCGAAGTACAGCAGCACGAAGTTATCAAAGAAGCAAAGCGGGAAGATAAGCCGAACCGCCACGAACTGGTGCGCCAGCAGATGAATCACACCGGCCTTCGTACCGGTATTGCAGCCGGCCTGCTGGCCCTGGTAGGCCTGAGTGCCTGGCTGCTCGCCTGATCAAATGACCCGCAGTTCGTCCAGCGGCCAACGCGGACGGACATTGAAGGAATAATCCCGCTGCGCCGCCTGCGGATTGATCTGCAGGCGCATGGCGCCGGCGAAGGCAATCATTGCGCCGTTATCGGTGCAGAATTCCAGTTCCGGGTAGTAGACTTTGAAGTGCTTCTTCGCGGCTGCCGCGTTCAGCGACGCGCGCAGCTGCGCGTTTGCGCCTACACCACCGGCAATCACCAGGCGTTTCAGGCCGGTCTGCTTCAGCGCGGACAGGCATTTGGCCGTCAGCACGTCCACGATGGCATCGACGAAACCGCGCGCGATGTTCGCCTTGTCCTGCTCGCAGACGTTGGCGGCGCCGCCGTTGTTATTGACCACGGTCAGCACCGCAGTTTTCAGGCCGGAGAAGGAGAACATCAAATCCTTCGAATGCAGCATGGGGCGCGGCAGCTTGTAGGCTTCCGGATCGCCGAACTCGGCCATGCGCGAAATGGCGGGGCCGCCTGGGTAGCCCAGGCCGAGCAGCTTGGCGGATTTATCGAATGCTTCGCCTGCGGCGTCATCCAGTGTTTCGCCCAGCAGCTGGTACTGGCCGACGCCGTCCACCCGCATCAGTTGCGTATGGCCGCCCGAGACCAGCAGCGCCACGAAAGGGAATTCCGGCGGCTCGCTGGCCAGCAGTGGCGACAGCAAGTGGCCTTCCAGGTGGTGCACGCCCAGCACCGGCTTATCCAGCGCCAGGCCCAGCGAGCAGGCGATGGCCGAACCCACCAGCAAAGCGCCGGCCAGGCCGGGTCCTTGCGTGTAAGCGATGGCATCGATCGCGCTGGCCGGCATGTTGGCCTTGGCCAGCGCCTGCTCCAGCAAGGGAATCGCGCGGCGGATATGGTCGCGCGAGGCCAGTTCCGGCACGACGCCACCGTATTCCTCGTGCATCGCCACCTGCGAGTGCAGCGCATGCGACAGCAGGCCGCGCTGCGTGTCATACAGGGCCAGGCCGGTTTCGTCACAGGAGGATTCAACGCCGAGAACGATCATTGGAGTGCGCAAAGGGTAAAGTGCAATCCGCCATTGTAATTGAAAGCCTGCTTGCGATGATTGGTATGCGTGTATACAATTTATCGCATGAAGACACCCCCACCCCGTGCGCAAAGTGGTCCGGCCATCCTGGCGGCCCTGCGCGATGACATCAGCAGCGGCAAACTGGCGCCCGGCGCCGTGCTGCGCCAGGCCGAACTGGCCGAACAATTCGGCACCAGCCGCATTCCCGTGCGCGAGGCGCTCAACTCCCTGCAGGCGGAAGGCCTGGTGCAGATCGAGCCGAATCGCGGCGCCTTTGTCACCACCTTGAGCGCCGCAGAACTGCGTGAGCTTTTCGACCTGCGCGTGCTGCTGGAGACCGATGTGCTGCGGCGCGCGGTGCCCTTGCATACGGAGCGCAGCCTGCGCCGGCTGGAGGCGATCCAGCATGAACTGGATGGCGAGAGTGTGCCGCTGGAATGGCTGCGCCTTGACCGCGCCTTCCACGACGAGTTGTATGCACCCAGCGCGCGGCCGCGTAGCTTGCAGCTGGTGGGCAGCCTGCGGGCAGCGGTCGAACGCTTTTACCTGGCGCGGCTGGGGCCGGAGGCGCGCCGTCCCGAATGGAACGATGAGCACCAGCGTTTGATCGCACTGGTGAGGGCAGGGGATGCGGAGGGGGCTTGCGCCATGCTGGCCGGGCACCTGCGCGAAACTGAAAGGAGCATGGCATGAGTATTCATAGCGCGGAAGTCGCATGGCATCGGCACGATGCCAGATTCACCGATAACCGTTACAGCAGGCTGCACAAGTGGACCTTTGACGGCGGCATGGTGGTGCCTGGATCGTCGTCGCCGCATGTGGTGCGGGTGCCGCTGTCCGATCCTTCCGCGGTGGACCCGGAGGAGGCATTTGTGGCTGCGCTATCGAGCTGCCATATGCTGTGGTTCCTGAGCCTGGCGGCGCGCGACGGCTATGTGGTCGACAGCTATGTCGATGCGGCGCAAGGGAAGATGGAGGATGGCTGGATCAGCGTGGTGACACTAAAGCCGCTGGTCGCCTTCTCGGGCGAGAAGGCGCCGACGGATGCGGAGCTGGAGCGGCTGCACCATGAAGCACATGGAGAGTGCTTCCTGGCGCGTTCGGTCAAATCGGAGATTCGGGTCGAAGGTAGCTGGCGCTATTAAGGACGGGCGCGCAGTTCGCGATCCGCCTCTTTCAGCACGCGGACCGTGGTCTCCCAGTCGATGCAGGCATCGGTTACCGAGCAGCCGTATTTGAGTTCCGACAGGTTTGCCGGGATCTTCTGGTTGCCCGCCACAATGTTCGACTCGATCATAACGCCGACGACCGACTCGTTGCCGTGCACGATCTGGTTGACCACATCGGTCATCACCAGCGGTTGCAGTTCCGGCTTCTTGTAGGAGTTGGCGTGCGAGCAGTCGATCACGATATTGGCCGGCAGCTTGGCCTTCTGCAGCGATTGTTCCGCGATTGCCACCGATACGGAATCGTAGTTAGGGCGGCCGTCGCCCCCGCGCAGCACCACGTGGCCATGCGGATTGCCCCGCGTGCGCACCACAGACACAGTACCCTGGCTGTTGATGCCCAGGAAGGCGTGCGGATTTGCCGCCGACAGGATCGCGTTGATCGCAATGCCGATATCGCCGTCGGTGCCGTTCTTGAAGCCCACAGGGGTCGACAGGCCCGACGACATTTCGCGGTGGGTCTGCGATTCGGTGGTGCGCGCGCCGATGGCGGTCCAGGCGATCAGGTCGCCCAGGTATTGCGGCGAGATCGGGTCCAGCGCCTCGGTGGCGGTTGGCAGGCCCAGTTCGCAGACATCCAGCAGGAACTGGCGCGCTTTCAGCATGCCCTCGTCCACGCGGAACGAGTCGTCCATATACGGATCGTTGATATAACCCTTCCAGCCGGTGGTGGTGCGCGGCTTTTCGAAATACACGCGCATTACCAGCAGCATGGTGTCCTTGACTTCTTCCTGCAGCGCCTTCAGGCGGCGCGCATAGTCCAGGCCCGCGACCGGGTCATGGATGGAGCAAGGACCGACGACGACGAACAGGCGCTTGTCCTTGCGCTCCAGGATGGCGCGCAGGTCGGCGCGGCCCTTGGTGACGGTGTCGGAGGCCTTGTCGGTCAGCGGCAGTTTCGCATGCAGCTCCTCAGGGGTAGGCATGGATGCGAACGAGGTAACGTTAATGTTTTCGAGGTTTTGGGCAATCATGATCAGTCTGCTTTTCACTGTGTTTTTCTTGGGGGATCTAACAGTGTAGCCGAAATGCCGTAAACTGGCTGAATGACGACTAAACAACCTTTCCAGGCCGCTCCGTACATCAAGGAGATCGGCCGGGGCGCGAAGGGCGCCCGCAGCATGGACCGTGAGCAGGCGCGCGAATTGTGGGGCGCGATTCTTGACGGGCGCGTATCGGACCTGGAGCTGGGCGGCATCCTGCTGTCGATGCGCATCAAGGGCGAATCGGTGGAAGAGCTGGAAGGCTTCCTGGAAGCGTCTGAAGCTTCGTTCGACAAGCTGCGCGCACCGGCCGGCGGCTTCGCGCCGGTGGTGATCCCCAGCTATAACGGCGCCCGCAAGATGGCCAACCTGACCGCCTTGCTGGCGCTGTTGCTGGCGCGCGAAGGCGTGCCGGTGCTGGTGCACGGCGTGGCGCATGACGTGGGCCGCGTCGCCACCGCGGAAGTGTTCGAGGCGCTCGGCGTGCACGCTTCATCCGACCACGCGGCAGCCGAAGCGGCGCTGGCAAGTGGTCGCGTGGCCTTCATCACGATCGACGCACTGGCGCCGCGCCTGGCCTGGATGCTGTCGCTGCGCCGCATCCTCGGCGTGCGCAACTCGACGCATACGCTGGTGAAGATCATGCAGCCGTTCGAAGGCGCTGCGCTGCGGCTGGTCTCTTATACCCACCCCGAATACCTGGAATCGCTGGGCGAGTTCTTCACGCTGAACCAAGGCCACGCCTTCCTGATGCGCGGCACGGAAGGCGAGACCGTCGCCAACGCCAACAAGGCGCAGAAGATCGACTGGTTCCACGGAGGCGAGCGCACCGTGCTGGTCGAGAAGCAGACCCTGGTCGAAAAGCTGCCCGAACTGCCCGAAGACAAAAGCGCGGTAGCTACCGCCGCCTGGATCCAGGCCGTGCTGCGCGGCGAAATCCCGGTGCCGGACTCGATTGCCCAGCAGGTGGCTCACTGCAAAGATGTCGCCCGCGCTCTCGCTGCCGGCGCCTCCCTCCTGTAAAATGGTGGGTTTGGTCTCGAGGCAGGGCGGCAGGAAATGGCAAATCAGTACGATGTAGCGGTGATCGGCGCGGGCGCGGCGGGCATGATGTGTGCGGCGACGGCAGGCAAGCGTGGCAAACGCGTTGTGTTGCTTGATCACGCCGACAAACTGGCGGAGAAGATCCGCATCTCCGGTGGTGGCCGTTGTAACTTCACTAATATTAACGCCGGCCCCGCCAATTTCCTGTCCGACAACCCGCACTTCGCCAAGAGCGCGCTGTCGCGATTCACGCCGCATGATTTCCTGGCGATGGTGAAGAAGCACCGCATCGGTTTCCACGAAAAGCATAAGGGACAACTGTTCTGCGACGACTCCGCCGAGCAGATCATCCAGATGCTGAAGGATGAATGCTCCGACGGCAACGTGCACTGGCGGATGCCCGCGAAAGTGGACGAGCTGCAGCAGAACGGTGCCGGCTATATCCTGCAAACGGACGAAGGCGAAGCAATCCACGCGGCCTCGATTGTCGTCGCCACTGGCGGCCTGTCGATTCCCAAGATCGGCGCGACCGATTTCGGCTACCGGATTGCCAAGCAGTTCGGCCTCAAGCTGGTCGACCCGCGCCCCGCCCTGGTGCCGCTGACTTTCGACGCCGAGGAATGGGCGCCGTTCGTGCCGCTGTCCGGCGTATCGCTGGAGGTGGACGTGGAAACCGGCTCCCTGAAAGGCCGCAACCCGAGCGGCGCGCGCTTCCGGGAAGACCTGCTGTTCACCCATCGCGGCCTGAGCGGCCCGGCCATCCTGCAGATTTCCTCGTTCTGGCAGCCCGGCACCCCGATCACCATCAACCTGCTGCCGGAGATGGACCTGGCGCAGACGCTGATCGAAGGGAAGGGCACGCTGAAGAAGCAGCTCGGCAACCTGCTGTCGCAATGGCTGCCGGCCCGCCTGGCCGAAGGCTTGTTGCAAGTGCAAGGCCTGGACCCCGAAGCGCGCATTGCCGACATGAAGGACGATACCCTGCGCAAGCTGGGCCGCGCCGTCAACCAATGGACTATTACGCCGAACGGCTCGGAAGGCTACCGCAAGGCCGAAGTCACGCGCGGCGGGGTGGATACCCGCGAGCTGTCCCAGCAATCGATGGAATGCAAGAACGTGCCGGGGCTGTACTTCATTGGCGAAACGGTGGACGTGACCGGATGGTTGGGCGGCTACAACTTCCAATGGGCCTGGGCATCCGGGGTGGCTGCCGGCCTCGCAATCTGATATCATTCCACTTCCGGCAACGCATTTTTCGCCGGATTCATGATGTTAGCTCGGCTGAAATATTGCCCGTGAAAGACGTCGATATCCCCCTTCGGAACCGCCTGAGTGGCCGGTTTGGCGTCTATTGTCTCTTCCTTTTTTGAGCAAAACCTGCTAATATCGCTGTCTTTCCTGAACCCTAACGGTTTGAATTTTTACATGACTACTATCCGCCTTAAAGAAAACGAGCCGTTCGAAGTCGCAATGCGTCGCTTCAAGCGCACCATCGAAAAGACCGGTCTGCTGACCGAACTGCGCGCACGCGAGTTCTACGAAAAGCCAACCGCAGAGCGCAAGCGCAAGCTGGCAGCTGCCGTGAAGCGCCACTACAAGCGCATCCGCAGCCAGCAACTGCCTAAGAAGCTGTACTAATTCAGCTCTCGTCGGCATTCTTGCAGGCGCGTTGATCGCCACGGATGCCTACGCCAGAGTTCCAACCCGCTCCGGTCTCAACCGCAGCGGGTTTTCCTTTTTCCACGCACACTTTTGAGGTAGCTATGAGCTTGAAAGCCCAGATCACTGAAGACATGAAAGCCGCCATGCGCGCCAAGGAAGCCGGCAAGCTGGCCACCATCCGCCTGCTGCTGGCCGAAATCAAGCGCAAGGAAGTGGACGAGCAGATCGAAGTCAACGACGTGCAGACCGTGGCCATCGTTGAAAAGATGATCAAGCAGCGCAAGGACTCGATCACCCAGTTCGAAGCCGGCGGCCGTTCCGACCTGGCCGACATCGAGAAAGCCGAACTGGCCTTCCTGGTGGATTACATGCCAGCCGGCCTGTCCGACGAAGAGATCGCCGCCGAAGTGAAAGCCGCCGTAGCCGAGTCCGGCGCCGCCGGTCCGCAGGACATGGGCAAGGTCATGGCCATCGTCAAGCCAAAGCTGGCTGGCCGCGCCGACATGACCGTCGTCTCCGCACTGGTCAAGAAAGCACTGACCCCGGCATAATCTACAGCCGAGCAAAATGTCCGCTTTGGGGTCAGGAACGAAAGTGGACATTTCCAGGGGAAATGTCCGCATCTGTTCCTGACCCCAAGGTGGACATTTTGCTCGGCCATATCGTGGGCCGCGTGCGTTGAGGTGGATCAAATTCCCTTTGTGCGCGGCGGTATAGTCTGATTTATAACAAATACCGTCCAGCCTCGTGATTCCACAGTCATTTATTGCCGACCTGCTGAACCGCGTCGATATCGTCGATGTGGTGGGGCGCTACGTCCAGCTGAAAAAGGGCGGCGCCAATTTCCAGGGCTTGTGCCCTTTCCACAGCGAAAAATCCCCGAGCTTTACCGTCAGCCCGACCAAGCAGTTCTATCATTGCTTCGGCTGCGGCGCCCATGGCACCGCGATCGGTTTCCTGATCGAATACTCGGGAATGGGCTTTGTCGATGCGGTCAAGGATTTGGCCCAGAACGTCGGCATGGTGGTGCCTGAGCAGGATGACAAGATCCCGCCGGCCCAGCGCGCTGCCCAGCAGCAGCAATCCATGGCGCTGTCCGACGCCATGTCCAAGGCCAACGAGTTTTACCGGGCCCAGTTGCGCCTGGCGCCGCAGGCTATTGCTTACCTGAAAGGGCGTGGCCTGACCGGCGAAATCGCTGCCCGCTTCGCGCTGGGTTATTCGCCTAGCGGTTGGGATGGCCTGAAAGCCGTGTTCCACGACTATGAGAACCCGGTCCTGGTTGAAGCCGGCCTGATCATCCAGAACGTGGATGAGGACGGCAAACGCACCAAGCGTTACGACCGCTTCCGCGAGAGGGTAATGTTCCCTATCCGCAATACCAAGGGCCAGGTGATCGCCTTCGGCGGCCGCATCATGGACCAGGGCGAGCCAAAGTACTTGAATTCTCCGGAAACGCCTTTATTTTCAAAGGGCTCGGAGCTGTATGGCTTGTTCGAAGCGCGCCAGGCGATCCGCGATGCGGGCTATGTGCTGGTGACGGAAGGCTATATGGACGTGGTGGCGCTGGCCCAGATGGGCTTCCCCCAGGCAGTCGCGACGCTGGGAACCGCTTGCACCACGACCCACGTCCAGAAGTTGTTGCGTCAAACCGACACCGTGATCTTCAGTTTCGATGGCGACAAAGCCGGCCGCCGCGCAGCAAGGCGTGCACTGGAAGCCTGCCTGCCACACGTGTCGGACGACAAGACGATCAAGTTCCTGTTCTTGCCGGCCGAGCACGACCCGGACAGTTATATCCGCGAGTACGGCGCGCAGGCTTTCGAGCAGCAGGTGCACGAGGCGATGCCGCTGTCCCAGTTCCTGCTGCGCGAAGCTGCCGGCGAGCATGATTTAACATCGCCTGAAGGCCGGGCCCGCGTCCAGTTCGACGCCAAGCCGCTGCTGCAGGCAATGCCGCCAACCTCGCTGCGCCTTCAAATCGTGCGCGGCCTGGCGACCATGACGCAAAGCACGCCGGGCGAGATTGAGCAACTGTTCGAGCTGGCCAAGCCGGTGGCGGCGAATAAGGTGGCGCCGCCGAAGAGCAGGCGCGAACAGCCGGTTGGCTTGGAGTTGAAACTGATCCGCGTAGTGCTGACGCACCCGACGCTGGCGCTGGAACTGGATGACGAGGCATTGCTGGCCTTCAGTCATTTCGGCCAGGAAGCCGCCGAGCGCCTGGTATGGCTGATCGTGCAGGCGCAATCGCTGGGCGAGCACGGCAGTTTTGCCGCCCTCTGCCAGTTGGTCAAAGAAACCGGCAGCGATTATGATGCGCTCATCGGTGGCATCGCCGCCGCGCCGGAGCCGGATATTGAAGGCGAGCGCCTGTGGCTCTTAGCCACCGTGCGCCATCTGAAAATGGAGGCTGTAAAGCTTGAAATCGAGCATCTCACACAGCAATTCAGCTCAGGAATGCCGTCTGAGGAATTTGGCGTACGCTACCGCGAACTTACTGCTAGGCAAGATCAACTGCGGAAGGAAGCTGAAGCTGATTTAAGCGCGAGGTAATTGCCCGCACGCACGGAAACCTTCCCGTCTGGTAATTGTAAAGTGGCGTGCTATAATAAAATGCTAAATATTGCAATATTTAGCGGGTCTGTTTTTTCGTTTGTTTTCAGTAAGTTACAGTAGTAGTTGTTGCGGTTTGTAGTGGACTTAACTATTCCCGGAAAGCGCCTGTGCCAGCAAAGAAACCTGAAACCAAAGCGGCTGAAAAGCCTCGCAAAGTGACCGCCAAGCCTGCGACCAAATCGGCAGATAAACCGGCAACTCGCGTCGCGGCGCCGCCGGTGGTTAGTCAGACAACAGACGCAGCCGCCCTGGCTGCCATCGATACTTCCGGATATGTGCTGCCGTCCGTCAAGGTGCCGGGACGCCGTGGTCGCAAGCCGAAAGAATTCACACCGGAAAACGACGAGGTTGCAGCACTGAACGCTGTCGAGCGTGCCGAAATGAAGGCTGCGGACAAGGCGAAAGCCAAAGACCGCAAGGCCAAGGAAAAGGCTCTGCTGAAAGATGCGTTCTCGTCCGACACCGAGGCTACGGAAGAAGAACTCGAACGCCGCCGCCAGAAGCTCAAAACGCTGATCAAGTTCGGCAAGGAACGCGGCTTCCTCACGTACGCTGAAATCAACGACCACCTGCCCGAAAATATCGTCGATCCGGAAGCGATCGAAGGCATTATCGGCACCTTCAATGACATGGGCATCGCCGTGTATGAACACGCGCCCGATGCCGAGACCCTGCTGCTGTCGGATAACGTCGCCACTGTCACCAGCGACGACGAAGCCGAAGCCGCTGCGGAAGCCGCGCTGTCCACCGTCGATTCCGACTTCGGCCGCACCACCGACCCGGTCCGCATGTATATGCGTGAAATGGGTTCGGTCGAGCTGCTGACCCGCGAAGGCGAGATCGAAATCGCCAAGCGTATCGAGGACGGCCTGCGCGACATGATCCAGGCGATTTCCGCCTGCCCGGTGACGATCGCCGAGATCCTCGCCACCTCCGAACGCATCCGCATCGACGAGATCAAGATCGACGAGATCGTCGACGGCCTGGTTGATGAAGACGGCGAAAACATCGCCACGGCAGCCGCCGCTTCCGACGATGAAGAAACGGACGACGACGAGGAAGAAGAAGACCAGGAAGAAGAGGACGAAGCCGCCACGCCAGGTGGCGCCGCGGCCGGCTACACCGCCGAGCAGCTGGAAGCGATGAAGCAGCTTGCCCTCGAAAAGTTCGACAATATCGCCAACCAGTTCGACCGCATGCGCAAAGCATTCGAGAAGGATGGCTATAACTCGAAAGCTTACCTGAAAGCGCAGGAGTCGATTTCCGGCGAGCTGCTGGGCATCCGCTTCACCGCCAAAGTGGTGGAGAAGCTGTGCGACACCCTGCGCGGCCAGGTCGATGAAGTGCGTCATATCGAGAAGCAGATCCTCGACGTGGCAGTGAACAAGTGCGGCATGCCGCGCGCCCACTTCATCAAGGTCTTCCCGGGTAACGAAACCAACCTGGAATGGGTGGATGGCGAAGTCGCCGCAGGTCACGCTTACAGCGCGATCCTGGGCCGCAACATCCCGACCATCAAGGAACTGCAGCAGCGCCTGATCGACTTGCAAGCGCGCGTCGTGCTGCCGCTGCCGGACCTGCGCAACATCAACCGCCAGATGGCGGCCGGTGAAATGAAGGCGCGCAAGGCCAAGCGTGAAATGACCGAGGCCAACCTGCGCCTGGTGATCTCGATCGCGAAGAAGTACACCAATCGCGGCCTGCAATTCCTCGACCTGATCCAGGAAGGCAATATCGGCTTGATGAAGGCGGTCGACAAGTTCGAATACCGCCGCGGCTACAAGTTCTCGACGTACGCAACGTGGTGGATCCGCCAGGCGATTACCCGTTCCATCGCCGACCAGGCACGTACCATCCGTATTCCGGTGCACATGATCGAAACGATCAACAAGATGAACCGGATCTCGCGCCAGATCCTGCAGGAAACCGGCGCCGAGCCGGATCCGGCAACCCTGGCGATCAAGATGGAAATGCCAGAGGATAAGATCCGCAAGATCATGAAGATCGCGAAAGAGCCGATCTCGATGGAAACGCCGATCGGTGACGACGACGATTCCCATCTGGGTGACTTCATCGAGGACAACAACACGCTGGCGCCTTCGGACGCAGCGCTGCATGCCTCGATGCGCGGTGTCGTGAAGGACGTGCTGGATTCGCTGACGCCGCGTGAAGCGAAGGTGCTGCGCATGCGCTTCGGTATCGAAATGTCCACCGACCACACGCTGGAAGAGGTCGGTAAACAGTTCGACGTGACCCGTGAACGGATCCGCCAGATCGAAGCCAAGGCACTGCGCAAACTGCGCCACCCTTCGCGCTCCGACAAGCTGAAGAGTTTCCTGGAAGGTAACTAAACTTGACGAATAGGGCCGCTGGCCCTATCCTGCCGGGTTCTTAGGGCCCTTAGCTCATGCTTGGTTAGAGCAGAGGACTCATAATCCTTTGGTGCGCGGTTCGACTCCGCGAGGGCCTACCAATTCGCTTTATGCAGTGAAACAAGCCCCCACGAGCAATCGTCGGGGCTTTTTCTATTGGTGTCCCCCGATGCGCCTGATCGTGCATGAGGTTGGTTGCTTGTCTGGTAATATTTCCTTCATGCATATTTTTCGAATCTCTGGAACCATCCTCGCCGGCCTGGCGTTTTCCAGCGCCTTGGCCGCGCCGCTCCCTGTTGACGGCAAAAAGTTCTCTCCAACGCATATTGGGTTCGCTGCCGACAACGCGCGCGCTTGCCTTGTTGGGCAAAGCTTTGATCCCGATTTGGGCAACAGTACCGCCGAGCTGAAGCTGCTTGACCTGAAGCGCGACGCCGTCCTCGCCAAGGCGCAGATCCCGGTGCCAGATGATTACGCCGCCTTGCAGCCGGTGCAGTGCGCGATCGATGGCGACAATGTTTTCCTGCTGGCGAACGTGGATACGCAACTCCCGCGCTCGCTGAACCAGGGCATCGTCTACCTGTACCAGTTCAACGTGCAGGGCAAGCAGCTTGGCAAGAAGCAGCTCGTTGTGGAGGGCCGCAACAGCTACGGCCATGCGTTGGGCGTGTCCGCAACTGGTGTGCAAGTTGCCGGTTATATCAAGGATGAAGATGACTCCTCGGAGTATTACGCCTTCTTTACGCTTGCAGTAGACCGGCGCTTGAAGGAGGGCAAGCTGAATGTCCGGAAGACAGGGGCCTTTGTGAGCGGAGCAGAGGCGCGCTTTGTCGGCGACCACCTGCAGGTTGCGGGCCCATTTCGTCCCGCGAAACTGGCGAAGAACGATTGGGCCGATGACTATGCAAATTCACGTGTGATGGCGAATGGTGGTTATGCCTGGAGCATGCGTCCGTTCAAACAGGTGCCACGCAATGTGGTGGCCGGAATTTCCCAGCAAGGCGCAATCTACTCGCTGGCTTACGGAAAACCCGAGTCGACGCTGGCTGTGACCAGTGCCGAGGGCAAGCAGGTGTCGCTAAGCAGCTTCCAGAGCAAATTCTGCGAAACGAGTTCGCTTTCCGAATATGGCGTGAACGTGCTTGCCTTGCGTAAGCCTTGCGATGAAAAGCGCAAGGCGGCAGCGCTAACGCTCATTTCGCCTGCCACCGGAAAAGAGAGCTCCTTGCAACTGGCGCCGGGTGAGCCGGTGTTCGCGGCTACCAATTCGGGCCAGTGGTTCGTGATTTCCAAGGATGCTGCCGGCAAGATGGCCTGGTATTCAGGCGCGGTGGAAGGCGATACACGCTTCAGCCAGACTTCGGCGGGTGTAGAGCATTCCTTGAGCCTAGGCCGCATCAATATCGATAAGAAGGGTGAGCGCTCTTTCGACTACGTTTATGAGCAGCGTGCCGGCGAATGCCGTTTCAGCATGAATGGTCATGCGGTTGAAGTGGACGTCTTTAATCCTCAAGGAGATGATGGCAAGGAGCTGCCACAGATCGTGATGTACGAAAGTGGTGGCATCGCCCTTACGCTGCCACTGGACGGGCCGCCACGCAACGTTTCCTTTGCCGGGGCGCTGTCGCCGGAGCAGGCGAAGCGTAGCTGCGGTGGGAACAACGGCGGCAAGCTGTCCTTGACGTTCACTGCTGCAGGCGCTCGCCGCTAAAAGCCGTCCATCCGTTCAATCCTGCAGCCTGTCGGATAGTGCGAGCGCGCACGCGCGCGCGATCCTAGAATCGGCCTTCCTATCAACCGGCAGGGGAGTGCAATGGGCATGTGGAAAAAAGCGGTATGGGGGCTGGCTGCGGCGTCGCCATTGATGGCGCAAGCGCAGGTGGATTTGACCAAGCTCGATCGCGATATGGCGGGGCCGAAGTCGCAGGTACTGGTGCTTGGCACAGTCCATTTGAGCGAAATGCCGGCTGGCTTCAAGCCCGGTTCTCTAGATAGCGTCATTGGCCGTCTGGCTGCTTACAAGCCAGACATCATCACCATTGAGCACGAACCTGGCGAGGACTGCGACCTGGCGGCGCGGCATCCGGCGAAGTATGGGCCGGACTGGTGTCCCGCGACCGACGCTGCGAAGGCTGCGACAGGACTCGACATGCCGGCCGCGCTGGCGGAAGTCGATAAGACGCTGAAGGCCTGGCCCGCTCAGCCGTCGCCGTCACAGCGCCGACGGCTGAGCGCGGCGTTCCTGGCAGCCAACGATCCGGCATCCGCGCTCGTGCAGTGGCTGCAATTACCCGCAGCCGAGCGGCGCGCCGGCGATACGCTGGATGCGGTGCTTGTGGCTACGCTAGAGAAGCTCGAGAAGCGCAAGAACGAAGACAACCTGATCGCAGCCCCGCTGGCTGCGCGGCTTGGCCTGCAGCGGGTCTATCCTGTCGATAACCATACTGGCGACCGTATCGATGTGCCGGACATTAAAGCCTTCGTCAAGTCGATCGAAGCGGCTTGGGCGTCTGGAAACAGCGAGATGAAAACGCTGGAGAAGCGCAAGAACGAAATGGTGCTGGCAAACGATATGCTGCCGCTATACCGCTTCATCAACAGCCCGGAGAGCGTGCGTATTCACGCCGAGTCGAACATCGTCGGGCCGATGCGTGCGAAATCTGCGGAAGCTTATCCTCAGATCTGGGTGGGAGGCTGGGAGATTCGAAACCTGCGCATGGTGGCGAACATCCGAGAGACCTTCCGCGAGCGTCCAGGCGCTCGCGTACTTTCCATTGTCGGCGCATCGCACAAGCCCTGGTTCGACCAGTGGCTTGGGCAATTGCAGGGTGTCGAAATTGTCGACGTGGCCGAAGTGCTGAAGTAGTTCACTCGAAGGCGGCGCGTATTTCGACGCTGGTTTGATGCGCTGCTTGCAGGTGGGGGTAATGGCCAAGCTTGGGCAGGACGGTGATCTGGTTGCCTGACCTGGTTGCAAATTCTTCGCCCATCTTTTTGTCGATGTAGATGTCCTGCTCGCCCCACACAACCTGCACCGACGTTTTCAGGAGCGCCAGATTCGCTTCGAAGTATTGCTGGTCGCGTGTGAAGTGCGAGTAGTAGTGGTAGAAGGCGTCGCCGGTGCTTATGCTGCCCCGCGTCCAGCTGGTTTGCATGTCTTCCTTGAAATCTGCCGGCACATTGAATTGTTCGCTCGCTTCCAGGCCGCGGTGAAAGGTGTTTTCGATGATCTCGCGGCGGTTCTGGTTGAGTGCGTTGCGGGTTGCTTCGGCGGTCTGCGGTGCTTTCAGGCTGCGCAGGCGCTCGGACATGTATTGCGGCCGGTCGAACGGGGCGAAGTCGCCGACGATGACCTTCTTTGCGATATCCGGCTGCTCCAGTGCGAGCAACAGCGGCGGCAGGGCGCCGATGTCTGTGGCGTAGATCACGAGCTTTGATTTGTCGATGCCGGCCTGGTCGATGTAGGCCTTTACGACCTGCGCATAGTCGCGCGGCGCGTAGGCGAACTTGTCGACGGCAGGGCGGGATGATTGGCCATAGCCTGGCCAGTCGAATGCGTGGACTTCGTAATCGCGGCCAAGGTCCAGTGCGAGTGTGCGCCAGGTGAGCATCGTTTCAGGGAAGCCGTGCAGGAGCAATACCGTGCCATTGGAGGCGGCATTCTTGAGCACCATCCGGCGCAAGGTGATCTCGGGGCTGAGCTTTACGTAGCTGATTTCCTGGGCTGCGGCGCCCGATAATGCGAGGGTGCTTGCGGCGGCAGCGGCTAATTTCTTGAGCGTGGACATATTGAGGATCCTTGGCGGAGGGTTCGGGATGTCTTCAATATAGGTGTCTGCGCTTATGGCGTAAATGACGTATTTCCCTCCTTTTATGCCATTCGTGCTATGCGGCGGAGTGCTTGTGGCGGCTGTCCGTAGGCGCGCAGGAACGCGCGCCGCATGCGTTCTGTATCGATGAAGCCTGTCTCCGTGGCGATTTCTTCGATAGTGTGACGGCTTTGCTCGATCATCAGTCGCGCAGCTTCCAGGCGCAGGTGTTCGATCGCCTTGGCTGGGGATTGGCCGGTTTCGGTCGTGAAGGCGCGGCTGAATTGGCGCGGGCTGAGGTTGGCGACACCGGCCAGTTCCTGCACCGTTAGCGCTGAGTTCAGGTGATTGCGCGCGTATTCGAGCACGCGCTGGATGCGGTCCGATCTGGCGCCGAGTTCCAGCAGGGCGGAATGCTGGGACTGGCCACCGGCGCGGCGATGGTAGACCACCAGTTTTTTCGCCACTGCCGCAGCGAGTTCGCTGCCGTAATCGGCCTCGATCAGCCCGAGCGCAAGGTCGATGCCGGTGCTCATGCCGGCGGAAGTCCAGACCGGGCCGTCGTTGATGAAGATGCGATCCGCATCGACTCGTGCTGCGGGAAATTGCTGTTGCAGCGCGCGGGCGTACAGCCAATGTGTTGTTACGTGCCTGCCGTCGATCAAACCCGCTTCACCAAGCAGGAAGGTGCCGGTGCAGACGGAGGCGGTGCGGCGGGCGAGCCTGGAGGCGGCGCGCAGGCGATTTAATGTCAGACTGTCGGTCGGCGCGGGGGCGATCAGGCCGCACACGAGCAGGGTGTCCAGCCGGCGTCGGGCGAGCGGCTGGGTTTCCACTGACGCGCCGAACGAATTCACGACTGCGCCACCGTGTGCGGAATAGAAGCCGATGCCGTACAGGTGCTCGCGCGCTGTGGTGTTGGCCAGTTCGAAGGCGGAGGCGGCGGCCAGTCCCATGATCTGGAAGCCCGGCGGCAGCAGGAAGCCGATTTTCAGCAAAATGGAACCTTTGGCGTAAAAGGAGGTATATAGATCATACGCGCCATGCGCGGTCACTGCCTGCGACCAGTGTTATGCTCGTCAATCGCGCTACAACTCGTGAGCGCATTTCGTCATGCAAGTTTGAACAAGGAGATCGGAATGGCAATCAAGAAGATCCTGTTTTTGACGGGTGATTTTGCGGAAGACTATGAAACCATGGTGCCGTTCCAGGCGCTGCAGATGGTTGGGCACACGGTGCATGCGGTTTGCCCCGGCAAGAAGGCGGGCGAAAAGATCAAGACCGCGATCCACGATTTCGAAGGCGACCAGACCTATACCGAAAAACCCGGCCACCAGTTCGCGCTGAATGCGAGCTTCGACGATGCGCGTGCGTCGGCTTACGACGCGCTGATGATTGCCGGCGGGCGGGCGCCGGAATATTTGCGGCTCAATCCGCGCGTGCTGGAAACGGTGCAGGAATTTGCCAAAGCGGGCAAGCCGATTGCAGCGATTTGCCACGCTGCGCAGATCCTGACTGCGGCTGACGTCATCAAGGGCAAGCGCATCTCGGCGTATCCAGCGTGTGCGCCTGAAGTACGCTCGGCGGGTGGCGAATATGTTTCGGTTGAGATGGACCAGGCGGTCACTGATGGCAATTTCGTGACGGCGCCAGCGTGGCCGGCGCATCCGCAATGGATGGCGCAGTTCCTCAAGGTGCTCGGTACTGAGATCAAGCCTTAATTCGTACCCAGCAGCGCCAGTGCCGGATCGTCGGTGGTGCGGGCCAGCACCATGCCGCCGACGCATAGGGCTAAGCGCCGCCTCGGTGACCTGGAAGCATGGCTGTCAGGTAGCGAATATCTGGCTGGCACGTTCAGCGTTGCCGACATCATGATGTCGACGGTATTGCGCCTGCTGGACTCGAGCGGGCTGCTGGAGCAATTCCCGGCGGTCAGCGCCTACCAGGCGCGCTGCATGAATCGTCCAGCCTACGCGCGGGCAATGGCAGCACAGGTGGCGCTGTATGCACCGAAGCAGGCGGCGGCCTGAGGTTAGCCGCCCGCTCGCCGGATAAACCCTCATTCAGCGCGGCACAATGGCGAACTGCGGCCGCTCGCTGTAGTTCGGCTTGACGCTACGGTTGATGAAGCGCGTCCATGCCTCACGGGCGTTGGGGATGCCGGTAGCGGCGGCCATGGCCAAGGCCGGCTGCATATTCGAAGGATAGCCTTCCGGTGAGGAGGAGTAACCGGTCATCTCGCCGGCCAGCCATGGAGAGCGCCAGACTTTGGCATCCTTGTCGACCTGGGTGCGCCAGTTGGCCTGGGCCTGGCTGCCGCAGGGCTGGTCCAGGTAGCGTGCGCCGGTGCTGTTAACCATTGGTGAGCCGTCGTTATTGCGCATGGTGGCCTGGTAGGCTTCGGCGAAACTGGTGAAATAGCCGGAGGTGGCGCTGGGCCGCACCATGAGGGCGTAGACCGCACCGTCAATCCAGCAGTAACCGCTGGCCATCATGCGCCCGACCGGGAAGCGTGCTTTCCAGGTCAGGATCGGCTGCGCTGCGGTAAATCCCATTTCGTCCAGATGGCCGACCGTCGATGTGAAGAAGTCGTCCATCCAAGGGGCGACGCCGGTACTCGGCCCGGTTGGGCCGCTGTAGGCCACGGCGTAGCTGGTGGCAGTATTGTCGATGAAACCTAGTTGATTGGTGGCGCTGCCGGCGAAGGTGGTGTTGTAAAAGTCCAGGTTGTCTTTCAGGACCTGGTTGAAATAGGCCTTCATTGGATGTGCGTCTGGCGTGATGTAGGCGGCGTGTCCCAGCGTGCGCAGCGACCAGGCCTGGCCACGTACCTGGTTGCCCTTCACCAGGCCTTTGGAAAGCGAGCGGTAATGCGGATTCATCGTGACCAGGTTCCAGTTCGCCCAGAACTGCAATTCGTCCAGATAATAGGCATCCCCGGTGAGGAGATAGGGCAAGTAGGCGAACGAGGGCTGGTGGGCTGAATCGGGCGTATAAGGCGTGCTGCATGCGCCGGCCACGGTCGAAGTACAACGCGGCATATCTTCGTGCTTTTTGGTGAGCGGATTGTAGCTGTCGGAGCCGATGCGCTGGTCGCGCACGTAAGGATACTCAATGATCGATACCACCTGGTCCGTGTTCTTGTCGCGATAGTGGACCGGCCAGCTTCCCGCCAGGTCGCCTAGCCCGACTGTCACCTGCCTGGCGCGGGCATCCATGCTGAGAAGGTAGGTTGCGGCCCAAGCGTGCTGCAGTCCGATATCCGGGCGGCCGCCAGTCGACGGCATGTATTTGTTCACCAGCGGCATGGCCATCGGGCCACTGTCGGCCGCCTCCCAATCGGTCTTCATCCGGGCAAGGCCGGTTTGCGAGGGCACTACAGTCCGATCGTAATTGGGCAGGGCGCGTGTGCCAAGCAGATAGGCGATGTCGTGTTTGACGTGCACTTTCGGTTCGGCGCCGGACCAGAGCACCTTGCGCCAGCGCGCGTGATGGAAGTGGTTTAGCGCGGCTTTGGTATACACCACCTGGTTGTTTACCACGACTTCGGCATCGTAGGTCACATTCTTGGGATCGGGTTCATAAGCCCAGTTGTTCTCGACGGTCACGTCCACCCGTGTCGGGCCGGGGCTGCCGCTGCCTGGCAAGCGGTAGCTGCGGATTGCGAAGCGCACGGCAAGGTGCGGGTGCGCAGCTCCGTTGGCCAGCACGGGGCCGGTTACCTGCCATTCGTCGACCAATGGCCCGGCAAGCCAGATCTTATACGGCTTGCTGGCCAGTAGCTGTGCAGCGTCCGCACTGTAAATGACGCCTCCGACGTTGAGCCGCACCGCGGCTTGGAAGCCGCTGGCCAGCAGGGTTCCAGGGCCGGTGCCACCTGACGGAGCCTGGATGGGCACCGTCGCCAGCGCTACATCGGCAGTTTCGCCGCTGGCGAGTTGCGGCAGCACGGCAGTAAGCACGGCATGGCGCATCGAGCCATCGGCGTGCGTCGCCTTGACGTCGGCTTGCAGCGGTATTGCGACACCCCTGAACGTGGCGGCGATCGTTTCGCCTGGCCTCACATCCCCTTTTGCGAACACGTGGCCGACAGTGACTGGCAGGCCTGTTTGCGCTTGCGCCGAGGTGTCGCTCACTTGAAGGGGCGGCAGTTGCGCCGCCGCGGCGGCGCCTGAGGCCAGGAGGGCGGCAAGGCAGGGCAGTAATGATTTCATGGGCAGATCCTCTCAAATTGAAAGCGCTTGACTTGAATCAATTTAATTAACCGGCAAACTCCGTACAGTCCTGCACTGGAATAACACAGAGTAGGAGTATTGAAACATGGGTAGCGACAATGAGGTAAACGATGTGCAAACGAACAGCCGTCGTCGATTCCTGGGTAAGAGTGCTGCGTTAGGCTTGGCCGGCGCTGGCGTGCTGGCAGGCTGCAAGGAGAACGGTGCGGGGGCGCCCGGTTCTGCTTCGGCATCGGCAGCAGCAGCGGGCAAGCCGCATGGCGCCAGCAAGGCGCATGTGGAGCCTGGCCAGTTGGACGACTATTACCTGTTCTCCAGCGGCGGCCACTCCGGCGAGGCGCGCATTATGGGCGTTCCTTCCGGGCGAACTTTACGCCGCATCCCTGTTTTCAATATCGATCCTATGGTTGGTTGGGGTATCACCAACGAGTCCAAGGCCATCATGGGCACCAAGCCGGATGGCAGTCTGAAATACACCACCGGCGATACCCACCACGTACACGGCAGCTACAAGGACGGCACCTACGATGGCCGCTTCCTCTGGGTAAACGACAAGATCCACTCGCGCCTGGCCCGCATCCGCATGGACACCATGGAGTGCGACAAGATCACCGAACTGCCTAACGTACAAGGCTTCCACGGCATCTTCCCGGACAAGTGCGACCCGGTCGACAAGTCGATCAACCACACCACCCGCGTGTTCTGCGGCGCGGAATTTGCCATTCCCTTCCCGAACGATGGCCGCGACCTGGACGATCCCTCCAAATGGGGTTCGCTGTTCACCTGCGTGGATGCGGAAACCATGGACGTGCGTTGGCAGGTGCGAGTGGATGGCAACATGGATCTGACGGCGACCTCCTACGACGGCCGCTTTGCCTGCTCCAATCAGTACAACACCGAGAATGCGCCGATGCAGGCGGGCATGATGGCCGCCGAACGCGATGCTTGCGTGTTCTTCGACGTGGCCCGCGTGGAAGCGTTGGTCAAGGCCGGCAAGTTCACCACCATCGGCTCGTCCAAGGTACCTGTGGTCGACGGCCGCAAAGCCGCCAATGCCGATCCCAAGACTTCCGTGACCTGCTACGTCCCGGTCGGCAAGAACCCGCACGGCGTCAACGCTTCGCCGGATGGCAAGTACATGGTCTGTTCCGGCAAGCTGTCGCCGACTGCGACCGTGATCGAAGTGGCTCTGGTGGCCAAGTGGTTCGACGGCGAGCTGAAAACCGAACGCGATGCCGTCGTGGCGGAGCCGGAAATCGGCCTGGGCCCGTTGCATACCGCCTTCGACGGCAAAGGCAACGCCTTCACCACCCTGTTCCTGGACAGCCAGATCGTCAAGTGGAACGTGGCTGCCGCCATCGCGCAGTTCAAGGGCGACAAGACCGTCAAGCCGGTGGTGGATCGCGTGGACGTACACTACCAGCCGGGCCACGGCTACGCTTCGATGGGTGAAACCAAGGAAGCGGACGGCAAGTACTTCAACTCGGGTAACAAGTTCTCGAAAGACCGCTTCCTGCCGGTCGGCCCGCTGCACAGCGAAACCGAGCAGCTGATCGACATCACCGGCGACAAGATGGTGATCATCTCCGACCACACGGCCTATCCGGAACCGCACGACGCAATCATCGTGCGCCGCGATCTCGTGAAGACGCGCCAGATCTACAACATGGACGACTTCGCGAACAAGGTGACCGCGGATAACGCCGGCATTACGCGCAATGGCAACAAGGTACACGTGCGCCTGATGTCCCAGGCGCCGGCCTTCAGCATGCCGGTCATCAAAGTGAAGAAGGGCGACGAGGTAACGATCACGCTGACCAACCATGACAAGGTGGAAGACCTGACTCACGGTTGCGCGATCCCGACCTACAACATCAACTTCATCGTCAACCCGCAGGAGACCAAGTCGGTCACCTTCAAGGCTGACCATGCCGGTGCGTTCTGGATGTATTGCACGCACTTCTGCCACGCGCTGCACCTTGAAATGCGCAGCCGGTTCCTGGTGGAGGCTTAAGCCCGCGAGGGTGGTTTATTCATGCTGTATCGACTGATTTCCCTGCTTTGGGCAGCGCTGCTGGCGATGGTTTGCGCAGCGCCTGCCTCGGCCACTTCGATGTACGACACCGTGCTTTCCGCGGGGTTGATAGGTGGTCCAGATTTGTGTGCCGAAGCGCCATGCAGCGATGTGCTGCCTGCCGCGACGGCGTTTTCCAAGCGCAAAGGCGCGCCGGCCTACGTCGAAGGCTACGCGCTGGAGCAGGGCAAGCAGAAGGTGGTGGGCTATGTGTTCCTGTCCACCGACGTGGTGGACATTCCGGCTTACTCAGGCAAGCCGGTCGTCACCCTGATCGGCATGGATGCCAAAGGTTTGATTACCGGAGTGCGCATTCTCAAGCACTCCGAACCGATTTTGTTGGCGGGCATTCCGGAAGCGGTGTTGACGAAATTCGTCCGCCAGTACCTGGGCAAGCCCGGCGACGCCAAGCTGGAACTCGGTCTTGGACGTGATGGTGGTGATCTTGATGCGATCAGCGGGGCCACCGTTACTGCCATAGCCGAGAACCAGACCATTGCGCAAAGCGCGTATGAGATTGGCAAGCAGGTGGGCATCTTCAAGGGGATGGTCAAACCGCGCGCCCACTTTACGCAGCTGCGCGAACGTCTGGACTGGGCCGCGCTCGTCAAGGAGGGCGCGGTCCAGCACATGCGCGTGGAAAGCGCGGATGTCGGCTTGCCTTCTGGCGGCAAGCCGTATATGGACCTGCATTTCGGCTACCTGAACGTGCCGACAGTCGGTACCAGCCTGCTCGGCGAGCGCAATTACCAGCGCCTGATGCAGGACCTGAAGGAAGACGAACATGCGATCTTCATCATCGGCACCGGCCTGGAATCGTTCAAGGGCTCGGGCTTTGTACGCGGCGGTATCTATGACCGCATCCAGGTGCGCCAGGATGCGGATCGCTTTACCTTCCGCGATACCGACTACCTGAACCTGTACCATCTGGAGCCGGTCGATGCGCCGGAATACAGGGAATCGGCGATCTTCATCGTCCGTTCCGCAAACTTCAATCCCGCCTGGCCGTGGCAATTGAGCTTGTTGGCCAACAAGCTTGACATGCAGACGCATGCCAAGGTGTTCGTGCACTTCGACGAAGAGTACTGGACACCGGCGCGCTACCTGGAAGGCGGCCGTCCGAAAGTTGAGCGTCCGGTGCCGGCGTGGAAGTCGGCCTGGCTGTCGCGCAAGGGCGAGATCGCCCTGTTCGTGCTGGCGCTGCTGGCGACTGCCGCGCTGTATTCCCAGCGCGACCGCCTGGTCCGCGCCTCCAACCGCAAGAGCAAGCCGCTGATCAGCATTCCACGCACCATCCTGTGGGTGATCGCGGTCGGTTTCTTTGGCCTGTACCTGAAGGCGCAGCCTTCGATCACGCAGGTGATGACCTGGTTCCATTCCCTGATTTATCAGTGGAAGTGGGAGCTGTTCCTGTCCGACCCGTTCATCTTCATCTTCTGGTGGTTCATGGTGGTCACCGTAGTGCTGTGGGGACGTGGCTTGTTCTGTGGCTGGCTGTGTCCATTCGGCTCGCTGCAGCACCTGGCTTACAAGCTTGGCACGCTGCTTGGCCTGGGCCGCTTCCAGGGCCTGCTGCCCAAGCGCGTGCACGACAAGCTGAAATGGGTGAAGTACGGTGTGTTCGCTGTGCTGGTTGGCGTGTCCTTCTACTCGATGGAGCTGGCCGAGCATCTGGCGGAGATCGAACCGTTCAAGACGACCTTCCTGGTGGGCGTGCTGAATCGCAGCTGGTCGTTCGCTGCCTTTGTGGCGGTGATCCTGGGGATCTCGATCCTGAGCGAACGCCCTTACTGCAAGTACATCTGCCCGCTCGGTGCCGGCCTGGCCGTGCCGAGCTTCTTCCGCCTGTTTGGCCTGAAGCGCAAGCAGGAATGCGTGACCTGTACCGCTTGCGCCAAGGGTTGCGGTTCGCACGCTATCGATGCGCAGGGCCGCATCGACCAGAAGGAGTGCCTGCTTTGCCTGGACTGCATGGTGATGTACTACGACGACCACGCCTGCCCGCCACTGGCCAAAGAGCGCAAAACGCGCGAGAAGAACGGCCAGCCGCTGACGCCTATCGATGAACGCGGCTACTTTATTTCGCTGGATGCGGTGCGCAGTGAACTGAAAAGGAAGGCAGGGTAAAACCATGAGTGTCCTCAGGGTTTGCGCGGCCGCCCTGGCCGCGTCTTTCACCGCGATGCTGGCCTGTGCCTCGGCAGGTGCGCACGCGGCCGTGCTGCAGGTGCGCGCCGGTGAATCGATCGCCGCAGCCGTCGGCCGGGCACACCCCGGCGACACCGTCCAGGTCATGGCCGGTACCTACAAAGAACGCATCCTGATAGACAAGCCGCTAAGGCTTGAGGGCATCGACAAGCCGACCATCGCCGCCGGATACGAAGGCGACGTGATCCGCATCAAATCGGCCGACGTCTCGATTCGAGGCCTGATTGTGCGCGACAGCGGCACCGACCTTGGTTTGCAGAATGCCGGCATTTACGTGATGCCGGGTTCCGATCGCGTGGTTATCGCCAACTGCGACCTGGTCACCAACTTGTTCGGCATCTGGCTCGAGCAATCGCGTGACGCCATCCTGCAGGGCAACCTGGTCACCGGCCGCCGCGACCTGATGTCGCAGATGCGCGGCAACGGCATCCAGGTCTACGACACCGACGACACGCAAGTGATCGACAACACGGTCAGCTATGTGCGCGACGGCATCTACGTCGACTACTCGCGCCGCGCCACCTTCCGTGGCAATACCGTACACCACGTGCGCTACGGCACGCACTATATGAACACCCACAACAGCACGTGGGAAGGCAACACCGTGTACCAGAGCCGTGGTGGCCTGGCGCTGATGGAGGTACGCAACCTCACTGTCCGCAACAACGTCGCCTGGGGCAATGAAGACCACGGCATCATGCTGCGTACCATCCAGGACTCGCTCATTGAAAACAATATCGTTGCCGGCAACGGGCGCGGGTTCTTTATCTACGATGCCGAATTCAATACCCTGCGCGGAAACCTGGTGATTGGCAACCGCACCGGCGTGCACCTGACGGCCGGTTCGAGCAATAACGCTGTGGATGGAAACGACTTTATCCACAATGCCGAACAGGTCAAGTTCGTGGCATCGAAAGACGTCGAGTGGGGCCGCAGCAAGGGCAACTACTGGAGCAATTACAGCGGCTGGGACCAGGACAACGACGGCAACGGCGACATTCTCTACCAGGCCAACGACGTGGTCGATCGCCTGCATTGGCAATACCCGCTGCTCAAGCTCCTGCTTAGCAGCCCCTCCGTACAAACCCTGCGTTTCGTGTCGCGGCAATTCCCATTGCTGCGCGCGCCAAGCGTGATCGACAAACACCCGCACATGCAGCCCTGGAACATCGATTGGAGAAAATGGCATGGACGACAAGCTGATTGACTTGCGCGCCGTGGGCAAGCGCTATGGAGCGCTGCAGGCGGTCGACGGCGTCGACCTGTGCGTCGGGCGAGGCCGCATGGTTGGCCTGATCGGGCACAACGGCGCCGGCAAGAGCACTCTGTTCAAGATGATGCTTGGCCTGCTGGAGCCGACTTCCGGCGAAGTACGCATCTGCGGCGTGCGCACCGATGACGGCGCGTTCCGTGATGTGCGTCGCCGCATCGGCTATCTGCCGGAGAGCTTTGTCGCCTACGACAACCTGAGCGGCATGGAGCTGCTGCACCTGTTCGCGGATCTGAAGAAAGTCGCGCGCAGCGCCTGCGGCAATGTGCTGGAGCGGGTCGGCCTGTCGGCGGCAGCGGATCGCCGTGTTGGCGGCTATTCCAAGGGCATGCGCCAGCGCCTGGGCTTCGCCCAACTGCTGCTCGGCGCTCCGGAACTGGTATTCCTCGACGAGCCGACCAATGGCCTCGATCCGGACGGCATCCACGATTTCTATCGCATCCTGCACCAGCTTCGCGAGCAAGGCGCAACCATCGTCATCACTTCCCACATCCTGGCCGAGATCCAGGAACGGGTCGACGAGCTGGTGATCCTGAGCGGCGGACGCATTGCCGCGCAGGGCACCCTGGCGCAATTGCGTGCCGGCGCGGCGATGCCGGCTGAAATCCGGCTGGTGGCGCGCGCTGGCGGGACCGGCCGCGTGATTGCCGCGCTGCGCGGTCACCAGGTGCGTGTGGAGCGCGATTGCATCCGCGTTCCATGTGCTGCGCGGCAGAAGATCCAGATGCTGCAGCTCATTTCCACCCTCGGCGATGCCATCGATGACGTGGCGATCCACGAGCCGTCGCTGGAAGACCTGTTCTTTGGCATGGGAGGCCGTCATGCACGCGCGGCTTGACTGGTCGGCGGCTGCCACCATCGCCTCGCGCGAATTCCGCGACCGGCTGCGCAACCGCTGGGTGCTGGCGGTGGCGCTGGTGTTTGCCGTGTTTGCGCTGGCGATTGCCTGGTTCGGCATGGCGCAGCAGGGCAGCGTGGGCTATCGCGGCATCGATGTCACCATCGTCAGCCTGTCCAGCCTTGTCACCTACCTGGTGCCGCTGATCGCGCTGCTGCTCGGCTACGACGCGATTGTCGGCGAGCGCGAACGCGGTTCGCTGGAGTTGCTGCTGTCGCTGCCGATCACGCGTTTTGAACTGCTGCTCGGGAAGTTCATGGGCCTGGCTGCCGCACTTGCCGCGTCGACCGCGCTGGGTTTCGGCGCGGCGCTGTTGGCGCTGTCCAACCAGCTCGATGGGCGCGACGCCATGCATTTCTTCGGCTTTGCCGGCAGCGCTATCCTGCTGGGACTGGCCTTCCTGAGCATGTCGCTGTGCCTGTCCGTGCTGACGCACAACCGCATCCGCGCCAGCGGGCTTGCGATCGGCCTGTGGTTCCTGTTCGTGCTGGTGTTCGACATGGTCCTGATGGGCGCCCTGGTGCTGTCGCAGGGAGCCCTGGACAGCAGTGTGTTCGGCGCATTGCTGATGCTGAATCCCGCCGACGTGTTCCGCCTGCTGAATATCTTCAGCTCCGAGCAGGTGCAGGGCCTGTACGGCCTGGCCACCGTGATGCCGGAGCATATGACCAACCCGGGCCTGCTGGCTGGCGTGATGCTGGCCTGGATTGCGGTTCCCTTTGCCATTGCCACCTGGAGATTCAAATGAGGATCAAGCGGAACGCCGCCGCCATTGCAGTGATGCTGTTGCTGGCTGCCTGCGGCGACGCCGCGCGTTCGACGTCGGCAGCCGAGCCGGCCGACGATGCGGTGTGCGCGCTGGATGGCATGAGCCTCAAGGACTATCCAGGTCCCAAGGCGCAAATCGTGTTCCTGGACGGCCGCATCGATTACTTCTGCAGCCTTGCGGAATTGTTCGAAGTCCTGCTCGGCGGAGACGGCCAGCGCGGCATCGGCGCCAGCTACGTGCAGGACATGGGCAAAGCCGACTGGAACAAGCCGCGCGGACATTGGATTGAAGCGCGCGCCGCGTTTTACGTCATCGATAGCCGCGCCCAAGGCGCCATGGGTCCGACCATCGGCACCTTTTCCAGCAAGGACGATGCGCAAGCGTTTGCTGGACGCGAAGGCGGCCGCGTGCTCGATTTCAGCCAGATCCGGCCGGAAGTGCTCAAGCTGGGCACCAAGCCGGCGCATGACGCGCATGACGATTCCATGCGCTGAGTATTTTTCACCCACCAACCAAGAGGAAGACAACATGAAAGCATTTACCAAGCTGACCGTCGCTATCGCCGCCGCCGTCCTGGCGCCAGCGGTTATGGCCGCCGCACCCGCCAAAGGCGCCGGCGTCAATGGCGAAAAGATCTACTCCGCCAACTGCTCGTCCTGCCACGCCGCCGGCGTGCTGGGCGCACCGAAAGTCGGCGACAAGGCCGCCTGGGCCCCACGTGTCAAGCAAGGCAAGGAAGTGCTGTACACCCATGGGCTGAACGGCTTCAAGATGATGCCTCCGAAAGGCGGCAATCCCGGCCTGAAAGACGACGAGGTGAAGGCTGCCATCGACTTCATGGCCAAGAGCTGATGATGCAGCGCCGACGGCTGTTGGCTTGCGCCGTGCTGCTGCCCTTGCTGGCGGCATGCACGGCCAGGGATGAAGTGCACCATGTGCAAGGGCATGTGTTCGGCACGCAGGTGGAGGTCAGCATTTACGGTCCTTCCGAGTCGCAGGCGAGCGAGCAAGGCGCCGCCGTGCTGCGCGAATTCGACCGCTTGCATCACAAATACCATGCCTGGCAACCAAGCCAGTTGACGGCGCTGAACGAAGCCATCGCCCGTGGCGAGCCTTTTGAAGCTGACGAAGAGATGGTGGGGCTGTTGCGCTCCGCCGCCGAACTGTCGACCCGCTCGGGCGATACTTTCAACCCCGCCATCGGTCGCCTGATCCGGCTGTGGGGTTTCCAGAAGAACGATATTTCGGCCGGTGGTCCATCGGCAGCGGAGATCGACCGCCTGGTGAAGGCCAACCCGCGCATGGCGGATCTGCATTTCGATGGCAAGCGCATCACCAGCAGCAACCGCACCGTTATGCTGGACCTGGGCGGATATGCCAAGGGCTATGCACTGGACCGGGCGGCGCAGATCCTGCGCCAGGCCAAGGTCAAGGCGGCGCTGGTGAACGTGGGCGGCAATGCGATTGCGCTGGGCCAGCCCGGTTCGCGGCCGTGGATGGTCGGCATCCGCAACCCGCGTGGGCCGGAAATGGTGGCGCGCGTTGCCTTGCACGACAATGAAGCGATCGGCACCAGCGGCGATTACGAGCGCTACTTCATGAAAGAGGGCAAGCGCCACGCCCATATCGTCGATGCCCGCACCGGGCAGACGGTGGACCTGGTGGCTTCCGTTACCATCATTACCTCCGGCGGCGCCGACGCGGGCTTGCGCTCGGACGGTAATTCCAAGCCGCTGTTCGTGGTCGGACCGCAGGGCTGGTGCGAGATGGCGCAACGGCTCGAGCTGAAGGAAGCCATGCTGATCGACGCGCAAGGCGAGGTGTATGCTACGCCTGCCATGATGGCACGCACTGACCAGGGACAAGGAAATGGGAAATCTGTACGAGGATGCACTGCCGCCCGCAACGGGTGAACGCTTCGATACACTGCTGTCGCACCAGGGATTGGTGATCGAACGCATCGTCAGCACGTCAAGGATCGAATCGCAGGAATACGTGCAGGAGCAGGATGAATGGGTGCTGCTCCTGACCGGCGAAGCAACCCTTGAAGTGGCGGGCCGCAAGGTGCCGCTGAAGGCCGGCGACTATCTGTTCCTGCCGGCGCGCACGCCCCATACGGTGCAAAAGGTTTCCGATGGCGCCCTGTGGTTGGCGGTGCACCTTCATGGGCGTAATGCGTGACAAAGCGCGCATCTTTTAGCCGTTTCGATCTGCTACTCTTGGTAACTTTCGCCGTGGAGCCAAAAGAGTGCATTCGATGCAGCAGCAGGAAGCGATAGAGGAATTCTGGCAGCACATTTCGCATTGCGACCATGTGGTGCAGATGTATGAGAACGAAGACTCGTTCCTGGATACGCTGGAAGCTTTTGTCGTAGAAGGTTTCCGCAAGAACGACGCAGTGATCGTCATTGCCGCGCCGGAGCACCGGACTGCTTTGGCCGAACGCCTGGAGCGCAACGGCATCAGCGTAGCCACTGCGGCATCGAACGGCCAGTACATCGTGCGCGATGCCCGTTCCTGCCTGGCGCGCTTCATGTTCGATGGCTGGCCGGCCGAATCCCGTTTCAATGCGATGATCGAAGAATTGCTCGCCAAGGCACGCGAAAAGCACCCCACGGTGCGCGCATTCGGCGAAATGGTGGCTTTGCTGTGGGACGAAAAACTGTATCGCGCCACCATGCGGCTGGAGCATATGTGGACGCAGTTGTGCCAGCGCGAGTCCTTCCCGCTGTTCTGCGCCTACCCCAAAGCCAGTTTCGACTCCGCCGACCCGGCCGACTGCCGCGAGGTGCACAACGCACATACGAGGGCTTGCCCACCGCTATAATGGGGCGATGAAAATCGTCCTGGTCACTTTCGGCTGCCTGTTCATGGTCCTCGCGGTCCTGGGCGTGTTCCTGCCGCTGCTGCCCACCACGCCCTTCCTGTTGCTGGCGTCGGCCTGTTTCGCGCGCAGCTCGGACAAGCTGCACAACTGGCTGCGCAATCACGGCCGCTTCGGCCGCTACCTGCGCGACTATGAAGACGGGCGCGGCATCCCCCTGCGCGGCAAGGTGCTGGCCATGGTGATGATGTGGCCGTCGATGTTTTATTCGATGTACAGGGTGCCTTTTCTGTCGCTGAAGGTCATGCTGTTCGTGATTGCCTGCTGCGTGACAGTCTACCTGTGGCGCCTTCCCACTTCCCGCCCGCTGGATGAATAAGAAAAGTTTGATTACCGCCGCAGCCGCATTGCTGCTGTCCCATGCCGCCTTTGCCGCCAGGTGGGAAGTCATTGCGGGGGCGCCTATGGCCTTGCGCAGCGAATGGCTGCAGGCGCCGCGCGGTATCGCGGTGGGGCCGGACGACACGATCTATTTCACCGACGGCGCGACAGTGAGGGCGCTGAAGCCGGATGGGCTGCTGGTGAATTTGCCGGGACGTTTCATCGCCCCGGCTGGACTGGCCGTGGCTGCCGATGGAACGGTGTACGTGGCCGATGCCGGGAACCACGCGGTGAAAGCGATTTCGCCGGCGGGCGATGTGCGCACGGTGGCTGGCCAGGCCGGTACCGCCGGGCGCAACGACGGCAAAGGCATTGCGGCGCGCTTCGACCAGCCGGCCGGGCTGGCAATCGATGGGGCGGGCGAGCTTCTGGTGGCGGATGCAGGCAACAGCGCACTGCGGCGGATCTCGGCGGCCGGTGTGGTCAGCACGGTGGCCCAGGGGCTGCCTTTGCAGCCGCAAGGCATCGCGCTCGATGCGCGCGGCGGCGTCGTGGTGTCCGACGCAAGCAGTGCGCTGCTGGTCGATGCCGCCGGCAGATGGCAAGCGCTCGATTCGCAATCGGGCACGGCCCCGTCGCAGGAGGAATGCCAGCGCGGCAAATGCCTGCGGCGCTACCTGGCCCCGAGCATGCCGACAGCCGCCAAGGCGGGCGCCTTGCCTGCCGGGCAAATGGCCGCCGATTCCCAGGGACGGCTGCTGGCGACAGCGCCTGCCACCGGCACCATTTATCGCGTCGAACATAACGGCATGATTGTTCCGCTGCTGGGGACGGGCGACGTCACCGGCGAACTGTCCGGTGCCGCGCGCGACCGGGATGGCGGCATGCGTGTTCTGCTGGCCGAACGCCAGGCTGCAATGAGCTGGGATGCCAGCGGCAAGCCGCAGTCTTTCGCCCTGCAATACGCTGCCTCGCTCAACCGCGACGGCCCGGCAATGCAGGCGCGCTTCGGCGATATTACCCAGCTTGCAGTGGGGCGCGATGGCGGGCTGTATGTGCTGGACGGCGACCAGTTGCGCCGCATCGACAAGGAAGGCGTGGTGCGCACCCTGCTGGAGGCTGGAAGTTTCCGCAAACTGCGTGATGCGCACACGGCAGCCCAGGTCGATTTGCATGGTTCGATGGTTGCGCGTCCCAGCACCGGCGTATTCGTTACCGCCAACGGCGGCCTGGCAGGCGTCAGCACGGAGGGCATGATTTCCCTGGTGAGCGGTCCGCCGGGCATGACACCCGAGCAGACCGGTCTGCTGCCGGCGCTGCGGCGCATCTGGGCTTATGTCGCGCAGGATGCCGAGCCCTTCATGCTGCCCGGCCTGGGCCAGCATCGCATCGCGGCGGATGCGAGCGGCCAGGCATGGTATTGCGCCGATAACGTGCTGTGGCGAATCCGCCCGCGTGGCGTGGCGCGCAAGATCGAGTTGCAGGGGGCGGACGGCTGCGGCGACGTGCTGGTTGCCCCGAGCGACGATGTGTTCATGTTGCACGGCCAGTATGCGAGCAGGGTAGACGCCGATGGCCATCAATGGCTGGCGGCGGGCAGCCGCGAACGCAAGGGGAGCAACGACGGGGCAAGCTTGTTGGCGCGCTTCCGGAACATCACCCATGCGGCGCCGGACGCCGGTAACAATATTTACCTGCTTGACGACGGCGTGTTGCGCAAGATATCGGCGAACGGTGAAGTCACCACCGAAGGCAGGGACCTGCCGGCGGATGCCGGGAAACTGCGCGCCCTTGCCGTGGACAGGAAGGGCGCGCTTTACGTCGCTACTCAGCGCACGATTTTCAAGTTGAAGCCCTGATTCAAGGCTGCCAGTTCACATTGACAGTTGCCGTACCGCTGGCCGGTGTGGTGAAGGTGTGGTTGCCACCGCCTTCCCATACGGTCGGATTGGCGCTCTTCTTCAGGAATTTATAGCTGACGGTGGTGCCGGCCGGTACGCTGACATCGGTGTACCAGTTCGGGTAGCTGTAGACCACCTGGTTGAACAGGGCGCCAAGTGGCGCGGTCGCGCTCCAGTTGGCAAGTTCGAACTTATCCCCGGCCAGGTAGACGTTTTCACCGGAGACCGTGGTGGCGTTGCTGACCACAAAGCGCACAGTGACCTGCGGCCCGCTCAGGATCTCGAAGTTATTCCAGCTATCGCTGGCCACCGCACCGGCCGTGACGATGCTTACTCCGCTCATGCCTGCCGCCACGCTTGGCACCAGCGCCTTGATCTGTGTGTCTTCCCACGACACGATGTTGGCGCCGCTGACCACCGTGCTGCCGAATTTCACGGTGCCCTTGGTGGCGCCGAAGCCGCGGCCATCGATGGTGATGGTCTTGCCGGGCATCGACATGTTCGGCCCCACGTGCCCCAGCTTTGGCGAAGCGGCGGTGGCGGTGTACTGCCAGACGGCGATGGCGCCGGCAGCCAGCGTGAAGTTGCTGACCGCACCATTGGCTCCGACCGTGATGCTGTTGCCGTTGAAGCCCAGGCCATTCAGCACGTCGGTGTAGCTGCCCGCGGGCAGGCCGGCGATAAAGCCGCTGATCGAGGTGGCAGTGGACAGGCTGCGGTTGATCGCCACCACGGCCACGTTGTTGCCGAAGTTGCGCTCGTAGATCAGCACATCGTTATTGACCCAGCGCTGCTGCGTGCTGCCATAGGCGATGGCGGGATTGGATTTACGCAGCGGCGACAGGCGCGCCACCAGGCCGTACGCCGGCGTGGTGGTGGCAAAGGAGGTCATCATCGCGCGGTTATCCGGGTCGCCGGTACCCTGCATGTATTGCTCGGTGCCGTAATAGATGGCCGGCACGCCGCGCGAGGTGAGGGTAAAGGCCAGTGCCTGTTCCAGCTTGCGGCCGCTGGCGCCAGACACCTGGAAACGGGGCATGTCGTGGTTGTCGATGAAGGTGACCTGGTCGCCCACGTGGGAGTACTGGCCGGCGGTATCGCTCACCATCTGGTTCAGCGAAGTCATGTTCGCCGAACCGTCCTTGAAGACCTGGCGCACTTTCTGCGCGAACTGGAAGTCCAGCAGGCTCATGCCGCTGCGGTTGGCGAAGTAATGATTGGCCGGATCGACTTCATTCTCGCTCAGGTACCATTCGCCGAAGGTGAACACTGGCTTGTAGCCGTGGATATAGGACATCAGGCTCTTTTGCCAGCCGAAAGGCATGTGCTTGACCGCGTCCATGCGGATGCCGTCGATGCCCAGGTCCAGCCAGACCTTGATGGCGGCCTTCATGTAGGCATCCACGGTGGCGCTGTTGTGGTTCAGGTCCGCAAGGTCGAACAGGTTACGGTAAATGCCGCTTTCCAGTGTGGAGAAGTCGGTGCCGCCATTGTGGTGGAAGTAGCCGTTCGGGTCGGAGCCGTAACCGGCCAGCAGCGCGCCGTTGTCAAACAGCTTGCCGTTCTCGCCAAAGGTGGTGTCGCTGGCCGAAGCAGGGGAGGTGTGGTTAGGCGCAAAGTCGATGATCACCTTGATGTTGCGGGCGTGGGCCGCGTTGATCATGCTGGTGAAATCGCTCATGCTGCCGAAGGCTGGATTGGCGCGCTTGAAGTCGCGCGCCCAGTAGCCGTGGTAGGCGGTGCTGTTGGTGCCGGAGTAGTTCAGCACCGCGGTGATGTTTTCGACCGGCTGCGAAATCCAGATGGCGGTGATGCCCATGCCGGTCAGGTAGCCATCTTCAAGCTTGTTCTGGATGCCCTTCCAGTCGCCGCCACAGAACAGTTTTTTCTGCGTGC
Organism: Massilia eburnea; assembly: GCF_050709955.1. Classification (GTDB taxonomy): domain Bacteria; phylum Pseudomonadota; class Gammaproteobacteria; order Burkholderiales; family Burkholderiaceae_D; genus Rugamonas; species Rugamonas eburnea_A. The sequence goes on from NZ_JBNZFX010000030.1 coordinate 215,104, forward strand.
AGCCGGAACTGAAGGCGCTGCCGGTGGGATTGTTCGCGCTATTGCCGTCCGCCAGGCGGTCGGTCACGATCTGGTAGATCACATCCGTGTTGAAGCCCTGCTTGTTGCCGACCGAGGTGTCCGGCGCGGCTTGCGCATGGACGGTGAAAGCGGCCAAGATGGCTGCCAACAGGGCGTTGCGTTGAGTCTCCATCGTCTTTCCTTCCTTTGTTTTGGTCGACAAAGTATGGAGTAGTTTTACTACGTGCACGCTTGTGCTGTGGCGTAAACGCAGCAGAAAATGCGATTAAATTGAAGTATTCTGACTACAGAAAATCCTGTAGTCGGTGCCCAAGGCGCTTGCCGAGTGCAAGCAGCGTGAGGGTCGGCGGCAAGCCCCAGGGAGCGGGCAGGACGGAGGCGTCGCATACGTAGAGGCCCGCGGTGGCGCTGCGCAAATCGCTGTCCACCGCCGCCGGCCCGCCGCCGCCGACGGCCAGCGCGCCGCCTGGATGGGCGGCGAAATGCCAGCTCTGGAATACGTGACGGGCGCCGGCCTGTGACAGGATACGGCGCGCCAGCGCGGTGCCGTGGCGGAAGCGCTCGCGGTCCGCTGCTTGCAGCGTCTTGTCGACCCAATGCGGGCCGATGCCGCCGCCGGCCAGGTCCCGGATCTTGACCATGATGCTGAGCGTTCGGCGGTGAGCGAACAGGCGGTCAACGCGGCCGACCTGTAGCGCGAACGCTTGGTACATCGGTTTGGGTAGTGTCAGGTCGGCGAAGGACAGGCCTGCATCCGGCAGCGCCATGCCGGCTGCCATAGGCACTTCGGCGCCGCCATCGATATCGTCCACCACACCCATCACCGCTACCACGGGATCGCTGATGAAGGGCAGGCTGCGCGGCGCCAATCCGGAGGCATGCAGCAGGCGTGGGCTGCCGATGCCGCCGCCCGCCAATATCACCGCGCTGGCGTAGACCATATGGGACGCGCCCTCGCGTACATACTCGACGCCAACTGCACGGCCTTGCTCGAGCAGGACGCGCCTGGCTTGCGCGTTGTCCAGTATATGCGTGCCGCACAGGCGTGCTTCATCCAGAAGGTCGCGCGCAGTCCACTTGGCGCCATACGGGCAGCCGTAGACGCATCGCCAGCAGCCCGTGCGGCAGATGGCGGGACGGATCATTTTGTCGAGTTTTTGCCAAGGCAGGCCGCAGGACAGCGCAGCCTGCATGATGCGCAGGGCCATAGGGCCGAGCAATTCATCGGGCAGTTGGCCGATCGGTAACCCGGCACGGCATTCAGCCAGCGAAGGGGCCAGGTCGATGCCAAGCGCCGCAAAGCGTTCCAGCGGCGGCGCGGCGGCCGTAGCGAAATTCAGGGTCGAGCTGCCGCCGGTAGCCAGTCCGCGCACCAGCAGCGATGCATCGCGGTGGAAAAAGGCACCCTTGCCGGGAATGGCGCCGATGCTTGCCATGTGGGCCAGGGTGCCCCGCAAGGGGGCGCTGCTACCCTGTTCTAGAACCAGGACGCGCTGCCCATGCTGCGCAAGAGTTTGTGCGACGCTGGCGCCACCCGGGCCGCTGCCGACAACAATGACGTCATAGCGATGAGCGGCCGGCCCGTCTGCCATAAGAAATCTCCTGCTCCAGATCGAATATGCCGTCTACTCTAGTTGAGACAATAGTATTGTCAACTCATACCGATTTCTTTTGGGGGAGGCTGAATGGAGCAATTAAGGAAAGCGGCAACCGCGTATTGGGTAATGTTTGAGCATGTAGGTCTTTGTTATCACCTTCGGGACTGGAATTATCGAATCGCGCTACTTGCCGGACTAGGATTCCTGGCGTCGGTTGCATTCTGCTTCGGCGCTCTATGGGAGACAGATGAAAGGTGGTGGAAGTTATTCTTGCTCGCCCTGGGAGTGGAAGCAACGGGGCTCTACTTTCTATTCCGTTTCGAGAAAGCGAGAAAAGCATTTGTTCTTGAACGACTGAACCGGCAATTCGGAGTGAAGTTTGCAGCGTTGGACTCGCACAGGAAATTGATGCTGACCAAACACTTCGGCCGAAAGCCGAGTGACTTTCTTGAGTTTGCCAAGCAAATGGACCAAATGAGAGAGCAATATGAAAAGCATTACCCGCGAAGCAACACAATACTGGACCTGCTGCGCTACATCTATCATCCCGAGTCCAAGGCCAGGATATACACCTTGTTGCTGGCGATTGCGTCTGCGGTACTTGCACTCGCAATTCACCAGGGTGCCAGTCTCGATAATCTCTTCCAGTTTTTCGAAGGGATGGGGTTGGCACAAGGACTGATGTTTAACGTTGCCGTTGCCATGATGATTGGATACTTTCTTTACATGCTGGGCATCGTGGGTGCAGATTTTCTGGGAGTGGTAGAACACCTCGGCTCCCGTTTCTCGTTCAGCAAGAAAGTGGGGCCGGATTTCGCCCTAAGGTATGTTCAGAAGGATTTGGTCAGGCTGGCGAGCGTCATCCATTTACCGTATGAGTCGCTCAGATAGTGGCAGGGTGCGCAGTGCCGCGCAGGCATGGGCGCGGCACCGGCGAACGGTATTGTTGGATCAGCGGGTTTGCTTGTCGTGCTTCTGCTGATGGATGGCGGCGCTGTTACGGTCAGCTTCGCGCTGCAGTTTGTGGCGTTCTTTGCGGGTGACTTTACCGTCGGCCTTGGCCATTGCTTCGTCGTTGGCCAGCTTGGCTTCGCGCGCTTCCAGGTGCTGCGCTTCTCTAGCGGTCAACTGGCCGGACTCGATACCTTGGGCGATGCGGGCTTGCTGGCGGTCTTCGCGCTTGTCCAGGTTCGGGGTGGATTGGGCAAAGGCTGGCAAGACAAAGGCCGATACCAGGACGGCAGCAAACAGCTTGGTGGTTTTCATGGCGTTCCTTTTCATGGGGTGGTTTCCGCAAGTCGCGTGGCTGCAGTATATGGCTGGCGGAGCCGGCGAAAAACATCGTCCCGTGTAATCGGTGTAAGCATTTGCAACCGTTTTGTTAATGAATTTCAGGGCGCAGGTGCTGCATCAGGCCTTTCAGCGCAGCCTGCGACAGGCCGTTCAGCTCCGGAGAGCGGCGCTCGATTTCATTGGCCAGGTCGGCCAGCAACCAATCCATTTCATCAAGCATGGAGCGCAATTCGGCCAGCACCTCAGGATCGTCCTGTATCCAGGCCAGCATGCTGGTCATATCGTCCGGATTGAAGCCGGCCTGCAGAACCAGCGAGCGGACCGATGCCATGCGCTTGAACAGGAAGGCCAGCGGCGAGCCCGGCGCATCGGCGGAGGCGCGTTGTTCCAGCATTGACCTGAGGTCGAACCAGGCCTGCAGCAAGTCCGATAGATGGTTCAGGCGCGCTGATGGATCGGCGACCGGGCCGGTGTCGACCGGCTGGCCGGCCTGCGTTTGCAGCAAGTCGCGCAGGATAGCCAGCACATCGCCGTCGTAACGCGGCTTGTTAATCCGGTACAGCATTTCCAGGCGCTGCATGTCGAGGCGGCGCAGCACCGTTTCGGTCACGTCGGCTGCTGCGACGATGCGCGCCAGCCGGTCAATCTGCTCACCGTGCAGTGCGTGCGGGTAGCCGCTGCCATCCAGTCGCTCATGGTGTTGCAGCACCGCCTTGCTGGCAGCGGCGGGGAAGCCCGGCAAGTCCTTCAGCAGGACGTAGCCGGTGACGGGATGCACGTGCACAAAGCGACGTTCCTCGGCCGTGACCTGGTGCGACTGGTCGAGGATGCGCGGGTCGGTATGCATTTCGCCGAAGTCGTGGCACAAGGCTGCCATCAACACGGCGGGAAAGTCGGCAGCAGGGATTCCCATGCGCTGGGCGCAGGCAAAGGCGATGATGGCTGTGCGCAGCGTGTGCTCGAACATTTCGGTGTGCTTGTCCATCATGACGGTCAAGCGTAGCTCGATGGTCGAATGCAGGCGCAGGTTGGCGGTGCAGTGCTTCAACTGGCGCGGATCCCCGGCACGCGAGAGCAGTTGGCGATAAGTTGCATCGTGTTCGAGGATGCGGTCGAATTCAATCGCCAGCATGGCTGCATCGACTGCCCTGTCGGACGACAGCACCTGGTCGAGCGGGGCGGAGAGTTTGTAGCGGGTGAGCTTCTCGAACTGCTTGCTGTCGATGCGGGCGCCCTTGGCCAGCAGCTTGGTGCCGTTGCTGGCGTAGATATCCTCGCTGGCGATGACATCACGCGTATCGCCCATCTCAGTGACCGAACGGACGAAATGCGGGCTCTCGCCGGGAACATCGGTCAATTGCATTTCGCTAGCCAAAATGTCCACCTTGGGGTCAGGAACGAATGTGGACATTTTCGCAGAAAAAAAAGGCCCCGCACTAGGCGGGGCCGGAAGCAGAGGCGGAGAGACGCCTTTGAAACACCTTAGAACTTGTAGCGCAGGCCGGCCAGGAATTCGCGGCCGGTCACGTTGTTGACCACGACGCTGTTGCGCCCGCGGCTCACGAACTGGTCGTTTTCCTCGTTGGTCAGGTTCACGCCTTCCAGCGTGAGTTCCAGCTTTTCGTTGACTTTGTACGACAGGGACAGATCCACGTTCAGCGACTTGTTCTTGCCTTCGACATCGTTGTTGTTCTGGCCCGGTACGCGGGTCACGAAAGAAGAGCGGGAAGATGCCGAGACGCGGGCACTGAGCTTGCCGTTGTCGTAGTACAGCGTGGCGTTCCAGGAGCGCGGCGAGAGGTTCAGCAAGTCGTCGGTGATGCGGGTATCACTGGTCGGCGAAACCACGTACTCGATCTTCGACTTCACGTGCGTGTAGTTCAGCAGCGTGCCAAAGTCCTTGCCCCATGCCGGCAGGAAGGTGAACGGCTGCTGGTAATTCAGCTCGAAGCCTTTCAGCTTGCCGCCATCGGTGTTGATCGGCGCAGTCACCTGGAACACTTCTTCGCCGGTGAAGTTGGCCGGCAGCAGCGACATCGGCAGCCCGGTGTCCTTATACGCCATATTGGTGCGCAGCGACTGGATGTAGGTGCTGATGTTCTTCTGGAACAGCCCCAGGCCGACAAAGGCGTTCTTGCCGAAGTAGTATTCGAGGCTGGTGTCGAAGGTCTTGGCGCGGAAGGGCTTCAGCAGCGGATTGCCAGTGGTTATGCTTGGCGTACCGGTGGTAGCGATGGTGCCGCCAGGCGACAGGTTGTTCAGCTGCGGGCGTGTCATGACCTTGGCCGCGGCGAAGCGGGCAATCAGGTCCGGCGTCAGCGTGGCCGCGATGTTCAGCGATGGCAGGGTGTCCGAGTACTCATTGCTGACGGTAACCGCAGTGCCGCCGCCGGCAGCCTGGTAGCCAGTGGCCGAAAGCTCAGTTTTCACATAGCGGGCGCCGAAGTTGCCGCGCAGCGGAATGCTGCCCAACTCCGTCTTGAATTCGCCCATCAGGTAGAAGCCTTTGTCTTCTTCGTTGACAGAGCGGTTGTTGCCGCGTGCATTGCCGTTGGTGACGGAGGACAGGGTGAAGTCGCCCGGGCCACCGGCAGGACCGCTCTTGATGCAGTTGCAGTAAATGTCGTATGCCTTGGCGATGGCATTCAGGTCTGGAATCAGCCAGGTGGTGTAGGTACCCGCCGGCAGGTTCTGGCCTTTGCCGAAGCCGCTCAGGGTGGTGCTCAGGTTGCCGGAACCAGCAGGCGGCGCGAAGATCGTGTCGTTCTGGTTCACACGGCGCGACTCATAGGAATTGAAGTCGTACTTCTTGCGATTCAGGCCGCCCTTGATGGTCAGGGCGTCCGCCGCTTCCCATGACAGGTCCAAGGTCGCAGTGTCGTTGCGATTGGTGGCGCCCTGCGGACGGATGCGGATTTCGCTGGTGGTGGTATTGGCGACGGTGGTCGGCTGGGTGCCGCTGCCAACCTGCGGCACGCCGACAATGCCCATGCTGCCGCTGGCCGCAGGGTCGAACGGCAGTGAAATGACCGGATGGCGATCATCCTGGCGGAAGTCGATGGTGTAACCGTTCACGTTCAGTGCGTCGAGCGTGGTGGTGGTCTGTACCGGGTTGCGGAACTTCGAAGTGGCGCGGCCAACGCGAGCCTGCAGTTGCAGGGTATCGGTCAGGCGCTGGTCGATGGTCAGGGTAGGCTGGGTGAAGGTGGTGGTCAGCTCGTCGAAGCGCGATTCGGCGCGCATGTCGACTCCGTTGAATTTACCGTACAACAGGTTTCCGTTCGGCGCGTACTGCGCTTCCACCACCGAGGTTTGCGGCTTGCCGCCCTGGCTGGCGGAGCGGCTGAACGAAATCGCTTCCAGGAAGTCTTCCTGGCGCGTTGCATCGAGCTTCGCGTACAGCATGTCGAAGGTCACCAGCGAGCCTTGCATCGGGCGCCATTGCACGGCACCGGTCAGGCCCACGCGGTCCTGGTCGTGGGTCAGACGGCCGTAGCGCGGCAGGCGCGGATGGAAGTTGTTGGCGTTGCTGGCCAGGTTGTAGGCATCGGTGGCCGCTTGCGATGCAGGCAGGCGCGCCACGCCTTGTGCGGCAGGACCGCAAGTCGTCGCGGTGGAATTGGCCGGGTTGGCAGCCATGCCTTGCGGTGCGCACCAGCCGCCGCTCGATGGGCCGTTATCCCAGCGCACGGTGGAGAAGCCTTCCTCCAACAACTGGCGTTTCGAGAAGGCGCCGGACAACAGCACACCGACCTTGCGGTCGGCGAAGGTATCGGACAGCAGGAAGGCGACGCGCGGGTCGGTCTTCTTCGACAGGTCGTTGTACTTGCCCTTGGCCGTGATGGTGGCGTTGAAGCCTTTCAGGTCGAAGGGGCGCATGGTTTGCAGGTCGACGGTGGCGCCCAGCGAGCCTTCATCCACGTCGGCGGAGGAGCTCTTGCGCACGGTCAGCGACGAGAACAATTCGGAGGCAAACACGTTGAAGTCGAAGCCGCGCGAACGGTTGGTGCCGCCGGAGCTGTCGGTGCCGCCGGTGGTGGCCAGCGCTTCCAGGCCGTTGATGCGTACCCTGGTGAAATCCTGGCCCAGGCCACGCACGGTGATGCTGCGGCCCTCGCCGGCATCGCGGTCGATCACGACGCCCGGCACGCGCTGGAGCGATTCGGCCAGGTTGGTGTCGGGGAACTTGCCCATGTCTTCGGCCTTGATGACGTCGACGATGCCGTTGTCCTCGCGCTTTTTGTTCAGCGCCGATTCCAGCGCGGCGCGCAGGCCGGTGACGACCACCTTCATTTCCGGTTCCGCCGCTGGCGCGGCCGGTGCGGTGGACTGTGCCTGGGCCAGGCCCATGGCCAGCGCGGTGACTGAGTAAGTGCCGACGAGACGCAGCGCGAACTTGCGCAAGGCCTCGGATTGATCCGTAAACTTCATGCCATCTCCTGTTTTATTATGCCGCCGGCTCTTGTAATTGGTCAGGCCGGTTTCAGTATTTTATGCTAATGTTTTTGCGATGTGGTCAGTCCAAATGTATTTATTTCAAAAAATTGGCCTGTCCACATTAGGCGTCGGCGGCAAATTCGCCGCTGTAGCGCTTTTCGCCTATAGTGACGTTGTCGAGCACGAGTCCGCGGACGTTGTGCAGAAGCCACGGTTGCCCGGTATTGCGTGGCGTTCCGAAGTCGCAGTCGCGGATTTTGACGCGCGTGATCGGCGCAATCGCGGCGCCGGCGGCGCCGTTGTAGCTGCTGGCGACGGGGCCGAGCAGCACCATGGCCTGGTAGCAGGAAACCTTGCCAGCGGGCGTGGCGACGTTGCCGACCTTGAGCCCGGAGATTTCAATGTCCGATACTTGCGGCGGGCGATTGCGCACCGCGTCGTCGGCTGGCGCGTAATCGCAGTCGATGGTGATTACCGCGCCGGCGCCGGAAGCGATCTGGCCGGATGGCCTGGTGGTGCCGGGCAGCGGCTTGTATAGGCCCGGGCTGGTCTGCACGCCGTTCGGCAGCGTGCAGTTGCGCACGTAGAGATGGCGCAGGAAACCGCCGCGGTTCATATTGGTCTTAAGGCGTATGGCGGTGTTGAGAGCGTCGCTGGCCCAATGCAGGTTCCTGAATTCGATCTGCTCGGCGTAGATGTGCTCTATGCCGCCGGCCATTTCGCTGCCGAGCGTGACGCCGCCATGACCGCTGTTCATCACGCAGTTGCGGACCAGGATATTGCGGGTCGGGCCGTAGTGCGTGTCCTTGTTTTTTCCTGCCTTGATGGCGATGCAGTCATCGCCGTTGTTGAAGGTGCAGCCTTCCACCAGCACGCCGTCGCAGGCCTCGGGATCAAAGCCGTCGCTGTTCGGGCCGAGGCTTTCCAGGTTCACGTCCTTGAAGTGGACGTTGCGGCTGGCAACGGGATGGTGTACCCAGAATGGCGCACCGACGATGTGATAACCCTGGAGCAGGACGTTTTCGCATTCGATCAGTTCTACCATGCAGGGGCGCAGGAAGTGGCCGTGGCCGAATATGCGTTCCATGGCCGGGATGCCTGCTTCCGACAATGCGGGCAGGTAGCGCGAATCTGTCTGCCAACGATTGCCCGGGCCTTCGATCAGGGCGCGTTCATCGGGCGTGATGCCGGGCGCGCGCAGGGCGAGCGGGGCGTTGCTCGGGTTGGGGGGCGATTTCGGTGCGCTCACGCGCGGGCTTGCCGCGGCCTTTCCAATCCCACCAGCATTCGTTTGGTTTGTTTTCGAACGGGACGCCGCCCTGGCCGTCCAGTACCGAGGTCCAGTCTTCGCCGGTCAGGGCGATGTTTTTCTGGCCGTGTGCGTGGACCAGCGGGGAGAAGTTCAGGCAGTCGTTGCCTTGCCAGCGGCTGCGAACCAGTTTACCGTTCTTGCCGCAGTCGATGTCGCCGTATTTGGCGTAATCATCCGGATTGGCGCTGAACATCAGGCGCGCGTTTTTTGCCAGGTGCACCTGGACGTTGGAGCGCAGTACCAGCGGCCCCTTGATGTACCACACGCCTTCGGGAATGACTACGCGGCCGCCGCCGGCCTTGTGCGCGTCGGCGATGGCGGCAGTGATGGCTGGGTAGCAGTCATGGCTGCCTTGCTTTGGCGTTTGCAGCATGCCCGGTTCCAGGGATGCGACCTGGCCTTGCACTTCGACCAGCTTGCAGGGTTTGGCGCCGTATTTCGTCACCAGGAAGTCCTGCTTGCGGAAGGCTATAGGCGTGGCAAAGCGTGCCGCGATTTCCAGCGCCCGCAGCCATGGATCGCCTGCAACCGGATCGCTTGCGCTGGCGCCGGCGACGGCTGCTGCGATGCGTGCGAGCGCAGGCTGCGAAGCGACCAATGCGCTCGCGGCGAGGGTTGCGCGGAGCAGGGCGCGGCGCTTGGGCACTGTTGGGCTCGGCGGTGGGGCGTCGTGCGGGCCGCTCATTTGCTGGCCGCCAGGCTGCTACGTACCGGGTTGGCGGCGCGGGCGGCGGCGTTGGCGATGTAGCTTTCCCATTGCGCGCGGGTGGTGATTTCGCCGGCGCGGCTCCAGGCGCCGCCGGCGTAGTAGCGCAGCGGCTTGCCTGCCGTTGCCGGGGCGAGGATCAGTTCATTCAAGCTGTCTTCTGCAAAGCCTTGTGCGGCCGGCACGATGACGGCGGTGCCGAAGGCGCCGTTGCCGGACTGTTCGACCCATTGCAGCAGTACCTTGCCTTCGCGCCTGGTGGCGATTTGCGGGCTCTGGCCTTTGTCGCTTGGGGTCTTGTTCAGGCCTACGGCAATGGTCAGCGGCTTGTCGCCGGCATACGAGAAGGTGGATTCGATCATGTCGAGCTGGTGGCCGGCGTCGACGGTGAAGCGCTTGGTTTCCGTGACCGGCAGGCCGGCGGCATCCCACGCGGCATACGATAACTCGAACACCGAACGCAGCGGCCCATTGGCCAGCACTTTCCAGCTTGCGTAGTTGGTCGACACGTACAGCTTGCCGCCGTCCCACACACCGGTTCCGCCGGCGCCGCGCGAGCGGCCCACGTTGTACATGTCCATGCCTTCGCCTTCGTCATGGTGGTAGTGGTCGTGGCCCTTGTTGTACCAGCGGTCGACGATAGGGTAGGGCACTCGCTTGAACCACAGGTCCAGGCCGGATGTCACCAGCACTTCCTTCACAACGCCTGCCGGGGCGGGGGCGGCCAGCGCGGGACCGTAGGTGCGGTGGCCGATCTTGTCGTTCTCCCAGCCGAAATCGTCCAGGCGCTCGGGCACGTAACGGGCGAAGGTTTGCGCGGCGAACACGGGCGCGACGCTGTCGATCCTTTCAACCGTGTAGGTGGCGGATTTTTCGCCTGCCTTGAAGCTGTGCTGGAAAATCAGCTCGCCATATGCAATGCCGACATTCTGTGGATCTTTCGCCTGCGGCGCCACATTGGTGACCTGGTGCGGCACCACTCGGCCGGAGGAGTCGCGTACGGCGATCTTCTGCACCAGGGCGTGCGGCAAGGCCTGGTTCACTTCCGGCCAGGGCACGGTTATGGTCTCCGAAGGGCGCGCGATATCGAGGTCGTGCTGCAGCGTGATGGTCAGGCGCTCCGCTGCGCAGGCGGCAATAGCAGGCAGGGCGGCAGCCAGCGCGGCAAGGATGCGGATGGTCTTCATGGCTGCTCCTCAATGGTGTTCGCGGTAATCGGTTTCGCCGCCTTTCGGCAGGTAGTGATAGGTGCGCACGCGGTACTGTATGTCGAGCTTGGGATTGGTGACCAGCTTGATCATCTCGGCGCCGGCCAGCAGCATTGGGCCATAGCCGTGCAGGGCGTGCTTGCTGGTTGGGCGATTGTAGTAGTAGACCTGGTCGCCGGCCAGCGTGGTACCGACGCAGATGCCTTCCACTTCTCCAGGTTCGGTGACCTTGGTCTGGAGGCCTGCCCAGCCAGCTTGGGCGATCGAGCCGTAAGGCGCAGGCGAGATCCAGCCCTGGTTGACGGCGTGTGCAATCACGTAGGTGAAGATGGCGGAGGCGGAGGTCTCGAGGTAGGAGTCATTGCGGTCGATCATCTGGTGCCACAGGCCGCTGCCGGACTGGCGTTCGGCGATGCCTTTCAGCGACAGGCGCAGTTGCGCCAGCACTTTCGGGTAACCCGGGTGGTCTTTCGGCAGGACGTCGAGCACGTCGGACATGGCCAGCACCGCCCAGCCGTTGGCGCGGGACCAGTAGAAGTTCGGCGCGTCCTTCATGCCTGCATGCCAGCCGTGGGTGTAAAGGTTGACCTGTGGATTGAACAGGTAGCTCGACATGTTCAGCACATTGTTCACGGCGTCGTCGTAGTAGGCGCGCTTGCCGGTCATGCGGCCCATCTCGGCCAGCGCCGGTACGCCCATGTACAAGTCATCGCCCCACAGCGAGACCGCTTGCGGGCGTTTGCGGGCCAGGGTGCCGTCCTTCAGGCGGAACTGCTTGTTGGCGACCCAGTCGCTGCAGGTGGCGATCATGTCCGACAGGTCGGGGCCAACCTTGGCGGCGCGTGCGCGCATCAGGGCGGCGCACATCGAGCCCGAATCATCGAGCGAGCGCGGGTCGAGGAAGCGCGAGAAGCTGTTGGCGCGCTCCAGCTTGAACTGCTTTTCCTGCGCGGTGAAGTAAGGCTTGGTGGCCTTGAAGAAGTTGAAGTGGCGCTCCGTCATGGCGGTGAAACCGCGGTCGCCGGTTGCTTCGGCGGCACGCAGCAGGCCTGAATGAACCAGCCCCATTTCGTACACCTGGATGCCGAAGTCGCCCTTGCTCGGTTCGAAGATCGCGTCGGCCACCGGGGTATTCAGGTCGGTGATTGGCTCACCGGTCTTCTTGTTGATGATGCGGGTCGGGGTCACGCTGTCCATGTAGCCGCGTACCTTTTGCAGCGTGCCGGTGATCTCGGCGACCGTCGGCATCTTGTACGGCACGGGGTAGGTGCCTTCGGAGATGTCGTTCGGGTTTTTGTTGTCGGGATTGCGGTACGGGCCTTCAGCGCGGGCAGGGCTGAGGGCGAACAGGCAGGCCAGGGTGGCTGCCAGCAGGGACGATGTCGGCTTCATAGCTCTCCGGTGGGACGTTTCAAGTGTGGTGAAAGTGCGTCATCTGGTCAGACCATTCTAATTTGGTCAGGCCAAATATGCAAGGTGGACTAGCCAATCGAGTTTTTTGTGTGGCATACTGAAAACGAAGGCAAGGAACAATGCAGGTACCCAAAGGATTTCTATGAAGATTGCACGCTACATCAAGATGCATGAGGCAGACAATGTCGCCATCGTGGTCAATGACGGCGGCTTGCCGGCCGGCTCCGTATTCCCGGACGGGCTGGCGCTGGTCGAAGGCGTGCCGCAGGGGCACAAAGTCGCGCTGCTCGACCTGGCTGAAGGCGATCCCGTAACGCGCTATAACGTGACCATCGGTTACGCAGACCAGGCCATACCACGCGGCTCCTGGGTGTCGGAGAAGGTGTTGCGCATGCCCGGTGCCCGCTCGCTGGATGGCCTGCCGATCGGCACCCGCAAGCCGGCGCCGCTGCCGCCGCTGGAGGGCTACACCTTCCAGGGCTACCGCAATGCCGATGGTTCGGTCGGCACGCGCAATATTCTCGCTGTAAGCACCACCGTGCAGTGCGTATCGGGCGTGGTCGAGCACGCGGTCAAGCGCATCAAGGAAGAACTGCTGCCGCGCTATCCGAATGTGGACGACGTGGTGGGGCTGGAGCATATCTACGGCTGCGGCGTGGCGATCGATGCGCCGGGGGCCGAGGTGCCGATCCGCACGCTGCGCAATATCAGCAAGAATCCGAATTTCGGCAACCAGGTGATGGTGGTCAGCCTTGGCTGCGAGAAGCTGCCACCGACGCGCCTGTTCCCGTCCGGCAGCATTCCTATCGCGTCGGCCAACCTCAACGCGCCGGCCGGCGAGCCGGACGTGGTGTGCCTTCAGGACGGCGCGCACGTCGGCTTCAATTCGATGATCGATTCGATCATGCGCACGGCCGAGCATCACCTGAGCGCGCTCAATGCGCGCCAACGCGAGACAGTACCCGCTGCGGAACTGGTGGTGGGCGTGCAGTGCGGCGGCAGCGACGCCTTTTCCGGGGTGACGGCCAATCCGGCGGTTGGATTTGCGACGGACCTGCTGGTGCGCGCTGGCGCCACTGTGATGTTCTCGGAAGTGACTGAGGTACGCGATGGCATCGACCAGCTTACCTCGCGCGCCGAGACCCCCGAAGTGGCACAGGCGATGATCCGAGAAATGCAGTGGTATGACGATTACCTGAAGCGCGGCGGCGTTGACCGCAGCGCCAACACGACGCCGGGTAACAAGAAAGGCGGCCTGTCGAACATCGTGGAAAAGGCTATGGGTTCGATCGTGAAATCCGGCTCGGGCGCGATCAATGGCGTGCTGTCGCCGGGCGACAAACTGACGCAGAAAGGCCTGATCTACGCTGCGACGCCGGCCAGCGATTTCATTTGCGGTACGCTGCAGCTGGCGGCCGGCATGAACATCCACGTCTTTACTACCGGCCGTGGCACGCCGTACGGCCTGGCGGCGGTACCGGTAATCAAGGTGGCTACCCGCAACGACCTGGCGCAGCGCTGGCATGACCTGATGGACGTGAACGCCGGACGCATCGCCAGCGGCGAAGCCAGCATCGAGGACGTGGGCTGGGAGCTGTTCCGCCTCATGCTGGAAGTGGCAAGCGGCAAAGAGACCTGGGCCGAACACTGGAAGATCCATAATTCACTGGCGCTGTTCAATCCAGCGCCGGTAACCTGATGACGGAGTAAGAGACATGACGCAAACCGGAAAACCATTCAAGCGTATCCTGATGACCGGCGCCGCCGGTGGCCTGGGCAAGGTGCTGCGCGACCGCATCAAGCCGTGGGCTGAAATCGTACGGCTAAGCGATATCGCCGACATGGGCGAGGCGCGCCCGGGCGAGGAGCTGGTGCAGTGCGACCTGTCCGACAAGGCCGCTGTCATGAAGCTGATGGAGGGCGTGGATGCGGTGCTGCACTTCGGCGGCATCTCGACCGAAGCGCCGTTCGAGGCAATCATGCAGGCCAATATCCTTGGCGTGGCGAACCTGTACGAGGCGGCATACAAGCAAGGCGTGAAGCGCCTGATGTTCGCCAGCTCGAACCATGCGATTGGCTATTACAAGACCACCGATATGCTGGATGCGAACATGCCGACGCGGCCGGACAGCATGTATGGCATCTCGAAGGTGTTCGGCGAGCAGATGTCGCGCTATTACTACGATCGCTTTGGCATGGAGACGGTTTGCATCCGTATCGGCTCAAGCTTCCCGCAGCCGGCCAATAAACGCATGATGTCGACCTATCTGTCATACGACGATCTGACGGAGCTGCTGCGCTGCTCCCTGTTCGCACCGCGCGTTGGTCATACCATCGTGTTCGGCATGTCGGACAACGATTCGGTCTGGTGGGATAACCGTTATGCGGCGCACCTGGGCTACCGGCCGAAGGATTCGTCGGCTGGTTTTGCGCACCTGTTCCCGGATACTTCCGACTTCCCGGAAAAGGACGATGTCACCACCATCTACCAGGGCGGTAAATTCCTGCTCGACGGCCCAATGTTCAAATGATTGAGCTGCGCAGCGGCAGCCTGCGGGCGCTGGTGCTGCCCGCGGCCGGCGGCGGCCTGGCGCGGCTTGACTGGCTAGGTGGCGCTGCGCCGGCACCGGTGCTGCGCCCCGCTCCCGACGATGTCGCGCGGCCGCTGCCCGGCCAACTTGCCTGCTTCCCACTTGTGCCCTGGTCCAACCGGATCGCGCCTGACGGCTTCGAATTCGAAGGCCGCCGTATCGCGCCCGCGCCAACGCGCGAAGGCGAGCCCTGTCCGATCCACGGCGATGGCTGGCGCTTGCCTTGGCACGTCGAGGCGCAGGACGAAAGCAGCGTAGTGCTCTCGCTGTACCGCCGCGACGGTTCGCCATTCGCGTTCACCGCCCATATCGCTTACACGCTGTCGGGCAACGCTTTGCGTGTGACGCTCAAGGTCACCAATCACGGCCGGCATGCGCTGCCGTTCGGCCTGGGGCTGCATCCATGGATGCCAAATCCGGAAGACGCGCGCCTGCGCGCCGTAGCGGATGGCGTGTGGCTGTCTGGCGTCGATAAGTTGCCCGCCGAGCGAGTCGCGCTGCCGCCGGCGTGGAATTTCGGCGGTGAGGTGCCGTGCTCATTGCCGATTGAAGGCGTTGATAACGCCTTCACCGGCTGGGATGGCCGTGCGCAAATCGACTGGCCAGGGCGTCGCCTGCGCTTGGGCATCAGCGCAGATATGGGCTATTACATCCTGTATGTCCCACCAGGCAAAGAATTCTTCTGTTTTGAGCCGGTCGACCATCCGATCAATGCGCATAACCTGCCGGGTGGCGCGGTAGCCAATGGCCTTACCGTGCTGGCGCCGGGGCAGGACTTGCGGCGCACTGTGCGTTTCACCGTTGAGGAGATTGCGTGAGGAAGCTGCAAGCCGTGCTGGGTTCCGCCTGGCTTGCCGCAGGTGCGAACGTTCTGGCGGCTTCCGAGCTGCCATACAACGCTGAAACGACTTACGCCAAGCTGGTTGGCCAGTATCCGTACATCGCGATTGCCAGCGCGGAGCCATCTGCGCCTGTGCGGATGCTGCGCAACCTCACCTATGTCGAGCGCGGCGAGCATGCGTTGAAGCTTGACCTTTACCTGCCCGGGCCGAACGCTGTCGGCCGCGAGCGTCCTGCGCCGCTGGTTGTGCTGGTACATGGTGGCGGATGGCGTAGCGGTACGAGGGAGAATATGGCACCGTTGGCCGCGCGCCTTGCGGCTCGGGGTTTTGCAGCCGCCACGGTCGATTATCGTTTGTCTGGTGAGGCGCAATATCCAGCGGCGGTCCACGACGTAAGGCAAGCGGTGCGCTGGCTGCGTGCGGCGGCGCCGAAATTTGGCCTGGACGACAAGCGCATTGCCGTCGCTGGCGGATCTGCGGGCGGCCAGATTGCGGCGCTGGTCGGCATGACGAACGGCGGCGACGACACCGGTGCGGTGCAAGCGGTCGTCAATATCGATGGTCTATCCGACTTCACCTCCGAAGAGGCTCGCCAGCATGAAGACGACCCGGCCAAGAGTCCATCTGCGGCTGGCGCCTGGCTCGGAGGCCGCTTTGCGGAACAGCAAGCGCGTTGGAGCGACGCTTCGCCCTTGAAGCACGCGGGGGCCGGTAGCTCGCCGATACTGTTCATTACCAGCGCCCAGCCACGCTTCAGCGTTGGGCGTGAGGCGCTGGCGGAGCGGTTGAACCAATACAGGATATCGGCGGAGCACGTGCACTTGCCTGGGACGCCGCACTCATTCTGGCTGTTCGAGCCTTGGCTGGCACCCACCGTCGACGCCATGCAAAGCTTCCTGGAGCGCACGCTTGGTGTGCCGCAGATTGCGCGAGCGCCTTGGTCTGCGGATTTGGGTGATGGCCGCTACCGCAATCCGATCCTGCACGCGGACTATTCGGACCCCGACGTGATCCGTGTCGGCAAGCGCTATTACATGACCTCGTCGAGCTTCAGCAACGTGCCTGGCCTGCCGCTGCTGGAGTCCGATGATATGGTGAACTGGCAACTGGTCGGCCACGCCTTGCCGCGGCTGGTGCCGGAAGATGCATTCCGCCCCCCACAGCATGGGAAAGGCGTGTGGGCGCCATGCCTGCGCCACCATGATGGCAAGTTCTGGATCTTCTATCCCGACCCGGATTTCGGCATTTACGTCATCACCGCGAAACACTTCGCCGGACCATGGAGCAAGCCCCGGCTGCTCATGGCGGGCAAAGGACTGATCGATCCCGCGCCGCTGTGGGACGACGACGGCAAGGCTTGGTTGCTGCATGGCTGGGCCAAGTCGCGCGCAGGCTTCAATAACGTTCTGAGCTTGCGCCCGATGGCGCCGGACGGCAGCCGCATGCTGGACGATGTGAGCCGCGTGGTCATTGATGGCAACGCGCTGCCTGGCTACAAGACCTTGGAAGGCCCCAAGCTCTATAAGCACAACGGCTGGTATTACGTGTTCGCGCCGGCGGGCGGAGTGGAAACGGGATGGCAGTCGGTGTTCCGCTCGCGGAACGTCGACGGCCCGTATGAAGCGCACATCGTGATGGAGCAGGGCAGCTCCCCGATCAACGGGCCGCACCAGGGCGCCTGGGTGCGCGCGGAAGATGGGAGCGACTGGTTCTATCACTTCCAGGACAAGCGGGCGTTCGGCCGCGTAGTGCATCTGCAGCCAATGCGCTGGCAGGATGATGGGTGGCCGATCATCGGTGAGCCCTCGGCCAAGCCGGGCGTGGGCCAACCTGTGTTCGAGTGTGCGAAGCCGATAACGCGGTCGGCGCAGGCCTGGCCGGCAAGCGGCGACGAGTTCGTGGCAAAGGGCCTGGCACCGCAATGGCAATGGGTCGCAAACCCGGCGCCCGATTGGTACTCACTGACTGCACGTACTGGCTTCCTGCGGCTGTATGCGCAAGCTGCACCAGTGCCGGCGGGCGGCGAGGCCTCCATTGCACCGCTGCGATCCTTGCCTGCAGTACTGACCCAAAAACCACCTGCGCCAGGCTTTTCCGCGACGGCAAAGCTGGATCTGCACGCCATCGCCAATGGCGACACGGTCGGCCTGGCCATGTACGGCCAGAATTACGCCTGGCTGGGGCTGCGCCGCGAGCATGGCGCGCTGCATGTGATCTATGTGCGCTGCGAAGCAAGCAATGACAAATGCAGGGAGCGACAGGAAACATCGGCGCCGTTGCCGCTGAAAACGTCCGCCCACTTGCGCATTGACGTCGGTGCAGGCGGCCAAACCGCCTTCTCTTACAGTCAGGACGGCGTGAACTTCGCTCCTGCCGGCACGCCGTTCACCGCCGCCATGGGCCGCTGGGTCGGCGCCCAGATCGGCCTGTTCGCCACTGGCGCCAAGGGCGCCTACGCCGACATCGACTATCTGCGCATTACTCCCTAGCGGGCCGCTGGACGAAGCTTCCCGAGGCGGCCGGCGCCGGCGTTGCTCATGACGTTGGACTGTACGTCGGCGGCGGGGAGGGCGGCGAAGGTGTAAGGAACGTTCCAGCCGACATCAGCGGAGAAGCCGCATTCGCCCAGCGCCTTGCCGTTCAACTGCGAGCCCCTGTCCAGCACACTGCCCGGCTCGGATTTGCCGGGATTGCGCAACACGTCGCCGCAGCCACGCGCGCCTTCGATGTCGTAGGCATTGGCGTCAATGATCACGTGCGCCTGCCTGGCGATGCCGACACTGTATTCATGCGGGTATTCCGTGTGCTTGCGCGACCCCTTGTGGAAGTTGTTGAACAAGTGGACTTGCCCGAAGCGCACGCGGGGAGTGCGCGCCGTCACGTGCTCGAAAAAGTTGTTGGAGAAGGTCATGCGCAGGTGGCTTTCGTCGCCGCTGGCGCGGTCGCTGGCGCCAACCAGCGTGTTCTTTTCGTGCAGCGAGAAGTGGTTGTACGAGACGGTGACGAAGTCCGCAGCTGCCGTGATGTCGAGCGCGCCATCGTGGCACTGTTTCAGCATGCCGTTCTCCTTCGGCGATTGTCCGTCGGTGCGCGGCGCATCGGTGAAGCTGTTATGGTCGATCCAGACATGATGCGAACCGGTGACGGTGATGCCGTCGTAAATCGAATTCCAGTTGCCGTGCGCGCCATCCTGCGGATCCCATTTCGGTTCGGGATCGCAGGGATTGCTGATCGAGAGATTGCGGATGATGACCTGGCTCACGTTGGCGACCACGATGCTGGCGTTGATGAAGCCGGCATCTTCGCCAAGCCCGATCAAGGTCGTGTTGGAGGGCAGCCGTACTACGCCGGGTTTCGCTCCATCGGCCATGTCGAGAGTGCCTCGTACTTGGATAATGCGTGCATCCGCAGCGCCGCCAAGCGCAGACCGCAGTTCGGCCGGTGTGGTGGCAGTGTATATGGCGGAAGCGGGAGCCGCTGCACCGCCATGCGTGCCGCCTTGCTCGCCGGCCCAACCATCGGCGGGCGCGCGTTCGCGCGCGGCTTGTCGCGCGGTGTCTGCGGGATCGGTGAGCGGGCCCAGTGCAGGGAACAGCCGCACCAGTTCGCGCGCAGCCATGTCGCCGAAGAAGCGCCCGCCCTTCGGTCCGAGGTGAGTGTAGTCGAAGCCAGCTCCTTTGGGCTGGGCCAGCGTGTCCGCCTCTGCCGGCCCCATGGCCTGCACGGCGGCCAGCGACAGCGCATTCAAGTCCAGTACTGCCACGCTTTCGCGTTGCGCCACTTCGCGCGCTGCCGACGCCCACGGCGCCAGGTCATTCCACACGTAGCCGCTGCGGAAGCTGCGGCGGGTGAGGGAGGTCACCAGCACTGGTACCCCGCCGCCTGCCTTCACGTCGGCCACATATTGCGCAAGGTTCGCCGGATACTCTTTGATCAGGTCCGTCGAACGGCCAGGCTTGCCCGGCTGGTCGTTATGACCGAACTGCATCAGCACATAAGTTTTGCTGAAGCCGGCGCTATTGCGCAGCAAGGCTTGCACTTCATCCCAGCGCCCCTCGGCGCGGAAGGATCCGGAGCTGCGGCCATTCTTGGCGAGATTGAGGCAGGTGGTGTCGGAGCGCTGGCGTCGGCACAGGTAATCGCCATAGCCGCCGCCACTGGCGACTGTGGAGTCGCCGACCAGGATGATGCGCTCGGCAGCGTAAGCCGGCAAGGTGGCCGCGCAGGCCAGTGACAAAAGGATGTGACGCAGCATGAGGCTCCCCCTGAAGTTCGCCTCATTCTATTTTGGCCTGACCGCGTACGCAAGTGGTCAGGCCGAAATTATTTCAACCGCGCGAGAAGGTCTTGGTCACCCGTTCCAGGTGGGCGCGCATGGCTTGGCGGGCTCCAGCCGCATCGTGCGCCGCGATGGCCGCCACAATATTGCGATGGTCGTCCAGCGTGTTCTGGCGCAGTTCTTCCGTCTGGAAGTGCTCTTTCAGCTTGTGCCACATGGTGCCGCGCTGGTTCCACAGTGTTTCGACCACGCCCACCAGCGCCGTATTGCCGGTAGCACGTGCGATCGCCAGGTGGAAGTTGCGGTCGGCATTTTCGTTGGTGGCGCGGTCGGAGTGGTGCTGCTCCATCTCGGCTGCCGCGCGCAGGATCGCATCGATCGCTGAATCGGTCGCCATCTTTGCCGCGATTGCCGCGACTTCGGATTCAATCAGGCGGCGCGCCGCCAGCACTTCGAACGGCCCCGGGCCGCCTTCGGCCACGTCGGAAGGGGACGAAGCCTTTTCGCTGACATATACGCCGGAACCGCCGCGCACCTCGACGATGCCCGACAGCTCCAGCGCAATCAAGGCCTCGCGCAGCGAAGCGCGGCTGACACTGAGTTTGGCGGCCAGGTCGCGTTCGGCCGGCAAACGGGTGCCGGGCTTGATACTATCTTCGCGGATCAGGTCCTGGATCTTGGCGGCGACCACGCGGTACAGCCGTTGTTCGGCTGCTGGATGCGGCTCCGTTGCAACGATTTTTTTGTTCATGCGGCCAGGGCCTTCTATATAGGGGAAGATGGTCGCCCGATTTTAATTTGGTCCGACCAATTTCGCAAGAAAGCATGCAGCGCGAAGCGCTGAAGATGTATCTGATAAGATGTCTGACATCTTTTTCGCATGTATAATGAGGCCATGACTATCCTCCCTCGCAAGCGACACACCCTGGCCCAGGGTGTGATCGAACAGATCAGCGGCAGCATCAATAGCGGCGTGCTGAAACCCGGCGACAAGCTGCCCACTGAATCGGCCATCATGGAGCAGCACGGGGTCAGCCGCACCGTGGTGCGCGAAGCCATTTCGCATCTGCAGGCGGCCGGCCTGGTGCAGACCCGCCATGGCATCGGCACCTTCGTGCTGGAGAAGCCGCGCCATACCGGCAGCCTTGGCATCGACGCCGAAAGCATCGTCACGGTGCGTGACGTACTGGCCATCCTCGAACTGCGCATCAGCATGGAAACCGAAACCGCTGGCCTGGCCGCAACCCGCCGCAGCGACGAGCAAGTGGCTGAGCTGGCGCAGGCGCTGGCCGATATGCGGCAGGCGATGGAGCAGGGCCGCGCTTCGGTGGAAGGCGATCGCCGCTTCCACCTGGTAATCGCCAAGGCCACCGGCAACCGCTATTTCGTCGACATCCTCGGCCAGCTTGGCCAGGCGATCATTCCACGTGCCCGCGTGAACACCGCCAACTTGTCGCAGGACCGCCCGGCCGACTACCTTGAGCGCGTGCAGCGCGAACACGAAGACATCTTCCGCGCCATCCAGCGGCAGGACCCGGAAGCCGCTCGCGCCGCGATGCGCACCCACCTCTCCAATTCCCGCGAGCGCCTGTTGCAGGCACAGCAGCGTTTCGAAAACGCGGCATAAAAATGGGGTACGTCCCCATTTTTTCGCTTGCGCTGTTTTAAACTAGGTTGTACGATGACTTACAACTGAGCTCACGCTCATTCGTGCAAAAACCACACTTAGGAGTCAACGATGTCCATGTCCCCGCAGGAACTCAAGAAAGTCATGTCGTCCGGCCTGCTGTCCTTCCCGATCACCGACTTTGACGCAGAAGGCAACTTCAACGCCAAAACCTATGCCGAACGCCTCGACTGGCTGGCTCCTTACGGCGCGAGCGCACTGTTTGCCGCCGGCGGAACCGGTGAGTTCTTCTCGCTGACCGGGCCTGAGTATGCGCAGGTGATCAAGGTCGCCGTTGAGTCCTGCCGCGGCAAGGTGCCGTTGCTGGCCGGTACCGGCGGCCCGACCCGCCAGGCCATCGCCTACGCACAGGAAGCCGAGCGCCTGGGCGCCGACGGCTTGCTGCTGCTGCCGCACTACCTGACCGAAGCAAGCCAGGATGGCCTGATCGAGCACGTGGCCCAAGTGTGCGAGTCGGTGAAAATCGGCGTGATCGTGTACAACCGCGCCAACTGCCGCCTGACCGCCAACTCCTTGGCTATCCTCGCAGCACGTTGCCCGAACCTGATCGGCTTCAAGGATGGCGTGGGCGAGATCGAACTGATGGTGCAGATCTACCGCAAGCTGGGCGACCGTTTCTCCTACCTGGGCGGCCTGCCGACCGCGGAAGTCTATGCCGGCGCCTACAAGGCCCTTGGCACGCCGGTGTACTCCTCGGCCGTGTTCAACTTCGTGCCGAAACTGGCGATGGACTTCTACCACGCCACTGCTGCCGGCAACACGGCCGAAACCGACCGCTTGCTGGACGAGTTCTTCCTGCCATACCTGGAGATCCGCAACCGCAAGGCCGGCTACGCCGTGTCGATAGTCAAGGCTGGCGCCCGCCTGGTTGGCCATTCCGGCGGCCCGGTGCGCGCTCCGCTGACCGACCTGACCGCGGAAGAAGATGCAATGCTGCTGGCGCTGATCAAGAAACAAGGTGCCCAATAATGCAGATCACCGGTGAAATGATCATCGGCGGGCAACTGGTGCGCGGCGCAGCCGGCACGCAGTTGGCCTTCAACCCGGCCACCAGGCAAAACCTGCAACCGGCGTTCGGCCAGGCCGAACTGGCTGACGTGGAGCGCGCCTGCGCGCTGGCTGAACAGGCCTTCGATGCCTACCGCGCCACCACGCCGCAAGTGCGGGCCGCTTTCCTGGAAGCGGTCGCCAGCAATATCGACGCGCTGGGCGCTAGCTTGACCGAGCGCGCCATGGCCGAAACCGGCTTGCCGCAGGCTCGCCTGGAAGGGGAGCGTGGCCGCACCGTCAATCAACTGCGCCTGTTCGCAAAAGTGGTGCGCGACGGCCACTGGCAACAGGCCACGCTGGACTCCGCGCTGCCCCAGCGCACGCCGCCGCGTCCCGACCTGCGCCTGCGCAGGATCGCCATCGGGCCGGTGGCCGTATTCGGTGCTTCCAACTTCCCGCTGGCGTTCTCCGTGGCTGGCGGCGACACCGCGTCGGCACTGGCTGCCGGCTGCCCGGTGGTAGTCAAGGCGCATGGCGCCCACCCAGGCACGTCGGAAATGGTCGCGCGCGCCGTGCAGAAAGCGGCTGCCGATTGCGGCATGCCGGAAGGCGTGTTTTCCATGATCCACGGAGATGGACGCGTGGTCGGCCAGGCGCTGGTGGCCAACCCTTCGATCAAGGCTGTCGGCTTCACCGGCTCGCGCCTGGGCGGCACAGCCCTGATGCGCACCGCTGCCGCGCGCCCTGAACCGATTCCGGTCTACGCCGAGATGAGCAGCATTAACCCGGTCTTCATGCTGCCTGGCGCGCTGACGGCGAACGCCGAAGCACTGGGCGCGGCTTTCGTTGAATCGCTGACCATGGGCGTCGGCCAGTTCTGCACCAACCCTGGTCTGGTGATCGGTGTGGCCGGTCCGGACTTCGACCGCTTCGCTGCTGCCGCTGCTGCGGCGCTGCAGGCGAAGGGTGCGGGCACCATGCTGACCGCCGGCATCCACAAGGCTTATGAATCGGGTGTCGGCCGCTTGTCTGATGTCGCTGGCGTCAAGCTGCTGGCACTGGGGCAGGAACAGGGCGCCGGTTGCGCCGCGCAGGCCGCGCTGTTCCGCGTTGACGCGGAAACTTTCGTCGCCAGCCACGCGCTGCAGGAAGAAGTGTTCGGCCCGGCCTCGGTCTTGATCGCTTGCCGCGACGAAGCCGAAGTGCTGCGCCTGGCAGCCAGCCTGGAAGGGCAGTTGACCGCCACCGTGCACTGCGAGGCCGACGACCATCCGCTGGCGGCAAGGCTGCTGCCGACACTGGAGCGCAAGGCTGGCCGCGTGCTGTTCAACGGCTTCCCGACCGGCGTCGAAGTGTGCCACGCAATGGTGCACGGCGGCCCGTTCCCTGCCACCTCGGACAGCCGCAGCACGTCCGTCGGCGCCACGGCCATCGAGCGCTTCCTGCGTCCGGTAAGCTACCAGAACGTGCCGGCGGCCTTGCTGCCGGCGGCCCTGCAGGACGATAATCCACTGCGCCTGGCGCGCCTCGTGGATGGGGAGCTGCGCACGGCAGTTTGATTATGTAGTACGGCCGGGGGAGACACCGGCCGCTTTCGACTATAAGAAACTATGAATCAGCCTAACCCGCAAGCCGTCGGCCTGGCATCCGATCCGGCTGCCGCCATCGGCAAATACCGCTGGACCATTTGTGGCCTGCTGTTCTTCGCCACCACCATCAACTACCTCGACCGCCAGGTGCTGTCGCTGCTGGCGCCCGCGCTGTCGAAAGAGTTCGGCTGGTCGAATACCGACTACGCCAACATCGCCGCCGTGTTCCAGTTCGTTTACGCGATTTCGATGCTTTTCGCCGGCCGCGTGATCGACAGGATGGGCACGCGCCGCGCCTTCGTGCTGGCAATCGTGGTGTGGTCGTTTGGCGCCATTCTCCACGCTTACTCCGTGGGAATCGGCACCACGTTCTCGACTATCCTCGCTTCAGTGGGCATTGCCGCGGTGCCGGTCTCGGTGGCCGGCTTCATGGTGGGACGCGCCGTGCTGGCGCTGGGCGAGGCGGGTAATTTCCCGGCCGCCATCAAGGCTACCGCTGAATACTTCCCGAAGAAGGAACGTTCTTTCGCAACCGGCATCTTCAACTCGGGCGCGAATATCGGCGCGATCCTGGCGCCGATCACGGTGCCGCTGATCGCCGAAGCCTGGGGCTGGCAATCGGCCTTCATCATCATCGGTGCGATCGGCTTTGTCTGGATGGGTTTCTGGCTGCATTTTTACGATGTGCCGTCGAAGCAGAAGCGCTTGTCGCGCGCCGAACTGGATTACATCAATGGCGACGCGGCTGATACTCCGGCTGCGGCGCCGGCCGCCGACGCTGTCCCGCGCAAGGCATCCTGGTTCAAGCTGCTGGCCTACCGCCAGACCTGGGCTTTCACGGTCGGTAAATTCCTCACCGACGGCGTGTGGTGGTTCTTCCTTTTCTGGCTGCCGAAATTCATGTCGGCGCAATATGGCATATCGGCTACCGAAATGGTGGTGCCGCTCGCGGTGCTGTACTCGATGACCATGTTCGGCTCCATCGGCGGCGGTTGGTTCCCTACCTTCTTCATCAACCGCGGCGCCAGCGTCTACCACGGCCGCATGCGCGCCATGCTGACGATCGCCTTCTTCCCGTTGGCGGTGCTGCTGGCGCAGCCGCTTGGCTACCTGGGCATCTGGGTGCCGGTGATCCTGATCGGCATCGGCGCCTCGGCGCACCAGGCCTGGTCGGCCAACCTGTTCACCACTGTGTCGGACATGTTCCCGAAACACAGCGTCGGCTCCGTGGTCGGCATCGGCGGCATGGCTGGTGGCCTGGGCGGCGTGTTGATCACCAAGGTTGCCGGCAGGTTGTTCGACCATTACAGCGCGCTGGGGCAGATCCAGACCGGCTATATGATCATGTTCACCTTCTGCGCGCTGGCTTACCTGATCGCCTGGTGCATCATGAAGGCGCTGGTCCCCGCACACAAGGAAATCACTGATCTCTGATGGAAAAAGTAAGCGGTGTTCATTGCACGGTGGGTGAAAGCCCCACCTGGCACGCGGGCGAGGGCGCCTGGTATTGGGTCGACATTCCGGCGCGCCGCATCTGGCGCCTCGATCATGCCAGCGGCGCCACGCGCTTCTGGGAGGCGCCGGAGATGGTGGCCTGCGTGTCGCCTGCCGCGCGCGGTGGCCTGATTGCCGGCATGGAGAGCGGCATCTTCCACCTTTCGCTGCAAGAGAACGGCGGCGTATCCGCCGCACGCCTGGCTGCGCCACCGGCCGCGGAGTTGGGCGAGGGCATGCGCTTCAACGATGGCCGCTGCGACCGGCAGGGGCGCTTCTGGGCCGGCACCATGTTCATGGACATGGCGGCGGAACGGTCGCTCGGCCAGCTTTACCGTTATACCGCTGGCGAAGGGCTGTCGGCGTCCTTCGTCTCCGGCTTGTTGACCCAGAACGGCACCGCATTCTCTCCACGCGGTGATGTGATGTACCTGTCCGATTCGCACCCGAAGCGGCGCATGGTGTGGGCCTTTGATTACGACACCGACAGCGGCACGCCGCACAACAAGCGCATCTTCCTCGACCTCGGCACTCAGAAAGGCCGTCCCGACGGCGCCGCAGTCGATGCCGAGGGCTGCTACTGGACTTGCGCCAACGACGGCGGCCTGCTGCAGCGCTACACGCCAGCCGGTGTGCTCGATCGCGAGATCGCACTGCCATTCGCCAAGCCATCGATGTGCAGCTTCGGCGGTCCGGACCTGTCCACGCTGCTGATTACTTCGATCGACCCCGGCAACGTCAAGGACGGTTGGCCCGGCAGTGTCGTGCTACTGCAACCCGGTGTGCATGGCGTCGCCGAAACCCTGTGCGCAGACAATTAATCTGTTGCAAGCTTGTCTCAAGGAGGTTTTCTTTTTATTAATTTCAATGCATACTTTATATTTTGTTAATTCATATAAAGTATGAAACTTCTCGTTCTGTCCGTCGTGCTGCTGGCCTTCGGCGGGTCGGCGCAAGCCGGCATCGCGACGACCTTTGCGGTCGACTCGGGCAAGCATTGGGCCGCCAAAGACGATGTCCTCAGTTATGACGCACAGGCCTTCACCGCATTTGGTGGCACTTTGCGGTCCAACCTGACCTCCCTGCGCGACTGCCGTCACCGCGACCTCGGCACGGCGCATAGCTCGACCTGTTTTTTCGACTTTGACCAGTCGGGTATCCAATCGCCATATGACAACGGCTATCTAAGCCGGTTTGATTCTGCGCTACCTTCCGATCAAATCCTGTATGCCAATATCCAGGTAAAACGCGATGGCAGTTACACGGGTCACTTCATCTTTGCTCTCGAGAGGAATGAGTTCAACTGGCAAGACAGGATGGCTCTCTCTTACAGCTCCAGCTACTATTTCCGTTTCAAGGGGACGGGGATGGATTGGACGACGTCAATGGACGCCGGCTTGGCGGAAACGCTGTGGAACCGGGAGTCGCTATCCGATTTGATGTTCGGCACCCAGTGGAGTCGTGTCCAGTACGACTCAAGCAGCGGCGCCGAAACCTGGCTGGAGTTTGAAGGTTGGGAGGGGGGCTTGAAGCTGGCTGCCGTCCCGGAACCAGCGGCGCCTGCGCTGTTCGGTATCGGCCTGGCTGCCATCGCCGTCCAGCGCAGGCGCAAGCGCAGCTAAGCAGCCTGCGTTGACGAATGCAGGAGCTCCCGCACTTCGACAGTGCCGCCTGCGTCGTAATTCGGATTCCCGGCCAGGAAGCGTTGCGCCGCTTCCAGGCTCTCCGCGCGCACGCGGATATAGCCGTTCACGTGGCTTGGCGCCGGTACGATGGTGCCATCCCGCCTGGCCAGCACACCCGGACCGATTGAGCTGCCGCCATCGAACTGCCCCGAGGCGCGCAGCTTGGACAGGTACTGCTCCCAGCGGGCGACGTCATCGGCAATGCTTGGGTCGACGGCATCGTCGTGCATGAAGAGGATGTATTCGTTCATGGTTCGCTTTCAAGTGATCGGCAGAACGCGGCACTGGCTTCGTCGGCCGGGAAGCAGGATTCGATGTGCAGTTCTTCCAGCGTGACGTCGCGCGGCGTGCCGAAAGTCGTGATGGTGGAGAAGAAGGCCACGCGTTGGCCGTCGCGCTCAAACACGGTTTCAAGCAGCGGCGCCGGTATGGCGCGCAAGTCGCGCTGGCGCCATTTTTCAGGCACGCCGGGATAGGCTAGGACTTCATCGAGCAATGCGCGCGCCTTGCCGTCGTTCGGTGCGGTCGCAACCAGCTTGTGCAGGTGGGCCAGCAGGCTGCCGGCGATCTCTTCCCAGTTCACGAGCACGGCCCGCAGGTCCCGCGGGTCAAAGGCGTGACGCAGCATGTTGCGG
Source organism: Massilia eburnea (assembly GCF_050709955.1). Lineage (GTDB taxonomy): Bacteria > Pseudomonadota > Gammaproteobacteria > Burkholderiales > Burkholderiaceae_D > Rugamonas > Rugamonas eburnea_A. The sequence goes on from NZ_JBNZFX010000030.1 coordinate 242,884, forward strand.
TGCGGGCTGTCGCGGCCGCCCAATAGCCAGCGGTTCATGCGGACGGCGGCGTCGTTGGCCATCACGATATCCCAATGGCGGTTCATCAGGAAGGCAGGGTAGGGCTCCTGCTGCTTCAGCATCGCTTCGATCGCGCGCCGCATTGGCGCCAGTTCGGGGTTGGCCAGCGCGGATTCTGAGTAGCGCGGGGCATAGCCCGCTGCTACCAGGAGCGAATTGCGGTCGCGCAGTGTCATTTCCAGCGTGTCAGCCAGGCGGGCCAGGATGTCGCGGCTGGGCTGGGCCTTGCCGGTTTCGATGCAGCTCAAATGGCGGGTCGAGAGGCCGGCGTCCAACGCCAGGTCCATCTGGCTCAGGCGGCGGGCGGAGCGCCACTCACGCAGCAGGGCGCCGACATGGGCGATAGGGGCAAGGTTTGCGTTCATGTGGCCATATTAGCAAGGTTTGGTGCTGCGCTTCCATGACCTTGGAGGTCATTGCTTCGCGTCGGGCTTGGACCGATCATGCATTCCATCGAAGACCTGTCTGCAAGGAGATGAACATGATCCGCCGTGACTTTCTGAAATTGAGTTTTGCCACTACTGCACTCACCGCCATGACGAGCATGGGACGCTTCGCCAGTGCCGCGCCGGACGTCGCGGCTGGCGACGCTGCGCTGCGCGCCGAGGCTGCGCGGGATGCAAAGGCGTGGCGTGCGGCGCGGCGCTTCGTGGCGACCAGCGCCGGGCGCGTAGCAGTGGTGGAGCGGGGCCGCGGCCCGCAGGCAGCGCTGTTCCTGCACGGCCTGCCGCTGAACAGCTTCCAATGGCGCGGCGCCGTGGCGCGCCTGGCGCCGCATCGGCGCTGCATCGCGCCGGATTTCCTCGGCCTTGGCCACAGCGAGCCTGCGGCAGGCGCCAGGCTCGACCCGGAAGGGCAGGTCGCCATGCTGGTCGAACTGCTCGACAAACTGGGTGTCGATAAGGTCGACGTGGTGGCCAGCGACAGCGGCGGCGCAGTGGCGCAACTATTCCTGGTGCTGCATCCGGAGCGCGTGCGCAGCCTGCTGCTGGCCAACTGCGACACCGAAATCGATTGCCCGCCGCCGGCCATGCTGCCGGTGATCGAACTGGCCAAGCAAGGCAAGTTCGCGCAGGAATGGCTGGCGCCCTGGCTGGCCGACAAGGCCAAGGCCCGCTCCGCCGAAGGCCTGGGCGGCATCTGCTACGCCCGTCCCGCCGCGCTGGCGGACGAGGTATTCGAAACCTATCTGCGTCCCCTGGTCGATAATCCGCAGCGCCTGCATGGCTATATCACCGCGCTGGAACGCAATGCACTGCACGGCATCAAGCCCGCGCTGAAAGCCAGCACGGCGCCGGTGCGGGTGCTGTGGGGCATGGCGGACGATATCTTCCTGCCGCGCGGCGCCGACTATCTCGAACAGGCTTTCGGCAATAGCAAGGGCGTGCGCCGCATCGAAGGCAGCAAATTGTTCTGGCCTGAGGAGCGCCCGGAGCTGGTGGCGCAGGAGGCGCTGGCGCTGTGGCGCAGCGCCTGAGGCCTATCGCTTGCGGTAGATGCAGACCATGATATCGCTGGGGAAGAGCCGCATCAGCGGCAGCACCACCCAGCGCATGCCCAGGTAGCGCAGTGGCGCCTTGAACGGATAGACCTGGCCAAACACTGTCATCCAGCGCCACATGCCTTGCTTCTTCACGGCAGCCAGTTCGGTGCTGTGGCGCAGGGTAAATCCTTCGCGCTCCACCAGCCTGGTGAGGTTGGCCGGATTGAAGTAATGCATATGCGGCGAAGGCATGCCTTTTTGCCACAGCCGGTCGAATAGACCGTGCAGGCCGAATCGCGCGAACAGTTTGGACAAGCGGTAGCATAGCCCGTGGCTGCTCGGCAGGTTCAGCACCAGCGTTCCGTCCGGTGCCAGGCGCTGATGGCAGTCGCGCAGGGCAGCGCGGATGTCGGGAATATGCTCGATCACTTCGTTCAGCACGATGATGTCGAACTGCTCCCCCTCCGCCAGCGCCTGGGGGAAGTAGCCGATGCGTACCGGCAGCCCGCGTGCGGCCGCTTGCCGCGCCAACGCTTCATCCGGCTCGACACCCAGCACGTCGAAGGCGCAGGACGCCGCTTCCAGGAACCAGCCATGGGCGCTGCCCACGTCAAGCAGGGTATTGGCGCGCGGCGCTGCGAACTGGCGGGTGAGTGCAACGATGGTGCGGGAATTCTCCTGGCGCAGCGCATTCAGCGACGCTTCGCGCAGGTCTTCGTCGTTTGCCGAAGGCGCGACGGAATGGGCCGCGCCTTCGTAGGCACAGCCAGGACAGGTACGATGCCAGCCTGAGAGGCCGGCTTTCAATGGGGCGTAGCAAATAATACAAGTCATGCGCGCCACGATAGCATGCTTACATTGTTGCGATATTCACAAATACTCACTTTGCAGACTGCGGTAGAATCGCAGGTTTGGATCTTTCCGAGGTTTCGCAATGAAATGGGCTGTTGTCGGCTTTTACATCCTGTCCGTGCTGCACATTCACTTCCGTGGCAGGGTACGTCTCCCGTTCGGCCGCCAATTGTTCGATCACTCGTCGTTCATGGCCCCAATCAATATCTTCATGCATTGGTTCTCGCGCGTGCCATCCACGCCTTACCTGCCGGTTGACACCTTCAAGGAACTCAAGCCGCTGGAAGACAATTGGCAAGTGATCCGCACCGAAGCGGAAAACCTGCTGCGTCTGCAGAAAATCAAGGCTTCGGAAAAGAACGACGATGCCGGCTTCAATTCCTTCTTCAAGGCTGGCTGGAAGCGTTTTTACCTGAAGTGGTACAACGCCAGCCACCCTTCGGCCCAGGAACTGTGCCCGCAGACCTATGCCTTGCTGGCCTCGATCCCTTCGGTGAAGGCTGCCATGTTTGCCGAACTGCCGCCGGGCGGCAAGCTCAATCCGCACCGCGACCCGTTCGCCGGCTCGCTGCGCTATCACCTGGGCTTGGCCACGCCGAACGACGACCGCTGCTTCATCGACGTCGACGGCGAGCGCCATAGCTGGCGCGATGGCCAGGGCGTGATCTTTGACGAAACCTATATCCACTGGGCCATCAACGGCTCCGAGAGCAACCGCATCATCCTGTTCTGCGACGTGGAACGCCCGATGCGCTATCGCTGGGCGCAGGCAGTCAACCGTTTCCTGGGCCGCACCATGATGACCGCCGCCGCTTCGCCGAACGAGCAGGGCGACCAGGTCGGCCTGGTGTCGAAGCTGTTCCGCGTGTCCTTCTACGCCGGCAAATACCGCCGTGCCTTCAAAGCCTGGAACAAGACCGTCTACAAGATCACCAAGTTTGGCCTTATCATCGGCGCAGCAGCAGCAATCTATTACATCTGAGACGCGGCTACCTCCTCATCCCGATCAATAGCCGCATGCTGCCCGATGCCGATCCGCTTGAGCAGGCAAACTGCCGGATCTAGCGGCAGGCGGCGGCGTCGGCGACGGTAAACTGGTAGCGCAGGGCGATGCGGCGCCACTCGCGATCGCAGGGCATGGCGGCTGCGATATTGTCCAGTTCCGCTGCCAGCTCGCGGGCCTCGCGTGCCAGCACGAAATGGCGGCCGAACTGGCCGAAGGGCTTGTCGCCCACATGCAACTGCCCGATGGGCAGCTTCTCCCGGTCCATCTGGCGCCGCAGGTAGCGAAATGAGCTGAGCGGCATCACGCTGAAGTCGGCCTGTCCCTCCACCAGTTTGCGCAGGTTGGCCATCGCGTCGGGGGCGTTGGTGCGCGTCAGGCTCTTGCCGACGTATTCGTCGATGCCGGGATACCGGTTGCCGTAAATGCCGGCAAAGCGCAGGCCCACCAGCGATGCCGGGCCTTCATAGCGCACCGGATTATCGATGCGCGACACGATGGCATTGCTGTCGTCCAGGAACGCCGGGCTCCAATGAAAGCGCTTGCGCGGCACGTCGCCAATGAAGGCCGGCGACAGGAACAGCGCTACGCCGTCGAAGCCGGCAGGCGCCTCCATCAACTGGTTCAGCTGGCGGCGCTGCAGCGACACCAGCTGCAGCGTGTAGCGGCCTTCCAGCTTGCGGTTCACATAGTGCACCAGTTCGGGCGCAAGGCCGCTTTTGCCGTCGATGTAGGGCGGTCCGCGATAACTGTTGTAGGCTTTGACGATGGTGTCGGCGCCGGCCGGCGCCGCAGCCGCAAGCAGCAGGGCGAAGGCAAGGCGGCGCCGCAGCATAGGTCAGCGCGTGTTGGCTGCCGGCAGGCGCATTTCGTCCTGCGTCAGGATCCAGATACGGTCGATATAGCCGTTCATGTCTTCCGTGTAGTTGACGATGAAGGTCGCATCGGCCAGCATATTCGGCACAACGGTCAGGTTCTCTTCACTGAAGATGCGCGCCGCAGGCGAGAGCTGGCGCAGCTTGCCGTCAATAGCGATGTCGGGCGCATAACCGAACTTGATCTTGCCGCGCTTGGCGGTTGCCGGGAATGGGCGGACATCGGCGGCCAGCGCCGGCAGGGAGGGAAGGGCGATTGCTGCCGCAAGGGCCAGCAGGAAGTGTCGTTTGTTCATGCGCGCTAGCTTACCATGCTGGCGAACATGGCCAAAACAGCCAAGGCCATCACTGTTGTACAGGACCAGCCCAGCACACGCAGGCGGCGTGACAGGACCACCTCGCCCATCACGCCGCGCCGGCTCGACAGCAGCATGGTCACCACCATTACCGGCACCGCCACCACGCCGTTGATGACGGCGCTCCAGAACAGGGCCCGCATCGGGTCCATGGGCAGGAAGCCGATGCCGACGCCGGCCAGGGTGGCGGCGATGATGATGCCGTAGAACTTGCGCGCAGCGCGGGGCTGCAGTTCCAGGCTGCTGCGCCAGTTGAAGGCGCCGGCCATGGCGTAGGCGGCGGAGCCGGCCAGCACCGGAATCGCCAGCAGGCCGGTGCCGATGATGCCCAGCCCGAACAGCGCGAATGCCAGTTCGCCAGCGATCGGACGCAGCGCCGCCGCAGCCTGCGCCGACGAGCCGACATGGAAAATCCCGTGCGCATGCAGCGTGACCGCGGTGGTCAGCATGATCGACCACGCCACCAGGTTCGAAAAGCCCATGCCGATGGCTGTGTCGAGCTTGATGCGGCGCAGTTGCGGGCGTACCTGGCGCGGCGCGCGCTTGAGCGGCTCGGCCGCCGGATCGGCCTGCAGTTCCTCGACTTCCTGGGCGGCCTGCCAGAAGAAAAGGTAGGGGCTGATGGTGGTGCCGAACACCGCCACCATGGTGGTCAGGTACGCCTTGTTCCACTCGATATGCGGCGACAGAGTGTGCTTGGCCACTTCGGGCCACGGCACCTCGATCACCAGTACCGTGGCGAGATAGGCCAGCAGCGCCAGCGTCAGCCACTTCAGCAGGCGCGCATAGCGCTGGTAGGGGATGAAGACTTGCAGCAGCACCGACAGCAGGCCGAACGCCAGTGCATGCCACTGCGCCTTGCCGCCTGCCACCAGGTGCAGCGCGTCACCCATGGCAGCCAGGTCGGCGGCGATATTGATGGTGTTGGCAAACAGCAGCAGGCTGACCGTGGCATACAGCGTCCAGGCCGGAAAGCAGCGGCGCATATTGGATGCCAGGCCGCGTCCGCTGGTGCGGCCGATGCGGGCACTGGTTTCCTGGATGCCGACCATCAGCGGATAGGTGAACAGCCCAAGCCACAGCATGCCGAAGCCGAACTGGGCCCCGGCCTGGGAATAGGTGGCGATGCCGCTGGGGTCATCGTCGGCGGCGCCCGCGACCAGGCCCGGGCCGAGCTTGTCCAGCCATGATTGGCTCTGCTGTTCCATGCCACCGATGCTAGCGGCGGCGTGCTTTTCCTTCTGTTCGCGCACTCACATGGCGTTTTTCCCAGGCAGCAAGGTCATTGCGGTAGCGTTCCAGGTCTTCGTAGTAGAGATCGAGCACGCACCAGGTGCAGCCGCTGTGGCAGCAGGCGTCGGGGCCGGGTTCGGCCGGCGGTTGCGGCCTGGGATCGTCTGGCGGGTCCACGTCCATTATTCTTCCATTGCCAGCAAAGCCTGGTTGCGGCCGCGCTGCTTGGCCCGGTACAGCGCTTCGTCCGCCAGGCGCACCAGCTGTTCCGGGCGGCCGTGCTCGGTTGGCACCAGCACCGCCACGCCGATACTGATGGTGACGTGGCCCAGCGGCGAGGCATCGTGCGGCAGTTGCAGGCGCGCCAGTTCGCTGCAGATGGTCTGCGCCACGCCGATCGCGTCGGCGCCTGGCGTGGCGACCGACAGCAGCGCAAACTCTTCACCGCCGTAGCGCGCCACCAGGTCGGAGCTGCGCCGGCCGTGTTCGGTGATCACCCGCGCCACCGCGCGCAGCGTGGCATCGCCGGCCAGGTGTCCATAACGGTCATTGTATTTCTTGAAGTAGTCCACATCCAGCATCGACAGCGCCAGCGGCTGGCCGGTGCGCTGGGCGCGCCGCCATTCCGCTTCCAGCGCCAGGTCGAAGCCGCGCCGGTTGCTGACGCCAGTCAGGCCGTCGGTCTGGCTCAGCGCTTCGAGCTTGCGGTTGGAGTCTTCCAGCTCGACGGTACGGGCGGCGACTTGCTGTTCCAGCACGGCCTGCAGGCGCGTCAGGCGCCGGATGCGCCAGCGGTACAGGCTCCACAAGCCGCCCAGGATCAGGGCAGCGGCAGCCAGGCGGAACCAGGTGGTCTGCCAGAACGGTGGCGTGATGGTCACCTCCAGCGTGGCGGCATGTTCGCTCCAGCTGCCGTGGTGGTTGGCGGCGCGCACCCGGAACACATAGCGGCCCGGGTCGAGGTTGGTGTAGGTGGCCACGCGTCGCTCGGCGTCGGTTTCCTGCCAGTCCGGGTCGAAGCCTTCCAGTTGGTAGGCGTAGCGGTTTTGCGACGGTTCGGTGAAATGCAGGGCGGCGAATTCGATGGTGAAGGCGGTTGCCTGCGACGACAGCACTAGGCCGGTCGGCGCCGTCAGCGGGCCTTCCAGCCGGGCCTGCTCGCGGAAGCGGCCTTCGCTCAGGGAGTGGCTGAACAGCTTGATGTCGGTGATGGCGACCTGCGGCGGCACCGAGTCGCTGCGCACCTGTTCCGGTTCGATGCCGGTCATGCCGTGTACGCCGCCGAAGTACAGCTTGCCGTCCGCGCCGGGCGCCGAGGCATTGGTGGTGAAGCCGTCGGTCATGCCGTCGGCCACGGTGTAGAGCTGGGCCGAACCATTGCCGGGATTCAGGCGGAACAGGCCGGCCAGCGTGCTGACCCAGATCCTGCCCTTGGCGTCGGACTGGATCGACAGCGTTTTCAGGTGCTGCACGGCCGCCGCGTGCGAGCGCAGGCGCAGGCCGCCGCGCGCGGTTTCTTCCACCTGCACCAGGCCGCGCGAGGTGCCGACCCACAGCCGGCCGTCGGCGTCTTGGTGCAGCGCGGTGACGTTATCGTCGATCATGCCTTCCGGGCCGCCGGCGCGCAGGTGGCGGAACTTGCCGGTGGCCGGGTCCAGCAGGTCGAGCCCGCCGCCGTTGAATTCCGAACCCATCCAGACGCGGCCTTGCTTGTCTTCCAGCACCACGCTGGCGCCGCCGACGCTGCGGCTGTCCGGGTTTTGCGGGTCGTGGTAGAACAGCAGGGAGCGGTCGCGCTGGGTGTCGTAGCGCACCAGGCTGTTGCCGGTGCCGAGCCACAGCACGCCATCCTTGCCGGGCGCGATGGCGTTGATGAAGTCGCTCGCGGTGTTGCCGAAGCGCACCAGCTGGAACTTGCCGTCCGGCGCATCGAGCCGGTTCAAGCCGTTGGCCGTGCCCACCCACAGCGGGCCGCCGGGCTGCTGGTACAGGCTGTACACGATATTGCTGTTGATCGAACCCGGGCGGCCGTCGGCCTGGTAGCGCCGCAGCACTTCGCCCTTGGCCGGGTCGAACTGGCCGACGCCGAGGTTGCCGCCGACCCAGACCGTGCCTTTGGGGCCGCTTTGCAGGCTCAGCAAAGCGTTGTTGGCGCGCCCGTGCCGTCCGTCCAGGCGGTAGGGCAGGTAGCGCGTGAAGCCGCTGCTGCTCAGGTTGACCAGGGCAACGCCGTCGGTGAAGGAGGCGATCCATAACATGCCGCCGCGGTCCTGCAGCATGGCGCGCAGGTTATCGCCCGGCAGCGAGTATGGGTCGTCGCTGTTGTGGCTGTACTGGTCGAAGCGCTGGGCCAGGGCATCCCAGCGCAGCAGGCCGGCCGACAGGGTGGTGGCCCATAGCGTGCCGTCGCGGTCGAAATAAAAGCTGGTGACGCGGCTGTCGGGCACGCTCACGCTGGCGCGCGTGTCCCACGGCTGGCTGCTGTCCCAGCGCCACACGCCGCCTTCGGTGCCGATCCACAGCACGCCGTTGCGGTCGAATTTCAGGGCGCGCACGATGTTGGCGCGCGCGTTCGGGTCCTGGCCCTTGTCGACGCGGCGGTGCTCGAACTCGCTGCTGCCGGCGGGCAGGTAGTCCAGGCCGCCAGGCCAGGTCGCGGCCCAGACGCCGCCCTTGCTATCGACCGCCAGCGCGTTCAGGTCGTTGCCGCCCAGGCTGCCGGGACGGGCCGGATCGTGCAGGTGGACGGTGAACTTGCCGGTGCCCGGCTCAAAGTGCTGCAGCCCGCCCCAGGTCGCCAGCCACATGCCGTCTGCACCATCCGCCACAATGGCGCGGACGATGCGGCCGCTATGCGGGGCATTGCCGGGCACGAAGGCCGTGAAATCATTGCTTTCCGGATTAAAGCGCGCCAAGCCATTCTGGGTGCCGGCCCACAGCCTGCCCTGCTTATCCTCAAACAGCGCGGCGACGCGGTCATGCGGCAGCTTGCGCGGGTCGCCGGCCTTGCTGCGGTATTTGGTGACGCGGTAGCCGTCGTAGCGGTACAGGCCGTTCGCTTGGGTGCCGATCCACATGAAGCCGCGCTGGTCTTGCAGCAGCGATAACATTGACGGTTCATCATTGCCGAGCGGCCCGAGTTTGCGGAAGCGCAGCGATGGCGCGGCGGCCTGGGCCACAGCCGCGAACAGGCTGCTGGCCAGGACGATCAGCAAGATATAGCGGCTCAGATGCCAGCCGCGAGCGTTGATAGCATTCATTTAGTTACATTATAGCTTCCATCTCAGCAATAATTTCCGCTCCGCAGCCGCAATCCATGCGCTTTACCACAGTTCTCGGGTATCATGCGGGGTTGGCCGCTGTTAACTAAAGAATTGTATGTCTGACATTGAGAACACCCCTGTGCAAGTAAAGTTCGCCGATTTCGGCCTGGCGCCGGAAATCCTGCGCGCACTGACCGACCAGGGTTATGTGCACCCAACGCCGATCCAGGCGCAAGCGATCCCGATCCTGCTGCAGGGTCGCGACGTGATGGGTGCCGCCCAGACCGGCACCGGCAAGACGGCGGGGTTTTCCCTGCCGATCATCCAGCTGCTGCTGGCCCAAGCCAACACGTCGATGAGCCCGGCGCGCCACCCGGTGCGTGCCCTGGTGCTGGCACCGACCCGTGAACTGGCGGTGCAGGTGGCGGAAAACGTGGCGGCGTATTGCAAGCACACCCCGCTGCGCTCCACCGTGGTCTTTGGCGGCATGGACATGAAGCCGCAGACTGAAAAGCTGCGCAGTGGCGTGGAAATCGTGATCGCCACCCCGGGCCGCCTGCTGGACCATGTGGAGCAGAAGAATATTTCGCTGGGCCAGGTGCAGATGCTGGTCATGGACGAAGCCGACCGCATGCTCGACATGGGCTTCCTGCCCGACCTGCAGCGCATCATCAACCTGCTGCCGAAGAAGCGCCAGAACCTGATGTTCTCGGCCACCTTCTCGCCGGAGATCAAGAAGCTGGCCTCCAGCTTCCTGACCGACCCGATCACGATCGAAGTGGCGCGTTCCAATGCGACCGCCGAACGCGTGACCCAGGTGGTGTACAAGGTGAATGAAGACCATAAACGCGATGCCGTGGCCCATATCCTGCGCCAGCGCGAGCTGAAACAGGTGATCGTATTCTCCAACACCAAGATCGGCGCCTCGCGCCTGGCGCGCGGTTTGGCGGCAGAAGGCATGAAGGCCTCCGCCATCCACGGCGACAAGACGCAGCAGGAGCGCATGCAGGCGCTTGACGCTTTCAAGAAAGGCGAGATCGATGTGCTGGTCGCCACCGACGTGGCGGCGCGCGGCCTGGATATTTCGGACCTGCCGTGCGTGATCAACTTCGACCTGCCATATAACGCGGAAGATTACGTGCACCGCATCGGCCGTACCGGCCGCGCCGGCGCTTCCGGTGACGCGATTTCGATCTTCTCGGACAAGGACGAACGCCTGCTGCTCGATATTGAGAAGCTGATCAAGCAGACCGTCCCGCGCGGCACGCTGGAAGGCTTTGTGCCGGGCGGTTTCCGCAGCGACGAGCGCCACGGCGACCGCCGCCGCGACCGCACCCAGGCGGACCGTTCGGCGCCGCGCAGCGGTGAGCGCCGTGAAGGCCGTGGCGACGGACCGTCGCTCTCGCCACGCCGCGAGAAAGTCGATCCATGGTTCCTGAAACCGTATGAGCCGACCCGCAGCAATGGCGCGGCGGCAGCTGCGGTGGCGGCCGCTCCGGCCAAGCCGAAGCAGAAAATCGCTGCCCTGCTGGGTGGACTGCCGAAAGGCTAAGATGTAAAAAAGGCCCGTTGCTCAACGGGCCTTTTTCTTATCGCTTGCCGCTTAGTGCTTGCCGAAGCAGGCCGGGCACGAAACCCCCGCCACGTATTCCGGCGCCAGCTGCTGGCGCGGGGTAACCACGGCGCGGCAGGCGAAGCACTGCCTGGTTTCCGTCGGTTCGAGCTGCGGGTTGAGCGCGGTGCGGTAGTCGAACACGAAGCAGTCGCCGGTGTAGTGCGCGCCGCCGACTTCCTCGAAGTACTTCAGGATGCCGCCTTCGAGCTGGTACACATTGTCATAGCCGATATTCTGCATGTGGATCGCCGCCTTTTCGCAGCGGATGCCGCCGGTGCAGAAGGTCACCACGGTCTTGCCTTCAAAATCGGCCTTGTGCTTCTCGATGATTTCCGGGAATTCGGTGAACTTGGTCAGGCGGTAGTCGACCGTGTTGTTGAACGTGCCAACATCCACTTCGTAGTCGTTGCGGGTTTCGACCATCACGACCGGCTTGCCGTTGTCGTCGTGGCCCTGGTCCAGCCAGCGCTTCAGGTCTTTTGCCTGCACATGCGGTGCGCGGCCGTCCTCCGGACGGATCAGCGGGTGGCGCATGGTGATGATTTCTTTCTTGATGCGCACCAGCATGCGGCGGTGCGACTGTTCAGTCGACAGGCTTTCCTTCACTTCCAGGTCCGCCAGGCGGGCATCGCTGTGCACCCAGGCCAGGTACTCGTCGATATTGCCGCGGGTGCCGGACAGGAACATATTGATGCCTTCCGGGGTCAGCAGAATGGTGCCCTTCAGGTCCAGGCGGGCGCAGATGTCCTGGTATTGCGGGCGCAGTTGGTCCAGCTGGTCCAGGGTGATGAATTTGTAGGCCGCGATATTGACGTAAACGGCTGGTGCCGCGTCTGGGGTCGCAGGCGCGTTGTCGATGGTTGCTTGCATGGGATTGGTAATCGATTGAATCCGGAACAGTCGACATTATAGCCGCACTCGGCGGAATGCCCAAATAATAGGCAGGGATTGTCAAATGCTTAAATGGTGTGAAATAATTGCCATCAACTGATGCAAAATAGAAAGATCAATCCAATGCAAGATGGCGCAGCAATGAATCCCACGCACGAATTCCTGGCCCGTGCGGTGGCCTACCTGAAAAGCACGGCCGAAGCAGGCGGCGAGGCGGCGATTGCCTTGCCTGAGCCAGATAGCCCGGTACTACGCCCGGTGGGTTCCGGCCTGATGGCGGCCTATGTAGTCGATCAGCCGGAAGGGCTGGTCTACGTGCAGCATCGCCATCTGGCTGAAGCCGGCATCGATGCGGCGCAGCTGCACCGCTTGGCTATCGCCAACCTGGACCAGCTGTGCAGCCAGCATCTGCGGGTCGAGCAGCACGGTCCGGTCTTTGGCGTTTTCGTCGATGGCAATTTCGAGGCCAGCATGTTCCTGCTGCAGGCGCTGTGGCAGCGCGACCTGGCGGACCTGGTGGACGAAGGGTTCATGGTCGCCGTGCCGGCGCGCGACGTCCTGGCCTTCTGCGACATGGCGTCGGAGGAAGGCGTCGCGGCGCTGAAGGAAATGGTGGAACGCGTCCATGCGAACGGCGACCACCTGATCAGCAGGAATACCTTCCGCCTCCGCAAGCCTGCGTGAAGGTGGCCCCGGTTAGCGCTTACTTCTGCGCCAGGACCCAGCGCACCAGCTGGTGCGCCTCAGCGTCGGTCACCTGATTGGGCGGCATCGGGACTGCGCCCCAGACCCCGGAGCCGCCCTGCAGGATTTTCAGGACAAGCTTGTCTTCGGCGCCCTTGTCGCTCTTGTATTTGGCCGCGACATCCTTGAACGACGGCCCCACTAGCTTTTTGGCCATGGCGTGGCAGGCAAAGCAGCTCTTCGACTTGGCCAACTGCTCAGATTCTTCCGCATAGGCCGCCAGCGAGGCGGTCATCAGCAGGGCAGCAGCAACAATTTTCATCTTCATCTCCAAGGGTGGATTGGTAAGGGTGATTCTAGCCGCGCCATGCGGGCGTGACGGGCTCATTTGTAAGCAATTATCGCGCGTCCCGCACTGAACCACACTGCATTCGCGCCGGCGAGCGTCGCGGGCCGCACCGCTGGCGATGCCGCCCACGAATAGCAGTCCAGGCAGCTCAGGCGTTAAAATAGGGGGATATTCGACTTAAAAGCCGCCCGCCCATGAGCATTGAAACAATCGACCAGCCAGTAGACGCCACGCCAGCCGCAGCGCCCGTGGGACCGCAATTCGTCCACCTGCGCGTGCATACGGAATATTCGATTGTCGACGGCCTGGTGCGCTATGACGACATGATCAAGAAGGCGGTCAAGGATGGCCAGGGCGCCCTGGCCATCACCGACCTGGCCAATATGTTCGCCATGGTGCGCTTCTACAAGGCAGCGCGTGGCAAGGGCATCAAGCCTATCGTCGGTGTCGATACCTGGATCACCAACGATGAAAACCGTGACAAGCCGCATCGCCTCATGCTGTTCGCGAAGAACCGCATGGGCTACCTGCAGCTGTGCGAATTGTTGTCGGAAGCGTGGCTGAACAACCAGTGGAAGGGCCGCGCGGAGATCCGCACCGAGTGGCTGCGCGACTTGCCGAACCGGCAGTACCCGCTGCTGCCTGGCGAAGATCCGCGCAACTGCCTGATCGCCCTGTCCGGCGCCCATTTCGGCGACATCGGCCAGGCCATCGAGCATGGCAACCTGGAACTGGCGGAAGCCAATGCCCGCAAGTGGGCCGGCATTTTCCCGAACGGCCATTTCTACGTTGAGATCCAGCGCGCCGGCCAGGCCAACCAGGAAGCGCAGGTGCGCCAGTCGGTGGCGCTGGCCGCCAAGCTTGGCTTGCCGGTGGTGGCGACGCACCCGGTGCAGTTCCTGTCGCAGGAAGAATACATCGCCCACGAAGCGCGCGTCTGTATCGCCGAAGGCGAGATGCTGGCCAACGCCAAGCGCGTCAAGCGTTTCAACGAGCAGATGCGCTTCCTGACCCAGGCGGAGATGGCCGAGCTGTTCCACGACCTGCCGGCTGCGCTGCAAAACTCGGTGGAGATCGCCAAGCGCTGCAACCTGTCGCTGGTACTGGGTAAGCCGCAGCTGCCGAACTTCCCGACTCCGGGCATGACCATCGACGAATTCTTGGTCGCCGAAACCACCAAGGGCCTGGAAGAGCGCCTGATCCAGCTGTTCCCGGATCCGGAAAAGCGCGAGAAGGAGCGCCCGCGCTACGAGGCGCGCCTGAAGTTCGAGAACGACACCATCATCAAGATGAAGTTCCCTGGCTACTTCCTGATCGTTGCGGAGTTTATCCAGTGGGGCAAGAACAACGGCGTGCCGATTGGACCGGGCCGAGGCTCCGGCGCAGGCTCGCTGGTGGCCTATGCGCTGAAGATTACCGACCTGGACCCGCTCAAATACAACCTGCTGTTCGAGCGTTTCCTGAACCCGGAACGGGTATCGATGCCCGACTTCGATATTGACTTCTGCCAGGAAAAGCGCGAACTGGTGATCCAGCACGTGAAGGACCTGTACGGGCGCGAGGCGGTATCGCAGATCGCCACCTTCGGTACCATGGCGGCCAAGGGCGCGATCCGCGACGTGGGCCGCGTGATGGACTTCGGCTACAACTTCTGCGACGGCGTGTCGAAGCTGATCCCGTTCAAGCCGGGCAAGCCGGTCTCGATCGCGGAGGCGATCGAAGAGGAGCCGCTGCTCAAAGAGCGCCAGGAAAACGAAGAGGAAGTGCGCCAGCTGCTCGATCTGGCGCAGCAGGTGGAAGGCATCACCCGTAACATCGGCATGCACGCCGGCGGCGTCCTGATTGCGCCGGGCAAGCTGACCGACTTCTGCCCGCTGTACACCCAGTCCGGCGATACCGGCGTGGTGTCGCAGTTCGACAAGGACGACGTGGAGGCGATCGGCCTGGTGAAGTTCGACTTCCTGGGCTTGACCACGCTGACCATCCTGGACCGCGCCGTCAATTACATCAAGGACCTCGACCAGGAACTGGCTGAATTCGACCTGGCCAAGCTGCCGCTGAACGACCGCCCGACGTACGAGCTGCTGACCAAGGCGAAAACCGTCGCCGTGTTCCAGCTTGAATCGCGCGGCATGCAGGGCATGCTGAAAGACGCGCGTCCCGACCGCTTCGAGGACATTATCGCGCTGGTGGCGCTGTACCGTCCGGGCCCGATGGACCTGATCCCGGACTTCTGCAAGCGTAAGCACGGCGAGAAATTCGATTATCCCGATCCGCGCACCGAGGGCATCCTGTCCGAAACCTACGGCATTATGGTTTACCAGGAACAGGTTATGCAGATGGCGCAGATCATCGGCGGCTACTCGCTGGGCGGCGCGGACATGCTGCGCCGCGCGATGGGTAAGAAAAAAGCCGAGGAGATGGCGGAGCACCGCGAGTTGTTCCGCAAGGGCGCGCAAGAGGGTGGCCTGACCGTCGAGAAGGCCGACGAGATCTTCGACTTGATGGAAAAGTTCGCGGGCTACGGCTTCAACAAGTCGCACGCTGCCGCGTACGCGCTGCTGTCGTACCACACCGCCTACCTGAAGCATCACCACACCGCAGCGTTCATGGCAGCCAACATGTCGCTGGCCATGGACGATACCGAGAAGCTGAAAATCCTGGTCGAAGACTCGATCGACGTCTGCGGCCTGACCATCCTGCCGCCGGATGTCAACAAGTCGGCATACCACTTCCGCCCGGACGCTGACGCGGGCAAGAAGGCGACCAGGATCCGCTACGGCCTGGGTGGCGTGAAGGGCGCGGGCCAGAATGCGATCGAGGCGATCATCGCCGCGCGCATCGCGGACGGCCCGTTCACCAGCCTGTTCGACTTCTGCAAGCGGGTCGACAAGAAACAGATGAACCGCCGCACCATCGAAGCGCTGATCCGCGCCGGCGCGTTTGACGGCTTCGGCGTCGATCGTGCGGTGCTGTTCGCGTCGGTGAGCTTCGCCATGGAGTACGCCGACCAGGAAGCCAAGTCGGCCAACCAGGTCAGCCTGTTCGGCGGCGACGATTCCGACCTGGTGGCGCCGCCCGATTATGTGCAGGCTACGGCGTGGACGGACCGTGAAAAGCTGGCGGAGGAAAAGATCGCGCTGGGCTACTACCTGTCCGGCCATATGTTCGACTCCTACCAGCAGGAAGCGCGCCGTTTCGCGCGCACCAAGCTGTCCGAGCTGGAGCCGTCGCGCGAGCCGCGCATGATGTGCGGCGTGATTTCCGGCATCCGTACCCAGATGACCCAGCGCGGCAAGCTGCTGATCGTGACGCTGGACGACAAGACCGCCGTGGTCGAAGTTACCGTCTACAACGAAGTCTTCGAACCGAACAAGCATATGTTCAAGGAAGACGAATTCCTGTGCGTGACGGGCAAGGTGTCGGAAGACCGCTTCTCGGGCGGCCTGCGCATTTCGGCGGAAAAGGTCTACAACATCACCGCGGCGCGCACCCAGTTCGGCCGCCAGATCGGACTGGCGCTGCCGAAGGCCGTGCCGCCGGCCAAGCTGGCCGAGATCCTGGGCCCGCACCGCGACGAATACGGCCTGCCGGTGTCGATGCGCGTCAAGCCGCAAGGCATCGACTGTGTGTTGCAACTTGGCGACGAATGGCGCCTGGCGCCGTCGGATGCGCTGAAAATCGCACTGGAACAGGGCCTGGGAGCGCAGGAAGTGGCAATCGAGTATTGATGTGCTATTGCATGGGTGATAACATTTTCACCCATGCTATTCAATTCCTTCAGCTTCCTGTTGGGCTTCCTGCCGGTCACCCTGATCGGCTATTTTCTGCTCGCGCGCCGCCACCCTACCTGGGGCGTGGCATGGCTGGCGCTGGCCTCCCTGTTCTTCTACGGCTGGTGGGACGTGCGCTATGTACCGCTGCTGCTTGGTTCGATCGTCGCCAACTATGGCTGCGCCCAGGCCATTCGGCGCGCCCGGGGCAGTGCGCGCAACTGGTGGCTGGGCGGCGCCGTGGCGGCCAACCTGGTGCTGCTCGGCTACTACAAGTACGCCAACTTCTTCTACACCAGCCTGACCGGCCAGCAGGCGGACGTCTTGCAGGTGGTGCTGCCGATCGGCATATCGTTCTTCACCTTCACCCAGATCGCCTTCCTGGTCGATACGGCGCGCGGCTTCGTGCAGGAAGGGCGCTTCATCCACTACCTGCTGTTCGTCACCTATTTCCCGCACCTGGTGGCCGGGCCGGTGCTGCACCACAAGGAAATGATGCCGCAGTTCGCTGACCCGCGGAATGCATTGCCGCGCGCCGAGAACTTCTCGGTCGGCGCCACCATTTTCATCATTGGCCTGGCCAAGAAAACGCTGCTGGCCGATACGCTGGCGCCCTACGCCAACGCGTTGTTCGCGGCACCAGGCGAGCCGACACTCCTGATGGCATGGGGCGGCGTGTTGGCGTATGCGTTCCAGCTCTATTTCGATTTCTCCGGCTACTCGGACATGGCGATCGGCTTGTCGCGCATGTTCGGCGTGCACCTGCCGCTGAACTTCAATTCGCCCTACAAAGCGCGCAATATCGTCGAATTCTGGCGGCGCTGGCACATGACCTTGTCGCGCTTCCTGCGCGACTACCTGTACATTCCGCTGGGCGGCAACCGCCACGGCGCCGTACGCGCCAAGGTGAACCTGGTGGCGACCATGCTGCTGGGCGGCCTGTGGCACGGCGCCAGCTGGAATTTCGTGTTGTGGGGCGGGCTGCACGGCGCTTACCTGGTCATCGCCCACGCCTGGCAGATGCTCAAGGCGCGCCTGGGCTGGCAAGGCGGCAGCAGGGCCGGGGCTGTCGCGGCCTGGGCGCTGACCTTCATTGCCGTGGTTTATGCCTGGGTCTTTTTCCGCGCGGCGGACCTGCCTTCCGCCTTGCGCATCGTGGCCGGCATGTCGGGCCAGTACGGCGTGGCGCTGCCGGATGCCATCGGCCGCCCGCCTGGGCGGGCTGCGCGAGGCGCTGGCGCCGCTGGGAATCAAGTGGTCGCTGGGTGGCGCCACCCAGTTCATCGAAACCTGGTGCTGGGTTGTGGTTGCCGCGCTGGTGGCTTTCTGCGCGCCCAATACCCAGCAAATCATGCATCGCTTCGAGCCCGCGCTGGACCATGACGGC
Source organism: Massilia eburnea (assembly GCF_050709955.1). GTDB lineage: Bacteria > Pseudomonadota > Gammaproteobacteria > Burkholderiales > Burkholderiaceae_D > Rugamonas > Rugamonas eburnea_A. The sequence goes on from NZ_JBNZFX010000030.1 coordinate 260,708, forward strand.
ACGGCGGCGCCGGCGCGCCTGGCCTGGCTGCCTGCACCGCGTCCGGCACTGGCGGCCGGCATGCTGGCCGTGCTCTGCCTGCTGGCCCTGTCGCGGCCAAGCGAATTCCTTTATTTCCAGTTCTGACCATGAGCAACGCTTCGCACCATCATTACTTGCGCAAACTGGGCCTGGCCATGCTGGCGGGCGTGCTGCTGGTGGCCAGCGTGGTCGTGCTGGCCGACCCCTATGGCCTGTACGGCGTGGTGCGCAAACCTGGCCTGAACGCCGACAAGCCGGTGCCGCAGCACTTCCGCAACGAGATCAAGCTGACGGGGGCCAGGCGCCTGGGCGCCAGCCAGTTCCTGCTCGGGAATTCGCGGGTGGAAGTCGGCTTCGATCCGGACAGCCCGCAGCTGGGCGGCGGCGCCTACAACCTGGGACTGGCGGGAACCGGCACCATGGTGGCGGTCGGGCAGTTGCGCTATCTGCGCAGCCTGGGCGTCAAGCCTTCGCGCGTGATTGCCGGCATCGATTTCCATGATGCCTTGCTGGCGCCGGGCCAGCGCGGCGGCGCACGCCAGGCGCCGGTGGCGGGAGCCGCCAAACTGGGCTGGCGCGTAGAGAGCCTGTTCTCGCTGGCCGCCTTGCGCGATGCGGCAACCACCTTTGCCATGCAGGGCGACCGCGAGGCCGAGACCATGACCGAGCGCGGGTTGAATCCCTTGAACCAGTACGTCAAATTTGCGCGCTACGACGGCTATTACAAGATCTTCCGCCAGCGGGCGGAGGAGAACGCGGCGTCGCTGGTTAAGAAAGCGCCAGGCGGCCTTGACCGCGCAGGACTGCGGGCGGAATTGCGCGCCCTGGTCGACGCGGCGGCGGGCGATAATCCCGGTGTCGACATGCACCTGATGGTGTACGCTTACCATGCGCAGTTGCTGGCGCTGTACGAGGCGAGCGGCATGTGGCCGCGCTTCGAGGAGTGGAAGCGCATCGTGCTGGAAGAAGCCGAGGCCGCGCGCGCCCGTTATCCACAGGCGCGCATCGTGGTGAACGACTTCAGCGGTTTCGGCGCATTCAATTGCGAGGCCATTCCGGGGCCGAACGAGAAGGGCACAACGCAGTGGTATTGGGAGGCCGGGCACCAGAAGCCCGCGCTGGGCGAGGAAATGATGCGGCGCATGCTGGCCGGCGCGCCGGAAAATGGCTTCGGCATGGCGCTGTCCTTGCAAAACCTGGAGCAGGACCGGCAGCGTATTGCCGCCGAGCGCACGGCTTGTGCTGCCGTACAACCGGCCCTGTTCGCCGAAGCACAAGAGCTGGTGGCGCGCGCGGCGCGCCGCCTGGAGCAGGGGCAATAAGGGAGCAATGAGATGGAAATGAAACGCATCAACGCAGGCAAGCTGCGCGCCATCGGCTACGACGAGCGCGCACGCATGCTGCGCATCGAGTTCGACGACGGCAGCGCCATCGATTACGAAGGCGTAGGGCGCGATGTCTGGCAGCGCCTGTCCACATCGGGCAGCGCGTGGAGCTTTTATCGCGACAACATCGAGGAAGAATTCAGCGGCCGCAAAGGGCGCGCCAAGCCGCAGGCGGGATCGCGCCCCGCCGGACTTGACGACTTGTTCGGCGACTGACGCCGCCGGCCCGCTTACATGTCTTTCAATCCGGTGATGGCGTAGCCTTTGCTGCCCATCTGCTGGGTCAGCCGGTCGATGTGGTAATCAGGCAGGCCTTGCACATCATCATCGACTTCCAGCGATTGCTCGGCTGGCAGCCAGTCGGTATTGATGGCTTCCTGTGGGATGGGTTTGCCCTCGGGCACGGCGAGGTAGGAAAAAATGCCGTCATGTTCGGCACGGCGGTAGATATCCAGGCGCATCTTCATCTCCCTTCAACTAGTCCTACGCACAGGCTGGCGTAACGCCTTGATTCTACTCCGCTTGCATGGCCGTGGCCATGCAAGATTGCTGGGCCAGTGAAGCGAGGCAGTAAAATTAACCAGGATCAACAAATTGCCGTGAAGCCCGCGAATTTCTCTATGCGTTTTCCGTTTCTGCTGCCGGCCGCCGGATTTTTCACCGCCTACCTGCTGTTCGACTGGATCACCTATGTCGAGCCGCTGCTTGGCCTGAACATCACTCCCTGGAATCCGGACACCGCACTGGGCCTGGTGTTCTGGCTGGTGTACGGCCGGCGCGCGGCGCTGACCTGGTTCGCGGCGCTGGTGGCCGGCGACGTCCTGGTGCGCGGCGTGCCGGGCGGCTTGGCCGGCACCCTGCTGACGGCCGCCTGGCTGACCTGCGGCTACGGCCTGCTGGGCGAGATCCTGCGGCGGGCCTTGGGCGGCGGTACCATTTTCAGTTCGCGTACCAGTTTCTACCGCTGGCTGATGATTGTAGCGGCCGGCACCATGCTGAACGCGGTCGGCCATATCAGCCTGCTGGCCTGGCTCGGGCTGGTGCCGTGGGGCGACTGGCTGCGCGCCGTATGGCGCTTCGGCTTCGGCGACATGGTGGGGGTGGTGGTCAGCATGCCGCTGCTATGGAAGCTGGTCAACCCGCAGGACCGGGCGCGCCTGCGCGAGGCGACCTGGAAGCCGGAAACCGTGGGCTACCTGGCGCTGGCGATTTTCGTGCTGTGGGCGGTGTTCGGCTACATCATGACGGCCGAGTTCAAGCACTTCTATTTCCTGTTCCTGCCGCTGATCTGGGCCGCTTCGCGCCAGGGCGTGCATGGCGCGGCGCTGGTGGTTTTCGTGCTGCAGCTGGCGATCGTGGCGCTGGTGCGGGCCAACCACGCCGATAACATCACCGTGTCCGAATTGCAGATGCTGGACGCGGTGTTGGCGCTGGTGGGTTTCTTCATCGGTATCGTGGTCGATGAGCGGCGCCAGGTGGCGGAGGAATTGAAGCAGACCTTGCGCCTGGCCGCAGCAGGCGAAATGGCGGCCGCGCTGGCGCATGAACTGAACCAGCCGATGACGGCGCTGGCGGTGTACGGCAAGGCGTGCGAGCACCTGCTGGCACGCGGCGATGCGGGCGAACTGCTGAAAAATGCCATTGGGCAGATGATCAATGAATCGGCGCGCGCGGCGGAAGTGGTGCGGCGCCTGCGCGACTTCTTCCGCACCGGCGCCATGCAGCTGGAGTCGGTCGCCGCCGCTACCCTGCAGGCCGGCATCGTGCAGCAATTCCGGCCGCAGTTCGCCGAACACGGGGTGGTGGTCAGCATCGCCGAAGCACCGGCGCTGGCGGTGCAGGTCGATCGCCTGCAGGTGGAACTGGTGCTGCGCAACCTGCTGGCCAATGCCCTGGATGCGGTGCGCATGCGTCCTGCCGGGCAGCGCAGCATCAGCCTCACGGCGGAAAATATCGGCGGCAAGCTGCGCTTCACGGTGGAAGACAGCGGCGACGGCCTGACGCAGCAAGCGGCGGGGCGGCTGTTCGAGCCTTTCGTGTCGACCAAGGCCAGCGGCATGGGTTTGGGACTGGTGCTGAGCCGCTCCATCGTGGAGGCGCACGGTGGAACTTTATGGGCAGAAGTTGCCGATCACGGCATCTTTCGATTTATACTGCCGGCGCTGGACTCTGGAGAATAGCCTTGTCAAATCTTACTGTTTTCATCGTCGACGATGATCCTTCACTGCGCGATGCCCTCGGCCTGCTGCTGGGCGTGCGCGGTTACCGCACCGCCGTTTTTGCCAGTGCCGAAGCCTTCCTGCAGGCCTGGCTGCCCGAATGGGCCGGCTGCCTGGTAGCCGACATCCGCATGGACGGCATGGACGGGCTGACCTTGCAGCGCAAGCTCAATGAAATGAACTGCCTGCTGCCGGTGATTATCGTGACCGGCCATGGCGACGTCAGTTCGGCGCGCGAAGCCTTCAAGGCGCGCGCCGTCGATTTCCTGGAAAAGCCGTTTGACGACGACAAGCTGATTGCCGCCATCGAAGAAGCGTTCTCGATGCAGTTGCGCCAGCGCCAGGACCAGGACCGCCGCCAGCAGCGCGACCAGTTGCTGGGCGAGCTGACCCCACGCGAGCGCGAAGTATTCGAACTGGTGGTGATGGGGCGCCACAACCGGGAAATTGCGCCGCAATTGAATATCAGCGTGCGTACCGTGGAAGTGCACAAGGCGCGCCTGATGGCCAAGTTGGGCGTGGATAACGTGGCCGACCTGGTGCGCGTCGCGCTGCGCGAATGAGCGCCGGCTAAGCCCCGACTAAACTCCGGCCAAGCCTCGATTCCGCGCCGATCAGGCGGCAGTGCCTGCGCCCAGCTCGCGCAGGCCGGCGACGGCTTGCGTGGTCTTGTCTTCGGCCCGTTTCAGCACCACCGAGCGGTTGCTCGATTCCTGGTCGCGTTTCGCTTCGCGGTGCCACAGGTGGTACACCTCGGTGGCGAAAGCGCCGCTCTTGCGCATGACGCCGGCATTGAACAGGCGCACCACCAGGTCGGAATCTTCATGGCCCCATCCGGTGAAACTTTCGTCGAAGCCGTTCACCAGCTCCAGGTCGCTGCGCCAGACCGCCATATTGCAGCTCTTGATCCGGCGCCAAGTAAAGCGCTTGCTTTCGCGGCCCAGGTCCGGCAGGGTCAGCATCGTCTGCAGGAATTTATTGGCGCTGCCGGCCAGGTACAGCTTGAATTTTTCCAGCGGCCCCAGGCGCTGGATGTCGAGGTGCTGCTCCAGCAAACGGCGCGTATAGGCTTCGCTCAGCAGCACCCGGCTGCCGGTCACCACGAAGCCGGGTTTGGACAGGCGGCGGTGGTTGGCAATGAAGTCCTGCTGCGGCACGCAGTCGCCATCGATGAAGATGATGTATTCACCCTGGGCCGCCAGGGTGCCCAGGTTGCGCGCGCGCGCGGCGCGAAAGCCGATATCTTCCTGCCATACGTGCTTCATCGGCACCGGCGAGCGCGCCTGCAGGGCCGCTATGGTTTCCCGCGTGTTGTTGGTCGATCCGTCATCGGCGATAATGATCTCGAAGTTTTTGTCGTCCTGCGCAAAACAGGCCTGCACCACGGCCGACAGAGCGTCCGGACGATTGTATGTGGTGATAATTAACGAGATGGTTGAAGCTTGTCGCATGGATGCTAAAAAATTAAGAAGAATTGCCGTCCTGCTGGCAGGCGCCAATCCGCCAGTATATCAGCGCCTGATCGCCGGCACCGCTTGCGGCGTACCGGAGGCTCGCCCGTGAGGACCCTGGTGATCTCTCCCAACTGGATCGGCGACGCCGTGATGGCGCAGCCGCTGCTGCAGCTGCTGAAGGCAGCCCACCCGGAGCGCCCGATCGACGTGCTGGCGCCGCCTGCGGTTGCCCCGGTCTGGCGCCAGATGGCGGAAGTGGCCGAAGTGCTGGAGACCCCGTTCCGCCATGGTGCGCTGCAGTTGAAGGAGCGCTGGCGCTTTGCGCGCCTGCTGCGCCAGCGCGGCTATGCCGACGCCTATATCCTGCCCAACACGCTGAAATTCGCCCTGATCCCGTGGCTGGCCGGTATTCCGCGCCGTGTCGGCTACAAGGGCGAGAGCCGCTATGGGCTGATCAACGTGATGCACCATGACGACACGCCGCCGCGGCCGATGGTGCCGTTCTATGCCGCGCTGGCCGATGCGCCGGCGGCGCCGCTGCGCAGCAGCCTGCCCAAGCCGCGCATGGCCGCCAGCAGCGAGCAGATGACCGCTGCCTGCGCCAAGGCCGGCCTGGATCCGGCGCGCCCGCTGGTGGTGTTTGCGCCGGGCGCCGAATTCGGCGCGGCCAAGCGCTGGCCGCCCGCGCATTTCGGCCAGTTGGCGCAGCAGATCCTGGCACGCGACCCGCAAGCCCAGGTTGCGCTGCTCGGTTCGCCCAAGGACGGCCCGGCATGCGATGAAGTCATTGCCGCTGCCGGTGCGCCGGCCGGCCTGGCCAGCCTGGCCGGCAAGACCAGCCTGGCCGATGCCGTGGCCCTGATTGCCCGCTCGGCGGCCGTGGTCAGCAACGACTCCGGCCTGCTGCACGTGGCTTCCGCGCTGAACCGGCCGGTGATTGCCATCTACGGCCCGACCGATCCCGATCACGCGCCGCCATTCTCCGACCTGGCGGCCTCGATCTCGCTGCGCCTGGAATGCTCGCCATGCCGCCAGCGCGAATGCCCGCTCGGCCATCAGAACTGCATGCACGGCATCAGTGCCGGCCAGGTGTGGCAAACGCTGGAGCCCATGCTCAACCGTTGACGATGGGCTGGGCGATGATCCAGAGGCTGAGCAGGGTGTAAGCCACCATCAGCGCCAGCATCGGCAACTGGCTGCGGGTGGCGCGCGTCCCGAACTGGCGCAAGGCCGTCTGGTGCCCCAGCCATACCGCCGCCACATGTCCCGCCACGATGGCGAACAGCGACACGTACCAGACCATGCGCGCATCGACCAGGCCCAGCCGGACGAAGTAGAAGCGGGTGCCGAACAGGTCCCATCCGAGGTTGAGCGGATCGGAAGCGAGGGGAATCAGGTATTGCCCCGCCATGGCCAGGAACGACAGGTAATGGGCGAAATGGTAGGCGATCGCAATCGGCACCAGCGTCAGCACATACCAGCCGGCCGTCGGCGCCAGCGTGGCACCGCCGCCGCAGCAGGCGATCGCTCGGCACACTGCCAGGTAAGCCAGCAGGAACACGGCCGGCAAGATGCATAACGCCGCGCAGCGCAGCAGGGCGGGCGGCAACGCCACCGCGTCTTGCAAATCCAGCCACGGCTGGGTCTCCAGCAAGCCATCCAGGCTGACGGAGGCCAGCATCAGCATCACCAGCACGATATGCGACCAGCCCAGCGGCGCCCGCACCAGCAGCCCGGCGCCGAAAGGCCGCAGCTGCCAGCGGCCCCGCCGCACCTGGTTGGGCGCAAAGCGCGCCAGCATGCCGAATACCACGGCAAACACCTCGCCATGCGCCAGCCAGGTGCGGCGACCGAACAGGAACATGCCCAGCCAGGACAGGCAGGAATAGGCCAGCATGGCGGCGGCCAGGCTGGCCGGCTGCTCGCTGCCTTCCCAGTTGAGCTCCATGTTCACGAAGGCGAAGAACAGGAGGGCTGCCGGCCACACGCCGGCCCAGCGCGGCCAGGCCAGGACGGCGCGGCGCTCGCCCAGCGTCCAGCGGTACATGGTATCGAGCGGATTGACCAGCGCCCACAGGTCGCCCAGCAGGGCCGATACGAAAGCCAGGCCAACCCACCAGACCGCCCATACCATGGCGGGCGCGATATTCTTGAACGGATTCTGGGTCCCGAAAAAGCCGGCGCAGAGCACCAGCAGGTACAGCGCCAGTACCGCCAGCCGCAGGCTGGTCGCCAGTGCGCCGGCCAGCGGTATGTGTTGCAGCAGAGTGAAAGCCTGTCCCGGCGCGCGCGGCTGCAGATGGCGCTGGCGCGCCAGCAACAGGAAGGTGACGGCGACAGTGGCGCCGGCGCCGGCCATGAACATCCATAAAGGCAGCGGCAGGTCAAAGCGCTGGCCGAATCCATGCGCCAGCGCCGGCAATGGAATGGCAGCCAGCAGCCAGCGCTTCATCTGGGAGTGACTTCCACGTAAAGCAGGGCAGGCGCATGGCGCTGGCCTTTGCCATGCGCCGCAAGGGGGAAGCGGCCGGCAGTCTGCGCCTGCAGTTGCAGGCGCCCGGGTTTGCCGGGCTTGAGCGACAACATCAGGTCATAGCCGTGCAGGTGCAGCTCGAGCGGCGTATCGCTGCGCAATTGCAGCACCAGCGTGTCGCCCTGCGCAAGGCGCAGCGTGGGCGCGGGACTGGCAATGCGCTGCTGCCTTATTTCGAAACTGGCACTCTGTTGCGCGGCACCCACAGGTGCCCCCGCCAACAGCGTTAGCGTTGCAATCAGCCAGTATTGGCGGGGCAGGCGCATGTGGAGATTCTACTCCGGCAGGCGTAGTATTCAACGACTGACCCTGCAAAAGAAGGAGTGGACCATGCGTATCCGTTTCCTGCTTCCCCTCGCAGTCGCCCTGGGCGCTCCGGCCCTGGCCAACGCCGAGATCCTGGCGATGATGAATTATGAAAGCAAGTCCGCCGAGTCGCTCAAGGCGCTCAAGAACCCGGTGGCGCCGGCGGCACGCAAGGAGGGCATTGCGATTGTCGATGTCGATCCCAAGTCCAGGACCTTCGGCAAGATCGTCAAGGACATGCCGCTGCCGTCCGACCTGGTGGCGCACCATATCTTCTATAACCACGATATGAGCAAGGCCTATATCACGGCGCTGGGCAAGACCGAACTGCGCGTGATGGATATGAAGTCCAGGGACTACGCCATGACCACCGTCAGCATCCCCGAATGCAGCGTAGGCGAGGATATGGCATTCTCGCCCGACCACAAGCGCTGGTATGTCAGCTGCATGGGCAGCCAGGCCATGGTGGTGGGGGATGCCGTCAGCGACAAGGTATTGTCGACCATCAAGGTGGCGGCACCGTATCCGCACGGCCTGGCAGTTTCCGGCGCCGCCGACCGGATCCTGCTGACATCGACCGTGCGCGCTTCCGACCTGGGCGACGCGGGGGAGGTGATCAGCGCGGTGGAAGCCAGCACCGGTAAGGTGCTGGGCACCTACAAGGTGTCCAGGAAGGCGTCGCCGGCCGGCGAGGCGCCGGTGGAAATCCTGTTCGTGCCGAATGCCAAACCCGCCGTGGCCTACATCACCAATATGTATGGCGGCACGCTGTGGACGGCCAGCTGGAACAAGGACAAGAAGGATTTCGAGGTGGCGCAGGTGTATGACTTTGCCGAAGCCAAGGCAGGGGTGCCGCTGGAAATCTACTTCAACAAGGCTGCCACGCGCCTGTATGTGAGCAGTGCCAAGCCGGGCCAGCTGCACATCTTCGACATTTCCGCCAAGGTGGGGGAGCCGAAGCTGCTCAAGTCAATTCCCACAGCGGAAGGCGCGCACCACGTTGCCTTCACCAAGGACGGCAAGTATGCCTTCGTGCAGAATGCCTTGCTTAACCTGCCGGGCATGAGCGACGGCTCGGTCACCGTGGTCGACCTGCAGTCCGGAACCGTGGTTGCCAGCATGGATACGCTGAAGAACGCGGGCCTGAACCCCAACAGTATCGTGCTGCTGCCGCAGTGGAACGAGATGATGGGGCATTGAGCTTGCCGGCGGCACCGTTATACTCGCGGCATGACACCGCTGGTCCTGATTCCCGGCTACATGCTGGACGACGCATTGTGGGATGGCATGCTGCCATTCCTGCCGCCCGAACTACCGCTGCATTTCGCCAGCCTGGCCGAAGGCGATTCCATCGCCGCCATGGCGCAGGCAGTATTGGCGAACTGCCCGCCGCAATTCGCCTTGCTTGGCTTCTCGATGGGCGGCTATGTCGCGCGCGAAATCGTGCGGCTGGCGCCCGGGCGTGTGCAGTCGCTGGCGCTGGTCGCTACTTCCAGCCGGGCCGACTTGCCGCTGCAGGTTGAGCAGCGCAGCAGGGCGGCGCGCGCCAAACCTATCGGCGCCTTCCGTGGACTGGGGCGCGCCGCCATCGCGCAATCGCTGCACCCGGATAATTCAACGAACGAAGCGCTGGTGGCGCAGGTGCGCCTGATGGGCGAGCGCCTTGGCCGCGAAGTCTTCATACGCCAGTCGCTGATCGTGCGCGATGCCGATACCGCCCGCCTGCCTGACGTCCAATGTCCTACCCTGGTGGTTGCGGCAGCCGACGACCAGTTGCGCAGCCCGGAAGAGGCGCGCGAGCTGGCCGACGGCATTCCCGGCGCAAAGCTGGTGACGGTGCCGAACGCGGGTCACCTGATTCCCCTCGAACAGCCGCAGGCGCTGGCCAATGCCATTTCGGTGATTTTTCGATAGCATGTTGCCGAAACATTAACGCTATACTCGGCCCGTATGGGCTATCACATTTCCATTTTGCGTGCGGCTTCCGATCCCATCGGGTTGGAGGAAGTGACGCAGGCCATCAGCCGGATGTCCGGACGCCTCGCATTCGACCAGGATGCGCAGCCGGACCCGCTCATCTGTCGCCCCGAGCAAGGCGACGAGAGCGAAATCATGCTGCTGGAGGATGGAGAACTCTGGGCCAAGAACCCCAGCGTGGAGTTCCTGCGCCTGATGATTGAACTTGCCGGCTTGCTGGGTGCCCGCGTGCGAGGCGATGAACTTGAAACCTATCGCACGCCGGACGAAACCTACCAGCATCCCGACGACAGTGAATTGATTGCGGAGGCGGCGGAGCTATCGCGCAAGATGGCCAGCCGGCAGCAGAGCAGGGATTGGTTCGCCCGCTTCGTGATGATCGGGGTGTTTGTATTGATCGGGTGCGTCTACGCCCGTTTTATCAAATAAGGCACCGGCATCGATGACAGTTCAGCGACTGGCGATTGCCCTCTGTTCTATTTGGCTGGCCTCCTGCTCATCCTTCGCGCCAGGCGATCTCCGGCTCAAGTCGGTTGAAGTTGCGTATCTGGACCGGGCTAGCTTCAAGCCTGAAGAAGCAGGTGAGGTGAGCCCCGGCCCGGCGCAGGCGCAAGACGCGATCGAAGTCCTGAAAATCAGCTTTTATTCAAAGAAAAATCTGTTCGAAGTGCGGCGCACGACGGGGTTCAATATCGGGGCCCAGGCCGCGTCCTGCCAGCCAATCAGGGGCAAGTTGCTTGAAGTACCTGCGGGATATGTTTACGGGAAGGGGCGCTCCGTCAATGCGAAGCTTGAAGGGCTGGCGGAACTGGCCGCAACGCAGGACTTTACCTATGCGGTGTATACCCCGGTCAGGCGCGAAGCATTGATAGGAGCGCGAATAGGGGAACCGCAATTCGACTTGCAGCGCGAGCCGTTTGACATGTGCTTGGCGGTACATGGGGGTAATATGCTCGGCATGGAATTCACATCGAATGTGCTGCTGGTTCCGCAGGATCTGATTGCGTCCGCGTTCCGCAAAAATTCACCTTAAAAAACCAAGAGAGAGCGACGCATGAAGAAGCTTCATTTGCCTGGATTGCTTGTTGCGCTGGTATGCGCTGTGCCGAGCGTTCAGGCGAGTTGCCATGCCGCCTTGAAGGAGCGCTTGCCGCAGTCGGGTACTGTTATCTTCGGCGAGATGCACGGCACGAACGAGATTCCGGCATTCTTCTCGGCCTGCGTGCGCGAGTTCGTCGAGCGCGGCGAGCCGGTCAAGGTATTCCTGGAATTCGACGCTTCTGACACCGAGCACACGGGGCAATATCTTCGCGGCGAGATCGACGAAGCCGCTTTGCTGTCGTCGCCGCGCTGGCGCCGGCTTGATGGACGCACCAGCCAGGCCATGCTGGAACTGCACCGTGCGCTGAAAGGCGTACAGGTGGCCGGTTTCGTGCCCTTGTATGGCGCCGCCGACATCAATGCCGGGATGGGCGAGAGCTTCCTGCGGCAGCGGCTGGAAACCGGTTACAACCTGGTCCTGGTAGGTGGAGTCCATGCACAACTGGCGGCGGGGAAGGGCGATATTTATGCGTCGGTGCCGTTCGGCCAGTATATCCAGGCCAGGTCGAAAAATGTCCTCAGCCTGCACGCTCGCTACACCGGCGGGAAAGCATGGGCTTGCGCGCCATATTGCGATGCCAATCCGCTTGACGGCAATGAGCCTACCGGCGCCACGCTGGCCAGGCGCATCGGCTTCGGCGGCAAAGACCGCCGCTTCAGCGGCTATTTCAGTGTGGGCGCCATCAGCGCGTCGCCGCCGGCGTTGCAGGACTGATCAGGCCAGCTTGAAGCGGCCGACCTGGCCGGTCAGGCGGCCGGCCTGGTCCTGCATCGCGCTGGCCGCCGCTGCCGCCTGTTCCACCAGCGCGGCATTCTGCTGCGTCACATTATCGAGCTGCACGATCGCCTGGTTGACCTGCTCGATGCCGACCGTCTGCTCGCTGCTGGCCGAGGCGATTTCCGACATGATGGAGGTAACGCGCTGGATGCTGGACACCACTTCATCCATGGTGCTGCCGGCCTGGTTCACCAGCGCACTGCCGGCCTGCACCTGCTGCACCGTGTTGTTGATCAATTCCTTGATTTCGCCTGCCGCCTGCGCGCTGCGATGCGCCAGGCTGCGCACCTCGCTCGCCACCACGGCAAAGCCGCGTCCCTGTTCGCCGGCGCGCGCCGCTTCCACCGCAGCGTTCAGCGCCAGGATATTGGTCTGGAACGCGATGCCGTCGATGACCGCAATGATGTCCACGATCTTGGCCGAAGCCGCATTGATCGAACCCATGGTGTGGACCACCTCGCTCACCACGCTGCCGCCGCGCGCCGCAACGTCGGAGGCGGTGGCTGCCAGCTCGCGCGCGGCGCGCGCATTGTCGGCATTGGTGCGCACCGCGGACGTCAGTTCCTCCATTGACGATGCGGTCTGTTCCAGCGTGCTGGCCTGGTGTTCGGTGCGCGCCGACAGGTCATGGTTGCCGGAGGCGATCTGCTGCGAGGCGGTGGCGATGCTCTCGGTGCCGTGCCGCACTTCGCTGACGATGCCGGCCAGGCTGTCGTTCATTGACTTCAGGGCTTTCAGCAACTGGCCCGATTCGTCCTCGCCATGCGCCTCGATGCGGCGGCTCAAGTCGCCGTCCGCCACAGTCTGGGCAATCTGCACCGCTTGATTGAGCGGCTTGACGATGGAGCGGGTGGTCAGCCAGGCAAAGCCCACGCCCAGGGCGACAGCCGCCACGCCCAGCATGATCAGCAGGTTGCGGCCACTGCGGTTGCCGGCCTGGATTTCAGCGGCAAGCGCATCGAGGTTGCGGTGCTCGGCGTCCGTGACTTCATCGAGCGCGCCCAGGTAGCTCACGCGGCGCGCTTCCATGTCGACGAACAGGCGCTGCGCGGTTTGCATATCGCCGTCGGCCTTGGCTTTGTAGACCGCCTTGCGCTGGTCGACATAGGCCTTGCGGTTATCCAGCACTTTTTCGTAAGCGCTGCGCGAAGCGGGATTGGTCAGCAGCTTGGCCAGCAAGTCCTGGATCTCGGTAGCGCGGCCGGAAGCGGACTTCATCTGCGCTTCGATGGACTTCTGCTGCTCCGCGTCGGACACCATATAGGCAGCCGTGGTGCGGGCCGCATTCACCTCAACCACTTTCTGCCACTCGGCGACCAGGCGCTCGTTGCGCACGTTTTCGGCCACCAGTGCCTCGGTTTTTTCGCTGGCGCTTTGCAAACGCATGATGCCGACCAGCGTCATCGCCGCCAGCAGCAGCAGCACAACGGCAAAAGCCAAGCCAAGGCGCGCACCAATTTTCATGTTTTTCATCGCGGTCTCCCCAGATGTATGACAGCCGGTCTCTGCCGTTTGTTTCACGATGGTAACGCGAAATAGGTCCGCTTTAGAAAAATAAGTCGCGCGATGTCAAGTGGGCATCTGGCAAATTAAATAAAATTAATAATAAAACACCAATTTACCTACCGTGCCAGTTGGCTTGAGTTAAAATTCCCGCGTTGTGCGGTAGCGGTCGAGCGTGCCTGTCCACATCCGATGGCACAAAGTGAATGTTCAGCGGGCTTTTCGAAGGATGCGGAATGATTTTAGAGACGGACGGGATGACAGCCGGCGGCGCACTTTACTGTTGCCCGGGCTCGGAAAGGATGGGCTGATGTCCGTTGAAGACGTGGCCATCTCGGTCCGCGACCTGAGCAAATGCTTCCAGATTTATGACAAGCCGCGGGACCGTTTGCTGCAGATGTTCGTGCGCGGCCACAAGAAGTTCTATCGTGAATTCTGGGCGCTGAAGAATGTCTCGTTCGACATCCGGCGCGGGGAAACGGTCGGTATTGTCGGTCGCAATGGCAGCGGCAAGTCGACTTTGCTGCAGGTCATTTGCGGCACGCTGAACCCGACTTCCGGCAGCGTGACCACGCATGGCCGGATCGCCGCCCTGCTCGAATTGGGCTCCGGCTTCAATCCCGAGTTCACCGGCCGCGAGAACGTGTACCTGAACGCCTCGGTGCTCGGCTTGAGCGATGCCGAAATCGACGCCCGCTACGATGAAATCGTCGCGTTTGCCGGTATCGGCGATTTCATTTCCCAACCGGTCAAGACCTATTCCAGCGGCATGCTGGTGCGCCTGGCATTTGCGGTGGCGATCAACGTCGACCCGGAAATCCTGGTGGTGGATGAAGCGCTATCGGTCGGCGATGAACTGTTCCAGCGCAAGTGCTTTGCCCGTATCGAAGCGATTCGTGCCAAGGGTGCGACCATCCTGTTTGTTTCGCATTCGGGCAGCACGATCGTCGATTTGTGCGATACCGCGATCTTGATGGATGGCGGCGACAAATTGCTGGAAGGCGTGCCAAAGCAGATTGTCGGGCGTTACCAGAAACTGCTGTATGCGCCGCCCGACAAGCAGGCGGAAGTGCGTGAGCAGATCCAGCGGGCCGAAGAGTCCAGGCTGAACCTGGGCGTGGACAATGTGCACAGCGAGCATGCCCAGGCGCTGCTGCCGGAAGCCGAGGAGCAGGAACGGTTCGACAGCAGCCTGAAGCCGAGCAGCACCATTGAATACGAATCGAACGGTGCCCTGATCGAATCGGTCGAAATCCGCACGCTTGGCGACCGGCGCGTCAACATCCTGCTGCGCGGCCGGGAATACCGTTATGTGTATGCCGTGCGCTTCCTTGAAGCGGCCAGCAATGTCCGGTTCGGCATGCTGATCAAGACCCTGAACGGCATCGAACTGGGAGGGGCGGTATCGTCGCCGACAAGCCAGATCGCCTTGGAAAGGGTCGCGGCAGGCACTGTCTACAAAGTAGAATTTCGCTTTTCCTGCTCGCTGAACGCGGGCCTGTATTTCCTCAATGCCGGTGTCGCGGGCGCAATCAATGGCGAAGAACGCTACCTGCATCGCCTGCTCGACGTTTCCATGTTCCGCGTGCAGTCAAGCGAACATGATATGGCAACGGGCATTGTGGATTTCAATTGCTATCCAGAAATAGAACTGCAGTAGTTAACGATGAAAGCAGACCGATATGTCAGGAGCAAAAACAAGCAAGGTGCTGATCGTATTGGGCATGCACCGCAGCGGTACCAGTGCCATTACGCGCGGCTTGCGCGTGATGGGCGTGGAGTTGGGCAACCGGCTCATTCCACCGATTGAAGGCAATAACGACAAGGGCTTTTGGGAGGATATCGACCTCAACGCCTTTGATAATGAAATTCTCGCGGAACTGGGGCAAAGCTGGTTCAGCCTGACTCCCATTGACGAAGCGGATATCGCATTGCTGAAAAAGCGCGGCTATTTCCTGCGCGCGTTGGAGCTATTGGGAGCCAAGATCGGCGATGCAGAAGTATTCGGCTTCAAGGATCCGCGCGTGGCCAAGTTGCTGCCGTTCTGGCGCGAAGTCTTCGCCCACTGCGAGCTCGATGTTTCGTACGTCATCGCGCTGCGCCACCCGCTGAGTGTTGCGCAGTCGCTGGTCAAGCGCGATGCGATGGATAGCGAGCAGAGCTACCTGCTCTGGCTGGGCCACATTATTCCCGCGCTGGTCCAGAGTGCGGGCAAGCCACGCATCGTCACCGATTACGACCAGATCATGGCGGCGCCGGAGCAGGAACTGCAACGCGTGGCAAATGCGTTCGGCCTGCAGCTCAGCGCAGAAGCCATGGCGGACTATCGCAACGAATTCCTGGACCCTAAGCTGCGCCATACGGAGTATGTTCCGGAGGACCTGCTGCTGGACGTTCGCTGCCCGCCGCTGGTGTACGAGATCTATTCGGTACTGAACGACCTGGCACACGGCCGGCGCAGCTTCGCAGAACCGGACCTGGAGCAACGGATCGGGCGCTGGGCCCAGGAATTCGAGCGCATGAACGTCGTCATGCAGCTGGCGGATCGCCTCGCAACGCGCGTACAGGCTGCACTGGCCGAGGTCAAGGAGCGCGAGGGCGAGATCGGCGCGCTGCAGCAGAGCAGCGCTGAGTTGCAAGGCGTCATATCGGGACTGGAAAAGCGCTGTACCGAATATGACCTGCGCTGTTACGATTATGACCGGCGCTGTGCGGACTATGACCAGCGCATTGCGGACCATGACCAGCGCTGCATGCAGATGGAGCATGCCGTCATGGCGCAGAGCGCACACATCATTCATCTGGAACAGCATATCCAGGCGCGCGCCGATGAATACCAGGCCTTGGCTGGCGAACACCAGGCGCTGTCGGCGGTACATCACGCTCTCGGCCAGCGCGCGGACGCCATGCTGGCGGAGCATACGATGCTGCAGTCGGAGCATAGTGCCATCCGTGACGACAACCTGGCGATGAAGGGCCACATTGAACGCCTCCACGCCTCCAACAGCTGGCGCGTTACTGCGCCGCTGCGCAAGATCAGCGCCGTGCCGCGTGCCGGCAGGCGGGTCTTGGTCGGCGCTGCGATGGCCTCGTACCGTGCATTGCCGGTCTCGCCATCGGGCACACAAAAGCTGAAGAGCGGCGTGTTCAGGTACTTCGGTTTCGCCTTCAAGCGCGTGCCTGCCTACCAGCGCTGGATGGAGTACCAGGAAATCCAGCGCAACTGGGAGGTCCCGGAGCCCGATGCATTGCTGGCCCAACCGGCCATCCCGGCGCCCAGTGGCGCGGCCCTCAATCCGCCGCTGCCGATGGCGGACGGTGTCTGGGAATGGCAGGACTATGCGCAGGTCAAGGCCAATATCGCGCAGGCCAAGGCAAATCGTCTGGCCAATGCCGAAGTCATGCCGTACGAGATGATCAAGATCGCGAAAGGCAACCTGCGGCGCACTGCCGAAGCGCTGGCCTTGCCGCCGTTGGTGGCAAGCCCTGAGGTGTCGATCATCCTGCCGGTCTTCAACAATATCGCGTTGACCCTGGAATGCCTGGCATCGATCGCCAGGCACGTGGAGCCGGCGCATACCTTTGAAATCATCGTGGCGGACGATTGTTCGACCGATGAAACCGGGCAGTTGCTGGCGCTGGTCAAGAACATCCGCTACAGCCGCGGCGACAGCAACCTGGGCTTCCTGCGCAATTGCAACCGCGTCCTGGGCGAAGTCAATGGCCGCTACGTCCTGTACCTGAACAACGATGTGCAGGTGACTGCCGGCTGGCTCGGCGCGCTGCTGGCAACCTTCTCGCAGAAGCCGAATGTCGGCGCCGTCGGCCCGCGCTTCGTCTACCCGAGCGGCCACCTGCAGGAAGCCGGCGTGGCGTTCACGCCGGACGGTGCTGCCAGCATGATTGGCCTTAACGACAATCCGAAGCTGGCGCGCTACTCCTACCTGCGCCGCGTCGACTATGTCTCGGGCGCCTGCCTGCTGCTGCCGACCGGGCTGGCTATGAAGATCGGCGGCTTTTCCGAAGAGTTCCTGCCGTGCTATTGCGAGGATGCCGACTTGTGCCTGAGCGTGCGCGATGCCGGTTTCGACGTTTATTACAATCCGGCTGCCACCATCATCCATCACCTGTCAAAGACGACGGCGCACAGCGATGCCAGCTTCAAGATGCGCGCCATTAGCGCCAACCTCACCCGGCTGCGCCAGAAATGGACGCCGAGGCTGGAAAGCCATATGGACCCACGCTTGATCGCCTTCTTCCTGCCGCAGTTCCATCCGATCCCGGAGAACGACCAGTGGTGGGGCAAGGGCTTCACGGAATGGACCAATGTCAGCAAGGCGCAGCCTAACTTTGTCGGCCACTATCAGCCGCGGGTTCCCGCCGACCTGGGCTATTACGACCTGCGGCTGATTGAAGTGATGAAGCAGCAGGCCGAACTCGCCCAGCGTTACGGCGTGCACGGCTTCTGCTATTACTATTACTGGTTTGACGGCCACCGCCTGCTTGAACGTCCGGTCGAGCAATTGCTGCTGTCGGGCGAACCGGCGATGCCGTTCTGCCTGTGCTGGGCGAACGAAAACTGGAGCCGCCGCTGGGACGGGCAGGAGCACGAAGTGCTGATGGCGCAGTCGCATTCGGCCGCCGACGATATCGCTGTGATCACGGACCTGATCCGCTTTTTCAAGGACAAGCGCTACATCCGCATCGACGGCAAGCCGCTACTGCTGATCTATCGCGTTATGCTGTTCCCGGATTTTGCAGCAACGGCCGAGCGCTGGCGCACCGTTTGCCGTGAACAGGGGATCGGCGAGATTTACTTGGCCATGGTCGAATCGTTCGAGATGGTGCATGCCAATGTGCACCCTTCGACATTCGGCTGCGATGCGGCCGTCGAATTCCCGCCGCAGGGGTTGGCTGAACAGAAAGCGCCAAGCGGTGAAATCCTGAACCCAGGCTTCGCCGGTAGCGTGGCCGACTACCGCGACATAGCGGTGCGCTATGCTACCCGTGAAGCGCCGGCCTACACCCGCTTCAAAGGCGTGATGCCGGGCTGGGACAATACCGCGCGCCGCGGCGGCAACAGCTTCTGCTTCGAGCACGCCACCCCGGGCGCGTTCCAGGGCTGGCTGGAAGAGACCATCGACGAGACGCGCAAGCAGCATCACGGCGACGAGCGCCTGGTCTTCGTCAACGCCTGGAACGAATGGGCGGAGGGCGCTTACCTGGAGCCGGACCGCCGCTTCGGCCACACCTACCTGGAAGCAGTGCGCAATGCGCGCGAGGCCGGCCGTTTGCTGGCCAAAAGTTAAGAAAGCCATGTAAAGCATGATTACATCCACACAAAACGACGTTTGCCTGGTGGGACATCCGTACACGCCGATCGGTATGGGCGAGCATGTACGCGCCACTTTCCGTTCGCTGCGCGCGGCAGGGCAGGCACCCCGGCTGCTCGATATCTACAAGCTGGAACAGCCGTCGGCAGCGGATCACTCCGAAATGGGGGCATCATTGCAAAACAAGCTGTCGCCGATCAACGTCTTCCATATCAATGGCGGCGAAGTCGAACAAGCGTGGCAGCACCTCAGCTACCACGGCCAGTGGGACGGCTACAACGTGGTCTACCCGCTGTGGGAACTGCCGCGCTATCCACAGGAGTGGGCCCAGCAGCTGGACCGCTTTGACGAGATCTGGGCGCCATCGCGCTTCATCCAGGCGAGCCTGGAGAAAGCGTGCAGCAAGCCGATCCATTACATGCCGATGTCGTGCGAAGTGGCGCTGACCGGCTTCATGGGCCGTCGCTTCTTCGGCATCCCGGAAAGCGATTACACCTTCCTGTTCTTCTACGACCTGCGCTCCTACTCGACGCGCAAGAATCCGGCCGGTGTACTGAAAGCCTTCCGCGGCCTGCTGGCCAAGCGCCGGTACGCCAAGGCGCACCTGGTGATCAAGGTCAACGGCGTCGACACCAACCCGGACGCCTTCGCCGAACTGCAGCAGGAAGTGGCCGACCTGCACGCCAGCGTTACCCTGATCCAGCGCGTCATGTCCGGCGATGAAGTGAAGAACCTGGTGCGGTGCTGCGATTGCTTCCTGTCGCTGCACCGCTCGGAAGGCTACGGCTTCGGCTGTGCCGAGGCCATGTCGCTCGGCCACCCGGTGATTGCCACCGCCTATTCCGGCAATATGGATTTCATGGCGCCGGAAGTGTCGTTCGGCGTTGATTACAAGCTGATTCCGGTATTGGAAGGCGAATATCCGCATCATGAAGACCAGGTATGGGCCGAGCCGGACTACGAGCAGGCCGTGCGCTACATGGTCGAACTGGTCGACGCGCCGGAACGGGGCAGGGCGCTGGGCGCACTGGCGCGCCAGCACATGCAAAGCCGGTTCGCCTACCGCCCGATCGGATTGAATTACATAAACCGGCTGGATGCCATTCGTCGTACCCTTGGCTGAACCTGGCTGGCAGCGCGCCTGGCAGGCCAGCCTCAGGCCAGGCCTTCCTGCATCAACAGCGCGACGCTCTGCTCGATGGTCTGCTGGCCGCTGTCGATCGTGACCTGGGGCGCCAGCGGCGCCTCGTACGGGCTGCCGATGCCCGACATGTTCGGCAGCTGGCCGGCGCGCGCTTTCTTGTACAAGCCTTTCGGGTCGCGCTGTTCGCATACTGCCAGTGGCGTGCTGATATACGCCTCGACGAAATTGTCGCTGCCGATCAGCTCGCGTGCCATCTCGCGTTCGCGGCGGAAGGGCGAAATGAAGGCGGTGATGACGATCATGCCGGCATCGAGCATCAGCTTGGCAACTTCGGCAATGCGCCGGATGTTCTCAACGCGGTCGGCATCGGTGAATCCCAGGTCGCGGTTCAGGCCCTGGCGCACATTGTCGCCGTCCAGCAGGTAGGTGCGCTTGCCTTCCGCATGCAGCGCTACCTCCAGCGCGTTGGCGATGCTTGATTTGCCGGCGCCGGACAGGCCGGTAAGCCAGATCACCTTGCCGCGATGGCCATTCAGTTTTTCACGCGCCGCACGGTTGATCGACAATGCCTGCTTATGCACATTCTGTGCTCGGCGCAGGCTATGGCGCACCATGCCGATGGCGACCGTAGCGTTGGTATAGCGGTCGATCAGGATGAAGCTGCCCAGCGGTTTCGATGTCCCGTAGTTCTCGAACACCATCGGTTTGCTGAGCGCAAGGGTGCAGACCGTGATGCTGTTCAAGGTCAGCTGATTGATGGCATGGTGCGCCAGCGTATTGACGTCGATCTCGTGCTTGATCTTGGTGACCGAAGCGGCGCCGCTTTGCGTCGCCAGCTTGATGTGATAGCTGCGCCCCACCAGGCCGGGCTCGGGATCGGTCCAGATCAGCGTGGCTTCCAGCTGGTCGGTCAGTTCGAGCGGCGCCTTGGCCAACGACAGGATGTCGCCGCGCGAGGCGTCGATTTCGCTGGCCAGCCGCAGCGTGACGGCATCGCCACGCGCGGCGCGCGGCAGCGAGCCGTCCATGGTGACAATCTCTGCGATGCGGCTGGTCTGGCCTGACGCGCTGACGCGGATCTCGTCGCCGACACTGAGCGCGCCTTGCGCCACCGTCCCGCTGAATCCGCGGAACGATGCGTCCGGACGGTTTACCCACTGCACCGGGAACACCGGTTTATCGGCGGCAGGCAATTCAATCTTCACCGTTTCCAGGTAGCCAAGCAGGGTCGGTCCGGCATACCAGGCCATGTTCGGCGAACGTTCGCATAGGTTGTCGCCCTTGAGCGCGCTGAGCGGGATCGCCGTGACGCCGGCAAACTTGAATGTGGCGGAGAATGCCGCGAAATCCTCGCTGATCCTGGTGAACACGTCCTGCGCGTAGCCGACCAGGTCCATCTTGTTAATTGCCAGCACAATGCGGCTCACGCCCATCAGCGACGCCAGGAAGGCATGGCGCCGGGTCTGGGTCTGCAAGCCGTTGCGGGCGTCAACCAGCAGCACGGCGACATCGGCAGTCGACGCTGCCGTCACCATATTGCGCGTATATTGCTGGTGGCCGGGCGTGTCGGCGATGATGAAGCGGCGCTGGCTGGTGCCGAAGAAACGGTAGGCGATATCGATGGTGATGCCTTGCTCGCGCTCGGCCGACAGGCCATCGACCAGCAATGCGAAGTCAATCTGTTCGCCCTGGGTGCCGAACTTCCTGGACTCCCTCTGCAGCGAATCGAGCTGGTCATCGAGCAGTTGCTGCGATTGCCACAGCAGGCGGCCGATCAGGGTGCTTTTCCCATCGTCGACGTTGCCGCAGGTGATCACGCGCAGCAGATCCTGGCCGTCCTGCTGGCGCTGCAGCGTTTCCAGGCTGGTGAGCGGGTGGATGCCGCGCGGCGGCTGGCTCTGTGCGGCGCGTGATTTCTTTGGACGGGCCATCAAAAATATCCTTCCTGTTTTTTCTTTTCCATGCTGGCCGATGCATCGTTGTCGATGGCACGGCCTTGCCGTTCCGAGTTGCGCGCATGAACCAGTTCCATGATGATCTCCGGCAGGGTGGTTGCGGTCGATTCGATCGCGCCGGTCAGCGGGTAACAGCCCAGGGTGCGGAAGCGGACGGTTTTCTTGAAAATCTCCTCGTCCGGGCCGATCGGCATGCGGGCGTCATCGACCATCAGCCACATGCCGTCGCGCCGGACCACCGGGCGTTCCTTGGCAAAGTAGAGCGGGACCACGGCAATGCCTTCCTGGTGGATGTATTGCCAGATATCGAGCTCAGTCCAGTTTGACAGCGGGAACACGCGCACGCTTTCACCCTTGTTCTTGCTGGTGTTGTACAGGTTCCACGGTTCGGGGCGCTGGTTCTTCGGATCCCAGCGATGGCTGGCCGAGCGGAAGGAGAAGATGCGTTCCTTGGCGCGCGACTTTTCCTCATCGCGCCGTGCACCGCCGAATACCACGTCAAACTGGTGTTGGTCCAATGCCTGCTTCAGGCCCGCCGTCTTGGTGATGTCGGTATGCAGCGCCGAGCCATGGTCGAATGGGTTGATGTTCTTTTCGATCGCCTCGGGATTGGTGTGGACCAGGATCTGCATGCCGCTCTCGCGCACCATCGCATCGCGGAATGCATACATTTCCTGGAACTTCCAGCGCGTGTCCACATGCAGCAGCGGGAACGGCGGCAGCGATGGATAAAAGGCCTTGCGCGCCAGGTGCAGCATGACCGAACTGTCCTTGCCAAGCGAGTACAACATGCAGGGCTTGCCGCCGGCGGCGACCGCTTCGCGAATGATCTCGATGCTTTCTGCTTCAAGGCGTTTCAGGTGCGGCGACATGCCCAGCACAGGACCGCGGCTGACCTTTGGCCTGGTTGCCCGGTAGCCAAGCAGGCAGAACTGGATTTCCTTGCTGTCCGGCAGGCCTCGGCACATGGCGCTCAACTGGCCATGCGGGATCAGCGCCAGCGGTTTGCCGATGTGCGCCTGCAGCCTGGCAATGCCGGCTGCCACCGTTGCGGTGTCGGCTTCCTTGCCGCCCAGCGGCAGCCAGTAGCGCGCACCGCGCGCGTCATTGAAATGCAGACAGGATTGTCCGCCTGGCAGGCTGGACAGTTGCGCGAATATGGCCAGGATGCGCTTGCTGCGTGCCTGGTTGATCTCCCATTCCAGCACTGCCGGTGTCGGCTGCTGTCCTTCTTCATCGCGCAGCATTGCGGGCCCAAGCGACTCCGGCAGCAACGCGAGTTTGTGCAGCAGGCGCTCGGCGGTGCGCTTGGTGTCGGCCACTCCCAGCTCTTGCAGGTGACGGTAGGCGCGTTCGGTATCCCAGGGACCATCCGAATCCAGGTTGAGCAGCGGGGCGTGCGACGTCGTCATGCATTCCTCGGTTGTCGTAATTTGTTGTATTTGGTTTTTTGATTTGTGTTTTCGTAGTTTGATGATAGCATAATTGAAACATATTAAATCGAACTGCATAATGCGACAAACCCTTTCCGCGAGCCTGGCGCATTCTGTTGTCAATCTGGCGCAACGCGCAGGCGCGGCCATCATGGATATTTACCGTGCCGACGCGGTGGAATGGACGTTGAAAGGCGATCGCAGTCCGCTATGCCAGGCAGACCTGCAGGCGCATGCCATGCTGCGCAGCGGCCTGCTGGCACTGACGCCGGAGCTGGTGATCGTGTCGGAAGAAGATGGAGATGCCGCATGCGCGCGGCCGCTCGGCGGCCGCTTCTGGTTGATCGATCCACTGGATGGCACCAAAGAGTTCATTTCGCGCAACGACGAATTCACCGTCAATGTCGCACTGATCGATGACGGCCAGCCGGTGTTCGGGGTCGTCGTTGCGCCCGCACTGGGCCAGACCTATTGGGGGGCAGGCGGGATGGGCGCCTGGCGCGCCGATGACAGTGGGACCGTCGCGATCCAGGCCGCCCATCCGCCAGCCGGTGGGTTACTGCGCGTGGTCGCCAGCAAGAGCCATATGACTGACGAAACCCGGGCCTTCATCACGGCCCTTGGCGCTTGCGAGGTAGTGCAGGCGGGCAGCTCGCTGAAAATCTGCCGGATTGCCGAAGGGGCGGCCGATGTCTATCCGCGCCTGGGGCCGACCTGCGAATGGGATACCGCGGCCGCGCAGGCCGTGCTGGAAGCGGCAGGCGGCGCGATGCGCACCGTGTCCGGGCAAGCACTGCGCTATGGCAAGGCGGAAGTCTTGAATCCGTTCTTTATCGCTGCGGCGCCCGGCTTGCCGGCCGCCTGGCCAGCATTTCAACCAGAGGAAGGCAATGATGGAAAAGAAACAGATCCACATCCGCTTCAATAATCGCAACGACAACGACAATCCGCTGCCCTGGCGCGTATTGACCAAGTGCGACGAGGTCGATGGCGTGCTCCAGTTCACGCAGGAATTTGCCGCTGAAGTGCGCTTCCACGCGCCGGTCGTGACTTCCGAAGACCAGGTGGCCGCCGGCGTCTACAAATGGCACATCCGCTCGGTCGGCTACGTTTCCTGGCTGGGGGACGTTTGCTATGTTACCGAGCAGGCCGGCTCGCCGATGGCGTCGCCCGGAGCTGCAAGCGGTTAAGACTTGCGCAAGTAGAAGGTTTCTCGCCAGCCCTTGTGATAGTCGTGCATTGCGTCGCCATGTTCCGGCTTGGCGACGAAGTGTTTGGGCCAGTCATATTGGCTGGTCGCATAGCCAAAGTGTTCCGCCAGAAATCGAATAGCTGCCCGCGATGGGCGTCCGACCAGCGTATGGCCATTACGGGTCAGGGCGTCATCGCAGGCCATCTGCTGGTCGTCGATCGGTTCGCGCAGCAATTGGATGCCATACGGATTCTTGAAGATCAAGCGCGCATCCTGCGGCTCAAGCAGGGGCACTTCATCTTCTGCCGGCGTGACCTCGGTATCGATGATCACCAATTGCGCGCCCGTGCGTTCGATTCGATCCAGCAATTCAGCGTGGCGGATCGTGTGGTAGTAGAAGCCCAGGCAGAAAACCACATCGAAGGTTTCGGAGCGCAGCAATTCGAACACGTCGCCGCAGGCAAAGTCATAGCGGCTGCGGTCGATGCCATAGCGGTCGAACGTCGCCACCGCATTGGCGATCAGCTCCTGGCGCGGTTCGATGCCTTTGACATAAGCGGCGCCGGCTTTCAATGCCGCAAACGTCCAGCGCCCATCGTGACTGGCAATATCCAGCACCCTTTTTCCAGCCAGGAACGCCGCATTTCGCGCGATGATCGCCTCGTGGCGGCCATTCAGCCGATGCGGAAAAGGGCTGGTCAGGCTGGTAGCGTAGAACTGATCGTACTGGTTAAAAAATTCCACTTGATTCCCTTGTTCTATGGCTTGGCACCTCATGTGCCGGATCACATCAGGATCACGTCGTACTGTTCCTGGTGGTAGCTGGTCTCGACTTGCAGCGAAATCTTCTTGCCGATGAAGTCGCCCAGCATCGCCAGGTGCTGCGATTCTTCCTCGAGGAACAGGTCGACCACTTCCTGCGAGGCGAGGATGCGGAATTCGCGCGGGTTGAACTGCTTGGCTTCACGCAGCAGTTCGCGCAGGATTTCATAGCAGATGGTGCGCGAGGTCTTGACCTGGCCCTTGCCTTCGCAGGCCGGGCAGGGCTCGCACAGGATGTGGGCCAGCGATTCGCGCGTGCGCTTGCGGGTCATTTCCACCAGTCCCAGCGCGGAGAAGCCGGACACCGACACCTTGGTGCGGTCGCGCGCCAAGGCTTTCTTCAGCTCCGCGAGCACGGCGTTGCGGTGCTCGTTGTTCTCCATGTCGATGAAGTCGAGGATGATGATGCCGCCCAGGTTGCGCAGGCGCAGCTGGCGCGCGATGGCGTGCGCCGCTTCCAGGTTGGTCTTGAAGATGGTGTCGGCAAAATTGCGGCCGCCGACGAAACCGCCGGTGTTGACGTCGATGGTCGTCATGGCCTCGGTCTGGTCGACGATCAGGTAGCCGCCGGACTTCAGGTCGACGCGGCGCCCCAGCGCGCGGTGGATTTCCTCCTCCACGCCATACAGGTCGAACAGCGGGCGTTCGCCGGTGTAGTGCTGCAGGCGCGACAGCACCGACGGCGTGTAGACGCGGCCGAATTCCGTCAGCGCCAGGAAGTTTTCGCGCGAATCTACCTGGATGGTTGCCGTTTCGTCGTGCACGAAATCGCGCAGCACGCGCTGCGCCAGGTTCAAGTCCTGGTGCAGCAGGGATGTCGGCGGGCGGGTGCGCGCGCCGTGGCAGATCGCGCCCCAGGTCTTGCGCAGGTATTCGATGTCGGCCTGCAGGTCGCTGTCGGAGGCGTCTTCGGCCTGGGTGCGCACGATGTAGCCGCCTTTTTCGTCTTCCGGCAGCAGGCCCTGCATGCGTGCCCGCAGGGCTTCGCGGTCGGCTTCCTTCTCGATCTTCTGCGAGATGCCGATATGGCCGTCCTGCGGCAGGTAGACCAGCATGCGGCCGGCGATCGAAATCTGGGTCGACAGGCGCGCGCCCTTGGTGCCGATCGGGTCCTTGATCACCTGCACCGTCAGCGCCTGGCCGTCGAACAGCAGTTTCTCGATCGCGGTCGGGGTGGCGTTCTGGGCGCCGTCGTGCGGACGGGCTTCCCAGATATCGGCCACGTGCAGGAAGGCTGCGCGTTCCAGGCCGATGTCGATGAAGGCCGACTGCATGCCGGGCAGCACCCGCACCACTTTGCCGGAATAGACATTGCCCGCCAGGCCGCGCGTCAGCGTACGCTCGATGTGCAGTTCCTGCACGGCGCCCTGCATGATGAGGGCGACGCGGGTTTCCTGGGGGGTGATATTAATGAGGATATCTTCGTTCATCAGGGGAGTTTCAATCCTGCCTGGCGCAGCAGTTGCGCCGTTTCGTACAGCGGCAGGCCCATGATGCCGGAGTGGCTGCCTTCGATGTGTTCCACGAACAGGGCGGCCAGGCCCTGGATGCCATAGCCGCCGGCCTTGTCGTAAGGTTCGGTGGTGGCGCAATAGGTCTTGATGTCGGATTCGGACAGCTTGCCGAAGCGGACCTCGGAGACCTGGGTGATATGGCCGGAAAAGTCTTGCGAATGCACGGCGACCGAGGTCAGCACCTGGTGGGTGCGGCCCGACAGCTTGTGCAGCATGTCGGTAGCTTCGCGCGCATTGGCCGGCTTGCCGAGGATCTCGCCATCGATGGTGACGGTGGTGTCGGCGGCCAAGATAGGGCGCAGGATCAGGCGGCGGCGCTGGATCATGTCCCAGGCGAAATCGGCTTTTTCCTGGGCCACGCGGCCGACATAGGCCAGCGGCTCTTCGCCGCTATGCACGTTTTCGCTCACGTCCGGCCCGCGCGGGCCGTCGTTGCGCAGCAATAGCAACTCAAAGTCCACGCCGATCTGGCGCAATAATTCGCGCCGGCGTGGACTCTTGGAAGCCAGGAAGATCTTTTTTTCGGCCAGTTTCATCGGTTGCCTTAAGGGTTAGACACGATGATAAGGGTGGTTTTGTGTAATTGTCCACGCCCGGTACAACTGTTCGGCCAACATGACGCGTACCATGCCATGCGGCAGGGTCAGGCTGGACAGGCGAAGCATGCCTTCCGCCTTGGCTTTCAGCCCCGGATCGAGGCCGTCGGCGCCGCCGATCAGGAAGGCGGTATCGCGGCCATCCTGCTGCCAGGCTTCCAGCTGCTGGGACAAGCCCACGCTGGTCAGGTCCTTGCCGCGTTCATCGAGGGCGATGATGCGCGCCGATTTCGGCAGGGCCGCCTCGATACGCTCCCGTTCCAGGGCCATGGCGGTGGCGGCGGTCTTGCTGCCGGAACGCTCAACGGGCTTGATTTCCTTCAGCACGATGCGCAATTCCGGCGGCATGCGCTTCACGTATTCGGTGAAGCCGCTTTCGATCCAGGCCGGCATTTTATGGCCGACCGCAGCGATGATCAGCTGCACTTACTCTGCCGCAGCCTTCTTCAGGCGCTTGATGACGGTCTTGACCGGCGTTGCGGCAGCGGAAGCGGCTTTCTTCTCCTTGGCGGCCTTGGCGGATGCCTCGGCGGTCTTGGTGGAAGCAACCTTCACTTTCTTGCCTTCCGGCGCGACGACCTTCGGCGCAGCCTTTTTGGCGGCGGCTTTCTTGGCCACGGCGCCGGCAGCGGCGGTTGCCTTGGCGGTGCCAGGCTTCTTGGCAGCCGGCTTTTTCTCGATTACCGGCTCGGCGGCTTTGGCAGCCTTGCTGGCAGCCAGGTGGCCGGATTTCTTCGGCGTGGCTTCCTTGGCGGCTGCTTCCTTGCCTTCGGTGGTCGACTTGCGCTTGGCGGCGCCCAGTTTCACCGGCTTTTCGCCCCAGATTTCTTCCAGGCGGTAGTAAGCGCGGATCGGCGCCTGCATGATGTGGACGATCATGTCGCCCAGGTCCACCAGCACCCATTCGCCGGTGTCTTCACCCTCGATGCCGATCACGTCGCCGCCGGCTTCCTTCACCTTGTCGCGCACCGAGGCAGCCAGTGCCTTGGTCTGGCGGTTGGAGGTACCGGAAGCGATGGCGATGCGGTCAAAGAGGCTGGTCAAGCCGGTGGTGTCGAATACGACGATTTCCTGGCCTTTCACGTCTTCCAGGGCGTCCACGACGAGGGTTTGCAGTTTTTTGATATCCATTATTTAGTTCTTATACAAATTATGTTGTTCAATATAGTCTAGCACTACCGGTGGCAGAAGCGAGTTCGCCCCATCCCCCCGTTGTAATGCAGCACGAATGGCAGTGGCCGAGATGTCGACGGCCAAATCGGCCGCCAGCATGGTCCTGCCCGCCGGGGTGTTCCTGACCTGCTCCGGCGTGGCCAGGCGGCGCTGGAATTCAGCTGCCACCTCGGCCGGCACGTGGGCGTCGTCCAGCTCGAAGCCGGGCCTGGCCGCCACGCAGAAGTGGGCCAGGTCGAACAGGTTGCGCCATTCGTGCCAGGTATTCAGTCGCTGCAGCTGGTCGGCGCCCATCAGGAAGGCCAGCGATACATCTGGCCCCACGTCGGCGCGGATCGCCCGCAGCGTTTCGATCGTATAAGTGGCGCTGCCACGCGCCAGCTCCTGCCAGTCGATCGTGACCGGGCAGGGCAGGCCGGTAAAGGCCAGAGTCAGCATCTCCACCCGCTGCTGCGGCGTCGCGACCAGCGCGCCCTTTTGCCAGGGCAGGGCGGGAATCACGAGCAGTGCATCGGCTTGCAGCAGTTGGACAAATTGCTTGCCAAGCGCGACGTGGCCGATGTGCACCGGATCGAAACTGCCTCCCAGCAGTGCGATGCAGCGTTTCACTCGGCCAGCCAGTCGCGGTGCGGAAGGAAGTCGGTATACAGCGCCGCTTCCGCGCTGCCGTCTTCCGGATGCCAGTCGTAGCGCCATTTGACCACCGGCGGCATGGACATCAGGATTGCCTCCGTGCGGCCGCCGGACTGCAGGCCGAACAGGGTGCCGCGGTCGAACACCAGGTTGAATTCGACGTAACGTCCACGGCGGTAGGCCTGGAAGTCGCGCTCGCGTTCACCGTACGGCGCGTCCTTGCGGGCTTGCACGATCGGCAGGTAGGCGGCCAGGAATGCGTCGCCTACGCTACGGGTCATTTCAAAACTCTTCTCGAAACCGAGCGCGTTGAAGTCGTCGAAGAAGATGCCGCCCACGCCGCGCGCTTCCTTGCGGTGCTTCAGGTAGAAGTACTCGTCGCACCACTTCTTGAACTTCGGATGCAGCTCGCCGCCGAAAGGCTGCAGGGCATCGCGGCAGGTCACGTGAAAGTGCTTCGCGTCTTCCTTGTTGCCATAGTACGGCGTCAGGTCCATGCCGCCGCCGAACCACCAAACCGGCTTGCCGTCGGCCGTGGTGGTGCTGAAGAAGCGCACGTTCATGTGCACGGTCGGCGCATACGGGTTACGCGGGTGCAGTACCAGCGACACGCCCATGGCCTCCCATGGCTGGCCGCCCACTTCCGGACGGTGCGCCGAGGCCGATGGCGGCAGCTTGGCGCCGGTCACGTGGCTGAAATTGCAGCCGCCGCGCTCGAACACATTGCCTTCTTCGATCAGGCGCGAAATGCCGCCGCCGCCTTCAGGGCGCTGCCACGCATCACGCAGGAATGGCTTGCCGTCCACATCTTCCAGCGCGGAGATGATGCGCTCTTGCAGGCCAAGCAGCCAGGCTTTGACGTCTTGTGGGGCGGGGGCGGTCATTTTTCTTTTTCTTTGCTCTCTTTAAAACCGATAAACCAGGGTCTGACCCAAGGGTCAGACCCGATCGGCGGCGGTCGCTTTGCGGGTCCGACCCTTGGGTCGGACCCTGATTTACCGGTTTTAGTGCTTCAACCCGCGCCAGCCAATATCGCGGCGGAACTGCACGCCTTCGAAGCCGATCTTGTCGACCGCTTCGTAGGCCTGCTTCTGCGCCATCTTGATGTTGTCGCCCAGGCCCACCACGCACAGCACGCGGCCGCCGGAGGTGATCAGCTTGCCGTCCGCATCGTCGGTAGTGCCGGCATGGAAGGTCACGGAATCGGCCGTTTCAGCCGCGATACCGTGGATATGGTCGCCCTTGCGCGGCGCGTCAGGGTAGCCGGCGGCAGCCAGCACCACGCCAACGGCGGTGCGGCGGTCCCATTCCAGTTCCACCTGGTCCAACGTGCCGTTGACCGCGTGTTCCATCACGCCCAGCAGGTCGGTCTTCAGGCGCGACATGATCGGCTGGGTTTCCGGGTCGCCCATGCGGCAATTGAATTCCAGCGTCTTCGGATTGCCGGCGGCGTCGATCATCAGCCCGGCATACAGGAAGCCGGTGAACTGGATGCCGTCTTTCGCCATGCCCTGGATGGTAGGCATGATGATCTCGCGCATCACGCGCGCATGCATGGCCGGGGTCACGATCGGGGCAGGGGAGTAGGCACCCATGCCGCCGGTATTCGGGCCCTGGTCGTTGTCCAGCAGGCGCTTGTGGTCTTGCGAGGTGGCCAGCGGCAGCACGTTCTTGCCGTCGCACATGACGATAAAGGAGGCTTCTTCGCCGGCCAGGAATTCTTCGATCACGATGCGCGCACCGGCGTCGCCAAAGGCGTTATCGGACAGCATGTGGTCGACCGCGCCGTGCGCTTCTTCCAGGGTCATGGCAACCACCACACCCTTGCCGGCGGCCAGGCCGTCGGCCTTGATCACGATCGGCGCGCCTTTGGCGTCGACGTAGGCGTGGGCCGCTTTTACGTCGGCGAAGGTTTCGTATTCGGCGGTCGGGATGCCGTGGCGCTTCATGAAGGCCTTGGCGAAGTCCTTGGACGACTCAAGCTGCGCCGCTTCCCTGGTCGGGCCGAATACTTTCAGGCCGCGCGCGCGGAACAGGTTGACGATACCGGCAGCCAGCGGCACTTCCGGGCCAACCACGGTCAGGCTGATATGCTCTTTCTCGACGAAGGCAGCGAGTTCCTCCAGGTCGGTGATCGGCAGGTTTTCCAGGCGCACGTCGCGTGCGGTGCCGCCGTTGCCAGGCGCAACGTAGACCATCTGTACGCGTTCCGACTGCGCCAGTTTCCAAGCCAAAGCGTGTTCACGGCCACCCGAGCCGACTACCAGGATCTTCATAAGGATTATTCTTCGATGACAGCGTTGGTATAGATTTCCTGGACGTCGTCCAGGTTTTCCAGTGCATCCAGCAGCTTTTGCATTTTGGCCGCGTCGTCACCGGTGAATACGGTCTCGGTGGCTGGCTTCATGATCACTTCCGCTACTTCGGCCTTGAAGCCGGCTGCTTCCAGCGCGTCTTTCACGCCCGGGAAGTCGTGCGGGCCGCACAGCACTTCGATACCGCCTTCTTCGTCGGTCACCACGTCTTGGGCGCCGGCTTCCAGCGCTGCGTCCATCAGCTTGGCTTCGTCGGTGCCCGGCGCGTACAGGAGCTGGCCGGTGTGCTGGAACATGAAGGCCACGGAGCCTTCGGTACCCATATTGCCGCCGTACTTGTTGAAGGCATGGCGCACTTCAGCCACGGTACGCACCCGGTTGTCGGTCATGCAGTCCACGATGATGGCTGCGCCGCCGATGCCGTAGCCTTCGTAGCGGACTTCTTCATAGTTGGCGCCGTCGCCGCCGCCGGTGCCGCGCGTGATGGCGCGGTTCACGTTGTCCTTGGGCATATTGGCGTCAGCGGCCTTGTCGACAGCCAGGCGCAGGCGCGGATTGGAGTTCAGGTCGCCGCCGCCCATGCGTGCTGCCACCGTGATTTCCTTGATCAGGCGTGTCCAGATTTTGCCGCGTTTCGCGTCCGTTGCAGCCTTTTTATGCTTAATATTGGCCCATTTGCTGTGTCCAGCCATGTTCAATCTTCCTTAGACGGTATCCAATCGAGGGCGACATTCTAGCATACCGGTACCTCCCTGAATTTGTCGCGCCGGCGCGACCAAAAGTGCTTCCGCAAGCCGTGCCGGCATGTTTAGTAGCTTTCTTCGGGGTTATTTCATCAGCTTGTAAAGTTAATATCCTAAAACAATAATTTTTATCATGAAGGAGACCTATGGATCGTCGGCAATTTATCAAATTGGGCGGCTTTATCACTGTATCGGCTGCGACCAGCGGCCTGGTGGGCTGCGGCGGCAGTGATTACACTCCGCCCGCACCGGGCTTGCCGCCCGCGACCGGCGCCAACTGGAAGTTCCCGCAAAGCGTCGCCTCCGGCGATCCCCGTGCCGACAGCATCCTGCTGTGGACCCGCGTGGTGCCGAGCTCCCTGGACGACGTGGCGGCTGTCACCGTCAAGAGCGGCGTGACGGTGCGCGTGCAGGTCACCGCCGCCGACAATGCGGCCTCCCTCGGCAGCAACAAGGCCATCGCGGGCACGCTGGTGGTCGATGCGCAGATCGAGCTCAATGCCGATTTCGATAACACGATCCGCCACAAGGTCACCGGCCTGCAGCCGAATACGGCGTATTTCTACCAGTTCACCGCCGGCGACGTGCGTTCCAACGTGGCCCGCTTCAAGACCGCACCGGCGGCCGAGGCCAGCGTGTCGCAGCTGCAGTTCGCCTACCTGACCTGCCAGGACTGGAGCATCAACCACTGGGGCGCGCTGGACCATATTGCCAAGAATGAAAAACTGGACTTCATCGTCCACCTCGGCGACTACATTTACGAAACCGTGGGTGAAGCTTTCCAGGTCGGCTCGGTCGAAGCCCGCCATGGCGCACTGACCCTGCCGGACGGCACCTTCAAGAACGGCAGCTCGGGCGCGAAATACGCGACCACCCTGGCCGATTACCGCTACCTGTATAAGAAGTACCGCACTGATACCCGCCTGCAGGCGGTGCATGAGCGCTTCGCCTTCATCGCAATCTGGGATGACCACGAGTTCAGCGATGACTCCTGGGGCGATACCCAGACCTATTCGGAAGGCGAGAAGCACGACACCAACCGCCGCCGCAGCGCCAACCAGGCCTGGTTCGAATTCATGCCGGCCGACGTTACCCTCGACAGCGCAGCCACCGGCTTCCAGAACATCAAGATCTACCGCGACTTCCAGTTCGGCAAATTGATGCAGCTGGTGATGACCGACCAGCGCCTGTACCGCGCCGACCACGTGGTGCCCGAGCAGATGGCCAATCCAGCCACCGGCCAGCCGCTTGGCAGCATCGGCGCGCGCTACCTGGTGGCGCAGGACCTGTACAGCGCCGCCGAAGCGCAGAAGGTGGCTGCCGTTGGCGGCAGCGATCCGCTGGCTGCCGTCAGCATGCTGGGCGCCACCCAGCGCGACTGGTGGAAGAGCACCATGAAGGCTTCCAGCGCCAACTGGAAACTGTGGGGCAATGAAGTATCGCTGCTGCGCATGGGCCTGGGCGGCACCGACGCCATCGCCACCCTGGTGGCATTGCAGGCAGTGGCCAAGCTGGCCACCGACATCGGCACCACGGCCGCCACCTCGACCGGCGGCAACGTGCCGGTGGCCGGCGCCATCGTCGGCGCCATGACTGCCGGCGCCTCGGTTTCCGTCGCGGCGGCTGCCGCGACCGCGATCGGCACTGCCGCCGCCGGTGGCGGCGATACCAGTGCACGCCTGACGGCCGCCGTCGGCGCCGGCCTGACTTCGGTCCAGGCTGGCGTGGCGGTACTGGCGTTCGGCCAGGCGGAAGCCAAGTCGGGCGCCGTGGCCCAGGCTACCGCAGCGGCGCAAGGCATCGCCATCGGTTACATCAAGCCGGACGTGCAGGCCAACAAGGCGGCATCGGTGTTCGTGGTCGCCTCGGGCCAGGCTGCCGCGCTGGCGCCTTACTTCCGCAAGTTCCTGATCAACTGCGACCAGTGGGATGGCTATAACGCCGAGCGCAAGGCGCTGATGTCGCACCTTAAGACCAACAACATCGGCAACGTGGTGGCGCTGACCGGCGACATCCACTCCTTCTTCGCCGGCACCGTCAACGACGATTACGATGCCGCTGGCGGCGGCACGCCGGTGATGGTGGACCTGGTGTCGGCCGGCGTCAGCTCCGATTCCTTCTTCACCTACCTGCGCGAAGCCGCTGCCAGCCTGGGCAGCCTGGGCACGCTGGTGTCCTTGCCGCTGTCGGTGCCGGTGCCGAACGTGGGCACCATCGCGCTGAACGTCAACCTGCTGGACTACACCATGGGCAAGGTGTCGCCGACCGCCGATTCGCTGGCGACTTCGCTGATGATCCAGTTGCGCGGCGCGCTGGGTGCGAAAGGCGTGCCGGAAGCGCTGCTGGACGCCACCATGGACGCGGTGCTGTCGGCCATCAAGGCCGATTCCAATTTCGCCACCCTGGTCGGCCTGGCGCAGCAATTGGCCAGCCTTAACAGCAATCCATGGCTGCGCCACGTGAACACAGACGCGCAAGGCTTTACCGTGGTGACGCTGACGCCGGGTTCGCTGGTGGCCCAGTTCAAGCAGGTCAACAAGCTGGTCGGCGGCAACGCGCCTGCGACCGTGATCGCCAGGGTCACGACCGCCACCGTAACGGCAGGCCAGGCTGCCGTAGTCGTCTCCTAAAAAGAGGCAGGGGCGGGCGCCAGCCCGCCTTTTTGGCAGCCGCCAGCAAGCCTGGCGGCTTGCCGCTACAATGGTGGCATGGAAATAGCCACATCGGAAGCGCAGGGCAAACGTGCCGCCTACCTGGGCGGGTTGGCCATTGCTATCGGCGGCGCCGTCCTGTTTTCCACCAAGGCCATCGTGGCCAAGCTGCTGTACCGCTACCATCTCGACGCCGTCACGGTGATTGCCTTCCGCATGTTGTTCTCCCTGCCGGTCTTTGCCGCCATCGCGCTGTGGAAGATGCGCACCGCAGCGCCCTTGAGCCGCGCCGATGCATGGCGCCTGGTCGGATTGGGCCTGGTTGGCTACTACCTGTCCTCCTACCTCGATTTCCTCGGGCTGCAATTCATCACCGTCGGCCTGGAACGCCTGATCCTGTTCCTGACCCCGACCTTCGTCCTGCTGGGCTCCGCACTGTGGCTGAAGAAGCATATCGGCCGCAGCCAATGGCTCTCGCTGCTGACCGCATATGCCGGCATCGTGCTGGTGTTCTTCCATGACCTGTGGCAGCAACGTGGCCCTGGGCTCGCTGCTGGTGCTGGGTGTCCGCCGTGGCATACGCCTTTGTACCTTCTGGCTTCCGGCGAAATGGTCAAGCGCCTTGGCTCGCTGCGCCTGGTGTCGTATGCCATGTGCGTCCTCCAGCGCGGCCTGCATCGGCCAATTCTTCCTGCTGCGGCCCGCCGGCATGCTGGTGCAGCCGATGGAGGTGTACGGCCTGTCGCTGGTGAACGGTATCCTGTGCACGGTTGATGCCGGTTGTTTATGACCATGATCGCGGTGTGCAGCGCATCGGCGCCGGCCCTGCCTCGCTGGCGGGCATGATCGGTCCTGTTTCCACGCTGTTCCTTGGCGCCGTCATCCCTGTCCCGAACCCGTCACCAGCTGGCAGCTGGCGGGAACGGCCCTGGTGCTGGCTGGTATCTACCTTGCTGTCGAAAGTGAAAGGTAAAGAGACATGACGCCCCGCATTGCCCTGATTGCCCACGACAAGAAAAAAGACGACATGATCGCGCTGGCCCGCGAGTACGCCGGCTTCCTGCGTACCTGCAAACTGTGCGCGACCGGCACCACGGGCGGCCGCCTGATTGCGGAAGTGGGACTGACAGTGGAGCGCAAGCATTCCGGTCCGCTGGGTGGCGACCTGCAGATCGGCGCCTTGCTGGTGGATGGGCATATCGATGCCGTCATCTTCCTGCGCGACCCGATGACGCCGCAGCCGCACGAGCCGGACATCAATGCACTGGTGCGTGCCTGCGACGTGCACAATGTTGCTTGCGCTACCAACCTGGCGACCGCCCACCTGGTGCTGTCCCAATTGCAGGCTGATGCCGCAAAACCGCAGCCTGTCGCATGATTCTTGGCCGGCGCCCGGCGCGCTGGCAATGTGGCGCCCTCATGACAAAATCGGGGAGACTGCATATGAAATCCATCCTGGGCGGCATTGCCGCATTGGCTATTGCTTCAACCGCGCACGCGGCGGCGCCGGCGCTTGCCGGCCACTGGGTCGGCACTTACGGGGTCGGCAACGACTTCAACTTCCTGCGGCCGCATTTTGGCGCCGATGGCAAAGCAACGGTGGACATGCCCGCCTTCGAGAAGAAAGGCGTGCCGCTCGGCGCAGTTGCGCAGCAGGGCAGCCATGTACGCTTCGACCTGCCGGGCCCGGACGGCGTGCTGAAATTCGACGGCAAGCTGCAAGGCGAACTGTTGTCCGGCAAAGTAAGCCTGAATGGGAAAGACGGCAGGTTTGCCTTCCGCCGCACCCTGGCCGACGATCCTGCGCGCCACCAGCCGCTGCTCGGGGCCTATGAATTTCCCGGCAAGCGCGTAGTCGTGCTGTCGGAGTGGGGCGACTTCCCGCAAATGTTCTACAGCGACATGCGTAGCGGCCGCTATGCTTCCATGTTCGCCGAAAGCGCGAACGTGTATTACGCAGGCGCCGGCAACCTCAATCCCGCTGTGCGCGAAACCACCATGCGCTTCGAGGGCAACAAGGTGGTATGGCAGCAAGCCGGCAAGAAGGAAACCGGCCGCCGCCTGCAGTTCCGTTCCGAAGAAGTCACATTCAGGAATGGCGACGTCACCCTGTCCGGCACCCTGGTGCTGCCGGAAGGGAAGGGGCCGTTCCCGGCCATCGTGCTGACGCAGATGTCCAGCCCCGCGCCGCGCGGCGCCTATGCACTGCAAGCCTATTACTTTGCCGCTCACGGCATGGCCGCGCTGATGTACGACAAGCGCGGCGTCGGCAAATCCAGTGGCGAGTTCAATAAGGCCACCATGGAGCAGTTGGCCGACGATGCCATCGCGGGCATCGAGTTGCTCGGCAAGCGCAGCGACATCAAGGCGGACGCCATCGGCACCTGGGGCCATAGCCAGGGCGGCTGGCTGGCGCCGCTGGCCGCGATCCGGTCGCAAAAGGTCGCCTTCGTGATCGCGCAAGCCGCGTCGGCCGTGCCGCCAGCCGAGCAAGAGGTCTACCGCATTGAGAACACTCTGCGCGCGCAAGGCTTCAGCGAAGAAGATGTGAAGGCCGGCACCGCCTACCAGGAAAAGCTGATGCGCTGGGTGACCAGCCGTGGCGCCAACCGTGCCGAATTGCTGGCCGCAGCCCGCGCCGGCGAAACCGCGCGCTGGGCCAGCCAGGTCGAAATCGTGCCGGATACGCTGAAAGAGAAGCCGAGTGACACCAGCACCGCCTTCTACAGCTACGACCCGCTGCCGGACCTGAAGAGATTGACGGCGCCCGTGGTGTATATCCTGGGCGAGAAAGACGCTTTCGTGCCGGTGCATAAGAGCGCCACATTGTTCCAGCAAACGCTGGATGCGAGCGGCCACAAGGATCACCAGGTGTGGATGTTGCCGCGTGCCGCACACGGCTTGTGGGAAACCGATGTCGACGGCGGCAGCGCCTACATCAACTCCACGCACTGGGCGCGCGAGCACTATCCACGCATGACGCAATGGCTGCGCGAGCGCGGCTTCATCACACACTAAAGGAGTATGTAATGGTTAAGGCGATACGCATGTCCCGCAGCGGCGGCCCGGAAGTGATGGAATACGTCGACGTCGAAGTAGGGGCACCAGGTCCCGGCGAGGCGACGGTGCGCCACGAGGCGATCGGCCTTAACTTTATCGACGTGTACTTCCGCACCGGCTTATACCCGCAACCGCTGCCGGCAGGCCTGGGCCAGGAAGGCGCGGGCGTGGTGGAGGCGGTGGGAGAGGGCGTGAGCCATGTGCGGGTGGGCGACCGGGTGGCCTATGCCGGCCGTCCGAACGGCGCCTATGCGCAGGCGCGCAATATGCCCGCCAGCCTGCTGGTCAAGCTGCCGGATGCCATCGGCAGCGACACCGCGGCTGCCATGATGCTGCAGGGGATGACGGTGCAATACCTGTTCCATAGTGCGGCGCCGGTCAAGGCGGGCGACACCATCCTGTTCCATGCGGCCGCTGGCGGCGTGGGCCTGATCGCCTGCCAGTGGGCCCGTGCCCTGGGCGTGAACCTGATCGGCACCGCCGGTTCCGACGAGAAGGTCGCGCTGGCGTTGGCGCATGGGGCGACCCATGCGATCAATTACAACCAGGAGAACTTCACCGAACGGGTACGCGAGATCACGGGCGGCAAGGGGGTGTTGACCGTGTTCGATTCGATCGGCAAGGATACCTTCATCGGTTCGCTCGACTGCCTGCAGCCGCGCGGCATGATGGTCAGCTTCGGCAATGCTTCCGGGCCGGTGGCCAACTTCTCGCTGGGCGAACTGGCTTCGCGCGGATCGCTGTTCCTGACCCGGCCTGCGCTGGGCAACTACACCGCAACGCGCGCCGACCTTGAGGCTTGCGCGCAATCGCTGTTCGACGTGGTGGCGCGCGGCGACGTGAAGATCGAAATCAAGCAGCGGTATAATCTGGCGGATGTGGGGCAGGCGCATCGCGACCTCGAAGCGCGCCGCACCACCGGCTCCACCATCCTACTGCCTTGAGTGAATATGACCGACCAGAACCGCCCAACCGACGACGATGACGGCACCCCGAAATTTGGACGCCTGCTGATCGTCCTGCTGAGCGCCGTAGCGCTGGTCGGCTTCATCACCTTTGCCAGCGAAGCCTATTACCGCTGACCTTTCAATAGTTAGTGTCGGATTTCTTTACACTAAGTTTCTTTGGCATTCAAATAAGAGGCGTTTCCGTAAAGAATCATCTTTGTACTCAGTAGTTTACTGATGAGCTATTGAGTTTGGCATAATTCTTGCTTGTGTTCCTTCAGGACATTTGAATTTCAAGGAAGAATTATGAAGAACTCAGTGTTGAGCAGAGTTTTGCAAGGTTTCGCGGCGGCAGCAGCCTTCGTGCTGGCGTCGGCGGTCCAGGCCGGCCCGGTCAACCTGGTACAGAACGGCGGTTTTGAACTTAGCACCAACGGCAATGGCCAATTGGACTTCAATACCGCCGTGTCCGGCTGGACTGCGCCTGGCGGCTACAATTTTGTCTTCGCTTCCGGCACCGCGGACACCAGTGGCGCCATGACCTGGTTCGGCAGCCAGAACGATATTCCCCTGACGCTGTGGGGCGCCAATAACGGCGGTGCCAACGCGCTGGCGCACAGCGCCAACGGCGGCAACTTCATTGCCGCCGACGGCGCCTATGGGGTAGTCCCGATCCAGCAGGCAATCAATAGCCTGGTCATCGGTACTACCTATATGCTGAAGTTCGAATGGGCGGCCGCCCAGCAGTGGGGCTTCCACGGCGAAACCAGTGAAAAGTGGAGCGTGAGCATCGACGGCAATACCTTCGAGACCGCCACTTACAATAACCAAAGCCACGCCTCGAGCGGCTGGATGCAGGAAGCGTTCACCTTTACCGCCAAGTCCGGCGGCAGCCTGCTGTCCTTCCTGGCAGCCGGGACGCCGGAAGGCCATCCGCCGTTTTCCCTGCTTGACGGTGTGTCGCTGTTTGCCATCAGCAGCCCGGATGACGGCTCGCCGCCTGCCGACATACCTGAGCCGGCCAGCTTGCTGGTGATGCTGACCGGGCTTGGCTTGCTGGCCGTGGCACGCCGTCGCCGCCAGCCTTAAGCGGAAGTCCTGCCGTGACAGCCATGGCCGAACAGCTCTTGCGGCTTGTGGTATGGCTGTGCCTACTGTGCGCCATCTTCCTGCCGCTGGAGCGCTATTTCGCCGTGCGCCAGGCGCAGCCGGGCGAGCGCCAGCACTGGCCTGACCTGTTCTATTATTTTGCCAACAGCCTGCTGCCGATACTGGTGCTGGCAGTGCCGCTGGCGCTCTGCGCGCAACTGGCGCGCAACTTGATTCCCGTTGCCATACCCGAAACGCTGGCCGGCTTGCCGCTGGCGCAGCGCCTGCTGCTGGCGCTGCTGGTCGGGGATATTGGCGCCTACTGGTCGCACCGCCTGGCGCACAGCTGGCCGCTGTTGTGGCGCTTCCACGCGGTGCACCATAGCGCCGCCCACGTCTACTTCCTGACCAATACGCGCGCGCATCCGGTCGACCTGTTGTTCACGCGGCTGTGCAGCCTCCTGCCACTGTATGTGCTTGGCCTGGCCGGACCCGGCGTGGCTGGCAGCGCGACCCCGATGGCGGTGATCCTGGTGGGCAGCGTGTGGGGCTTTTTTATTCATTCGAATATCCGCGTGCGCCTGGGGCCGCTGGAGTGGCTGCTGTCGACGCCGGCCTTCCATCATTGGCACCATACGCGGCATGAGCATGTCGACCGCAACTTTGCCGCCATGCTGCCGGTACTGGACCGGATTTTCGGCACCCATCACCTGCCGCCAAGCTGGCCGGCGGAATATGGCAGCGATACGCCGGTTTCCTGCCATCTGGTTGGGCAACTGGCCGCACCATTCGCTGCGGCGGTACCGGCAGCCACTGTTGACCGAAGCGAAACTTGATTTGCTAGAATGTCTTATCGACCGATCCCACCGAACCGGCAGAGGCTGAACCGATGACAGAACGCCACCGTTTCACCCTGCAAATCCTGGCGCTGGTTGCCGGGTGGTGGCTGGCCCTGTCGATGGCACTGGCAGCTCCCGCTGCTGCAGTGCCTGCGCCAGCCTTCAGCCTCGATCCCACTTCAGCCTTGCACAAAAAAGCCGAAAACAGCAACTGGCTCGGCATCCACGACCAGGTCCGGTCGCGCCACCCAGACGTGCTGACGTCGCGCGCACTGACCATCATGCTCTATCTGTTGTGGGCCGTGATCGTGCTGGTGCTGGTATACACCGTGCGCCACTATTACTTCACCTTCAACCGCCTGTACGGCGTCCAGCGCCATCCTTACCTGGATGTCGAAAGCGGCAACTGGCCGAGCGTGACCGTGCTGGTGGCTGCGCATAATGAGCAGGCGGTGATTGCCGATTCGCTGCGCGCCCTGCTGGCAGTGGACTACCCGCCCGACCGCCTGCGCATCATGCCGGTCAACGACCGTTCGACCGACGATACGCGCCGCATCATCGACGAGATCTGCGCCGCGCATCCAGGCCGCATTACGCCGTTCCACCGTAGTGGCGGTAAGCCGGGCAAGGCGGCCGCATTGAAGGATGCTACCGCACAGGTGGAAAGCGATATCCTGATCGTGTTCGATGCCGACTACGTGCCGGGGCGCGGCTTGCTGCGCCAGCTGGTGGCGCCATTCTTCGACCCGGAAGTCGGCGCAGTGATGGGCCGCGTGGTGCCGCTGAATACCGGCAGCAACCTGTTGACCCGCCTGCTGGACATGGAGCGCTCGGGCGGCTACCAGGTCGACCAGCAGGCGCGCATGAACCTGTCGCTGGTGCCGCAATACGGCGGCACCGTTGGTGGCGTGCGTCGCACAGCGCTGGACGCGATCGGCGGCTGGCGCGATGACGCGCTGGCCGAGGACACCGACCTGACTTACCGCTTGCTGCTAAGCGGCTGGAAGACCGCCTACCAGAACCGCTCCGAATGTTATGAGGAAGTGCCGGAGACCTGGCCGGTGCGGGTGCGCCAGATCATGCGCTGGTCGAAGGGCCACAACCAGGCCGCCTTCCGCTATGCCGGCGCGTTGATGGTGAGCGACAAGGTATCGCTGCGCGAAAAGCTCGACGGCATGCTGCTGCTGGGCGTGTTCGCCATGTCGCCGATCCTGCTGGCCGGCTGGATCCTGGCCATCGTCCTGTTCTACTTCGACGCCAATCACTGGCTGACGGGCGTGCTGGCCCTGTTCTGCCTGATGTCATACAGCGCGCTTGGCAACTTTGCCGCGTTCTTCGAGATCGGCGCCGCTGTCTACCTGGACGGCAGCCGCGAACGTATCCGCTTGATGCCGCTGAAC